>NZ_BOMG01000021.1 GCF_016862075.1 Actinoplanes couchii | reverse complement strand
GGAGGCGAAAGGCGAAGCCCTCCGGCCGGCCGGAGGTGAAGGGTGATGCCCGGCCGGCCGGGCAGTCAGGGGCGAAGGGCGACGGACAAGGAGATCGAAGCGGTGTACGCGACCTCGCCCAGTGCCGTGACCCTGGCCAAGGCCCACCACTCGCTCTTCGGCCGGGCCGTCGGAGCCGCTCGGACGGTGAACTCCACTGTGGCCGACTCGCCCGGCTGCAGGGCGTAGCCCTGGATCCATGGCTGGATCGACAGCTCGTCACCGGTGTCCCCCCAGGTGCCGAACGGGGACAACAGCTGGGCCTCGCCTCGCAGCGGGCCCGCGCCCGGGTTGTGCAGGGCGAGGCGCACGGTGGCGGTCTCACCCGGGGTCACCGTCAGCGCCGCCGGGGTCAGGTCGGCCTGGATCTCGGCCGGGGACAGGGTCACCGCGTCCTCCAGGAGCTGGCCCTGCGGGTCGACGATCCTCGCCACCAGATGGCGACCGCCCTCCGCCGCACCGGACAGCGTCAGGTCGAACTGCTGGTGGGCACCGGCCGCCAGGTCGTAACGGAACGGGCCGGACGGGGAGACGGTCAAGCCCGGCGGGACGTCCAGGGTCACCTCGCCGGATGCGGGCCCGGTGCTGGTGCTGACCGTCAGACGCGCGGCAGGGCCGGACGCGTCGATGTGCACGGTCACCGGCAGGCCGCCCAGCGGGGCGGGCCCCTTGTTGTGCATCCAGTACCTGGTGAAGATCGGCTGGACCGGCTCCACCGGCGAGGCCACCGCGACAGCCGATGCCGGCTGAGCGGCGACGGTGACGATGTCGGCCGGGTCGAGGTGAACGACGACATCACCGTCATGGGCGATCGGCTCGCGGAGGTCGGGAAGCGGTCCGCCACCGGGACACATCGCCAGCGGCTCGAGAGGCAGCGGCTTGCCGAGGACCGTGGTTCGGGCCGGGGAGCCGAGGCCGCCGTGGAGACGGATGCGGGCCTGGGCCGGGGTGCCGGTGGATTCGTACACGCGGGTGGTGATCCTGTGGTTTTCCGGCTTCAAGGCCGCCAACACCACCGTTGGCGGGGACACCTCGCCGAGGGACGCCGTGGGCGGCAGGTCACCGGAGGTCGCCGGGACGACGGTGGCGATCAGGGGGTGGTTGGCCTCCTGGCCCGCGCGGACGAAACCGGCCTTGCGCCAGTCGCCCTCCCCGGCGACCAGGCTGTAGCGGAAGGTGTGGGTCCAGTGCTGCAACTGGAAACCGGAACCGTCCGGGACCGTACGGCGCGGGCCGTCGATCCAGACTCCGCTGGGCCAGCCGGTGCAGGAGCGCATCAGGTTCACGTAGAGCGAACCGTCGTGGCTGATCACGAAGCCGGGCGTGCCCTGGTTCACCACCGCTACCGAAAAATCGGAAAAGTCGGAAATGCCGGGCGAGGAAGCGGTGGTTCGGGCGGCGGGGTGCGGGTGGCTGACTTCGATCACTGCGTCGGACAGGTCGGTGATCAGAGAAGCGGGGTCGGTGACTATCAGGACCGGGAGGTCGCGGGGGCCCCGGAGGTCGGTCCCGGAGACCGGGATCGCCGGGATGAAGACGTGGCCGTGGGTGGCCAGCAGCTCCGTGTACGCCGGGTCCGACTCGGCCAGGACCGCTGCCGTGAAAGAGTTCTCGCCGATGGCGATCCGGATGTCCGGCATGTTGGAGTCGGCGTCCAGGGAGCCGTAACGGTGGCTGTCCGGGACGGTCGCCGTCGAGGTCACGCCCTTCTGGACCAGGGCCACCACCACGTCACGGAGATCGCCGGAACCGATCACCTCGGCTACCCCGATGGCCTTCTGGGTGCCGTCGGCGAAACGGAGACGGGCGGTGGACGACAGGCCGGCCCAGGTGTGCGCCGGGTTGTCCAGCGTCCACAGGTTCTCGGCGGTGTCCAGTTCGGGATAGCCGAAGGACCGCCCGATCGCGGCGAACCCCACCTCGGAGACCGGCAGCGCCCCGGGCACGTCGAGGTCGAACCGGACCCGCAGCAGGCGGTCCTGCCCGATCGACCCGTCGACGTGGGTGCGGAACTCGATCCGGTCCGACCCGTGGTACAGCGTCACCTCACGGGTGATCCGCAGCTCGTCGAGGACCGACGAGGCCACCAGGCGGCTGCCGACGGCACTGTGCAGCACCCGGACCTCGGCGGTGGCCGGCGACACCCCGGGGCCCTTGGGCAGCAGGTGCCACGGGCCCTCGCCCCAGTACGGGTGGTCCGGATACTCCTCCTGCACCACGATCTGATCGCCGAACCCGCCGGATCGCAGCAGTTCACGACCGCTGCGCAGGTCCAGGATGCTGGTCAGGGCACCGTGCTCCATCCGTACCGAGAACCGGTCGTTGGCGATGACGGGCTCGCCGGCGGCCGGAAGCCAGCCGGTGACCGCCGCAGCGGTGTCCGACCCGACGTGCCAGACCTGGTAGCCGAGAGACGGAACAGACTGGGCAAGAGCGGTCAGGCTCACCGATGCGAGGGTGCCATCGGCGTGGGTGGTGAAGGCGTCGGCGACGGCGGGGACACCGAGCGAGACCGCGGACGGTCCGGGCGCCGGGAAGTCGAGGTCGAGCCGCACCACTCCCCCGCGTTCCCAGGACAGCGAGTTGGCGACCAGCACCGCCGGCCCGTCACCCCGGGTGTCAGCGGCGGCGGCGAGCCCGGCGACGGCGGACCGCCGGGACGCGGCACCCAGCTCGAACGCCTCCCGCCAGCCCGCGAGAAGGTCCAGATAGACCTGATCGGATTCGGTCCCGGTGACCGCGTCGTGGTGCGCCCCGTAGGCGAGCAGCTTCCACGCCTTGTCCAGAGCGACGGCGGGGTATTCGGTACCGAGCAACCCGGCCAGGGTCCCCAGGCGCTCGGCGTCGAGAACGATCGTCTCGATGGCCCGCTGCGCCTGCTTGGTGTCGATGTAGGAGACGTCCTTGCCGGTGTACACCGGGTTCATGTCCCGGGTCTGTGGCGAGAAACCGGTGGAGCCGGCCCGCACCGCATCGAAGAAGTCCCGCGGGATCCCCATCCGGAACCGCGGCCACACATACCGCTTGGCCCACTCCCGGTGGATCTCGGTGCACCACTTCGACGGGATGTTGTGGTCGTGCCCGACGGGCAGCATCACGTTCCGGGTGGCGGCGACTTTCCGCAGCTCACGGTACTGATGGTAGGCCTCTGCCATGGCCTCTTCGAGGGTCTCTTTGCGCTCCACGTCCCACCCGGCCACGTAGTGGTTGGCCATGTAGGAGGTGAGCAGTCCCCGACCGCTCGGCGAGATCCACTCGAACTCGCTGGGGAACTGCATCCGCTCCATGTCGCCGGTGTGCCGGCGCGGCCCGATGTGGTGGAACGGACCGCGCGCCCACGAGTTGGAGGTCAGCCCGGCGTCCGCCATCAGGCCGGGGAACGCCGGGTCGTGTCCGAAAACGTCCAGCATCCAGGCGGTCTGCGGGTCGCCGCCGAGGACGTCACGCTGGTACTCCACGCCGAGTGCGGTGTTGCGGATCGTCGACTCGGGGTGGGTGAGGTTGGTGTTCGGCTCGTTGTACATGCCGCCGACCAGCTCGACCCGGCCCTCGCTCAGCATCCGGCGCAGGTCGGCGCGGTCCTCCGGGTAGACGTCCCAGTACGGCTTCAGGTAGTCGATCTCGGCGAGGACGAAGCGGTAGTCCTCGTCCAGGCGGGCCGCGTCGAGGTGCGCGCGGACCAGATCGAACGCGGTCCGGACGAACGCCGGCCGGAGCTTGTCGGCCTTCGGCACGTCGGGCAGCTGCTGCCACACCTCGGTGAACCCGCGCTGGGTGTTCCACCACACCGGGTCATAGTGGAAGTGCGACACCATCCACATCGTCCAGCCGGTGTCGGCCGCCCGGATCTGGCCGTCCAGCTGGGCAGACCCGGCGACGGCGGTCACCCGGTGCGGGGAGCCGGCCGTCGCGGGCGCCGAGATGTGCACGCCGACCTCGACGGTTCTGGTCTCACCGGCGGCAAGGGCGGAGATCGACACCGGTTCGGGCGTACGTACGGTGGGGCCCTCTATCCGTACCCGCAAGGAGTCGGTCGCCTCGTCGGCGGCGACGGTGACCCGGACGACCTGCCGGGGTGCCGCCTCCGTCCCGATGAAGAGATCGGTGCCCTCGATCGCGGTGATCCGCATGGGTGTCAGTTGCCTTCCCGAGCCGGTACTGAAGGTGTCCAGATGAACGGTGTCGCACGAGCCCAGTCCGCGCCCAGCTCGCTGTACAGACTGCCCCCGGCCGCGGCCCGCCGGGTCAGATCGATCAGATCGGTGAGGTCCTCCTGCGCGACCGGCAGCGGGTCGGGCCCGAGCCGCACCGCCTCCACGACCTGGGTGAACGCCAGACACCCGGCCAGCGGCACCAGCAGATCGGCGGCGCCGTCGCGGTGGTCCAGGAGGTTCTCCATCAGGTCGGTACGCGGGTGCCGGGTCGCGCCGTCGGCACTGATCAGCAGGTCCTCGGTGTAGTGCAGCTCCACGCTGTCGAGGCTGCCGTGCACGGTGACGACCGGTTCGCTCTCCGGCTGCGCGCACAGGGTGGCGGCGACCGTGACCGGGGTGCCGCGGGCGGTCAGGATCCGCACGCTCGCGGTGTCGTGCGACTCCGCGGCCCGGGTCCGGTAAGCGTCCAGCTCGACCCGGCGGACCGGGTCCGCGCCGCCGGAGCCGTCCAGGACCAGGGCCAGGGCGATGGCGTGCGCGAACGGGTTGGTCAGCGCGCCGTCGTTGACCTCGCGGCCGGCCAGGTGCCGGCGGCCGGCCCAGGCGGCCCGGTTCCAGTACTCGTCGCCGCGCCACCAGAGCCCGGTCGCGCCGATGCCGCGGATCTCGCCGAGGTCCCCGGCGGCGATGCGCCGCCGGAGTTCGGTGACCGCGCCCGAGCCGTTGGCCTGGAAACCGACCTGGACCACCCGGCCGGTCTCCCGCTGGACGGCCACCAGGTGCTCGAACTCGGCCAGGGTCGGCGCGACCGGCTTCTCCAGGAAGACGTCCGCGCCGGCCCGCATCGCGGCCGCGGCGAGTTCGGTGTGGGTGTGCACGGGGGTGCAGACCACCACGACGTCCGGGGTGGTCTCGGTGAGGAGAACGCCCAGGTCGGGGGCCCAGCGGGCGTCCCCGGCCAGGGTCAGCTCCCCGTCCTGGAGGGCGACCGGGTCGGCCACCCCGACGAACCGGATCCGGCCGGCCTCGTGCAGCCGCGCGAGGTTGTGCAGATGACCGCTGCCGTGGCCGTGCGCTCCGGCCAGCACCACCCGTGGCACGCTCATGCCTTGCTGACCTTCACCTTCACGGAGTCACGGGTGTAGATCGCCTCGGCCTTGAAGCCGGGGGCGGTGACCCGGGCGAACTTCCCGGTCACGCGGTCAGCCGACAGCGCGGGGAACACGCCGGGTTTGCCGACTTCCACGACAAGGGTGCTGCCGGCCCCGATGGTGACGTTCTTCGCCTTCTGGGGACGTGCGAGCCGTAGCCCGCCGCGGATCTCGAGGTCTCCGCGGCCGAGTGAGCCGGCCAGGGTGCCGCCGAGGATCCGGATCCCGCCGCGGAAGGTGTTCGCGCCGGTCAGGGTGAGGGTTCCGGTGCCACGTTTGGTCAGGCCGCCGGGGCCGGAGATGTCGTTGCGCCAGACGTCGTCGACGTCGATCGTCACGTCCACGTCGGACTCGAACGCGCCGTAGCCGTCGGCCGCCTTGTACAGGTCCAGGCGTCCCCACTGCTCCGGGCCGTCGAGCAGGGCGTATCCGGCGGGCAGGGCGGTCGAGCGCAGCACGGCGCGGCGCTGGGCGGCGGTCAGGTACGGCTGGCGGGTCTCCAGCAGCACCTCGGCGCCCTTCGGCACGGTCAGCGGCTTGTCCCGGCCGGTGCGCGGGAGGATGTAGGTGAGCCGCGGGAGGATCGATCTGCGGTTGGCGGCCCGGTCGGCGTACCCATCAGTCGTGGTCGGGGAATTGGCCGCGAGGAACGCCTGCGCCTGGGCCCGGGCCGCCGCCTTGAGTTCGACGTTCACCGGGTCGTTCAAGATCGCGGCAGCGAGCGCGGTGGCCAGGATCCGGCCGCTGACCACGTCCAGCGGCGAGTGCATGCCCGCGGTGATCCGGGTGTCGGCCAGGTCGAACGCCGTGGTCAGCAGCTCCTGGTACCGCTCCGGGAAGGCGTAGGCGAAGGAGAGCGCGGCCAGGAACAGCGCGTTGGTGTGGCCGCTGGGGAAACCGCCGTCGTCGGCCGGGGTGAGACCGCGCTGGCGCAGCAGCTGCGGCACCACCACGACCTTGGACCGGTAGACCGGGAAGCCGAACTCGTCGACGGCGCCGGTGTCGACGACCGTGCTGTCAGTGGTCATCCGCCACGGGCGCGGGTACTGGACGGCGAACTTGCCCGGGTTCGACGACGACCAGTTGCCGCGGACCGTGTTGACCAGCGTGACGATCTGGCCCAGCTCGGACGTCGGGGAACCCGCGCCGTTGGTGGCGCCGGCCGGTGCGCCCGCCGGGACGAAGTCGCTGACCGTGGTGGCCGGGGTGGTGGCCGGCGCCTCGGTGATGCCGGTGACCGCGAGCGCGGCGGTCCGGTAGGCGGCGGCCCACGGCCCGAGCCCGGCGATCACGGCGTAACTCTGGTGCTGGCGGTCGACGACGAAGGCACGGGCGCCCTCGGCGGCGGTCCGGGAGGCGGTGCGGGTCTCGCAGAACCGCACGTTGGCGCGGAGCGTGGCCCGGTCCAGGACGGTGCCGGTGTTCCAGGCGGAGCCGGTCCGCCAGTACTTCTGCACGCCGGACAGGATGCGTACGGCCGCGTTGGTGTCGACCGTGAGGTTGGCCGTCAGGTTGGACCGGTAGTCGTCGACAAAATCGGGGATCGCCGCGGCGACGGCGGGCCGGCTCAGCCAGGGAGCGGCGAAACCGGCCGCCGTGACGGCGAGCAGGGAGCGGCGGGAGAGGACGGGGGCAGTCATGAAGTTATCCCTCAGTCTTTGAGGCCGGCGTTCATGTCCGCGCTCATCACGTACTTCTGGAAGATCAGATAGATCGCGACGAGAGGGATCATGGACATCACCGAAGCGCCGAGCAGGACGGACCAGTTGATGTTCTGCGCGCCGATGATGCTGGCGACGCCGATCTGCAGGGTGAACTCGTTCGGGTCGTTGAGGATGATCAACGGCCAGAGGTAGTCGTTCCAGCGCCACTGGAACGAGAAGATCGCCAGGGTCATGATGATCGGCTTGGCCAGCGGGAGCATGATCCGGATGAAGGTGGAGACCTCACCGGAGCCGTCGATGCGGGCCGCCTCGAGCAGGTCGTTCGGCACCGTCACGAAGAACTGGCGGAACATGAACGTGCCGGTGGCGGTGATGACCGCGGGGACGATCACACCGGCCAGGTTGTTGTAGAGACCGAGGTCGCGGACCACCACGAAGAGCGGGGCGAGGATCGTCTCACCGGGCAGCATGGTGGTGGCGATGATGCAGACCGCGAAGATCTTCAGCCACCAGCTCTGGTACTTGGCCAGGGCGTAACCGGCGGCGGCACTGGCCACCACGGTGAGCAGGGTGGCGCCGACCGCCACGATCAGCGTGTTGACGAAGTAACCGGCGAAGTCGAACTTGGTCCACGCCTCGGCGTACCCGTCCAGGGTGAACCGGCTCGGGAAGAACGTCAGCGGGTAGGAGAACAGCTCGCCGGCCGGCTTGAACGAGCTCATCACGAACCAGAGCGTCGGGAAGCCGTAGACCACGACCAGCAGCCACAACACCGAGCTGGAGCTGATCTTGCGGGCCAGGTCGCCGGTCCGGCTGCCGGGTTTCTTGTTCAGCGCCTGCCGCGGCGTACGCAACGCGGGCGGCTTCTTGGTCTCGGCGGCCATCTCAGCTCTCCTTCCGGCGGTTGGCCAGCATCTGGATCAGGGCGATGATCATCAGGATCAGCAGCAGTACGAACGACGCCGCGCTGGCGTAACCGATCTGCGCCTTCCGGAAACCGGTCTGGTAGATGTACTGCACGATCAGGTTGTTCGCGGTGCCCGGCCCACCGGCGTTGACCGCGACGATCAGGCTGTACTCCTTCATCGCGTGCAGCGTGCTGAGCAGCACCACGATGAACGTGGTCGGCGCGATGGCCGGCAGGGTGATCGAGCGGAACTTCTGCCAGGCGCCGGCGCCGTCCAGATCGGCCGCCTCGTAGTACGAGACCGGCACGTTCTTCAGCGCGGCGACGAAGAGCAGCATGTTGAACGCGGTGCTGCCCCAGACCGCGGCGATGATCACCACCATCAGCGAGAGGTCGGCGTTGGACTGCCACGGCACCGCGTCGAAACCCAGCTCGGTGATGATGAAGTTGACCAGGCCGAAGTTCTCACCGAACAGCCAGCGCCAGATGACACCGGCGATGATCGGGGAGATCAGCCAGGGCAGGAAGAAGATGACCCGAGCAAAACCCTTGCCCTTGGTGTACGGGCTGACCAGCAGGTATGCCGTGCCGAGCGCGGCGACGACGCTGAGCGGGACGACGGTGGCGGTGTAGATCACGCTGCGCCACAGGGCCGCCCAGAACGCCGGGTCGTCCATCAGGCGGGCGTAGTTGTCGCCGCCGACGAACGGGGCGTCGCCGATGCCGGTGTAGCTGGTGAACGAGTAGCCCAGGCCGATCACCGCGGGCCAGACGAAGAACAGGCAGAACAGGGTCAGGTTGACGATGATGAAGAGCAGGGGTGCCCCGACGTAGCTGTTCAGCTTCCGCCGCTTCCGGGGCTGGGCCACCGCGGTGTCGACCATGGTGCACTCTCTTTCCTGCGGATGCGGCCCACCCCGCGGGGTGGGCCGCACGCCATGGTCGGTCAGTTGAGCTGCACGTTCCAGCCGTCGACGATGTTCTTCACGGTGGCGTTGACGTCCTGCTCACCGTTGATGAACTTGGCCATCTCGACCTTGGTGGGGTCCTCGGCGGCGGGCTTGCCGGCCAGCAGGAGCGTGGTCTGCGCGGCCTGACCGGACGGCGAGATCGGGTCGGCGAGCTCGATCTCCTTGTTGTAGAGCGCGAAGGCGTCCAGGGCGGCCTGCTTCTCGAACGGGTACTTCAGGTCCAGGCCCTGCTCGATCGGGAGGTAGCCGTTGGTCTGCGCCAGCTTGGTGTAGTTGGCCGGCTGGAAGAGGAAGTCGACCCACTTCTTGGCGGCCTCGGCCTTGTCACCGTTGAACGCGGTCACCAGACCACCGAGGTTGATGTCGGTGGCGTGCACCGGCTGGGCCGGGGTCGGCGCGGCGGCCCACTCGAACTCGGTGATGCCGTCGGCGAAGTCGGCGACCTGCCAGACACCGGAGTAGTACGCGACGACCTGGCCGCTCTTGAACAGGGCGGACGGGTCGGCGCCGGAGGTCCAGACCGACTTCGGCATGACCTTGTCGTCGTTGATCGCCTTGAAGCCCTCGAGCGCCGTCACGGTGGCGGCGTCCGGCTGGGCGAACTTGTTGTCCGGGCCGAGCTGGAAGCCCTTGCCGCCGTGGGTGTAGACCCAGGACCGGATGCGGGCCGGCGAGTTGTCGTAGACCAGCTCGTACTTGGCGCTGGTGGCGGCCTTCACCTTGGCGGTGGCGGCGAGGAACTCGTCCCAGGTCCAGGTGTTGGCCGGGTCGGTGGGGTACTCGACCTTGGCCTTGTCGAACAGGCTCTTGTTGATGTAGAGCCCGGCGGCGGTGATGTCCGAGGGGATCGCGAGGACCTTGCCGTCCTGGACGGTGATCAGGTCCTTGTTGATCTTGTTCGCCTCGTTGTTGGCGATCGACGAGAGGTCCTGCACCTGGTTCACCCAGAGCGGGTCCAGGGCCGGGACGCTGCCGCTGTCCGGCAGCTCGTTCGCCTGCGCGGCCTGCTTCAGCTTGTCCTTGTACCCGTCGTTCGGGATGTTGACGATCTCGACCTTGATGCCCTCCTTGGCCTCGAACTCGGCGGCCAGATCGGTGTAGCCCTTGTCCTGGGCGTTGGTCGAGTACCAGAAGGTGATGCTCTTGACGTCACCGTCTCCACCGTCGGAGCCGGATCCGCAGGCGCTGAGCGCGAGGGTGGCGACGACGCCCACGGCGAGCGTGCTCAGGCGTCCCTTCCGGGCAAAGGCCGAAATCCCCATGACTATCTCCTCGATGAAATGCCTTGTCGTGAGGCAGGACGCTAGAGGAAAGCGCTTACCTCGTCAACGACAAGTTCATTCACAGGTAAAGACTTTATCGACTTGTGCCTAATTCCTCGGTGGCACTTCGCCGGTAATGTTTCCTAATTGTCGGCGGCAGCGATCCGCAGTCGCAGCCGTGCAGGGGCTTTTCCGGTCACGTAGAGGCGAACACCACCGACCGCGTCGGTGCCCCCGAGAAACTCGTACTCCTCCCCCGGCTGATAGCCCGGGCCGGCCTCGGCCGGCGTCTCCGGGGACTCGAGCACGGTGACGCTCAGTGCGTCGTCCTCCACCCGGTAGGTGGCCGTACCCGACTCCAGGTGCCATCGGTCGTCACCCAGCGCAGCCGCGCCGGACAGGGTTCCGCCCGGGCGGAACGCGAGCTCCAGAGACCAGTCCACCACCACGCCGGCCACCTCGACGTCCAGATCGGCGCCCGTCTCGGTCAGGGTCACCCGAACATCGGTACGCAGGGTGACCTGGTCACGGCCCCGCCGGTCGAAGGCCATCGCGGCGCTGAACCGGCCGTCGTCGGTGACCCGGTAGTCGCCCCGGCCGTCCCGATCGGCACCGTTCAGGGGCTGGTAGTAGGCCGCCGACACGGCCTCGCCGAGCACCGCCGTGTCGCCGTCCAGGGTCAGCCCGTCGGACCGGAACGGGCCCAGGCCGAAGAAGGTGCGCGACAGCCGGACGCTGTCCAGGACCACGGCGCCGCAGTACAGCCGCAGGAACGTCGGCGAATTCGCCAGACCGGAACGGATCCGCTGGTGGCGGGCATGATCGGAACCTCCGAACACCACCGCTGCCCGGGTCCGGCCGTGGTCGGTGAGCGTGCCCGCGGCGGCGAAGTGCCGTCTGCGCGGCACCGGCGGAGCCTGTGCCGGCGGGAGCGGGGCGCCGACGTCCGGGGTGATCAGCAGTGCGGCGGCGGCGTACCCGGGCGCCTCGATGCCCTGCTCCAGGGCGATGCCGGCGGCCCAGGCCAGGTCGCCACGCCGGCGCTGCACCGCGAGTTGCCGCAACGGCAGCAGGTAGGAGCACAGCGGCTTCGGCCATCGCTGGTCCTGGCGCCGGGACAGCACCGTCTCCACGGTGCCGTCCGGCAGCAGCAGGTCGAGGGTGGCGGTCAGGTTCTGCTCGACCGCGTCCACCAGATCCGGCCGGTCGAAGACCTCCGCGATGGTCAGCAGCGACGGGTTGGAGACGTGCGCGGCGTAGTTGGCACTGCGCTCGGACCACAGGCCGTCCTCGATGTCGACCCGTTCGGCCAGCCACTGCCCCACCCGGTCGGCCAGTTCCGGCCGCGGCTCCAGGCGGTGCAGCCGGGCCAGCGCCGCGGACAGCTCCCACCGATGGTTCGGGGTGTGTACACCGCCCTTGACCAGGGCCGGAGTCATGCTTTCCAGCAGCTCGGCGAGCTGCTGACCGACGCCGCCCGCATCGCGCAGCAGGTACGCGGCGTCGGCCAGGTCGTTGACGCTGAACGCGGAGTCCGGCGGGGAGTCGACGTTGTCGCCGCCGCGGAACAGGCCGCTGGGGTTCTGCAGGCCCCGCAGCAGCCCGATCAGCTCGCTCATCGGCTCTTCGTGGGACGTGCCGGTCAACCTCCGGGCCGCGGCCAGCGTCTTGACCCGCTCGGCGAGCCGGCGGTGCTGCATCGTCCGCCACAGGCCGGCGTCCTCGCCGAGAATCCCGCCGACCTCCCGGTCCAGAGCGGTGCGGACACGGGTGTGGAAGGCAGGATCCGTTTCGGTCAAGTCGTCCTCTTTCCTAATGACGTGAATAAAGGGGGAACCGTTTATCACGGCTCCCCCGAAAGGCCATCAGCGATAGAGCGCGGGAACCGGTGGAAGGTCCACCGAATGACGCTCTCCGCTTTCCAGCGCGGCGACACAGGCCTGTGCGACGAAAGTGGCCGCGAAACCGTCCCAGGCGGTCGCTCCGCCCCCGGTCCCGTCGATCCAGTCCTGCAATTCCAGACGGTACGCCTCGGCGAATCGGGGCCGCCAGTCACCGGGCAGTTCCCGGGCGTGCAGACCGCCCCGGCGCACCGAGGTCGGCGGCGGGGCGTCGAGGGTGACGGTGCCCGCCTCGGCGACCAGTTCACAGCGCACCTCGTAGCCGTACCGGGCGTTGACGAAGATCTCGACGTCGGACAGTACCCCGGAAGCCGTCCTGAGGATCAGGAACTGCGGATCCTGGGTGCCGCCGCCCTGCGCGGTGGCCCGCGGCCGGTGCACGGTCACCTCGACGATCTCCTCGTCGAAGAGCCAGCGGGTGACGTCCAGCTCGTGCACCGCCGAGTTGGTGATCACCGCGGCGTCGGGCAGGCCGGGCACCGCGGCCGGGTTGCGGTGCACGTTGTGCAGCATCAGCGGCGCGCCCACCGCGCCGTCCTTGAGCAGCGTCTTGAGGTCGGTGTAGCCCGGGTCGTACCGGCGCATGAATCCGACCGTGACCAGCCGGCTGCCGTGCGCGGTCTCGGCCTCCAGGATCCGGGCGCAGCCCTCGACCGTCGGCGCGAGCGGCTTCTCGCACAGCACCGGCTTGCCGGCCTCGATGCACGCCAGCACGAACGCCTCGTGGGTGGCGTCCGAGGAGGCGATCAGCACCGCGTCGATGCCGCCGTCGGAGATCAGCTCGTACGGGTCGGCGAAGACCCGCGCGCCGCCGCTGCTCGCCGCGGCCCCGGCGGCCCGCTCGGTGTCCAGGTCGAAGACGCCGGCGACGACCGCGCCGGAGACGGCTTCGGTGAGCAGGCGGGCGTGGTCGGTGCCCATGATGCCGGTGCCGATGATCCCGATCCGCTTCACCGCGCGGCCTCCGGTCTGCGGACCGGTCTGGTCCGATGCGAGCATGGTGGTCATCGGGAAACCTCCGTGAGGAACTTGATGCTGGTACGGACGTCGCCGATCGGGCCCTCCCCGGAGGCCGGCGCCCCGGCCAGGGCGCAGTCCTGCTCGAGGACGTACCAGCCGGTGTAACCGGCGGCCTCCAGAGCGGCGACGATGCCGGCGACGTCCACGTCACCGGAGCCGAGCGGCGTGTACATCCCGTTGCGGACCCCGTCGATGTACGCGATGGAACCGTCCTGCACGGTGGCGGCGACCGCGAGGTTCACGTCCTTGAGATGCACGTGGGTGATCCGGCCGGCGGCCAGTTCGAGCAGCTCGGCCGGCTGCATGCCGCCGATCAGCAGGTGGCCGGTGTCCAGGCAGAGCGGCACGTCGCTGCCGTCGAGCAGCCGCAGCACCGCCTCCCGGGTCTCCACCGCGGTGCCGACGTGCGGGTGCAGGCTGGCCCGCAGGCCACGCTCGGCGGCCATCCTCTGCAGCGTCTCCAGGACGGCGAACAGACTGTGCCACTCGGCGTCGGTCAGCACCACCTTGTGGTCGTAACTGCCGTCGGCGGACCGCGCGGCCAGCACCACCACCTCGGCGCCCGCGGCGGCCAGGGTGTCCATCGCGGCGGCGGCCTCGGCCAGGTCCTCGGCGGTGCAGACGTGCATCGGCACCGGCAGGAAACCGCCGATCAGGGTCAGGCCGTTGCGGTCCAGGGTGGCCCGGACGTCCGCCGGGGTCTGCCCCAGGTATCCGGTCGGGCCCAGCTCGGTGGCCCGCAGCCCGAGCCCGCTCATCTCCGCCAGCACCCGGTCGGCGGGCAGCTCGTGCCCCCAGCCGGGCGCCTCGCAGACGCCCCAGGAGATCGGGGCGCCGCCGACGCGATCCGCGAAGCCGGTCATTTACTGTCTCCTTCACCGCCGATGGGCGCGTTACAGCAGCGTGTCGCGAAGGTTTCCGCGGCCCGTGTGGCCAGCTTCGGACGCGATGTCGATCACGTCAAGAGTTTGTCTTGACATTGTTCTGAACGCACTGACAAACTTCCGCCACCGCCGATGAACCTTCGTCTATGTGAGCAGGTGAACCGCCGATGCCGATGCCGATGCCGCCCCTGGAAATCGACCGCAACAGCCCCGTGCCGATCTACTTCCAGATCGGCCGCCGCCTGGAGGAGGCCATCGACCGGGGCGAGCTGGTCCCCGGCGAGCGGATCCCCACCGAGATCGAGCTCGCCGACAGCCTGGAGATCTCCCGCCCGACCGTCCGCCGGGCCATCGAGGAGCTGGTCGACAAGGGGCTGCTCACCCGCAAACGCGGCGTCGGCACCCGGGTCACCGACGTCCAGGTCCGCCGCCGGGTCGCCCTGACCAGCCTCTTCGACGACCTGGCCGCCGCCGGTCGGCAGCCACAGACCCGGGTGCTGAACTTCGAGCGCGACTGCGTCGACAGGCACGCCGCCCGGATGCTCGGCCTGAACGCCGGCGAGGAGCTGGTGCACTGCGAACGGCTGCGGCTCGCCGACGGGATGCCCCTCGCGGTGCTGCGCAACTGGCTGCCGCCCCGGTTCGCCGACCTCAACGGCGACCACCTGGCCACCCGCAGCCTCTACCGGATGATGGGCGAGTGGAACGGCCGGCCGTCGGTCGCCAAACAGCGGATCACCGCCAAGGCGGCCACCCCGGCCCAGGCCCGGCTGCTGGACATCGGGCCGCACACCCCGCTGATCAGCATGCAGCGTACGTCGTTCGACAGCACCGGAGCAGCCGTCGAGTACTCGGACAACCTGTACCGGGCCGACCACTACGCCATCGAGGTGACCGTCTTCAACAGGTGAGGATCCCTCGTGGGAGCATGCAGGCATGACCCTCCTTGGTGTCGATGAGGTCACCGATGTGCTCGAGGTGCGCGAGGCCCTCGAACGGACCGCCGCGGCCCGGGTGACCGCCCTGCGCATCGACCCCGGGGCGATCGCCGCCGCGCTGCGCGAGCCGCTCGACCGGCAGGCCGCCGCGATGGCCGCCGGGGACTTGGCCACGTTCATGACGGCCGGGGCGGACTTCCACCTGGACGTGGTCGCCCTCTCCGGCAATCCCGTCGCCGAGCGGCTGTTCGCACCGCTGCGCGACCACCAGCTGCGGCTGGCCCGGCTCGTGCTGACCGTCGCCGACCTGGAGCCGGCCGAATCGTTCGCCGAGCACCTGGAACTCGGCGACCGGCTGCGCGAGCACGACTTCGCCGGGTACTCCCGGGTCCTCGACCGTCACCTGGCACGTCATCAGGGGCTGCTCTAAGGCTTCTACTAGCGGGTCGCCGATACGAAGACCCGGTCGCGGCCGGCCCGTTTCGCGGCGTACAGGGCCATGTCCGCGCGGGCCAGCAACTCCTCGGCCGTCTCGTGGCCGTTCCACTGCGCGGCCCCGGCCGAGAACGTCTGACCCAGCGGGGTCACCGCCTGCAGGCGCTCGATGATGTGGTCGGCGTCGCCCAGCCGGGCATGGTCGAAGATCGCCCCGAACTCCTCGCCGCCGTACCGGGCCAGCAGATCCTCCGGGCGCAGCTCGTTGCGCCAGGCCGCGGCCGCGGTGGTCAGCAGCTCGTCGCCGCCCTGGTGCCCGAACTCGTCATTGTACCGCTTGAAGTAGTCCAGGTCGATGATCGCCACCACCACCGGGTTGCCGTGCCGGCGGGCCGCGGCGATCCGGCGGTCCAGCTCCAGATCCCAGGCCCGGCGGTTCGGCAGAGCGGTCAGCGCGTCGATGTGGGCGACCGCGTCCAACTGGCGGGCCTTGTCCTGCACCTGGCCGACCAGATCGACCATCCGGAGCGTGACCAGGGCGAACAGCAGGATGCAGCCGATCCCGGCGGCCACCCAGTCGACGCGCCCGTCCTGCAGCACGCCCTGCGCCAGCAGCAGCACCGGAGCGGCCATACAGGTCAGATTGACCAGCAGGACCCGCCGGGGCGTCATGTCGGTGACCGGGCGCAACGGGCGGCCGGTGAGGATCCGCATCGACGGGTGGATCGCCGCGCCGGCCATCAGGAAGGCGGCCAGCGACGAGACGGCGGCCAGGTCGGGCGTGCGGACCGCGAAGATCATCGCCGCCAGGCTGACCATGTGCGTCGCCGCCTGCACCACGATCGAGACACTGAGCTGCCAGAACGCGGCGTTGCGCTGTCCGATGGAGGTGAAGAACCGGATCAGGACACCCAGCAGGAGTACGTCGCCGAACGGGAACAGGGCGGCGTAGACATCCCCGTACGCCTCGGTCTTCAAGCGGATCAACGGGGTGATCACCAGCAGCCAGCACGCCAGCCCGAGACCGACACTGATCATCAGCGCGTCGAGCATGCCGGCCCGGTCCTGCCGCCAGGAGGCGCTGCGGACGATGAACAGCAGCGCCGCCGCCTCGACCGGGTAGATGACCATGAAGACCGGGAAGGCGACGGAGGTGGCGCCGGCGAAGAAGAAGACGTACCCCAGAACGGTGATCAGCCCGGCGCTCGCCAGCAGCAGCCACGGCCAGCTCGGCCGGGGACGGTTCAGCCACACCCCGGCGGCGATCCCGGCGGAGAAGATCAGCGGCATCGCGATCGTCATCAGGCCACCGACCGGGCCGGTCGGCGTGGTGAACAGCTGGCCGACGCAGTACAACAGGGCGCCGGCCAGCCAGAACCGCCAGATCCGGGTCAGTTTCGCCTGCCGGGCGGGATCCGGTTCGGGCTCGGCGTCCGGCTCACCGGCGCGCAGGACCGCCACGTCGACCGGCTCACCCGGTTCCGCGCGGTTCAACAGAGCCTGCGTCACGTGCTCCGCCTCCTCGATCGTCTGAGGTCATCATCGGCACGGACCGGCCGGGGCGGAGCTGTCCCGGCACATCCGCAACCAGGTCGCCACCGGACTGCAAACCCGACCATTCGGGTACGGGTGACCCGGTGGCGTCATTCACTCACTCCACGATGGAGTGATGAGCGGTCAACCGTACAGTCGTACGTGCTAGTGTCCGTTTTACGCCTTCGCCCACGGTGACGGCTTCGCGACTCCGAGTGAAAGGTCAGAGATGACGGTCAACGCCAACCTCGACAGACTGCTCGACAAGAAGTTCGAGGACCACGACCTGCAGGCCCTGCCGGACGCCCCGGTCGACGCCCTCGCCGGCGTCAGCAAGTCCGACGCCGACGCCCTCGACAAGGCCTTCGGCATCAAGACCATCGGCGACCTGGGCCGCAGCCCGCAGATCCGCGCCGCCGTCGCGATCACCCAACTGGCCGACTCCAGCAAGTAGCCCCGGACTTTCCCGCTCGGGTCACCCGGGCGGGACAGCCCGGGTCACCCGAGCGGAAGGCCGGGCTAGATGACCTGGATGTGCCCGGAGCGGGATTGCCGGGGCCCGGCGGGATGACCCGGGCACCCAGACGGGGTGGCCCGGGGCCCGGGCTATCCCGCGACAATGCATCCATGAACCCGATTCCCGTGGCGGCCTCACCCGTCCGGGTGCTGCTCGCCACCGGCGCGGTGATCGCCTTCGCCGGGGCACTCACGGTGGGCGCGCTGCTGGCCGGCCTGCTCGGATCAGGCGACCCCGGCGAGCCGATCGAGGCCGGAACACCGGTGACCATCACGTTCAGCGACGGCCCACGGATGGTGTGGTCGACCACGGACACCGAGCCCGCCTGCGAACCCGGCGGCCAGGTGTCGACGTCGATCATGCCGACCCGCGACCAGGACATCACCACCCACGGGTGGCGCGGACTCCTGCTGCTGACCGCTTCCCCACCCGGCGACCACGAGTGGACCTGCACCGCCCCGGAACCGGCCCGTCTGTCAGTCGGCACTCCCCCACTCATCCACGACGCCCGTGGCCAGGTATACGCCATCCAGGGAATCACAGCCCTAACCGCCGCAGCCCTGACCCTGACCGTGCTGGCGGCACGCCGCCCCACTTGATCCGGTGGGTGCCTTGATCCGGTGGGCGACTTGATCTGACGGGCTACCTGATCCGACGGCACCGACCCAACGGGTCGCACGTGGTGGTGGCTGCGGTGTGCCGCAGGCGCAGACTCCGGCCCCGCCCCGCTGACCCGAATGGGCACTTGCCCACTAACCCAGACAGAATCTTGCGCCATCGGCCCCTCAGGGTCGCGCCCCTCTGGCCCGGACATGGCAGTTCGCGTCGCGGCAAGAGTTCCCGGCGCGGCAAGAGTTCCCGGCGGGGCAAGAGTTCCCGGCGCAGCGAACGCGGCCTGACCCCCGGCCCGCTGCTCCGAGAGTTCGCCCTGTGGAAGGAGCTGGCAGCCCACGCCGGTCCGTGCCCACCCACCATCGGCGCCGTCGTTAGAGTTCGCGGCGCAGCCGGAGTACTACTTGATCCGGCGGGTCGAGCGAGCCACCAGCTTGTCGTACTCCTTGTGCTTGTCCAGCCATTCGCTCAGCACGGGACACATCGGTACCACCGTGCGCCCCCGGTCGCGGGCGTCGTCCATCACCGCGCGGGCCAGCGCATCGCCGACCTCTTGCCCCTCGAACCGCGGATCGACCTCGGTGTGCGTGAAGACGACGATCGGCCCGGTCACCTGAAAAGTGACAACTCCGGCGACTTCCCCCGCCTCGTCCCGAGCCTCGAACCGCCCCCGCTCGGAATTCTCCACCACCGTGATCGCCACGCCCCCATCCAACCACGCCCGAACACCACCCCTCCAGGCGGCGCAGAGAGGGCGGGCCAGGGCCGTGGCTGCGGAGGCGGGTGTAGGTGGCGGCGGCTGGAGGCGCGTGCGCGCGGGCAGGGCAAGGCGCGTGCGCGGGCTGAGGCAGGACGCGCGGGCGCGAGGTGTATGCCCGGCCGCAAGGTGAAGGCGCGAGGCGCAGGGCGCAGGGTCCGGGCACGGACGCAAGGCACGGGCGCCGGGTCCGGGCACGGACGCAAGGCACGGGCGCCGGGTCCGGGCACGGACGCAAGGCACGGGCACGGGCTCGGGCTCGGGCGCAGAAGGACATGCAGTGGGCGTCCGGCACGAATGCCACTCTCGCGGAGAGCGACCCAACCCGGAGGGTCGCCAACCCTGAGAGCGGCCAACCCTGAGAGTGGCCAACCCGAAGGGCAGCCAACCCGAAGGGTGGCAGGCACGGAGGGTGGCCGGCACGGAGGGTGGCCGGCACGGAGGGTGGCCCGGCCCAAAACGGAGGCCATCCGTGCGGAGGGTCGGCCGGTGTGGGGGTGGGTGGCGGGTTTGGGTGAAGGGCTGGTTGAGGTGGTGGGTGGGTGGGGCGGTGTCGTCGGTGGGTGGGGCGGTGTTGCCGGAACCGCCTCGGCCCGGTGGGTGGGCGGGTGGGTCGGGTCAGTCGCCGGGGCGGCGTTGGACCAGGCGGGCGATTGTTGGGGAAGGGGGGATCGGGATGTCCCGGAAGCGTTCGATCAAGGCCTCCACGTGTTCGGCCGGCAGTGGGCGGGCCAGCTGGTCGCCCTGGCCCAGGCGGCAACCTGTGGCCAGTACCGTTTCCAGGTCGGCCTCGCTGGACAGGCCGTGGGCGACCACGTCCATGCCCAGGCGGCGGCCCAGGGTCACCGCCACCTCCATGATCACGCCTACCGCCGCGGGGGCTCCATCGTCCTGGCTGAAGACCTTGCGGTCGACCTTCAGCAGGTCCACCGGGAGGATCCGCAAGCGGCTCAGTGATGTCGGGCCGGCGCCGAAGTGGCCCACCGCGGTCCGGATCTCGCTGGTGCGCAGCGCGCGCAGGTGGTCGGCCAGAAGTCTGTCCGATTCCGGGCCGTGGTGCAGGTCGTCCTCGCTGATCTCGACCACCAGGGCCGCCCTCGGCAGACGGTGGGTCTCCAGGACGGTCTCCAGGGCGGTGTGGAAACCGTCCTCACCCAGCTCACCGGGGCGGACGCCGAACGAGAACCACAGCTCCGGCAACTGGCGGCGCCACGCGGTGGCCTGGCGGCACATCCGGTTCAGCGCCCAGATGCGCAGGTCGCCGAGCACCCCCAGGTCGTCGGCCAGGGCCAGCAGCTCGGCGGCGGGCAACCTGCCGAACGCCGGGTGCCGCCAGCTGAGGATCACCTCGACGCCGACCGGGCGGCGGCCGTTCAGCTCGAACACCGGCTGGAACAGCAGCTCCAGCTCGCTGCGGTCCAGCGCGGTCGGCAGATCCTGCTCCAGGGTGGAACGGCGGACCAGCTGCTCCTCCATCGCCTCGTCGTACCACTCGACGGCGCCGGGCGGCCGGGACCTCGCCATCCGCAGGCCCAGAGCGGCCCGCCGCATCACCTCGTCGACGTTCGGGCCCGGGGGCAGGTCGCTCAGCCCGGCCCACACCTGCAGGTGCGCGGTCACCCCGTCCATCTCGTACGGCAGGGCCAGCTCGGTCACCAGCTGATTGGCCAGCACGTGTGCGAGCAGCGCCCCGTTGCGGGTGATCACCGCGAGCCGGGCGTCGCCGATCCGGGCCGGCACGTCGGTGGCGGCGATCCGGGACCGGATCCGGCGGACCGCCTCGACGAGCACCGCGTCCGCGCAGTCGGCGCCGTGGACCTCGGCGATCGCGGTCAGCCCGCGCAACTCCATCTTGATCAGCGTGCCCTCGCCGGCCGGCTGGAGGGCGTGCCGCAGCCCGTGCACGTTGGCCAACCCGGTCAGGGTGTCCACGTGGGTCGCCTGCTGCAGGGCCTGTTCGAGTTCCCGCTGGTCGCTGACGTCCCGGATGTGGATCACCAGGCTGCGCCCGGGAATCCCCGGGTCGGTGCCGCCGGCGGTCCACTCGGTGTCCCGGAGCCGGCCGAGACCGTCATGGAAGACCGCGGAGAAGATCTGCGCGGCGGGCTCGCCCCCGGAGCCGGCCGAAGAGCCGGAAGAACCGGAAGGAGCGGAAGAACCGGAAGAGGCCGAAGAGCCAGGAGAGGCGGGCGAGCCGGAAGAAGGGGGAGAACCAGGAGAGGCGGGCGAGTCGGGAGAAACAAGAGAACCGGGAGAGACGGAAACGACAGGGGGAACGGGATCGCCGAGGCGTGCGGTCAGGAAGCGCTCCAGGGCGGCGGCCTGCGAGGCGTCGACCAGGGCGGTGACCGGCCGGTTCAGCACGCCGGAGTCGGAGAGCCCGAAGTGCCGGGCGGCCGCCGGGGACTGCCAGCGCACCGTCAGATCGCGGTCGAGCACCATCGCCACGTCGGAGGAGCCGAACATCAGGCTGCGCAGCCGGTTGCCGTGATAGGTCAGGTGGGCGGCGTGCCGGCGCAGCACGATGGCCGCCACGAACTCCCGGGTCGCCACCGCGAGCAGCGCGATCACCGCGAGCGCGATGGCCGGGGCGTCCAGGTGGCCGCCGTGCAGCAGCCGGGCCACCACCGAGATCGCCGCGCCCAGCACCGGCAGGGTGAACAGCGGGAACCCGGCGGCGGGCTCGCTGCCGTCGGCCGGGAGGGGCGCCGAGTCGGGGTCGACCCGGACGGTGCCCCACCACATCGCCCAGCCGGCCACGTTCATCGCGAGACCGGCGGCCAGCGCGGCGGGCGGCGAGTTCGGGTTGCTGGGGTTGTCGGCCGAGATCACCAGCGCGATGAGGCAGATCAGGGCCAGGGCGACGGCGGGGCCGGCCCAGCGCAGGGCGGCGCGGTGCCGGGTCGCGTGCACCCCGGCGACGGCGGCCATCGCGGTGGCGACGGCGCCGAGGAACGACGCGATCGCCGAGGCGCCGCGCAGGTAGCCGCCGCTGAGGATGAGCACCCAGGTCGGCAGGATCAGGCAGGCCGACACCCCGACGATGTCGAGCATGACCCGGAGCCGGCCGAGCGGATCGCGGGCCTGCTGGGGCCGCATCAGGCCGGGCAGCGTCACCAGGGTGGCCAGGATCAGGTTGACCAGGTAGAGGTGCGCGGCGAGCGGGACGCCGTCGAAACGGGCCTCCGGCGCGACACGCTCGACGACGGCGCAGACCGCCCCGGTGACGCCGGTGACGAGCAGGCCGGCGCCGAGCAGGGCGGCCCGGAACCGCGGGCCGGCGGCGGTGCGCCGGTGGGCCGCCCACAGCATCGCCGCGCCGGGGATCGCCGCGGCCGCGGCCAGCAGTCCACCCGCGACGGTCTGCGGAAGCAGCACCATGGCGACGACCGCCAGGGCCGCTCCGACAGCGACGATCGCAGATGGACGCACCGAGCGGAGTCCAATCATGCCGCACATCTTACGGAGCGGAATCGATCTCTCAGCGCGGCGTGACAAGCGGGCGTGACAAGCGGGCGTGACAAACGGGCGTGACAAACGGGCGTGACAAGTCGCGCGTGATCAGTCGGCGGCAGGCACGACCATCGGGGTGCCCGCCACCGGGTCGGGAACCACGACACAGGTCAGGCCGAACACCTTCTCGACCAGTTCGGCGGTGACCACCTCGGTGGGCGGCCCCTCGGCGACGATCCGGCCGTCGGCCATCGCGATGACGTGGTCGCAGAACCGGCAGGCCAGGTTCAGGTCGTGCAGCACCACCACGATCGTCTTGCCCGACTCGGCGTTGAGCCGGCGCAGCAGCCGCAGCAGTTCGACCTGGTGGGCGATGTCCAGGAAGGTGGTGGGTTCGTCGAGCAGCAGCAGGTCGGTCTCCTGGGCGAGGGCCATCGCCACCCACACCCGCTGGCGCTGGCCGCCGGAGAGCTGCCGGATCGGGCGGTCGATCAGTGCGGCGGTGCCGGTGGCGTCCAGGGCGCGGGTGACGGCGTCGTGGTCGTCGCCGGTCCAGCGCCGGAACCAGCCCTGGTGCGGGTAGCGGCCGCGGGACACCAGGTCGGCGACGGTGATGCCGTCCGGGGCGACCGGGCTCTGCGGCAGCAGTCCGAGGACCTTCGCGACGTCCAGGGTGCTCAGCGCGGTGACCGGCCGGTCGTCCAGGTAGACGGTGCCGGCCCGGGGCGGGAGCAGCCGGGCCAGGCCGCGCAGCAGGGTGGACTTGCCGCAGGCGTTGGCGCCGACGATCGCGGTCACTCTGCCGTCGAGCACGTTCACGTCGAGGTCGCTGACGACGGCTCGCTGGTCGTATCCGAGGGTGAGGCCCTCGGCGCGCAGTCGGCTCATCCGCCGGCTCCTCGTCGGTTCGTGGTGGCCAGCAGCCACAGCAGGTAGGGGGCGCCGACCGCGCCGGTGACGACACCGGTGGGCAGCGGTGTGGGCATCAGGTGGACGGCCACCAGGTCGGCGGTGAGCAGCAGGGCCGCGCCGGTGAGGGCGGCGGCCGCGATGCCGCCGGCGGCCGGGCCGAGGAGGCGGTTGGCGACCGGGCCGGCGATCAGCGCGACGAAGACGATCGGCCCGGCCACCGCCACGGCCAGGGCGACCAGGATCACGGCTACCGCCAGAAGAGCGGCACGGCTTGCTTCGGTACGGGTACCCAGGGCGCGCGCGGTGTCGTCGCCGAGCTCCAGTGCCCGTAGTTGCCGTTGGAGCAGTACCGCGAGCGGGAGCAGCACGAGTAACGCGTACGACAGCAATTGAAGCTCGTGGGTGTCGGCCTGTCCGACCGAGCCGGTGAGCCAGTGCATGGCCTGGCGCGCCTCGAAGAGCTGCGCGCGGGTGAGCATGTAGCCGATCAGGCCGTCGAGGAACACCGCGACGCCGATGCCGATCAGGATGAACCGGTAGCCGCTGACCCCGTCCCGCCAGGCCAGCAGGTACATGATGGTGGCCGCGACCAGGGCGCCGGCCAGCGCGAGCCCGCTGATCCACAGGCCACCGAGGTGCAGCAGGACGATGCCGGTGATGGCGGCCAGCCCGGCGCCGGAGGTGATGCCGACGAAGTCCGGTGACGCGAGCGGGTTGCGCAGCAGCTGCTGGAAGATGGTGCCGGAGGCGCCGAGCGCGAGGCCGACGGTGAGCCCGGTGAGGGCGGTCGGCAGGCGCAGGCCGAGCACGACGAAGTCGACACTCGGGTCGGTGCGCAGGTGCAGCACCGACATCACCACCTCGGTGGCGGTGAGCCGCATGCTGCCGGCCATCATGGTGAAGACGAAGAGCCCGGCGGCCACGGCGGCCAGTGCCGTGGTGACGGTGACCGAGCGCAGTCCCCGCCGGCGGCGGGTGGCACGGAGCGTGTCGGTGGTGGACATCAGGCCTCCGCCATCCGGCCGTAGCGGACGATGCCGACGAAGACGGGTGCGCCGATCACGCCGAGGACCACGCCGACCTGCAGTTCGTCCGGTGCGACCAGGATCCGGCCGAGGACGTCGGCGAGCAGCAGCGCGATCGGGGCGAGCAGCATCGAGTAGGGCAGGATCCACCGGTAGTCGGGCCCGCACAGGAACCGGGCGACGTGCGGCACCACCAGGCCGACGAAGACGATCGGGCCGCACGCCGCGGTGGCCGCCCCGGCGAGCACCGCGACCACGGCGAACGCCGCCGCCCGGGTGAGGCCGACCCGCTGGCCGAGACCGCGGGCGACGTCCTCGCCGAGGGCCAGCCCGTTCAGCACCCGGCCCAGGCCGAGCGAGGCGATCAGGCCGAGGATCAGGAACGGGGCGACGCCGGTGAGCACCGGGTAGTAGCGGCCGGCCAGCGAGCCGACCTGCCAGAACCGCAGCTCGTTGAGGGCGTCCACGTTGGTCATCACGATGCCGGTGGTCAGCGAGCCGAGCCCGGCGGTGACCGCGGCCCCGGCCAGGGCCAGCTTGATCGGGGTGGCGCCCTCGCGGCCCAGGGACGCGACCGCGTAGACCAGCACCAGCGCGCCGATCGCGCCGGCGAACGCGAACCACACGTAGACGCCGGCGCCGCGGACGCCGAGGACGGTGACGGCGAAGACCACGAAGACCGCCGCGCCGGAGTTGATGCCCATGATCCCGGCGTCGGCGAGCGGGTTGCGGGTCACTCCCTGCAACACGGCACCGGCTACGCCGAGTGCCGCGCCGACCAGGATTCCCAGCAGCGTACGGGGTACTCGCAGCTCCAGTGTGACGGTGCTGTTCGTCGAGCCGGTGTCGCCCGTGCCGCCGAGCGCCCTCAGCACCTCGCTCAGCCCGATGTCCCGGGAGCCGAGGGTGATGCTGAGGAACGCCACGACCGCGAGGACCCCGCCCAGCAGGGCGAGCCCCAGTGTCCGTCTGGTCAACTGCCGATGTTCTCATTCGCCGCGGTCACCGCGGTGGTGAGCTTGTCCAGTTCGGTGGCGAAGTCGCCGTAGGTGTGCATCCAGAACGCCGGCCAGGACACCGTGGCGCCCGCCTGCGCCGCCTTGATCTTGAACCAGGTCGGCTGCTTGGCGCCCCACTCGGCGTTGGCCTTGTCGGTGTAGTTGCGGCTGTCCCACAGGATCAGGTCGGGTTGGTACTTGTCGGCGTTCTCCCAGCTCAGGTTCTCCCAGTACGGGAAGCCGGGGTCGGGGGTGTCCGGGTTGATCACCTGGAGGCCGAACTTCTGGAAGTCGAGCAGCTCGGGGGCGTACTCCGGGTTGGCGACGTAGACCTTGTCGTCCGACGGCGACATGGCGAGCGCGGTCAGGTTCGGCTTGGCCGCGACCGCCGCCTTGAACTTGGCGACCGACTCCTCGAAGCGCTTCTTGTTCGCCGCGATCGCCGGATCGTCCACCTTGGCGCCCAGGCTCTTGGCGAGGGCTTCGTAGCCCTCGGCCAGCTCGACGATCGACTTGCCCTGGCTGATGCCGACGATCGGGGCCAGCTCGGCGATCTTCTTGCTCTTCTCGTCGACACCCTCCTCGAGGCCGCTGTTGGCCTTCTCGGCGGGCCACCAGTCGGCGACGATCAGGTCCGGCCGCAGCGACGCCGCCTTCTCCACGTCGATCTTGCCCCACTCCTCGCCGAGGATCTCGATGCCGGTGAGGTCGAGGTTCTTCAGGTTGGGGTCGGTCTTGACCGGCTCGTCGGAGTAGATGCCGACCGGCTTGATGCCGAACGAGATCAGCGCCGCCGCCTCGCCGGCGTGGGCGATGATCCGGGTCGGGGTCTGATCCGCCTTGACCTCTTTGCCGGAGCCGTCGGTGAACGACCACGGCCCGGCCGGCGCCGCACTGGCGCTCGACGTAGGAGTGTCCTCGGCACCGCACGCCGTCAGCGCGACACTCAGGATCGCAACGGTCAGAAACGTACGCCACGCACGCATTATCGGTAGTCCGTTCCTTGACGCTCGTCTAGTTAGGTCAGGCTAACCATACGAAGTCAGGTTTGGCTATCCGTCGTTGCGGCCCAGCGCCTGCGCCAGCAGCGCGCGCACATGGTCGCCGCTCGCCGGGTAATAGATGAACGTGCCCTGTCGCCGGGCCGGTGACCAGCTTGGACATCCGCAGCTTGGCCAGGTGCTGGCTGGCCGCGGTGGGTGAGGTGCCGGCCGGCTCGGCCAGACAGGCGACATTCGTCTCGCCCTGGAGCAGCGCCCAGAGCACCTTGATCCGGGTCGGGTCGGACAGCAGCCGGAACGTCTCGGCGGCCAGCTCCACCTGCTCGTCGCGGCTGGGCCGGACTCCAGGCGCTGCGCGACCGGCGGCTCGATGTCGACCTGCTGATGGTCGCCGCCGCCATCGGGGCCGCGTCGATCGGGCAGATCTTCGACGGGGCCCTGCTGATCGTCATCTTCGCCACGTCCGGGGCGCTGGAGGCGATCGCCACCCGCCGGACCGAGGAGTCCGTCCGCCGCCTGCTCGACCTCGCCCCGGAACAGGCGACCCAGGTCACCGCCGACCACGGTGAAACGGTCGTCGACACCGCGGACCTGCAGATCGGCGACGTCGTGCTGGTGCGGCCCGGCGAGCGGATCGGCGCCGACGGGCGGGTCCTCGGCGGGCACAGCGAGGTCGACCAGGCGTCGATCACCGGGGAGCCGCTGCCGGTCGACCGCGGGCCCGGCGACCCGGTCTTCGCGGGCACCGTCAACGGCACCGGGCTGCTGCGGATCGCGGTGGAGAAGGCCGCCGCGGACAGTGTCGGCGCCCGGATCGTCGCCCTGGTCGAACAGGCCAGCGCGACCAAGGCCCGCACCCAGCTGTTCATCGAGAAGATCGAACAGCGCTACTCGATCGGGATGGTCGCCGCCACGGTCGCCCTGTTCGCGGTGCCGCTGCTGCTCGGCGCCGCCTTCGAGCCGACCCTGCTGCGGGCGATGACCCTCATGATCGTGGCGTCCCCGTGCACGGTCGTGCTGGCCACCATGCCACCCCTGCTGTCCGCGATCGCCACCGCCGGCCGGCACGGCGTGCTGGTGAAATCCGCGGTCGTGATGGAACGCCTCGGTCAGACGAGCCGGGTCGCCTTCGACAAGACCGGAACCCTGACCGAGGGTCGCCCGCACGTCACCACGATCCGCGGCAGCCTTCCCGAGGATGAGCTGCTGGCCCTGGCCGCGGCCGCCGAGACCGGGTCCGAGCATCCGATCGGCCGGGCGATCGTCGCCGCCGCCCGCGGGCAGGGCCTGACGATTCCCGAGGCGGAGGCGTTCACCTCGGCACCCGGGCAGGGGGTGTCGGCGATGGTGAAAGGACGGCACGTACAGGTGGGTACCGCGAACGGCACGCCGGAGGAGGAACGGGGTGAGACCGCCGTACTTGTGCGGGTCGATCGTGAATCTGCCGGGATCCTGGGTCTCACCGACCGTCTGCGCCCGGAGTCCGCCGCCACCGTCACCGCCGTGCGCGATCTGACCGGAACCGATCCGCTGCTGCTGACCGGCGACAACCCCCGCGCCGCGGCGCGGACCGCGTCGGCCGCGGGCATCCGGCACGTCCGGGCGTGCCTGCTGCCGGAGGACAAGATTGCTGCGGTACGCCGGGAGAAGGCCCTGCTCCTGGTCGGCGACGGGGTGAACGACGCCCCCGCGATGGCCGCCGCCCACATCGGCGTGGCGATGGGCCGCTCCGGCGCCGACCTGACCGTGGCGACCGCCGATGCGGTGGTGGTCCGCGACGACCTGTCCACGATCCCGGCCGTGATCGCCCTGTCCCGCCGGGCGAACCGCCTGGTCCGCGCCAACCTGGCGATAGCCGCCACGGCCATGGCCGCCCTGGTCACCTGGGACCTGCTCAGCACCCTCCCGCTCCCCCTGGGAGTGGCAGGCCACGAGGGCTCCACGATCCTGGTGGCCCTGAACGGCCTACGCCTCCTACGAGACTCCGCCTGGCGCCCCTGAACACGGAATCCGGCCCCTCGAAACGCGGATCTAAGTGCCCTCAAGATACGGAAAACTTTTGCCGCAGATGCGGAACACATATGCTGACAGGCATGGAAGGTTCTCTCACCGGCATCGCTCCACGCCAGCTCACGGCGGTGCTGACGCGCCGGTTGACCGAGGAGCCGGCCATCGTCCTGAACGGGCCTCGTACCGTCGGCAAGAGCACTCTCCTGCACGCTCTCGCCGACCGGACGGGAAGCCCGGTCATCGACTGCGACGATCCCGCCACGCGAGCGGCGGTCCGCAACGATCCCGGCCGGTTCGTCAGCGGCCCGGGTCCCGTTCTGATCGACGAGTACCAGCATGTTCCGGATCTCCTCAGCGCGATCAAGGCGGAACTGAATCGAGACCTCAGCCCGGGACGCTTCGTCCTGGCCGGGTCGACCCGGTACACGACCCTTCCGGAGGCCGGGCAGGCGCTGACCGGCCGGGTCGACATCCTCGAGGTGCCGCCCCTGGCGCAGGCGGAGATCGACGGATCACCAGGAGATTCCCTGGTCTGCAGGTTGCTCGACGGCGCGGATGTGTCATCGGACGCGGGCCCGTCCACCACGAGCCGGGAAGAGTATGCCCGGCGGATCACCGCCGGTGGGATGCCCGTCGTGTTGCGGCGCCCGCCGGGCCGGTCCCGCTCACGCTGGTTCTCGAACTACCTCGATCTCGTCATCGAGCGGGACGTACTGGAGCTGAGCCGGGTGCGCCAGCGGGAGATGCTTCCCCGGCTGCTCCGTGTCCTCGCCGCCCGGTCGGGGCAGATCCTCAACATCGTCGGCACCGCGTCGGCGGTCGGGATGGAGAAGAGCAGCGCCGAGAACTACCTCAAGCTCCTAGAGGCGGTCTTTCTCGTCATGCGGATTCCGGCCTGGGGCACCACCCTGGGATCGCGGGTCGCTCGTCAGCCGAAGGTTCATCTCGTCGATGCGGGTGTGATGGCGTGGCTTCTGGGGCTCACCCCGGAGAAGATCGCCACCAACGATCCGGCCACCCTGACGGAGTACGGCCATCTGGTGGAGTCGTTCGCGGTCGGCGAGATCCTCCGGCAGGTCACCTGGTCCGACACGCCGGTTTCCGTCGGTCACTTCCGCACTGCTGAGGCTCAGGAGGTCGACCTGGTGCTGGAGCGCGACGACGGGACGGTCTTCGCCTTCGAGATCAAGGCCGGCACCCGCGTCGACCGGGCCGATCTCGCCGGTGTCCGAGCGCTCCGCGACCGTGTCGGTGGCCGTCTGGGCGCGGCCGTCGTCCTGTACACCGGTGCGCACACGTTCCGCTTCGACGACGGCACGCTGGTGTTGCCCATGGACGCGCTCTGGACCACGGCTGGGCGGTAGATGCCTCGGAGTCGTCGTCGCTGGAGGGTTGTTTCTGCAGGTCGTTGGCATCTGCAACGTTGGCGCACGCGTGCTTGGGCACATATCGTGACGGTGCTGACGGGAGGAAACATGACCGAGCACGGGCATCACCACCACGGGCACGACCATCACGACCATCACGAGCAGCGGCACGGGTGGGGGCATCGGCTCAGGCATGCCGTCACGCCGCACTCGCATGACAGCGCCGACAAAGTGGACAGCGCTCTGGAAGCGTCACGGGACGGGATGCGGGCTCTCTGGATCTCGCTGGCCGTGCTCGGGGTGACCGCGGCGGCTCAGGCGGGGATCGTCTTCTTCTCCGGGTCGGTGGCCCTGCTCGGGGACACCCTGCACAACGTGGCGGACGCGTTGACCGCGGTTCCGCTCGGTATCGCGTTCTGGCTGGGGCGGCGGGCCGCGACCAGGGCGTACACCTACGGGTTCGGGCGGGCCGAGGATCTCGCCGGGATCTTCATCGTGCTGGTGATCGCCGGGTCGGCGGTCGCGGCCGGATGGTTCGCGGTGGACCGGCTGCTGAACCCGCGGACCATGACGCATCTGCCGTGGGTGTTCGCGGCGGGCGTGGTCGGGTTCGCCGGCAACGAGCTGGTGGCCCGGTACCGGATCACCGTCGGGCGGCGGATCGGGTCGGCGGCCCTGGTCGCGGACGGGCTGCACGCCCGGACCGACGGGTTCACCTCGCTGGCCGTCGTGCTGGCCGCCGGTGGCGCCGGGCTGGGCTGGGGCTGGGCCGACCCGGTGGTCGGGCTGGCGATCACGGTGGCGATCGCCTTCGTGCTCAAGGACGCGGCCCGCGAGGTCTACCACCGGCTGATGGACCGGGTCGACCCGGACCTGGTGGACCGGGCCGAGACCGGGCTGCGCTCGGTGGACGGGGTCCGGGACGTGACCGTGCTGCGGCTGCGCTGGATCGGGCACCGGCTGCACGCCGAAGCCGGCATCGTCGTCGACTCGGGACTGTCGCTGATCGCCGCGCACGAGATCGCCGCCGACGCGGAGCACCGGCTCACCCACGCGGTGCCGCGACTGACCGGCACGACCGTGCACGTCGACCCGGCCAGCCATCCCGGCGACGATCACCACGGCGATTTGTCACACGTTCGGCGCGGGCGGCCGGCCGCCACCACTGGATAGGGTGGAGACGTGACTGCGTACCCGTACCGGCTGCGCAGGTCCTTTCTGCTCGTGATCCTGGTGCTGGTGGCGGCGGCGTTCCTCCCGGCCGGGCAGCACCACCACACCGACGGCCGGGTGAGCGCCTCGGCCTGCACCGAGCGTGAGCTGGTGCCCGTCCACGAGCACCACAACGACGCCGGCGCCGCGTTCCAGGCCGCCTCGCGCGGCTGGCTCGCCGCACCCCGCACCGCCGTCACCGTCGTGAGCGCCCCGGCTCCGGCAGTGACCTTCACCCCTCTGATAGCCCACGTCGATCTGCGTCTTCCGGGCGTGCTGCGGGTATAGGAGCGCCCTCGCTCCCCACCCATCCCCCGCATCCCCCGGAAGAGACGGCACCTTGCATCCACAACCGAGCCTTCGTTCCACCCACGCCTACGGCACCCCCAGGAACCTGCTGGTGTACGACCGGTGGGGCGCTGCCGGCCGGCCGGTGATCCTGCTGCACGGCCTCTGCTACGACCGCACCATGTGGTGGCCGGTCGCCGCCGACCTGGGCGGATCGTGTGCCGCGGTGGCCGTCGACCTGCCCGGTCACGGCCAGTCCGCGCCCCGCGACGAGTACTGCCTGGACCGCCTCACCCACGACCTGGCGATGCTGATCAGCCGGCTGGACCTGCGGCGGGCGCCGATCCTGGTCGGGCACGCCGAAGCGGCCCGGGTGGCGGAGGCGTTCGCGGTCAAGTACGCCACCCACTCGGTGATCACCGTGCAGGGCACCGGGCTGGACGACGTGCCCGAACCGTACCGGCAGTTCGCGGTGGCCCGCCCGGATCAGAGCCTTGCGGAGGCGTACCGGCAGAGGCTCCTGCCCCGCCGGGCCACCGCGACCATGCAGGTGGACCTCGGCGACGGCTTCCCGCACCTGAGAGATCCGGCGGCGTTCGCGACGCTGCTCAGAAACGTGCGGTGAGCGATGCCCGGACGAGGCCGACGGCGGTCCAGCCGCCGGCCTCGCCGTGGCACGGTGGTGGTCAGGTGGTCACCGCGGTCAGGTCGCTGATGATCTCCGAGGCGGTGAGCGGGTCCAGGTCGCCGAGGGGCAGGGTCTTCGCCTCCCGGGACGACCAGGAACCCTCCGTCCCGTCGTGCAGGTAGACCGCCAGCAGCGTCTGCTCGTCGTAGAAGCCGACCTGGCCGACGATCCCCGGGTCGAGGTGGACGGTCAGGACCTTCCCCGGGCCGGCCGGGCGGTCGAACCCGTGGGAGGTCCCGGCGTTGGCCACCTCGTGCCGGACCCAGCCGCGCCGGTCCAGCAGCAGCACCTTGGTGGTCGGCACGGTGACGCCCTCGAACCGGGTCAGCCGCCCGCTGTCCCGCTCCGCCTCGGTGAGGGTGAACACCTGCCGCCCGAGCTGCGGGAACGGCTGGAGGATCTCGTAGTCGGCGAACACCCCGGCCCAGCGGCCGGTGTCCGCCCCCAGGTGCACCGGATGGGCGAGACCGATCACGTCGTCGTCACCGACCGTCACCGGATCGTCGTCGACGTCCGCCGGGGTGCGGTCCTCGGCGATCCGCAGCGCGCCGAGCACCGTGTCGCCGTCGAACCGGGCCCAGACCAGCCGCCGCCCGATGTGCCACATCAGCGGGTGCGCGGCGAACAGCTGCCGGAACTCCGCCCCGCTCCACCGCCGCCCGCCGACCATGGCCTGTTCCAGCCGCCGGACCTGCTCGGCCGCGATCTTCCGCACGTCCTTCTTCAGGGTCGCGAACCGCTGGTACGCCTCGGCGGCCCGCTCGGCGTCGTCGCGCGCCCCCGGTTTGGGCAGGGTCTTGAGCCGCCGGCCGCCCTCCTCGGCGGCGAACGGCCGCAGCTGCTCGTCGAACCCGACCACGAACCGCCGGGGCCCGTAGTCCAGGAGCAGACTGCCGGCGGCGTCCAGCCCGAAATCCGGGACGAGGCGGTCGGCGAGCTGCTCGGTGGTGAGCCCGCGCGCGTCGGCGATCTCGGTGATCCGCGCGGTGGCGGCCCTGCGCAGCGGCCCGGACTTGGCCCGCTGGGAGATCCGCTGCAGGTGCAGGAGCGCCTGGTCGGTGCCGATGCCGACCAGCACGGTCAGGCCGGCGATCGCCCGGGCGGTCAGGCCGTCGGTGGGCCAGGCCATGATCATCGGCGTGATCCGGCGGACGACGTCGTCGTCACCGGTCTGCGCGACCGTGTCGAGCACCCAGTTGTCCTTGGCGACACCGCCGCCGGACAGCCACAACTCGAACAGGGCCCAGCCGAAGGCGGCGAGATCGGCCGGGCGCACGGCCTGCCGGACCTGGTCGAGACCGGCATAAGGCTCCTGGGCACGGGAGATCATCAGCATCCGGAGCAGGTTGGTGACGGCCTCGGCAGGCAGCGCCCCGGAGCCGTCCCGCAGTCGCACCGGTGGCAGCAGCGGGGCCGGCGCCCACTCCGGCGGCGCGGGCATCCGGGCCGGCAGGGCCATCAGCGGGTCGGTGTCGAAGAGGGCCTCCACCCCGGCGGTGGCCTGTGGGCCGTACCCGGCGGCGGCGGACCGGATCTCCGCCGTCCGGCCGTGGGCGTGCAGCAGGAGCAGGGCCCGCTCGGCCTGCCGGCGGGCCGCCCCGGCCCGGCCCAGCGCGGCCGGGACCAGGGTCCGCACGGCGACCGCGGAGTGCCGCAGCAGCCACTGCTGGGCCAGACCGCGCACCGACTTGAGCCGGGCCTGCCAGTCCGCCATCAGCACCGTCACCTCGGGCGACGTGAACGGCATCAGCAGCGGCCCGAACTCGGCGGGCTGGGCCCGGGCCAGCAGCACCAGCGGGCCCATCGCATCGGTCCCGAACCGGGCCACGACACCCCGGAGCCACCAGACCGGGTGGGAGCCGCCGCCCGGCCGCCAGCGCACGATCGTCTGCCGGGCCAGGTCCTCCGGGCCCCGGGTGAGCAGGTCGCCCACCTGGTACCAGCGGCCGCCGTCGAGCAGCCCCTCGGCCATCGCGGCCCAGTCGACGGTGTCGTCGCCCCGCTCCGGCGTGGTGGACTCCGCCCAGTCCTCCCACTCCCCCGCGAGCCAGTGCGCCGCCGGGGCGTCGGTGCAGCTCACGCCGGTGAGCACCACCGGCTTGGCGGTCTTCGCCCGGTTCGCCCAGGGCGGGTCGGCGAGCACCGGCGGCACCGCGGACAGCGCGGCGACCGGCACCTCCGGCCGGATCTCCAGCACGGCACGCACCCGGCCGGCGGCCTCCGGGCTCAGCAGCGGCATGACCTGGTCCACCAGGTCGGAGTGCTTCGTCACGTGCACCGGCAGCAGCTCGTCACCGGCCTCGGCGAGGATCCGCAGCGCCCGCGCCGGGAACCGCTCGGACGCCGCCCGCAGGGCCGCCCGCACGCTGCGCGCCCCGGACCGCGCCAGCAGCCCCCGCATGACGTCGTCACCCGGCAGTGCGGCGAGCACCGGGAGGATCGGGTCGGTGCTCCAGGCCTCGTCGAACCAGTGGAACAGCGCGGGCGCGACGGCAGGGCCGACACCGTCGGTGAAGGTGGCCAGGAGGTCGGTCTCGACACCCATCCGGGTCAGATTGACCCGGCGCACCAGTGCCTCGGCCTGCCCGGCCGTGCTCGCGGCGTAGAACAGCATCTCCAGCAGGGTGTCGTCGTCGGCCGTCACCGCGGCGGTGAGGTCGGCGTCCACCCAGTCCGGGCGCGGGACCAGTACCGAACAGGCGGTCCGGGCCTCCGCCGAGCCGCTCCGGTAGGGCGCCAGCGCGGCGACGACCCGCTCGAACTCCTCCGCCGGAGCGGACGCCAGCGCGGCACGCACCCGCAGCAGCACGGGCAGTCCCGAGCGGGGGTGCCTGGTGCCCGTCTCGACCGCGGCGACCGCCGCGAACCGGAGCCCGTGCTCGGCGATCCACACGTCCGCCAGCGCCGTCCGGTCCCCCGCGCGGCGTGGAGTGGTCATCGCGATCTCGGCGGCCGCCACCTCCGCGGTCGCGGCGGCGGCGACGATCCGGTCCACATGGGCCTGCCGCTCGGCGAGCATCTCGTCGACCCGGGCCCGGGCCAGCGGATCGGCGGCGAACGGCCGGACCCCGGCACCGTCACGACGAGGATGCAGATGCTTCAGCAGGTTGTCCGGCAGGACCAGGGTGTCTTCCACGCCGCGCAACCTACCGCCGGGGTCCGACAAAAATCAGACCACGATCAGAGCGGCAGTACGACCACACCGTCGTCGTCGCTGACCACGGTGGCGCCCGGGGTGAAGGTGCACTCGCCGAACTTCAGGGGCTCGTCCCGCGTACCGGCGCCGGTCTTGCCGCTCTTGCGGGGGTTGGAGCCGAGGGCCTTGATGCCGACCTGGAGCGTGCGCAGGGCGGCCACGTCGCGGACCGCGCCGTTGATGATCACGCCCGCCCAGCCGTTGTCGACGGCCAGGCCGGCGATGATGTCGCCCATCAGGGCGGTGTGCACCGAGCCGCCGCCGTCGACGACGAGGACCCGGCCCTCGCCGGGCTCGCCGAGGATCGACTTGAGCAGGGCGTTGTCCTGGAAGCAGGACACCGTGACCGCGGGGCCCCGGAAGTCGGTGACCCCGCCGTACTGCCGGAACTGGGTGTCGCAGGAACCCAGGGCCTCGCCGTGCTGGTCGTAGAGGTCGGCCGTGCTCGTCATGTTCTGTCTCCTCGATAGACGGCCGCCCCGGTCAGGGCGGCGTCCGGATGCCGTGACGAGTGCAGGCTACAAGCCGCTCCGCACCGGCGGCGGCCACCAGCGCCGGGCGTACCGGGGCTTGACCCTGACGCAGCGTCAACCTTCGATGATGGCCGGCATGAGTGCATCGGCGGCCGCGATCGAGGTTCGTGGCGTACGGAAATCGTTTCGGGAAGTGCGGGTCCTGCGTGGTGTGGATCTGGAGGTGGCCCGGGGCAGCATCGTCGCCCTGCTCGGGTCGAACGGGGCGGGCAAGACCACCCTGGTCCGCATCCTGTCCACACTGCTGCGGGCCGACGAGGGCACGGTGCGGGTCAACGGCTTCGACGTCCGGACCCAGGGCGGTGACGTACGCCGGTCGATCAGTCTGACCGGCCAGTTCGCCGCGGTCGACGAGATCCTGACCGGGCGGGAGAACATCGTCATGATGGCCCGGCTGCGCCGCCTGAAGAATCCGGGGCGGATCGCCGACCAGCTGCTGCGGCGGTTCTCGCTGGCCGACGCGGGCGGCAGACGGGCCGGCGCCTACTCCGGGGGCATGCGGCGGCGGCTGGACATCGCGATGAGCCTGGCCGGGGATCCGCCGGTGATCTTCCTGGACGAGCCGACCACCGGACTCGACCCGGAAGGGCGCCTGGAGGTGTGGCAGGCGATCCGGGAACTCGCCGCGGCCGGTACCACCGTGCTGTTCACCACCCAGTACCTGAACGAGGCGGAACAACTCGCCGACCGGATCGCGATCCTGCACGACGGGACGATCATCGTGACCGGCACCCTGGACGAGCTGAAACGGCTGCGCCCGGCGGCGAAGACCCTGGAGGACGTCTTCCTCGACCTGGTCGGGGGCCGGCGATGATAATTCTGCTCGGGCGGTCGCTGCGGCACGTGCTGCGCAGCCCGGACACCATCGTCACCACCGCGATCACCCCGATCGCCATGATGCTGCTCTTCGTCTACGTGCTGGGCGGCGCGATCCGGGCCGGTGACGGCGCCTACGTCGACTATCTGCTGCCCGGCATCCTGATCGTCACGGTCGCGTCGGGTATCTCGTACACCGCCTACCGTCTCTTCCTCGACCTGCGCAGCGGCATCTTCGACCGGTTCCAGTCGATGCCGATCGCCCGCTCGGCGGTGCTGTGGGCGCACGTGCTGACCTCGGTCGTCGCCAACCTCGTCTCGCTGGTGGTGGTCGTCCTGGTCGCGGTGGTCCTGGGGTTCCGCAGCAGCGCCGGTGTGCCGGCCTGGCTGGCCGTCGCCGGCATCCTGATCTTCTTCACCTGTGCGCTGACCTGGCTCGCGGTGCTCCCCGGGCTGACCGCGCGGACCATCGACGGGGCGAGCGCGTTCGCGTATCCGCTGGTCTTCCTGCCGTTCGTCAGTTCGGCGTTCGTGCCGACCGGCACCATGCCCGGCCCGGTCCGGGCCTTCGCCGAGAACCAGCCGGTGACGTCCATCGTCGACACGTTGCGGAACCTGTTCGCCGGTCAGCCGGCCGGTTCCGGGATCTGGACCGCGCTGGCGTGGTGCGGCGGGATCCTGATCGTGGCCTATGTTCTTGCCACGGTGGCCTACCGGCGCAGAATCTGAGTCATGCTGACCATCGGCCGACTCGCCGCCTACGCCGGTGTCACGATCCGGACCGTGCGGCACTACCACCAGGTCGGGCTGCTGCCGGAACCGGAGCGGGACGCCTCCGGCTACCGGCGGTACGGGGCCGGCGACGTGGTCGCCCTCATCAAGATCCGCACGCTGGCCGACGCCGGAGTGCCGCTGTCCGAGATCGACGGGCTGCTGCGCGCCGGGCCGGCCGGGTTCGCCGAGGCCGTGCAGCGGATCGACGCCCGCCTGGCCGGCGAGATCGCCCGCCGGCAGACCAGCCGGGAACAGATCGCCCGGCTGGCCGCCGGTGACGTGGCGTCGCTCCCGCCCGAGGTGATCGACTACCTGCGCCGGCTGCGGGAGCTGGGGGTGTCCGAGCGGATCCTGGCCGGTGAACGCGACGGGTGGATCATCATGGCGGCCCGCTGGCCCGACGAGGTGGTCACGTGGATACCGGCCAAGATCGCCCAACTTCAGGATCCGCGTCTGGTACGGCTGTATCTGCTCATGTCCGAGGCCGTCGACGACGGCGCGCCCGACGACAGCCTGCTCACCGGGATCGTCGACCTGCTGGCCGCCCTGCTGGCGGAGGCCGAGTGGACCGACCCCGGCGAGGACCTGCCGTTCGACCTGCTGGACGCGCTCGCCGACGAGGCCGGACCCCGCGCCGAGCGACTCCGCCAGATGATGCGGGAGCGCGGCTGGGACGGCTGGACCCGGCAACGACGGGTGTCCTGATCCACCGGACGGTCCGGGCCGGCCCATCGCCGCGTTGTGGCACACCCGACAGGCCTGTCTGGACTCGCGGGCGCCCGCCCGTCCGCCCGTGGTTCGGCTGCCGCTGCGGATTCGGGCGTACCAAAGGCGTTAACAACCCTTGCCAGATGATCACCGTCGGGGTTGCACTGGAGTGGTGACCCGGATCGTCGTCGGAGTGTCCACCTCTCTGCCGGGGCTGGCCGCCCTGCGGTACGCCGTCGCCGAAGGCCGGCGGCGGGGGCTCACCGCGATCACCGTGGTCCGGTCCTGGCCCGACCCCGACCACGGCCGCAAGCCACCGCCGCCGTGGGCCGCCGAACTCGCCCGGGCCAGTTCGGCACTCATCGACGAGGCCGTCTCGGCTGCTTTCGGGATGCGGCCGGCCCGGATCGCCCTGCTGAACAGCACGCCGCGCGGGCGTCCCGGCCCGGCCCTGGTCGACCTGGTGGCGGCCGACGACGACCTGATCGTGCTGGGCAGCCGGCGTCGGCGCTGGCTGGGGTCGGGAGTGGCCCGGCACTGCATCCGGCTGGCGCCCTGCCCGGTGATCGTGGTCCCGCCGCCCCCGGCGGGGCGCTTCCAGACCGGCGACCTGGACGCCGAACTGCGCCGCCTGACCGGAATGTGAGGCGGCTCCTCAGCGCGGTTGCCCGGCCTGCCAGGCTTTCCACAGTTCGGCATAGGTGCCGCCGGAGGCGATCAGGTCGTGGTGTGTGCCGGTCTCCGTGATCCGGCCCTGGTCCATCACGACTATGTGGTCGCAGGCGCGGGCCTGGGACAGGCGGTGCGCGATCGTCAGGGCGGTGCGGCCGGCCAGGGCGGCCCCGGCGGCGTGATCGAGTGGTCCCGCCTGCGCGGATCCGGCTTCGGCGGTGGCTTCGTCGAGGATGGCCAGCTCCGGGTCGGCCAGGAGCAGCCGGGTCAGCGCGATCTGCTGCGCCTGCGCGTCGGTGAGCGGGTGTCCCCCGGAGCCCACCAGCGTGTCCAGGCCGTCCGGCAACAGGTCCAGGAGACCGGTCGTGCCGGTGGTTTCCAGTGCGGCCAGAAGATCGTGGTCGGTGGCTTGCGGGGCGGCGAGCGTGAGGTTGTCGCGGAGGGTTCCCGCGAACACGTGCACCTCCTGGGTGATCACCGCGGTGCGCACCGGGCGGGTCACGGTTCCGGCTCCGGGTGGGTGGATGCCGGCCACCACCGCGGCCAGTGTGCTCTTTCCGGCTCCGGAGGCGCCGACGACGGCGACGTGCTGACCGGGGGCGATGTCGATGCTGACGTCGTCGAGAGCGGGCGGGCCGTCGTCGTAGCGGAAGGTGATCCCGCGGAGCCGGACGGCGGCTGTCGGCCCGTACCCCGCCCCGGGCCGGGTGACGGGGGTGGTGATCATCCCGACCATGCGGTTCAGGGAGGCCAGGGCCGACTGGAGGGTGTCGATCACGAACAGCAGTTCGTTGACCGGGCCGAGCAGGCGCAGCACCAGCAGCGTGGCGGTGGTGGCGCCGCCGACGGTCGACGTGCCCTGGCCGATGAGGACGAAGCCGACCACCAGGACGGTGGCCAGGCTCAGGCATTCACCGAGGTTGAGGCGGGCGCTCAGGCCACTCTGGACGGTCCGGGCGCGCAGCGACCGCACCACGACGGCCCAGGAGGCGGCCATCACGGCGCGGTGCCGCTGCCCGGCCAGCCCGAAGCCGAGCACGGTGTCGTAGCCGCGCTGGGATTCGAGGATCTGCTGGGCGCGGGCGCTCATCGCGGCCCGTTCGTCGCGGTACACCGCCGGGCCGGTGCGCAGGTACCAGCGCATGGCCAGCACATAGACCGGCAGCACGACGGCGAAGGCCGCGGCATACGGCAGTTCGAGGGCCGCCAGCCCGCCCAGCGAGACCACGATCGTGAACGCCGTGACGGTCAGCGCCGGGATCACCCCCGGTGCGGCGTCGGCCACGGCGGTGACGTCGTCGCTGGTCCGGGAGATCAGGTCGCCGGTCCCGGCACGCTCGACGAGGTGCTGGGGCAGGGCCATGGCACGGGCCACGAGTCGTTCGCGCAGCCTGGCGAGCACGGCGTGGTAGGCGCGGGTGGCGAGCACGATCGTCACCGCGGTGCCCGCCGCGCCGAGCACCGCCGCGACGGCCATCACGGCGGTGGCGGTCAGGACGGTGCCCGGATCGGCGGTGCCGGCCCGCACGCGGTCGACGAGGTACCCGATCGCCAGGGGCGGGATCAGGTCGGCGCCGGTGCTGACGGTCCCGAGCACACCCGTCGCGGCGAGCCGGAGCCGGTGCCCGCGGCTGAGCCGCCACAACTGCGCCGCGGTCTCCCGGCCGCCCGCGACCGGCATCACCGGGCGCTCCCGATGACCCGGTCGCAGGCGCTCAGCAGGGCCGGGGTGGACGCGATGAGCAGCGTCGATCGCCCCTGCCGGATGTCACGCAACCGACCGGCGATCACGTGCTCGGTGACCGGGTCGACCGCGGTGGTCGGATCGTGGAGCACGAGCACCGGCGCGTCACTGGCCAGGGCACGAGCCAGCGCGATCCGCTGCCGCTGCCCGCCGGAGAGACGGTTGCCGCCCTCACCGACCGGCACGTCGAGGCCGGCGACGAAGTCATCACAGGCGGCCGCCCGAACCGCGGCATGCGTAAGACCCTCCGGACCGGCGCCGGCCTGTCCCGGCGTACCGGAAAGGAGGTTGTCCTGGATCGTGCCGCTGAACAGGGTCACCCGGTGTGGGGCGACGGTGACCCGGGAGCGGTATCCGGCCGGGGACGACTCGCGCACCGGGAGCCCGTCCAGCCGGACCTGGACCTCGTCACCGGCCCACGGGTCGAGCAGGGCCCCGGCGAGGCGGGCCGCGGACCGGTCGTCGGTGAGGACGCCGACGAACTCCCCCGGCTCGACCCGGACCGTGGTGCCCGGCCCGGAGACCTCGAGCACGGGCAGCGGCCCGGCATCGAAGAAGCCGGATTCCGGTGTGGCCGAGGACGGCAGAGCCTCGTGGATCCGCGCGGCCGAGGCGCGGGCGGAGGCGAGGTTGGGGATCGACAGGTTGGCGATCGACTCGATCTGCGGCAGCAGCGCCTGGGTGAGGCCGACCGCGGCGATCAACTCTCCGATGCTCAGCCGCCCGACCACCGCGAACCAGCCGGCCAGCCCCATCACCGTCGCGACGAACACCCCGGTGATCACCCCCGAGCCGACCAGGAATCCGCCCAGCAGCCCGGCGTTGCGCTCGGCCCCGGCGAGGGCCTCCCGGCTGGCCCGCCGGTACCGCCGGGTCGCCTCCGCCTCGGCGCGGACCCCGAGCCCTTTGACGACGCGGTACCCGGCGACCAGGTCGGTGGCCCGCCCGACGGTGGCGGCCAGCAGCCCCTGGTACTCGCGGGTGCCCCGGGAGAGCCGCTCGCTGAGCACCCCCATCGACCAGACCGCGACCGGCGCCCCGATCAGCACCACCAGCCCGAGCACCGGGTCCATCGTCAGCAGCGACACCGCGATGAAGCCGATGGCCGCGACCCGGGCGATCGGCATGATCGTCAGGATCACCCCGTTCGCCAGGCGGGCGACGTCGGTCGTCATCACCGACACGACACCGCCGTCCGGCGCCCGGGCGGCCCCGTCGGCGGGATGCAGCACACCTGTCGACAGGGTGCCGCGGAGCCGGTGCTGCAACGACTGCACCGCGAACGCGGTCAGCCGTAGCGCGAACCGGGCCGCCGTCGTCAGCGCGACGTAGACGACGATCAGCACACCGAGCCACAGCACCAGCTCGCCCACGTCGCCGGTGGCCAGCGCCCGGTCGATCGCCAGCCCCATCAGCACCGGGACCGCGGCCTCGCCCAGCTGCCACACGGTGGCGAACAACATCGCGGGAACGGTGACCCGCTTCATCGAGAAGATGATCCTCACCGGCGGTCCCGTCCCAGCGGCACCACCTGCGGGGTGCCGGCCACCGGATCGGGCACCACCAGGCAGCGCAGGCCGAACACCTTCTCGACCAGCTCGACCGTGACGACCTCCTCGGGTGTCCCCTCGGCGACGACCTGCCCGTCCTTCATCGCGATCACGTGGGTGCCGTACCGGGAGGCGTGGTTGAGGTCGTGCAGCACCGCGACCATGGTGTGCCCGGCCCGGTGCAGGTCGGTGAAGAGCTCCATCAGCTCGATCTGGTGGGTGATGTCGAGGAACGTGGTCGGCTCGTCCAGCAGCAGGATGCCGGTGTGCTGGGCCAGCGCCATCGCCACCCACACCCGCTGACGCTGCCCGCCGGACAGCTCGTCCACCTGGCGGCCGGACAGGTCGGTGACCGCGGTCTGCTCCATCGCCCGGGCCACGGCCCGCTCGTCGTCCTCGGTCCACTGCCGGAAGAACCCCTGGTACGGGTACCGGCCCCGGGCCACCAGGTCGGCGACGGTGATCCCATCGGGCGCGATCGCGGTCTGCGGCAGCAGCCCGACCCGCCGGGCCACCTCCTTCGTCCGGTACGACCCGATGTCGGCGCCGTCCAGGACCACCTGACCGGCGTCCGGCCGGAGCAGCCGGGACAGTCCGCGCAGCAGTGTCGACTTGCCGCACGCGTTCGGGCCCACGATCACCGTGAACGACCGGTCCGGGATCGACACCGACAGGTTCGCGCTGATGATCCGTTCGCCGTACCCGAGGGTCGCCCCCGCGACGTGGAGCCGGGATTCGTTCACAGCCTTCGCCTCGCTTCGGTGAACAGCAGCCGGCCGAGGTAGCCGCCGCCGAGGATGACGGTGATGATCCCCACCGGCAGCGGGGTGGGTGCGACGTGCTGGGCGATGTAGTCGGCCGCCAGGCACAGCAGCGCGCCGACCAGGGCCGCCGGTGCGAGCGTGATCCCGGCGGTGCGCGCCAGCCGGCGGGCGATCTGCGGGGCGACCAGGGAGACGAACACGATCGGCCCGGACGCGGCGGTCACCGTCGCGGTCAGTGCGACCCCGACCACGACCAGGCCGAGGCGGACCGGCGGCACCCGTACCCCCTGGGAGGTGGCGGCCTCGTCGCCCAGCTCCATCTGCCGCATCGGCCGGCTCAGCAGGCCCGACGCCGGCAGGAGCACCGCGATGCAGGCGCCGCCGATCACCACCTGGTCCCAGGAGACGCCGTTGAGCGATCCGGCTCCCCACGCGGCCGCGGCCATCGCCTGCTCCAGCTCGGCCTTGAGGATCAGCCAGACGTTCAGCGACGCGAGCATGCCGGAGGCGCCGATGCCGACGACGATCAGGCGAAAACCCTGGACCCCTTGCCGGTACGCGAGGAGGTACACGCCCAGGGCAGTGGCCATGCCACCGGCCAGCGCCCCGCCGACCAGCTGCGCGTAGGTGCCGTCGACGACCAGGATGACGATCAGCGCCCCGGTGTAGGAGCCCTCGGTGAACCCGATGATGCCGGGATCGGCGAGCGGGTTGCGCAGCATCGACTGGAAGATCGCGCCGGACACCCCGAGCGCGGCGCCGAACAGCAGCGCGGCCGCCACCCGGGGCAGTCGCCAGTCGACCACGATGTCGTGCACCAGCCCGGTCTCGCCGCCGGTCAGCGCGGCGACCACCTGTCCGGGGCCGAGGTGGTACGAGCCGGTCATCAGCGCGACCACCGCCAGGACCGCGATGGCCAGGGTGAGAACGGCGCAGACCACGACCGAGCGCTGTTCGACGCGTACCGCGATCCGGCCGTGCCGCAGCACCAGCACGCGGCGCCCGAAGTCCACCCGGTTCACAGACCGCTCGCCTTCTTCCGGCGGACCAGCGCGATCAGGACCGGAGCGCCGGCGAACGCGGTGACCACGCCGACCGGGATCTCGCTCGGGTGCACGGCGACGCGCCCGAGGACGTCGGAGGCCAGCAGCAGGATCGGGGCGAGCAGCACGCTGTACGCGAAGATCCAGCGCTGATCCGGGCCGGCGATCCAGCGGGCCACGTGCGGCACCATCAGCCCGACGAAACCGATCGGCCCGGCGACCGCGGTGGCTCCGCCGGCCAGCAGGGTGAGCGCGATGATCGCGAGGAGCCGGGTGGGCGCCAGCCGGACCCCCTGGGCGACCGCCACCTCGTCACCCAGGGCCATCGCGTCCAGGGGCCCGGACACCGTGAAGGCCAGGACCAGGGCGATCGCGAAGAACGGCAGGATCGGCCAGAGCAGTTCGAGCGGCCGGCCCACGATCGAACCGGCGTTCCAGGACCGCATCGCGTCGAAGGCGGCCGCGTCGGTCAGTTGGAGAGCCTCCCGGGCGCCGCCGAGCACCGCGGTGACACACACCCCGGCGAGCACCATGACCACCGGCGACCGGCCCTGCCGGGTCGACCCGAGGGCGAGCACCGTCAGGGTGACGATCAGCGCCCCGGCGAAGGCGAACCACAGGTAGCCGCCGATGTCGCGGACGCCGAACAGGCCCACCGCGACCGTGACCGCGAAGGAGGCGCCGGCGTGGACGCCGAGGATGCCCGGATCGGCCAGCGGGTTGCGGGTCAGCGCCTGGATCAGTGCTCCGGCCACACCGAGCGCCGCGCCGACGACCAGGCCGAGGACGGTACGCGGCAGCCGGTAGTCCCGGATCGCGAACTGGTCGATGTCGGCGGACGGATGGAACAGGGCGTCCCACACCACCGACGGCGCGATCGTCGTCGACCCGATCAGCACGCTCAGCACCAGCAGGACCAGCAGCGCCACCAGTGCGGCGAGCAGCCCGATCGAACGCCGGCGTGGTCCGGGCACCGGGACGGCGCCCGGACCACGCCGGTGCGGGGCGAGAGTCGTCACTTCTTGGCGGGCAGGGTCGCCAGGGCGGTGCCGAGCGAGTCCAGGTACCGCAGGACCGGTCCGTAGGAGTTGTTGCCGGGGCAGAAGACGCCGAGCGCGCGACCGGACTGCACCGCGGGCAGCGCCTTCCAGGTGTTGGTCGCGACCACCGGCGCGAACGGCTCGGTCGGGCTGCCGGCGGCGTCGACCGGGTAGGTGATCACGTCGTACTTCGCGAGCCCGGCGATCTGCTCGAACGGCAGGGACGTCCAGCCCAGGGGGTCGGCGCCGGCGGCCGCCTGGGGGAAGTCCATGCCGATGTCGCCCTGGGCGATCTCGACACACCCGAAGTCCGCGACCGAGAACGTCCCGGGATCGGAACTCGACCAGCGGTCGACGTTGACGAACCTGGTGTCGGCGATGATCCCGGCGTACGTCTGCTTGATGTCGGCGATCTTCTTCTCGAACTCCGCCTTCTGCCCGCTGAGCCCGTCGGTCACGTCACCGGCCTCGGCGAGCGCGCCGGCGAAGGTCTTCCACTCGACGTCGAGTCCCCAGAACGTCGTCGGGGCGATCGACTCCAGCTGCTTCTTGATCTGCGCGAACTCGCTCTCCGGGAGCTGGGCCAGGATGAGGTCCGGCTTCAGGGAGGCGAGTTTCTCCATGTCGACCTGGTCGCCGCTGGCGCCGAGCTTGGTGGCCGCGTCGTACGCCGCTTTCTGGTCGGTGGGGATGAGGCTCAGCTCGGGGCCGGACACCTCGGTGACGCCGACCGGCCGGCCACCCATGTCGATCAGCGGCAGGGTGGTGTTGCCGATCGTGACGATCCGCTGTGCGGCGGCGCTCGGCGCACCGGCCTTCGCACCGGGGTCGTCGCTCGCGCTCCCGCAGGCGGCGAGGGCGAACGTGGCGCTCAGCAGGGCGACGGCCAGGGCCGCACCCCGTCGTCGCAGGCGTGTATCGATCATTGTTGTGCTTCTTTCTCTTCTTCATCAGGGGTGCCGGCCGGGATCAGTTCGTGGACCGTGGTGCCCCAGCCGACGGTGTGCCGCGCGGCGCGGGTCAGACCGGCCCGCGTGATGACGGCGTCGAGTTCGGCCTCGGTGCGCAGACCGGAGCCGTGCACGGTGAGGGCGAGCAGGTCCGCTTCGCCGTCGTGCTCGTCGAGGTCGTCGAGGTCGAAGGTGTCCTCGATCAGCAGCACCCGGCCGCCGCTTTCGGCCGCGCGGCGCAGGGCGCGGGCAGCGTCGGCATCGGGCAGGTTCTTGAACGCGCGGATCACGAAAACGGCGTCGGCCGGCGGGCCGGGTTCGAAGACGGACTGCTCGACCACCTCGACCCGGGCCCGCTGCTGCTCGTCGGGGATGGTGTCGGGCAGGTCGCGGCGCAGCCAGTCGGCCTGGGCGGGCAGCGCGCAGATCGTCACGCGCAGGTCGGGGCGGGCGGCGACGAACTCGCGGGCCTGGGCGCCGGCGCCGCCGGAGTGCAGCACCAGGTGCCGGACCCCGGCGAGCAGTTCGGAGCGGGCGATCGGCTCGGCCAGCGCGGCCTGGAACTTCGCCAGTCTCTCCAGGTAGCGGTCCTCGTAGTCCTGCTCGGCGCGTACCGCGGTGAAGGTCTGCCCGGTGGTTGCGAGGTAGGACGCCCGGCCGGTGCGGACCGACTCGGTGAGGCCGTGGATGCCGAGCATCTCGCGGCCGGCGGCCCCGGCCGGGTGCAGGAGGTCGATCATGAAGTCCAGGGTCAGGACCTCGCCCACCGGGGTCAGGCCGTACCGGCCCGGTCCGGCCGGGGCCACGATGTCCAGGGTGTGCAGGTAGCGCAGCAGTTTGCCCAGCGCCCGCTCGTCGGCGCCCGCTTTGGCGGCCAGCTCGTCGACCCCGGTCACGCCGCGGGAGATCAACTCCGGAACACCCAGTTCGACGGCGGTACGGATGGCGACCGGCGCGATCAGCTCGGCCAGGTCGTGGAGCCGCTCGAACGGGGTTCTCGTCCTCTCCGGGTCGGGCACCGCCTGATCGGTCTCCAGGGCGACGACCTCGCCACGGCGCCAGTACCCGATGAAGTCGACGTCCTCCTTGGGCACACCCCGGTCCTCGACCAGGTGGCGCCGGATGTCGCGGACCGTCCGCTGTTCCCCGGCGACCCACGCGAACGGCCGCCCGTCCCACCAGCCGCCGTTGCGGACCGCGTCCACCAGCAGGGTCGCCCCGGAACCGTCGCGGACCAGCCAGGTCACCTCGACGCCGGGCAGTTCCCGCAGCTCCTGACGGTGTGCGTCCTCGGTGATCTCGATGAACACCCGGGCCCGCGTGTCACCGGGCAGCTCGTCGAGCAGACGGGCGATCGCGGGCAGCGCGGTGTCGTCGCCGGCGACCAGGAGCCAGTCCGCGTCGTGCGGGAGCGCCCGGGACGAGCCCGGTCCGGCGAAGTGCACCCGGTCGCCGATCTCGGCCCGGTACGCCCAGGTGGTGCCCACCCCGATGCCGTGCCTGACGAAGTCGACGTCCAGTTCGCCGGTCTCCGGATCCCAGCGGCGCACGGTGTAGATCCGGGTCAGCGGCCGCGGATCCTTCGGCAGGTCGAGGCCGTTGGCCCGCTGCACCGGCAGCACCGGCTCGGCCTGGCCGGGGTAGCGGAACACCAGGCGGATGTCGTCGTCGAAGCCGGTCGACGCGAACGCCGGCTGGGGGAAGCCGTTCGCCGAGGTGAACTCGCGGAGCTGTGGACCGGTCAGGGTGATCCGGCGCATCCCCGGCGTCAGGTCCACCACCCGGGCCACCTCGGCCTCGCGCAGGGTCAGGGGGCGCACGGTGATCCGGCGTGAGGTCTTGGGCACGGCCTAAGGTTAGGCAACCCTTATCTTCAACGGTGTGCGCAGACTGCCATATGGTTAGGACATGGTGGATACCGGCCGGCCGCCGCCGATTCCCGGTGTGCGGGCCGGTGGCCGGTGGAATCAGGCCGAGCACCTGCTGTTCTGGGTCCGCACCGGCGCGGCGTGCGTACAGATGGAGGGTCATCCGGATTTTCGTCTCACCGCGGGTGAGGGGGTCTGGATCCCGGCGGCCGACGGCAGCTCCTGGACCGTCGTCACCGAGCCGGGCACGGTCGCCTTCCCGCTGCTGACCCACCCGAGCATCGCGGACCTGCCGGAGCCGCGGCGGTTCGTGGTCCCGGACGGCTGGCAGGACTGGCTGATCCAGCACTTCAACCTGATGGTCACGCCGCTCACCGGGCACGGCTACCCGCAGGACGCGCTGGCCGGGCTGCTCCGCGGCTCCGGCCGGCGACCACCGCCGTTCGCCGTCGATCCGCCGGTCCTGCCGCGGGCCGGCCGGGCCCGGGCGGTGGCTGAGGAGTTGCTCCGCGATCCCGCGCTCGACCTCACCGTCGCCGAGTGGGCGGCCCGGGTGCTGTCCAGCCCGCGCACCCTGCGCCGGGACTTCCCGGCCGGCACCGGGCTGACCTTCGAGCAGTGGCGGCTGGCCTGCCGGTTGAGTGCGGCCGTCGAGTTGCTGGCCGCCGGGCACGGTGTCGATCAGGTGGCCGCCCGGGTCGGTTTCACCAGCCGCAACGGGTTCTCCCGGGCGTTCCGGCAGCGGTTCGGGACGACGCCGCACGAGTGCGGCCGGGCTCTCGCCGCACGGCCCGTCGCCACCCGCCCGGCCGACGACCTGATCACGATGCTGCGTGACGGCCGTACCTCGCCCGCCGGGCCGGCGCTGCTCCCGGCGACCCGCACCGCCTCACACACCAACAACACGCACGTGCTCTGCTGGTCGTACCGCGGCAGTGGTCATCTGGACGCCGGCGACCGCCGCTGGGAATGGAGCCGGGGCGGCGCGATCTGGATCCCGGCCGGTCTGGAGCACACCACAGGCGTCCACGAGAACTCGATCTCCCTGCCCCTCGGGAACGCCACCACCGGCGAACTCCACCTGACCGGGCCGCTGCAGGCCCAGTTCCCGCCGGCCTGGGACGACTACCTGATGTTCTGCTCGATCAGCGCCCGCACCCCGATACGCCCGGAGAACTACGACCCCAGCCACATCCTGGACCTGTTCGCCGACCACGTCGCCGCGCAGCGGGCCCTGTCGGTGCCGATGCCGGCCGACCCCGGCGCCCGGGAGATGGCGATGGACTGCCTGCGCCGCCTCGGCACCTCCGGCGGTTCCGGGGCCGACGTGCCGGCCGACATCCAGCGCGCCTTCCGGGACCAGACCGGCATGAATTTCGCCAGGTGGCGCGGCGCCGCCCGGATGCGGATCGCCCGGGATCTGCTCGCCGGCGGCGCCAAACCGACAGCTGTCGCCCGGCGCGTCGGTTACGCCCACCTGCCGACGTTCAGCGCCGCCTTCTCCCGTTTCCACGGCCTGTCCCCCCGCGAATACCAGGACCGGGTATCCCGTACGCCGGAAAGAAATGCGTTTCTCTGATCGCGCATCGTCCCTAGGATCTGCGGTGATCGAAGGAGATGACACGGTGGGCGATTTTCAGCAGTTCGTGACGGACGTGGACAAGCGTCTGTCCACGATGTCCCAGGGTGAGTTGTTCGTGGCCGGCGACAGCCTCGACCGCGATTCACTCTGGCTCACCTTTCTCGATTCCTTCCCGGCCGGCACCAATCCCCGTTTCCGGGAACGATCCGCATTCGACTGCTCGACCTGCCGCGGATTCGTCAGGAACTTCGGCACCGTCGTCGAGATCCACGACGGCCGGATTCGTACCGTCTGGTCCGGGGTGTCGGCCGCCGACCCGGTCTTCTCGGTCGTCGCCGCGGCGATGGACGCGTTCGTCGGCACGCTGCCGCTGTCAGGTGTCTTCCGGTCCACCGAGGCGCGGTACGGGGCGAGGACGACCCGGTCGCTGCACGACGGCAAGGTCGAGGTGTGGAACCACCTGCACGGCCCGGTGGCGAAGCGGCACCGCACCCGGGATCCCGGCGCCGAGCGGGGCGCCTTCGACGCCGCGGTGCAGGTGTTCCAGCGGGGCCTGGCCGAGCTGACCCCGGACGCCCTGGACACCGTCGCCGGCCTGATCGACGACGACGCCCTCTACCGCGGCGCCGAGCACCGCCGGGCGATGACCGAGTTCCGGTCGCTGCGCAACCAGTGGGAGCAGGCGCCCGACAAGCGGGCCTTCGTCTTCGCCAACGCCATGAACCCGGCGGCCCGGCTCCGCAACACGGTGATCGGCACCCTGGTCCAGGACCTCTCCGCGGGCATCGACCTGGAGCCGGCGGTCCGGGCGTTCGAGACGAAGGTGGCGCCGCAGAACTACCAGCGTCCCACCGCGCTGATCACCCCGGCCATGGTCAAGGCCGCCATGAAGACCATCGGTGAGCTGGGCATCGAGGAGTCGTTGCAGCGCCGGTTCGCCCGGCTGTCCGACGTGTCGGTCACCAACGTGCTGTGGGTCGACAACGACACCCAGTCGCGGATGAAGGACGGCATCGAGGGGCTGCTCATGCGGGCGGCCACCACCGGGGCCCCGGGCGCGCGGGACGCGAAGCCGGAGGAGGTTCCGGTGCTCACCTTCATGAAGGACATCCTGCCCGGCGCCGCGAGCATCGACATGTGGGTCGCCGGCCGCCACCAGCCGCACCTGGTCAGCCTCACCACCGGCCGGCACCCGGACGCGCCGCGGCTGTTCAAGTGGGACAACGACTTCGGCTGGTCGTACGGCGGCAACGTCACCGACTCGATCAAGGAGAAGGTCAAGCGGGCCGGCGGCAACGTCACCGGCAAACTGCGGGTGAGCCTGTCCTGGTTCAACCACGACGACCTCGACCTGCATGTGTACGAGCCGGACGGCACCCACATCTGGTACCGGGAGAAGCGCAACAAGCTGGACGTCGACATGAACGCGGGCGGGTCGTTCACCCGCGAGCCGGTGGAGAACGTGACCTGGGCCGGCAAGGTTCCGGACGGTGAGTACCGGATCGAGGTGAACCAGTACCACAAGCGGGAGAGCACCGGCGCGGGCTTCGTGATCGAGACCGAGAGCGACGGGCGGATCGAGCACTACCGTCTGGAGCGGGCGGTCGGCACCCGGGAGACCGTCGAGGTGGGCCGGATGACGGTGGCCGGCGAGGTGATCACCGCTTTCCGGCCGGGCCCGGACCTGGTGCCGGGCAACGCCGCCAAAGAAATGTGGGGCATCACCACCGAACAGTTCGTGCCGGTGTCCACCGTGATGTACTCGCCGAACTTCTTCGACGACAACGAGGTCGGCAACCGCCACTACCTCTTCATCCTGAAAGGGTGCGCGAACGATCAGCCGGCCCGGGGGATCTACAACGAATTCCTCCGTAATGATCTGCAGCAGCACCGCAAGGTGTTCGAAGTTCTCGGCGACCGCACCAAATGCGAACCGGTCCCGGATCAGTTGTCCGGTCTCGGTTTCAGCTCCACGATCCGCGATTCCGTGGTCGCCAAGGTGACCATGACCGGCGGCCGGCGCCGCCTGATCAGCATCCAGTTCTGAAATCCACACCCCGACATCGGTGAAGAGGCAATCGTGACCATTTTCGAGAAGGCCACCCGGGAGAAGTTCCGTTACCCGTCGGTCAAGGGCCTGCTGACCACGGAACAGCTGTGGGAGCTTCCGCTGACCGCCAGGTCCGGTTTCAGCCTCGACGACGTGGCGAAGGCCGTCAACGCCGAGTTGAAGGCCGTCGACACCGAGTCGTTCGTGGCCACCGAGTCCAACCCGGCGAAGGCGACCCTGGAGACGAAGCTGGCGGTCGTCAAGCACGTGATCGCCGTCCGCCTCACCGAGGACCAGGAGGCGAAGGCGAAGGCGGCGAAGAAGCTGGAGAAGGAGAAGCTGCTGGCAGTCCTGGGCCGCAAGCAGGACGCGGTCCTGGAGAACCTGACCGAGGCGGAGCTGCTGGCCCGGATCAACAACCTGTGACCCACCGCCGTCGCCGCCTCTGAACGATCCGCGAATCGGACCTTCGCGGATCGTTCGGAGGCGGATTATCCTGGGATTATGACCGCGATGGCGCCTGCGCGTACCGAGACCGATCTTTCGTTTCTGCTCGATCACACCGGGCGGGTGCTTCGGGCTCGGGTGGCTGCCGCGCTCGGGGAGATCGGGTTGACCGCTCGGATGCACTGTGTGCTCGTGCATGCGCTGGAGGAGGAGCGGACCCAGATTCAGCTTGCCGAGCTCGGGGACATGGACAAGACGACCATGGTGGTCACCGTCGATGCTCTCGAGAAGGCCGGCTATGCGGTTCGGCGGCCGTCCAGCACCGATCGGCGGGCTCGGATCATCTCGGTCACGGCGGCGGGGGCCGAGGTCGCCCGGCGCAGTCAGGAGATCGTCGACGGGGTGCACCGGGCTGCTCTCGGGTCGCTGCCCTCCGGGGAGCGGGACGTGCTCGTCCGGGCCCTGAACCGGCTGGCCACCGGGCATCTGGCCACGCCCGGTGACGGGGATCGGCCGGCCCGCCGGGCTCGGGAGAGCGCAAAGTGAGCCCGCCGGCCCGCCGGGCTCGGGACGACGCCAAGTAAGACCGACGAGGATCGTCTACAACAAAACTATCTGCTACGGTCCTTCCTGTGACTCAGGGAGGAACCATGCGCATGCTCGCCCTCGTCGTGCTCTCCGCCGCCGGGCTGATGACGATCCTGGACGGCAGCATCGTCACCGTCGCTCTGCCCGCCATCCAGCAGGACGTGGGGTTCGCCCCGGCGCAGCTGAGCTGGATGGTCAACGCCTACCTCATCCCGTTCGGCGGGCTGCTGCTGCTCGCCGGGCGGCTCGGTGACCTGATCGGCCGGCGGGCCCTGTTCCTCGCCGGCACCGCCGTCTTCACCGCGGCCTCGCTGCTCGCCGGGCTCGCGGGGGATCCGGCCGTGCTGATCGCGGCCCGGTTCCTGCAAGGGGTCGGTAGCGCGCTCGCCTCCGCGGTCGTCCTCGGCATCCTCGTCACGATCTTCACCGAACCCGGGGAACGGGCCCGCGCCATCGCGGTCTTCAGCTTCACCGGGGCCGCCGGGGCATCCCTCGGGCAGGTGCTCGGCGGGGTGCTGACCGACACGCTGAGCTGGCCGTGGATCTTCTTCATCAACGTGCCGATCGGGATCGCCACCGTGGCGCTGGCCCTGGTCGCGCTGCCCCGCGACCGCGGCGCCGGGCTGCGCGCGGGCGCCGACCTGCCGGGGGCTCTGCTGATCACTTCCGGACTGATGCTGGGGATCTACACGATCGTCAGCGAGCCGGGATCCCTCGTACCCGGCGGCGTGTCCGTGCTCTTGATCGTGCTCTTCTTCGTGCGGCAGGCGACCGCGGCGAAACCACTGATGCCGCTGCGGATCCTGCGCTCGCGCAGCGTGTCCGGTGCCAACCTGGCCCAGATGCTGACCCTCGCCGGGATGTTCGGGTTCCAGGTGCTGGTGGCGCTCTACACGCAACGGGTGCTCGGGTACGGGGCGCTCGACACCGGTCTGGCCATGCTGCCCGCCGCCGTCGGCATCGGGATCGTGTCGCTGTTCGTGTCGGCGCGGCTCAGCGAACGGTTCGGGCCCCGGGCGATCCTGCTCGCCGGCCTGGTCATGCTGGTCGCGGCGATGGGGTGGCTGGCCCGGATCCCGGTGGACGCCGCCTACCTGCCCGACCTGCTGCCGGTGATGGTGCTGATCTCCGGCGGCGGGCTGGTGCTGCCGGCCCTGGCGAACCTGGGCATGTCCGGCGCCGAGGAGAGCGACGCGGGCCTGGCGTCCGGCCTGTTCAACACGACCCAGCAGGTGGGCATGGCGATCGGGGTAGCGGTGCTGGCGACCCTGGCCGCCGCCCGGACCGACCACCTACTGGCCGCCGGTTCCCCGGCTGCGGACGCCCTGACCAGCGGTTATCGCCTGGCCTTCACCACCTCGGCGGCCCTGCTGACGGCGGCGTTCCTGGTGGCCCTGTTCGTCCTGCGCCGCTCGGCGGTGAAAGACCCGGCCCGGGCCGCCGCCCGATAGCGTGCTGCACCGCCCGGCGGTGAAAGACCCGCCCCGGGCCGCCGCCCGATAGAACGAAGACGGGGCGGGCCCGGCGAACCGGGACCGCCCCGCCTACCAGCAGCGAGGGTCAGGGGGTTGGGAACTCCTGGACCTTCTTCCCCTTCATGTAGTCCGCGAGGGTCTCGTAGACCGCCGGGTTGACGATCCCGTGGGACATGTGGTCGTAGTGGCCGGCCCAGTCCGGGTTCGCCAGGTAACCGGCCACCACCAGGGAACGGGTGCCGACGACCAGGGCCGCCGTCTTGTCGTTGTCGGTGGTGCCGGTCTTGCCGAAGACCGGGTGGCCGACGACGTCGCGGACCTGCGGGGCGGTCGAGCCGGCGCAGTTGCCGAGCTGGGCCCGGTCGCCGACCGGGCAGCGGGCCGCGTCGAGGGCTTGCCGGGCCACGTCCTTGCTGGTGGCACGGACGCAGGACGACTTGCCCGTGTCGATCTCGGTGCCGTCGGCGGTGGTGATCTGCTCGATCGGGGTGGGCTCGCAGTACTTGCCGTCGGCGGCCAGGGTCGCGTAGGCGTTGGCGATGTCCAGCGGGGTGGACGCCGACACGCCGAGGCTGAAGGCGCCCCAGTCGTTGGCGGAGTTCTTGGCCAGGCTGGCGTCCTCGTCGGAACGGAACTTGATGCCGAACTTCTGCGCCACCTGGACGACCTTGTCGGCGCCGACCCGTTCCTGCAGCGGGATGAAGTACGTGTTCACCGACTTGCCGAACCCGGTCCACATGTTGAAGTTGCCGGCCTCACTGGCCGAGGCGTTGCTCGGGCAGTAGAAGCCGCCGCAGCCGGACGAGGAGTTGTCGATGTACTGCGACTTGTACTTGGCCGGCGAGTTGATCGTGGTGTCCAGGCCCATCCCGGCTTCCAGGGCGGCGACCATGGTGAACATCTTGAACACCGAGCCGGCCTGGTAACCGGGGACACCGGTGGAGCCGGTGATGATCGGGTTCGTGGTGTTCGGGTAGGTGCCGCGGATGCCCTTGGCGGCGTCCGCCGGGTTCGACGACAACTTGTTCTGCGGCTTGTCGGCGTTATCGATCTTGAACTTGCGGTTCGCGGACAGGGCCCGCACCGCACCGGTGCCCGGCTCGACGGCGGCCAGCATCAGCGCGTTCGGGTTGTTGTCGCTCTGCCGCTCGGTGATCTCCTTGCGGGCGTCCGACTGCGCCTCGATGTCGAGGGTCGTGACGATCCGGTAGCCGCCCTCCTTGAGCAGGCGCTCCCGGTCGTACGTCGTCGCGCCGAAGGCGTCCTGGCTCAGCCACCACCGGTAGAAGTAGTCACAGAAGAAGCCCCAGTGGTTCTTCGCCACCGACACGCAGCCGCTGGTCGGGCGCTGGGTGGTCCGCTTGACCTTGATCTTCTTCGCGGCGGTCGCCTCGTCCGCGGTGATCATCTTCAGGTCGACCATGTTGCCGATGATGTAGTTGCGCCGGTCCAGGGCCTGCGGGTACCCGGTGTCGGTGGTCGGGTCGAACGCGGTCGGCGCCTTCACCATGCCGGCCAGCAGCGCCGCCTCGGCCACGGTCAGGTCGGCCGGTTTCTTGCCGTAGTAGACCTGGCTGGCCGCGTTGATCCCGTAGGCCCCGTTGCCGAACGGCGCCATGTTCAGATAGCGCTCCAGGATCTGCTGCTTGGTCAGATCCTTCTCCAGCTGCAGCGCGTACTTCATCTCGCTGACCTTGCGGGAGGCGGTGTCCTTGGTCGCGTTCACCACCTCCTGCGGGTTGGTGGCGTTGTAGGCCAGGGCCATCCGCACGTACTGCATGGTCAGGGTGGACGCGCCCTGCTTGCTGCCGCCCTGGTTGTTGCTGACCAGCGCGCGGGCCACACCCTTGAGGTCGACACCGTTGTGCTCGAAGAACTTGTGGTCCTCGGCGGCGACGATCGCGTCCTGCATGCTCTTCGAGATCTTGTCCAGCGGCACGTCGCTGCGGAACTCGTCGTACATGATCGCGATCTGGGTCTTGCCGTCGGACGCGAAGATCCGGGACACCTGGGGCGACGTCTGCGCCGTCAGCTCGGACGGCATCTCGCCGAGCTCCTCGGCCCCGGCCTTCGCGGCCAGACCGGCTATCGCGACCGCGGGGAACGCGGCGGCCGCGACCGTCACGGCGGCGAACAACCCGCACACGAGCAACACCGAGGCGTTACGCAGCGGGCCGGATTCACGTTTTTCAGGGGGTTGGCCGACACTCACCCGAGCCAAGCTACCCAGCCGCGTCTACCGCATGCACCGATAGCGAAATCCATCACATCCGGTCTCTTTTTCGCCGGGATGCACAGGTTCATACGCTACGGAATCCCCCTCAGCCCTTCCGTCCGTCGAAGGCCTTCGCCTGGCAGCCGAGTTCGGTCGCCTCGTCCGGAGCCTGGGAATCGGTGTACCAGGACGGGCCGGGTTCCCACTCGCCGTTCTTCTTGACGTAGTCGAGACCGGCCTCGACCAGGCACTCGTGATAGTCGTCGTTGTCGTCGGCCCAGTACGGGTTCCGGTCCTCGTCCAACTCCGGGGCGAGGACCGGCCGCAGCCCGCCGCACGCCTTCTCGATCTCCGGCTGGGCGGACATGATCCGGCCGTTGGTCTCCTTGGTGTTCCCGGTGGCGGTGAGGTCCAGCAGACCGTCCTCGGTGGTGGTCGTCGGCAGGCCCTGCTCCTTCAGGCAGCGCATCCACGGCTGCTGCATCCGCCGCACGTCGGCGGAGGTGGAGTCGGGACGGATCACCGGGGCGCCGGCGGTGGTGCCGGTGGGTGCGGCGCTCGCGGTCCGCAGCGAGGCCACCTCCGGTACGGACTCGGCGCCCGGGCCGGAGCAGCCGGCGAGCAGCAGGACGGTGGTGACGGTGAGCAGCGTTCTCGTACGCACGGGAAAGCCCTTTCAGGAGGAGGCCAGAGCCTCGGTCGGGGTGAGACGGGCGGCACGCATCGACGGATGGGCGCCGGCGAGCATGCCGATGAGCAGGGCGCCGCCGGTGCCGGCGCCGAGAGCAGCGGGTGGGATCACCGGCGGCCAGTGCTGGTACAGGGCCCAGCCGACGGTCCCGGCCACCCCGAGCAGGGTTCCGGTGACACCGCCGAGCAGGGACAGCACCGCGGACTCGGTAAGGAACTGGGCCCGGATCGAGCCCCGGTGCGCGCCCAGGGCCCGGCGCAGGCCGATCTCCCGGCGGCGTTCCAGCACCGAGATGACCATGGTGTTGGCGACGCCGATCGCCCCGACCAGCAGGGCCACTCCGGCCATGCCGAGGAACAGCGCGTCGAAGGTGGTCTCCGAGGCGCGTTTGGCGGCGAGCGCGTCGGACGGCCGGGTGACCCGGACCAGGGCGGGCCGGCTGGGCAGCACGGTCCCCGGCAGCACCTCGCGGACCGCCTCCACCGCGGCGTCGTGACTGCGCACGTAGAGCACCGTCGGCAGCCCGTCGAAGGCCAGCTCCCGCTGCGCCGACGGCCAGCCGACCAGGGCCGACCGGTCGATCTCGGGGGCCAGCGGGATCGGGTCGAGGACTCCGGTGACGGTGAACCAGCGGTGCCCGATCCAGAGCTGCGGGCCACCGGCCGCGCCGGTGATGCCGAGCCGTGCGGCGGCCTCGGCGCCCAGCACCACCGCCGGGAACCGCTCGGTGCCGGCGTCGAACCAGCGGCCGTCGCGGACCGTGCCGCCGAGCAGGTCCAGGACACCCGGCTGGGTGGCGAGCACCGTGGTGGCGGCCGAGTTGTCGGCCCGCTCGTTGCGGGCGACGGTGGCCCGGGTGTTGGCCATCGCGGCGGCGCCGGTGACCGGGGCGATCCGCCGGGCCATCTCGGTCGCGTGCTCGTCCAGGGCGACCGGTGGCTCCTGGTCCGGCAGGGAGCTGGCCTGCAGCAGATCGGTGCCGAGCCGCTCCAGCTCGAGCGACAGGGCCCGTTCGCTGGAGGCGGGGATGCCCATCGCCACGACCATGGTGGCGATGCCGATCGCGATGCCGAGTGCGGACAGGGCGGCCCGGGCGCGGCGGACCCGTAGCCCGGCCAGTCCGAGAACGATCAGATCGACCGGGGAGATCACCGGACCACCCGCCCGTCCCGCAGCTCGATCCGGCGGGGCAGGGCCGCGGCGATCTCCCGGTCGTGGGTGATCACCACGATGGTGGTGCCCTCGGTGTTGAGCCGGATCAGCAGGTCCAGCACGGTCCGGCCGGTGCCGGTGTCCAGCGCCCCGGTCGGCTCGTCGGCCAGCACCAGGTCCGGTCCGGTGGCCAGCGCGCGGGCGATCGCCACCCGCTGCCGTTCCCCGCCGGAGAGCTGGTGCGGCAGGTGGTCGAGCCGGTGACCGAGACCGACCCGGTGCAGCGCCTCCCGGGCGATCTCCCGCCGCCGGCGCCGGGGCACACCCGCGTAGAGCAGGCCGGTCGTCACGTTGTCGGTGGCGGAGAAACCGTCGGTGAGGTGGAACTGCTGGAAGACGAAGCCCAGACTCCGGGCCCGGAGGGACGACAATCTTCGATCCGAAAGGGTACGTACGTCGTGGCCCCGCACCAGGACCGTGCCCCCGGTCGGGCGGTCCAGGGTGCCCATGACGTTGAGCAGTGTGGACTTCCCGGAGCCGGACGCGCCGACGACGGCCAGCAGGTCACCGGGATCCACGGTCAGCGAGACCCGGTCCAGGGCGACGACTCCCCCGGCGTACTCCATGCTCGCCTCGCGGACCTCCAGAACGGGCGTGGTCACGACGCGGTCACCACCCGGGCGCCCTCGGCCAGCCCGTCGCCGCTGATCTCGACCATGCCCATGGCGAACATGCCGGTCTCGACGGCGACCAGCGGACCGCCGGCGAGCTGCACGGCGTGGCCGCCCTCACGCAGCGCCAGCAGGGCGGCCACCGGCACCGCCAGCACGTCCTCGCGGACCTCGCCGGTGAATGTGACCCGTACCGGGGCGGAGTCCAGATCTCCGACCGCGGCCGGGTCGGACAGGCCGACGGTGACCGCCACGTCGGCCCCGCTGTCCCCCTCGGTGGCCGTCGCGTCACGACCGACCGCGGTGACCCTGCCCTTGGCGGTGTCGCCGCCGGGCAGTTCCACCTGCACCGGGAGACCGGTTCTGATCGCGTTCAGGTCGCCCGCCCGGACCGGGACGGTGACCGCCTTGCGCCGCCCGGTGACGGTCAGGACGCCGTCCGCGGCCGGGTCGCCGAGTTGTGCGGCGACCCGGTCCACCCGGACCGCCCCGGGGAGCACCACCACCTCGGCGGCGGCCAGCACGCCGGTCTCCGGCCGGCCGGCGTCCCGCTGCCAGCTCTTGATCGCCTCGATCACGGTCCGGGTCAGGACCGCGTCGCCGGGGCGGATCCGGCGCGGCTGATCGCCGGTGTGATAGCCGAGGGCGCGCAGGTTGTCGACCACCACCCGGACGTCGCGGCCGGTCGTCCCGATGCCCTGGAGCGGGCGGAACAGCGGGGTCGCGCCGTAGAGGAGCAGAACCGGGTGATCGTCGTTGCGGTACAGCGGCTGACCGCGTTTCACCGTCGTGCCGATCTTCGGCAGCCAGGTGACGGTGCCTCCGGCGGCCCGGATGGTGCGGGGCGCGCCGTAACCGAGGGTGCCGGCCAGGGTCTGTGCGGTGGAGAGGTCGGTGCGCTCGATCGCCGCGGTCGCCACCGCCGGGCCGGACGGTCCCGGCCCGGCGCCGGCTCCGTCTCCGGCGGTGCAGCCACCCAGTGCGCCCGCCAGCGCCAGCGCGGCGACGAAGATCGTCTGTCGTCCCATGCCGACCGAGCCTGCCGACCGGTCGTCGCCGTCCGGTCAGCGGTTTGTCGAGGGATTGTCAGATTCTGCGGACCCCGTGCACAGGCGTCCTAGAGTCGTGCGGTGCCCGAGCGAATCCTGATCGCCGAGGACGATCCCCGGCAGGCCGAGATCGTCCGCCGTTACCTGCGCGCGGCCGGCTGGGATCCGGTCGTCGTCACCGACGGCCGGGCTGCCGTCGACGCCGTCCGGCGGCACGTCCCCGATCTGCTGGTGCTCGACCTGATGTTGCCGGGGATCGACGGGCGGGACGTGTGCCGGGTGCTGCGCATCGACCACGACCTGCCGATCCTGATGCTGACCGCACGGTCCAGCGCCGACGACCGGGTGCTCGGGCTGGAGCTGGGGGCCGACGACTACCTGACCAAGCCCTACGACCCGCGGGAGCTGGTGGCTCGGGTGCGCGGGCTGCTGCGCCGCTCCGCGTCGCGCCCGGCGGCCGGCGCGGGGCTGCGGGTCGGCGCGCTCACCGTCGACCCGGCCGGGCACACGGTGCGGATCGACGACACCGAGATCGCCTGTACGCGGGGAGAGTTCGCCGTCCTCGCCGCGATGGCCGCCGAACCGGGGCGGGTGTTCAGCCGCCGTCAACTGGCCGAGCGGATCAGCGGGCTGGACCGGAACGCCACCGACCGCGGCATCGACATGCACGTGATGAACCTGCGCCGCAAACTCGGCCCGGCCTACCTGGTCACCGTGCACGGGGTGGGTTACAAACTGGTTGAGGCATGAGCCGGGTTCCGGCGCATCGGAGTCTCGTCGTACGGCTGCTGGGCACCTCGATCCTGATCGTGGCCCTGGCCGTCGGGGCCGCGGGCTGGCTCGCCGCGAAGACCGCCACCCGCGCCGCGCAGCAGGAACGCGGCCGGACCCTGGCCGGTGACCTGCTGATCCACGACACGCTGCTCGGGCATGCCGCCACCCACCCGAACTGGGACGGGGTGGCGCCGGTGCTGCACGATCTCGCCGCGCGGACCGGGCGCCGGATCACCCTGACCGGCGCCGACGGCACGGTGCTGGCCGCCAGCCACCCCGGCGAGCCACTGGCGGACCGGCCGGACGCCACCGTCGACCCGCTGGGCGACCCGATCGACCCGCGCGCGTCCGGGCCGTACCTGCTGCCCGCGGGTGAGCGCGAGGCCCAGCGCCGGGTCGCCGAGAAACGGCTCGTCTGCCTGCGCGGTCAGGGTATCGGCGCGACCCTGGAACGGATCCCGTCCGGGCGTACCGAGGTCCGTCTGGCCGTCGGGCGGTTCCGCTCCCAGCGGGACTGCTCGTTCCGGGAGGAGGAGCCGACCCGCACCGAACGCGCCGCCCTGGACCAGCTGCTCCAGCGGGTCAACCGGTGCCTGAAAGCGCAGTTCCTGGCCGAGATCGGTTTCTACACCGCCGACTTCACCTGGTACTTCCGGGATCCGACGCACACCGCGAACAGCCGCGACGTACAGAACTGCGTCGACTGGGGACGCCGGGAACAGTTACGCCCGTACGTCGCCGCGCCGGCCCGCCTCTACGTCGGCTCCCCGGCCCGGCCGCCGGTGTCCCCGTTCGACCTGTCCCCACAGAGCACCGCCCGGATCGCCGTCGTCACCGTGTCGGTGCTGCTCGCCGCCATCCTCGCCACCCTGGTCGTGGGCATCCGGCTGGTCCGCCCGCTGCGCGCCCTGACGGCCGCCGCCGACGCGTCCGCCGACCGTCCGGTCCCGGTCGCGATCACCCGTAACGACGAGATCGGCCGTCTCGCCGGGGCCTTCAACGACCTGGCCGCCCGCAGCGCCCGCAGCGAACAGCAGCGCCACACCATGGTCGACGACATCGCGCACGAGCTGCGCAGCCCGCTCACCAACATCCGCAACTGGCTGACCGCCGGCCAGGACGGTCTCGCCGACCTGGATCAGGATCTGCTCCGGCTGCTGCTGGAGGAGGCCGGTCTGCTGCAGCACATCGTCGACGACCTGGCCGTCCTGGCCGCCGCCGACGCGGGCACCTTGGACCTGAACCTCTCGTCGCACCGGGTCGCCGACCTGCTGACCCAGGTGTGCGACGCCCATCGCCGGGCCGTGGTGCCGGTCCGCCTGGAGATCGACGGCGATCCGTCGGCCGACGTCGATCCGGTCCGGTTCCGGCAGATCGCCGGCAATCTGCTGTCCAACGCGCTGCGCCACACGCCGCCCGGCGGCCGGGTCGACGTCCGGGCCGCCCTCGACGGCGGTGACCTGGTGGTGACCGTGGCCGACACCGGGGAGGGGATCGCCGAGGCCGATCTGCCGTACGTCTTCGACCGTTTCTGGCGGGCCGACCGGGCCCGCGCCCGGGCCACCGGCGGCAGTGGACTGGGCCTGTCCATCGCCCGCCGGCTGGCCCGGGCCCACGGCGGCGACATCACCGTCACCAGCGCCCGGGGGCAGGGCAGCACGTTCGTGGTCCGGTTGAACGGCCGTGGCCACCGCCTTGGGGGGTAGGCGGTGGCCACGGAGCACTGACGGAACCTCAGCCCCAGATCGAGGCGACCCACTCGGGGTGGTCGATGAACGGGTTGCGGTTCTTCTGGTAGGTGGCATAGATCGTCTGGTTGCGGGCCTTCTCCGTGGCGTCCGGCGGGTCGGCGTTGTGCCAGGCCTTCAGGGTGGACAGTTTGCCCATGTAGGGGACGCTGCCGTTGCCCGTGGTGTTGTTGAGTTCCAGGTCGGCGAAACCGTCGTCGCCGGAGTAGCGGACCGCCATGTAGAACAGCATCCGGGCGACGTCGCCCTTGATCGCGGCGCGCGGCTCCCACGAGTCGGAGTCGTAGTAGTTGCCGGTGGCGCCGGAGGCGGCGCTGCCGCCGTTGTCGAAGTCGAGGTTGCCGCGCAGGGCATTGACCGCGACGTCCTCGGGGCGCAGGTGGTGCAGGTCGGTGCCGGGGCCGGCGCCGGTGCCGAAGTCGCCGTGCGACTGCGCCCAGACGTGCTCGCGGTTCCAGTCGCCGCTGTCGCCGCCGTTGAGCGTCTTGGAGCGGCTGATGTTGGAGTAGAACAGCCGCACGTTCGACGAGTTCGACGGGTCCTGGTCGGTGACCTTGAGGGCGGTCCAGACGCCGTCGTACGACAGCTTGGTCACGCCGGTGGAGATGATGGTGTGCAGTGACGACTTGAGGCTGGTGCCGGTCTTGCCGATCGCGTTGGCGTAGTACGCGTCGGTGGTGCTGGACGCGGTCGGGGTGGCCGAGGCGGTGGCGGTGGGGCTGGTGGTGGAGCCCGCCCCGAGTGTCATGGCGGTCGGCGACTTGAGGCCGGCGTGCGGGGTGAAGTAGGGGGTCAGCGTCCCGGTGACGGTCAGCTGCTTGCCGATCAGCGACGGGTTGGTGGCCAGCCCGAACGACGACCGGTACGTGCTGGTGATCTGCACGTACAGCATGCTGCTGGTGCTGGTGGTGGACGCGCTGTCGGCGATCGCGAGGGCGGTGTCGCCGGTGAAGCCGCTGAACTTGACGACGGTGTCGGCGGTCGGCTCGCCGACGATGTAACCGGTGACGGTGCCGCTGGCGCCGGTCTGGGTGCTGATCGCCTGGGCGACGGTGAGCGACGCCGCGGAGGCCGCGGTCGGCGTGGTCAGGACCGCGATGAATCCGGCCAGCAGGCCGACCAGCGGGGGGATGGTCAGCGCGACGATGCGCCGATGACGTCGGGTGGGACCGGGCATGGGGGGCTCCGTTCGCCTGCCTGTATAGACAGGTCTCAGTGTGGAGCACCCCGTCCGGCGAGGGTCATATCAAACAGGTCATACACGCGGGAGCAGTGCCGCCACCAGATCGGTGACCGGCTCCAGCAGATCGTCGGCGCCGGCCGAGCCGAGCGGCTGCATCCCGGCGGTGTTGCGCAGCATGACGATGCCGACGATCGCGGCCAGCAGCATCTGGGCCCGCAGCAGGTCGCCCTCGGCCCGGACCGGATGCCCCGCGCCGGCCGCCATCTTCTCGCTCATCGTCCGCAGGAACTCGCCGCGCATCTGGTCGATGCGCTCGTCGCCGGAGGTACGGATGAGCAGCAGCAGACCGGTGCGCATCCGATCGTCGGAGGCCGGGTCGCCGAGGCGCCGGGCCAGCCGGGCGGCGAAGTCCTCCGTGCCGGGAGAAGTTTCTTCGGCGCCGCGGCGCACGTCGGTGAAGGCCCCGTTCAGACAGGCCTCGAAGAGTCCCTCTTTCGAGGAGAAGTAACGGCTGATCAGGGCCACGTTGACCCCGGCCTGGTCGGCGATCTCCCGCACGGTGGTCGCCGCGTATCCGTCGTGGGCGAACCGTTGCCGGGCGACGTCGATCAGATCCTGGCGGGTCTGCGCTGCGTCACGACGGCGTTTCGGAGAAGTCACCAGCACATCTTCGCAGTTCGTCACCCGATCCGGTGTGACGTAAACAACCGTTTACTCATCCCGTCCAGGGCCGATAATAAGTCAGCAATCGTTTACTTCTCAAGGTCGAGGACGGCATGACCACTACCGATGACAAACCCCGGGGCGGCGGCCTGCTGGTGCTCTACCTGGCGCTGGGCGGCCTGGCGTTCGCGGTGCTCCAGTCCCTGGTGTCCCCCGCCCTGTCCACGATCGGGCGCGAGCTGCAGGTCTCGACCAGCGACGTCAGCTGGATCGTCACCGCCTACCTGCTGTCGGCGTCGGTGATGACCCCGATCCTGGGCCGGCTCGGCGACATGGTCGGCAAGCGCAAGATGCTGATCATCGTGCTGTCGATCCTGGCGGTCGGCGCGGTCGTCTCGGCGCTCGCCACCAACCTCACCGTGCTGATCATCGGCCGGATCCTGCAGGGCGCCGGCGGCGCGATGATGCCGCTGTCGATCGGCATGATCCGCGACGAGCTGCCCCGCGAGCGGGTCGCCACCACGGTCGGCCTGGTCTCGGCCATCTTCGGCATCGGCGCCGGCATCGGCATCGTGGCGGCCGGCCCGATCGTCGAGCACTTGTCCTGGCACTGGCTGTTCTGGCTGCCGCTGGTCCTGGTGGTGATCGCCCTGTTCGGCGCGATCTTCGGGATGAAGGAGTCGCCGGTCCGCACCCCGGGCAAGCTGGACGTGGTCGGCGCGGCCATCCTGTCGGTCTCGCTGGTATCCCTGCTGATGGCGATCAGCAAGGGCCAGGCGTGGGGCTGGAGCGACCCGGAGACGATCGCCCTGATCGCCCTCGGCGTGGTCGGCCTGGTGGTGTTCGTGCTGGTCGAGCTGCGGGTCAAGGAGCCGCTGATCGACATGCGGCTGATGCGGATCCGCGGCGTGTGGGCCACCGACCTGGTGGCGCTGATCCTCGGCTTCGCGATGTTCGGCACGTTCCTGCTGGTGCCGACACTGCTTCAACTGCCCGAGGCGACCGGGTACGGGTTCGGCAAGACGGTCTCCCAGGCCGGGCTGTTCCTGCTCCCGACCGTGGTGATGATGGTCCTGTTCGGACCGATCTCCGGCATGCTGAACCGGAAGTTCGGCCCGAAGCTGCCGATGTTCCTCGGCGCCGGCCTGGTCGTCGCCGCGTTCGCCCTGCCGGCCGTCGGTCACGGCGCGATCTGGCAGGTGCTGGCCTCCGGCATCCTGACCGGCGCGGGCATCGGCTTCGCGTTCGCCGCGATGTCGAACGCCATCATCGAGGCGGTCCCGCCGTCCCAGACCGGTGAGGCGACGAGCGTCAACGCGATCGCCCGGACCATCGGCTCCAGCATCGGCACGGCGATCGTGGCCGCGGTCATCACCTCGCACACCACCCCGCAGGGGCTGCCGACCGACGACGCGTTCACCTACGGGTTCTGGGTCTGCGCCGGGGTCGCGGTGCTGGCAGTGGTGGCGGCGCTGCTGCTGCCGTCGGCGCACAAGCGGCACGAGCAGGCGGTCGCGGCGGGCGTCACCGACGTCCCGGAGGAGCCGGACGAGATCCACGTGCTGCACCGCAGCAACGCCTGACCTACCCGGCGAAGGCGCAGCAACGCCTGACCTTCTCAGCGAAGGCGCGGCGGCGCCCGACATTCCACAGTGCGATGACGCCGGGACGTTTCGTAACGTCCCGGCGTTACCGTGTGCGGGTGTTCGGTGAACGCCTGCGGGAACTGCGCCTCGTGTCGGGACTGACCCTGGAGGGGCTGGCCGAGTCGTCGGGGGTGAGCGTCCGGGCGATCAGCGACATGGAACGCGGCCTGAGCCGGGCACCCTGGCCGCGTACCGTCAAGGCGCTCGTCACGGCCCTCGGCCACCCGGATGCCGGATCACTGACCGCGCTGGCCCGCCGGTCCCGGCCCGCGGGGCGACGGCGCCCGGCCGGCCCGCCCCGCGCCGACCCGTTCTTCACCGGCCGCCGCGAGCCGCTCGCCCGGATCGCCGCGCACGCCGCGGGCAGCACCCCGGTCGCGGTGGTGCACGGGCCGCCGGGTGTCGGCAAGAGCGCGCTGGCGCTGCGGCTGGCCGAGCAGCACGCGGACCTGTTCCCGGACGGCCGGTTCCATCTGGACCTCGGCGGCGACGGCGAGCCGGCCGGGGTCGCCGCGCTGCAGAACACCCTGCTGCGGGCCCTCGCGGTCAGCCCGCGGCAGATCGCCGCGGACCCCACCGAACGGACCGGGCAGCTGCGGGACGTGCTGCGGCAGCGCCGCTGCCTGATCATCCTGGACGACGCGACCGACGAGGCGCAGGTACGCCCACTGCTGCCCGCCTCCGGCCGCAGCCTCGTCCTGATCACCAGCCGCCGGGCGCTCGGTGGCCTGGAGGCGGTGCTGCGGATCGCGCTCGACCCGTTCACCCCGGCCGAGTCCGCGGAGCTGCTGCGCACGGTGTCCGGGCCGGACCGGGGCACCGACGAGGAGGTGGCGCGGGTCGCCCGGCTCTGCGGTCATCTGCCGCTGGCGCTGCGGATCGCCGGGCGGCCGGGCGACTCGATGGCGGGCCTGGCCACCCGGCTGGCCGACGCCGACCGCCGGCTGAGCGCGCTCGGGGTGGAGACGGCGTTCGCGGTCTCCTACCGGCGGCTTCCGGAGCCGGCACGGCTGCTGTTCCGGCGTACCGCGCATCTGGCTCCCGGTCCGTTCTCGGCGGCCACCGCGGCGGTGCTGGCCGAGTGCGAGCCCGACGACGCCGAGGACGTGCTGGAGGAGCTGGCCAAACGCGGGCTGGTCCGGCCGGACGGCTTCGACCGCTACCGCCTGCACGACCTGCTGCGCCTGTTCGCCGCCGACCGGTTGCGCGCCGAGGAGCCGGCCGAGCTGCGGGCCGCAGTCCGGCAGCGGCTGCACCGGTGGTCGACGGACACCATGGTCGCGGCCGGGCCGTGGTTCACCGCGTACGGCGACCGGGCCCGCTACGTGCAGGCCATGGTCACCCTCGGGGTCCTGCACGAGAGCCGGGGCCGCGGCGCCGCGGCGGTCGCTCAATATCAGCGGGCCCTGGACGAGCTGGACCGGCGCCCGCTGCCGCCCGGCCCGCACCGGATCGCCCGGGTCACCGCGTCGGTCTGCCTGGCCCGGGCGCTCGGCGACTGCGGCCGGTGGGCGGAGGCCCGCAGCACCGCCGAGCAGGCGTGGCCGGCGGCGGCCGGTTCCCCGTTGCGCGGGCAGGCGGCGATGGTGCTCGGGTGGGCGTGCGCGGCCACCGGCGACAGCGTGCGCGCGCAGGCGCTGCTGCGCGAGGCGAGCACGGTTCTGCCTGATGTTCTGCATGGTCTGCCGCAGGCGCCGCTGCTTGGCTGGGAGCAGTAGCGGCTACCGAGGAGAACCCCTATGAGCACGATCGTCCTGGTCCACGGCCTGTGGGTCACCCCGCGCAGCTGGGAGCAGTGGATCCCCTATCTGCAGGCCAAGGGCCACACCGTGGTCGCCCCGGCCTATCCGGGGTTCGACATCGAGGTGGAGGCGCTGCGGGCCGATCCGGACGTGATCGCCCGGCTGACCGTGCCGGAGACGGTCGCCCACCTGGAGAAGATCATCACCGCGCTGCCGGAGAAGCCGATCATCATCGGTCACTCGTTCGGCGGCACCCTGACCCAGCTGCTGCTCGACCGCGGGCACGGCGCGGCCGGCGTGGTGATCGACTCGGCGCCGCCGGAGGGCATCCGGGTGACGCCGCCGTCGCAGCTCAAGTCGCTGTTCCCGATCCTGGGCAAGCCGTCGACGCGGCACGAGGCGGCCGGGTTCACCGCCGAGCAGTTCCACTACGCGTTCACCAACACGTTGCCGGAGGACCAGGCGCGGGCGGTGTACGAGCGGTACGCGATCCCGGCGCCCGGCTCCTGGATCTGGGCGTACGGGCTGATCGCCAACTTCAAGCCCGGCAAGCAGGAGACCTGGGTGGACTTCCACAACGCGGACCGGGCCCCGCTGCTGTTCATCGGCGGCGGCAAGGACCACATCATGCCGCCGAGTGTGAACAAGTCGAACGCCGCCCACTACAAGGCGCCGGGCACGGTCACCGAGTACCACGAGTTCCCGGACCGCTCACACTGGACCTGCGGCGAGCCGGGCTGGGAGACGGTCGCCGACCACGCCCTGGAGTGGGCGCTGCGCCACGCTCACTGAGTGAGGGCCCCGGCGAGCTGGGCTCGCCGGGTCACCCCCAGTTTCGGGTAGATGCGGTAGAGATGTGAGCCGACCGTGCGGTGGGACAGGAACAGGCGCTCGGCGATCTGCCTGTTGGTCAGGCCCTCGGCGGCCAGGCCGGCGATCTGCATCTCCTGCGGGGACAGACTCTCCCGGGCCGAGGACACCCGGCGGCGGCTGCTCTCACCGGCCGCCCGCAGCTCGGTGCGGGCCATCTCGGCCCACGGGACCGCGCCGAGGGTGTCGAAGGTGTCCCGGGCGGCGCGGAGCAGGTCGCGGGCCTCGCCGATCCGGTGCCTACGGCGTTCGGTGCGGCCCCGGTGCAGTTGGAGGCGGGCCCGGTAGAGCGGCCAGCGGGCGGTCTCCGGGCCGATCGGCGCGTCGTCGAGCAGGCTGGCGGCATACTCGGCGGCGATGATCATCATGGGCGAAGGCACCCGGGGCAGCCCCGCGACGAGCGCGCGGGCCTCGTCCACCCGCTGGGCGGCCAGCGCGGCGTCCAGCAGCTCCGGGACCAGCCACCAGCGCATGAAACGGTGATAGGTGGGTGACGCCGGGTCGAACGTGCGCGCCAGTACCGCGTACGCCTCGGTGATCTCCCCGCGGAAGAGATGGACCAGACCGCGGGCCTGGACCCGGGCGATCTGGATGTAGCTCATCCCGGCCGCGAGCGGACTGGTCGCCACCTCGTCGAGCAGCCGTTCCGCCTCGTCCAGGTCACCGCGCATGGCCGCCACCGCGCCGGTGCTGGTCTGCGAGGCGACCGCGTAGAAGACCTCCCCGGTGTCCTGCACCAGGGCGCGTGACTCGGTCAGCTCGGCGCCGGCCTGGTCCCAGCCGCCGAGCCACAGCCGGCCCCAGTTGGCGCTGGTCAGCAGCCGGGCCAGCACCGCCATCCGGCCCTGCGCGCGGGCGTCGGCGACCGCTTCGTCCAGCCACGCGGAGCTGCGGGCGAAGTCGCCGAGCACCAGCGCGGCGCTGCCGAGGAACCGCAGCACGTCCGGTCCGCCGCCGCCGTCGGCCAGCCGTTGCAGCCGGTCCAGGATCTCCGCGCCGCGCTCCTCCGGCACCGTGTAGGCGAGGATCGCCAGTTCCAGCGGGCCGTCGCCGTCGACCAGCGCCGCGATCCGGGCCCGGGCGTCGGCCGCGGCCGGCCCGGTGGCCTGGAAGAAGCAGCGCGACGCCGCCCGCCACAGCAGCTGGGTGCGCAACTCGGCGTCGCCGGCCGCCTCGGCGACATCGATCAGCTCCCGGACCCGCTGCGCCGGGTCGGTGAACCGCTGGAACCGCACCACCTCGTGCACGTTGGCCAGCCGGGCCCGTTCGGCCGGGCCGAGCGCGGACAGGTCGGTCGCGGTGAGCAGCCGCTCCACCTCGTGCCGGGCGCCGATCTCGCTGGCCAGTTCGGCGGCCCGCAACACCAGCGCGGTGCTCTGCCCGGGGAGTTCGGCCAGTTCGGCGGCCCGTTGCAGGGCGGCCACCGCGGACATCGTGGCGCCCCGCTGCCGGGCCTGTTCGGCGTGCCGTTCCAGGTCGGCGGCGAGGTCGGCGTCCGGGCCGAGGGTCGCCGACGCCAGGTGCCACAGCCGCCGGTCCGGGAACGCGGTGAGCCGCGCGGCCAGGCACCGGTGCGCGTCCAGCCGGGCGGCGAGCGGGGCGCGCTGGTAGATCGCCGACCGCACCAGTGGATGCCGGAACCGGAACCCGTTGCCGACCGCCTCGATCAGCCCGGTGTCGATGGCCCGCTGGGCGTGCCGCACCGTCACCGGTTCCCCGGCGGTCTCGGTCGCCGCCTCCAGCAGCCGTCGCGCGTCACACGCCGCGTCCGCGGCCAGGATCAACAGCAGGGCACTCTCCGGTACGCCCAACTCCCCCGCCCGGGCCGCGAACGTCGCCTCCAACCGGCTGTTCAGCGGCCATGCCGCGGTCGGCGCCCCGGCCGGCGCGGGGCTGCGGGGCAGCTCGACCAGGGCCAGCGGATTCCCGGCCGCCTCGGTCAGGAGGCGTTCCCGCACCGCCGGGGACAGTTGCGGGGCGTGCGTGTCGAGCAGGGCCGCCGAGTCGTCGCCGGTGAGCCGGTCCAGCATCAGTTCGGCGATCCCGGACCGGCGTTGCGGGTCGTCCACGGCCACCGTCCGGGTCGCGCCGACGGCCAGCACCGCGTCGCTGCCGACCCGGCGGCCGACGAAGGCGAGCACGTCCGCGCTGGCCGAGTCGAGCCAGTGCAGGTCGTCGATGACCAGGGCGATCGGGCGCCGGGCCGCCGCGTCGGCGATCACCTCCAGGGCGGCCAGGGCCACCGCGTACAGGTCGGGACGGCCCTCGGCCAGGCCGAACGCGGCCCGCAGCACCGGGTTCGCCGGGTTCAGCGGGTAGAGCAGCTGGTGCAGGGCGGCGTACGGCAGGCGCGACTCGTTCTCCACCCCGGCGGCGGTCAGCACCCGCATGTCGCGCTGCCCGGCGGCCTCGGACACCCACTCCAGCAGGGCCGTCTTGCCGATTCCCGGTTCGCCCCGGATCACCAGGGCGCCGCCATGGGCCGACGCCGCCCGCCCGAGGAGCCGATCGAGCAGCGCCACCTCGCCGTCCCGGCCGAACAGTCTCTCCCCCGCGCGCATCCGTGCATCCTGCCAGGCGTCTACCGCAGACTGGTCACACAGTCGTTCGACTCAAGACCGGGCGGGTGACGCACTCCGATGCTGTCCTCTGTGACCGCCGCACCCTTCGCCGCCCTGTTGCACGCCCACCGCCGTGCGGCCCGGATGACCCAGCGGGAGCTGGCCGTGAAATCGGGGGTCAGCGTGCGGGCGATCAGCGACATGGAGCGCGGGTTCAGTTCGGCGCCGCAGTCCCGGACCCTGGACGCGCTCGCCGGCGCGCTGGGGCTGGACACCGCCCGGCGGGCCGCCCTCGCGGCCGCCGCCCGGTCCTCCCGCGACCGCGGCGCCGGGGCGTTGGCGCTCCCCCGTGACCTGCCCGACTTCACCGGCCGGCAGGACGTGCTGGAGCTGCTGACCGCGGGGTTCCGGCCCGGGACGGTCACGCTGGTGCACGGGCCGCCCGGGGTGGGCAAGACGGCGGTGGTGGTGCACGCGGCCGGGCGGTTCGCCGGGCGGGCGTGTTTCGCCGACTGCCGGGGGCTGACCGCGGCGGACGTGGCGGCCCGGGTGGGCCGGGCCGGGGCGCCGTGTGAGCTGCTGGTCCTGGACGACGTGGAGTCGGTGGCGCAGGTGGAGCCGCTGCTGCCCGGCGCCGGCTGCCCGGTGGTGATCACCAGCCGGCGGGCGCTGGAGGGCCTCGGCGGTCTCCGGCGGGTGCCGGTCGGGCCGCTGCCGCCGCCGGACGCGGCCCGGATGCTGGCCGCCGTCACCGGGGTGCCGGAGGCGGATCCGGATCTGCGGCGGGTCGCCGGGTACTGCGAGTTCCTGCCGCTGGCGCTGCGGGCCGCCGGGAACCGCCTGGTCACCCGGCCCGGCTGGACCATCGGGGACCTTGCGGTACGGCTCGCCGACGAGGACCGGCGGCTGGCCCACCTGACCGCCGGGGACCTGTCGGTGCAGCGGGTGCTCGCCGGGGCGTACGCGGCGGCGTCCCCGGCCGAGCGGCAGGCCCTGGTGGCCGGATCATGGCTGTTCAGGAGGATCGCCGGCGACGGGCCCGGCGGACCAGCAGCAGCGTGACGGTCATCGTGGCGGTGCCGGCCACGGTGAGCAGGCCGGCCGCGGAGCCCAGGAAGAGCGCCACGAACGGGCAGGTCAGGAAGATCGTCATGCCGAGCACCGGGATCACCGGGAGACGGACGGCGCCGCTCATCCGCCGGGCGAACTCGGGGTCCTCGGCGGCCAGCCGCTGCTCCAGCTCCTCCAGAGCACGGCGGTCCCGCTCTTCGAGCATGCGATACCTCCCCCATACCCGAAATTCACGATAAAAGCTGATCTGACCCGAATTACTGCGCTAGAAGCCTATAACGGAGAGTGAGCAGTAAGTCTCCATATGTGAAGCAGAGGTGCTGAGCGCATGACCACCACCGCACCGAGGCCGGTACCGGTCCGCCCCCATCCGGTCCGCCGGCAGGTGAAGGGCACCGCCCTGGCCCGGATACTGCGGACCACCGACGCGAAACAGATCGGGATCATGTACCTGATCACGTCGATCGCGTTCTACATCGTCGGTGGCGTCATGGCCCTGATCATGCGCGCGGAGCTGGCCCGGCCGGGCATGCAGATCCTGTCGCCGGAGCAGTTCAACCAGCTGTTCACCATGCACGGCACGGCGATGCTGCTGTTCTTCGCCACCCCGATCGTGTTCGCGTTCGCCAACTACATCGTGCCGATCCAGATCGGCGCGCCGGACGTGGCGTTCCCGCGGCTGAACGCGTTCGCGTACTGGCTGTACCTGTTCGGCACGCTGACCGCGATGAGCGGCTTCATCATGCCCGGCGGCGCCGCCGACTTCGGCTGGTTCGCCTACTCGCCGCTGAGCGACAGCCTGCACTCCCCCGGCATCGGCGGGAACGCCTGGGTGGTCGGCCTGGCCATCGGTGGTCTCGGCTCGATCCTCGGCGCGGTCAACCTGATCACCACCATCCTGACCCTGCGGGCGCCCGGCATGACCATGTTCCGGATGCCGATCCTCACCTGGAACATGCTGGTCACCAGCCTCCTGGTGATCCTGATCTTCCCGTTCCTGGCGGCCGCGCTGTTCGCGCTGGCCGCCGACCGGGTGCTCGGCGCCCAGGTCTTCAACGTGGAGACCGGCGGGCCGATGCTCTGGCAGCACCTGTTCTGGTTCTTCGGCCATCCCGAGGTGTACGTCATCGCGCTGCCGTTCTTCGGCATCATCACCGAGGTCGTCCCGGTCTTCAGCCGCAAGCCGGTCTTCGGGTACAAGGGCCTGGTCGCGGCCACCCTGCTGATCGGCGCCCTGTCGATGAGCGTGTGGGCCCACCACCTGTTCGTCACCGGACAGGTGCTGCTGCCGTTCTTCAGCTTCCTCAGCTTCATGATCGCCGTACCGACCGGGATGAAGTTCTTCGTCTGGATCGGCACCATGTGGCGCGGGCAGATCAGTTTCGAGTCACCGATGCTGTGGGCCGTCGGGTTCATGGTGACGTTCCTGTTCGGCGGGCTGTCCGGGGTGCTGCTCGCGGCCCCGCCGATCGACTTCCACGTCTCCGACTCGTACTTCGTCATCGCGCACTTCCACTACGTGCTGTTCGGGACGATCGTGTTCGCGGTCTTCTCCGGCGTCTACTTCTGGTTCCCGAAGATGTTCGGCCGGATGCTCGACGAGCGGCTCGCCAAGCTGCACTTCTGGCTCACCATGATCGGCTTCCACGGCACGTTCCTGGTGCAGCACTGGGTCGGCGCCAAGGGCATGCCCCGGCGGTACATCGACTACCTGCCCAGTGACGGCTTCACCCTGTGGAACACCATCTCCAGCATCGGCTCGTTCATCCTCGGGATCGCGACGCTGCCGTTCCTCTACAACGTGTGGCGGTCGTACAAGGTCGGCAAGGTCACCAGCGAACCCGACCCGTGGGGCTACGGCAACTCCCTGGAATGGGCCACCACCACCCCGCCGCCGCTGCGCAACTTCGACCACATGCCGCGGATCCGCTCCGAGCGGCCCGCCTTCGACGTGAAGTTCCCGCACCTGGCCGCCGGGGAGCAGTCGCTGGCCGGCCCGCCGGAGGGTGGCGCCCGGCCGCTCCGTAAGGAGTCCGACGGGGGTGCCACCTATCAGGAGGACATCGCCTCCGACAAGGACCGCAAGAAGAAGCGCTAGAGCGTCAGGGTCGCGCCGGTCAGGGTGAGATACCACTCGGAGTCGGTGAAACCCGGCCCGGTCTCCGGGCCGATGTAGGCGTCGATGTGCCGGGAGCCGCCGAGCCCCGGAGTGAACTCGTCACCGATGTGCCAGGCCGCCTCGCGCAGCCTGGCACAGACGTTCTCCGGGGGTACGGACCCGTCGTCCTGGCGGCCGCAGTCCGCGATCCGGAAGTCGGTGCCCGGGGCCAGCACGCCGGTGTCGGCGGCCGCGGTGACGAACGGCCGCAGCGTCCCGCCGTCGCTGGCCCGGGCCACGTCGTCGAGCCAGTAGCCGACGTCGTACGACCAGTTCAGGTACCGTCCCGCCGTGGTCAGCCCGGTCCCCTCGTCCTTGACCGCCCGCACGAAGCCCTCGGGGTACGACCCCAGGTCGTCGTCCCCGTGCGAGCAGTCCAGCACCAGGCAGCCGGTGACCGGGACGGCCGCCTCGTCGTGGTACTCCTCGACCGCCGTGTAGTAGACGGTGATCTCCCAGTCCGTGCTGCTCCGGGCCGGCGCCGGCGGCGTCACCGGTTCACCGGCCGCCGTGCCGCACCCCGCCACCAGCGCCAGAACCACCAGCCCCCGACTACGCATCCGTCGAGCATCCCAAGATCATGCGCCGGCCGGCCGGCCTTCGACCGGATCGGGTGGTGGACCGGCCGGAGCGGTCCCGCGCCGGTAAGCTCGCGGGGCGCTGGAACGAGGGACGGGGGCGGCGATGAGTTCGTGGGGCGAACAGGGACAACCCCCGGCCGGCTCCTACCCGCCGTTCGACAGGTGCCGCCGGTGCGGCGGGCGCGAGAGTGACGTGTGGGCCGGCCACCAGGGCACCTGGCGGCTGTGGCAGCTGGCCTGGACCCCGCGCGGGCAGGTCTGGCAGTGCGTCAGGTGTTTCGCCGTCGCCGACCTGGACGACTCGGCGTACGACTTCGACCCCCGGGTGCCGCCGGCCGGCCGGGACCAGGGCCTGGCCGCGATCCGGGTGCTGCAGCGGATCATCCTGGGGCTGCGGCACAGCCAGGAGGGCCCGGTCGACCCGGAGGACCTGTACGAGCTGTGCCGGCCCTACTTCCACAGCGGCTGGTGTGTCCGGGACGTGATCCACGCCCTGAACCAGACCCCGGAGGGCACCCCGCACCCGGACACCGGCTGGGCCGACCGGCTGCCCCGCAAACAGCTGCTCTACCGGGTGCTGCGGCGCCTGCGGGAGTGGCGCTGGGCCGACCGGGACCAGGACGACGACATCATGCCGGGCGGGTGGGCCGAGATGCGCCGGGCCATGCAGGCGCTGGCCGAGCGGCAGCAGAACCACGCCAAGGCCCGGGACGAGGGCTGGGCGCAGCGGCTCCGCGAGTCGCAGGCCGGTCCCGGTCTAGGCCGGGAGGAGGCCCGCCGGGCGGCCCGGGCGGCGACGGCGCAGCAACGGGTGGTCCGCGCGCAGAGTGAGCGGCAGGAGCGGGCCGAGCAGGCCCGGACCGCCCAGCAGGCCCGCGACCAGCGGCAGGATCAGCTCACCGGGCTCGCCGATCTGGACCGCCGGCTGACCGATGACGACCGATGGTGACGGCCTACCCACTTTTGCGTGACGAAAGCAGTGGTTAGGGTTCCGGAATGGATAGTCCCCGATCCTTCCCCGACCAGATCGCCGACCGGGCCGCCGAGGCGACCCACGACGCCGAGACGCGGGACGCGGTACGCCGGGCGGTGCTCGCCGCGTTCGGATGCTCCTGCGCGGCCCCGGCCGGCGCCGGCCGATGTCCGGTGCACGGCGGGGATCGCCGGGAGGACGAGGGCGAGCCGGTGCTCACCTCCCGGGCCGATTCCTGGGAGGACGACCCGTACTTCGACTTCACGAAGCTGGAGCGCCGCGACGGGGTGCAGGACAACCTGCGCGGCGCCACCGAGTTCACCCGGGCGCTGCGCACCGACCTGGCCGCCGCCCTGCGCCGGGGCCGCCCGGCCGAGGACCACCTGGAGCAGGCCGTCGGTCACGCCGACTTCAACGGTGGCCTGACCGCCGGCGAGCTGGACGCGGCGGAGACGGCGCTGGCCGCGCTCGGTTACTCCCTGGACCTGCTGTACTACGCCAGCAACCACGTCGGCGACCGCCGGCCCACCTGACCGGGCGGATCGTCGACGAGGGTGCCGGGCCGGTGCTCACCGCCGGGATCCACAAGGTGGAGACCGGTGCCGTCCGGCCGTACCTGATGGGGTTCCCGGCGGTGTTCCTGCCCGTCTGCGCGCTCGCCCCGTGGCTGTTCGAGGACGAGGCCTACGGCAAGGCCGACGACTGGCTCAGCCGGCGTTGACCACGTGCTCGACGGCCTCGGTGTAACCGGCCGCGGCCGGAGCCGCGCCGGGCGCGTAGATCACCCGGATCGTGCCGGTCGGGAAGACCTCGGTGCGGACCACGGTCAGGTGGTAGGGGCCGTCGCCGTCGGCGAACAACCGGCGGCCCTTCCCGACCGCGACCGGATGGATCAGCAGCCGCAACTCGTCGACCAGACCGGCGGCGAGCAGCTCCTGGACCACCCCGAGCGAGCCCGGGATCAGGATGCCCTTGACCGCCGGGTCGGCCTTGAGCGCGGTCACCGCCGGAACCAGGTCGCCGTCGATCAGCTCGCTGTTGCGCCAGGTGAACGTCAGGTCCGGCTGCCGGGAGACGACGACCTTGCGCAGGTCGCCGATCTGCTTGGCGAACGGCGCGTCCTCGCCGCCGGCGGCCTCCCGGTCCGGCCAGGCGCCGGCGAAGCTGTCGTACGTCCCCCGGCTGATCAGCAGCACGTCGGCGGTGTCGTAGTCCTCCGCGACGGACCGGCCCATGTTCTCGTCGAAGTAGGGGAAGTGCCATTCCGGGTCGATCTCGGCGACCCCGTCGGCGGAGATGAACAGTGTGGAGACGACCTTCGCCATGATGGTCTTTCCCTTCGGATGTCGGTGTCTTCCAGGGGTGGACCACCGGAGCGTCGCAGATTCATCGGTATGACGCGTATTTATTCGCCGAGAGCCGCCGTCAGGTCGATCTCGATCAGCTGGCCCCGGTACCCGAGGGAGGCCACCCCGAGCAGGGTGCTGGCACTGGTGAACGCCTCGGCCAGCGGAGACTCCATCAGCTGGTCCCAGACCGCGGCGAGCACCGTGCTCTCCGGGCTGACCACGTAGACGATCGAGCGGACCACGTCACCGGGCTTCGCACCGGCCGCCTCCAGCACGGCCAGGCAGTTGGTGATCACCTGGGCGGTCTGCGCGTGGTGGTCGCCGGGCAGGCCGACGACCTCACCGGACAGGTCGAGCGGGCACTGGCCGGCCAGGTGGGCGAGCCGGCCGGCCGACGAGATCGTCACGTGGCTGTAGCCGGACGGTTCGTGCACGGTCGCCGGGTTGAACTTGTCGATCACGGGCGTCTCCTCCGGATTGTCGGACGATAGCCCACGAGCCTAGTCAGCAAACCGGCCGCCGGGGTGCCCGCCGGAGCACGCGGCGGTTCCTCGACACGGACCCCGGGCGGGATCCGGGCATCGATCCCGGTGACCGCCCGGTGGCCGTCGCGGTACAGCTCCGGCTCGACGTGCACGACCGTCGCGTCGGTGCCGATCAACTGCCGCGCGCCGTCCGGCCAGGCGCGGTACAGGGCGCAGGCGTCGAAGCGGACGGTCAGCGGGCGGTCGCCGGCCACGACGCTGACCCCGTCGGCGCCGGCGATCAACCGGGCGTCCCGACGGCCGCGCGCCGGGTGGACCGTGCCGGTGACCGCTTCGCCGGAGAAGAGCGGCGCGGTCACGTATCCGGTATGGCGCGCGTGGCTCCCCTCCGGGACCATCAGGAGCCCCTTGGCGTACGCCGTCCGCGCGACCGCCACCACCTCGGCGGCCGTGACCGCGGCGATCTCCGCGGCCTCCTCGCCGGGCTGCCGGAGCGGGAGCCCGGCGAGCCGGTTCCGCGCCTGTTCGCCGAGGTCCGGGCGGATGACCTCGCTCGTGACCAGAGCCAGATCGCCCTGGTCCACCCGGCCCGCACCGAACCCGGCCAGTACGTCGATCATGCTCTCCAGGGTGTCCTCGGGAGGGCCCGCCACCTCCGCGGTGATCATGGCCGTGCCCGCTCCCCACCGGCGCATTCCGGCGGCGGACCGCAGGTGACGGCGCATCGCGCGGTCCAGCAGGGCGGCCAGGACCACCGCGGCCGGGCCGCGGGGCACCAGCGTGCTCCAGGCGGTGGTGCCCGGCGGGCCGTTGAACCAGGCCGGGGTCACCGGGAGTACCGAGGTCAGCTCCGGGACGGGACGGCGCTCGCCCGGCGGCAGGGGCAGCCGCAGACCGGTGGGCATCTCCCGGCCGGTCACCCACAGCACCGCATTGTCCCTGGTGAAGTAGCGGGCCGCCCAGCTCTGGAGATCGTCTGCGGTGATCGCGCCGAGGCCCGGCTCGGCGAAACCGGTGACACCGTGCCCGACGGCGCCGTGCCGCCACAGGGCCAGCCGGTCACGCGCCGTGATGTCACGGGTGGCGGCCAGGGTGCGCAGGCGGTCCCGTTCGGCCGTCCACCGGTGCGGCGGCGGTTCGTGCAGCGCCTCGCACACACCGCGGAGGGACGTGCGCAGATTCCCGCGTACCGGAAAAGTGGTGTGCTCGGTCCCGGCCTCGACCTGGGCGCTCGCGAGACGCCCGAGCAAATGGGTGCGGCCCGCCCTGGCCAGGGGCTCGTCGGCGGCGCCGGCCCGGAAGACCAGCCCGGCGCGCGGCGGCCCGGCGGAGAGGGCGAACAGCACCGGAACGCCGTCGACCTCGTGCTGCTGGATCATGGTGCTCCCCGGTCGAATCGGGCTCTCTGCACCCCTGCTCCGACAGGTAATACCTTATTCGCCGAGATCACCGGGAGGCACTGCGCCGGGTCGGGCGACTTTTCCCGGTTCCGGTGTCAACCGGCCGGCGGCCCGGGCCCGTCCCAGTCGTGAATCACCTGACAGGGAGGAACCGCCACGATGCGGGAAGGCTCGGACGACGAGTACACCGAGTACGTCACGGCACGGATCCCCGCACTCCGGCGCCTCGCCTACCTGCTGACCGGCGACGGCCACCGCGCCGACGACCTGGTGCAGCAGACCATCACGACGCTGTACGTGAAATGGTCCCGGGCCCGGGACGCGGACCATGTCGACGCGTACGTCCGGCAGATGCTCGTCCGCACCTACCTCGACGAACGCCGCCTCGCCTGGGCCCGGGTCCGCCTGCTGTGGGAGACCCCGGAACCGGCGCCGGCCACCGACGACGGCAGGGAGGACCGCGAGCTGGTACGGGCGGCGCTCGGTCGCGTCTCCCGGCGCCAGCAGGCGGTGCTGGTGCTGCGCTTCTACTACGACCTGCCGGTGGACGAGGTGGCCGCGCTGATCGGCTGCTCCCCCGGAACCGTCAAGACCCAGACCTCGCGCGGGCTGGCCGCCCTCCGGCGCCTGCTCGGCCCCTCTCTCGAGGACTTCCCGCTCTCCGCGGCCCGACTTCCCGCGGCTTCTTCCTAAGGAGTGACGATGCGTACCGAATCCGACCTGATTCACCTGCTCAGCGATGAGCCGCCCACTCCGTCCGCGGTGGATGTCCGCAGGGCGATCGCGGCCGGGCGCCGCCGGAAGACCACCCGTCGCGTCTACACCGTCACGGGGGCGGTCGTCGCCGTGGCCGCGGTCGTGGCCGGCGGCGCCCTGTTCACCCCGAAGCCGGGACCTGACGAGGTCGCCGTCGCGTCCGCCGCCTGCACCGTGCGGATGCTGGCCATGCCCGACGGGGTGCGGTCGGCGGTGGTGCTGGGCTCCGATCGCACCGGCCGGTTCCTGGCCGGGCGCACCGACCCGGCCGGTGACGACCCCGTCCTCTGGCAGGACGGGATTCCCCGGCTGCTGGACTTCCCCGGCACCGGTTCGTCGTCGCTGACCGGTGTCAACAGTTCCGGTACCGCGGTCGGCAAGGGTGTCGTCGACGGGCGGTCCCGGCCGTACGTCTACCGGCAGGGGGTCTTCACCGCTCTTCCCGGGGCGTCCACCGGATCCGCTCTTCCCGGGGCGTCCACCGGATCCGCTCTTCCCGGGGCGTCCACCGGATCCGCGACCGCCATCAACGACGCCGGTGTGATCGCCGGCAGCTCCGGTGACGCGGCCGTCCGGTGGCCGTCGGCGAGCGAGGAACCGGTTCACCTGCCCGTACCGGACGGCACCGGGTCCTCGATCGCGACAGGTGTCGGCGCGGACGGCACCGTCATCGGCAGCGCCGACCGGCGGGCGTTCGCCTGGCGCCCGGACGGCACCCGTCTCGAACTCCCGCCGGTGACGATCGACGGTGTCGCCGCCACCACGGCGATGCCCGTCCGGATCAGTGGCGACCGGGTGTTCGGCACGGTGGCGACCGGAACCCCGTCGAACGTGGCCGCGACCGCGTCGTTCCGCTGGAACCTGAGCACCGGCACGGTCGAGGTGGGCGACGAGACCCTGGCCGGCGGCATCAGCTGGGTGCGGGACGACACCACCGCCGGGAACGACCCCCCGGTGCTCGTCTCCGGCACCGGCACGCGGTCACTGCCCCTCCCGGACGGGACGATGAAGTACGCCGCGGAGCTCTACACGGTCAGCGACGACGCCCGAACCGTGTCCGGCCACGTCGTCGACCCCGCCGGAGCCGTCCGCCCGGTCGTCTGGACCTGCGACTGACCCCCGTCGGCCGGTCAGGGCCGGGTCGGTGGAAGAGGGTTGAGGTGGCCGGCGGGGCTGATCTCGGCAGCGAGCATGCCGGCGATCGCGTCGGCCAGGAAACTGCCGACCGCCGGCCACTGCGGATCCGAGCCGTCCCGCTCGGTGCGGGCCTCGACGTCGGCCGTCGCGGTGGCGACGATGCGGGTGATCAGGACGGCGCGCCCGGTGACCACCGCGGGATCCAGGTCGGACAGCCGGGCCGCCAGGGACGCCGCCAGCCGGGCGCTCTCCGCCGAGGACGCCTCCCGCACCAGGCGCTGCATGACCGGATCGTGCAGCGCCTGGCCGATGAACCGGGCCCGCCAGCTCGGCCGGGGCAGCGTGTCCAGCACCATCATGGTCGGCATGATCAGCTGCCGGACGTCGCTCAGCACCGAGTCGCCGGACTCCCGGACGTCCCGGCGCCGCTCGTCGACGGCGGTGGTGTGCCGCTCGAACAGGGCGCGGAGCAGCCCGTCCCGGCCGGCGAAGTAGTACCGGACCGCGGAGTGGTTGGTGTTCCCGGCCTCCTCGGCGACCCGGCGGTCGGACACCTGGGCGATCCCGGACTCGGCGAACAACCGTTCGGCGGCGTCCAGCAGCGCGGTCCGCGCCGCCTCCGATCGCCCCATGGGACACCTCCCGTGCTCTGCTGTGCCGGCCGTGCTCCGCTGTGCCGGCCTCAACCTACAAGAGGCCGGCGGACCGGCTCTGATCCTGGCGGGTCCGATTCTGATCAGTGGGCCATCGCCGGCTCGCTCGGGACGGTGTCCGTTGCGGCGGTGTCCTTCTCCCGCCGCCGCAGCCAGCGGTCGACGCCGAGGTTGAGCAGCAAGCCGGCGAGGGCCCAGATCGTGATGGTGAGCAGGTTCCGGCCGACTCCGGCACCGTCGAAGTAGAACAGTGAGCGGGCGGTGTCCACCGCGGCGGGCAGCGGCAGGACGTCCTGCAACGCCCGGAAGAACTCCGGGACCATGTAGACCGACAGTCCGCCGCCGGACGCGGGCACACCGGCCATCATCATCACGACCATCACCGGTACGACGGCGGCCAGGCCGACGGTCCGGGTGAAGACTCCCGTCACCACCGAGACCGCGAAGATGGTGGCCGCGCCGAAACCGATCAGGGCGAGCGCGTGGCCGTCGACGGCGCCGATCAGCACGTCGAAGAGGAACCACAGCCAGGCCGACATCCCGATCGCCCAGCCGGCCAGGTGGGGCAGGAACTGCCGGAAACGGCGCAGATGCGGTGCGCCGCCGCGGAGCACCGACATGATCAGGAAGCCGGATATGATCCAGGACATGCCGACGTACAGGCTGTTGCTGCCGCCGGTGTCGGTGGCGCTGAGCGGGGCCACGTCGGTCATCGTGAGCGTGGTCTGCTGGGCCGCGGCGATCGGCTGGAAGATCTGCCGGACCATGCTCTGCTGGCTGAGCCCGGCCCCCGACGAGGAGTAGAGCGTCGAGGTGGGCAGCACGTAGGCGGCGACGATCTCCTGCCGGTGCAGCCGGTCGAGGGCCTCGTCGACGGATCCGGCCACCGTGACGTCGAGGAGTCCGGTGAGCCCGGTGCGCAGTCCGGCGGCCACCTGTTCGCTCTGGGGGCCGACGACCACCACCGGGATGTCGCGGGGCTGCGGCTGGTGCATGGAAAAGCTCATCAGACCGACGACCACCACCAGGATCGATCCGGGAAACGCGGCGATGGTGGCGTACCGGAAAGCCTTGGATCGGGGTGGTCCTCCGGCGAGAGCCGGCATCGGGACGTCCGGATCGGTGACCGGCGGCGCGCCCGGGATCGCCGGGCCGCCGCGCTCCTTCAGCACGCTGAGCAGCAGGGCGCCGGCCAGCCAGGCGGCGAGCACGAGCAGGTGGCCGCCGAGTCCGCGGCCGTCGAAGTAGAGGATCGCGCGGAGCGCCTCGCCGGCCGCCGGGAGCGGCAGCACGCCGTGCAGGACCTGGAAGAAGCCCGGCATCACGTGGGTGGACATCGCCAGGCCGGAGGCGGGCATGCCGAACACCACGTACAGCAGCATGCCCGGCAGGATCGCGAGCGGCCCGAAGACCTTGGTGAACAGCAGCTGGGTGAGCCCGACCGCGCCGGTGGCGAGCATGCCGACCCCGAGGAACGTCAGGTAGTGCCCGTCGACGGCGCCGACGAGCGGCCCGAGGATGAGCCAGATCACCGTGCTGGTCACCGCGGACCAGCCGGCCGCCAGCGGCAGGAAGCGCCGCAGTCGCAGCAGGTGCGGCGTGGCCATCAGCATCATGCTCAGCGGGACGTATCCGGCGAGCATCATCCCCATCGCGGCGAACAGCACGGCGATCCCCGCCATGTCCCCGGCGGGCAGCGGAGCCACGTCCTCGACGGCGACGCTCCAGCCGTTGGCGGCGGCGACCGGGGCCAGGAGCTGCTGTGCGACACCGGCCTGCCCGGCGCCGGCCGCCATGGCGGTCAGGACGGTCGCCTGCTGCCCACCGGCGGGCGGGATCAGCGCGGCGGTGATCTCCCGGTCCGTCAGCAGCTCGACGGCTTCGTCCCGGGTGGCGACCAGGCGGGCGTCGGTGGCGGCAGGGTCCAGCCCGTCGGCGATCGCCTGCGCCGGCGCCCCACTGCCGACCACGGCGACCGGCATGTCCCGGGGATGCGGCGAGTGCATCGTCGCCATGTAGGTCGCGAACATCATCGTGACCATCAGAAGCGGGATGACGAACAGGAACACCGTCCGGATCAGGTGTTCCCTACGGCTCGCGCCGGGCGCGTCACTCCCCGGCGCGACAGCGCCCGAGGTGTCGATCGCAGCTTCCATGAACAACTCCTCATAAGCCAGGTGACTTAGAAAATAGCGTAAGTCAGCTGGCGTACAAAACCAGGGCCGCCCCGTTCACACGGGACGGCCCTGGTTGCGTACTGGAGAATCAGCGGGTGAAGGCCTGGAACTCCGCGATCCGGACGTTCAGCGCCTGCGGACTGGCCGTGGTGCAGTCCGTGTTCGCGCGCGGATCCCGGTCCTGCTCACCGGCGTAGTCGGGGCCACCGGTGCACTGGTTGGTGACCGTCTCGATCCGTAGGTGCGTGGCCGTGGTGTCCGGGATGTCGAAGGACCGGACGATCAGGTCCGGCACCCGCGGCCGCGGCGATCCGGACGGGAACGCGTCCCGGCGGCTGGTGTAAACCGTCCGGAAGTCGGCCGGAGCCGAGCAGGTGACGGTCGCCGAGGCGGTGCAGGCGAGCACCTTGAACTGGCGCAACGCCGAGTACCGGCTCTGCGCCGCCGCGTCCGGGTCACCGGTGATCGCCGGCCGCAGCATGGCACTGACCTGGACCCGGCGGACCCGCTGCTTGTCACCGGCCAGGTCCACGGTCACGCCCTTGCCGGCGACCGCGCTGCCGAGCGAAGCCCAGTTGCTGGCCTCGTCGTCGTCGATCAGCCGGACCAGGTTGACCCCGTCCCCGGTGGCGGTGGCCCCGCTGCTGCCCGAGGCGACGTTGCGCGGCAGCTTGACGGTCAGTTTCGCCGCCTTGCCGGCCTTGAACGACTGCGGCGCGACCCGGGCGTGCCCGTACCCCGGCGCCTGGGCGACGAAGGTGTACGACCCGGCGACCAGGCTGACCGTGTCCGGCAGTGCGGTGGCCGGGTCGGTGTCCGCGACCGCGACCGCACGGGCCTGGTAGTCGCCGACGAACAGTTTCGCGCCGGCGACGGGCTTACCGTTCTCGTCGACCGGGCGGAACGTGACGGTGGCCTCGGTGGCGTGCGGCGACCGGAAACTGGGCGTCGGGTCGACGTCCCCGGCTCCGTTGCTGGCCGCCCCCTCGCCGAGCCCCCGCTTGGCGAACGCGTTCCACAGGATGTCCTGGTTGGCGCCGCCGAACCGGACCAGGTCGGCGCCGATCAGCGCGTCCCGGGCGTCGACCTGGCTGTTGTTGCTGTTGGCCATCAGCAGGAACGAGTCGAACACCAGCTGGATCCACCGCCGGTTGCCGGGGCAGGCGGTGACGGCCTTCCTGCCGAGGGCGCAGGCCTTCTGCAGAGCGGGCGTGCCGGCGCCGTACCGCTTGACGAACGCGGCCCGGATGTCGTAGTTGGTGGCGCTCCACACCTCACCGGAGGCGTGCACCTGCAGCCCGACGAAGTCGTAGTCGACCGAGCTGTAGTTGAGCCGGTTCCGGCTCATGTTGTAGTTGCGGATGCCGGCGACCGGGTCACTGGTGACGTACTCACCGACGGTGAACCCGCGGGCGCCCTTCGGGGCGTAGCCCTGCTCGGCGAGGTACTCGACGGCGAGCAGGTCGGACCAGCTCTCGCTCATGCCCTGCGGAGAGTTGAGCCCGGCCTCCGGCCCGGCGATCATCCGGTTGGTGATGGCGTGGGTGTACTCGTGGCCGATGACCGACATGTCGTAGTCCCCGTCGGCACACGCGCCGTAGAAGGCTCCGGCGATCGGCTGCCACAGGTACATGTTGGTGATCGGCGCCTGTCCGTCCGGCGGGGTGATCTGGTTGGCGTTGTTGCGGGCCAGGAAGTCCGGCGGGCCGCCGCTGACACCACCGGCCTGGGCGTTGCCCTGCTCCGGGTCGCCGCCGTCGCCCTCCATGTTCCAGGTCTCTTCGGTGAACCCGAGCAGGTAGGACCAGTCGTGCATCCGGTTGTGCTGGACGAACAGGTTGGCCCGGGCCGCGTCGATGTCGTTACGGGCCGGCGAGTCGAACGTGGTCGGCGCGCACTTCTCCCGGTTCCACTGGTTGGTCCACGGGTAGGTGTAGTCCCGCGTCGGGCTGGGCGTGGCCAGCTCGGTGCCGACCGTGAACGGGTCGTTGGAGAACCAGTTGTGCACCGCGAACGAGTTGTTGCCCTTGGTGGTGTTCGAGGGCGCGCCGGTGGCCGGGTCGACGTCCCACGCCGCCGGGGACGCCGGGCCGGAGACGGCCTCGTCGCACCCGCGCTGCGGGGTCCAGCAGAACCGCTTCCGGGTGTCCCGCGACGAGTAGTCGGTGCGCGGCGAGTTCGGGAAGACGTCCCACTCGGGGTTGTCGGCGTCGTGGTCGACGATGTCCTCACGGACCAGGACGCCGCCGTTACGGGCGTCGACCCAGGTCGTGTAGGCGACCGGCTCGGCGCCGGTCAGGTTCGCGCCGAGGGCGACCTGGTAGGCCGCGCGGACCCCCTGGTCGGGTGTCGGGATCGCGACGAGTTTTGTGCCCAGCAGGGACGGCTGGGTGATGTTCGCGTTGGTGGCGGCGATGCGCTCGGCGTCGGCGGCGGTCAGGGTGGCGGGCTGCGGTGCGGCGGCGTCACGGGCGAGCGAGGAGCTCACGTACCAGGCCTTGCCGTCGCGGATGCCCACCGAGAGCAGGCCGTCGCGGCCGGCTTCGAGGTCACCGAACTTCTGCCGGAGCAGGACGATGCTGCCCTCGCCGGCCTTCCGGGTGGTGAGGACCTCGAGGGACTCGGCCGCCGCGGCGGTGATGCCGAGAACGTCGCGGTTGCCCGCGACGTAGGCCCGGGCGGCCGCCACCGGCTCGGCCGGCAGCCCCGAGGCGAGCGGCTCCTTGGTCGAGGTGAGACTGGCCGGAGTACCGAAGATGTTCCATCGGGCGGAGGCGCCGGCGTCGGCGGCCAGGGTCCGCTGTTTCGAGGTGGGCGCGATGCTGCCCTTACGGTTGTCGATGGTGTCCGCGTGATCGTGGTCGTCGTGCACCTCTGCGGGCCCGGCCGGAGCCGGGGTGCCTGGTGCCGCGCTCCCACCGGCACCGGGTGCGAGGACGAGCACGGCTGCGACGAGTGCAGTGGTGGTGCCCGCCAACGCACGGGATGATGTGCGCACGGTACCTCCTTGAAGGACGGTCGTTACCGGTCTCCTCGCATCCGACAACAGGCTCACCCGTCCCCGGCATGGGCCAAACGGCCACAAAATCGAGGCTCATCAATCAGTTCCGCGCGGTGCTCCACTGCGCCATCGAAGTCAATCAAATTCACAAGGGCCCACACATCCCTCGTACGGCCATCCCTAGGGGGTGAACAGCAGGATGCGGTCCTGGCGCACGATGAGGACCTGTCCGTCGCCGGAGACCGCCAGCCCCTCGCGGCCCCACGACTCGGTCATCCCGTCCAGGGCCTGGCGGGAGCATCCGTTCTGGTCACAGCGCCACAGGATCTGCCGCCAGTAACCCGGTTCGGCCGGCTCGCCGTCGGTGCTGATCGTGACGTGCAGCCCGGGCGGATCGGCCTGTTCGGCGGCGGTGGCGTAGACGTGGGAGCCCTCGGAGGCCACCGCGCCGGACCACGCGGCGGTCCGGCCACTGTCCAGCGTGATGAGCTGCTCCCCGAACTGGAGGCGGCCCGGGTCGAAGGCGATCACCGTCGCGGGATCGCCGGCCAGGGTGTCCCAGGTGGTGCCGCTCGTGCCCGCGAAGGCCGACGTCGTCCGAGGGGCGGCGCAGGTGACCGGGTCGCACGTCACCACGGTGGCGACCGTGCCGGTACGGATCATCAGGACCGGGCGCCCGTCGGCGCCGATCGACAGGCTGATGCGCCGGCGGCCGGCGAAGGAGTCCTCGGGGTCGCGGTCGACGGTCCCGGCCCGGTGCCGCTCCGGCCGGCTGCAACTGGCGTCGGGGCAGCGGATGAGCGTGATCTCGTAACGGTTCGCGTCCTCCTCCGGCACCGCCGCCAGCCCGAACCAGACGGCCTGGTCCGGGGCGACAGCGGCGGCGAGGTCGGACCAGCCGGACGGCTCCCCGGCCGAGGCGCGGACGGGAAACCACTGCTCCGGGCACCCGGAGCGGGTGCAGACGGTGTAGTGGACGAAGGGACCGCCGGTGTCCGCACCGCCGGTGAGCGCGGCCTTGACCACGGCGGTGCCGTCCGTGCTGATGGCCGCCGTGCCGTAACCGTCGTAGACGCTGGGCCCGCCGTTCCGGGTGACGTGCCTGTCGCACAGGTCGTCGTCGCAGAACCGGGCGCCGGAGATCGTCGCGATCACCGGATGCTGTCCCGCGGGCCACGCCACCGCGGCCACACCGCTGGGCACGTCACCGTGCGACCGCACGACGGGTGCCCCGAGCGGATTCAACGCGGCGACACCGACGGGCAGAGCCAGAACGACGATCACCGCCGCCACCGCGAACCACGGTCGCCGCACCGCCCCGGCCCGCGGTGCCTCCGTCTCCGCTGTCTCTGTCTCGGGCGACTCCGTCTCCGGCAGCGGTGGATCGACCGGGTCCTGCGCGGCGGTGTGCAGCAGGCCGATGTGAGCGAGGATCCCGGCCTGGGCGGCTACCACGAAGGTGAGCACGAGCGCGGTGAGCGGCACGAGGAAGGCGGGCGGGAGCACGGTCCACGGGCCGGCCGTCAGGAGGGCACCGGCCAGCGGGATCACGACGCCGCCGAGCACGAAGGCGCCGGCGGTGCTCAGCACCCGCCCGCGGGTCGGGGTGCGTTCCGGGCCGCCGGAGGCGATCAGGCCGATCAGCAGGCGGGCGCCGATCACCGCCGCGAGCAGCAGGGCTCCGCAGAGCAGGGGCAGGATCGCTTCCGGCATCTCGGAGGCGATCCCGGCGACCGCGGTGACCAGCAGGAACGTGCCGCCGGCCACCGCCGCCGACAGGATCACCAGCGCCGGGAGCCTGCGGATCGCGGCTGTCAGGGCGGCCCGGGGGCGCGTGGTCCGGCCCCGTTCCGCGTCAGCGACGGCCGTGGTGGCCGCGGTCAGGCCGATCAGCCAGAAGACGATGACCACGGCGCTCTTCGCCCAGGCCGGGTCCTCGATGGCGGGGACCGACGGGTACCCGTCCAGGATCACCGTCTGCTGCCGGGCCAGGAGCAGGTCCAGCAGGTAGAGGCCGAGCATGGCCGCGGTGAGCAGCGGCAGCAGCACGGCGAGCAGCCGGCGACCGTGGACGACGGCCAGCTGGTAACCGACGGCGCTGTTGCCGATCAGGCCGAGGGACTCACGGGGGGCCGGAGCGGAGGACACCGCGCGAGGGTAACGGACATGATCCGAAAACCGCTGCTCAGGTCAGGTTCGGGAGGCGCCCGCCTCGGGGCCGGCGATGCGCTGGGCCAGCCAGACCGGGAGGACGGACAGGACGATCAGGACGGCGGCCACCACGTTGACGATCGGGGCCTGGTTGGGGCGGAAGAGGTTGTTGAAGATCCAGATGGGGAGGGTGGTGATGCCGGGGCCGGCGGTGAAGGTGGTCACGATGATCTCGTCGAAGGAGAGGGCGAACGCGAGCAGGCCACCGGCCAGCAGGGCCGAGCGGATCATCGGGAAGGTGACGTAGCGGAAGGTCTGCCACGGGCCGGCGCCCAGGTCGGCGGAGGCCTCCTCCAGGTTGGTGCCGGTGCGGCGCAGCCGGGCCAGGACGTTGTTGTAGACCGTGACCACGCAGAACGTGGCGTGGCCGACGACCACCGAGAAGAGGCCCTTGCCGATGCCCAGGTCACCCATCACCGAGCGCCAGGCGCTGTCCAGGGCGATGCCGGTGACGATGCCGGGCAGGGCGATCGGAAGGATCACCAGGAGGGAGACGGTGTCCCGGCCGAAGAACCGGAAGCGCTGCACGGCGAACGCGACCATCGTGCCGAGGACCAGGGCGATGGCGGTGGCCCCGAGCCCGGCCTCGACCGAGGTGAGCAGGGCCTGGCGGGCGCCCTCGTTCGCCCAGGCCGCGGCCCACCACTGGGTGGTCCAGTCGTGCGGCGGCCAGGCGAAGGTGCGGTCGCCGTTGAAGGAGTTGACCAGGACCAGCAGCAGCGGCACGTAGATGAAGACGAGACCGAGGGCCATCGTGGCGCGCAGCGCCCAGCGGGCGGGGGCGGAGAGGGTCACAGCTCCTCCAGGGCGCCGGAGCGGCGGACCGCCAGCAGGTAGATGACCATGATCAGGACCGGGACGGTGGCGATGGCGGCGGCGAACGGGAGGTTGTTGGCGGCGCCGATGTTGGCGTAGACCAGGTTGCCGATCAGCTGGGACTTACCGCCGACGATCTGGACGGTGATGTAGTCGCCCAGCGAGAGGGAGAAGGTGAAGATCGAACCGGCGAAGACCGACGGGATCAGGGTCGGCAGGACCACCGAGCGGAAGGTCCGGCCGGCTCGGGCGCCGAGGTCGGCGGAGGCTTCCAGCAGGGAGTCGGGCAGGCGTTCCAGACCGGCGTAGATCGGCAGGATCATGTAGGGCAGCCACAGATAGGAGAGCACGATGACCGTGGCGACCAGACCGTAGCCGGGGCCGTTTCCCGGGCCGCCGAGCAGCGAGTCGACCGGGCCGCCGTTGGCCAGCAGGATCCGCCACGCGTAGGCCTTGACCAGGTAACTGGCCCACAGCGGGGTGAGGATCGCGATGACCAGCCAGTGGCGGGAGCGCGGGGACGCGACCTTGGCCATGAAGAACGCCATCGGTACGGCGATCAGCATGCAGATCACCGTGACGGCGGTGGCCACACCGAGGCTGCGCAGGGTGACGTTGCGGTAGACCTCCTCGCTGAACAGGGTCTGGAAGTTGGTGAGCGAGAAGGCGCGGACGGTCTCGCCGGTGAAACCGTCGACGGTCCAGAACGCGGAGATCAACAGGACGGCCAGGGCGCCGAGATAGGCGACCACCAGCCAGAGCAGCGGCGCGGAGAGGAAGCCGGCCAGGCGTAGGCCGGGATGGCGGTGGAGGAAGGACCCGGCCTTGCGACCGGGCCCGGTGACGACAGTGGACACGATGACGGCTACCCCTTGATCGTGGTCCAGGCCTGGGTCCAGGCCGCGTAGTCCTTGCAGGTCACGTCGGTCCGGCCGTCGACGCATTGGGCCAGCGGCGTGGTCCAGTACCAGACCTGTTCGAAGTAGTCCTCGTCCTCGGCGTGGAAGGTGGCGCAGTGCGACTTGTCGGCGGTGAGTGCGCAGGACAGCTTGTTCGACGGGGCTTCGCCGAACCACTCGGCGACGCCGGCGTTGGCCTGCGGCGAGATGATGTGGTTCATCCAGAGGTAGGAGCAGTTCGGGTGCTTGGCCTTGGCGGCGACCATCCAGGTGTCGGACCAGCCGGTGGCACCCTCGCTGGGCAGGATCGACTCGACGGGTGCGCCGTCGGCCTCGGTCAGGTTCTGGATGACCTGCCAGGTGGTGCCGAGCACGGAGTTGCCGGCCTTGAACGCCTGCACCTCCTTGGTGTAGTCCGACCAGTACTCGCCGATCAGCTCGTTCTGCTGCTTGAGCAGGTCCACGGCGGCCTGGAACTGCGTGTCGTCGAGGGCGTACGGATTAGTGATCTTGAGGTCGGGCTTGGTCTTCATCAGATACAGAGCCGCGTCCGCGATGTAGATCGGCGAGTCGTAGGCGGTGATCTTGCCTTTGTACGGGGACGCCGGGTCGAAGACGACGCTCCACGAGGTGGGGGCCGGGGTGACCGTGTCGGTGCGGTACATCAGCAGGTTGGCGCCCCGGCCGTGCGGAACCCCGTAGGCCGCGCCGTCGACCGAGTTCCACTGCTTGTTCTTGAGCCCGTCGAAGACGTCCTTGTAGTTGGCGATCAGGTCGGTGTTGACCGGGGCGACGTCACCGCCGTAGATCAGGCGCAACGACGCGTCACCGGAGGCGGAGACGACGTCGTACTCGCCGGTCTTCATCAACGAGACCATCTCGTCGGACGTACCGGCGATCTTGTTGTTGACCTGGCATCCGGTCTCCTTCTCGAAACCGGTGACCCAGTCGACGGCCTTGTCGGTGGAACCGTCCTCGACGTAACCGGCCCAGGAGACGACGTTGACCTCGCCCTCCCCGGCGCCGAGGGCAGCCAGCTCGTCGATCTTCGGGACGGTCAGGCCGCCGGGGCCGGAGCCGCCTCCGGTGGTTCCGCCGTCGCCGCCGCAGCCGGCCAGGGTGAGTACTCCGGCCGCCAGGGCCGCGATCAACGACATTCCGCTACGCATCAGCGGTCTCCTTCGATGAGGTGGGGATCTCGACGACGTGCTCGTCGTGCCAGCTCAGGCGGACGTGGTCGCCGCGGGCGGCCAGTGGTGCGCCGTGGTGCCGGTTCTGCGCGACGACCACGGCACGGCTGCCCGCGTCGAGGTCGATCACGTACCGGGTGACCGGGCCCGCGTAGACGACCTCGGCGACGACACCGGGGAGGCCGACGGCACCAGGAAGGCCGACGGCACCGGGGACGCCGGAGTCCGGCGAGAGGTCGATCTTCTCGGGGCGGATGGAGAAGGTGCCGTCCCGGCCGAGGAGCCCGCGGGCCACCTCGCCGGTGAACACGTTCGAGGTGCCGACAAAACCGGCGACGAACGAGCTGGCCGGCCGTTCGTACACCTCGGCCGGGGTGCCGACCTGGGCGATCCGCCCGCTCTCGAAGACGGCGACCCGGTCGCTCATGGTGAGGGCCTCGTCCTGGTCGTGGGTGACGAAGACGAATGTGATGCCCACTTCGCGCTGGATGGCCTTGAGTTCGACCTGCATCTGCTCGCGCAGTTTCAGGTCCAGGGCGCCCAGCGGCTCGTCGAGCAGCAGCACCCGGGGCCGGTTGACCAGGGCACGGGCCAGGGCGACGCGCTGCCGTTGCCCACCGGACATGGCGGACGGCCGGCGGTCGCCGAAGCCGTCGAGCCGGACCGAGGCGAGCGCTTCGGCGGCCCGGGCCCGGCGTGCCGACCGGCCGACGCCGCGGACCTTGAGGCCGTACTCGACGTTCTCCCGCACGGTCATGTGCGGGAACAGCGCGTAGTCCTGGAAGACCGTGTTCACGTCACGTTCGAACGGGGCGAGCCGGGTGACGTCCCGGCCGCCGAGGTGCACGGTTCCGGCGGTGGGCAGTTCGAAGCCGGCGATCATCCGCAGCACGGTGGTCTTGCCGGAGCCGGACGGCCCGAGCATCGAGAAGAACTCGCCGTCGCCGATCTCCAGATCGACGCCGGTCACCGCCGCGACGGCGCCGAACGACTTGCGGAGCCCGGTGAGCCTGATCGCCGGGGTGGGACTGTCGGTCACTGGGAACTCCCTGAGAGCGAGGTAGCGAAAAGGTATGGCGTCAGACTTTAAAGGTCAAGACAGCCCGGTAACCGATCCGTCAACAGCCGTACGGAAGAATCAAGGACATGGGGACCGAGCGAACCAGCGCGCGATCAGTGGTTTTCGCCCCGCTCGACCCGCACAGCCGCGCCGAGACCGTGGTCCGCAGGCTCACCGACGCGATCACCTTCGGGTTGCTCACCGATGCCGAACAGTTACCCAGCGAGGCCGACCTGGCGGCCCAGTTCGGGGTCTCCCGGGTGACCGTGCGGGAGGCGCTCGTCGCCCTGCGCCAGCAGAACCTGGTGGAGACCCGGCGCGGCCGTGGCGGCGGCAGTTTCGTGCGCGCGCCGGCCGTCCGCGACGAGGTGAACACCCGGCTGACCGAGCTGAGCCTGCCCACCGTGCGGGACACCGCCGACCACTACGCCGCGATCGCCGGAACCGCCGCGCGACTGGCCGCCCAGCGCGCCGACGCCGCCGACATCCTGCGGATCGAGGAGGTGGACGCCGACACGTCCGGGCCGCTGCACCGGATGGAACGGGCCTACCACCTGGAGGTCGCGGCGGTCGCGCAGAGTGCCCGGCTGGCCCGGGAGGAGGTGCGGTTCGCGACCGAGCTCGGGACACTGCTGTGGTCACCGGTTCTACCCGGGGGCGATTGCGCATATGATCCGCACGCGGACCACCGTGCGATCACCGCGGCCATCGCGGCGGGCGACGGCGACCTGGCCCGGAAGTTGACCGAGGATCACCTCGAACGGGCTGTCGATCGGCTGGTCAACCTGCACCTGACGCTGATCGAGCAGTGAAGGCGGGATCCGTGGCGATCCATGTGACGACAGCCCTGGCCGAACACGTCACCGATCTCGCCGAGCAGACCTTCGCCGTGGTCACCGAGCTGCGGATCCAGGCCGAAGAGCAGATACGTACAGAACGCGATCTGTCCGAGATGGGCTTGTCGATCGTACAGAAGACAACGGGTTTGATCTCCGGCGCCGGAGTGATCACCGACCGTGACCCGCAACAGATCGAATGGTGGATGGGCCCCGGCCCCACCCGGCTGGAACTCGACCTGGACCCGGCCAGCGACGACTACGTCGACGTCCGCCGCCAGCCCTGGTTCACCGTCCCCCGCGAGACCGGCTCCCGGCACGTGACCGGCCCGTACGTCGACTACGTCTGCGCCGAGCAGTACGCCCTGACGTTCACCGAGCCGATAAGGGACCGGGACGGCACGTTCGCCGGGATAGCCGGCGCGGACGTCTTCGTCGCCGACTTCGAGCGCGCTCTCCGGCCGGCCCTGCGCACCGTGCGCAGCCCCACCGCCCTGGTCAACACGCAGGGCCGGGTGATCGCCGGAACCACCGCCCATCACCTGGCGGGTTCCCTGATCCGGGACGCGCCGATCCGCGAGGCGCTGGCCCGGCAGACCCCGATGACCCTGCCCGGCGGGGTCAGCCTGGCCCCGTGCGGCACGCTGCCTTTGACGGTCCTGACCTGGCCCTGACCCAAGTCGTGCCATAGTCGGAAACATGCGGACGGGCTGGCGTTTCCTGGCCGCGCCGCTAGCGGTGTGGCTGGTTCTGACCTGCCTGGGCACCGGCGTCCTGCTCTGGGTGGAACGCACCACGAAACAGAACGCCGTCCAGCGCTACCAAGTGCGTGCCGACATGGCCGCCAACACCGTCCAGACGTTCGTCGAGGACCTGATGGCCCGGCAGGCCGCCCAGGCCGGATCGTTCCTCGGCGCCGCGACCGTCGACGACCGCGACTTCACCCGCATGGTCAACGGCTTCGGCTACCCGGCCGCCGTCCTGCTCGACACCCGGGGGCGGGTTCTCCAGGTCATCCCGTCGAACCCGATGATCATCGGTCAGGAGATCGCCGGCCGGTACCCGCACCTGACCTCAGCCCTCCAGGGCCGCGCCGCGGTGTCCCCGGTGGTGCCGTCGGCCGCGCAGGGCAAGCCGGTGGTCGGGATCGCCGTCCCGTTCAGCACCGACCACGGGCTGCGGGTCTTCTCCGGCGCGGTGTCGGTCACCGACAACAGCCCGCTCTCCTCGTACCTGACCGGCGCCATCACCCTGCCCGGTGTGAAGATCCAGCTCGTCGACGACGCCGGCGCTGTCGTCGCCGCCAACCGCCCGCACCAGGGAGGCGTGATCATGCTCGACGCGGTGGAACCCGAGTTGTCCGGCGCGCTGGCCCGCGCCGAGCGGGGCCGGTACCGCGAGGACGGCGAATGGTGGCAGTACACGTCCCGGGCGATCCCGGGCACCCCGTGGCGGCTGTCCGCGTCGGCGACCGAGACGACGTTGTACGCCTCCACCGCCGACGCCCGCGCCGCCGGCCGGGCCGCCCTGGTCACCGCGTCGATCGTCGGCCTGCTCGTGGTGGTGGCCACGGCACGCACCCGCCGGAGCCGCCGCGAGCTGGGCTCCAGCGAACAGCGGTTCCGCAAGGTGTTCGACAACTCCCGCATCGGCATGGCGATGGCCGATCTCGACGGCCGGTTCTCCCGGGTCAATCCGGCGCTCTGCACCATGCTCGGCCGGCCCGAGGCGGACCTGATCGGCGCGAACTTCGCCGAGCTCACCCACCCCGAGGATCTGCCGCGCTGTCTGGGCCTGATCCAGGACTGCCTGACCGGGCGTACCGACGGCTTCGACATGGAGAAACGCTATCTGCACGCGGACGGTCGCATCGTCGAAGTGATCATCACCGCGAACCTGGTGCACGACCAGGCGGGCCGCGCCCAGTACTTCGCGACCCAGATCGTCGACGTCACCGAACGCCGGATGCTGGAACGCGCCCGCCGCGACGACGCCGCCGAGCTGGAACAGCACGCCGCCCGCCTGGAACACGCCAACGAGCAGATGGGCGACTTCATGGCGATGCTCAGTCACGACGTGCGCCAGCCGCTGACCACCATCGTGTCGGCCGGCGAGATGCTCGTCGAGGACTGGACCGACATGGAGGAGGAGACCCGCCGGCACTATCTGCGCCGGATGACGTCCGCCGGGCACCGCGCCGAGCAGCTGGTCAGCGAGATCCTGACACTCGCGCAGCTGGACGCCGGGGCGCTGACCGCCCGCCCGGCCCGGCTCGACGTCGCGCACGCGGCGCGGCAGGCGGTGGCCGCGCAGGGTTCGGCCGATCCGAAGAACGCCGCGACGGTCACCGGCCCCGACCGGATCCTGGCCTACGCCGACCCGGTCCATCTGGCCCTGTTGATGGGCAACCTGCTGGCCAACGCGGTCAAATACGGCGCCCCACCGTTCCGGATCACCGTGAAACACGACCACGACCGGGTCGAAGTGAAGATCATCGACCACTGCGAGGGTGTACCGGCGGCGTTCGTCCCGCACCTGTTCGAGCGCTTCACCCGCGCCGAGACCGGCGTCGCCACCACCAAGTCCGGCACCGGCCTGGGCCTCTACCTGGTCGCGCGCCTGGCCGAGGCCTCCGGCGCCACCATCACCTACCAGCCCAACCAACCACGCGGCGCGGTCTTCGTCCTCTCGCTGCCCTGCTCCCCCAGCACCCCGTTGCCGACTTCCACAAAACCAGGCACACCCGCAACCATTTCCTAGTACGCCGAACGCAGAGTCCCGTGGCCACACCGCGAGGCAGGCGGAACACCGGACCGACCCGCGACCGCCGGGCCGGACGCGGTGGCCGAGGTTCACCCCGAGCCCGACAGCTTCAGTTGTCAGATCTTCTTGCAGGTGAACGGGCCCCGGACGCCGGCACTGAAACGTTCGGCGGCGCTCAGGGCCAGGCGGACCCGGGCCTTCGGGCGCATGCCGCGGCCGGCCGTCGCGTACAGGGGCGCCGAGGGCGATCTGGTCGCCGCACCCGACCGCGGCGTAACCGTCGGCGGCCTTGCCCACCTGGTAGTCGTCCTGAATCGTGTAGAGCTGCCCCCGGACGCCGACCAGGAACGTTCCGCCCATCTCCTGTTCCTCCTCCTTGCGGGCGTACCCGCCGGACTTGAGGCAGTCCCGCAGACCGTCGATGAACTTGGTGACCATGAAACGGTCCAGATCGTCCCTGGGTTTGGGCAGGTCCAGGGAGTACCGGATGAGCTGCCCCATCCGGAACGAACTGGTGAATCCGAACAGATAGCCCTTGTTGCGGAACACCTTGGTGTCGGCGCGGACGGACAGGTTCCAGCCGGACACGCCCGCGCTGTCGCCGCCGATGTAGACGGAATCGCCCCGGGTCAGCCCCACGATCGCGGTCATCGGAATCCTCTCGCCCCTGTCGCCTGTGCCCGCCCATTGAACATCGTCGAGTCGAGATCACGAACCGCCGGATGTCGAGTTCCCCACATGATCACATCAGGGTTCGGCCGCCGGGCGCCGCCGATGACAGGATCTGCGCAACACGACAGACGGGGGAGAACATGCGGCGGGCGGCGTGGCTGTCGGTGCTGCTCACAGCCGGATGTTCGGCACCCGCGGCGCAACCGCCCGCTTCGCCGGAACCATCCGTTTCCGCGCAGTCGATGAAGCAGGCAGCAGAGGAACAGGACGTTCGTCCCTGGGTCGGCACCTGGGGCACGGCGGTGGAGAGCGGCGGCCGCTCCTTCGAGAAGCACACGCTGCGGCAGATCGTGCACACCAGCATCGGCGGCGGCGCGGCCCGGATCCGGTTGACGAACGAGTTCGGCACCCGCCCGCTGGTCGTCGGCGCGGTGCGGCTGGCCCGCCCGGTCAGCGGCGGCACCATCGACCCGGCCACCGATCGCGCGGTCACGTTCGGTGGCCGGACGTCGGTCACGATTCCGGTCGGCGAGACGGCGGTCAGTGACGAGGTGTCGTTCGAGGTGCCCGCGGACGGTGACGTCGCCGTCTCGACGTGGCTGCCGTCGGTGACCGGCCCGAGCACCCGGCACGGGATCGCGGTGCAGCACAACTACGTGGCCGGCGGGGATCAGGCGTCGGCGCCGAAACTGTCCGGTATCCGTACCGAAAGCAGCTGGTTCTTCCTGTCCGGTCTTGATGTCCGCAGCGACGGCGGCGCGGTCGTGGCGTTCGGCGCGTCGATCACCGACGGGCTGGGTTCCCGGTTCGGCGCCAACGTGCGCTGGCCGGACCTGCTCTCCGACCGGCTGCGCAAGGCCGGTCACGAGGTCGGCGTGCTGAACGCGGGGATCAGCGGCAACCGGTTCACCGCCGACGACCGCGGCGAGAGCGGCGTCAACCGGTTCGAACGCGACGTGTTGAGCCGGCCCGGTGTGCGCTGGGTGATCATCTCCGACGACGCGCTGAACGATCTGGGCGCCGCCGATCCACCGTCGGTGTCCCGGCTGACCGGCACGCTGCGGGATCTGACGGCACGGGCGCACGCGGCCGGGGTGCGGGTGATCTGCTCGACGCTGACCCCGTACCAGGGTGCGGGTTACTGGTCGGCACGTGGTGAGGCGGGCCGGGCCGAGATCAACGCGTTCATCCGGTCCGGTGGCAGCGGCTGCGACTTCGTCCTGGACCAGGCCGCGGCCACCCAGGACCCGTCCGCGCCGACCCGGTTCCGCCGCGAGTTCGACTCCGGCGACCACCTGCACCCGTCGGCGGCCGGTTTCCAGGCGATCGCCGACGCCGCCGACCTGTCCTGGTTCACCGGCTGACGGGACCTGTCGTGGTCCACCGGCTACGGCGACCTGTTGTTTGTTCACCGGCTACGGCGACCTGTTGTTTGTTCACCGGCTGACGGCGACCGCCGCGGCCAGCACCGTTTCCCGGCGTTCGTCGAGCGGACCGCTCAGCTCCACCACCGGGAGGTCGGTCCAGGCGTCGAACGGGTCGTCGTAGACCAGTTCCAGGAGCGCGTCGTTCATCCGGGCGCGCAGGCCGGGCAGCTCGGCGTCGGGCAGGATCCGCTCGGTCTCCGCGGTGATCACCGTGACGACCAGCAGGTCGAGGGTCGCGAACGCCGGCCGAAGCGCGTCCGCCTGCTCGGACGGGTCCGCGCCGATCGCGGCCAGATAGGCCAGGTAGTCCAGCGGCGACCGATCAAAAACGGCCCCGGCGGATGCCGACGGGGCCAGCAGGCTCCGAACCGCGCAGGCCAGCATCGCCCGGTAGTCCTCGGCCGACGGCGGGAAGCCGCACTCGTACCCCTGCTCCTCCAGCAGGTAGTAGGGCTCGTCGGTCAGGATGTGCCCCGGCAGACGCTCGCACAGCGCCTCGGCCAGCGTGGTCTTGCCGGTCCCGTGCGTACCGGAGATCGCGATCCGCATCCGGACCTCCTCACCAAAGATGTATAGAAACTGTCCAGGAGAGGTCCAGTATTCGGGCACCGCCCGGCCCGGCACGCCCGGGCCACCGTATCCATCGCCGTCGTGATGTTCCCAACGGTGGGAGTTGAGATGCGCAGAAGTCTGTTGATCGGGGCCACGATCGCCGGTGCCGGTGTGTTCCTGGCGGTCGGAACCGCCCTGGCCAGCGCCGACGACTCGGCCGAGCGCCGCGGCGGCGGCACGACGGCGGGTATCGAGATCGAGGACGAGCGCCGCAGCGGCAGCGCGACGGCCGGTAGCACGACGGCCGGTTTCGAGATCGAGATCGATCCGGAGCTGGACGCGAGATTCGGTCCACGGCCGGTGAACGCGGTGCAGGCCGCGGCGATCGTGACGCAGCGGTTCCCCGGCGCCCGGGTGATCAAGGCGGAACTCGACAAACGGGACGACCGCCCGACCTGGGAGGTCGAGTTCGTGCTCGGCGGCCGGGAGGACGAGGTCGAGGTCGACGCGGTGAACGGGGCGATCATCGACGACTGACATAGGGCATGCTCGTCTGCCATGGGTCTTTTCAAGAACGTGGCACAGGGTGTTCTCGGCGGATTTCTGACATTCGCCGGGACCGCCCACCTGACCGTGGCGCGGCAGGAGTTCCAGGCACAGGTGCCGGACTGGGTTCCGGTCGGCCCCGACCTGGTGGTGGTCGCCTCGGGCATCGTGGAGATCCTGCTCGGGGTGGCGCTGCTGACCGTGTGGCGGCACCCGGCCCGCCGCTACCTCGGGTGGATCGTGGCGGCGTTCTTCGTGGCGATCTTCCCGGGCAACGTCGCCCAGTGGCTGGACCACCGGGACGGTTTCGGTCTCGACACCGACAGCGCCCGGCTGACCAGGCTGTTCTTCCAGCCGGTGCTGGTGATCTGGGCGCTGTTCGCCACCCACCGGTCCCGCCGGGCTACCGAATGAGGCCGTACTTGCGGTGCACGATCTTCTCGGCCAGGCCGAGCGGCAGCACCCGCCGTAGCGCGAACACCAGCGGCGCGTTGCTGCCGACCGCGTAACGGGGTCGCGGGCGGGCCGCCTCGATCGCGGACACGATGGTCGCGGCCACCTTCTCCGCGGTGATCCCGTCCCGCTCGTTGCGATCGAGAACGGCCAGCATGCCCGCGAAGTCGGCGCCGTACGGGGAGTCGGGACTGACGTACTTGGTGCGCCGTTCGCTGATGCCGGTGGCGATCGAGCCGGGCTCCACGGTGGTCATCCACACCCCGAACGGGGTCAGCTCGTGCCGGGCCCCGTTGCTGAACCCCTTGATCGCGGCCTTGGAGGCGACATAGGACGACCGGTACGCCAGCGGGAACGACGCCAGCATCGACCCGACCATCACGATCCGGCCCCGCCGGCGCTCCCGCATGCCCGGGAGAACGAGCTGGGTCAACCGTACCGGCGCAAGGACGTTGATCTGGAAAAGCCGGCGCAGCGCCTCGCCCGGAAGCTCCTCCAGCGGGCCCGACTGGCTCTCCCCGGCGTTGTTGACCAGCACGTCCACCCCGGCGAGGACCGGCGCGAGGCTCTCCACCGACGCGTCGTCGGCGAGGTCGAGCGGATGGAACTCGACACCCTCCGGCCGCTGGCCGGGCGTCAGCGACGACGGGTCGCGGCTGGTGCCGAGGACCCGGTAGCCGCGCGCCACGAGAGCGATGGCGGTCGATCGGCCGATGCCCGACGACGCCCCGGTGACCAGCGCTGTGCGATCCATGACCGAGACCTTAGATCATTTGCCGGTACGCGTGGACACGCGACGATCGTGTGACGGTCCGACCGGCCGCCGGGGCGAGCCGACATCGTGCAGCTCATGATCAAGCACTCGTTGCGGCAGGGCCTCGTCGCCGTGTTCACGTTCAGCGTCCTCGCCGTCCCGTCCGCCGCATCGGCAGCCCCGGCCGGCCCGTCCTGTCCGCTCGTCGCCGACCGGGTGAAGGCCGCCACCGACCCGAAGAACGTCAAGCTGGACCGGATCACGCCCGCGCCGGTGTGGCGGGTGGGCTGCGGCACGCTCTACCGCAGCGACAGCCGCGCCCCGGAGGTCATCTTCGCCGAGGGGTTCTCCGCCAAGGACGTCACCGGCGGTCAGTACGACGTGAAGGAGTACGTGCTGGTCAACCAGGCCTCGCCGTACGTTTCCACCACGTACGACCACGATCTGTACAAGTCCTGGTACAAGTCCGGCTGGAACTACTACATCGACGCGCCCGGTGGCATCGACGTCAACAAGACCATCGGGGACACCCACAAATACGCCGATCAGGCCGAGGTCGCTTTCCCCGGCGGTATTCGCAAGGAGTACGTGATCGGCGTCTGCCCGGTCGACAAGACCACCAAGACCGAGATCATGAACGATTGCCGTAGTAATCCGAATTACCGTCCCTGGCACTGATTTCCCGTTACCGGCCCACCCCTCCCGGTGGGCCTGTTTCGCCAGGTGGAAGCCCTTCTGTCGGGTGCCGGGCCAAATGTCGGAAGCAACCCTCCGACTGCAGTGAACATCACGCTCCGCGACCAATGTTGATCGTTCGAATCGCCGGGTACGGTCGAATTCACTTTCCGCGCGGCACTTACCGCACCGCACTTACCGCACCGCCGAATGAGGAGGATTCACCGAGCGTGAGCACACCCATGTCGTTGACGGACCCCTCCCCGTTCTCGCTGCGCCTGGCCGTTCTGCTCCAGGTGGCCGGCCAGCTGCTGACCCGGCTGCTGCGGCTGATCCCCGCGGTGCGCCGCGCCCACGACGAGCGCGAGCGCCGTCACCTGGCCGCGGTCGAGGCGCAGCGGTGGGCCGGCGAGGTGCGGGTCGCCGCCCAGCGGGCCGACGCGGCCGCCGAGCGCTGGCTGGAGCTGCGGCAGCACGCCGAGGAGCAGGCGGAGGAAGCCTGGCGCAGCTGGCAGGACGCCGACGCTCAGCTGGACAGGACCCGGGCGGCCGCCGCGTTCCGGACCCCGGACACCCTGCGCACCACCACCGAGTACGTCTTCCGGGAACGCTTCCTCCACCGCGCCGTCGCGGACGCCGTGGACCGCGGTGACCTCCCGGCTACGGTCGCCGCCGACCTGGCCGCCGGCGAGGGCGGCTGGAACCCGCGGCTGCACCCGGTGGAGCAGGAGCTGGTGCTGCACCGGGCGATCGCCGCGGTCCGCCACCACCTCTACCGCCAGGCCGTCGAGACGGAGGAGACCGTCGCGCACGACACCCGCCTGGCCACCGCCACCCGGGACAGCCTGCGCCGTGAGCTGGCCACCGCCACCGAGCAGGCCACCGCCCAGCGCCACCACATCCTGCCGGAGCAGCAGCCGGCGGCCGCCGCGATGCCCGCCTGGATCCAGCAGACCGCCTGACCCGCTGATCATCCGCCGGTGTCGCTGCCGGACGGCCGGGGGTCGCGGTTCTAAGGTGGGGGCGCTATGAGTGTGCAGGAGAACGACACCGAGACCCGTCCGTGTGCCCACTGTGGGCGCCCGGTGCCGCAGCGCGCGTCCGCCGGGCGCCCGTTCCGCTACTGCCGGGACAACGACGGCGAGTGCCAGCGGGCGTCCCGCAACGTACGGATGCGGCATCGGTCGTCACCCGGCCTGGCCGGGCAGGTGGCGCGCACCTGGGAGGCCGTCGACCGCCTCGACCAGCTGGTCGGGTCGCTGAGCGAGGCCCTGCACTCGGAGATGTCCCCGGCCGGGGTGGAACGGCAGGTCGCCGAGGTGCGGGCGGAGACGTCCGGGCAGGTGGCCGCCGCCCACGCCGAACGCGACGACGCCCGCCGCGACGCGGACCAGGCCGAGAAGGCGGCGTCGGCGGCCCAGCAGCTGGCGTCGGCGGCGACCGCCGAACGGGACGAGGCCCGGCACCAGGCACAGGACGCGCAGCGCAACGCCGAGGAGTCGAACAAGCGGGCGCAGGAGGCGTCGGCGGCACGGGACGAGGCGGTCCGGGCCGCCACGGCGGCCGCTGCGCTGCGCGAGCGGGCCGAGGCCGAGCGGGACGCCGCCGGGCGCGATCTGGAGACGGTTCGGGCAGAGCTTGCTGAGGTACGGGCCCAGCGGGACGCCTCGGAGCGGGACCTGAAGACGGCGCTGCAGGACGCCAAGGACTTCCGGAGTACGGCGGAGCAGGACCGGCAACAGGCCGAGGACCGGCTGACGGCCGTCCAGGGGGAGCATGCGGCCACCCGGGCGGAGCTGTCGGCCGCCCTGGCCGAGTCGGAACGCCGCGCGGAGGAGTCCCTGCTGAGCCGTCGCCGGGCCGAGGCCGCCGAACACGACCGGGACGAGGCGACCGCCCGGATCACCGGCCTGCAGTCCGAGATCCGGTCCGCGGGCGAATCACTGTCGACGGTCACCGGCGAACGGGACACGCTGCGCCGCACCGTCGAGGACCTGGAGCGTGCGGCCGAGCGCGCCATCCGCGAACAGTCCGACCTGGAGCGCCGCCTGGCATCCGCCCGGGCCGACACCGACGCCGCACACCAGCGCGTCGCCCAACTGACGTCCCAGGTGAGCGACTTGGCGGCGGCGCTGGCCAGCTTGGGCGCCGCCCGCCCGGTCCCCACCCAACCCACATCCTCCGGCGACCACCTGACCCCGAACGGGTGAAATCCACCCACCCGCCGCCGGCCTCCCCGGCCTCTCTCGCCTTGAGATGGGCTGCCATACCGCCGTTGCGGGGTGCTGGTCTCACTGTCGCCGTCGCGGTTGTCGGTCTTACTGTCGCCGTCGCGGGCGCTGGTCTTACTGTCGCCGTCGCGGGCGCTGGTCTTACTGTCGCCGTTGATGGTGCCGGTCTCGCCCTCGCCCTCGCCCTCGCCCTCGCCCTCGCCCTCGCCCTCGCCCTCGCCCTCGCCCTCGCCCTCGCCCTCGCCC
>NZ_BOMG01000020.1 GCF_016862075.1 Actinoplanes couchii | reverse complement strand
CCTCGCCCTCGCCCTCGCCCTCGCCCTCGCCCTCGCCCTCGCCCTCGCCCTCGCCCTCGCCCTCGCCCTCGCCCTCGCCCTCGCCCTCGCCGGGAATTGTCCGCCGCCGGGCCTCTCTCCTCGCCCGGCCGATGTCCGGCTCGCCGCTTTTCGCCCAGCTGCTCTTCGCCCTCGCCGTGCTGTCCGTCCCCGCCGGTCTCTGCCCCGCCACGCTGGCCGCCCTGCCGCACCGTCCACCCCGCCGCGCTGTCCACCCCGCCACGCTGTCCACCCCGCCGCACTGTCGCCCTCGCTGCCTGGAATCGACTGGTGTGCATGGCGGGGTTCGGGGTAGTCATGAAAGGTAAGGCGAACGGGGGTTGACTGGTGACCATTGTCACGTTCGGCGGCCCGTTTGCGATGTTCCCGTAACACTTCAGGAGGCCATGTCGTAGCCGATCACTACAGTAAGCGGATCGCCAGGTAACCCAAGGTTCCGTAAATTACGAGTGAATCCGGTCGAGTGACCGACATCGCACCACCCGCAGAAGCGTCAAAGAACCATAAAGTGGACCAAGGTCCACTCGGACGCCGTCTCGGTTTGCGGGGTGGGGTGAGTGGCCGGTTACGCTCATAGCGTTAACACCGTCGACACCGGCGGTGCGGACAGACTTTTTGGCGGTCGTCGGGGATCCCGGCGGAGGAATCCAGCGGCCGCCCCTTTCGTTATACCAACGAGAGCAGCACCACGAGCGAGGGGAAAGCCGATCATGGGCGAACGCATGCTGCGCGGCAGCCGTCTTGGCGCAGTCAGCTACGAGTCCGACCGTAACACCGAGCTGGCGCCCCGGCAGACCCGCGAGTTCCTGTGCGCGAAGGGTCACCAGTTCGAGGTGCCGTTCGCCGTCGACGCCGAGGTGCCGACCACCTGGGAGTGCAAGTTCGACGGCAGCGTCGCCCGCCTGGTCGATGGCAGCGAGCCGGAGCAGAAGAAGGCGAAGCCGCCGCGCACCCACTGGGACATGCTGCTCGAGCGGCGTTCCATCGCCGAACTCGAGGACATTCTCAACGAGCGGCTCCAGGAGGTCCGAACCCGCCGAGGCCGCTGAGAACGAACAGCCGAGAGGCCGCCCCCGCACACCAGCGGGAGGCGGCCTCTCGCCGTTCCCAACACAACTCACCACCCAGAAACCTAGGACCAGGCACGCTGACCGAGTACTAGGAGCAGACTCGCTCACGGGCCTCGGCTCGGGCTCGCTCGTCGCTCAGGAACCTAGGACCAGGCTCGCCACCCAGGGATCTAACTCGCCGTGCGGGATCTAACTCGCCGTGCGGGATCTATCGCGCCGTGCGGGGATCTAACTCGCCATGCGGGGATCTAACTCGCTGTTCACGGGCTTCGGGACGCGATGATCACGCGGTTGCCGTCCGGGTCGATGACCACGGCCATCCGTTCGCCCCAGGTCTGATCGGTGGGTTCCTGGATCACCGGGACGCCGGCGTCGCGGAGGCGGGCGATCCCGGCATCACAGTCCTCGGCATAGACCCACAAGGTGACCCGGTCGTTGACGAGGTCACCGGGCTCGTCCTGCAGCCCGATCCCGAGGTGTGAGCCGCCCAGGCGCACCCCGACGTAGGCGGCGTCCCCCTCCGCCTCCCCCTCCCCCTCCGCTGGAAACCGGAAGACGACCTCACCCCCGAGCAGATCCCGGTAGAAACCCAGCGCCCGCCCGAGATCCGGAGTGGTCAGAATCGGAAACATCTCATCGAACACAAGCCGATTCTCCCGCCGACCCCGGACACAAGACCCCATCGCGGAATCACCGAACGGGTGATACCAGCTTCGGCGCTCGCCACGAAGCCAGCCTCGGCGCTCGCCAAGAAGCCAGCTTCGGCGCTCGCCACGGAGCCAGCTTCGGCGCTCGCCACGTCGCCCAGCCGCCCCGGCGGACCACCCGGCGCACGCGGCTCAGTGCCGGGTGGTCCGCATGGCACTGCGCCGCTGACGGCGGCGAATCCGGCGGCGCAAGGTTGCCACCCGGACCGGGCCATGGAGAACCAGGCCGCCCGGACCTTGGGGCAAGGGGGAGTTGAGCCGTCGCGGCCTGCGGCCCGGCCTCGTCGGCAGCCAAGAAACAGGCAGAAACGCTGATCCAGGCCAGAGAGGTAACCCGCCCGGACCGGGGCCGCGACCACCGAGGTGAACGCGATGGCCGAGGTGAACGCGATGGCCGGGATGGCCAGGCTGGGCTCGAT
>NZ_BOMG01000019.1 GCF_016862075.1 Actinoplanes couchii | reverse complement strand
GGCCAGGCTGGCCGGGATGGCCGGCGTAGCCGGGGTCAGCGGACGATTTCGCCCTCGATGGCTCCGGCTGCGGGGCGTGGGGACGAGGGCTCGTCGACCACCACCACCGACACCGGGTCGGCCTGGTGGACGCGGACCTTGCGGGGGCCGAACAGGTCGCTGGTGGCGGCGCCGCCCAGACGGCGCTCGGCCAGGCGCTCCGCACCTCGGCGGGCCAGGGTGCGGCCCGGGGGCACCAGCAGGAGCAGGCCGGCCACCGCGGTCACGAAACCGGGAATGGCCAGGAGCAGGGCTCCGAACAGACCGATCAGCGAGTTGCTCACCTCGGCGCCGGGTGGGCGGCCGGCGCGGGCGGCCTCCTGGAAGGCACGGAAGCCCTTGATGCCCTCACGGCGCAACAATGCCAGGCCGGCGACGCTGGACGCGGCCAGGGCCAGGATGGCCCAGCCGAAGCCGATGGCGTGCGCGACCGACACGAAGGTCACGAACTCGGCGAACGCCAGCAGCGGGAAAACGAACGGGAGAAAGGCCAGTCTGCTCCGGCGCATCGCAAGAACCTCCGAGGGGTGTCGCCAGCCCGTCTCACGACGGGCTGACGTCAAGCATGCCACCTCACGGCCAGGTGCTGCCCTGTCGCGGCTTGCGATTGAGCAGGCCGAGCAGGGTCTCCTTGCGGTGCTGCACACCCCACGCGGTGACCCTGAGCAGTTGTTCCTTGAAGATGTTGCCGCTCATCTTGGAGACGCCGATTTCGCGCTCGGTGAACGTGATCGGCACCTCGACGATTTTGAACCCCTGCTTGTACGCCCGCCAGGTCATCTCGACCTGGAAGGAGTAGCCGGTCGAGGCGATCGTCGCGACGTCGATCTTGTCCAGCACGCCGATCCGGTAGGCCCGGTATCCGGCGGTGGCGTCCTTGAACGGCATCCCGAGGGCCATCCGGATGTACAGGTTGCCGCCACGGGACAGCAGCAGCCGCCGCAACGGCCAGTTGTGCACCGTACCGCCGGGAATGTATCTCGTGCCGATGACCGCGTCGTGGTCGGGCAGCGCGTCCAGCAGCCGGGTCAGCTCCTCCGGGGCGTGCGAGCCGTCCGCGTCCATCTCGACGACGACGTCGTAGCCCTTGTCCTTGGCCCACTGGAAACCGGCCTTGTAGGCGGCCCCGAGGCCCTCCTTGCCGGCCCGGTGCAGGACGAAGATGTGGTCGTCGGCCTCGGCGAGCTCGTCGGCGATGGCTCCGGTGCCGTCCGGGGAGTTGTCGTCGGCGACCAGGATGTCAACGTTCGGAACCGCCTTGCGGGTCCGGTCGACGATCAACCGGACATTGTCCGACTCGTTGTAGGTGGGAATGATCACGAGGACCCGTCCCACTCCCGGGTATCCTTCCGCCTCGCTCACTGTTCCTCCGAAACCTTCACGCTGTCCCCGTCGATAGAGTCCCGCCAGCGCCGCAGGGGCAGCACACCGACGAGGGCGATGACCGTAGCAACGACGAGCACCACCTCGGGCCGATTGCCCGAACGGGTCGCCAGCGTACGCGGTCCGTCCAATTTCATGTCACGCACCACCACGGCAGCGGTGTTGAAACCGGTCGAACCGTGCACGGTACCTTCAGCGTCCACGAAAGCGGACACACCGACCGTCGAGACCATCAGCCCCTCACGACCGTGTTCCACCGCTCTGAGCTGCACCATCGCCAGCTGCTGGAGGGCTTCGGCCTCGTTGAACGTGGCGTTGTTGGTCTGCACCGTGAGGATCTGCGCGCCCCCGTCGACGACATCCTTGACCAGCCCGTCGTACGCCACCTCGAAGCAGATGACGTCGCCGACCGTGACCGCACCGGTGTCGATGACACCCGGATGGTCGCCCGCGAGCATGTTGCTGACGAGATCGGCCCGCTCGCTGACCACCCGGGCGATCGACCGCAGCGGCATGTACTCGGCGAACGGCACCGGATGCCGCTTCGCGTACTGCTGGGCCAGGTCCGGGCCGGTGCCCGGGTTCCACAGGATGCCGACGTTGTAGTTGTCGCGGGGGACGTCGGTGCGCTGCAGGGTGCCGACCAGGATCGGGGCCTTCACGGTGTCGGCGGCGTACTGGATCTGCTCGCCGGCGTCACTGTTGCGCAACGGGTCGATGTCGCTGGAGTTCTCCGGCCACACCACCAGCGACGGCTGCTTCTGCTTGCCCGATGCGACGTCAGCGGCCAGCTGCACGGTGGCCTTGACGTGGTTGTCGAGCACGGCGCGGCGCTGGGCGTTGAAGTCCAGCCCGAGCCGGGGCACGTTGCCCTGCACGATCGCGACGGTGGTCGACGGGCCGGTCGTCGCGGTGAGCGGCAGCGCCGCCGGGCCGCCCAGCAGGACCGCCACGACCACGGCGAACCCGGCCGCACCCAGAACCCCGGAACGCCGCCAGAACAGCGCCACGAGGGCGCCTCCGGCCACGGTCACGACGAAGGTGACGAGCGGCGCTCCCCCGTACGCCGCAAGTCGCAGTGTCGGGGAGTCGCCCTGGCTGAACGCGATGCGGCCCCACGGGAATCCCCCGAACGGGGTGCGGTCGCGCAGGAACTCCTGAGTCGTCCAGATCAGCCCGGCCAGCAGCGGCCACAGCGCCCGCCACCGGTCGACCAGCGGCGACACCCACGCCCCGGCGAGACCGGCCAGGCCGATGTACAGCGACTGCAGCACCGCCAGGATGATCCACGGCAGCCAGCCGGCGCCGATGGTGGTCCACTCCAGCAGCGGCACGAACAGCACCAGGCCGGCCAGCATGCCCAGACCGAACCCGGCCCGCAGCCGGCGCCGGTGCACCGCCGCGGCCAGCAGGGCCACACCGGCCGGGGAGAGCCACCACAGGTCGAACGGCGGTAATGCGAGGAGTAACGCGGCACCGGCGGCGACGGCGAGTGCCGCGGCCACCGGAAGCCGGAGAGGGCGGCGTGACCCGCCGGGCGGGGCGGACCCCGGCTCGGCCAGCGCCGGAGGGGGCAGTGTCATTTCCACGCGTGGCAGGCTACCCGCCCGCGAGCTGCGACGACGGAGGGGCGCGGTCACGGTTCGACCACGCCCCTCGGGTGCTCCACCCCTGCCCATGAGCGGCGCTATCCGGGGACTTTCGCCCTGACCTTCGGACCGACTCGCCGCGTGCCGGATGCCCGCGCCGTGCCGTTGTCTAACGGTCAGGACCTGATCTCCCGGAGGGGCCGCCGAAGCGGCCCGCCCGCACCGCCCCGCTCACTCCCGTCCCCTGGACCTGGCTGAACGCGCGACCCCAGCGAGGACTGCGGCCAGTGGAAGGGAGAGCGAAACATGGAAGCAGGACTCGAAGACGGTACGTCGATCCCCCGCCCGCCTGTCAACCGGGTCCCCGTGTCGCGGCGTGTCGCATCCACGGGCGTGTCATGTCCTGTACCCGATCAGGTCATGGTCCGGACATCTCGAGACACCGGAGCGGACCGATGCATATGCGGCCGCGACCACGGCACCGGCCCGTCCGGACGGTACCGCCACGACGCGCCGGACATCGATGGCCGACAGCGCCCGGAGGGGCCGGCGAGGCGTACGTCACCTCTGGAAGATGGCCTCCCCGTCCAGCACCGTGCGGACACACACCGGGCGCTCCGGGACCACGTCGTCGGCCTCCGGCAGCAGCACCGGCAGACCACCGGAAACCCCGGCCGGCGTCTCCCACACCGCGAACGTCGCCGCCGCGCCGGGCTTCAGGATGCCCGCGTCGTCCACCCCCGCCGCCCGCCAGCCGCCGGCGCTGCTCGCCGCGAACGCCGACCGCACGCTCAGCCGGAACCGGGGGTTGTGCGGCGCCGCGGCCGCCACCACCATCGCCCACGGGTCCAGCGCCGTCACCGGCGAATCCGAACCGAACGCCAGCGCCACCCCGGTCGCGTGCATAGCCCCGATCGGGTTGCTGGCCAGCGCCCGCTCCACCCCGAGCCGCTGCGCGTACATCCGGTCGGTGCCGCCCCACAGCGCGTCGAACACCGGCTGCACCGAGGCGATCACCCCGAACTCCACCATCCGCGCGATCATCGCCTTGTCGATCAGCTCGACGTGCTCGATCCGGTGCCGGCCCTCGCGCAGCCGGTCGACGCCGACCTGCTTGGCCGCCAGCGCGAAGCCCTCCAGCACGGTCGCGATCGCGGCGTCCCCGATCGCGTGGAAACCGCCCTGGAAACCCGCCCGCACGCAGTCCAGCAGATGGTCGGCGGCCTGCTCGGCGGTCACGAACGCCTCACCGCAGCCGTGGTCGCCGTCCAGATAGGGAGAGCGGACCGACGCCGTCCGCGAGCCGAGAGCCCCGTCCGCATACAGATCCCCGGCCGCCCCGTGCGCGCCCAGGTCCCGTGCCCGGTCGACACCGCCCAGCTCGCCCCAGTAGCCGAACACCCGGGGCAGCCCCCGCCCGGACAGCGACAGCACCGACGTGAAGTCCTCCTCGCTGGAGGTGCCCGGGCCGCCGCACTCGTGCACCGCCGCGATCCCCAGCGACGCCGCCCGCGACAGCGCCGTCCGCTGCGCCGACTCCCGGTCGGCAGGAGACAGGGAACCCAGAGCGATTTCGCGTACGGCGTGATGTGCCGCCTCGCGCACCCAGCCCGACTCGTCGTAACCGTGCACCCCGCGCGCGGCCGGCAGGAGCGCCGAGGACGCCAGCGCCGAGTGCACCGACGCCTGCGACAGATAGACCCGCCGCCCACCGGCCGCCCGGTCCAGCTCCCCGGCCGACGGCGGTGTCTGGTCCTGCCACGTCGACTCGTCCCACCCGTGCCCGTGCACCACGCCGTCGGCCGGCCGGGTCGCCGCGAACGCCGCCACCCGGTCCAGCAGCTCCCCCGGTGACCGGACCGCCGACAGGTCCAGCCCGTCGAACGCCAGGCCGGTGTCGGTGGCGTGCACGTGTGCGTCGACGAACGCCGGGGTCACCAGCGCGCCGCCCAGATCGACGGTGACGTCGGCGGCCGGAGCGTCGGCGCCGTCACCGAGCCAGGCGATCGTGCCGCCGCCGGTGACCATCGCCGTGGCGCGGGGTTCCGCAGCCGAATAGAAGCGGCCGTTCAGGTAGCGGACCGATGGAGTCTTCGTCATGCCGGTCAGTCTGCCGCCCTCCCCGCATCGCTGCCAGAGTGCTACCACGCTGTCCTGGGTACGGTTAACCGCCCATTTGGAAACACATGAAACAATCGCGATCGAGGGGCTGTCAACCGTAGATTTTCCGTTACATCGCTACCTGGACCGGAGATTCTCCGGTAGCTTGGGCCGCAGTCCAACATCAGGAGGATCCGGTGGGAGAACCCGAGGCAGGCCAGCCGTACGAGTACCGCCGGCGCGAGCTGATCGAGCCGGACTGGACCAGATTCCCCGGCTGGCGTGACGTCACCACGGCCCAGTGGCAGTCCGCCCAGTGGCAGCGGGTCAACTGTGTGAAGAACGTCCGGCAGCTGCGTGCGGTCCTCGGCGATCTCGTCGACGAGAGCTTCTACACCGACCTGGAGACCGACCAGCGCGAGCTGGCCACCATGTCGATGCTGCTGCCCCCGCAGATGACCAACACGATGGTCCCGGACCGGGCACCGGACACCGCCGCGCTGCTCGCCGACCCGATCCGCCGCTACATGCTCCCGGTCGCCTCCGACCGGCACACCGACTGGCCGTCCCACCCGCACGCCACCCGCGACTCCCTGCACGAGCACGACATGTGGGTCGCCGAGGGCCTCACCCACCGCTACCCCACCAAGGTGCTCGCCGAGCTGCTCTCCACCTGCCCGCAGTACTGCGGGCACTGCACCCGGATGGACCTGGTCGGCAACAGCACCCCCACGGTCGCCAAGCTTAAACTGCTGCAGAAACCCGCGGACCGTTACGAGGCCCACCTGGCCTATCTCAAGGCCCACCCCGGCGTCCGTGATGTGGTGGTCTCCGGCGGCGACGTCGCCAACGTCCCGTGGAAACAGCTCGAGCAGTATCTGATGGGCCTGCTCTCGGTCCCGACCGTGCGCGACATCCGCCTCGCCACCAAGGCCCTGGCCGGCCTGCCCCAGCACTGGCTGCAGGACGACGTCGTCGAGGGCATGCACCGGGTCGCCGTCACCGCCGAGCGGCGCGGCGTCAACCTGGCCGTGCACACCCACGTCAACCATGTGAACTCGCTGACGCCCACGGTGGCCCGCGCCGTTCGTACCCTGCTGGAAGTGGGTGTCCGTGACGTCCGCAACCAGGGTGTCCTGATGCGCGGCGTCAACGCCCGGGTCACCGACCTGCTCGACCTGTGCTTCGCGCTGCAGGGTGAGGCCGGGATCCTGCCCTACTACTTCTACATGTGCGACATGATCCCCAACGCGGAGCACTGGCGGGTGCCCGTCTGGCAGGCCCAGCAGCTGCAGCACGACATGATGGGATATCTGCCCGGGTACGCCACTCCGCGGATCGTGTGCGACGTGCCCTTCGTCGGCAAGCGCTGGGTCCACATGGTCGCCGACTACGACCGTGAGCACGGCATCTCGTACTGGACCAAGAACTACCGCACCTCGATCGAGGCCGGGGACAGCGAGGCGCTCGGCAAACAGTTCGCCTACTACGACCCGATCGACTCGCTCCCGGCATCCGGCCAGGCGTGGTGGCGCAAGCAGCAGCAGCAGGAGGCGACGGCTGCGGCTTGATGGACATGACAGAGGGCGAGACCCGAATCGGATCTCGCCCTCTGTCATTATCGGCCCACGAGCCGCCGGATGAACCTGATGCCCTCGACCGCCCTCACGGTCGCTGAGACTCCCCGGCAGCCGCTGGCTAGCTGAAGGTGTCGCGGACGTCCCGGCCGGCGTCCTTGACGTGCTCACCGGCCTGCTTCGCGTGCGCCGCCGTCTCCTGGGCCTTGCCCTCGGCGATGAGGCGCTCGTTGTCGGTCGCCTGGCCGACGCCCTGCTTGGCCTTGCCGGCCAGTTCCTCGGCCTTGTTCTTGACCTTGTCGGTGATGCTCATGCGCCCGCCCTCCTTGGTCTTGTGCAGCGGTTCTGCGGTCTTGCCTACGAGAAGTAGGTTGCCCCGCCGGCGATCACTTGAAACAGCCCGTGTCACGGCCCACTCCCCCGAGTGCCGTCACGGGGAGATCGCGGGGCTGCGGCGGCGGCCCAGCCGACACCCGGCGACGCCCTCCGACGCCCGGCAGCGCCCGGCGAAGGTCGGCAGCGCCCAGCGAAGGTCGGCAGCGCCCAGCGACGACCGGACAGAGGTCGACGTGGCCCGACGGAGGCCGGGATGCGGGTCGGCGGCGTTGGGATTGCGGGCGGGCGGCCCGGGCCTCGCATCCGGCCGACGCCACCGGGGAGGCGGCCGGCGTCGGTGAAGGTTGGGTACCGGGTCTGCCGCTGTATGCCATCAGGCACCACCGGGAACCTCGCTTTGCTCTCACGCGATGTGTCGAACGGGCGGCGCGATGTGTCGAACGGGTGGGAGGTCTCGCCGTCGGCGGGAAGGGTGGAATCGCCGTCGGTTCTGCGGACGTTTTCGTGTCGCTCCCACGTGATCCAACGGCGGCCACGAGGCCGGCGGCCTCGTCCCGCCTTACAGCGCTTGGGCCGTCCTGGGACCGAGGGGCGCGGCCGACCTAGAACCAAGGGGGCACCGACTGGCCTAGGACCAAGGCGGCACTACCGGTCTAGGACCAAGAGGGCACGGCTGGCCTGAGACCGAGGGGCACGGCTGGCCCAGGACCGAAGGGCACGGCTGGCCTGGGACCAAAGCGGCACGCCTGGCCCAGGACCGAAGGGCACGGCTGGCCTGGAATCAAGGGGGCACGACTAGGATCGGTGAGTGTATGGCTGGCCTGGGGAGGCCCTCGACTGGCTGCTGCCCGGGGACGTGGGGCGGGTTGTCGAGGTGGGTGCCGGGACCGGGCGGCTCACCCGGCGGCTGTGGGAGCGTGGGCTGGACGTGGTGGCGGTGGATCCGTCGGTGGCGATGCTCGGTGAGTTGCGCCGGGCCGTGCCGGGGGTGGCCACGCATGTCGGGGACGCTGGGGCTATTCCGCTGCCGGACGGGTGTGCCGATGTGGTGGTGGCCGGGGAGAGCTGGCACTGGGCCGATCCGGTGCGGGCGCCGGCCGAGGTGGCCCGGGTTCTGCGCGGCGGCGGGCGGCTGGCGCTGATCTGGAACGCCCGCGACGACCGGGTCGACTGGGCCGCCCGCCTCGGCGAGATCGTCGGCAGCCCGGACGCCCGGCGGCAGCCTCGGCTCGGGCCGCCGTTCGGGCCCGCCGACCGGGCCACCTTCGCCTGGTCCCATCCGCTGCGTTCGGACCAGCTGATCGAACTGGTCACCGGCCGCGGCAACATCGTCCTGCTGCCGGCCGACGAGCGGGCCGCCGTGCTCGCCCAGGTTCGGCAGCTGCTGGCCACCCACCCGGCATTGCTCGGCCGCGGCTCCTACGACCTGCCCTGCGTCACCGAGTGCGTCACCGCGACCGCCCTGACCCGCCCTTGACCCACCGCCCACCCTGCACGACCCACATCTGACATGCCCGCAACCCACCGCCCGCCCGCACGACCCGCGCCTGACATGCCCGCAACCCGCCGCCCACCCTGCACGACCCGCGCCTGGACCCCGATCCGCTCGGAAAACCGGAATCACCCGCCCGAACCGCGCGGATCGCGCGACCCGCGCTGGGCTTGCTGGGAGACCGCCGCCCGACCCGCCCGGGACCACCGCCCGGCCCGCCCCGGACCATCGTCCGGCCCGACGGGCCTGCCTGATCCGCGAGCCCGCCCGACACCTACCCGGCCCACTCGGCCCCCGCGGACCGCCCGGCACCTACCCGGCCCACTCGTTCCGTCCGGCCCGCGTGGCGACTGCCGGGAGCCACTGTCCGGCCCGCCTGAACCGGTCGAAGGCCGACCCGCGGCGGTCGAAGGCCGCCCCGCGGCGGTCGTCATGGGCGTAGGGCCGCCTTGGCGGCGGTGAGGGATCGGTGCAGGCTCTCGCCGGACGGGTCGGTGGCCAGCAGGTCGTCGATGATCTCGCGGAAGGTGGCGGTGTCCTCGGTGTCGGTCAGCAGGAAGTCGCTGGCCGGGGTTTCGATGAAGACCACGTCCAGGTCGGCGTCCTCGGCGAAGGTGAGCAACTCGAACGTGCCGCCCAGGCCGGGATGCACGCCGAGGCGCAGCGGCAGCACCACCAGGCGGACCCCCGCCCGGCCGGCCATCTCGGCAAGATGGTCCAGCTGGCCGGCCATCACGTCGGGGCCGCCCACCGGGCGCAGCAGCACCGCCTCGTCGACGACCTGGCTGACCCGGGGCGCGAATTCGCCGGCGAGCCGCTGCCGCAGCGTCGCCTGGCGTTTCAGCCGGACGTCGACGATGGTGCGGACCTGCCGGTCGCGGGCCGGGCGGCGCAGCACCGACGACGTCACGGCCAGGGCGTAGTCCGGGGTCTGCAGCAGGGGCGGGACGTAGGTGGCCTGGTAGCCGTACAGATGGGAGGCGTCGTTCTCGAAGGCGATGAAGTTGGTGAAATCCTCGCCGAAGTGCTCGTCGCGCCACCACATCCGCTGCCGGGACGCCACCGACAGGCGGACCAGTCGGCGCAGCTCGGCGTCGGCGGCCACCCCGTAGTGCCGGGCCAGGGCTTCGACCTCGACCGGCTGGATGGTGACCTTGCCGTTCTCGATCCGGTTCAGTTTGGACAGTGACCAGTGCATGGACCTGGCCACCGTGGCGGCCGGCCGCTCGTCACGCAGGAGCCGGAGGTCTTTGGCGAGCAGTGCCCGGGCGATCGCCGGGCCGGGGTTCGGGTCGGTCACGAGCCTCCCTTCACACGCCCCTCCACCTTAGTCCGCTGCACATTGCAGATGAGGATCCTGAAAATACCCACAAAACGGGCAAATGCGTGGGTACGATCCGGTCGTAACGACGACGACTATGGATCGGTGGGTGGCCGTGGAACAGTGGCGCAAGAGCACACACAGCAGCAGTGGCGCGTGTGTCGAGGTCGCTCCGCAACCCGAGCAGATCATGGTCCGCGACTCCAAGGACCCGGGCGGACCAGTGCTGACCTTCAACCGTCGCGAGTGGGCGGCCTTCATCAGCGGCGCCAAGGACGGCGAGTTCGACCTATAGGACGCTGGCCCGCATCTTCCACGATGTACGGCGCGGGTGGGCCGGCAGCGCGATCCGGCCCGTGCACCACAGAAGTACCTCGGACGGGTCACCCGCCGGGGCGTCCGGGAACAGCCGGGACAGGACCGCCGCGGACAGGCGCCGCGGCGGGGCCCACGGGATCGTCAGGCCCCGGGTCACGTCCCAGGTGTGCACCAGGGTCTCGTTGACACCCATCGCGGCGAAGCCCGCCGGGTCGGTGGGGCCCCAGTGCCAGGCCCGCGCCTCCGGGCCCGCCGTGCGCAGCACCGACGACAGCATCGCGCCGCACGCGGCCGCCACCCGCAGGATCACGGCCGGCGCCGTGCCCGGGCGGACCCCCAGATCCAGCGGCAGGTACGCGTCGGGCACCCGGCCCGCCAGCTGGGTCGCGTAGGCGGTCAGGTCGTGGGCCACGTGCGCGGCCGTCTCGGCGCACGTCCAGTCGAGGTCACCCGCTCGTACCGACCAATCGTGGTGTTGCACCGGCACCAGGACACGCTGCATCTGTTCGACGGCGGCTTCCACATCCCCGGCATCCATGCCGACCATCATGCGTGACAGCATCGGGCCATGCCCAAGAAGGTGGACCGGCTGCAGCGGCGCACCCTGATCGCCGACGCGCTGATGCGGGTCGCGGCCGAGCACGGTCTGGAAGCGGTCAGCCTGCGGCACGTGGCGGCCGAGGCGGGCGTGTCGGCGGGCATGGTGCAGCACTATTTCAGGACGAAGGCCGAGATGATGGCCTTCGCCATGGACGTCGTCCGGGAGCGCAACCAGGTCCGGGTCACCGAGGCGGTCGGGCGGCTCGGCGACACGCCGGAGCCCCGGGAGCTGCTGCGCACCATCATCACCACGCTGCTGCCGCTGGACGACGAGTCGCGGGCGGACGGGCGGGTGGCGCTGGCGTTCCTCGCCTGGACGGCGGTGCGGCCGGGGGCTTCGGCAGTGCTGCGGGAGGAGACCGGGCAGATGGCCGGGTTCTTCGCGAGCCTGTGCCCCGTACCGCAGCAGGCTCGTGGTCTTCTGGCTCTGATGGAGGGTCTCGGCGTGTACCTGCTCGGCGGGCAGTACACCCCGCAGGAGGCCCGGGCGGCACTGGACGGGCACCTGGATCTGCTGTTCGGCAGACCATAGTCCGGGAATTGGCCTGCGGAGGGCCCGGCCGCAGTGGCTAGGCTTCGGCTTCGGCACTGGTCACGACCCGGAGGTCCCCGATGAAGCAGGCGCAGCGGCTCAAGGCCGTCCGTTACGACATTCGCGGGCCGGTCCTGCGCCGGGCGATCGAGCTGGAGGACGCCGGCAACCAGATCATCAAGCTGAACCTCGGCAACCCGGCGCCGTGGGGCCTCGCCACGCCCGATCCGATCGTCGCCGACGTCGTCCACAACCTGAAGAGCGCGCAGGGCTACAGCGACGCGCGGGGAATATACTCGGCGCGGGTCGCGGTCGCGCAGAAGTACCAGCTGCAGGGCGCCACCACGGTCCAGCCCGAGGACGTGATGCTCGGCAACGGCGTCTCCGAGCTGATCGTGATGTCATTGCAGGCGCTGCTGGACACCGGTGACGAGGTGCTGGTGCCGTCGCCGGACTACCCGTTGTGGACCGGCGCGGTGTCGCTGTGCGGTGGGCGGGCCGTGCACTACCGGTGTGACGAGAGCAACGGGTGGCAGCCCGATCTGGAGCATCTCGCGTCCCGGATCACCGCGAACACCCGCGCCATGGTGATCATCAACCCGAACAACCCGACCGGCGCGGTCTACTCCCGCGCGACCCTCGCGGGCATGCTGGACATCGCCCGCCGGCACGGTCTGCTGGTCTTCGCCGACGAGATCTACGACAAGATCGTGTACGACGACGCGGTCCACCACACCGCCGCGTCGATCGCCCCCGACGTGCCGATGATCAGCATGGGCGGGCTGTCCAAGACGCACCGGGCCGCCGGGTTCCGGTCCGGCTGGCTGGCGGTGACCGGCTTCGGGCCGCAGGACACCGACTACCTCGAGGGCCTCCAGCTGCTGGCCAACATGCGCCTGTGCCCCAACGTGCCGGCGCAGCACGCGATCCAGACCGCGCTCGGTGGTTACCAGTCGATCGAGCCGCTGGTGCGGCCCGGCGGCCGGCTCTACGACCAGCGGGAGCACGCGTGGCAGTCACTGACCGCCATTCCCGGGGTGGAGTGTTTCCGGCCCGAGGGCGCGCTGTACCTCTTCGCCAAACTCGACCCCGAGGTCCACAAGATCCGGGACGACGAGCGCCTGATCATCGACCTGCTGGAGGCGAAGCACCTGCTCCTGTCACACGGGAGCGGATTCAACATCGACACCCCTGATCACGTACGGTTCGTCTTCCTGGCTCCGGTGGACGTCCTGGACGAGGCGATCAACCGTTTCGCCGACTTCCTCTCCGGTTACCGTCAGTAGCCTGCCGGCTCCACCGGGAGCCAGAGTTCGCCGGTCGCGACGATCTCCGGGGCGGCCCGCAGGCGCCACGGGTTGGACGGGAACCACTCGGTGGCGGTGGCGGCCCAGATCCGCTGCAGGGTCTCCGGTTGCGGGCCCTCGGCCCGGAAGACCACCCAGCGGCCGGCCGGGACCTCGATGACGTCCAGGCCGGACGGTACCGGGGTGCCCGGCGACATCGCGACGCCGTACAGATAGGTCAGTTCGGTGCCTTCGGCCCGGTCGGGGTCCAGGTCGTCGCTGACGCCGAGCAGGCCGGCCGGGTCGGTGTCGCCGAGGGCCAGCAGGCGGGGGCGTGCGGTCGGCGGCAACGATCGGAGGTGCTGCCGGATGTGCTCGTTGACGCCGTGGTGGATCAGCGGCACCCGGGCGGCGTGACCCACCAGCCGGAAGGCGGGGCGGTCGACGATGCGGGCGTCCATCCGCTCGCTGCCCTCGACGGTCAGCCGGAACCGGAGCTGCGGTTGTGAGCGCAGCGGGCCGCCGGCGCGGCGCACCTCACCCGGCCCGGCGCCGTGGACCGCCCGGAACGCCCGCCCGAACGCCTCGGCCGAGCCGTAGCCGTACCGGATCGCGACGGTCAGCAGGTCCGGCTCACCCCGGACGACGTCGGCGGCGGCGACCGTCATCCGGCGGCGGCGCACGTACTCCGACAGCGGCATCCCGGCCAGCGACGAGAACATCCGCCGCAGGTGGTACTCGGTGGTGCCGAGCCGCCGGGCCACGTCCTTGACGTCGAGGTCGCCGGTCAGGTTCGCTTCGACGAGGTCGACCAGGCGGTTGAGCTCCGAGATCACACGGTCCTTCCTAGCAGGCCCGGTGCCGGCGGGGCCTGATCGCAACGGCGCGGAAGATGTCGGGCGACCGCGGCCGGTGCCGGCGATGCTGACGGGCATGGATGACACCACGCTGACGTCGCGGTTCCTGCGGGACGGGTTCGTGAAACTGGAGGGCGCCGTCGCCCCCCTCGTGGCCGAGCACTGTGCGCGGCTGCTGTGGCGGGAGACCGGCTGCGACCGCGACGATCCGGCGACCTGGACAAAACCGGTGCACTGGGTGGGCGAGATGACGCAGGGGCCGTTCGCCGCCGCGCCCAACTCACCGTACCTGCACCACGCCTACGATCTGCTCGCCGGGCCCGGGCGGTGGCTACCGCGCTACTCGCTGGGCTCGTTCCCGCTGCGGTTCCCGCACGAGGAGGAACCGGACGACGCGGGCTGGCACATCGAGGGCGGTTACCTGCCGGAGGGCGAGAACGGGAGCTGGCACTTCACCAACCTGCGGTCCCGAGGACGGGCACTGCTGATGCTGTACCTGTTCAGCGAGGTCGGGGAGGCGGACGCCCCGACCCGGATCCGGGCCGGCTCCCACCTCGACGTGCCGAAGGTGCTGGAGAAGCACGGCGACGACGGGGCGAGCATGCTCACCCTCGCCCCCGAACTGGAAGCGGCGTCCCGGCATCGGCCGACCGTGCTGGCCACCGGGTCGCCGGGCGACGTCTTCCTGTGCCATCCGTTCCTGGTGCACGCGGCGCAACCGCATCACGGCACGCGGCCGCGGTTCCTGGCTCAGCCGCCGCTGATGCCGGACGCGCCGTACGATCTGGACCGGGCCGACGGCGACCATTCGCCGGTGGAGATCACCATTCGGCAGGGGCTGGGGCGGTGAGCAGGGCCAGCGCCTCGTGCAGGCGGGCGCGGGCCCAGGCGTACGACTCGGGGTCGTCGAACTGCCGGAACGTCGGCTCGATCGTCATGATCAGAGTCAGGTGCAGGGTGTAGAGGCGGCGGCGGGTGCGTTCGGCGGGCGTGACCGGGGACCGGCCGTAACCACGCACGAAGGCGGACGATTCGCCGTACGCCGGGAGATCGGTCGCCGTGAACCCGGCCTCCATCAGCGGGTCACCGAAGAACGCCCGCTCATGATCGATGATCGCCACCACGGCACCGTCCCGGACCAGCACGTTCGTGGACCACAGGTCCCACTCGACCAGGCAGGGCTCGGTGACCTCGTCGAGGCTGCCGGCGTGCGCGGCGATCAGCGCCCGGACCTCGTCGTAACCGATGCCGAGCGGCACCGACCGGCGCTCGCCGTCGTCCAGGACGGCGCCGATCATCCGGGTGAACGCCGCCCGCCACGTCGGGTCGCCGGGGCCGGACAGCGGGCCGAACGCCGGACCGCGGATGCCGTTGATCCGGCGGTTGAGCGCGCCGATCGCCGCACCGACGGTGTCCTGCTCGGCGGCGGAGAGCGTGCCGCGGACGGTGCCGAAATGCGGCGCGTCGACGAAGTCCATGAAGAACCAGTCGGCGTCGCACAGGTCGTGACTGCGGTCCGCGAAGTGCACCGCGGGCACCGGGACATGCCCCCGGAGCAGGCGCAACGCCTCCAGCTCGGTGGCCATCGCGCCGATCTCGTAGGTCATCACCTCGACACCGGCCGGTGGCGCGACCTTGAGGACCACCCGGGTGCCGGACCGCAGCGTGATCAGGTAGACCACGCTGAACCAGCCGTCACCCATCTCGGTGAACCAGCCGTCGCCGGACGGCACCTCCGCCGGGCCGTAGGCGCGCTCGATCATCGCCTGCAGCGCCGCCGGCGACTGCCGGTTCTTGGTGATGCTCTCCACCGGCGCTACTCGGCGGGTGTGACGATCTTGGGCGGCCGGTGCTCGTACGGTGTCGACAGCACCACCGTCGTCCGGGTCGTCACGTTCGCCGCCGTCCGGATGTCCTGCAACAGGCGCTCCAGGTCGGCCGGGGACTTCACCCGCACCAGGAGCAGGTAGAAGTCCTCACCGGCCACCGAATAGCACGAGTCGATCTCGGACAGGTGGGCGAGCCGCTCGGGCGCGTCGTCCGGCTGCGACGGATCGAACGGGCGGATCGCCACGAACGCCGTCAACGGCAGATCCAGCGCCTCGTACGACACCCGGGCCGTGTAGCCGTTGATCACCCCGCGCTGCTCCAGCCGCCGGACACGCTGATGCACCGCGGAGACGCTCAGGCCCACCCGCTCGGCCAAGTCGGTGTACGACAACCGGCCGTCCGCGGTCAGGGCCGACACGACAGCCTGGTCGATCTCTTCCACCGCGCCAGATTACTGCACCCGGGCCGCCGCACCTCACTTCGTCATCGACCGGGCGATCACCAGCCGCTGGATCTGGTTCGTGCCCTCCACGATCTGCAGCACCTTCGCCTCCCGGAACCAGCGCTCCACCGGATGGTCGGCGGAGTAGCCGTACCCCCCGAGCACCTGCACCGCGTCGGTGGTCACCCGCATCGCCATGTCGGTGGCGAACAGTTTCGCCTTCGCCGCCTCGATCGTGAACGGACGGCCGTGGTCCTTCAGCCGGGACGCGTTCAGCAGCAGCGCGCGGGCCGCGGACACCTGGGTGGCCATGTCGGCGAGCATGAAACCGAGGCCCTGGAACGACGCGATCGGCTTGCCGAACTGCTCACGCTCCTTCGCGTACCCGGTGGCGTAGTCGACAGCCGCCTGCGCCAGCCCCACCGCGCACGCGGCGATCCCGAGACGGCCCGCGTCGAGCGCCTTCATCGCGATGGCGAAACCCTCGTTCTCCACCCCGACCAGGCGATCTCTCGGCACCCGGGCGTCCTCGAGGACGATCTGCGCCGGCGCCGACGACCGCAGGCCCATCAGCCGCTCCGGCGCCTGGGGCAGCAGGCCCGGCGTCGACGCGTCGGCCAGCACGCACGAGATGCCCCGGGCGCCGTCCCCACCCGTACGGCAGAAGATGTTGTAGAAGTCCGCTCGTCCGCCGTGGGTGATCCACGCCTTCGTCCCGTTGAGCACGTAGTCGTCACCGTCGGCGACCGCGCGGGTGGTCAGGCCCGCCGCGTCGCTGCCGCCCTGCGGTTCGGAGAGCGCGTAGGCCCCCAGCAGCTCGCCGCCCACCATGTCGGGCAGCATCTTGCGCTGCTCCGGCGTGCCGAACCCGGCCACCGGGAAACACGACAGGGTGTGCACGCTGACCGCCTCGGCGATGCCCAGCCAGGTGCCCGCCAGGATCTCCAGGACCTGGACATACACCTCGTACGGCTGGGCGGCGCCGCCGTCGGCCTCCGGATAGGGCAGCCCGAGCAGCCCGGCCCGGCCCAGGGTCCGCAGCACCTCACGGGGGAACTCGCCGCGCGCCTCGAAGTCGTCGACCTTGCCGGCCAGCTCACGGGTGGCGAGCTCGGCGGTCAGGTCGAGCAGGTCGTGTGCTTCAGGGGTGGGAAGCAGTCGGTCAACGCTCATGACCTCAGCCTAACGATCGTTCATCGGATTGTGGGTGACACGGCCGGTCGCCGGGCAGGACTACCGTGTTGCCGCATGGAAGAACCTGCCCGGCACTACTGGAACACGATCGGCGCGGCCAAGGAGTTCACCCACCCGATGGATCTCTCGTGGCTGGAAGGGATCAGCCGGGACTCGCGGATCCTCGACTACGGGTGCGGGTACGGGCGGATCGCCGGGCAACTCGCCGACGCCGGGTTCGGGCGGATCACCGGGGTGGACGTGTCCGCCGCGCTGATCGAGCGGGGACGAGCGGCCCGGCCCGGGCTCGATCTGCGTGTCCAGGCGGACCCGCCACGGCTGGCGGCGGCTTCCGGGAGCGTCGACGTGGCCGTGCTGTTCGCCGTGCTCACCTGCGTGCCGGCCGACCGGGACCAGCGGGCGCTGGTGACCGAACTGGACCGGGTGCTGGCGCCCGGCGGGCTCGTCCACCTCAGTGACCTGCTGCTGCAGTCCGACGAGCGCAACCTGCGGCGGTACGCCGGCGGCTCCCCGTACGGGGTGTTCACCACCGGGGACGGCGCGGTGTGCCGCCATCATGCGGCGGAGCACCTGCGAGGGCTCTTTCCCGGGTACGCGGTGGTGACGGAGCGCCGGGTCACGGTGGCGACCATGAACCGGAACAGCGCGGAGGCCCTGCAGCTGCTGGTGCGCAAACCAGGGAGCGCGGATGTCTGACCGGACGCGGATCGTGGTCACCGACGACGGGATCACCGTGACGTACGTGAGTGCGCCCCGGGTCTCCGTCTTCGGCAAGGTCATGCAGGAGGGCGGCGAGAGCGCGTACGAGGTGCCCTGGGACGAGGTCTCCGTCGTCCGGCTGAGAATGATCGCCTGGGTGCCGGACGACGAACCGGCCCCGGAGATGACGATCGACCTGACCTGGGGCGAGTTCTTCGAGATCCACAGCGACGCGGAGGGCTTCACCGAGGCGGTGGCCGAGCTGTGCCGCCGGTCCGGAACGCCCCTGCCCGGCTCCCCCGGCTCCTCCGGCGACGGCGACGGCGACGGCAACGGCAACGGCGGCGACGGCGACGGCGACGGCGGCGACGGCGACGGCGACGGCAACGGCGGCGACGGCGGCGACGGCGACGGCGACGGCGGCGACGGCGGCGACGGCGACGGCGACGGCAACGACGGCGACGGCGACGGCGACGGCGACGGCGACGGCGACGGCGACGGCGGCGACGGCGACGGCGACGGCGACGACGTGGAGATCTGGCCGGGCGGGTAGACGGCCACCCGGCGGAACCCCGGCCCTACCCCGGGGCCCCGCCGGTGGTCGGCTCAGATGGTCAGGTCGGCCGGGTCCGGCTGCGGCACGTCACGCAGGTGCCGGTTGTGGCGGGGCTCCTGCCGGGTCTTGGCGTCGTTCAGCCGGCGCCGCAGGTCGTCGCGGCAATCCATGACGGCCGCGTGCAGGTCCTCCAGGGACGAGGTGGTGACGATCTTGTCGCCGCCACTGAGGAACGCCTCCAGGGTCACCTTCTGGCCGGGCGCGGTGCGGTCCTTGACCGAGATCTCCAGTGCGGTGGAGTCCTCGTGGAACGACGCGAGCCGGGTGTCCAGGGTGCCGAGCAGCTCCTCGATCCAGTTGCGGTCCCCCTGCGAGAATCCGGCCCCCATCCGCAGGCACTCCGCGACGGTGGCCGGGTTGGCGACGGCGCTCATCTGATCTCCTCTGTCCGGCGAAACGGTCAGAGATCCCATACCCAACCCGACCAGAACGAATCGAGATCGACCCTCACCACTGCCGCCCGCGCGGACGGGTGGTCAGGCGACCGGGACCGGGGCGGCGGGGACCGACGGCGCCGCCGGCGCGCCGAGCCAGACCACCCGGGGCTGCCCGTCCGGCTGCAGAGGTGCGAACGGGCTCTCCTGCGGGCGGCGGGGGTGCCCGTCGGCGAGCCGCCGGTACTCCTGCGGGCTCACCCCGCGTTCCCGTTTGAAGGCGGCACTCAGCGCGAACGCGCTCCCGTACCCCACGTGCCGGGCCACCGTGCCGATGGTCGCGTCGCCGCGGCGCAGCATGTCGGCGGCGAGGGTGAGACGCCACCGGGTCAGGTAGGTCATCGGGGGCTCGCCGACCAGGTCGGTGAACCGGCGGGCCAGCGAGGCCCGGGACACGCCGGCCCGGGTGGCCAGGGACGCCACCGTCCACTGGTGGGCGGGCTCCTCGTGCAGCATCCGCAGGGCGGGGCCGACGACCTGGTCGCTCTGGGCGTGGTGCCAGCCGGGCACGCTGGTGTCGGAGGAGGCGAGCCAGCTGCGCAGGACCGAGATGAGCAGCAGGTCGAGGATCCGGTCGAGGACGAGCTCCTGGGCCGGGCCGGTGCGGCTCATCTCCTGACCGAGCAGGGTGACCAGGGTGTCGTCGCCGTCGGCGGCGGGGCGCACCAGCAGGGTGGGCAGGGCACGCAGCAGCCGGGTGCTGATCTCGCTGTGCAGCTGGTAGGTGCCGCTGATCATGACGGTCCGGCTGTCCAGGCTGTCGCCCCAGGTGCGGACGCCGAGGTCCATCACCTCGCTCTGGTCGGCGCCGTCGATGGTGGTGCACCGCTGGCCGGGGTGGATGACGATCTGCACCGGGGTGCCGGGGTCGTCGGCGACGGTGTAGTGGTCGGGGCCGCGGATGACGGCGACGTCGCCGGGGTCGATGCGCACCGGGCCGCCGTCGCGCGGGGTGATCCAGGCGGTGCCGCGGACCGGTGTGACCAGGGAGAGGGGCGCCTCGTCCCGGATGCTCAGGCACCACGGCGGGTCGAGGACGGACCGGAGCAGGAAGGCACCCCGGGCACGCGGTTCGTCCAGCAGGCCGGTCAGGGTGTCCATAGTGGCAGCGTATCGGCTACAGGTGCCGGCAGCTAGACGATGAAACATGTCGGAGAGCCTCTTGACCATGTTGAGTCCAGCCCGGATCCGATTGAATGGATCCGACCAGATGACTTTCGGAAAGGTGTCCCGGCACATGACGACCACGATCCTGTTCATCGCCGCCGTCTCGCTCGGGTTGATGGCCGGCCTGTTCTACGGGTTCGCGGGCTCCGTCATGCCGGCGCTGCGCGGGACCGACGACAAGACGGTCATCGACGTCATGCAGCGGATCAACGTGTCCATCCAGAACCCGGTGTTCGGCCTGCTGTTCGTCGGCTCGCTGATCGCCACCGGGGTGGCCACGTTCCAGCAGTTCTCGGCCGGCCACCCGTCGGTGTGGATCCCGCTGGCGATCGGGCTGCTGCTGTACGTCGCGACCCTGGTGATCACCTTCGGGGTGAACATCCCGCTGAACAACCGGCTGGCCGCGGCCGGGCCGGCCCGGGGCGTGACCGACCCGAAGCGGGTGCGGGACGCGTTCTTCGGCCCCTGGGTGCGGGCCCACCACCTGCGCACCCTGACCAACACCGGCGCGTTCGTCGCGGTGGTCTGGGCGCTGATCCAGCACGGACAGCTGTGACCCTCCTGGAGGATCTGCTCCCGCCCGGGATCCGGTGCGCCGTCGCCTTCGACGACGACGCGCCGGCCCCGCTCTTCCCCGCCGAGCAGGAGCTGATCGTGGGTGCCACGCCGGCCCGGCGGAGCGAGTTCGCCACCGTCCGGAGGTGCGCCCGGCAAGCCCTGGCCGAACTGGGGCACCCGCCGATGCCGATCGTGCGGGGGCCGGGCGGTGCGCCGGTCTGGCCCGAGGGCGTGGCGGGCAGCCTGACCCATTGCCGGGGTTTCCGGGCCGCGGTGGTGGCGCCGACGTCGGTGGCCGCGTCGCTGGGTATCGACGCGGAGCCGGCCGGCCCGCTCCCGAACGGGGTGCTCGGTCTGATCAGTTCCGGTCAGGAGCGGGAGGATCTGGCGCGGTTGTCCGTCGTACGGGCGGAGGTGCCCTGGGAGAAGGTCCTGTTCGGTGTGAAGGAGGCCTTCTACAAGGCGTGGTTCCCGCTCACCGGTCGCTGGCTCGGCTTCCGGGACGTGGTGGTGACCCTGGATCCGGAGGGTGGTTTCACCGCGGTGCCGGTCGCCGGGCAGCCGGGTGACCCGGTGCTGCCCGGCGGTCGGTGGAGTGTGCACGACGGACTCCTGCTGGCCGCGATCGCGGCTCAGCCGCGCGAGGAAGCGGCCGACGCCTTGCCGTGCAGGTAGAGGGCCGGCGCCAGCAGCGCCAGGCCGGCCAGGTTGAAGAAGGTCCGCAGATCGTTCACCGGCACCCAGGTGTGCTCGAAGTCGCCGCGGACCCGGGCCAGGTCGCTGATCCGGCTCGGATCACCGGCCGCCGCCAGGGTCTCGTTGAGCGGGATCTCCACCGCCATGGTCAGGCCGAGCACCAGCAGGTAGGCGAAGGCCGCCGCGGCGGTCCAGATCGCGGCGGCCCACCGCCCGCGGCGGAACAGCTGGACGGCGGCGGCCACCGGGAAGGCGAAGGCGCCGACGAAGACCAGGCCGAACAGCCCGTTCTCGATCTTGTCGTTGATGTGCTGCATCGCCGTGACGAAGGTCAGGTCGTCGCTCACCGCGAGGCCGGGCATGACCGAGACGGTGAAGGCGAAGAAGATCCCGGCCATCAGGCCCATGCAGACCGTCGACGCGATCAGGGTGGCGGTCACCCGCCGGGTTCCCCGTGGGCCGGGACGAGCCTGCCGCGGTACGGCCGGGTAGGGCACCGCATAGGGAGGGTTGCTGGACATGACGCCCTTTCCGAAAGTGTTTCTCAGGCGGCCGGGTCGAGGGTGAGCAGGCCGTTCTCGAGGCGGGCCGCCGACCGGCAGAGCCCGGGGAAGTCCGAGGCCGCGGCCCCGGAGCAGAGCAGGGCGACGCCGCTGTCGCGCAGTCCGGCCAGGGTGGCGCCGAGCCGGGTCCGGCCGCGTGGGGTCAGCCCGGTGCCCGGTTCGTCGAGGACCAGCACCCGCGGCCGGTGCAGCAGGGCCACCGCGACGCTGAGTTCGCGCAGGGTGCCGGTGGTGCAGCGGGCCACCGGGTCGTCGCGGCGGGTGGTGAGGCCGACCTGGGCCAGCGCGCCGGCGATGCGCAGCTGGTGTTCGCTGTCCGGCAGGTCGCCGATCCGGGCCCACAGGGACAGGTTCTCGCCGATCGTCCCGGAGCTGAGCAGGACCGAGCTGCGGGCCACGTAACCGACGGTGGCGGGCAGGTCCGCGGGTTCGATCCGCTCGACCGGGGTGCCGAGCAGGTGGACCGATCCGGTGCCGGATTCGAGCAGGCCGCACACCATGGCGACGATCGCCGAGCGGGCCGGCGCGTCCGACCCGAACAGGCCGAACGCCTCGCCGGCGTGGATGTCGAAGGACACTCCGTCGACGACGGCCTGCCCTTCGGCGCGGTAGGACAGACCGCGGCAGCGGACGACACGTTCCCGGGCGTCCGCTTGCGCGCCGCCCGATCCCCGGGCGGACAACCCGGTGGTGTGCCAGCGGATGCTCCCGGCGGTGTCGGGTGGGATGTGGCGGCGGGCGCCGCCCGGACCCGGCGGTACGTCCAGGGTGGTGTCCAGCGACATGGTGCCCCCAGTCGAGGAAGAAGTGGGTCGGACAGGTCAGATCAGGGCCAGCACCGGGTCGACGGTCCGCTGGTAGCGCATCTTCAGGACGGTGTTGCCGAGCAGCCGCAACGGGGTCGGGATGCCCGCGCCGACCTGCCTGATCACCGCCGGGTCGGCGTCGTCGAACATCCAGGGCTGCAGGTACGACATGACCCGCGGCGGCGCGGAGCCGATGATCCGCTGTTCGATCGAGAGGTACTGGGCGACGGTCAGGTGCCCGGCCAGCACCGGGAAGATCGCCGCCTCCTCGTGCCGCAGGTGGTCCACCAGGATCTGGTGGAAGCGGTGTGCGGCGGGGGCCAGCGCGGTCAGCCCGGTGGACCGGCGCATGTTCGCCGAGACCTGGGCCATCGACTCCTCCAGGGCGGAGTGGTCGTGCAGCATCTCCCGTTCGATGGCGTCGAACTCCGGCACCAGGGCCCGCAGCGACGGCCAGAGCACCTCGTCCTCGCTGTGGTGGTGCCAGTCGATGACGTCGTGCAGTTGCCGCCACCAGGAGTTGAGGCCGGAGTGGGTGCCCGGGGTGGCGTTCGGGGCGGCGTCCACCAGCCGCTGGGCGTCGCGGCGCATGCCGACGTGCATCAGCGCGAAGGCCCGCAGGTGCTCCGGTAGCGAGTGGACACCGTTCTCACTGGACATGGCTGGGCGCACGAGCGACTCCTTCGATGCGGCGACGGCTGCTCGAACGGCCAGGTGGGAACGCCGAGCGTCATGTGACCATTACAACCAGCGAGAGCTGGACGGTCCATAGTCGTCGGGCTCAGGGAGATGCGTCAGCGTCTCAGCGGTACCGGTTCCGGACGTCGGCGGCCCACGCCGTGACATCGGTGCTGCGCAGCAGTGAGGTGCCGATCAGCAGCCCGGCGAAGCCCTGTCCGAGCAGGTCGGCGGCGACCGCCGCGTCGTGGATGCCGCTGGCGCTCACCGGGCAGAGCGTCCCGGCGGCCCGTAGAGCCGGCAACAGGGCGGTGCTACGGGTGAGTTCCGCCGTACCCCGCTCGCGGATCTTGATGTCCTTGTTGTTGACCGCCAGCACGCACTCGGCGGCGTGCGGCACCGCGGCGATCTCCCGCTCGGTGGTGACCTCGACGAACGGCGTCAGGCCCGCGGAGAGCGCGGCGGTCACCATCCGGGCCAGCACCGCGGCGGGCAGCAGGCCGGCGGTCAGCAGGACCGCCGACGCGCCCAGGTCCCGGGCGGTGGCCAGCTGGTCCCGCCGGGTGACGAAGTCCTTCTGCAGGACCGGCCGGGTGGTCCGCCGGGTCACCTCGCGCAGCAGGTCCGGTGACCCGCCGAACCAGTGCCCGGTGACCACCGAGAGGCAGGGCGCGCCGGCCGCCTCGTAGGTGTCCACCACCTCCGCCGCGCTGCGGCCGCCGAGCAGATCGGTGCCGTCCGGATCACGCGGCTTGATCTCCATGATCAGCGGGAGGTCGGCGGTCAGCAGCGTGGACAGGAATCCGGACAAGGGTCACCTCAGCGGCTCGGGAACGGTTTGCCAGGCCCGGGCGATCGCACCGATCAGCCCGGGGTCGAAGCCGCCGAGGGTGTCGCGGGCGCCGGTGTCGACGTCGACACCGTGCAGGCTGGGGCCACCGATCAGGTCGTGGTAGCCGCCACTGTCCGCGGACACTCCCCCGGCCAGCAGGAACGGGACGTCCAGGCGCGGCATCAGGGCGCGCACCTCGGCCGGGTCCAGCCGGTGGCCGGTGCTGCCGACCCGCCCGGTCGCGGTGGTCTTGTCGAGCAGGAACATGCTGGTCCCGGCCCGCTGGTAGGCGCCGATGAACCGGTCCTCCAGGCACTGCCCGTCCCGTAGGTGCAGCACCTTGAGGACGGACAGGCCGGGATGGGCGCGGCGCAGCGCGGCGACCGCCCCCGGCGTCTGGTAGGCGTGCAGTTGCAGGTGCCGGATCCCGGAGAGCGTGAGCGCCTGATGCAGGGCGTCGACGGCGCCGAGGAAGGTGACGAGCACCGGGTTGATCCCGGCGTCGCGGGCCACCCCGGCCAGCTCCACGAGCCGGTCCAGGGACAGGTCGGCCGGGCCGCCGGACACGCCGTACCAGAGCCCGACGTAGTCGGCGCCGGAGGCCGCGAGCAGCCGCACCTCGGCGGCCGAGGTCGCGCCGCACACTTTGAGCAGGGCACCCTGCCGGCCGGTGCTCATAGCCCCAGCGTCGCAGCGATGCGGTTGTACTGGATCTCGTTGGTACCGGAGTAGATGGTCGCGCCGACGGCGTTGCGCAGATCCTTCTCCAGGCCGTACTCGGCCATGTAGCCGTTGCCGCCGAAGATCTGCACCGCGTCCAGGCCGGAGGCGACGTTGGCCTGACTGGTGAGCAGCTTCGCGATCGCGATGTCGGCGGTGACGTCCTGGCCGCGCTCGAGCTTCTCGGCGGTGTCGTAGAGCCACTTGCGGGCGGTCTCCAGGCGGACCTTCATGTCCACGATCTTGTTGGAGATCGACTGGTTGGCGCCGATCGGCCTACCGAACTGCATGCGGGTGCGGGCGTACCCGACACACCGTTGGAGGCGATGGGCCATCTCGCCCACCTGGACGATGAAGGTGAACAGGATCTCCCGTTTCATCACGTGGTCCAGGACCATGAAGCCGCCGCCGATCCGGCCGACCACGTTGGCGGCCGGGACGCGGCAGCCGTCCAGGAAGATCTCGCTCAGCGGCGACGTGCGCAGTCCCATCTTGTGGAAGGGACCGCCCACGCTCAGGCCGGGAGTGTCCCGTTCCACCAGGAACGCGGTCACCCCCAGAGCACCACCACCGGGGTGGGAGCGGGCGTAAACCATGATCAGATCTGCGATCGGGCCGTTGCTCACGAACGTCTTGGCGCCGGTGAGGACAAAATCGTCGCCGTCGCGTTCGGCCCGGGTTCGCATCTTCAGCGCGTCGGAGCCACCGTCCGCCTCGGTGATGGCGTGGGCTCCGATCGACTCGCCGGAACAGATCCGCGGCAGGTGCCTGTCGCGCAGTTCCGGGCGGCCGAACTTCTGCAGGGGAACGCCGACGCTGGCCATGCTGGTGGTCGCCGAGAAGCTCAGGCCACCGTCCCGGCAGCCCTCGCCGAGACCTTCCAGGACGTACATGGTGGTGAGCAGGTCCTGGTCCAGGCCGTTCCAGTCGGTGCCGAACGGCAGGCCCAGGACTCCGGTGTCCCGGATCAGCTTCCACTTGTCCCAGTCGAACGTCCCGGCCGCGTCACCTTCGACGTGACCGGAGCTGAGGGCGTCGTTCCAGCGGCCCAGGCCGTCGCGGAGAGCGACCTGGTCGTCGTTCCATTCGATCATGATGACCCCGGGGTGTGTGCGTCAGTAGTGGCTGGAGCTGCTGCCGTCGAGGTCGTGCACCTCGTCGCCCCGCAGCGCGGGGGTGAACACGCAGACCAGGCGGAGATCCTCGTGCGGGCTCGCCACCAGGTAGTGCGCGTCGTGCTGGTCGAGGGCGTAGAGCGTGCCCGGGACGATCGGGTGCGAGTTGCCCTGCATGTCGACGACCTCGCCGGAGCCCGCGATGCAGTAGCAGGACTCCATGTGGTTGCGGTACTCCAGCAGCGACTTCGTGCCGGCCCGGACCACCGTGTCGGTGATGCTGTAACCGATCCGGTCGTTCTCCAGCAGGAAACGGCGGCTGACGCCGTTGCCCCACTCGACGGTCTTGACGTTCTCCAGGTTCCTGATGATCACGTGAGACTCCTGTTCCGATGGTGGAGGGGATCAAGGTCCAGGACGAGTTCCCGCAGTACGGGTACGACGTCCCGGCCCTCGGCCAGAGCCGTTTCGACCCGGGCGACACCGGCGCTGCCGACGATCACGCCGTCGGCCCCGGTGGCGCGTACGGCCGCCACGTCCTGGCTGTTCCGGACACCGAAGCCGACGGCGATCGGTGCCCGGGTACCCGTGCGCAACGCTGCGACGGACACGTTCAGGTCGCCGTATCCGGCTGCGGGCGCGGTGCCGCTGCGGCCGTAACGGGCGACGAGGTAGACGTACGCGGTGGCTTCCGCGGCCGCCTCGGCCAGCACCTCGGGACGGGAGGTGCCGTGGTAACAGGTGGTGACGACGGGCAGTCCGGCCGCCCGCGCCGACGCGTGGTACGACTGCCGCAGCCGGGGCGGCAGCGCGTGCAGCAGCACACCGTCGGCGCCGGACCCGGCGATCCGGTCGAGCATGTCCGGCAGCGGATGCCCCTTCAGGCTGTGGCTCCAGTCGGCCAGCAGCGCGATCCGGGTGGTCCGCAGCCGCGGCCGGATGCCGGCGACGAAGTCCAGCACCGCGTCCAGGTCGACACCCGCGCGCAGCGCCCGCTCCGCCGACCGCCTGATCACCGGCCCGTCGGTGACCGAACCGGGGAACGGCACGGCCAGCTCCAGGCAGGCGAGCCCGGCCTCGTCCAGGGCGAGGACCGCGTCCCGCAGCACGTCCAGCGGCGGGTCACCGGCGTTCAGGAACAGGGCCAGCCCGGGACCGCCCGCGAAGAAGTCAGCCATCGGTGCGCATCCGCATGACCAGGGCCAGGACCGCGCCCTCGCGCAGCGCCTTCCCGGCCTCGGCGACCGCCGGTTCCCAGGCGGTGGCGTGCCCGCCGGCCAGGGCGAGCGCCGCCGCGTTGAACGCCACCGTCCGGGTCGCGACGTCCCCGGCGGACCCGGCGACGACCTCCAGGAATCGGGCCGCCGCACCGGCCGGGCCGGTGCCCGGGCGGAGGTCGGCGAGGGTGCCCCCGGACGGCGCCGGGAGCGCCGGCACCGTCCCGGAGTTCGTGTCGACGGTGTTCACCGCGAACGGCAGCAGCTCGTCGGCCCCGGCGTCGTTGGTGGACAGCCAGATCCGCCGGTCCGGCACGGTGGCCGCGAGGTCGCGCAGCAGCGGCAGCACGGCCGGGTCGGAGACGCCGGTGACCTGGGCGGTGACCGGCAGCTCGGCCAGGAACGGGCCCAGCGTGTTGAGGAACCGGCCGAACGGCCGCAGCCCGGCGGGCAGGATCAGGCGGGCCAGCCGGGTCAGCTCGGCCGGGTAGACGAAGCCACCGGCGAAGGCCAGCCCGAACCGGTCGAGAGAGTCCTCGATCTGCGGGTACGAGCCGGCCGGCCGGATGCCGAGGCGCTCCAGCAGGTCGATCGACCCGAGCACGCCGGTGTACGCCCGGGAGCCCGACTTCACCACCGGCACCCCGATCGCCGCCGCGGTGAAGGCGGCGGCGGTGGAGATGTTGAAGGTCGCCGGTCCACCGCCGGTGCCCACCACGTTGACCGTGCCGGGCCGCCGTTCCGGCCCGGTGGCGCGGCGGCCGGCGAACGACTCCAGCAGCGCGGCCGACGACACCGGGCCGGGCAGCGCGCCGGCCAGCGAACCCAGCAGGGCCAGCGCGTCGTCGCGGTCCAGGCTCCGGTCCCGCAGCGCGTCCCAGAGGGCGTCCCACGACTCGCGGCTCACCTCGGCACGGCGCTGCAACAACAGCTCGACGGTGGGGTGCACGGTGCTAACGCCCCCCGACCGCGGAGACGGCGGCGCGGGTGACGAAGGCGTCGATGGCCAGCACCGACCGGAAGTTGTCCGGGTTCAGCTCGGTGTCGTCGACGACCACCTCGAAGCGGTCCTCCACCCAGGCGATCAGCTTGAGCACGCCCAGGCTGTCGACGACACCGCTCTCCATCAGGTCCAGGTCGTTCGCCAGCTGGTCGGCGGGCACGTCCGGGAGGAACTCCTCGAGAACGAACTGCCGAATCGTGTCGATGTTTGTCATGACGTCCTTCCGGGAATCGGTTCGGGGGTCAGCAGTTCTTCGGCTGCGGAGCGGTCCAGCTTCCCGGTGGAGGTCCGGGGCAGCGGGACGTCCACGATCCGCAGAGTCGACGGGACGGCGGCCTTGGGCAGGTGGGCGGCGCAGTGCAGGCGCACCGTCAGGCTGTTGACGGCGCTGCCCGGCACCCGGGTCAGCACCGCGGCCAGTTGACGGCCGGCCACCGGGTCGGTAGAGGTCAGCACGGCCGCGTCCAGCACCCCGTCGCACTCACGGAGCACCGACTCGACCTCGGCGGTGTTGATCGCCGTACCGCGGATCTTGATCTGGAAGTCGGTCCGGCCGATCAGGGCCAGCGAGCCGCCGGAGTCCCGCCGGACCAGGTCGCCGCTGCGGAACCACTGCCGGTCGTCGGACCCGAGCGGGTGCCCGGTGAACTTCCCGGCGCTGCGGGCCGCGTCCAGGTAACCGCCGCTCTGGAAGGGGGTGGTGACGTACAGCTCGCCGGTTCCGGGGCCGTCGACCGGCTGCCCGCCGGAGTCCAGGAGCAGCACGTCCACGCCGGGCAGCGGCACGCCGAGCGGCGCCGGACCGGACCGCCCGGGCTCCAGTTCGGCGATCAGGCTGTCGTTGGTCTCGGTGCAGCCGTACACGTTGTGCAGGCGCGCGCCGGGGAACAGCCAGGGCAGCGCGGCGAGGGTGTCCGCGCCGATCACGTCCCCGGTGACGAGCACGTGCGACACCCCGGCGAAACCGATCGCCCCGGAGTCCAGCAACAGGTTGTACAGCATCGGCACGCCCTGGATCACGTCCACCGGGTACCGGCGCAGCAGGTCCGCCAGGTATCCGCCGTGCGCCGCGCGGGCGGTGTCGGCGAGCACCACCCGGCCGCCGTACGCCAGGGTGGTCCACACGTCGAGCAGGCACAGGTCGAAGTTGAGCGGCGCGTAGCTGAACACCGACCGGCCCGGCCCGATCCGGAAGGTCCCGGCCGCCCAGGCGGCGAACGCGTCGACGGCCCGGTGCGGCAGCGGCACGATCTTCGGCAGCCCGGTCGACCCGGAGGTGGTCAGCATGAAGCCGATGGAGTCCGGGTCGACCGCCGGCCAGGTGACCTCGCCGGCGGGCGGCAGCAGGTCCTCCTCGCGCACGATCGTCCGGCAGCCGGCCTGGTCGAACAGGGTGTCCAGGGTCTCCGCGGCCAGCGACGGCGACGGCAGCAGGAAGCGCCGCCCGGTGAGCAGGCAGGCCAGGACCAGCGCCAGGGCGCCCGGCGACTTGGCGGCCAGGACACCGACCGGTTCGTCCGGCCCGAGCCGGTCCAGTAGGGGCCGCTGCCCGGCGGCCAGGGCGGCGAGTTCGCCGTAGGAGATCTCCCGGTCCGCCCAGGCCAGCGCCGGCGCGCCCGGGTCACGCCGGGCGTGCTCCAGGAACGCGGCGGCCACCGCCGGAACGTCCGGCCGGGGTGACGGGTCAGTCATCGCCGGCTCCCAGGGTGACCCAGCCGCCCTTGAGCGCGATCCCGCGCGGGGTCGCGCAGGTGAACGCCACCACCGTGCCGGCGGTGTCCGGCCGGAAGGTGACCTCGACCGGCTCGTCCGGGTGGACCGGCGCGGAGAACCGGCAGCCCACCGCGCGGACCCGGGCCGGGTCGCCGGCCGCGAACAGGTCGGCGGCGAGCTCGGTGACCAGGGCCACCACGTTCATGCCGTGGGCGATCACGCGATCGAACCCGGCGGCGCGGGCCGCCTCGTCGTCCAGGTGGATCGGGTTGAGGTCGCCGGACGCCTCCGCGTACCGGGCGATGTCCGCCCTGGTCAGCGTCACGGTCCGGGTGACCGGTTCGCCGGGGCCGGAACCGGCCGGCGCGGTGAGCGGCGGCATCGCGCCGAACGGCTCCGGGGCGGTGGCGCCGGTCAGCAGGACCGTGGTGACCATCGCGCAGACCGGGTCGCCGCCGTCGCCGCGGACCTCGGCGCGCAGCCCCAGCCGGACCCCGCGGCCCTCCTTGCGGGCGCCGACGACCTCCAGCCCGGTGCTCGCCGTCTCGCCCTCGCGCAGCAGCCGGTGCACCGCGAACTCCTGGCTGACGTGCACCTGGGCGCCGGTCCCGCCGATCCGCCGGGTGGTCTGTTCGAACTCGGTGGTGGACAGCACGAAGGGGTGCACCGGCGACGGCCCGGGCACGGCGGCCGGCCCGATCGGCGCCCGGACCGCAGCACGGTAGGCGACAAGCGCGCTCATGCGGGGCTCACCACGAGCGCGGCGTTGTGCCCGCCGAACCCGAACGAGTTGCTCAGCGCCGGTCCGGCGGGTACCACCCGCGCCGCTCCGGCGACCACGTCGAGATCCATTCCAGGCTCCGTCTTCTGGTGATTGGCGGTCGGGGGCACCAGGCCGTGCCGCAGCGCGAGCACGGTGGCGACGAACTCCACCGCGCCGGCCGCGCCGATCAGGTGGCCGATGGTGCCCTTGAGCGAGGTGACCGGCGGCTGGTCCGCGCCGAACACGGTGTGCAGGGCGCGGGCCTCGGCCCGGTCGTTGTGCGGGGTCGCGGTGCCGTGCGCGTTGACGTGCCGGATGTCGTCCGGCCGCAGCCCGGCGGCGGTGATCGCGGCGGTCATCACCGCGGCCGCGCCGTCCCCGCCGGCCCGCGGCATGGACAGGTGGTAGGCGTCCGATCCGGAGGCGTACCCGCTGACCACCGCGTGCGCGGTGGCCCCGCGGGCGGCGGCGTCGGCCCGGCGCTCCAGCACCACGAAGGCCGCGCCCTCGCCCATCACGAACCCGTCCCGGTCCACGTCGAACGGGCGGGCCGCGGCGGCCGGGTCGTCGTTGCGTGCGGAGACCGCGCCGAGGTTGCCGAACGCGGCCATGGTGACCGGGGTCAGCGTGGCCTCGGCGCCACCGGCCAGCACGATGTCGGCCTGCCCGGTGCGCAGCAGCAGCGCGGCGTGCCCGATCGCGTCCGCCCCGCTGGCGCAGGTGTTCGCGATCGTGGTCGCCGGTCCCCGCCAGCCCAGCCGCATCGAGATCAGCGCGGCGGCGGCGTTCGGCATCGTCATCAGCGGCATCAGCGGGTTGACCCGGGCCGGGCCGTGCACGTCGTGGTTGCGGCTCTCCTGATCGCTGACGGTCCGCCCGCCGACGGCGTTGCCGACCACCACGGCGGTACGGGTGACGTCCACCGTGGGGGCCCCGGCGTGGGTGTGCGCGCTGAGGGCCGCGGCGAGGGCGTACCTGGCGAACGGGTCCATCCGCCGGGCCTCCTTCGCGCCCAGGTGCTCGTGCTGCTCGAAGCCGGCCACCTGACAGCCGATCCGGGCCTTGTGCCGGCTGGTGTCGAAAGTGGTCACCGGCGCGGCCAGCGAACGCCCGGCCAGCAGCGCCGGCCAGAACCCGGCGAGGTCGCAGCCGGCCGGGCTGACCACGCCCATCCCGGTGACGACCACGTCGGCGGCGACGCTCACGGAAGGCTCGGGATCAGGTCGACCGCGTGGGCGGCCTCCAGGAAGCCCGCGGCGGCCACGTCGAGGTCCTGCGCCGAGTGCCGGGCGGTGACCGCGATCCGGAGCCGGGCCTGGGTGTTCGGCACCGCCGGGGAGACCACCGGCAGACCGATCACGCCGGCCTTGCGGCAGGCGGTGGCCAGGTCGTACGCCTTCTCGTCGGAGCCCGCGATGATCGGGATGACGGCGGTCTCGCTGGTGCCGGTGTCGATGCCGGCCTTGTTCAGCGTCTCCCGCAGCCGGGCCGACTCGCGCTGGATGTGGGTGACCCGGTGCGGTTCGGCGTCCAGGATGCGCAGCGTCTCCAGGGCCGCGCCGGCCTGGGCCGGGGCCAGCGCCGCGGAGAACAGGAACGGCCGGGCGTTGAACCGCAGGTGGTCGATGAGCGCCTGCGGGCCGGCCACCCAGCCGCCGGTGGCGGGCACCGCCTTGGAGAGGGTGCCGAGCTTCACGTCGACCAGGGCCCGGCCGCCGAAGTGTTCCTCGATGCCGCGGCCGGTAGCGCCGATGACGCCGAGGGCGTGCGCCTCGTCGACCATCAGCAGCGCGCCGTGTGCGTCACAGACCGCGCGCAGCTCGGGCAGCGGCGCGACATCGCCGTCCATCGAGTAGACGCTGTCCACGATGACCAGCTTCAGGCCGGTGCCCTTGGCGTCGGCGAGCCGCCGGTCCAGGTGCTCCGGGTCGTTGTGCCGGAACCGGGTGACGGTGGCGCCGCTGAGCTGGCAGCCGTCCACGATGCTGGCGTGGTCGAGCTTGTCGATCAGGACGGTGTCGCCCGGCCCGACCAGGGCGCCGACGGTGCCGACGTTCGCCGCGTAGCCGGAGCCGAACACCATGGCGGCCTCGCGGCCCATCGTCCGGGCGACCGCGGTCTCCAGCTCCTCGTGCAGGGGCAGGGATCCGGCCAGGGCGCGCACGCCGTGGGCGCCGGTGCCGTACTGGTCGACAGCCGCCTTGGCCGCGGCCTTGACCCGCGGGTCGCCGGCCAGGCCGAGGTAGCTGTAGCCGGACATCATCAGGTAGCGCGAGCCCTCGAAGTCGACGTACGGGCTGTCCTGCTCGTGGGTGAACGGCAGGAAGCTGTGCCGGCGATCGGGCTCGTACTCGAGTGCGCTCAGCCTGGTCCGGATGGCGTTCAGCTTCGGCTCGAGGCGCTGCCATCCCTCGGACACGGTCATCTGCTTCTCCTCCGCTTGGGTCTGGCGAAGTTTTACGGGGAGAAGCGCAAGCCGGGCGCAACACGGGGCGCCGAGCGTGCCGGTTGTTCAAATTTAACCAGTGGTTTTCACGGCGACCTTGACCGTTGTCGATAACTGATGACTATCCTCCGCTTCAGAACGCGATCATGCCGTTCTGTGCATCTCTCCCCTTTGGACGGACATTCACCGGGGAATGCCGTGCCGTCGCGGGAAAGTGGGATTTGATCATGTCGAAACGGGGACTCGAATGATGATCAAACTGGTCGGCACCGTGATGATCGAGACGCTCGGCGCGGCGCCCCGGCAACTCGCCAGCGCCCAGGCGCAGGTGGCGTTCGCCAGGCTCATCGTGGAACGGTCCAGCGGCACCAGCCGGGACCAGCTCGCCGACACGGTGTGGCCGGACGGGCTGCCGGACACCTGGGCCTCCGCGCTGCGCAGCGTGGTCAGCCGGGTCCGGGCGTTCGTCAGCGACGGCGGCTGCGACGAGACGCCGCCGGTGGTCGCCCAGGGCGGGCGCTACCTGCTGCGGCTCCCACCCGGCGTCACCGTCGACCTGGAGCGCGCCGAGGAGGCCATCCGGGAGGCGGACCGGGCGTTCGCCGGCGGGGCCCATCCCGAGGCCCGGCACGCCGCCGGGCTCGCCATCAGCTGCCTGAGCAGCCCGTTCCTTCCCGGGCACGAGGGTGAATGGGTCAGTTCGGTCCGGGAACGGCTGCACGGCCTGCTCGTCTCCGGCCTGGAGACGGCCAGCCTCGCCGCCGCCGCGCTCGGCGACTCCCGCGACGCGTTGCGGCTCGCGGACGAAGCGGTCCGCGAGGCTCCGCTCCGGGAGAGCGCTCACCGGTGCCGGATGACCGCGCACGCCGCCGCCGGCAACCGGGCCGAAGCCCTCGGCGCCTACCACCGGCTGCGGCGGGTGCTCGCCGACGAGCTCGGGGTCGACCCGGCGCCGGAGACCCAGGCCGCGTACGTCGAACTGCTCGGCTCCGGTGGCACGCCGTCCCGTCCGGAACCGTCCGGGCGGATCAGCGAACGGGTGCCGTTCGTCGGCCGGGCCGCCGAGCTGGCGGACGTCGAGGAGTCCTGGGCGGCGGCGGTCCGCGGGCAGGCCCGGGTCGTCCTGGTGGAAGGGCCGGCCGGCATCGGGAAGAGCCGTTTCCTCGGTGAGGCGGCGAAGCGGATGGCACGCAACGGCGCGATGGTCATTTTCGGACGTTGCCACTCCGGCAGTACGGTGCCCTACCAGCCGTACGTGGACGCGCTCAGCGCCCTGGTGTCGGGCGCGCCGGACGGTGGCGTCCCCGGCCTGACCGCGGCCGCCCGGGTGGCGCTGGACGTGGTGTCGGTGGCGAACCGGCCCGGGCCGCTGCACCGGGCCGCCCTCGCCTCCGCCATCGTCGACGTGTTCAGCGAGATCAGCCGGGACCAGCCGGTGCTGCTCCTGCTGGAGAACATGGAGGCGATCGACCGCGCCTCGATGGCGCTGTTCGGCAGGCTGCTCTGCGAGGAGCGCGCGCTCCCGCTGCTGGTGCTCGGCACCGCCGGGACGCCCTCCCCGGTCACCTCCCGGTTCCTGCAGGCGTTCAGCGACGCCGACGTCAACGGGGTGCTGCGCCGGGTCGCCCTGGGCGGGCTGACCGATGCCGAGATACGCCGGCTGCTGTACGACGCCGCGCCGGACACCGCCGGGCTGCCCACTCCGAAGCAGCTCGCCGCGGACACCGCGGGCAATCCATACCTGCTGCTGGAGCTGCTGCGCCGGCCCCGCGGCGGCCGCGCCGACGACCTGCCGCCGGCCCTGCTGGAGTTCGCCGCCAGCCAGCTCGGGCGACTCGCCCCGGCGACCCGGGACCTGTTGCGCCACGCCGCCGCGGCCGGGCCGGTCTTCGAACTCGACCTGGTCGCCGGGGCCGCCGGGCTGAGCCAGGCGCAGGCGTTCGGCGCGCTGACCGAGGCCGGCGCGCACGGGTGGGTCGCCGAGGCGCCGGACACCCGGCCGGGGCACCGGGGCCGGGTGTACCGGTTCACCCAGGACGTGCTGCGGCGTGCGGTGTACCGGTCCGCCGCCCCGGCCCACCGCAGCCACCTGCACACCCTGCTGGCCGACGCGATCGAGGGCCACCGCCCCGGCGGGCTCGCCGGGTACAGCACCCAACTGGCCCATCACCGCGCCCTGGGCGCGGCGCCCACCGGGGACTCCCGGGCGGTCCGCTGGGGGTGGCGGGCGGCCGCCGAGGTGGCCGGGCAGGGCGCCGCCGAGGAGGCCGTCCGGCTGCACCACCAGGCCCTCGGGCACGTGCCGCCGGGAGAACCCGACCTGTTCGCCGAAGCGCTGATCAATCTCGGTCTCGCCCAGCTCGAGGCCGGCGACAACGGCGAGCAGAACCTGCTCGACGGCGCCATCCGGTCCCTGCACCGCGGGCACGTCGCGATGGCCGCCCGCGCGGTGCTCGGCCTGTCCGAGGTGGTGCGGACCCGGCCCCAGCTGCTCAGCGAGGTCCTCGCCCTGCTCGACTCGCTGATGCGCAAGGAGGCCGACGAACTCGACCCGGTGCTGTACGGCAGGCTGCTGGCCCGCGGCGTCCGGCTCGGCGCCCTGGTCCCCGACCGGGCGGCCGCCGACACCGCGCTGACCGCGATGGGCCTGGTCCTCGGCGAGCTGACCGGCCCCGATCACCGGGACCGGCGGCACCGGCTGGGGCAGGAGATGCTGGACGTGGCGATCGCGGTCGAGGACCCGGCCGCCCAGCTGGTGGCCGCCCACCACGTCGCGATGGCCGCCGACCTGGCCGGCGAGGAACCGGCCCGGTCGGCCGCCCTCGCCGCGCTGGGGCAGGCCACCCGGCTCGGTGGCGGCACCGCGGCCGGGGCGGCCCTGTTCGGCGAGCACCTGGTGGCCGAGGCGGTACGGCAGGGCCGGTTCGTCGACGCGATGGCCGCGGCCCGGATGGTGCGCCCACTGGCCACGCCGATCCCCGGGGTGGACCCGGCGCCCGGCACGATGGCCGCCCGGCAGCTGCTGATCGCCCGCTGGCTCCGGGCCGGCTGCTGGCCGACCTGGGACGACAGCTTCGCCCGCGGACTCGCGGCGGTCGAGCACTCGCTCACCACCATCGTCGGCGGCGAACGCGGCATGCCGCACCTGACCATCCGGGCGCTGGCCACCGGGGCGCTGCCGCTGCCCGAGGGGGACGACCTGCTGCACGTGCTGGGGATCCTGGCGATGGGCGCGGTCGAACTCGGCGACCCGCGCACCGCCGAGGCGACCCGGGCGCTGCTCGCGCCGTACGCCAGTCACCAGTGCGGCGTCGGCTACCGCAGCTTCGTCGGCCCGGTCTCGTTGCATCTGGGCCGGCTGGCGGTGCTCGGTGGCGACTGGCCGGCCGCCGAACGGCACCTGACGGTGGCCCTCGCCCAGCTCACCGAGCGGGGCGCCAAGCCGTGGATCGCCCTCGCGCAGGGGTCGATGGCCCGGGCGCTGGACGGGCGGGGGCGGCCCACCGACCGCCGGCACGCCGAAGCGTTCCGCCGCGAGGCGGCACAGACGCTGGCCACGGTGAGCCTGCGCCGCCCGGAGCTGGCCGTCAGCGCCTGACTCGTGGTGAGCCGCGGTCCGGACCGGACCGCGGCGTGCCGGGCCGCACGGGTGGGACGGTCAGAGGCGGAGGTGGGTGAAGGACTTCGGGTCGGTGGCGGCGGCCAGCTCGATGACCCGGCCGGCGGCCGAACCGGGCTTGCGCCCGTCCTCCATCGCGGACACCAGGATCATCAGCGGGCTGCGGCGGCAGGCGTACCAGACGTCGCACAGCTGCCGCAGCCCGGCCGGGTCGGCCAGATGGGCGTCGTCGAGCACCAGCAGGGTCGGCCGGCGGCAGGCGATCGCGCGGAGCCAGTGCTCGACGACGTCGCCGGCCCGCACCACGTGCGGGGCCTCCGGGTGGTCGCGGCGCCCGCCCAGCCGGGCGGCCACCTCGGGCAGCAGGCCGCCCACCGCCGCGACACAGCCGCGTAGTTCGGCGCGCAGCCGCTCGGCGCTCACCCCGCCGGCGTAGACGCCGAGGGCCTCCAGGAACGCGCCACCGAGCGGCGGCGTGCCGTCCTGCCAGCTTCCGTAGAGCACCTGCGCACCGGCGCTGTGCAGCCGTAACGCCACCTCGGCGGCGACCGCGCCGCGGTGCGACTCGCGCGGGCCGGAGAGCAGGATCAGCCGGGCGTCACCGGCGGCGGCCTGCCGCCAGGTGGCGGTGAGCCCGGACAGGTCCAGCACGATGGCGGATCCGTCCACGGCCCGGCGGGCCCAGTCCAGGTTGGCCTGCCTGTCGTCGGCGGCGAGGCGCAGTTCGTACAGCCGCTGGGTCTCCCGGCCGTCGCCGGCCGGCAGGTGGCCGCGGTGGACCAGGACCGTGGAGCCGGGCAGGCCGGGGCCGACGACCACGGCGGTCGGCGCGGTGACCAGGATCTGGCCCGGATCGGCGATCTCCAGCGCCCGGGACGGCAGCCAGTGGTCGGCGGGCGCGCGCCGGCCGGGTTCCGGCCCGGACAGCACGATCCGCGGCGCCTCCCGGCTGTGCCGCCCGGGCACCGCGGTGACGACCTCGACGGCGGCGCGGGCCGCGTCGTACGCGCTGGCGAACTCGGCCTCGATCCGCGCACCCCGGCGGCCGGGCGCCGGGCCGCAACCGGTGGCCGCCTGGACCGCGCCACCGTGGCCGGAGACGATCTCCTGGACCCGCTCGCATTCCAGGGTGTCGCCGGACGGGCCGAGTTCGGACAGGAAGGTGGTCGAGGAAACGCAGACGCCGGTCAAGCAAGCCTCCGTCAGTGCCGCAGCAGCTGTCAGGAAAATTAGCATCGATCGATGGTCGCCGCGGCCCGCCGCGGGGGTCGAACGGGCCGCGGCGGGCTCCTAGGTGGTGGAGATGCCACCGTCGATGCTGATCACCTGGCCGGTGAGATAATCGCTGCCCAGGATGAACCCGAGGCTACGGGCCACCTCCTCGGGCGAGACGAAACCGGGTACCGGCGATTTGGTCCGCATGCCGTCGACCACCTGCTCGGACAGGTTGCTGGTCATGTTGGTCAGCATGAACCCGGGTGACAGCGCGTTGACCGTGACACCGCGGCGGCCGCATTCGGCGGCGAGTGTCCTGGTGAACCCGATGACGCCGGCCTTCGACGCCGAGTAGGCGGTCTGGCCGGGCGAGGCGATCAGCCCGGACGGGGACACGATGTTGACGATGCGTCCCCAGCGGCGGCGCAGCATGCCGGGCACGCTCACCCGGCTGGTGTGGAAGGTGCCGATCAGGTTGGTCTGGATCACCCGGGTCCAGTCCTCGACCACCTGCATCGCCATCAACTGGTCGATCCGGACCGCGGCGTTGTTCACCAGCACGTCGACCGGGCCGAGCCGGTCGCTGATCTGCTGGTGCATGGCCTGCACCGCGTCCCAGGAGCCGACGTCGCCGGTGACCACCGTGGCGTCGTTCTGCAGTTTGCCGCGCAGGGCCAGGGCGTCCTGTTCGGACCGGTTGTAGTGGATCGCCACCCGGCAGCCGAGCGCGTCCAGCTCCATGGCCAGGGCCTGGCCCAGGCCACCGGACGCGCCGGTGACCAGGGCGACCGGGGATTCCGGCCGGTTGTCGCTCATCTCGTGACCCCACCCCAGTCGAGGAGCATCGAGCCCCAGGTCATGCCGGCGCCGAAGCCGGCCAGCAGCACCCGGTCGCCGTCGCTGATCCGGCCGGCGTCCAGGGCCTCGGTCAGGGCGATCGGCACCGACGCCGACGCGGTGTTGCCGAACCGCTCCAGGTTGGTGATCAGGCGCTCGGGCGGCAGCCCGGTGTGCGACATGATCGAGTTGATGATCCGGATGTTCGCCTGGTGCGGCACGAAGTGGTCGATCTCGCCGGCCTCCCGTTTGCCCGAGGCGAGGGTCTCCCGGATCGAGCGCACCGAGAACCGGACCGCGTTCAGGTAGATCTCGTTGCCCTTGATCCGGGCGAAGTGCAGCCCGTCCCGGACCGTCTGCTCGGTGGTCGGCATCCGGCTGCCGCCGGCCGGCACCTTGAGACTGCCGGTGCAGGCCCCGTCGGCGCCCAGGTTCCAGGACCGCAGCCAGGTGGCCGGGGTCGGGGTCAGCACCACCGCGCCGGCGCCGTCCCCGACCAGGATGCTGAGATCCCGGTCGTCGGGGTCGACGGTGAGCGAGTGGGTGTCCGAGCCGATCACCAGGACCGGGCGCGGGTCGAGCGCCATCCAGGCCGCCGCGGTCATCAGGCCGTAGACGAAACCCGAGCACTCGGCGTTCACGTCGTGGGCGCTGCCCGCGATGTCCAGTTCGTGGTGGACGAACGCCGAGGTGGCCGGGGACGGCTGCTCGGGCGTCGCGGTCGCCACGATCAGGTGGGCGATGTCGGCGCCGGTCAGGCCGGCCTTCTCCAGCGCCCGCCGGCCGGCCAGCACGGCGAGACTCGCGGTGGTCTCGCCGGGAGCGACGATCCGCCGCTCCCGGATACCGCAGCGGCTGACGATCCAGTCCTCGTCGACACCGAAATGATCGGCCAGTTCCACGCTGGTGCGTACCTGATCCGGTACGGCCATGCCCCAGCCGGTGAGTGCGAAGCCGCTCACGCCTAGACCTGCTGCGGGACGAGCGCCAGGATCCGGCCGTGCACGGTCCGCAGGGTGGTGGTCTCGTCCATGTCCTTGAACAGCGACTCGTCCGCCGGGATGTGCGGGTACTGCTCCTGGAAGCCGTACAGCCACTCCATCAGGTCCAGCGAGTCGACGTCGGCGATTCGCTGCAGCGCCGCGTCCGCGTCGACGACCTTGGCGCCGGAGACGGCCTGGAGCTGGGTGGCCAGGTCCTCAACGGTGGGGATCTCCATCGGAATCGTTCCTCCTCGTTCGTCGGGACAACGCGGTGTGCTTGCCCGGTCAGCAGCTAACGGGCCAGGCGCAACAGAGGCGCAAGAACACCGTGTTGCGCCGGGCTTGCGCCGGGCGGTTTACCTCAGACGGCCCGTGCAGACGACCAGAGAGGACCCGCCATGACGGCAGTCGAGACACCGGCGCTGAACCCCGAGGTGGACGCGATCCGCCACCACTACGAGATCAGCAACGAGCTGTACCGGATCATCCTCGGCCCGGCGATGATGTATTCCGGCGGCTACTGGAACGACGGCGAGGACCAGCGCGCCGTGCACGACGAGGCGCAGATGCGCAAGCTGGACGCCTTCGTCGAGCTGGCCGGCGCCGCCGGGGCGGACAGTGTGCTGGACATCGGCTCCGGCTGGGGCACCATGCTGGACCGGGCCACCACCGTGCACGGTGTCGGGCGTGGTGTCGGCGTGACCCTGAGCCGCACCCAGCAGGAGTTCGTCCGGGCGATCGGCAACGACAAGATCGACATCAAGGTGGAGAGCTGGGAGGACCACACCACCGAGACGCCGTACGACGCGGCCTTCTGCATCAACGCGATCGAACACTTCGTCCACTCGAGTCTGTCGCCCCGTGAGCGGACCCGGCGCTACCAGGATTTCTTCACCAAGGTGCACTCGCTGCTGCGTCCGGACGCCGGTTTTGTGCTGCACGCGATGACCGCCGAGGCCCTGCCGCTGAACCGGGCCCTGCTGGCCGACCTGAAGTTCCTGCAGCGGGAGGAGTTCGCCGGCTGCCACATCCCGCACCTGAGCGAGCTGACCTCCGCGATGGAGGGGCTGTTCGACGTGGTGGAGATCCGCAACGAGCGGGAGTCGTTCAGCATCGCCTGCCGGGTGTGGCTGGAGCAGCTGGCCGAACGGCGGGACGAGGCGGTCGCCCTGGACGGCGAGGACGTGGTCCGCCGCTTCGAGCGCTACCTGGACATCTTCGCCTACACCCTCGAGGACAAGTACTTCAACAACTTCCGCATCGTGCTGCGGCGCCGGGGCTGAGGAGCCGTCATGAGCGAGACGATCAGGCATCTGCGAGTCGCGATCATCGGCACCGGGTTCTCCGGGCTCGGCATGGCGATCCGGCTCAAGCAGGAGGGCGAGGAGGACTTCCTCGTCTTCGAGCGGGCCGCCGCGATCGGCGGGACCTGGCGGGACAACACCTACCCGGGCTGCGCCTGTGACGTGATGGCGCTGCTCTACTCGTACTCCTTCGCCCAGAACCCGGACTGGAAGTCCACCTTCGCCAAGCAGGAGGAGGTGCTGGACTACCTGCGCGACTGCGTCGACAGGTTCGAGCTGCACCCGCACCTGCGGTTCGGGCACGCGCTGACCGGCGCCCGCTGGGACCGGCTGACCCGGCGCTGGCACATCGCCACCAGCCAGGGCGACTACACCGCGCGGGTGCTGGTCACCGGCACCGGTTACCTGAGCGACCCGAAGATCCCGGACCTGCCCGGCCTGGACTCGTTCACCGGCGAGGTCTTCCACTCGTCGAACTGGAACCACGACTTCCCGCTCGAGGGCAAGCGGGTCGCGGTGGTCGGCACCGGCGCCTCGGCGATCCAGTTCGTGCCGGAGGTCCAGAAGGTGGCCGGCCACGTCGACCTCTACCAGCGGACCGCGCCGTGGGTGGCCCCGAAACCGGACCTGGTGATCACCCCGGCCCAGCGCAAGCGCCGCCGGAACATGCCCACGTACCAGAACTTCCGGCGCAACTTCAACATGTGGGGCCGCGAGATCGTCGCGTTCCTGATGTCCGACCCGGCCCGCGCCGACAAGACCATCAAGGGCATGGCCGAGAAGAACCTGCAGAAGCAGGTCACCGATCCGGTCCTGCGGGCGAAGCTGACCCCGGACTACTCGGTCGGCTGCAAGCGGCTGCTGTTCTCCAACAACTGGTACCAGGCCATCCAGGAGCCGAACGTCGAGGTCGTCACGGACGGCATCGCGAAGATCGGCCCGGACTCGATCGTCACCACCGACGGGCAGGAACGCCAGGTCGACGCGATCATCATGGGCACCGGCTTCCGGGCCACCGACCGGCCGGTCGCGAAACTGATCCACGGCCGGGACGGCGTCTCGCTCAGCACGGCGTGGAGCGACGGGATGACCGGTTACCGGGGCACCACGGTGGCCGGGTTCCCGAACCTGTTCATGCTGCTCGGCCCGAACACCACGCTCGGCCACTCGTCGCAGACCGTGATGATCGAGGCCCAGCTGGCGTACGTGATCGACGCCCTCGCCCAGATGAAGGACCGTGACCTGGCGAGTGTCGAGGTCCGCCCCGAGGCCCAGCAGGAGTACAACACCTGGCTGGACGGCGCCCTGGACGGCACGGTGTGGAACTCCGGCGGATGCAGGAACTGGTACGTCGACGCCACCGGCCGGAACTCGTCGATCTTCCCCACCTACACCTGGCGTTTCCGGCGCAACACCCGCCGGTTCGACCTGGCCTCCTATCAGATCGCCACCTCCGCGGGCACCGAGCGACTGCTCGAACCCACCCGCTGAACCGCAGGAGTGTGAGATGACCAGCTACGACATCATCAACGAAGCGGTGCTCGACGCCGATCCGGACCAGGTCTGGGCGGCGCTGATCGCGGAGCTCAACGGCGCCCGTGCCTTCTGGGTGCCGGCCAACACCTTCCAGCCCGGCACGACACCGCCCGAGCAGGCCGGCGGCGAGACCGTGGTGACCGTACACACCAAGGGTGTCGACAAGGGCGGCCCGAAGCTGCGGTTCACCTCGCGGACCGTGGCCGTCGAACCGGGCCGCCGGCTGGCCGGCGAGTACGTCTCCGGGGCATTCCTCGGCACCAGCGAATTCCTGGTCGAGCCGCTTCCGGACGGCGGCACCCTGCTGTCGATGCGGTTCGCGGCCCGCCCGAACGGCTTCGTCAAGCAGCTGGCCAAGCTGGCCGACATCGGCGCCGAGCACGCCAAGGCGACCTCCGCCGCGTTCGCGAAGCTGGCGTCGCTGCTCGGCAGCACCCCGAGCGTGGTCCGGAGCGGCCGGTGACCGGCATCGGCACCGCCGAGCGGCTGCAGACCGACGACGGCGCCCGGCTGGCCACCTCCGTCACCGGGGGTTCCGGCCGCACGGTGGTGCTGGTGCACGGCTGGGGCGGGGCCCGGTCGGTCTGGGACACGGTCGCCACCCCGCTCGCCGTGCTGGGCTACCGGGTGGTCAGTTTCGACCTGCGCGGGCACGGCGGCTCCTCGACCGGCCGGGACGGCGTCAGTCTCGACCGGCTGCGCGCCGACCTGGGCCAGGTGCTGGACCGGTTCGGCGCCGAGGATCCGATCCTCGTCGGGCACTCCGGCGGCGGCTACACCGCGCTGGCGTACGCGGCGGCCGATCAGCGCCGGCTCGGTGGCCTGGTGCTGGCCGGCACCGCGGCGTACGGCCAGGACACCCCGGCCGGTGAGCTGCGGATGATGGGCAACCCGGTGTTCTCCTGGGCGCTGCGCCGGCCCGCACTGGGCCGCAGGATGCTCGGCGGGATGCTCGGGCCGGACGCCGGCCGGTCGATCGCCGAGCTGAACCGGGAACTGTTCGCGAGTGTCGAACCGGCGGTGCGCCGCGAGTTCTTCCGGATCTCCTGCGGGATGGACCTGCGTCCCGGGCTGGCCACGGTCACCGTGCCGGCCGTGGTCCTGGCCGGGGAGAACGACAAGATCATTTCCTGCTCGTACGGCGAGGAACTGTCCCGCACCCTGCCGCGGGGCCGGTTCGAGAAGATCCCCGGCGCCGGGCACCTGCTGCCGCTGGAGAGCCCGGATCACCTGGTCCGCGCCGTCACCGGACTGGCCTGAGGAGACCGTGGTGCCGAGTGCTGACAACCCGGCGGCGCCGGGCCGCTGGATCTCCGGGGCGGCGCCCGCCGGTGACGCCGTCCGGCTGTTCTGTTTCGCGCACGCCGGCGGCGGGGCCCGGTTCTTCCTCCCGTGGCGCGAGGCACTCGGCCCGGACGTGCAGGTCTGCCCGATCGTGCTGCCCGGCCGCGAGTCCCGGCTGCGGGAGGAGCCCCGGACCCGGCTCGGCCCGCTGGTCCGGGAACTGAGCGCGGCGCTGGCCCCGTACCTGGACCGGCCGTACGCCTTCTTCGGCCACAGTCTGGGCTCTCTGCTGGCGTACGAGACGGCCAAGCAGTTGATCGTGGAAGGTCGCCCCGGGCCGGCGGTGCTGCTCGCCTCCGGACGGCAGGCCCCGCAGCAGTCCCGGCAGTCGTCGCTGCACCTGCTGCCGACCGAACAGTTCCTCGACCACCTGATCGCGCTCGGCGGCACCGCGGCCGGCACCGGGCTGCGGCGCCGGCTGCTGGAGTCGTTCGTGCCGATGTTGCGGGCCGACTACGGGCTGACCGAGACGTACCGGACCGGGCCGGAGCCGGGGCTGTCCTGCCCGGTGGTCGCCTACCACGGCCGGCAGGACCCGGTGGCCACCGAGGAGCAGGTGGCCCGGTGGCGGGAGTCCACCACCGGGCCGTTCCGGCTGCGGATGTTCGACGGCGACCACTTCTACCACCGGGACGCGCCGGCCGCGGTGACGGCCGCGATCCGCGCGGATCTGGCCGCCGCCGATCTGCTGCCGGCCGGGATCCCGTGAAACGCCGGCTGTGGAAGATCTGGCTGGTCCTGGCGCTGCTGGCCGGCGCCGCCGTCTGGTACACGGACCGGCCGCCACTGTCGACGGTCGGGCGGGTGGCCTTCGACCGGAAGCTGGCGATCCCGCCGCTCGCGCCGTCGACGGTGGTGGACGGGTTCCGGACCTTCGACCTGACCGCCGCCGGCGGGGTGACCGACTTCGGTCACGGCGGGACCCGCACGGCCGGGTACAACGGCACCTACCTGGGGCCGACGCTGCGGGTGAAACGGGGCGAGCGGATCCGGGTCCGGGTCCGCAACGACCTGGAGCAGGACAGCACCGTCCACTGGCACGGCGCGATCCTGCCGGCTGCGGTGGACGGCGGCCCGCACCGGCCGATCCGGGCCGGCCGCACCGCCGACATGCGGTGGACCGTCGACCAGCCGGCGGCCACCCTCTGGTACCACCCGCACCCGGACGGGCACACCGAGGACCAGGTGATGCGCGGGCTGGCCGGGATGTTCCTGATCGACGACGACGATCCGCGGACCGCGGGACTCCCCCACGAGTACGGCGTCGACGACCTGCCGGTGATCGTGCAGGACCGGGAGTTCGACAGGCGCGGACAGTTCCGGACCCGGCCCGACTTCAGCAGCGACATCGGCGTGCTCGGCGACACGCTGCTGGTCAACGGCGTGATCGGCCCGTACCGCGAGGTCCGTACCAGTCTGGTCCGGCTGCGGCTGCTCAACGGCTCGGCCGGGCGGCCGTACGAATTCGGCCTCGTCAGTGATCATGAGGCCGGCGACCGCGGGTTCCAGGTGATCAGCACCGACGGAGGCCTGCTCGCGGCGCCGGTGGCGCGCACCCGGATCCGGCTCGCGGCCGGGGAACGCGCCGACATCGTGGTGCCGGTACGGCCCGGTGAACGCCTGACGCTACGCAGTCTGGCTCCGTCACCCGGCGAGAACCTCCTGGTCCGGCGCTTCGAAGGCGGCATGGACTCGTTCGACGTGCTGGAGCTGCGGGCCGCGGCCACCCTGACACCGAGCCCGCCGCTGCCGCCGGTGCTGTCCGATCTGCCGCCACCGGATCCGACCGGCGCCGCCCACGAACGGTCGTTCGAGTTCTACCAGCGCACCATCAACGACAAGAGCATGGACATGCACCGCACCGACCTGGTGGCGGTCGCCGGCACCAGGGAGATCTGGACGGTCCACAGCACACACCTGATGCCGCACATCTTCCACCTGCACGGTCAGCGTTTCCGGGTGCTCGACGTGGACGGTGATCCGCCGCCGGCCGAGCTGGCCGGCTGGAAGGACACGATCAACCTGCCGATGGGCGTCCGTTTCCGGCTGCTCGTCGAGTTCTCCGGCAACGCCGACGAGAACACCCCGTACATGTACCACTGCCACGTCCTGCGGCACGAGGTCGAGGGGATGATGGGCCAGTTCCTGGTCGTCGCTCCCGGCCGCGAGAAGTACGCCGCCATCCGCCACCACCAGTAACGAGAGCCCGGGAGAGCCCGCCATGGCACGTCGCCTGTTCACCTCCGAGTCGGTCACCGAAGGTCACCCCGACAAGATCGCCGACCAGATCAGTGACGGGATCCTGGACGCCCTGCTCACCGAGGACCCGCGCAGCCGGGTCGCGGTGGAAACCCTGATCACCACCGGTCAGGTGCACGTGGCCGGGGAGGTCACCACCCGGGCGTACGCCGACATCCCGAAGATCGTCCGGGACACCGTCCTGGAGATCGGCTACGACTCGTCGCAGAAGGGTTTCGACGGCGCGTCCTGCGGGGTCAGCGTGTCGATCGGCGGGCAGTCACCGGACATCGCGCTCGGCGTCGACGCCGAGGGGGCCGGTGACCAGGGGATGATGTTCGGCTTCGCCTGCTCGGAGACGCCCGAGCTGATGCCGCTGCCGATCGCCCTCGCGCACCGCCTCGCCCGGCGGCTGACCGCGGTCCGCAAGGACGGCACGGTCCCCTACCTGCGGCCGGACGGCAAGACCCAGGTCACCATCGAGTACGACGGACATCGTCCGGTACGCCTCGACACGGTCGTCGTCTCGTCCCAGCACGCGCCGGGCATCTCCCTCGACGGGCTGCTCAACCCGGACATCCGGGAGCACGTGCTCACCCCGGAACTGACCGGGCTGGACACCGACGGCTACCGGCTGCTGGTCAACCCGACCGGGCGGTTCGAGATCGGCGGGCCGATGGGCGACGCCGGACTGACCGGCCGGAAGATCATCGTCGACACCTACGGGGGTTACGCCCGGCACGGTGGCGGCGCGTTCTCCGGCAAGGACCCGTCGAAGGTGGACCGTTCGGCGGCGTACGCGATGAGATGGGTCGCCAAGAACGTGGTGGCGGCCGGCCTCGCCGAACGGTGCGAGGTGCAGGTCGCCTACGCGATCGGCCGGGCGGAGCCGGTCAGCCTGTTCGTGGAGACCTTCGGCACCGAGAACGTGCCCGCCGAACGTATCGAGAAGGCCGTTCGTGAGGTCTTCGACCTGCGGCCCGCCGCGATCATCCGGGACCTGGACCTGCTGCGGCCGATCTACCAGCGCACCGCCGCCTACGGACATTTCGGTCGTGACTTCACGTGGGAGGACACCGGCCGCGCCGCGGACCTGCGCCGTCTGGCCGAGTGACGGTTTGGACGCCCGCGTATCCGCCTGACGCTCTCACGTATGGATCGGGCGAATACATACGTGCTTGACTCTTTTCGACATCACGATCACCGGGAGGTCACCATGTCCGCAACCACGGACCGCCGAGCCGACGCCGCCCTCGGAGCCGCGACCGTGTCGACCGGGCTGATGGCCGGCCTGTTCTACGCGTTCGACGTCGCCGTCATGCCGGGGCTGGCGAAAGCCGACGACGAGACGTTCGTGTCCTCGATGCGCCACATCAACAGGGCCATCGAGAACCCGGTCTTCGCCGCCACCTACGTCGGCTCCCTGGCCCTGCCGGCCACCGCCGCCGTCCTGCACTGGCGGGCCGGCAACCGCAAGGCGGCCGGCTGGGCCCTGGCCGGAACCATCGGCTACGGCGCGGTCCTGGCGCTGACCTCCCGGTACCACGTCCCACTGAACCGCCGCCTGGACGCGGGCGGTTCCCGCTCGGCCTTCGAGAAACGCTGGTCCACCGCGAACCTGGGCCGCACCGCGATCACCACCGCCGCCTTCGCCTGCCTGGCCCGGGCCCTGCACCACAAGCCCTGACCCCACCCCGCACCACCGCGCACTAAAGTAGCGACGGTGAGCCGACCACTGCTGGCAGTTGACGCACCCAGCCTGTACTTCCGCGCCTTCCACGGGATTCCGGAGAAGGCGGCCCGGACCGAGGCCGGTGAGCCGGTCAACGCGATCCGCGGCTTTCTGGACATGCTGGCCCAGTTGATCCGCACCCGGCGGCCGGACCGGCTGGTCTGCGCGCTGGACGCGGACTGGCGCCCGGACTGGCGGGTGAAACTGGTCCCGTCGTACAAGCAGCACCGGGTGGCGCACGGCGACGTCGAGGAGGTGCCGGCGTCGCTGGAGAAGCAGGTGCCGGTGCTGCTGGAGGTGCTGACCGCGATCGGCATCCCGGCGTTCGGGGTGAGCGGGTTCGAGGCCGACGACGTGCTGGGCACGCTCGCCGCGACCCAGCCGGCCCCGGTCGAGGTGGTCTCCGGTGACCGTGACCTGTTCCAGCTGGTCGACGACGCCCGGCGGACCAGGTTGCTGTACTGCGGGCGTGGCGTGGCGAAGCTGGAGGACGCCGACGAGGCGCTGGTGATGGCCAAGTACGGGGTAGAGGCCCGCTGGTACGCGGATTTCGCGGCGATGCGCGGCGACGCCAGTGACGGCCTGCCGGGGGTGGCCGGGGTGGGTGAGAAGACCGCGGCCCGCCTGATCGAGCGGTACGGCGGGGTCGAGCAGATCCTGGCCGCGCTGGACGACCCGGACGCCGGGTTCGCGCCGGGTGTCCGGACGAAACTGGACGCCTCCCGCGACTACCTGGCCCGTGCCCTGCCGGTGTGCAAGGTGGCGCTGGACGTCCCGTTGCCGGAGTTCGACCCGGTGCTGCCGGACGCCCCGAAGGACGCCGAGACCCTGCTGGCCCTGGCCGAACGGTGGAACCTGGCGGGGTCCGCCCGGCGGCTCGTCGACGCCATGGCGGTGTAGCGGGTCACAACTGCTCAGTTCGTCGGCGGTGGTACCGATTCAGCCACCCGGAGTCAGTCCGCCCGGCGAACGGAGTACGCATTGTCGACGCGAGTGGTTCGCGCGTGCTTCGGCGTGTGGACGCTGGTCATCACCAGCGTCTACTACGCCTTCCCGGACGCCCACCTGTACAGCTGGGCGGCCCTGGGATATTCCGCCGCACTCGCGGTGCTTGCCGGGGTGTGGATGCACAAGCCCCGCCGCAAACTGCCGTGGGTTCTGATCAGCCTGGGCATCGCGTGTTTCACCACCGGTGACAGCTGGTACAACCTGGTGCTGGCGCGGGGTGGCCAGCCCGGTTTCCCGGGCCTGGCGGACTTCTTCTACCTGGCGGTCTACCCGCTGCTGACGGCCGGCCTGCTGATGCTGGTGCGGGCCCGTAACGGCGGCGGCGCGAACCGGGCGGCGCTGCTGGACGCGCTGGTGCCGACGGTCGGCCTGGGCCTGCTGGCCTGGGTGTACTGGATCGCCCCGTTCACCCGGGCCGACCACCTGTCGATGATCGAGAAGCTGGTCTCGATCGGCTACCCGCTCGGTGACGTGCTGGTGCTGGCCGTGATCCTGCGGATGTTCACCGGCTCGGGCAAGAACCTGGGCGCGGTCGGCCCACTCGGGGTGGCGCTGGTCGGCCTGCTGGTGTCCGACGTCTTCTACGGCCAGTCGCAGCTGAGCCAGGCCTGGAACCTGGGTGGCCCGGTCGACCTGGGCTGGGTCGTCTTCTACTCGGCGATGGGTTTCGCCGCACTGCGCCCGGAGATGCGGGAGCTGTCCGAGCCGGTCACCGGCGTCGACACCGGCATCGACAGCCAGCGGCTGTTCTGGCTGAGTTCGGCCGCCCTGACCGCGCCGGCCGTCCTGGCCCTGGAGTACATGCAGGGCCGGGAGGTGGAGATCGAGCGCGGTGGCGTGGTCGACGCCCCGGTGATCGCGGCCGCCGCGGCGACCATGTTCCTGATGGTCCTGGTCCGGGTCGCGGACCTGGCCCGGTCGCAGCGGCAGGCCAGCAGCCTGGAGCGGGCGCTGCGCGAGGCCAGCGCGGGTCTGTTCGCCGCCAGCACCGAGCGTGAGGTGTTCAAGGCGGTCGAGGCCGGCGTGGCCCGTCTGATGCCGCCCGGCCAGGCCTTCCACCTGCACCTCCCGGAGCCCGTGCAGGCGCACGGTTCGGTCGAGTCGGCGATCCGCGTGATCCCCACTTCCCAGCTGCCGGAGGGCCTGCGGTCCGGCGGCTACCTGAACGTCCTGTACGCCACCCACGCGTTGTCCGGCGATCGGGCACTGCGGCTGGCGATCGGCGCCCCGGACCGGGTGCTGCGCCTGCTGACCCCGGCGTTCGAGGCTCTGGGACAGCAGATCGTCGTGGTCCTGGAGCGGATCGCGCTGACCGCCGAGGTCAGCCGCGCCGAGGGTGAGGCCTGGTTCCGGACGCTGATCCAGAGCGCCGCCGACGTGATCTTCATCGTCAACCCCAACGGCACCATCCGGTACGCGACCCCGTCCGCGGAGCCGCTGTTCGGGACCGACCCCACCGGCACCGAGCTGTCCTCGTTGATCGCCGAGAGTTCGCACTCGGCGCTGCGCGAGGTTCTGGCGCGGGTGCGTGCCGGGGCCGGCGACATGGACGACATCGAGCTGACCGCGGTCCGGACCGGCGGCCGTACCGTGGAGATCGAGTGCGATCTGCGCGACCTACGGGCCGACCCGACGGTGGCCGGGCTGGTCATGACGTTGCGGGACGTGACCGAGCGGCGTGGCCTGGAGAAGGACCTGACCCACCAGGCGTTCCACGACGCGCTGACCGGGCTGGCCAACCGGGTGCTGTTCCGGGACCGGCTGGAGCAGGCGTTCAGCGTGGCGCAGCGCGACGGCGCCACCCTGGGTGTGCTCTTCGTCGACCTGGACGACTTCAAGGAGGTCAACGACACCCTCGGGCACGCGGTCGGCGACCAGCTGCTGCTGCACGTGGCGGAGCGGATCACCGAGATCATCGGTGCCGGCAGCACCGCGGCCCGGATGGGTGGCGACGAGTTCGCCGTCCTGGTCGAGCAGAGCGACTCGGTGGACGCCGCCGAGCGGGTGGCCGCCGCGCTGGTGGAGGCTCTGGCCGGACCGGTCGAGGTGCCGGACGGCACCGGTGGCACGCACGTGGTCAGCGCCCGGTCCAGTGTCGGGGTCGCCACCAACCGGGACGCCGGCAACGCCACCGAGCTGCTGCGGCACGCCGACCTGGCGCTCTACCTGGCCAAGGGCAACGGCAAGGGTGGCTGGCAGCGGTACCAGAGCGACCTGCACACCGCGATGATGCAGCGCCTGGAGATGCGCACGGCGCTGTACGAGGCGATCGAGCAGGAGCAGTTCGTGCTCCAGTTCCAGCCGATCGTGGAGCTGATCGACCAGAAGATCACCGGCGTGGAGGCGCTGGTCCGCTGGCAGCACCCGGTGCGCGGGCTGCTCGGCCCGTACCACTTCGTGGAGGCGGCCGAGGAGAGCGGCGCGATCGTCGGCATCGGCAACTGGGTGCTGCGGGAGGCGCTGCGCCAGTTCGCGCAGTGGAAGACCGAACACCTGGACACCACGCTGCGGTACGTCAGTGTCAACGTGTCGGTACGCCAGTTCCGGGCCGCCGGTTTCGCCGATCAGGTGCGCGACGCGCTGGCCGCGAGTGGCGCCCGGCCGGAGTGGCTGCTGCTGGAGATCACCGAGAGCCTGGTGCTCAAGGACGCCGACCGGGTGCTCGCCGAGTTGAAGGCGCTGCGCGAGATCGGTGTGCGGATCGCGATCGACGACTTCGGTACGGGTTACTCGTCGCTGAGCTACCTGCGGCAGATGCCGGTCGACGTGCTGAAGCTGGACAAGTCGTTCATCGACGACATCCTGCACAGCCGTCAGCAGCACGCGCTCGTCGACGCGATCGTCACCCTGTCGCACAACCTCGACCTGGCCGTGGTGGCCGAGGGTATCGAGGAGGCCGGCCAGCGGGCGGCTCTGGACGCGATGGGCTGCCGGTACGGGCAGGGATACCACTTCGCCAAGCCGCTGTGGCCCGGCGACGTGCCGGCCATGGCCGAGCAGTACGAGCCGTATCCCGCCACCGACCGTGACGAAACCCGACAGACGAACGGCCGAGTGGTTCGACCGATATCTACTGGCGCTGACGGCCGGTAACGGGCAGTGTCCAGGGTGTGCTGACCAACCCCGTGTGGGCCGCCCTCTCCGGGCCGCAGGCGTGTTTCGCCGAGGCCGCGGGCAACGCCGCCCGATACCTGCCCGAGATCGCCCCGTTCGCCGCCCTCAGTGACCCGGCCGACCCGTCCGCCTGGCGGGACCTGGCCACCATCACCGACTTCGCGATCGTCACCGGCCCGTCCGTCATCCCGCTCGCCGGGTGGCGGACGGAGTCGGTGACACCCGGAGTCCAGATGATCGGCCAGAGCATGTCCGGGGTGGACGACCCGGACACGGTCGTCCTCACCGAGAAGGACGTGCCCGAGATGCTGGAGCTGGTGGCCCGCGCCAAGCCCGGCCCGTTCCTCAAGCGCACCGTCGACCTGGGGCGTTACCTCGGCATCCGCGACTCCGGCGGCAAGCTGGTCGCGATGGCCGGCGAGCGGTTCCGGATGCCCGGGTGGACCGAGGTGAGCGCCGTCTGCACCGACCCGGAGTGGCGTGGCAAGGGGCTCGCCGCCCGGCTCACCCTGGCGGTGGCGTCCGGCATCCTGGCCCGCGGCGAGCTGCCGTTCCTGCACGCGGTGCACGACAACGACAACGCCATCCGGTTGTACGGGCGGCTCGGGTTCACCCACAACGCCGACGTCGTGTTCGGGGCGTACCGGATCTGAGCCCGGTTTTCTTGAAGCCGGACCATCGCCATCGGCCCGGCGGTCGCGGGGACACCCGGTCCCGGGACCACCTCGCGGGTGGCCACGGGACCGTTCCGGTAGGCGTACGTCAAAGTTGTCCGTGGTTGGGGGGTTGTTCGCCGGCCAGTTCGAACGCGGCGATGTGGGCGTATTTGTAGTCGACCGGGTCGTGCACGCTGTGCGTGCGCGCGTTGCGCCAGTGCCGGTCCAGGTCGTACTTCGCGGCCGCCGAGCTGGTGCCGCACAGGGTGAACAGCTCCGACGACACCTCCAGCGCGACCTCGGTGCCGAACGCCTTCGCCGCGGCCACCGCGAGTGAGCCACGCGCCGCCGCGTCCGCGTCGGCCGGGATCAACCCCACTTCCGCCTGGGTACGCGCGGACCCGTCGAGCAGTGCCTCAGCAGCGCGGACCCGGGTGGCGAGACGCCCGTACCGATGCCTGACGTGCGGATCGTCGGTGGCCACCGTGGCGCCCCGGCGCACCGCCTCGGTCGACGGCCGGGCCTTGTCACGCAGGTAGCGGCGGGCGTCGCGCAGCGCGGCGCCGGCGATGCCCACCTCGATCGCGGTGTGCACCAGCTGAGCCCGCGCGCCGAGCTGCTGCGGCACCTCGAAGGCGCTCGACCAGTCGATCCGCAGCCCCGGCTCGACCGGAACCCCGGTGAACGTGGCGGTGCCGGAGATGGTCGCCCGCTGCCCGATCATGTCCCAGTCGGTGTCGACGGTGATCCCGTCCGCGTCCCGCGGCACCACGGCGAGGACCACCCGGCCGTCCTCGTCGAGCGCGCTGACCGCGATCCAGGCGCTGGTCAGGGCACCCGTCGTATAGTACTTGACGCCGTCCAGCCGGCCCTCGGTGATCCGCGTCCGCAAGTCCTGCGCGTGTCTCCCACCGCGCTCGGCAAGCCCGTTCCCCAGCCGTCTGCCGGCCAGCACGTCCCCGAGGATCCGCTTCCGGGCCTCGGCCCCACCGTGCACGGTGATCGCGTCGACCATCAGGAAATGCCCCTGCGGAATCTGAGCGATCGCCGGATCCGCCATGGCCAGAATCCGGGTCACCTCAGCCAGGGTGCGGGGCCCCAGCCCCGGCCCACCATCGTCTGCGGAGACGGTGATCCCGAGCAGCCCCGACGCGTCGAGCGCCCCCACCGCCTCGTGCGGGACGACGTCGGCCCCGTCCCGGTCACGCTGGATCGCCCCCGCTTCGAGCAGGTCGGCGAGCTGATGGGCGACGCTGATCGCCGCGTCGTGGTTCTGCGGTACGGCCATCCGCCGATCCTATGTTCCTCAACTAGCCCGCCGGACACCCGATCAACAGCCTCGTGTGGCTTGCCGACCCCCTCCGAACGCGCTGCCTCCGGACCCGTTTCACCAGGTCCGCACGCCGCTCCCCGACAGCGATCGTCGTAGTCGACCTGAACGGCGACGTCGACGCCCGTCTCCGCGCCGCGTTCACGCAGGTGCTGCGCCGCTGCGCGCCGCCGTCGTCCCACCAGGTCCGGCTCTCCGCCTCCGGGTTCGCGCTGCTCCTGCCCGAGATCAACACCCCGGACGCGGCGTACGAGGTGGCCGGCCGATTGGCCGCGTCCCTGGGCCCGATCCTGCTCGACGGCCGCCTGGTGACCCTGGCCGCGGCGATCGGCGTGGCAGCGACCCCACCGGCCGGCCTGTCCCACGACGCCTTGCTGGACCGAGCCACCCGGGCCATGCAGAAGGCGAAATCCCAGGGCCCCGACACCCGCTGGGCCATCTGGCAGGACGCCCCACCTGCTCCCTCGGAGACCGGCCGGGCAGCCTGATCAGCGCAAAGTCGCAAGTCTGACAGCATTGAACCAGATATCGTGTCAGGTCGATACTCTCCGTCGACTGCCTCAGTCGTTGGAGGACACGTGAGCCTGGACGACCCGACCGATCAGATGCGCTGGTACATCGGTCTCGCCGCGATATTCTTCGCGATCGCGCCGATCGGCGGGATGGCCCTGGTGGCTTCCGGCAGCGAGGCCGGCAACGCCTGGGTGCCGGTGCTCGTCGGCGCACCGATCAACCTGGCCGGCGTCGTGTTCGCCGTTCTGAGCATGACCACCCGAGTCCCACGGGCTGCCTCCATCCGACTGGCCACGGCGTGCGCCCTGGTCCTGCTCGGCGACACAGCGCTGTACGGCATCAACGCCCTGATCTCCTGACCTGACGGGGAGGCTCGATGTCCACGCTACGAGTACATCCACCCGGCCTCGACGGCTACGCCGCACTACTGAGCAGGGCTCAAGAGGACTCCCAGACCTGTCAGCGCTACGCCGGCCAGTGGATACCGGAGATCTCGCCCGTCGAGGGCGGGATCATCAACCCGCTCGTCTACGAACACATCGCGGTTCAACAGCGGCTGGCCGCGATGCTGACGAAGGTGTCGGCTCTCCTCGACGGTTCCCGCGGTGGTGTCAGCGCCGCCTCCACCGCCTACCAGGAGGAGACTCAGCAGGCCGCCGCCGATCTGGATGCGGCTTACCCCGAGGTGCAACGACCGATCGCGGGTGTCGTCTGATGCCGTACAGCGATTTCGCCGAGCCCGCGCAGCGACTGATGACTCCCGAACCACACAGCACCGACATCCTCGGGCAGCCGTTCAGCAACATCACTGTGGCACTGGACTGGCTGAGCCTCTCACACATGATCAACGAGCTGGTCAAACAGACGACAGGCCAGGATGTTTTCGGCGACGCCGCGATGGCACTGAGCGGTGACTGGGAATCGGTGTGGCGATCCGCCGGAGCCCTGCGCAACCTGGCTGCGGCATTTCAGGACATCGGCAGCAACGTCACCAAAGGCAATCTGGAGTTGGACGGCGACTGGGACGGAAACGCCGCCGACGCTGCTTTTGTGTACTTCAGCGATCTGGGATCAGCCCTCAGCGAGCAGTACGGACCACTGATGCGACTCGCGGAAGCCTACGAGACGGCCGCCGAAGGCACCTATCGACTTCAGGAGGGCGTGTCCGGGATCCTCAAGGACCTGATGGACAGCGCGGCGATCGCCGTGATCGCGGCCTCCGCCGGGACAGCGGCGATCGAGACCGGTGTCGGATTCGTCACCGGCTGGGCCATCGCAGCATACGAGGCGCATCGGATCATCGAACTCACCAACGACGCGCGGAAACTCATCGCGACAGCATCAGCGCTGGTGAACGGTATCTCAGGAACGATTCAATCGGCTGCCGCGGACGTCAACGTCATGGTCGAGCAGTTACCGGGCGCCCCGTACGCACATCCCGGAGAAGCGCGATGAACGGACGTGAGCAGATCGTCGAGCGGTTGCTCCTGCACCTTCAGCGTGAAGCAGACGATCCCCGGCTTCGGGAACTGGCGGGTGACGTTCTGGGAGGCCGGGTCGGGCTGACCGAAGCGGTCGCCTCGGCGGCGTACGCCGAGGCGACCGCGGATGTGGTGGATGCCTACCGCCGGTGGTGCTCGGTCCCGGGCCCCGGGGAACGCGACGAGCAGGCTCTCCGGGCGGAGGCCGTCATCCGGCGGCTGGACCAGGAACCGGACCGGGCGTTCTAGAAACCGATTACGTTGTGCGGGCGGTACGGGGCCTCCAGCGTGGCGATCTCGGCGTCGGTGAGTTTCAGGTCGACCGCGGCCACCGCGTCGTCGATGTGGGACTGCTTGGAGGCTCCGATGATGGGGGCGGTCACGGCCTGCTTCGAGAGCAGCCAGGACAGGGCGACCCGGGCCGGGGACGTGTCGCGGGACTTGGCCACGTCGGCTACCACGTCGGCGACGGCGAAGTCCTCCTCGTTGGACAGGCGGGCCATCATCTGGTCGGTCTTCGCGCGGACCGACTCGGCGGCGCGGCCCCGGGCCAGGACGCCGCGGGCCAGCGGGCTCCACGGGATGACGCCGACGCCGGAGTCGAGGCAGAACGGCAGCATCTCCCGTTCCTCCTCGCGGTAGGTGAGGTTGTACTGCGGCTGCATCGACACGAACCTCGTCCAGCCGTTGAGTGCAGCGGTGTACTGCATCTTCGCGAACTGCCACGTGTACATGCTCGACGCGCCGATGTAGCGGGCCTTGCCGGCCTTCACCACGTCGTGCAGCGCCTCCATGGTCTCCTCGATCGGGGTGGCCCGGTCGAAGCGGTGGATCTGGTAGAGGTCGACGTGGTCGGTGCCGAGCCGGCGCAGCGACGCGTCGATCGAGGCCATGATGTGTTTGCGGGACAGGCCGCCGTCGTTGGGGCCGCCGGCCATCGGGAAGAAGACCTTGGTCGCGAGCACGTAGTCGTCGCGGTTCGCGAAGTGGGACCGCAGGAGCCGCCCGGTGATCTCCTCGCTGGCACCGACCGAGTACATGTCGGCCGTATCGAAGAAGGTGATGCCCTGGTCGACGGCCTGCCGCACGATCGGGGTGGCGGCCTGCTCGTCGATCACCCAGTCCCGCCACGTCGTCGAACCGTAGGTCATCATCCCGAGACAGATCCGGGAGACCTTGAGTCCTGTCCCGCCCAGCCGCACATATTCCATGTCCCGCACCCTATCGTTGTGCCCCATGCGTGCGCCCCATGCCGATCTGACCTCCGCCGGCGGCATCTTCTCCCTGGTCCGGGACGGGCGGGCGGCGTCCCGTGCGGAGCTGTCCCGGCTGACCGGGCTGGCGCCGTCCACGGTGGCGCTGCGGATCGACGAGCTGATCCGGCACGGCTATCTGACCGAGTCGGGTCAGGGCCCGTCGCAGGGCGGGCGGCGGCCACGGCGGCTCGGTCTGGCGTACGACAACCGGTTGATCGCCGGTGTTGATCTGGGCGCCCGGCACGCGACCCTGCGGGTGTACGACCTGGCGGGCACGCGGGTTTCCGGGCGGGACATCGTGGTGGACATCGGGATCTCCCCGGAGTCGGTGTTGCGGACGGTGTTTCAGCAGCTCAGTGCGATGAATCCGGGGCGGGAGCTGGCCGGGATCGGGCTGGCGGTGCCGGGGCCGGTGCGGACGGTGGACCGGCGGGTGGTGTCGCCGTCGCGGATGCCGGGCTGGAACGGGGTGGATCCGGCGGCGATCCTGGCCGGGATCTCCGGGGTGCCGGTGCGGACCGAGAACGACGCGAACGCGATGGCGGTGGGCGAGTTCGTGGCGACCGGGCGTACCGCCGCGCATCTGATCCTGGTGAAGGTGGGGGCGAGCATCGGCACCGGGATCATCGCCTCCGGCACGCTGCACCGGGGCTCGCGCGGGATCGCCGGGGACGTCAGCCACACCCGGGTCACCGACGACGGCGGGCTATGTTCGTGCGGGCGGACCGGGTGCCTGGACACGGTGGCCGGCGGCCGGTCGATGGTGCTGGCGTTGCAGGCGGCCGGCGAGGCGGTGTCGGACGTGGCGGACGTGGTGCGGCTGGCCCGGGACGCGCATCCGCTGGCGTCGCGGCTGCTGCGGGAGGCGGGGCAGCGGACCGGGGTGGTGCTGGCGACGCTCGTCGGGTTCTTCAACCCGGAGCGGCTGGTGCTGGCCGGGAGCCTGTCGTCGAGTGACGTGTTCGTGGCGGCGGTGCGGTCGGCCGTCTACGACCAGTGCCTGCCGGTGTCGACGGAGGGGCTGGAGATCGGGGCGTCGTCGGCCGGGCCGGACATCGGGGCGCGGGGTGTGGCCGCCCTGGTGATCGACGAGCTGCTGGATCCGCAGCAGATCGACGAGAAGGTCCGCTTACTTCGATAATCGAATACAAGAATCGAACTAACTTCGATTCTTGTAGCAATACCTGTTACGCGCTTACGATCTCCTCGTCCACGAAGGACCGTTGGAAGAGGGATGGCCATGCGTAAATGGGGATCGGCTCTCACCGCACTCGTGATGACTCTCGGCGTCGGCGCCTGCTCGTCCGGCGGCTCCTCGGACGGAAAGACCACAGTCGTCTGGAACATGTGGTCCGGCGACACCGAGTCCGAGCAGAAACTGAAAGAGCAGATGGCCGTCGCGCAGGCCGCCGTCGGTGCGGACATCACCATCGAGCTGCGGACCGCCCCGTGGGCCGATTTCTTCACCAAACTGAACGCCAACATGGCCTCCGGCAAACTCGCCTGCGTCACCGCCATGAACGGGCAGCGCCTCACCGACTACACCGCCGCGTTCGAGCCGCTCACCGACGCCGATCTGACCACCATGGGGATCTCCCGGGCCGACTACAACCCGGGCGCGCTGAGTGTGATGGAGAACGACGGAAAGCTCTACGGATTGCCGTACGACACGGCGACCATGTTCCTTTTCTACAACGCCGATCTGTTCACGAAGGCCGGAGTCACGCCGCCCACCAACAGCTGGACCATCGCGGACTTCGAGACCGCCGCGAAGACGATCACCGAGAAGACCGGGGTCAAGGGCTTCGCCGTCTCGCTCGACGAATTCCAGTGGTTGTCGCTGCCGATGGCCCGGGCCGGAAAGCAGCCTGTCAACGAGAGCGGAAAACTGGCGCTGACCGATCCGGCGTTCGTGGACGCCGCCACCTGGTACGGCGATCTGGTCACCGGGCAGAAGGTGTCCGAGGCGGTGCCGTCGGCGTCGGAGACCGGCTGGGAGGTCACCCAGTTCCAGAACGGAAAAGCCGCGATGATCATCGACGGGACCTGGCAGGCCGCCACCTACACCGCCGACGAACTGCCGTTCGACGGTGGCGCGGTCCGGCTGCCGTCCGGCACTGCCGGGCCGTTCGGGGTGGCGCTCGGCTCCGGCTACGGCATCGCCAAGAACTGCGAGGACAAGGACGCCGCGCTCAAGGTGCTCGGCGCGCTGGCCGGTAGGGCGGGCGAGGATCTGATCGCGAAGCAGGGCAACCATCCGGCGCAGACCGGCAGCCAGGAGGGCTATTTCGCGTCGCTGCCGGACGGCAAACGGGAGATGCTGACCGCGGCTTTCCGGGCCGGGTTCCAGGGCGCCTCGGCGCAGCGGGTCACCGCCGAATGGACCCAGGTCGCCACCGCGATGCCGAACGAACTGGTCACCGTCTACACCGGCCAGGGATCGATGGCGGACGCGCTCGGCAACCTGCAGACGAAGTTCGGCAAATGACGGCGGAGTGGTTCGCGCACGATCGGTTCGGGCTGTTCGTGCACTTCGGGTTGTACAGCGTGGCGGCCCGGCACGAATGGGTGCAGAACTACGAGGAGATTCCGGCTGCTGAATACGCCCGGTATGCCGAGTTCTTCGACCCGGATCTGTTCGATGCCCGAGCGATCGCGAGAGCGGCCAAGGAGGCGGGTCAGCGGTATGCCGTTCTGACCGCCAAGCATCACGAGGGTTTCTGCCTGTGGGATACCGCGACTACTGATTTCAAATCGTCGCGGGATCTGGTCGCGGAATACGTCGCCGCGATGAGGGAAGAGGGGCTCAAGGTCGGCCTCTACTATTCGCTGCTCGACTGGCATCACCCGGATTATCCGATCGACAAGCACCACCCGATGCGCAAAAATTCCGAAAAAAGGGACATCGGTGCCTACCGGCCTTACCTTCACGCGCAAGTAAAAGAACTGCTCACCGCATACGGGCAGATCGACTACCTGTTCTTCGACTTCACCGACGAGCCCGGCAGTGGTGGCACGACCCCCGGGGACTGGGACGCGGAGACCCTGATGGCGATGTGCCGCGAACTCCAGCCCGGCATGATCGTCAACGACCGGCTCGGCATCCCCGGCGACCTGGTCACCCCCGAGCAGTATCAGCCGGTCCGTCCGTTTCCCGGGCTCTGGGAGGCGTGCCAGACCGTCAACGGCAGCTGGGGTTATCACCGTGACAACCTCAACGTCAAAACCGCCGATCTGCTCGTACGCATGCTGGCGGGCTCCGTGGCTCTCGGTGGAAACCTGCTGCTCAACGTGGGCCCGACCGGTCGCGGCGAGATCGCTCCGACGGACGCGGCACTGTTGGCGGAGGTCGGCGAGTGGATGCGCCGGCACTCCCCCGCGATCCACGGCGCCGGCCCGCCGGAGTTCACGGCACCGTCGGGTGTGACGTACACGCAACGGGGTGATCGTCTTTATGCCCATCTTTTCGACTGGCCGTTCGGCCTGTTGCACCTGCCGGGGCTCGCGGGCAGGGTGCGGTTCGCCAGGCTGCTGAACGACGGCTCGGAGATCCGCTTCTCCGAGATCCCCGCTGGTCAGCAGGCGTTCAACCTGAATCCGGCCGCCCCGGAGCCGGGCACGCTGACCCTCAGCCTCCCGGTGCGGAAACCGGATGTGGCGCTACCCGTCATCGAGCTGTACCTATGAAAAACCGGGAACGCTGGCACGCGCTCGGTTTCATCAGTCCCGCGCTGGCCGGTCTGAGCGTGTTCACCGCGCTGCCGGTCGCACTGGCCGTGATCATGAGCCTGTTCGACTGGCCGATCTTCGGCGATCGCGAGTTCACCGGCCTGGGCAATTACCGGACGCTGCTCACCGAGTCACCGGATTTCTGGCCGGCGCTGCGCAATTCGATCCTCTTCACGGTCCTCTACGTGCCGGCCAACCTGACCGTAGCCCTGGTCCTGGCCCTGCTGCTGGGCCCGCGGCTGCGCGGCCGGGCCGTCTTCCGGGTGCTGTTCTTCATCCCGGTGGTCACCCCGATGGTCGCGAACGCGCTGGTCTGGAAGCTGGTGCTGCAACCGGAAGGCCTGCTCAACGGCCTGGCCGGCGAGTGGTTCGGGATCACCCTGCCGAGTTTCCTGGCCGACCGGAACTGGGCGATGATCGCGATCGTCGTGATGAGCGTGTGGGCCGGCATGGGCTATAACATGCTGGTCCTGACCGCCGCGCTGGAACAGCTGCCCACGTCGGTGCTGGAGGCGGCCCGGATGGACGGCGCGCAGGGCCGGCACCTGCTGTGGCGGGTGACGCTGCCGCTGATCTCCCCGGCGATCTTCTTCGCCGCGGTCATGACGATCATCGGATCGCTGCAGGTCTTCGCCCAGCCGCAACTGCTCACCGGTGGTGGACCGGGCAACAGCACCATTCCGCTGGTCATGTTCATCTACGACACCGGATTCAAGTTCCAGGACCTGGGACTGGCCTCGGCCGCCGCGTGGCTGCTGTTCGTTTTGATCATCGGCATCACCGCGCTGCAGTTCCGGGCGCAGCGGAGGTGGGTGCATTATGAGCACTAGCGGCCGGTGGCGATCGTTCGTCGCGCACGGCACGGCGGTGGTCGCCGCTCTCCTATTCATCACCCCTTTGGTGTACGCCTTCTTCTCGGCGCTGAAACCGTCCCGCGAGGTGCTGCTCGCGCCGCCGGCACTGATCGGTTCCGAGGTGCGGTGGGGCAATTTCGCCGAGGTCTTCACGTTCGCACCGTTCACCACGTACATCATCAATTCCTTTCTGGTGTCCTCAGCCGGTGTGCTGGTGGTGTTGTTCGTGTCGGCGACCGCCGGTTACGCGTTCGCCCGGCTGCGCTGGCGCGGGCGGGACGTGGTGTTCGTGCTGTTCCTCGGCACCCTGATGGTGCCGCAGGAGGTGCTGGTCATCCCGATGTTCGTGGTGATGCAGTGGTTCGGCTGGGTCGACTCGTACCCGGCGCTGATCTTTCCGTGGGCGTTCACCGCGTTCGGCACGTTCCTGATGCGGCAGTTCTTCCGGGGCATTCCCTACGAACTGGAGGAAGCGGCCCGGGTGGACGGCGCCGGGCCGGTCCGCGCGTTCACCCGGATCGTGCTGCCGTTGGCCGGGCCGGCGCTCGCGGTGCTGGCCGTCTTCACCTTCCTGAACTACTGGAACAGCTATCTGTGGCCACTGATCGCGGTCAACGACTACGCCACACTCGGCACCCTGCCGATCGGGCTGGCGAGCTTCTCCAGCCAGACCGGCACCCGGTGGGATCTGCAGATGGCCGCCTCGGTGATCTCGATGATCCCGACGACGATCCTGGTGATCGCACTGCAACGACATCTGGTCAAGGGAATCGCCACGTCAGGCCTGGGGGGACGATGAGAATCGCGATCGCCGGAATGCACATCGAATCCAGCGCGTACGCCGCTCATCGGGCCGGTTACCGGGACTTCTCCGTTCTCTCCGGATCAGCGGTCCTGTCGCGATACGACTTCCTGGACCCGGCGGCCGAGTGGATCGGGATCCTCCACGCCCGGTCCATCCCCGGCGGGAAAGTGCTGCGCGAGGTGTACGACGACTTCAAGCAGCGCATCCTGGACGGGCTACGAAACGCCGGGCCGATCGACGGGCTGTACTTCGACATCCACGGGGCGATGAGCGTCGACGGCATGGACGACGCCGAGGGTGACCTGATCACCGCGATCCGCGCCGTGATCGGGCCGGACGTGCTGGTCTCCGCCCCGATGGACCTGCACGGCAACGTGTCGGAACGGTTCGCCCGCGCCGTCGAACTGCCCACCTGCTACCGGCTCGCGCCGCACGAGGACGCCGGGGAGACCCGCGAACGCGCCGCCCGCAACCTGGTCGCGTACCTCGCCTCCGGCAAGCGCCCGCATCGGGCCTGGGTGCGGGTGCCGATCCTGCTGCCGGGTGAGAAGACCTCGACGCGGGTCGAACCCGCGAGGAGCCTCTACGGGTCGCTGTCGGCGGTCGAGGCCAGGGCGGGCGTCACCGACGCGTCGATCTGGATCGGGTACGCCTGGGCGGACGAGCCGCGGTGCCATGCCACCGTGATCGTCACCGGGGACTCGCCGGAGGTGGTCGCCGCCTCGGCGTCCGAGCTGGCCCGGCGGTTGTGGTCCGCGCGGGCCTCGTTCGATTTCGTCGGGCCGCCGGGGACTCTCGACGAGGCGATATCCCGGGCGCTCGCCTCGTCCACCCGTCCGTATCTGATCAGCGACTCGGGGGACAATCCGGGCGCGGGTGGTAGTGGGGACGTCACCTGGGTGTTGCACCGGTTGCTCGCGTCCTCCGATCGCTTTGCCGGGCATGTCGTCTACGTGGCGTCGATTTTCGACGAGGCTGCCGTCGAGGTGCTCTTCGGTCACCGGGTCGGCGACGCGGTGTCGGTGACCGCCGGGGCCCGGGTCGACTCCCGGGTCAGCGGACCGGTGCAGATCACCGGGGTCCTGCACGGGCTGCATCACGGCGATCCCGACGCCGGGCGCATCGCGGTGATCAAGGTGGGTGGGCTGCACGTGATCGTCACCGAGTTCCGCAAGGCGTACCACCGGACCGGCGACTTCTCGGCGATCGGCCTGGATCCGGCCGCCGCCGACATCATCATCACCAAGATCGGATACCTGGAGCCCACCCTGTACGACATCGCGACCGGCTGGACCCTGGCCCTGACCCCCGGCCCGGTGGACCAGGACCTGGAGCGCCTCGGCCACCACCGGATCAACCGCCCGATGTTCCCGTTCGACGTTTTCCCCGCAACCCCCGACCTGACGGCGACGATGCTGTCATGACCACTTTCGAACTGGCCGTCCAGGACGAGCACGGCATCGACGTCGCCAACCGCCTGGCCGCCGACCGCCTCGAACTGTGCAGCGCCCTCCCGCTGGGTGGTGTGACGCCGTCCCTGGGCCTGATCGAAGCCGCCGTCGCCGCCCGTTCCCCTTCTTCCTCCTCCGACGTCCGTCTTCCTGACGCTGCCACCGCCACCCGGCCGGGTGGCGTGCCGGTGCACGTCCTGGTCAGGCCGCGGCCGGGCGGGTTCGAGTACACGCCGGCCGAGGTCGCCACCACGGTCCGCGACGTGCGGCACGCCGTCGCGGCGGGCGCCGCCGGGGTGGTGATCGGTGGTCTGCGTGACGGCCACATCGACTCGGCGCTGGTGGACCGGGTGGTGGCCGCCGCCGACGGTGCCGAGGTCACCTTCCATCGCGCGTTCGACCTGCTGGCCGACCCGATCCGGGGCATCGAGGAGCTGATCGGCCTGGGTGTCCGCCGGATCCTGACCGCCGGGTGCCCGACCGTGGTCGCCGACGGCCTGCCCGGCCTGCGCCACCTGGTGACCGCCGCGTCCGGCCGGGTGGAGATCCAGGCCGGCGGCGGTGTCAGCCCCGCCCTGATCCCGGCCCTGCTGGCCACCGGTGTCCCGGCCGTGCACGCCTCCGCCAAGACGGTCGTCCCGGACAGCGGCACCCTGACCCTGGGCAGCGCCGCCACCGGCCCGGACGCGGGCCGCGAGACCACCGACGAGCGGACCGCCCTACGGCTGATCGAGGCCCTACGAACAGCCGGATCCCGCCCATGACCCCCCTCGGCCACTCGGCCCCCGGCACCCACGACCTCCCGGCCCCACCGCACGCCGGCCACCAACGGACAACGCGGTCCTCGGCCGGCCCTGATCCGGTGGCCGGCCGGACGCTGCTCGGTATCGACTACGGCGGAACGTCCAGCAAACTGCTCCTGGCACGCGTGGACGGGGACGGGTTCGCCCTGGTCCGGTCGCATCGCATCGTCACCCCGCGCAGCCTTCCCGCCCTGGCAGCGTCGATCCGCGTCTTCCTCGGCCCGGACCGTCCCGTGGCCCTCGGCACCACCGTGCCCGGACTCCTCGACGAGACCACCGGAACCGTTCTGGCCAGCACCAACGTCCCCTGGCTGACCGGCCTGAACCCGGCCCACGAACTCTCCGCCGCCCTCGGCATCCCCGCGGTGGCAGTCCACGACGGCAACGCGGCCGCCGCCGCCGAGGCGGCCCTGGGCGCGGGCCGGGAAAGTGACGACCTGTTCGTCCTGGCCCTGGGAACCGGAATCGCCGGCGCCCACATAGTCGACGGCGAACTACGCCGCGGCGCCCACGGCGCGGCCGGCGAGGTGGGCCACATGGCCTCCGGCCAGGGCCGCCTGTGCAGCTGCGGCCAACGGGGTTGCCTGGAATCCGCCATCGGCGGCACCCAACTGGCCACCCGCTGGTCCGAGTCCCGAGCCGCCCGCCCCTCCCCACCCACCACCACTTCCCCACCCACCACCGCCCCCAGCCTTGATGCCACCGCTCCCGGCCCAGGTCCCGACTCCTCGTCGAGAGCCGAAAGCGCCCCAGCCGCTGCCAGGACGGGCACCGAGGACGCCCATGCCGTGGTCGAGGCGAATGCCGAAGGCGCCCAGGCCGTGGTCGAGGCGGGCACCCAGGGTGCCCGGGCGGTGGTTGAGACGAGTGCCGAGGGCGCCCGGGCGGTGGTCGAGGCCGCGTCCGCGGGTGACCCGGCGGCTATCACCCTGCTCGACGAGGTGACCACCACCCTGAGTCACAGCCTGCTCGGGATCGTCGCCCTCATCGACCCGGGCCTGATCGTGATCGGCGGTGGCCTGGCCGAATCCCGCACCTGGATCCTCGACCCGGTGGTGCGCAAGACCGCCCAGAACGCGACCTTCCACCAGCTCCCCCCGATCGTCCCGGCCGAACTCGGCATCTGGGCCGGAGCCTGGGGCGCGGTCCTGGCCGCCCACGCCGCGACCCCGACATCCCACTGACCCTCACCCGCGCCATTCCCCTGGCCCGCCGCCCCGCCGCCTCTCACTCCTTTGCCCTCCTCAGGCCCAGCACTCCGCCGCCCCTGGCCCGGCGCCCCTTTCTCCCCGCGCCGACCAGGCGTTCCGTCGTCCATTCGCAGCCGGAACGCCGCCCCGCCGGGTTGTGAACGGGCTGTTTCCGGCGTGGGTTTGTTCTTGTTTGTTCGGACACGAGAAATTCACGGCGATCATCATCTTGAGACGTTCGATTCCCGTAGATCTGTGATGTCCGAATCGGACGACCTACAAGGAGCCGTTGATGCGCCTCTTCCCCCGATCCCTCACTCCCCGCGCTCTCGTGGCCGGGCTCTCCGCCGGTGTTCTCGCGCTCGGCCTGCTGGCTTCCCCGGCCCAGGCCGCGCCGACCGGCATCCCGTCGAAGGCGACCGCCCAGACGTACCTGAACTCGCTGACGGTGGCCGCCGAGGCCAACGCCGGAACGTACGACCGCGATCTCTTCCCGCACTGGATCACCATCAGCGGGACCTGCAACACCCGCGAGACCGTCCTGAAGCGGGACGGGACGAACGTGGTGACGAGTTCGGCATGTGCCGCCACCTCCGGTTCCTGGTACTCGCCGTACGACGGTGCGACCTGGACCGCCGCCAGTGACGTCGACATCGATCACGTGGTGCCGCTGGCCGAGGCGTGGCGTTCCGGCGCCAGCGCCTGGACCACCAGCAAGCGGCAGAGTTTCGCCAACGACCTGACCCGCCCGCAGCTGATCGCGGTCACCGACAACGTGAACCAGTCGAAGAGCGACCAGGACCCGTCGACGTGGCAGCCGTCGGTCACCTCGTACCGGTGCACGTACGCCAAGATGTGGATCGCGGTGAAGTACTACTGGGCGCTGAACCTCCAGTCGTCCGAGAAGACCGCCCTGCAGACGTCCCTCAACACCTGCAGCAGCTAGTACGCGGCGTATTCCCGGCTGCTCCGAGCGGCCGGGAGTACCGCCACCAGTTGGATCAGCGCTGCCGCGGCCATCGCCAGCCACACCCCGTACAGGCCGAAATGGTGTGAAAGAAGCCAGGCCAGGGCGGTCTGCGTGATCATCCCGGCGAGCGTGATCATCATCAGCCGGGAGCCACGGCCGGTGCCGGTCAGGTATCCGCCGAGGACGATCACCACCGCGATCGGCACCAGGTAACCGCCGATGGCACGCAGGAAGCTCACGCCCGCCGCGACGACCGGCGGGTCGGTGGTGAACAGTCGCATCAGCGGATCGGCCAGGATGGCGAAGAGCAGCGCGGATCCGGTCCCGGCGACGAGCGCGGCGGTCACTGCCCGGCGTGCCAAGCCCCTTTCTCCGCCGGTACGCGCGGCCAGGATCGTGGTGGCGTTGCGTAACGCGTAGAACCCCATCGTGGCCAGGTACAACACTTTGACGCCGATCCCGTACGCGGCGATCTGGGTGACCCCGAACCGGCCGACCACCGCGACCACCGCCAGCGCCCCGCCCATGCGCAGCAGGAAGTCCCCGGCGATCGGCGTTCCGGCGGCCGCGACCTCCCGCACCGACGCCGGGCCGGCGCCCCGGAGTCCGCGCCGGCGCAGCAGGGTCAGCCCGGTGAGCAGCGCGATCGTCCGGCCGATCAGGGTGGCCAGGGCAGCGCCGGTCACGCCCAGTCCGGCGCCGTAGATCAGGATCGGGTCGAGGACCAGCAGCAGCCCGTTGGCGGTCAGGGCGAGGCGCATCGGGGTGCGGGTGTCGCCGTGGCCCGCGAAGATCCCGTCGACGACCGACTGCGCGTAGAACACGACGAGTCCCGGGAACAGGATCGTCAGGAAGTCGACGGCCAGGTCCGCCGCGTGCGGGTCGGGCAGCAGCAGAGCGGCGAGTGGTTCGCGCAGCAGCAGGCCGGCGGCGACGACGGCCGGGGTGAGCAGGGCGTAGAGGATCCAGCCGGCCCGGATCGCGGTCGCCGCCGCGGCGCCGGATCGTCCGGCGATCACCACCGTCAGCCCGCCGTGGATCAGCAGGACCAGTCCGAGCAGCACGTTCTCGACGCTGGTGGCGACGGCGACCGCGGCGGCCGGGGCGGAACCGAGGCGGGCGATCCAGGCCACGTCGATGACGCCGGCGATCACCCCGGAGAGCAGGGCCAGGTAGTTGGGCAGGGCGAGTTTCAGCAACACCGTATACCTCTTTTCGATGTACCTCTCATCGAGGCAATAGGCTACCGGCATGCTGGCGCTGGCGATCCAGGGATTTCTCTACGAGGAACCGCTGCACGGATATGAGCTGAAAGAACGCATCCGCGCCCTCACCGGGCACGTGCGGGCGGTCAGCGACGGCGCCCTCTACCCCGCGATCACCCGGCTGGAGACGGCCGGGCTCCTCGAACGGCGCACCGAACCCGGCGCCGCCGCGGCACCCCGGCAGACCCTGTCCCTCACCGACGGCGGGCGGGCCGAACTCCTGCGCCGGCTGCGCGAACCGACCGAGGTGGAGATCACCGACCGGAACCGGTGGTTCACCGTCCTCGCGTTCCTGCGCCACCTGCCGTCACCCGGCGAGCAGGCGGCGGTGCTGCGGCGACGGCTCGCGTTCCTCGACGCGCCCGCCACCTTCTTCAGCCGGGGCGGCGAACGACTCCGCGCGGCCGACGTCGACGACCCGTTCCGGCAGGGCATGTTCGAGATCGCGCGGGCCACCAGCCGGGCGGAACGGGACTGGCTCACCCGTACCATCGCCGGACTTTGACCTTTTCGATCCCTTTCAGGTGGCCGGCCCGCTCGACGCCAGGGTGACGGCGACGCGGTCCAGGATCCCGGCGGCGCCGGTGACCGACCCGTTGATGATCACCGCGAAGACCAGCGCGCGGCCGTCGGCGGCGGTGACGTAGCCGGAGAGGGCGTCCACCCCGGTCAGCGTGCCGGTCTTGGCCAGCACGGCCCCCGCGGCCGGAGTGCCCCGCATCCGGTTACGCAGCGTGCCGCCGACCATCGGATCCGGGTCACCGGCGACCGGCAGGGCCGTCCGGAACGCCGGGAACCAGGCCCGTCCGCGCACCGCCCGCAACAGCGTGGTCACCTGACGGACGGTCACCCAGTTGCGCCGGCTCAACCCGGAACCGTCACCCATGGTGAGCAGCCGGGTGTCGACACCGAGCCGCGCGAGCGCCGCGGTAGCCGCCGCCAAACCGGTCGGCCAGCTGCCGGGTTTTCCCGGGGCCGCGACCCGGGACATGGCTTTGACCAGGATTTCGGCGTGCCCGTTGTGGGAGAACTTCAGAAATGGACGAACGATCTCGGACAGCGGCGGCGAGACGAGAGCGGCCACGTTGCGGGCCTCCGCGGGGACCACCCCTTTGCGGGTACGCCCGTCAATGGTCACGCCGTGTCGCCGCAACGCCGCGCGGAAGATACCGGCAGCCGTGGCCGTGGGGTCGGGCACCGACACCATCGCCGTCCCCGAGCGCCCCGCCGCCACCGCACCACTCACGGTGACGTCGGCGGTGCCGTGCACCCGAACGGCGTCGACCGAGTCCCCCGCCCCACCGGTGACGGCCCGGTTGACCACACGCACGCTGTCCGTAGGAGGCCACACGGTGACGACGGGCCGCCGCCCGGCAACCCCGCGGTACCGGATCTCTACGGCCCCCGTCCCGAACCGCGGCCCAGCGGCGAAGGTGAGCCCCGAGACGGGAGCCGTGTAGTCATAGGACTCGTCTTCCCAGGACCAGTCCAGCCCGAGCGGAACCCGATCGAACCAGGAGTCGTCAGCGATCAGCCGCCCGGCGAACCGCGTGGTCCCACCTCGGGCCACAAGCCCGGCAAGCTGGTCATACCGCTGATAGGTCATCGTCGGATCCCCACGCCCTTGCAGGTAGAGATCACCCCCAGACACCCGAACCGAAAGTCCGAAACCGATAGTCGCTCCCGAGAACATCCAGAGCAGCAGCCGCGGTGAACAACTTCTGATTGGAGGCAGGCACCACCCGAAGCCGAGGGTTCCGCTGATAAAGGACACCCCCACTCCCAGCGTCCCGGACATCCACCGCAACCGTGGCCCCCGCAAGCCCCCCACTCCCCAGAACCCGATCCAGCGCACCCCCAAGCCCAGTCTCGAGCCCAGCTTCAAGCCCAGCCCTTACAGACCCCGGCCCACGCCCAACCCTCGCGGACGCCGGCCCACGCCCGGCCCCAGTGGGCTCTGCCCCGCACCCGGCTCCCGCGAACCCCGGCCCACGCCCGCCCCTCCCAAGCGCAGCCCCGCACCCGACTCCTGAGAACGTCGGCCCACGCCCGACCCCCGCAAGTTTCGGCCCACGCCCGGCCCCTGCAAGCGCAGCTTCGTGCTTCGCTCGCGCGAACACCGCCTCAGACCCGGCCCCCACGAACGGCGACCCATGCTCGGCCATCACGAACGCCAACTCACGCCCGGCCCTCGCGAACGCCGGTTCGTGCCTGGCCCTCGCGAACGCCGGTTCGCGCCCGG
>NZ_BOMG01000018.1 GCF_016862075.1 Actinoplanes couchii | reverse complement strand
CTCCCACGAACGCCGGTTCGCGATCGATTCCCGCCGGCGCACCCACACCGACCGCGGCCGAGCCACGGCTTGTCCCTGCCGCGGCGGTGGAAGGCACCGCCAACAGGGCTCCGGCGACGACCAGCGCCAGGGCGCGGGCAGCACGCATCGGCTCTTCCTTACCTAGGACATCGAAGATGCGATCCTGACATATCACCCATTTCCGCTCCCCTGCTTCTCCGAAGGATCACCCACCGGCGAAACCGAGCAACCTGCCAGGCAGACCTCGTCGAGAAGATCGCGGTCTCGGGCGGGCGAGTCTTCGATGGCGGGCAGCGCGGTCGGTTCAAGGGGACGCTGTAGCGAAACGGCGGCCGACAGAAGACTCACGAAGAAGACGATCACGACGCAGGCGCTGGTCACCGCAATGACGAGCGGCCACGGAACGGTAAGCAAAGGCTCGTCGACAAGTCCTTCCAACCGGGAACGCAGGCTGAACAGCAGCACCACGGAGACCGCCGCCGCCAGACTCGTCCCCACCACAACGGCCAAGCCCGTCTCCAAGGCGATCATGGACAGGATCCGGCGAGGCGAGACACCGCTATGCCGGAACACCGAGATCGCCCGGGACCGGACATCAGCGCGAGAACGGAGATGGGCGCGAGGACGGAGATGGGCGCGAGAACGGAGATGGGCGCGGGAAAAGATATGGACACGGGAACGACCCGAGCCCGCCGCTCCGAGGACCACACCGCAGACCACAGCGGCGCAAAGCAGGATTGCCCCGAAAAGTCCGACCATTCCGGGTCGAGGGAGATGACCCGGCTGAGGAGAAGGACCCGGTTGAGTTAGGTTCCTCGGTTGAAGAAGGTGACCCGGTTGAGCGAAATGCCCCGGCCGGAGATCGAGGCCGGCTTCAGGATCACGGCTCGTCTGAATCTCAGCGGCTGCCCGGGAATCTCGCTCGATCTCGCCTGCCTGGGCCTGCCGATGATCGTGTTGTATCCCAGGACCGGCGTTCGCGGCGTGAGTCGGCCTGCTGTGGACCGTTCCGGATGGGCCGGTGACCGCGGCGAGCCGGGATACGTCCGCATCGCCGACGATGTAGACGGTGTCGGCGGCTCGTTCCCGGTAGGCGTTCCGGTCCGCGTGGTCTGTGGTGCTCTCGGTGAGATCCCACGGCAGCAGGATCGTCGATGCCATGTCGAGGCTCTCCGGTAGCAGTGCGACAACCCGCGCCATCACGGAGGTTCCGTCGGCCGACCAGATCCGGGCGTCGCTGCCGAGAGTCCATCCATTGGCGCGGGCCACGTCCATTCCCGCGGCCAGTCCGCCCACCGGGAGGACACCTACAGGCAGGACACCGGTTGCCAGGACATCGGTTGGCAGGACATCTGTTGGCAGGACATCTGTCGGTAGAACGCGTGTCGGTAGGACGCCTGCCGATGGGCCGCTACCCGTTGCCGCGTCGGCCATCACGACCGCCCCGAGGGGAAGAGCGGACGAGGAAGACACGGGCGAAGAAGAAGCAGATGGGGAGGGCTCGGGCAGGGAAGACATGGGCGAGGAAGTCACGGGCAAGGGAGACATGGGTAAAGAAGACGCGGGCGCGGCAGGCGCGGGTGATGAAGGCGCGGGCGCGGTTGATGAAGGCTCGGATGAGGTGAAGGCCGAGGAGCCGGGCTGCGGTGGTAGTGGCGACGGCGCTGGGGAAGGGTCGTCGTCGGTGGGTGGGAGTGTGAAGTAGGAGAGTGGGGCGTGCAGGAGCGCCAAGTCGCCTGCCGTCGCCGGCAGGTTCAAGGCTGTGGTGATGCCCGGTGCCACGAAACGAGCTGTGACCGCCTTGCTCTGGTCTGCGGCTCGGGTGGTGTGCACCGTTTCCGATCGGGTCGGGATCACGGCGGTCACGCCGGGCACCGTCGCCAGCGCCCGCACGGTGTCAGCCGGGATTCCCGCACGGTCGGCGGCGGTGATCACTGTGGTGGAGGGTTTCAGGCGTTCGTCGGCTGCGGTGAGCATCGCGGTGGACACGGTCGCGGAAGCTGTCCAGAGAGTGGTCGCCAACCCCACCGTGACCAGCACGGGAGCCGCGATGGCAGCGGTTCGCTCCGGGGTGCCGAAACCCCCGGCACCACCGATCGAGGACATCCTCCCGCGCAGCGGCCAGACGAGAGGCCGAAGTGCCGGCCGGGCGAGAGAACGACGCGGCAGCAAGGTGGGCAGGCCGCTCGACGTCCAGGCAAGAAAAGCACGCGACGGCCGGGCGAGAAGACCACGCGGTGGCCAGGCAAGAAGAGCACGCGACGGCCGGGCGAGAAGAGCACGCGGTGGCCAGGTGGGAAGACGACGCGGTGGCGGGGTGTGGAGGACGCGCAGTGACCAGGTGAGCAGGCGGATCAGGGCCGGCGTCAGGGCCACCGCTGATCCCAGCGCCAGGCAGGCGGCCGGCAGGAAGGAATCGATCGGGTCGCCCAGTGCGGTGAGGCCCAGGGAACCCGCGCCCAGGAGCAGGCCGACGACCGCGCGGACCGTGGGCACGGTCTCGGGTCGGGGGCGGCCGGCGCCGGGCGGGGTGGGCCTGCGGGATTCCATGCCTGGAATCGTGCCCGCTGGGATGGTGCGGGCACGATAGAGCCAGCCGAACCAAGAATGGTGGTGCTAGCACCACCCCCGACCGCTACCCGAAGCTGAGCAGATGCACCGTCTTCGGGTCCGGCCCGTCATAGAACAGGTCCAGGACCTGCTGAAACACCCCGGGATCCGCCGCCGCCCGAGCGAACAGGGTCATCGACGACCGCAACTTCAGGTCGTCGGGATAGCCGAGGATCTCCGACGCGCTGCTCCCCCGGTGCTCCAGCAGAGCCGTGGCGCACTGTTCCAGCCGCGGGCCCAGGACCGGATGGGCCAGATAGGCGCGTGCCTCATCCAGATCACGAATGGCGTACCGGTCCGCGGTCACGCTCGATCCCAGGCCACCCAACTGCGGAAAGACGAACCACATCCAGTGGGTACGTTTACGCCCGGCCGTCAGCTCGGCGAGCGCCTGATCGAAAACGCCTTCCTGCGCATGTACGAATCGATCGAGGTCATTCACGGGCTTTTCGGGTCTCTCGGTCGTTGGCTTTCTGGATGGCGTCCACGAGTTCCGGTTTGGTCATCGTCGACCGTCCGCTGACGTCGAGGCGCCGGGCCACGTCCATCAGGTGTTTCTTGCTGGCGTTGGCGTCCACACCCCCGGCGGTGGGCGCATCGGTGTCCCGCCCGCCGGCCGCTTTGGCGTCGCTGGGGCCTTTCTTCTCCTTGGCCTCCCAGTGATCGCCGACCTTCTCGAAGGAATGTTTCACCGCGGACAGCGCGGTCCGGTGGGCGCGCTCGCCTTCGCCGTACTGTTCCACCGCCGAGTCGTGGGTCTTGATGAAGGTGCGCTGCGCCTTCTTCGGGGACCGTTTGAGCGTGTCAGGTAGTTCTTCACGTCCAGGCATGTGAGAGGGCATGCCCCGGCCGGGTCACCCCAAACTACCGAAGCGCGCGAACCGGACACCGGGCACGACCGGGCCGGTGCGCCGGGCCACGCCGAGGCCGCTGACACCTTCGACGGTGACCTCGACGATGTCGGCGTCGGCGAACAGGGTGGTCTCGCCGCCGGCCGGCATCCGCAGGATCAGGTCGCCGTGGTCGCGGACCTCTCCCCCGGCGGCGGTCAGGCCGGTGGCGCCGCTGATCAGGTAGGGGTCGAGGTTGGGGTGCGGGGTGGCGATCAGCCGCTCGCCGCGGACCGACAGGACCCAGGGCAGGCTGAGGGCACCGGACCAGGCCAGGTCGTCGCCGAGGCGGGCGAGCAGGCAGCGGCGGCCGGCCGCGTCGACGAAGGTGACGGCGGGGCCGAGGCTGCCGCGGCCGAACGTGCCCCAGGCGCGGGCGGTGAAGTGCAGGCCGTCGTAGTCGCCGATCGCGTACGCCACCTCGTCGCCGGTGCCGACCAGCAGGACCCAGGCGCCGTCCAGGGGGAACAGCCGCGGGCAGCTCCAGGTGGCCTGGTCGGAGGAGATCAGGACGCCGTCGTACGACCAGTGCAGCAGGTCGGCGGAGTGGTACTGCAGAACGGCGGCGGAGCCGTCGCGCAGGCGCCCGCTGAGCAGCATCCGCCAGTTGCTGCCGGCCCACCAGACGGCCGGGTCGCACATGTCGGTGACCCCGGACGGCGGCGCGCTGATCAGCGGGCCGGCGTCCGGCCGCCAGCCGGTGAACCCGGGTTCCGGGACGGCGCGGGTGATCTGCCCGTCGCCGCTGGTGTAGAAGACGACGGGCCCGGCCACCACGGTGCCGCAGCGGGCGTCGCCGGGCGCCGGGACGACACCCTGCTCGGTCCAGATGACCAGGTCGTCGGAGACCGCCCAGCCCCAGGCGGAGTCCTCGCCGGGGATGTCGATCTCGTAGAAGACGTGGTGCCGCCCGTCGACCGCGAGCACACCGAAGAGGTCACCGACACGACCGATGCGCGGCGTGAAGTGCAGGCGGGGCCGCGGTGAGTGTTCCATGCCTCAGCCTCCCATCGACCACGACGCCGGCACCAGTAGGGACGGATGCCGATATCAGAGAGCGGTTAAGCTCGATCCGTGCCATATACACCGGGGGAGACGGCGGAGCGGCTCGGCGTCAGCATCGACACGATCCGTTACTACGAGAAGATCGGGCTGATGCACGGCATCCGGCGCACGTCCAGTGGCCGGCGGGTGTTCTCCGACGACGACCTGTCCCGGCTGGGGCTGCTGCGCTGCCTGCGTGACTCGGGCATGCCGATCGCCCGGCTGCGGCGGTTCGCCGAGCTGCTGACCGAGGACGACGAGGGCGCCCCGGCCCGCCGCACCGCGCTGCTCGAGGAGCACGATCGGGAGATCGATGCCAAGGTCGAGCAGCTGCGGCGCGAGCAGGAGCGGGTGCGCGAGAAGATCGCCTGGTACCGCTCGCTGGGTCAGTAACGGCAGCGCATGACGACCAGGGAGTGCCTGGTGACCTGCACCGACGTACCGGCGCGTGCGGTTTTGCGTTTGACCGCCAACAGTGGGTCGGCGGTGTTGGCGGCGATCTCCCAGGTCCGGCCGTAATCACGGTCGGGCAGGGTGAACGCCACGTCCTCGTCGAGCGGATTGAACAAAAGCAGGAACGAATCGTCCCTGATCTCCTCGCCGAGGGCGTCACGTTCCGGAATGCCGTGGCCGTTGAGGAAGACGGTCATGGTCATGCCGCTGTGGGTGTTCCAGTCCGCGTCGGTCATCACCTCGCCGTCCCGGCGCAGCCAGGCGATGTCGGGCAGTTTCGAATCGCCCGCCGGATCACCGGTGAAGAACCGTCGGCGCCGGAAGATCGGGTGGTCGGCGCGCAGTTTCAGCAGTCGGCGGGTGAATCCGGTGAGGACGTCCTCGTTGCGCGCGTCGGCCCAGTCCACCCAGGAGATCTCGCTGTCCTGGCAGTAGACGTTGTTGTTGCCGTGCTGGGTGCGGCCGAGTTCGTCGCCGTGCGCGATCATCGGGACGCCCTGACTAAGCAGCAGGGTGGCCAGGAAGTTGCGTTTCTGGCGTTCCCGCAGCACGATCACGTCGGCGTCCTCGGTCTCGCCTTCGACACCACAGTTCCACGAGCGGTTGTGCGACTCGCCGTCGCGGTTGCCCTCACCGTTGGCGTCGTTGTGTTTCTCGTTGTACGACACCAGGTCGTGCAGGGTGAAACCGTCGTGGGCGGTCACGAAGTTGATCGACGCGATGGGCCGCCGGCCGTCGTCCTGATAGAGGTCGGAACTGCCGGTGAACCGGGACGCGAACTCGCCGAGGCTGGACGGTTCGCCGCGCCAGAAATCGCGCACCGAGTCGCGGTACTTCCCGTTCCATTCGGTCCAGTTCGGCGGGAAGCCACCGACCTGGTAACCGCCGTCGCCGACGTCCCACGGCTCGGCGATCAGTTTGACCTGGGAGACCACCGGGTCCTGGTTGACCAGGTCGAAGAACGCGGCCAGCCGGTCCACCTCGTGGAATTCGCGGGCCAGCGCGGCGGCCAGGTCGAAACGGAATCCGTCGACGTGCATCTCGGTGACCCAGTACCGCAGCGAGTCCATGATGAGCCGCAACGATTCGTGGTGGCGCACGTTGAGGCTGTTCCCGGTGCCGGTGGTGTCGTAGTAGTAGCGCTTGTCGTCGTCGACGAGCCGGTAGTAGGCCGGATTGTCGATGCCCCGGAACGACAGCGTCGGGCCCAGGTGGTTGCCCTCGGCGGTGTGGTTGTAGACGACGTCGAGAATGACCTCGATGCCGGCCGCGTGCAGGGCTTTCACCATGGCCTTGAACTCCTGCACCTGGCCGCCCCCGCCACCGAACGAGGAGTAGCCGTTGTGCGGGGCGAAGAAACCGATCGTGTTGTAGCCCCAGTAGTTGGTCAGGCCCCGCTCGATCAGTCCGCTGTCGTGCACGAACTGGTGCACCGGCATCAACTCGACGGCGGTGACACCGAGGTTCTTCAAGTACTTGATCATCGCGGGGTGGGCCAGGCCGGAATACGTACCCCGTACGTCATCGGGAATGTCGGGGTGTCTGATCGTCATGCCCTTGACGTGCGCCTCGTAGATCACCGTCTCCCACATCGGGACCTTCAGCGGCCGGTCGTTGCCCCAGTCGAAATAGGGATTGATGACCACCGAACGGGGCGCGAACTCCGCGGAGTCGACGGTGTTGTGTGATTCCGGATCGCCGAAATCGTAGGAGAACAGCGCCTGATCCCACCGGTAGTCGCCGTCGATCGCCTTCGCGTACGGGTCCAGCAGCAGTTTGGCGGGGTTGCAGCGCTGCCCCCAGGACGGCTCGTACGGGCCGTGCACGCGATAGCCGTACCGCTGCCCGGGAACGACCCGGGGCAGGTATCCGTGCCAGACCAGCGCCTCGCGTTCCGGCAGGTCCACCCGGGTCTCGGTGCCGTTCTCGTCGAACAGGCACAACTCGACCCGGGTGGCCGCCTCGGAGAAGAGCGCGAAATTGGTGCCACCACCGTCATAGGTGGCCCCCAACGGATAGGGATTGCCGGGCCAGATATGCATGGGCCCACCTTGCCCTCTTCACCCGCGCCGGGAAACGTGCCGCGCCTGTGATCCGGATCCGGCTGCCCGGGCGCGCGGATCGACTGCGATACTGCGGCGTGCAGGCCGGCCCATCGACGACCCCGGCGACGTGGCCGTATGCCGGCCTCGACGTGGCGGGGCTGCTCGCGTCGGGCTGGCGGTCCACGCCGTTGCACGAGGTGGTCCTGAAGGTCCACCAGAGATGCAATCTGGCCTGCTCGTACTGCTACGTCTACGAGCACGCCGACCAGAGCTGGCGGGACCGGCCGGCGGTGATGTCGCCCGAGGTGTTCGCCGCCGCCGTGCGCCGTCTCGGTGACCACGTGCGCCGGCAGGGTCTGCGCCGGATCCGGGTGGTGCTGCACGGCGGGGAGCCGATGCTTCTCGGCGCCGCCACGCTCGGCCGGCTCGCCGACGGCGTGCGCGCCGCGGTGCCGGAGACCTGCACGGTGCGTGTCGGCATCCAGACCAACGGCGTCCTGCTCACCGAGGCCGCCGTCCGGACGCTCCGGGACCACGACATCGCCGTGTCGGTCAGCGTCGACGGGGTCGCCGAGGACCACGACCGGTACCGGGTGACCCACGCCGGCCGCGGCACGTACACCGCGGTGAGCCGGGCCCTGGAGCTGCTCGCCGCACCCGCGTTCCGGGACGGGTTCGCCGGGCTGCTGTGCACCGTCGCCCCGGACACCGATCCGGCCCGCTGTTACCGGACACTGCGTGACTTCGGCCCGGCCGCGATCGACTTCCTGCTGCCGCACGCCACCTGGAGCACGCCACCCGACCGGGGCCCCGGCGTGTACGGGCGATGGCTGACCGGCGCGTTCGACGCCTGGTACGACGACCCGGACCCGGTGCCGGTACGCCTCTTCGAGAGCACCCTGGACCTGCTGCTCGGCGGGGCGTCCCGCTCCGAGCAGATCGGCCTGAGCCCGGTGGCCCTGGTGGTGGTCGAGTCGGACGGCGCGATCGAGCAGGTCGACGCCCTGAAGACCGCGTACCCGGGCGCCTGCGCGACAGGACTGCACGTGGCCCACGACGACTTCGACACCGCGCTGCGCCACCCGGGGATCGTGGCCCGCCAGCTCGGCGCCGGGGCGCTCTGCGCGGAGTGCCGGGCCTGTCCCCTGCACCGGGTCTGCGGCGGCGGCCACTACGCGCACCGGTACCGCCCGGAGACCGGCTTCGCCAACCCGTCGGTGTACTGCGCCGGCCTGCGCCTGTTCATCGACCACGTCCGGGCCCGGGTGCACGCCGACACCCGCCCGCTCCCGGGCGGGTGACCAATCTCGCGCGGTCAGGGCGGGCCCATGGGGGTAGACACACAGGGTGCCCCGCCGATACCTGATCCTCGCGATCTGTTGCATGAGCCTGCTGATCATCAGCCTGGACGTGACGATCGTGAACGTCGCGCTTCCCGCGATCCGTGACGATCTGGACGCGCCGGTCTCCGGGCTGCAGTGGACCCTGGACGCGTACACCCTGGTGCTGGCCAGCCTGCTGGTGCTGGCCGGGTCGACCGCCGACCGGATCGGCCGGCGCCGGGTGTTCCAGACCGGTCTGGTGCTGTTCACCATCGGCTCGCTGCTGTGCAGTGTCGCGCCCAGCCTGGGCTGGCTGATCGGGTTCCGGATGGTCCAGGCGATCGGCGGGTCGATGCTCAACCCGGTCGCCATGTCGATCATCACGAACACGTTCACCGACCCGAAGGAACGGGCCCGCGCCATCGGCGTCTGGGGCGCGGTGTCCGGTTTCAGCATGGCGCTCGGGCCGCTGGCCGGTGGTTTCCTGGTGCACGCGTTCGGCTGGCCGTCCATCTTCTGGATCAACGTGCCGGTCGGGATCGCCGCGTTCGTGCTGGCCTGGCGGTTCATCCCGGAGTCCCGGGCCGAGCACCCGCGACGGCTCGACCCGGTCGGGCAGGTGCTGGTGTTCCTGCTGCTCGCCGGGATCACCTTCGGCATCATCGAGGGCCCGGCCGAGGGCTGGGCCTCGCCGCTGATCCTGGGCTGCTTCATCCTCGGCGGCACCGCCCTGGCCGCCCTGCTGTGGTGGGAGCCGCGGCGTGACGAACCCCTGATCGAGCTGCGGTTCTTCCGCAACGCGTCGTTCTCCGGCGCCACCCTGGTGGCGATCTGCGCGTTCGGCGCGCTCGGTGGCTTCCTCTTCCTGAACACGCTCTACCTGCAGGAGACCCGGGGCCTGTCGGCGCTGCAGGCCGGGCTGTACACGCTGCCGATGGCCGCGATGACGATCATCGCCGCGCCGCTGTCCGGCCGTCTGGTCGCCGACCGTGGCACCCGGCTGCCGCTGCAGATCGCCGGGGTCGCCATGGCGCTGGGCCTGCTGCCGCTGACCACGGTCACCGCGGACACCCCGGTCTGGCTGCTGGTGATCTCGTACCTGCTGTTCGGCCTGGGTTTCGGCATGGTCAACGCCCCGATCACCAACACCGCCGTCTCCGGCATGCCGCGCGCGCAGGCCGGTGTCGCCGCCGCCATCGCCTCCACCAGCCGCCAGATCGGCACGGTCCTCGGTGTCGCGGTGATCGGCGCGGTCGCCGGCCTCGGCCACACCGGCTGGTGGATCATGTTCGCCCTGGGTGTCGCGGTCCTGCTGATCGGCCGCGCCAGCACCGGCCGCTGGGCCCGCTCGACCGCGCCCTCCCAGGTCCCGGCCTGATTCCGGGGAACAATGCGGTGGTGAACGAGATGCTGGACATCCGGCGGATCTATCTGGAACCGGCCGCCGCCGAGCTGCCCCGGGGGCGGGAGATCCTGGCCCGGTGGCCGGAGGCGACAGTCGTCGAGATCGAGAGCCATCAGCGGATTCCGGAGGTGCACGGCGACGAGGAGAACGTGCGGCGGTGGGTGCGGATCAAACGGGAGGCGCTCGTCGTCGGGGTCAAGAAGACGATGACGGCCCGGCCCAACGGGCGGTCCGCCGACTTCATCGCGCCGTCGACAGCCAACGGGTGTGCGATGGCCTGCGCCTACTGTTACGTGCCGCGGCACAAGGGATACAGCAACCCGATCACCGTGTTCGCGAACATCGAGCGGATCATGTCGTACGTCAGCAGGCACGCGGACCGGCAGGGCCGCAAACCGGAAGCGAACGAATGCGACCCGGTGGACTGGGTCTACGACATCGGTGAGAACTCGGACTGTTCGGTGGACGCTCTGGTCAGCGACAACGTCCGCGATCTGGTCGAGTTGTTCCGGTGGAAGACGAACGCCAAAGCCAGCTTCGCCACCAAGTACGTCAACCGGGACCTGCTCGACTGGGATCCGCTGGGCCGCACCCGGATCCGGTTCTCGCTGATGCCGCAGGCGGACGCGAAACTGCTCGACATCCGCACCAGCCCGGTCAGCGAGCGGATCGCGGCGATCGACGACTTCGTGGCCGCCGGCTACGAGGTGCACGTCAACTTCAGCCCGGTCGTGGTCCGCGACGGCTGGCTGGCCGACTGGGGTGAACTGCTGGACCAGCTGGACACCGGGATCAGTGCGGCAACCCGCAAGCAGCTCGCCGCCGAGGTCATCTTCCTGACCCACAACCGCGGCCTGCACGAGGTGAACCTGGGCTGGCACCCGAAGGCCGAGGAGGCCCTCTGGCGCCCGGAGCTGCAGCAGGTCAAACGCTCCCAGAACGGCGACCTGAACGTCCGCTACCGCACCGGCGCGAAGGGAGGGTACGTCCGCGCGCTCACCGATCTGATCGCGCGGCGTACCCCGTACCTACATGTCCGTTACGCGTTCTAGAAGATTCAGGCGAAGCGGGCGGCGATCCAGTCGGCCACCTGGGTCGCGGACTGGATGACGGCGCCGTCGTGGTTGGCGCCCTCGATGGTCTGGAAGGTCAGGTTCACCCCGTACGAGGTGACCTGGTTGGCGAGGATCTCGGAGAGGAAGTACGGCACGGCCTCGTCGTCGGTCCCGTGGACGATGAGGACGGGTGCGCTCGGGGCGGTCTGCAGCGGGTTCTCGTACTGCATCATCTTGTTGAGCCACGCGGACGGGACTTCGCCGCCCTCGATCAGCTCCTCGGCGGTGAAGTCCTCGAAGGCGTCGAGGATCTCGTACAGGCAGCCGGTCTGGAGCACGCCGAGTTTCGTCTCGGCCGGCGCGGCCAGCACGGTCGTCGGGTTGTAGGACGGCTCGACCGCGTTGATCCCGTACAGCGCCATCACCAGATAGCCCTGGATCTCGGTGCCGGCGATGTAGGGGATGATCTCCTGCACGTTGGAGAGCGGCGCGATCGAGGCGGTGCCCTTCAGAACCAGATTGCCGTCGTACGACGGAGCCAGCTGACTGGCGAACAGCGCTCCCGCGCCGCCCTGGGAGTGGCCGTCGACGACGTACTGGGTGGACAGCGCGGAGTCGAGGTAGCGGGCGGCGCGCACGTTGTCGATCAGGGACCGGGCGGCACTGGCCCCGACCAGGTAGGGGTGCGCCTGCGGGGTGCCCAGCCCGGGATAGTCGGGCGCGGCGACGGTCCAGCCGCGGCGCAGCAGTTCGGCGATCGCGATCCGGGCCTCGTTCCAGAACACCGCCTGGTTGTTCGACGGCGCGCAGACGTCGGCGAGCCCGGTGGTGCCGTGTCCCCACGCCACGATCTTGTTCTTCTTACCGGTCTTCGGGGTGAGCACCAGGCCGGTGGCGGTGGTGTAGCTGCCGTTGACGTTGGTGGTGACGTACTGGATCCGTTTGCCGGTGGCGAGAGCGGACAGGGTGGTCGGCAGGCTCGCGGTGGTCGAGGTGAGCACCAGACCCGGCACGGTCGCGTACGCCGGTCCGGCTGTCGCGACCACTGTCCCGCTCACGGCGATCAGCGCGGCGAGGATCAGACGGGAGATCTTTTTCAATGGCACCTGGTTCTCCTGCGAAATCCGAAGTGGATGATCGATGGATGCCACAGCCTAAAGCCGATCTTCCCCGGAACGGATCGGTAAGCACGGACAGTGGTGCGTGTCTTTTCGGGTGTCCGCACACGTCAACAGAAGGATGTGCCACCGAGATCCAAAAGATCCATTTAATCGGCGGTTCAATATCAAAGTCAGACACCGCTGGGGTAGGTCTCCGGCTCGTGGGAGTCCACCCGGAGAGTGTGCAGCGGCCGCAGCGCCCGTGTCTCGCCGATCCACAGAAACGCGTCGTACCGTTCGCCGAGCACGGTCGGGACGTAATTCGACAAGCGTTCCCGGGCCGGCCGGTAGACCACGCCGATCGCCCGGTGCGGCAACTCGGCAGTGAGCAGATCCGGTCGCGGGCCGGTTTCCGGGAAGACGAACAGGGCCTGTTCCGGCGCCGCCCGGTGTAAGACTTCCTCCAGCGATCCGGACCGGCCCCGGGGCACGCCCATCGTCTCCATCGGCGCGCCCCAGCCCGCGCCGGCCACCACGGTCCCCCGGTGCGTGCCGAACCCCACCAGAACCACCTGGTCCGTACCGAACCGGTCCCGGGCCAGCTGCCCGATGGTGACCTCGCCGAGCCCGGCCTGGTCGGTGCCCCGCGCGTCGCCGACGTGTGTGTTGTGCGCCCAGACGACCGCCTTCGACGACGGGCCGTAGCGGGTGAGCAGCCGGTCCAGGGTGCGGTCCATGTGGTGTTCCCGGATGTTCCAGGCCTGGGGGCCGCCGCGCACCATCGCCCGGTAGTAGCTCTCCGCCCCGGCCACCACCTCGGCGTTCTGCCACATACCGAAGTCCCGGTCGCGCAGCGCCGACAGCATCTCCACCACCCGGTCCTCGCAGGAGCCGGGAACAAAACTGGTGGCCCAGCCGTACGCGGCCGGATCCTCCCCGAACCGTTCGAAACAGCGGTACGCGTCCAGCGCCGGCGGCACCAGCGCCGGGTCGTGTTCCTGCAGCCACAGCAGGATCTCCCGCATCGACTCCCACAGCGAGTAGACGTCCAGCCCGTGGAAACCCACCCGGTCGTCCGGCGGCCGCCGCTCGTTGCGCGCCCGCAGCCAGCCGGTGAAGTCGGCGGTCTCCTCGTTGGCCCACATCCAGGTCGGCCAGCGGTCGTAACGCAGCAGCGCCTCCCGTGGCCCGGCGGCACCGGCGCGGACCGCGGCGTTCACCCGTTCACAGTCCGGCCAGTCGCCCTCGACCGCCACGAACGAGAAGTCGTGCTCCGCCAGCAGGCGCTTGGTCAGCTCGGCCCGCCAGTGGTAGAACTCGTGCGTGCCGTGGCTGGCCTCGCCGATCAGCACGACCCGCGCCGTCGATGCCCGGTCCAGCAGGACGTCCAGATCCCCCGGATCGCGCAACGGCCGGGCGATCGACGCCACCTCGTCCCCGTAACGGATCATCCCGGCCGCTTACCCGGGACGAATCGCCCCATACGTCAGACTTCGGCGGGGTGCCAGGGTTTCTCCGACGCGGTGGTCACGGCGCCTGCTGTCACCCGTACCGCAAATGTCGGACGCTCTTGATCCTGAACCGGGCCCAGATAGACGTGCCCGGTCAGATGGCACCAGGCCGGCAGGTCGATCGGCGCGGCCGGATCGGTGGCGATCAGGTGGATCACCGAGCCGGCCGGCAGGGTCGTGGTGAGCCTGCGCAGCTCGATCAGGAGCAGCACACAGCGGCGGTCACCACCGTCCAGGACGACTGGGATCATCCGAACAGCGCCAGCGTCTCGGCCAGCTGCGAGTGCAACGGCGACGGCAGCGCCTGCGGCGTGAACCAGCCCAGCTCGTCGAACTTGTGCGGCTCGGCGATCCGAACCTCGGCCGGATCCACCAGCACCGCGAACACCACCGCCACCCAGTGCGAATCCGCGCGCAGCACGTTGCGCACCCCGAGCTGCCGGATCGCCAGCGGGGCCGCCGCGTACTCCTCGCCGACCTCCCTGGTCACCGCCGACTCGAAGGTCTCGCCGAACTCCAGCGCGCCGGCGCCGCAGTCCCACGTGCCCGGCTCGTCACGGGCCCGCACGGACCGGCGGGCCAGCAGGATCCGGCCGTCGCCGTCATGACACACGAACACACAGGAGACCGAAGGTTTCACCCCACGATCATGCAACACCCGGGCGGGCCGCCAGGATGCACGTGTCGTCGTCCGGGTTCGCCCGCCGCAACCGGGCCAGCAACTCAGCCAACGGCTGCCCCGGCGAGGCCCGGACCGCGTCGTCGACAGTCGTGATCACCGCGTCCAGGCCGACGTCCAGACCACGACGGCGGTGCTCGACCAGGCCATCGGTGTAGAGCAGCAGCACGTCACCGGAGTCGAACCCGGTGACCGCGTCGGCGTACCGGGCGTTCTCCACCACCCCCAGCATCGGGCCCGGCGGGCGGGCCAGCGGCGCGGTGTGCCCGCCCCGGTTCAGCAGCGGCGGCGGATGCCCCGCCTGCGCCCACACCAGCTCGCCGCGCCGCGGATCGAACCGGCCGATCACCGCGGTCGCCGCCAGCTCCGGGGAGTCCGCGCCCAGCTCACAGGTCAGCTGGTTGAGGTGTTCCAGCAGCATGCCCGGGTCGCTGGTGACCACCGACAGAGCGCGCAGCGCATGCCGGAGCTGGGCCATCACGGTCGCCGCGTGGGTGCCGTGCCCGGCCACGTCACCGACCGCGAGCAGCGTCGTCCCGTCACTGAGGGCCGCCGCGTGGAACCAGTCGCCGCCGACCATCGTCTCCTGGGTCGCCGGCAGGTACCGCAACGCCACCCGCAGCCCCGGCAGGTCCAGCGGCTCCGCCGGGATCGGCAGGATGATCCGCTGCAGCTGCCCGGCCAGCTCGTGCTCGGCCGCGAGGGTCCGTTCCACCTCGGCCAGCCGGTCCGCGTCGCCCCGCCCGGCGGCCCGCTCCCAGCTGATCAGCAGCCCCGGGCCGAGCCGCCGCACCCGGATCATCCAGTCGGCGTCCCCGACCGGCAGCGGCCCCAGATCGGCCGGCTCCCCGGTGTCGAGCACCCGCTGGTAGGCCGCCCAACGTTCCTCGGTGATCAGCCGCCGGCACAGCGGCGACCCGATCAGCCGGCTGCCACGCCGCCCGTCCGGGGTCACCGCCTCCGGGCTGGCGGCTGCCCACACCAGCGCGGTCAGCCGCCCGTCGGCGTCCCGCTCACCGGTGAGATATCCGGTCATTCCGGGCATCGAGTCGAGCACTCCCTGAACCGCCTCCGGCTCCGGCGCCACCAGCTCCAGCCCCGGCGTCACCTCCGCCTTCAGAGTCGCGGGCCGGGCCGCCGCCCGGATCTCCTCCTGAACCGCCGCCCGGGTCTCTTCCTGGACCGCCGCCCGGGTCTCTTCCTGGACCGCCGCCCGGGTCTCTTCCTGAACCGCCGCCCGGGTCTCTTCCTGGGCCGCTTCCAACATCTGCGGAACCGTCTCCGGCGCGTGCCCCGGATTTCCGCCGTCCAGCATCCGGATCACCCGGCGCGCCAGATCCGTCACGTCGCACCGGCGCTCGCTCGCCGACCGCAACAGATGCCGGTGCGCCTCGGCCATCCGGCACCCGGCCCGCCCCGCGAGCAACCCGACCGCACGTTCCAGCGCGACCCGCCCACTGTCCGCCGAACCCCACCTCGGCCCGGCAGGTCCGACCGATTCGACGGGTTCGGCCGGTTCGACGGTCTCGGTAGGTCCGGCCGGTTCGGCAGGTTCGGCAGGTTCGACACACAGACTGCTCACCGATTGCGTCACCGCACGACCCGCCACCAACGACCTCCCTGCGCTCAGCTTCCTGCTTACGCCAGCGCACGGCCCGTTGACATCCCCCGATCATCCGCCCGGGTGCCCACGGAGGACGGCACGTCCCCCAGGTCACCCGGTCGGGCGTCCGACGTTCGGCCCATCCCCCTACCTCCGCAAGGCTCCACACCGGACATTCAAGACCCAGTGCAATTTCTTCGGTACGCCAGTCAAAGGTCCCGCCACGTCAACGCGACGCAGCCGCCCCACCCGGACCGACCCGCGACCGCCGGGCCGAATGCGTCCGTCACCGCCAACCCCGACCTGTTCACCCAGCACCGCCCGCACCACCCCCTCCCGACATGCCGCCCCGGCCCCCGCCCTCGCACCACCGCCGCCCGGCATGGGGTTCCGGCCCCGCGCCACCGTCCCATCCCGGCGTGAGCACCTCGACCCCGCGCCACCACCGCCCGGCGCGGCGCAGCTCAACGCGGCGCAGCTCGGCCCGGCCCAGCGCGGCTCGGCCCGGCCCGGCCCGGTTCGGCTCGGCACGCCGCGGCGCGGGGCGGTGCGGCGCGGGGCGGCCCGGTGCGGGAATCATGGGACACGCCCGAGTGTGTCGATGTGACAGTGGTCTCCCGCGAGGGGCCGGAAACGCGTGTTCGCGGCGGGCGCGACGGTGGAATGCCGGCGAGGCGAACGGGCGGCGCCATGATGGACGGCCGCGTATCGCGAACTGTATTCACAATATGGCGCTGACGTGCTGAGGTGACCCGCCGGTAGCCTCGCACCCGGGCGCGGCGGTGATCGGTGCGGCGGTACGCTTCCTGCCATGCCGAGCCGGACCCTGCCGATCTCCGGATCGTGCTGAGATGAGACGCGGCGAGATCTGGACCATCGGAGACCGCGCGGACCTGCGATATCGCGTCCTGGTGCTCTCCGGCGACAGTTACAACGAGCGGAAGAACGCGGCGCCGTTCTGTGCCCCGATCGTCCGCCAGCGCGGCGCGACCGAGCTACCGCCCTACGCGGTCGCCCTGACCGAGCAGGACCCGATCACCGGCGTAGTCGTGATCAACCGGATGCGCCGCCTGCCCGCCTCCACCGGCGCCGAACGCATCGGCATGGTGACCGGCGCGAGCATGGTCCGCCTGGCCGCCGCGATGCGCGAACTCTTCGAGATCTGACCACCAGCCCCCCGCAGCCCGCAGCCCGCAGCTCCGCCGAAGCCCACCGGGCCAGGCCGCGGGTGGGTGGGCCGCGGGTGGGTGGGCCGCGGGTGGGTGGGCCGCGGGTGGGTGGGCCGCGGGTGGGTGGGCCGCGGGTGGGGGGGCCGCGGGTGGGTGGGCCGCGGGTGGGTGGG
>NZ_BOMG01000017.1 GCF_016862075.1 Actinoplanes couchii | reverse complement strand
GGGTGGGCCGCGGGTGGGTGGGCCGCGGGTGGGTGGGCCGCGGGTGGGTGGGCCGCGGGTGGGTGGGCCGCGGGTAGGCGGGCCGCGGGTGGGGTGGGGTGGGGTGGCGTACCGGCGCAATGATCTTGGGCTGGGCTTTTTCGGCTGTTGGCGTCGTGGCCTCGGGCTGGTGTGGCGGGTGGGACGATGGCCGGGAGCGGACGCGTGAGCTGTTCACCACGTGGACGGGGCGGACGTGATCGAACCGACCGGGCCTCGCACCCGTAAGAATGACCGCGGGGCCCGTAACGGGCGGGTAACGAGGAAGGACGTAGAAACGATGTCGCAAAAGGCGCAGATCGGTGTCACCGGCCTGGCGGTGATGGGCCGCAACCTGGCTCGTAACTTCGCCCGGCACGGACACACGGTGGCGTTGCACAACAGGTCCTACGGCCGCACCAAGGAGCTCGTCGAGGAGTTCGGGCACGAGGGCACGTTCCTCCCGTCCGAGTCCGCCGCGGATTTCGTGGCCAGCCTGGAGCGCCCGCGCCGGGTCGTCATCATGGTGAAGGCCGGCCCGGCCACCGACGCCGTGATCGACGAGTTCGCCCCTCTTCTGGAGGAGGGCGACATGCTGATCGACGCGGGTAACGCGCACTACGCGGACACCCGTCGCCGGGAGGCGGCGCTGAAGGCGAAGGGCCTGCACTTCGTCGGCGTCGGTGTGTCCGGTGGCGAGGAGGGCGCGCTGCACGGCCCGAGCATCATGCCGGGTGGCCCGAAGGAGTCGTACGAGGCTCTCGGCCCGCTGCTGGAGGACATCGCGGCGAAGGTGGACGGCGTGCCGTGCTGTGTGCACGTCGGCCCGGACGGCGCCGGCCACTTCGTGAAGATGGTGCACAACGGCATCGAGTACGCCGACATGCAGCTGATCGCCGAGGCGTACGACCTGCTCCGTCAGGTGGGCGGGCACTCCCCGGCCGAGATCGCGGACATCTTCAAGGGCTGGAACGAGGGCCGGCTCGGCTCGTACCTGATCGAGATCACCGCCGAGGTGCTCAAGCAGGTCGACGCGTCCACCGGCAAGCCGTTCGTGGACATCGTGGTGGACCGGGCCGAGCAGAAGGGCACCGGCCGCTGGACCGTTCAGGCGGCTCTGGACCTGGGTGTTCCGGTGTCCGGCATCGCCGAGTCGGTGTTCGCGCGGGCCATCTCCGGTGGTGTCCCGGAGCGCACCGCGGCTGCCGAGGCCGGCCTGCCGGGCCCGTCGGCGACCGCCGGTCAGCACACCGGTGACCTGGTGGCGGATGTCGAGCAGGCGCTGTTCGCGTCGAAGATCGTGGCGTACGCGCAGGGCTTCCAGCAGATCCAGGCGGCCAGCAAGGAGTACGACTGGGACATCAACCCGGGCGAGATGGCCAAGATCTGGCGGGACGGCTGCATCATCCGGGCCAAGTTCCTCGACTTCATCAAGCAGGCGTACGACAAGAACGCGGCGCTGCCGACCCTCCTGGTCGACCAGTACTTCCTCGACGCAGTGTCCGGTGCGCAGGACGCGTGGCGGCGTGTCGCGGTGACCGCGGCCCAGCAGGGCATCCCGGCGCCGGGCTTCTCGTCGGCGCTCGCCTACTACGACAGCCTGCGTGCCTCCCGGCTGCCGGCCGCCCTGATCCAGGGGCAGCGCGACTTCTTCGGGGCGCACACCTACCAGCGGGTGGACAAGCCGGGCTCGTTCCACACCCTGTGGGCGGCCGAGGGCCGGCCCGAGGTCGACGCCTGATCCAGGCTTCATGGCCCGGCGTCGATTCCTGACGCCGGGCCGCTCTATCCTCTGTGGATGACCGTGCCTGATGGGATCGACGCCTCGGTTCCGAACGCCGCCCGCATGTACGACTACTACCTCGGTGGCAAGGACAATTTCGCCGCCGACCGGGCCGCCGCCGACGCGGTGCTGGCCGTGGCCCCGGAGATGCGGGCCGCCGCCCGGTCCGGCCGCGCCCTGATCAAACGGGTCGTCGAGCACATGGTCGTCGAGCGCGGCATCCGCCAGATCATCGACATCGGCTCCGGTCTGCCGACCCAGGAGAACGTGCACGAGATCGCCCAGGCGATCGACCCGTCGGTGCGGGTGGTCTACGTCGACCGCGACGAGGTGGTCTACCGGCACGGGCAGGCCCTGCTGGCCGCGCCGAACACGACGATGGTGCACGGCGACGCGGGCGATCCGGCGGCGTTCCTGGCCGATCCGGCTCTGCGCAAGCTGATCGACCTGGACGAGCCGGTCGGCATCCTGATGATGTTCCTGCTGCACCTGATCCCGGACGAGACGGATCCGCACGCCGCGGTCGGCACGGTCCGGGACGCCGTCGCGCCCGGCAGTGTGCTGGCGATCTCGCACGCCGCGTCGGACGCCCGCCCGGACCACATGGCGAAGATCTCGGCGATCTACCAGCGCGCCAACTCGCCGTTCACCCCGCGCAGCCCCGAGGTGATCACCGCGTTCTTCGGTGACTGGCGGCTGGAGGAGCCGGGCCTGGCGCACATCTGGCCCTTCAGGACGCTGCCGCCCGGCGTGGACCCGGACTTCGCCGCGATGGGTTACGGGGCGGTCGCCGTCAAACCGTGATTCGCTGACCCCGGTCAGATATCGTCGCGGGATGACCGCCGACGCGATCGACCGGATCCGCGACTTCAACCGCTTCTACACCCAGCGGATCGGCCTGCTCACCGACCACTACCTGGGCCAGGACCGGCCACTCGGCCCGGCCCGCCTGCTCGGGGAGATCGGCGAGCAGGCCACGGTCCGCGAGCTGCGCACCCGGCTCGGCCTCGACTCCGGCTATCTGAGTCGTCTGCTCAGGACCTTGGAGGACCAGCTTCTGGTACGGGTGGGCCCGCACCCGTCGGACGCCCGTTCCCGGATCGTCACGCCCACCCCGGCCGGCCGCGCCGAGCGGGCCGCCCTCGACGATCGCTCCCGCGCCGGAATCGCCGGCCTGATCGACGGGCTCACCCCCACCCAGCAGTCCGAACTCGTCGCCGCCCAGGACACGGTCCGCCGCCTGCTGCGCCTGGCCGCCGTCCCGATCACCCCGGTGCCCGCCGACGACGCCGAGACCTGGGAATGTCTGCGCGCCTACGCGGCGGAACTCGCCGGCCGCTTCCCGGAGGGCTACGACGAGACGACCCTGACTCCGGCGGCCGCGATCGACGGCGCGCTCCTGCTGGCCCGGCCCGCGGCGGGCTGCGGGGCGTGGGTGCGCCTGGAGCCGGGGATGGCGGAGATCCGGCATCTGTGGGTCGCGCCGCACGCCCGCGGGATCGGCCTGGGGCGCCGGCTGCTGGCCGCCCTGGAGGCCGACGCCGCGAGCCACGGCGTCACCATCGTGCGGCTGGGCACCCACGCGGCTCTGACCGAGGCGGCCGGCCTGTACCTGACCAGCGGTTATCACGAGATCAACGGCTACAGTGCGTCACCGTACAACCAGATCTGTTTCGAGAAGGACCTCAGGTGACGGTCCGGTCGGTGCTGCGGGGGTCGGTCACCCGGTGTGGGGTGTAGACGTCTCCGGTACGGGACTTCTTTCGCCAGGGGCGGGCCCTGGTCAGGGCCGTGTCCAGGGCCGGGTCGGTGCGGTCCAGGTCGGCGCGGAGCACATCGGGGCCGTCCGGGCGGGCCTGGTGTAACACGTAGCCGTGCGGGCCCACCAGCGCCGACGGGCCGGCCGGTGCGCAGGACGCCGGGACGGCGATGGCGGCCCAGAGGCCGTTGGTGGCGGCGTGGCCCCGGACGATGGTCTCGAAGATCGGGTCCTCGGAGTAGGTGGAGAACAGGACGCAGTCGACGTCCAGGGCCGCCTGTTCCATCCACAGTTCGGGGAAGTTCACCTCGATGCAGATCAGGCAGCCGAAGCGGTAGCCGTCGACCTCGAAGACGCATACATGATCGCCGGGCGTGTAGAAACCGGTGATCTCGCGGTACGACAGCAGGCGCTTGTCGTAGCGGTCGGCCATCTCGCCGCGGTCGTCGATCACCCAGAGCGAGTTGTGCGGGCGGTGCCCTCCGGACAGCCGGTGGTTGCCGCCCAGCACCACCCAGACCCGCAGCTCGGCGGCCAGGGCCATGACCCGGCGCAGCTCCTCGGTGACCGGGTTCCAGTCGATGGACCAGCCGCGGAAGTGCTCCTTCGCGGGGCCCGCATAGCCGGTCAGCGCGCCCTCGCTGAACTGGACCAGACGTGCGCCCCGGTCGGCGGCCTCGCGTATTGCGGCGCGGACGGCCGCACCGTTCGCCCGCGGGTCGGTGGTGATCTCGGTCTGTGCGACGGCGAGCGGGAAGGTCATCCCGGAACCACCGTCTCCGCCGTCGTCACCCGGGCCGACAGCCAGCGATAGGGGCGGCTGGCCAGGGCGACGGTGGTCGCCACGATGCCGAAAACACCGGTGAGGATGAAGACCAGGGCGATCCCCCGGTCCGCTCCGGTGCCGAACCAGGAACCGATCGCCGCGGCCCCGGCGCCCCCGCCGCTCATGAACGGGATGAACACGAACTGGGTGATCGGCGAGATCAGGAATGCCGTCAACGGCGAGGCCGCCTGTTCGACACTCTGGGCGAGACCGAAGACCCGGCCCTGCCGCTCGTACGGCACCACCCGCTGCATGATGGTCTGCTCCGCCGCCTCGGCATACGGGACGAGGAGCATGTACAGATACATGCCGACCGCCATCGGATAGATCGAGGCCCACAACGGGAAGACCATGATGATCGCCCACAGCACCAGGTTGATCAGCAGCAACAGGCGCAGCGGCCGTTTCCCGAGCCCGGTCCGGGACACCGCGATCCCACCGATGATCATGCCGGTGCTGACCACACCCCAGAGCAGTCCCCAGGCCTGCACCGACACCAGCGACAGCCCGTAGGCGTCGGCGAGGGCCATGAACACCCCGCCGAGGAAGTTGTTGAACGTGCTGAACAGGATCAGCGCGAACAGCCCCGGCACCCCCGCGATGATCCGCAACGTCCCCCGGATGTCGACGCCGGGTTTCGCGCCGTCAGAAAAAACCCGGACCGTCTCCGGCACCGTGACGAACGCCAGGTGCACCAGCGCCAGCCCGAGCACCACCAGGGCCAGCAGCAGCACCGACAGCATCCCGTCGAACGCCACCAGCACACCGGAGATCACCGACGTGACCAGGAACGTGGTTCCGGAGACGGTGCCGACCAGGCCGTTGGCCCGGTCCCGGCGGTCCTCGTCGATGAGCAGGGTGACCAGGGTGGGCAGGGCGATCGTGCGGATGTTGCCGGCGATCACCCCGAACATCAGCAGCAGTACGAACGCCCAGAGCCGCGCGTCGGCCGGATCCCGGAACGCCTCGGCGGGCACCAGCAGGTAGACGGCGAGGGCGGCGCCGTAGAACACCAGCGACACCGCGGCCGAGGCCTGCAGCGCGGTCTTCTTCCGGTGGCCGTCGACGAGGCTGCCGAACCAGATGCCGGTGAGCGCGGTCAGCACCAGGAAGATGCCGGAGATGACACCGGTGGCGAAGACCGACCGGGTCTGCAGGTACGTCCAGAAGGTGACGGCGAACCACACCGTGAAGTTGATGACCGACACCAGACCGGTGTTGACCAGCAGCAGGTAGAAGGTGCGCACATGGCCGGTGATGACGGTCATGTGCCGCAACGCTACGCGACGTGTGCGGGCACGTCCGCCATCAGCGCGCCGCATTCGGCGGCCGGCAGCGGGCGGGCCATCAGGAAGCCCTGCCCGTAGCGGTAGCCCATGTCGCGCAGGCGATCCAGCTGTTCCTGGTTCTCGATGCCCTCGGCGACGGCTTTGAGCTGCAGGTGCTCGGCCAGCTGGGCGACCGCCGCGGCGACGGCGAGGCGGCCCCGGTCGGCGCCGTCGGCGATGCCGTCGACGAACGACTTGTCGAGTTTGAGCGCGTGCACCGGGAAGGCGCGGAGCAGGCTGAGTGACGACTGGCCGGTGCCGAAATCGTCCAGGGCCAGGCGTACGCCCATCTCGTGCAGTGCCTGCAGGGTCTCCCGCACCTGCGGGCCGTCCACCACCGACGACTCGGTGACCTCGATGACCAGGTCGTCCGGGACGAGACCGGTGTCGCTGAGGACGGCGGCGACCTCGTCGACGAAGCCCGGTTCGCGCAGCTGCCGGACCGCCACGTTGACGTTCACCGCCTCGATGGTCGAGGAGAACGCGGCGCGCCAGGCGGCGAGTTGCTCACACGCGGTCCGCAGCACCCACGAGCCGAGCGGCACGATCAGCCCGGAGCGCTCGGCGCACGGGATGAACTCCCCCGGCGACACGAACCCGCGCACCGGATGCTGCCAGCGGACCAGCGCCTCACAGCCGTGCATCCGGCCGGTGACCAGGTCGTACACCGGCTGGTAGTACAGGCGCAGCTCGCCGCGGGCGATGCCGTTGCGCAGCTCGCCGGCGAGACGGGCGTGGTCGGCCATGTCCTGGCGCATGCTCGGCTCGAAGCGTACCCAGGAGGCCTTGCCGTTCTCCTTGGCGGCGTACATCGCGATGTCGGCGTTGCGCAGCACCTCGTCGGCGGTCTCCCCGGGTGCGGCGACCGCGACCCCGGCGCTGGCGTGCAGGAGCAGCTGCTGGTCGGCGATCACGAACGGTTCGGCGAAAGCCTGGAGCAGGCGGTCGGCGGCGCCCTCGAAGGAGGGCAGGAGCACGGCGAACTCGTCGCCGCCGAGCCGGGCCGGCATCTCCCCGGGCGAGCACTGGTTGCGCAGCCGCCGCGACACCGCGAGCAGCAGCTGGTCCCCGGCGGCCGGCCCGATCGTGTCGTTGATCATCTTGAAGTCGTCGATGTCGATGAGCAGGGCGGCGGCCGCCTCGCCCGCGTCCAGGCGCTCGGTGAGCGCGACGGTGAACCGGACCCGGTTGGGCAGGCCGGTCAGGTTGTCGCTGAGCGCGAGCCGTTCGAGTTCGGCCTGCTGCCGGCGGATGCCGCGCAGGGCGAGGGTGTTCTCCCGCAGGCTGAGCAGCTGACGGGCGACGACAAAACCGGCGATCAGGACCGCGCCGATGATGATGACCCGCTGCCGGTGGGTGAGGTCCTGGGCGCTGACGCTGATCACCAGGCCGGCCATCACGGCGACGGCGGCCAGCGGCAGCAGGTTGAACAGCGAACGCCCGGTACCGGTGACGGCCGGTCCGGTCCGGGTCAGGGCACGCCGTTGCAGGTGGGCGCCGAGGGTGAGGGCGGCCCCGGTCAGCGGGAGGGAGAGGACGGAGACCGCCATCCGGGCGTCCTCGGATCCGGCGATCTGCAGGAAGGTGCCGCTGACACAGGTGAGCGGGCCGATGGTGAGCACCCGCAGGGCGGCCGGCGCGATGACACTGTCCGGCCGGGCCGCGGATTTGCCGATCACCACGAGCAGCAGGACACCGCCGACGCCGACGACCGCGGCCACGATCCGGGCGGCCAGCGAGGTGTCGCGGGGCGCCAGGTCGAGGACGCCGTACCAGAAGACCAGCCCGGCGGCGACGGCGACGGTGAACCCGTCGAGGGCGGCGCGCAGGCAGCCGGACATGGTCCGGGCCTGGCCGGGCAGGCCGAGGAACGCCGACATCAGCACCAGGACACCGGACATCAGCGGTACGGCGGTCCAGAGCGACATGCCGGCGTCGTTGTTGGCCCGGATCAGCGCGACGCACGAGGTGGTCAGCAGCAGGACGCCGGAGACCTCGAGGATCCGCCAGAACCGCCGGGCCGGCCGGGACAGCCCGGTGGCGCCGGCGATCCGGTGGCAGGCCCAGACGCCCAGGGCCAGCGCGATCGGGCCGCCGGCGTAGCCGAGGGCCACGTCGTCGCCGCGGACCATGAGCCACACCAGGACACCGAGGTTCGCCACGGAGGCGACCACTACGGAGACAACGGAGGTGGTCATCGGTGTCGCACGGCTCCTGCCCGGTTGCGGTCTGCTTGCAGACTGACAGTCGGCGCAGGAGCCGTCGATCTGAGACGAACTCAGCCGGCCAGGGCGGCGGACACCACGGCGCGGGCCTCCTCCTGGATCCGGGCCAGGTGGTCCGGGCCCCGGAAGGACTCGGCGTAGATCTTGTAGACGTCCTCGGTGCCGGACGGCCGGGCGGCGAACCAGCCGTTCTCGGTGACGACCTTGAGGCCGCCGATCGCCGCGCCGTTGCCCGGCGCGCTGGTCAGCACGTCGGTGATCGCCTCGCCGGCCAGCGTGGACGCGGTCACCTGCGACGGCGACAACTTGCCGAGGACGGCCTTCTCCTCGCGGGTGGCGGGGGCGTCGATCCGGGCGTACGCGGGCTCGCCGAACCGGGCGGTCAGCTCCCGGTAGTGCTCGCTCGGGGTCTTCCCGGTGGTCGCGATGATCTCCGCGGCGAGCAGGTCGAGGATCAGGCCGTCCTTGTCGGTGCTCCACGGCTTGCCGTCGCGGCGCAGGAACGACGCTCCGGCGCTCTCCTCGCCGCCGAAACCGATCGAGCCGTCGATCAGGCCGGGTACGAACCACTTGAAGCCGACCGGCACCTCGTCCAGACGGCGGCCCAGGTCGGCGGCGACCCGGTCGATCATCGACGACGAGACCAGGGTCTTGCCGATGCCCGCCGCGGACGGCCATCCCTCGCGGGACTTGTAGAGGTAACCGATGGCCACGGCCAGGTAGTGGTTGGGGTTCATCAGGCCGCCGTCGGGGGTGACGATGCCGTGCCGGTCGGCGTCGGCGTCGTTGCCGGTGGCGATCTGGAAACGGTCCTTCTGGGCGATCAGGGACGCCATGGCGTACGGCGAGGAACAGTCCATCCGGATCTTGCCGTCCCAGTCCAGGGTCATGAATCCGAACGTCGGGTCGACGTGCGGGTTGACCACGGTCAGATTGAGCCGGTGCCGGTCGGCGATCTCGCCCCAGTAGGCGACACTCGCACCACCGAGCGGGTCGGTGCCGATCTGCACCGCCGCGTTACGGATCGCGTCGATGTCGATCACGTTCGGCAGGTCGTCGACGTACGTACCCAGATAGTCGTATTTTTCCGGGTCTGTCGGCCGGGCTGAACGGCGGACCTCTTTCAAGCCGCCGGCGATGATCGCGTTGGCCCGGTCCTGGATCCACTTCGTGGCGTCGGTGTCCGCGGGCCCACCGTTCGGCGGGTTGTACTTGAACCCACCGTCATCCGGCGGATTGTGCGACGGCGTAACGACCACCCCGTCCGATTTATCGGCATTTAGACCGTTATAGCGGAGAATGGCGTGGGACAGCGCCGGAGTAGGGGTGTACCCATCACGCGAGTCGATCAACACGGTCACGTCGTTGGCGGCGAAGACCTCCAGAGCCGTGATCTGCGCCGGCTCACTGAGGGCATGGGTGTCACGCCCCAGGAAGAGCGGCCCGGTCGTGCCTTGCGAGCGGCGGTATTCGACGATCGCCTGACTGGTCGCGGCGATGTGGTCCTCGTTGAAGGCGGTGCGCAGGCTGGAGCCACGGTGCCCGGAGGTGCCGAACGCGACCCGCTGCCCCGCCTGCGCGGGGTCCGGGTGCTCCGTGTAGTAACGCGAGATGACCTTGGGAACGTCGATCAGATCGGCCGGTTCGGCCGGTAGCCCGGCGCGGGCGTGGACGGTCATGCGGATCTCCTCCGGGAAGAGGTCGGGAGCTGTCTCGGATCGTATCCAGGCGCTCACCTTGAACCATTCCCGACGCCGATCCGAACTACCTGATGTGACCCGGGTAATGCTGTTCCTGCTGTTCCTGCTCGCCTCCCTGACCCTGCCCGCCTCGCCCGCCCAGGCGCACGCCGCCCCGGTCGGCGCCAGCCCGTCGCCGGGCAGTGTGATCGGCAGCTCACCGTCCGAGGTGACGGTGACCTTCAGCGAGCCGGTCACCCCGGTCGAGGGCCGGGTGCAGGTGATCGCGCCGAACGGCGACCGGATCTCCGGCAAGGCGACCGTCGAGGGCACCGTGATGCGCATCCCGGTCCGGCAGGCGGACAAGCCGCTCGGCACCTACCTGATCAGCTTCCGGGTCATCTCCGCGGACAGCCACCCGGTCGGCGGCGCGATCAGCTTCTCGGTCGGCGCCCCGTCGGAACGCCCGGAGGCTCCGTCGGAGACCACCGGCACCCATCCGTCGGTCGAGGTCGCGGTGCCGGTCTTCAAGACCGTCGGGTACGCCGGTGTCACCCTGATCGCCGGTCCCGCCCTGTTCCTGGCGTTCCTGTGGCCGCGCGGCCGGTCCCGGGCGGGCGCGCTGAAGACGGTCCGGGTCGGTCTCGCGCTGACCGCGTTCGCCACCCTCGGCGCGATCGCCAGTTACCCGCAGCAGGGGTCCGGGGCGCCACTCTGGTCACTGTCGGCGCAGGAGCTGACCGAGACGGTGACCAGTGAGTACGGGCTGCTGCTGACCGGCCGTCTGGTGATCCTGGGCGCGCTGGCCGCACTGCTGCTGCCGCTGTTGCGCCGTGCCCCGCGAACCGTGCGCGAACCGGCCCGCGTGCTGGTCGGCGCGGGTGGCCCCGACCTCGTCCGCACCGAGGCGAAACCCCCGATCAAGATCAACCGCCTGCGGGGGTACGCGGTGATCGCCCTGTCCGCGGCCGGGCTCGCGACCTGGCCGCTGACCGGTCACGCGGTGGCCGCCCCGATGGCCGGCATCACCGTGACCGCCGGGGTCGTGCACATGGCCGCGATGGCGGTGTGGATCGGCGGGCTGGTCACCCTGGCCGGCTTCCTGCTGCGCGGCACCCATCCGCGGGTGCTCGGGGTGATCCTGCCGGCCTGGTCGCGCTGGGCGTCGATCGCGGTGCTCTGGCTGGTGTTCGCCGGGGCGATCCAGGCCGTGGTGCAGATGGGCAAGGTGTCCGCGCTCTGGACGACCGGATACGGACAGCTGCTGATCGCGAAACTGGCGATCACCGCGCTGGTGCTGGGGGCCGCCGCGTTCGCCCGCCGGATGGTCATCACCCGGGCGGCCGCGTCCGGGCTGCGCCGGACCGTCGGGATCGAGGTCGCGGCGAGCGTGGTGATCCTGGCGATCAGCTCGGTGCTGGTGCAGGTGGACCCGGGCCGGATCGCCGCCACCAAGGAGAAGGAGATCACCGGTCAGGGCTTCTCCGAGACGCTGACCAGCGATCTGTACGCGGTGCAGTTCAACATCTACCCGGTCGAGCTGGGCGAGTACAACACCGTGCACGCGTTCCTCTACACCCCGGACGGCGGGCCGCTGCGGGCCGAGGAGTGGCAGGTCACCGCACGGCTGACCGATCCCGCGCTGGAGGCCGTGGACCAGCCGATCGCCGGGCTGCCGACCGGGAACCAGGCGCTCGGGTCGATCTCGTTCCCGCTGGCCGGCACGTACGAGATCACCTTCACGATCCGGACCACCGCGATCGACCGGGCCAGCGTGAAAACCAGCGTGACCGTGGGTGGTTAAAGTTTCGGCGTGCTGATCCTGCTCCCGCCCTCCGAGGGCAAGACCCCGGCCACGGCCGGTTCCCCCGTCGACCCGGCGGCCCTGTGGCTGCCGTCGCTGGCCGCCGCCCGGGCCCGGGTCGCCAAGAAGCTCGTCGCGCTCAGCTCCCGCACCAGCGAGCGATCGATCGCGGACAGCCTGGCGGTGCTGGGGCTCTCCGACGGGCAGCGGGGGGAGCTGGCCCGCAACACGGTGCTGCTGGAGGCTCCGGCTGTGCCGGCCTCCGAGATCTACACCGGCGTGTTGTACGAGGCCCTGGAGCCGTCCACTCTCACACCGGCGTCCCGACAGTGGCTGGACCGGACCGCCGTGGTGTTCTCCGGGCTGTGGGGGGTGGTGCGCCTCGGTGACCGGATCCCGGCGTACCGCTGCTCGGTCGGGGTCGCCCTGCCGGCGCTCGGCGGGCTGACCGCGTACTGGAAGAAGGCATTGAAATCGCCTTTGGACGAGGTGACCGCGCAGACGCCGGTCCTGGACCTGCGATCCGGCGCCTACGCCGCGATGTGGCAGCCCGGCGGCACCGCGGCGACCCTGCGGGTGCTGCACGAACGGACCGTCGGCGGGGTGACGAAACGGTCCGTCGTCAGTCATTTCAACAAGGCGACCAAGGGCCGTCTGGTGCGGGCGCTGGCCGACGAGCAGGTCGCGCCGGGTTCGGTGGACGAGATGATCACCGCCCTGCGCGACCTGAAGTTCACCGTCGAACAACCGCAGCCCCGCCGGCTCGACGTGATCGTGACGGAGCTGTAGCGGTTACTCGGCCGACAAAATGTCGATGACGAAGCGCAGGTCGCCGCGCTCCGGGCCGTAGGCGAGGGCGGCCGGCACGTCCAGCTGGATCCGGCTGCCCACCTTCTGGCCGGGGATGCCCTTGTCCCAGCCCTGGATGAGCTGGCCGACCCCGATCGGGAAGCTGATCGGGGTGGACTTCCCGTTCGACCACGACGAGTCGATCACGGTGCCGGAGGTGTAACCGATCAGCTTGTAGTTGACGCTGACGGTCTGGCCGGTCTTGACCTCCGCGCCGGTCCCCGGCACCAGTTCCTTGATCGCCAGGTCGCTCAGGGCGCCGGTGCCGGTCGGGACCTCCGGCTCCCGGGTCAGCGCGTCGCCGCCGGCCGGGTCCGCCGACGCCGCCGTAGCGGGCGCCGCCGTGGACACCGGTTCGTCGTCCTCGTTGCGCACCATGACGAAGACGGCGACCAGCACCGCGAAGACGAGCACGCCGCTGAGGACACCCGCGATCGCCTGGCCACGTCGTTTGCTGGTGGAGATGGTCTTGTCACTCATCGTCGAACTCCCGGTCGGCAAGTCGGAAACTCCGGACACGCTACTCGCAACCGGTGGTAACCCGGCGAAGAACCTCCCCCGAATCGCCGAGGTGGTGGATCCCCCGTTCCGTCGCGGCCGGTCCGGATGAGATCGTGTACCGCTCTGCCCACCGCGCCCGTCCCACGCCGGCCTCAGAACGCTCCCCGGGAGGAACCGTGCTCCGTCGACGGGAGTACCTGGAACCCGCGGTGATGATCCTGGCCGGGGTCCTGGCGGTGATTCTGATCGGCTTCGTCGCGTACCGGATCGGCGACGGCGAGCCGGAGGCCGCGGTCACCGCCGGGCCGGCCGCGCCCGCCGAGCAGGTGCCGATCCCGCTGCTCAGCGTCGCCGCGTCGCCGTCGGTGGCCCCGATCGACGCGATCGTCTACGAGCGGGTGGCGATCGCGGACACCGTCGATCTGGAGGCCGAGGGAACCATCGACTGGGTGCACTGGGGCGAGGACGGCCGGTACTCGCTGGAACGCAAACCCGACGGCGGCTTCTCCATCCTCGAAGGCACACCGTCCGGGCCCCGCAACCGGCACACGCTCAGCCCGCAACGGTTCCGGTGGGCCGGCGTACCCGGCGCCACCAGCGGGATCAGCACGTGCGGCGCGGGCAACGGATTCACTCTCTCGGCACCGGCCGGGCCCGGAAAGCACACCCTGCGGCTGTACGTCGGAGCCACCGGCGCCCGTGGCACGCTGACCGCCGGGCTGTCCACCGACACCGATTCCCGTGCGACGATCACCGATTCCTGGACGGTCGAGGGGACGGGCATGCAGACGACGGCCTACGTCATCTCGTACCGTGCTTCAGGTACTGGCAAGATCTCCGTCAAGTGGATCACCGCAGCGGCTTTCGACGGCACGTGCGGTGGCATCTCCCTACAGGCGGCGAGCTTGAGCTGACCTGTGCCAAGAACCGGGAAAGGGGAACGCGTGTTCGCGGGCTGGGGATCGCGGGTCGCCCGCCTACGGTGGCCGGTTCTGATCATCGCGCTGGTCGCGGTGCTCGGTGCGGGCGGCTGGGGCTTCGGAGTGTTCGGGCAGCTCACCGAAGGTGGCTACAACGACCCGGGCAGTGAGTCGGCCCGGGCCGCGGAGGTGGTGGCCGAGGCGACGAGCGGGCAGTCCGGCGACGTCATCGCGATCTATACACCGACCGGCGGCGGCATCGACGACGCCGCGCTCGGCACGGCGATCACCGGACGGCTCGCGGCGCTGCCGAAGTCGGCGGTGGTCGCGCAGACCTCGTACTGGGCGGACAAACAGCCGGCCCTGGCGTCCGCCGACCGGTCCAGCGCGATCGCGGTCGTCACCCTGACAGGTGACACCGACGCGGACAAGATGGCGGCGTACGGCGAGATCGCGGACTCGTTCACGGTCCCCGGCGCGACCGTCCAGCTGGCCGGCGGCATCCCGCTCGGGCACGCGTCCACCGAACGCTCCACCGAGGACCTCGCGCTCGCCGAGATGATCTCACTGCCGATCGTGCTGATCCTGCTGCTGGTGATCTTCGGTTCGCTGGTGGCGGCGTCCCTGCCGGTGCTGATCGGCGGCTGCGCGGTCCTCGGCTCCCTCGGATTCCTGCACGCGGTCGCGCTCACCCACGAGGTCAACTCGTTCGCCGTCAACGTCGCCAGCCTCCTCGGCCTCGGCATGGCCATCGACTACGGGCTGTTCATGGTCGGCCGGTTCCGCGAGGAGCAGGCCGTCCACGACACCGCCGAAGCCGTCAAGCGCACCGTCGCCACCGCCGGCCGCACCGTGGTCTTCTCCGCCACCCTGCTGATGACCGCGCTGGCCGGGCTGCTGCTGTTCCCGCAGGGCTTCCTCAAATCCCTCGCCTACGGTGGGCTGGCCGCCGTCTTCCTGGCCATGCTGCTGTCCCTGACACTGCTGCCCGCCCTGCTCGCGGTGCTCGGGCCGCGCGTCGACAAGATCCCGGTACGGCTGCCGTTCGCCGCGAAGGGCGACGCCGGCTGGCAGCGGCTGGCCGGATGGGTCCTCGGGCGGCCCGTCCTGGTGGCCGTACCCATCGTGGCCGTCCTTGCGCTCCTGGCCCTGCCGATCCTGGACGCCCGCTTCGGTGAGAACGACGAGCGTCAACTGCCCGCCAGGGATCCGTCCCGGGTCGCCATCGAGACCCTGAAGGCCGACTACCCGCAGTTCGGCTCGGACGCCGTGCAGATCGTGGTCCGCGCGACAGGCGGCGCGCAGCCGGACGTCACCCAGCTGATCACCTCGGCCGGCAACGTGCCCGGCGTCGCGACGGTCACCGGCAGCGGCGGCAACGGCAAGGACGTCGTCGTCCTCAGCGCCGACCTGAAGGCCGCCGACGTGTTCAGCGACGAGGCCCGCAACGCCGTCGACCGGCTCCGCGCCCTCCCCGCACCGGCCGGCACCGAGGTGATCGTCGGCGGCGCCACCGCCCGCAACATCGACAGCCTGGAGGCCATCGGCGCCCGGCTGCCGCTGATGATCGGCCTGCTGGCCGGGGCCACCCTGATCCTGATGTTCCTGGCCTTCGGCTCGATCCTGCTGCCGGTCAAGGCCGTGCTGATGAGCGGGCTCAGCCTCTCCGCCACCTTCGGCCTGCTGGTCTGGATCTTCCAGGAGGGTCACGGGGCATCGCTGCTGAACGTCACCCCGACCCCGTTGGAAGCGGGCATCGTCGTCCTGATGGCCGCCGTCGTGTTCGGGCTCTCCACCGACTACGAGGTGTTCCTGCTGTCCCGGATGGTCGAAGCCCGGATGCGCGGCGCCACCACCGACCAGGCCATCACCATCGGCCTCACCCGCACCGGCCGGGTGATCAGCGCCGCCGCCCTGCTGCTGATCGTCGTCACCGGCGCGTTCTCGCTGTCGTCGGTCACCACGATGCGCTTCATCGGCGTCGGCATGATCATCGCCCTGCTCCTGGACGCGACGGTCGTCCGCGTCCTGTTGGTTCCCGCCGTGCTGCGCCTGATGGGCGACGCCGCGTGGTGGGCGCCCGGGCCGTTGCGGAGACTCCAGGAGAAGGCCGGACTGGCGGAGTACGCCCAGGTGGAGGAGCCGACCGGGCGTCACGCGTATCGCGGTCCCGACGTGATCGACGGGACGCTGGTCACCCACGCCCTGCCCACGCGTCCGGTGCAGGCCGCCCTGCCGTCCGGGCCGTCGCCGGCACCGGCGTCCACCGACCCGGTGGTCCTGGAGTACGAGGACTTCCTCAACTACATCTCCGGCAAGAACGACGAGATGGCCCACGCGGGCGGCCTGCTGCCGAACCGTCCGACCGGCACCACCCCCGGCACGGACGACGAGAAGCCCCGGTCCCCCGGCCGCCACCGGACGGCGGACCTGTCCCCCCACATGTCCGCCAAGCAGATCTCCCCCGCCGGCCCGCCTTCCGGCCCGCAGGTTCCGCCTGCCTCTCTGTCCTCCAGTTCTTCGCCTTTCGAACCGCCTGCCGGTCCTTCGTCTGCCGAGCCACTCGCCGGCCTTTCACCTGCCGAGTCGCTCACAGACCCTTCGCCTTCCGAACCGTTCGCCAGCCTTTCGCCGTCCGAACCGTTCGCCGGTCTTTCGTCTGCTGAACCGCCCGCCGGGCCACCCACGGACTTCTCCGACCCGTCGGCAACCGCGGTCCTGGAGCGACCCACCACACCGACCGCCGATTCCCCTACCGCAGCCACTTCCTCCGGCACCTCTCCCGCCGGCGCCCTTACCGAAGACTCTTCCGCTGATGCCTCCTCTACCGGCACCACCACCGGAACCTCTTCCACCGGAACCTCTTCCACCGGCACCTCTTCCACCGGCACCTCTTCCGTCGGCACCCCTTCCGTCGGTACCTCTTCCGGTGGCATCTCTTCCACGGGCGCGATCATCTCCACCACGGTCACCCCGGCATCGCCGGGCGGAACCACGCCGTCGGTAACCGCATGGAGTCCGATCTCCTACTCCTCCGACAGCAACCTCACCGCCTCGGACGAAGCCGCGTCCGCCAACCGGCCGCCCGCCTCTTCCGTGCCGATCTCAGCTCCTCCCATGCCTTCCGCTCCGATCTCGGCGCCCCCGATCCCCTACGCGCCCATCTCGGCCCCGCCCTTTTCCTCAGCCCCGATCTCGGCACCGCCGGTACCCATCTCGGCTCCCCCCGCGTCGTCCTACCCGATTTCGGCTCCCCCCGCGCCCAGCCCGGACACGGTGGCGGACCAGGACATTTCCGGCGAACCACATCCATCTTTCTCGAACGCATCCTTCGCGGACCCGTCCCTCCCGAACGCGTCCCCCACCGACCAGCCCTTCCCGGACCCGTCCCTCACGGACCCGCCCTTCCCGGACCTTCTCTCCCCCTCACCGCGGCAGAACCACACACCGGGCACCCCACTGGTGACTCCCGCCAACGAGGAAAACACTCAACTGATCTGGGCCGAAGTAGAGGCAAGCGTGACCGCAGCCCCGGAACCGATAGATCCAGAAACCATCTGGGCCGAGGTGGAAGCCACCTTGGCAGCCGGCGCCGAAACCGTGAAAGCGGAGCCCCCACTACCGGCCCAGGACCCGGAAGTTCAGGACCCCAAGGACTCCCCCCAGCACAACCCAGTGCAGGACAAGGAGAACGACCCGTCAGCAACCCAGGTCCTACGCCTACCACCCCACCTGGCAAACGACGCAGCGGTCCAGGCTTTCCCCACGTCCCCGGCCCCCCAGTCCACGGTGAAGCCGTCCAAGGCAACCAAACTGGCCGAGGCAGCCGCATTGGCCGAGGCAGCAGCGTCGGCCACCCCCACCAAACACCCCACCCCCACCCCCACTACCACCTCAGCCCCCGACACCCATTCCCCAACCGTTCCCCCAACCCCGACCCAGACCGCAACCCCAGACCCGGCGTCTCCCCCAACCGCAACCCCAGACCCGGCGTCTCCCCCAACCGCAACCGCTGACCCGGCGTCTCCCCCGACCCCGATCCCGACCTCAATCGCAGACCCGGACACAGCGCCCCTCCCGACCCCGCCCTTTGCTGCAGACACAGACACAGCGTCCTTCCCGGCCCCAGCCGCTACCGCAGACCCGGACAAAGCGGCTTCCCCGATGGCTTCCGCAGCCGCTGCCCGGACCCCTGCGGCGGAGTCCTCCCCTGCCCATTCCTCCCCTGATTTCTCCTCTGTAGACGAGTCCGCAGCGGAAGACGCACCCGATCACGTCCTCGACGCCTTCTCCGAGTTCGCCCCCACCCCGCAGACCGACACCCATATCCCAGGCGAATCCCACGCGGCAGACGAGAACCTCACGGCGCCCGACGCTCACTCGATACCCGACGCTCACCCCCACGTGCCAGGGCAGCCCGCCGAAAATGCGGTGCCCGACGCTCACCCGGTGCCCGACGCTCAGTCGGCGTCCGACGCTCACCCGGCGTCCGACGGTCACTCGGCGCCGGATATCGACACCGTGATCGAGTCCGGTGCTGATACCAGCACCGACGCAGACACCGCCCCGGTTCCCGACCATCCGCTAATCGCAGACCCCATCCCAGCAGCGGAAACCGACCAAAGCACGGCAACCGAGGCAACCACCGAGATCGACGAGGTCACACACCCCGAGGCGCTCCCGGAGACCGACCAGCACACAAAATCCGAGACCAGCCCAGTTCCCGAGACCAGCCCAGTTCCCGAGACCAGCCCAGTTCCCGAGACCAGCCCAGTTCCCGAGACCAGCCCA
>NZ_BOMG01000016.1 GCF_016862075.1 Actinoplanes couchii | reverse complement strand
CCGAGACCAGCCCAGTTCCCGAGACCAGCCCAGTTCCCGAGACCAGCCCAGTTCCCGAGACCAGCCCAGTTCCCGAGACCAGCCCAGTTCCCGAAGCCGGTCCAGTTCCCGAGACCAGCACCGACCCGGATGCCAGCCTCGCTACGTCGGAACCCACCACCGCTCCGGAAGCTAGCGTCGACCTCGAAACTAGCGCCGCTAGAACATCTAGCACTGACACCGAACCTAGCGCTGAGCCCGAAACTGACGCTGAGCCCGAAACTAGCGCCGCTCCGTCAGCGAGCACTGCTAGCGGAACTAGCGGCGCTCGCGAACCTAGCGCTGTTCTTGAGGCCGGCCACGAGATCGGCCTAAGCACGGAGGCCGAGGCGGTACAGATCGAGGACGCCGACCACGAGGCGGTACAGGTCGAGGATGCCGACCACGAGGCCGACACGGATGCCTCCGACTTCCCCGAGGCCGAGACCGCATCCAAGGCCGAAACCGAGACTGGGACCGCGTCCGGGACCGGGACTGAGACCGGCGTTGGGACTGCGCTGGAGACCGAGCCCGACAACGATCAGGTGTCGGCCTCCGATCTTGTGGGCGCATCCCAGTTCGTGCCGGAGCCCTCTCTTGGCAGCGCCGAGGACATCACGCCGACAGATCCGGTTGAGTCGGCAGATCAGGTTGACCGGCCTTCGACAGTCATGCCGGTTCTTGGGTCGTTGTCCGTTCCTGACGCCGCATCGACGGCAGACCACGAACCAGCTTGGGACACCACCACGTCGGGCGAGGTAGCACCGCGGGACGAGGCCGAAGCGATCACCGCAGCCGCATCCATCACGGATACCACCGCCGTCGCGGACGCCACGCCCAGTGTGGATGCCACGCCCAGTGGGGATGCCACGGTCGGTGGGGGTGCCACAGTCGGTGCGGGAACTGCCCCTGCCACGGACACCGGCCTCGTTACAGACACCGCACTTACTGAGGACGCCGACCTCGCCGCGGATGTCTCGCTGCTGGGGGACGTCGACCGAAGTGCCGGAGCTGAGCCGGTCGAGGACAACGCGCTGGCTGCTGAGGTCGAAGGGAAGCAACAGGATCAGGACGGCGCGCTAGCCGCTGCGGTTGAGAATGACGAGGCCCAGGACAGCGCACCGGGCACTGCGATCGAAGAGAACGACGAGGCCGAGGCCGACGTGCTGGCCGGTGAGGCCGTAAAGAAGGACGAGGAAAGCGTTCTGGCCTCTGATGTCGGCAAGGAGCACGACACCGAGGTCGGCGCGCTGGTCATCGAACTTGATCTGGTTGAGGGCGTCGGAACGGCCGCTGAGATCGGGGCGGACGGAAGTACTGCGCCGGTTGCTGAGGGCGAGTTGACCAAGGCAGACGCAGACGAGCTGGCCGATATTGGTGCGCCTGACCTGAAGGTTGAAGCAACTGAGGTGACCGTGCCGGATCTCGAGGCCGAGCCGGCCGAGAGCGCCACCTCGGAGATCGAGGCCGAGCCGATCGAGAGCGCCACCCCGGACCTCGACGCTGAGCCGGCCAAGAGCGCCACCCCGGACCTCGACGCTGAGCCGGCCAAGAGCGCCACCCCGGACCTC
>NZ_BOMG01000015.1 GCF_016862075.1 Actinoplanes couchii | reverse complement strand
CCCCGGACCTCGACGCTGAGCCGGCCAAGAGCGCCACCCCGGACCTCGACGCTGAGCCGGCCAAGAGCGCCACCCCGGACCTCGACGCTGAGCCGATTGAAAACACCGGGCTGGGCCTCGGTGCCGAGACCAACGAGACCACCGCCCCGGGGTTCGAAGCTGAGAAGTTCGAGACGACGGCGCCGGAACTCGATGGTGCGGCAGCCAAGACCGTTGCACCGGATCTTGAGGTCGAGTCGATCGAGATCGACTCGGCAGGCCTTGATGTCGAGAGTGCCGCGCCAAGCTCTGACATCGAGACGGTTGAGAGCGCCGCGCCGCACCCTGACGTCGAGGCGGTTGAGAACGTCACCCCGCACCCTGACGTTGCGACGGTTGAGACGGGCGAGGGCGGCTTGTCAGAGGCTTCGGTTGGGGCGGGGGCCGAGTCGGGCGGCGAGGGTTCGTCGGCTGGGGGGTCGGTTGTGGCGGAGGGTTCTGGGATTCCGGATCCATTTGCCTGGCGGTCGGATCCTCGGCTTGCGAACCTTGTCAACTCTGGGGCGGACTCCTTCAACTGGCTTGATCGGGGCGCTTCATCGGGGGCCTCGGAGGAGTCGCTCGACTCGCCGGGGACGAGCATGGGCGAACCATCCCCGGGGCAAGGCTACCCCGCATCCCAGGCTCCGGCCCAGGAACTGGCCCAGGACCAGGAGCGGGAACAAGCCCAGGAACTGGCCCAAGTCCAGGCCCAGGAACGGGAACAGGCCCAGGAACTGGCCAAGGACCAGGCCCTGGAATGGGAACGGGAACAGGCCCAGGGACAGGAACGGGAACAGGGGCAGGAGCCTGGGACGGGGAAGGGCGAACGCCAGGATGCGGGTCGAGGGGTGGAGGCTGGGCCTTCCTCCCCTGCTCCGGGTAGTCCGGGGCCTCTGCCCTATGTCGAGGCTCCTGCCTGGTGGTCTGAGCCTGGACCGTCCACTGCGGCGCGGTTCTCTCCTCAGCTGGATGCTGATCTGCCTCACCCCTATGCGGAATCGCCTGCTGCACGGCGGCCGCAGACGCTTGGGGACTGGCTGGCGGATACTCCGGTGAAGTCCCGGGACGAGCAGGCTTCTGAGACGGGGACGGAGGCTTCCAAGCGGCCCGAGACCCTCGACGAGTGGCTGAGCAAGCCGGCCGCCGCCGAAGCGGACGCCAGCGCGGTGCAGGGATCCCTCGACAGCAGTGTTCTCGATGCTGTGGATCCCTACGCTGATGCCCGGGGCAGTCATTTCACCGAGTTCTCGTCCGGCGAATTCGGAGCTGCCGACATCCCGAAATCGGTCGCGGAACCCGTCGCGGAACCGATCACGGAGCAGGCCGCAGAGCCGGTTGCGGGACCGATCACGGAGCAGGCTGCCGAGCCGGTTGCGGAGCCGGTCACTGAGAAGGTTGCGGAACCCGTCGCGGAGCGGACTGCGGAATCGGTTGTGGAAGAAGTCGCGGGGAAGGCTGCGGAACCCGTCACGGAGCCGGTTGTGGAAGCGGCTCCGTTGGATGTGGCGGGGTCCGGGCTGGTCGAGGAAGTGGGGGCGGCGTTCGAGCCGGCCGCCGACACCCAGTCCGAGCGTGCGCCCGAGCCTGCGGCCGACACCGAGGTGCCCGATTCCGGGGAGTCGGCTGTGGATGACGACGTCGACTACGGGCATCCCTATCGGCCCCGGACGCTGGAGGATGTCTCGGGCGGGCAGGCTCCGGCGGGTGACGGGAGCCGGAACGAGATCGAGTATCAGCGTGGGCGGCGGCCGGAGACGCTCGACGATCGGCTTCGGGGGACGATCCGGCCTGCCACTCTGGCCGATCACCTGCCGGACAAGGGGCGGGCGGCCAACACCGGGCCGTCGTGGACCGCGGGGTCGGGTGAGCATCCCTACGATCGGCACACCCAGCGGCCCGCGTCGCTCGCCGACCAGGAAAAGCCGGCCCACCAGCCGAAACCGGCGCGGCCCGGTCCGGACGATACCCCGGAGGATCCCGAGACCAGGCCGGCCACCCACAGCTGAGAAAGGCTGTGGACAACGACGGCCCGCAGGATCCCGGGACCGGGCCGGTCGTCCACAGCTGAGAGGGCTGTGGATGACGGCTGGGCTTGTCCGGCGTACCGGAGCAAGCTTGGGAAGTTGAAGTTGTGCAGTGCCGGGGCATCGCGGCCGATAGGAGCGCGGGTAAGTACAGTGCGTGCGGGTACCGAAGTTGAGGGGGACGCAGGAATGACCGGCAGTGTCGAACCGGACGTGGTGGGTTTGGATCCGGAGCGGCTCGCGATCTGTCTGGCGGTTCTGGCCGAGGCGCAGGATCTGCCGCCGGAGCATCCGGACTCGGTGGAGTTGCGGCGGGCTACGGCCGGGCTGTTCAAGACGGTCAAGCTGCAGCGGCGGCGGGAGCGGCGGGCGGCGGTGATCGCGCACGACCGGTCGGTGACCGAGGCGACCGCGACCGGCGCGCCGGGGCGGATCGACGACGAGACCGCCGGGATTCCGCTGACCAGCACCGTGCAGGGTGCAACGGCCGGGGTGCTGAAGCAGGCGCGTGGGTGTTACACGTGCAAGCAGCGGTTCACGATCGTCGACGCGTGGTACCACCAGCTCTGCCCGGATTGTGCCGCGCTGAACCGTTCGCGGCGTGACGCCCGGACCGATCTGACCGGCCGGACGGCGCTGCTCACCGGCGGTCGCGCCAAGATCGGCATGTACATCGCGTTGCGCCTGCTGCGTGACGGCGCCGATCTGACGATCACGACGCGGTTCCCGCACGACGCGGTGCGCCGGTTCTCGGCGATGCCGGACAGCGCCGACTGGCTGCACCGGCTGCGGGTCGTCGGCATCGATCTGCGTGACCCGGCGCAGGTGGTGGGCCTTGCGGAGTCGGTGGCGGCGCGCGGTCCGCTGGACATTCTGATCAACAACGCGGCCCAGACGGTACGCCGGACAGCAGGCTCGTACTCCGAACTCGTGGCGGCCGAGACGGCCCCGCTGCCGGACGGCCCGCTGCCCGCGCTGGAGTATTTCGCCGCGCAGGCCGCGATCGGTTCGTCGCCGGCCGCCGCCCTGACCGCGGCGTCCTCGCCGATGCTGACGCCGGAGCAGGTGACGTCGATGGCGCTGACCGCCCGGTCGGTGGCGATCGACGCGGGCGGGCTGATCCCCGACGTGACGGCCACCAACAGCTGGAGCGACCGGGTGCACGAGGTGGCCCCGCTGGAGCTGCTCGAAGTGCAGCTGTGCAACGTCACCGCACCGTTCATCCTGGTCAGCCGCTTGCGGTCGGCAATGACACAATCAAAATTCCCGCGGCGGTACGTGGTCAACGTATCAGCGATGGAGGGGATCTTCGCCCGCGGTTACAAGGGTGCCGGGCATCCGCACACGAACATGGCCAAGGCCGCGTTGAACATGCTGACCCGGACCAGCTCCGACGACATGTTCGCCGACGGGATCCTGATGACCAGCGTCGACACCGGCTGGATCACCGACGAGCGGCCGCACCCGACGAAGATGCGGCTTCACGAGGAGGGCTTCCACGCCCCGCTCGACCTGGTCGACGGCGCGGCCCGGGTGTACGACCCGATCGTCCGCGGCGAGCAGGGCGAGGATCTGTTCGGCTGCTTCCTGAAGGACTACGCGCCCGTCGCCTGGTGATTCCACGGGAAACGGCTGCCCCTCGCGGTGAGGGGCAGCCGTTGTCACCACTTACGCCGGATCAGCGACCGATTGGGCCGATGATGATCCGTAGGGGTCCGGACGGTGCTGCCGCCCGGACGGCCGGTTGCCGTCTCAGCAGCCCTGCCGCCCGGACGACCGGTTGCCGTCTTCAGCAGCCCTGCCGCCCGGACGGCTGGTCGCCGTCTCAGCGGTTCCAGCGCCGGTATTCCTCGACCACCAGCGCCCAGGACCCGTCCCAGCTTCCCGAGGCGTAGGTGCAGTAGTAGTCGTCCCAGTAGCCCCGCTGATAGCCGAACCGGCCGGCACGCTCGCAGTCCGACCGGTCGTCGTAGTAGTCGGCCACGTACTCGTCGTCGTCCCAGCCACTCTGCACGGAGACGGTGCCGGCCGACTGAGCGGCGGCGGGTGCGGCCTGGGCGGGGCTGATGCCGAGCAGCGCACCGGCCGCCAGGGTCATGCCCGACAGGGCCAGCGTTCGCATCACGTTTTTCATCTCACACCTTTTCGGTATAAACCGCCATGACTCGGCCAGCTGATCACGAACCTCTACCGTCGGTCCGGCGAATTCCGGGAACCAGACCGTTCGACCGATCCGCACACATCGGTTCGTGAAGCTGATCCGGGTCGACCGGCAGCAGGCCGCAAAACGGCCGCTGAACTGGGATTTCGTGCGCTCCGGAGGCCACCGGCCGCCATCCCGCGCACCGATCTTTGCAGGAATACGAAAAAATCCGCGATACGGGTTTAAAGCCGTTATAGGTACCGAAAAGGTTACCTCAAGTAGCGGGGGAATCCGGTAGCGCCTGGTAGGCCGGGCGCAGGACCTCGGCGATCGGGCGTCCCTCGTGAGTCAGCCCCGGGGCGTCCAACTGGTCCAGGAGCGCGTCCGGACGGATTCCCACCGCTGCCCCGTCCTCGGTGGCAGCGGATTTCGGCTCCGCGGTCGTCGTGCCGAACGATCCGGTGCCCCAGAAAGCCGCCAAATCGCCGGTCGGCGAAGCCCCGGAGGAGGACCCCGACGAAGGCTCGGAGGAGGAACCCCACGAGGTCCCGGAAGAGGAATCCGCCGAAGGGGCGAAAGAGGAACCCGGCAAAGGGTTGGGCGAAGGGGCGGAAGAAGAGCCCGACGAGGTCCCGGAAAAGGAACCCGGCGAAGGGTTGGAGGAAGAGCCCGGCGAAGGGTCGGAAAAAGAACCTGGCGAAGTCCCGGAAGAACCCGGCGAAGGGTCGGATGAAGAACCTGGCGAAGGGTCGGAAGAACCCGGCGAAGGGTCGGGCGAGAAGCCCGACGGAGAGCCCGACGGAGTCCAGGAAGAGGAACCTGACGAAGTCCCGGTGAAGGAGCCCGTCGAAGCCCCGGAAGAAGGATCCGCCGAGGCGGTGGCCGGATTCGGGGCGGCGAGCCGCCCCGGCGCGGGTGAGGCCGCGGAGGTCTCGTCCACCGCCCTCGCCTCGCGGAGGCGGCGCAGGCGCATCAACAGTTCGTCGCGGGAGCGGCCCCGCCACGTGAAGACCTCGAACGGGTCGCTCTCGAAGGCCCGGGCCAGGGCGTAACAGGTGGCCGCCAGGTGGGCGCACGGCATCGGCCACCGCTCGCAGGAGCAGTCCAGCGCCACCTCGTCGAACGACAGCGGCAGCAGGCTGAGCCCCTGAGCGGCGAAGACCGCCTCGATGCCGGGCGGCATCCGCCCGTTCAGCAGGTCGGCGGCGAAGCGTGCCTCGCCGACCAGCGCCGACTCCACCCGCGCCCAGTCGGAGGCGCCGAAGGCCCGGACCGCGATCCGGGCGCGGAACGACACCGGGTCGTCGGGGCCGCGGACCAGGGCGACGACCAGGCTGCCGGAAACGGTGAGGCTGCGGACGTGGCCGGCCCGTTCGTCGCGTCGGCCGCGCGCGAACGTCGGGCCCATCCGCAACGACTCGAACATGCCCAGGAAGGCCAGGGAGAAGTCAGCCAACGACGGCCTCCGACGCGAGGAC
>NZ_BOMG01000014.1 GCF_016862075.1 Actinoplanes couchii | reverse complement strand
AAACATGCCCGAGAAGGCCGGGGAGAACGGGAAGGCCAGGGCGAACATGCCCAAGAAAGCCAGAGAGAGCGGGAAGGCCAGGGAGAACGGGAAGCCAGGGCGAACGGGAAGGCCAGGGCGAACATGCCGAGGAAGGCGAGGGAGAAGTCAGTCAACGATGGCCTCCGGCGCGAGGGCGAACAAGTCGCGCAGCTCGTTCGTGGAGAGGGCGCTGAGCCAGCCCTCGCCGGAGCCGACGACCCGTTCCGCCAGGACTCCCTTGTCGGTCAGGACCCGGTCGATGCGCTCCTCCAGGGTGCCGAGGCAGACCAGGGTGTGGACGTGCACGTCACGGCGCTGGCCGATGCGGAACGCCCGGTCGGAGGCCTGGGTCTCGGTGGCCGGGTTCCACCAGCGGTCGACGTGGACGACGTGGTTGGCGGCGGTCAGGTTGAGGCCGGTGCCGCCGGCTTTCAACGACAGCACGAAGATCCCGGGCCGGTCGGCCTGCTGGAACTCGGCGACCATCCGGTCCCGGGCGCCGCCGGGGGTGCCGCCGTGCAGGAACCGCACCGGCACCCCGAACCGGGCGGCCAGGTGCGGGGTGAGCATGCCGCCGAACCGGGCGAACTGGGTGAACACCAGCAGGCTCTCGCCGGCCCCGAGGGCGTGGTCGGTGATCTCCTCCAGGCGGTCGATCTTGCCGGACCGGCCGGGGAGCGGTGACGCGTCCTTCAGCAGCAGCGCCGGGTGCACACACGCCTGTTTGAGCTTGGTCATCGCCGCGAGCACCAGGCCCTTGCGGCGGGTCTCGCCCGGTTCAGCGAGTCGTTCCAGCAGGTCGTCGAGGACCGCCCGGTAGAGGCTGACCTGCTCGGTGGTCATCCCGCACAGGTGCCGGACGTGCCGTTTGGACGGCAGCTCGGCGGCGATGCCGTGGTCGGCCTTGGTCCGCCGCAGCAGGAACGGCCGGGTGGCCTGGCGCAGCCGGGCGGCCGCGTCCTCGTCGGCGTAGCGCTCGATCGGGACCGCGAACCGGGCCCGGAACGTGTGCGCCGACGCCAGCACGCCCGGGTTGACGAAGTCGAGGATCGACCAGAGCTCGGCCAGCCGATTCTCCACCGGGGTGCCGGTCAGCGCGATCCGGTTGCGGGCCGGGAAGCGGCGCACCGACCGGGCCGCGAGACCTCCGGCGTTCTTGATGTGCTGGGCCTCGTCGAGCACCACCCGGTCCCAGCTGATCGCGGCGAGGGCGTCGGCGTCGCGCACCGCGGTGGCGTACGTGGTCAGCACCAGGTCGGCGCCGTCGGCGAGCGCGGCCGGGTCGTCCCGCGCGGCGCCGTGCAGCACCCGCACGCGCAGCGACGGCGCGAACCGCTCGGCCTCACGCTGCCAGTTGCCCAGCACCGACAGGGGGCAGATCAGCAGCGCCGGGCCCTCCCGGTGGTGCAGCAGCAGGGTCAGCAGCTGCACCGTCTTGCCGAGCCCCATGTCGTCGGCGAGGCAGGCGCCCAGCCCCAGCGAGTCGAGGAACGCGAGCCAGGAGAAACCCCGGATCTGGTACGGCCGGAGCCGGCCCACGAGACCCTCGGGCGGGGGCAGGACCTCGAGCCGCTCGTCCAGCCTGCCGGTGAGCAGGTCGGCCAGCCAGCCCTCACCGCGGGCGTCGGTGACCGGCAGCGGCAGCTCCTCGGGCGGGAGCAGCCGGGTCACCCGCAGCGCGTCCCCGGCGGTCATCCGGCCGCCGCCGCGTTTCAGGAACGCCAGCCCGGCGGCGAGCCGCTCCGGGTCGAGGAACACCCAGCGCCCGCGCAGCCGGACCAGTGGCACCTTGGCCTGGGCCAGGTCGGCGAGGTCGTCCTCGGTCAGGGTGCGCCCGCCGAGTGCCAGGCCCCATTGGAAGTCGACGAGCTCCCGCAGCCCGACCGTCCGGTCCCGGAGCACGTGTGCGATCGGGTCACGCCCGCGCACCTCCAGCGACAGCCCGAGGCTGGGGCGGCGTCGCCACCAGGCCGGGAGCAGCACCCCGTAGCCCGCCTCCTCCAGCACGGCGGCGTGGCTGAGGAACCGGTGGGCGCCCTCGGTGTCGAGCAGCATCTGCCCGGGGTGGATCTGGTGCAGCGCCCCGTCGAGCTCGGGGTAGAGCCGGGCGGCGCGGCCCAGCCCGGCGAGCAGCCGCTCCTGGGGATGCGACGTCCACCGGCGCAGCGGCGCCGAGGCGTCGCGCCACACGTCGGCGGCGGGCACCAGGACGCTGGGCTCGTCGACCGCCTGCAGCAGGAACTCCAGCCGCCAGGTGTCCTCCGGCAGGGGCACCTCGCCGGGCAGCACCGGCTCGTGCTCGCGGGGGTCGCCGAGCCGGAAGCAGACCCGCACCTCGGCCCCGGCGGAGGCCTGCTCGAACCACGCGTCGAGCCGGCCGGCGAGGGTGTCGGCGAGCTCCGGGGCGGCCTCGAACTCGGGCTCGCCGCTGAGTGCGGCCAGCCAGCCGTAGCCCCCCAGGGTCACGCCGGTCTCGGCCAGTCTGGTCCGGACCAGGCCGTCCACCAGGCGCTCCAGGGCGGCACGCATGGTGTCGGCGGCCGGTTGCCGGTGGGCGGCGCGGCAGGCCGGTGGCATGTGGTCGAGCAGGGCGGCCTGCCGGACCGCGTCGGCGCCGGCGATCACCGGGCGCCACCGGGCCGCCGGGCGGGCCCCGTCGAGGCGGACGCCGGGCAGCACGCGGCCGCGCCGGACCAGGCTCGCCGCGAAGCCGCACAGCTCGACGATCCACCCGGCCGACGGGGCGACCCGGCCGTCGAACTCGGCCACCAGGTCGGCGTCGGCGAACGGCACGTCGACAGCCGGAACCCGCCAGGCCCGCGCCCGTGGCGCCCCGCGCCGGGGTGGCAGTCCCAGGTGGGGTGACGGCATCGGCCCGGAGCCGGTGGACGGCAGGGTGACGGCGACCTCGGACCAGGACTCCCCCGGCAGCAGCCGGTCGGCGGGGACCGCGAACGGGTGTGGCTGGGCCGCCGAGCCCCGCCCGGTCGCCCGGCCGGCGACGGCCGCGCCGTCCTCACCCCAGAGGCTGAGCCCGCCGGCCACGCCGACCAGCCCGTGCAGGACCCGGGTCTCGGATCGCACGGCCTCGGTGATGACGGGCTCGAACATGCCGCCGACTCTAGGCCGCCCCTCCGACACTTTCCGGCGCCCGGCGGTACGGCGCGGTCGTGACCGCTGTCACTCCAGGGTCCAGGTGATGTCCGGCGGCTTCACCCGGGCGCAACGGGGACCGCCGTCCGGGCCGGTCAGGCCGAGTCGCCCGACCAGGGTTCCGGCATCGGCGGCCGCGGCGCGCAGCACGTCGCCGGGGATGTCGCCGAACATCAGCTTGGCGCGGCGGAACCCGGCGAACTCCCCGGTGCCGGTCGAACCCCAGCTCAGGTAGAGGAATCGCGCGCCCGGCCGGCCGTGCACCCAGGGCCCGCCGACGTCGATCCAGCCGTCCACCTCCCGGGAGTCGACCTCGAACTCCCAGACGGCGCGATCGGCGTGCACCGGGATCCGGTCCACCACCTCCTTGCGGCGCTGCACCCCCACCTCGACATCGCCGAGCCGCCACTGTTCGCCCCGGGGCAGGTCGCCGCCCTCGATCCGGATCCGCATCCGCCGAGATTATCCGCGCCGGATCGTGGAACCCCCGATCCTGGAGAAGGCAGTCCGTGGAGCCCCCGGTCCCGGCGAAGAAGGAGGGTGTCGTGGCCGATGTCGAACACACCGTGGGGATGCTGCTGGGCGCCGAGGAGGATTGGCCGCGCGCGTACGAGGCGTTGCTGCGCCGGCTGGGGCTGGTGACCGGGGCGGACGGGCGCACCCATCGGACGCTGCCGGTCCGGATGACCGTCGAGCCGTTCAATCTGCGGGACCGGGCCCGGCACGGGCTGGTGATCGACCGGCTGTCGCACTGGTACTACCTGAAGAAGCTCGCGCTGATGGACGACGTGCATCTGCTGAACAGCCCGTTCACGCTGGAATCGATGGAGAAACACGCCGCCTGCTGTGTGCTGATGCGGTTGGGGCTGCGGATTCCGGAGACGGTTCTGGTGCCGGGGAAACCGCGGGACCGGTCGTTCGATCTGGACGCGGCGGCCGCGGCGATCGGTTATCCGCTGTGGGTCAAACCGTACGACGGCGGCTCCTGGTCCGGGGTCTCGAAAGTGCGCACGCCGGCCGAACTGCACGCGGCGCACGCGGCCTCCGGTGAACGGCTGATGCATCTGCAGGCGTCGGTGGAGGATTACGACGTGGTCGCCCGTGCCTTGACGATCGGGCCGGAGACGATGGTGATGCGTTTCCGCCCGGAACAGCCGGAGCACGCCCGCTACCAGGTGGAACACGATTTCCTGTCGGCGGCGGCCGGTGAGGAGGTGGTGACCGTCTCGCGGCTGGTGAACGCTTTCTTCCGGTGGGAGTTCAATTCGTGTGAATCGCTGGTCCGGGGCGACGACGTGTTCCCGATCGACCATGCGAACGCCTGCCCGGACGTGTCGTTGACGTCGTTGCACTACTACTTCCCGTGGGCGATGACGGCGCTGTTGCGGTGGACGGTCTTCTGTCTGGTGACCGGGCGCCGGGGCCGCCTCGACATGGATCCGTCGGCGTATTTCGCGATCGCCGACGACCCGGACCGGTCGTACGCGGAGAAACTGCGCGACTACCGGAGGCTGGCGGACGGGTACTTCGAGATCGAGAAGTACCGGGAGTTCTGCGCGAAGGAACTGAAGAACGCGGACGCCATCGTGTACGACTGGGTCTGCTCGGAGGAGTTCCGTTCGCTGTTGCGCGAGACGGTCCGGGCGCGGTACCCGGTCCACGAGCACGAGAAGTTCCTGGCCCACTTCGGTGGCCTGATCGACGCGTGGGTCAGCGACCAGAGCCGTTGACGCGTTGACACGGTCGCAATCAATATGTGTGCATGCATCTATGGGAGCGCTCCCGAATGATCGCCGTCGTCGCGGCGCTGCTGATGGCCACCGCCGCCGTCCCGGCGTACGCCAATCAGGAAGTTGAACAGGTCGTCAACGGTGGTTTCGACAGCGGCACCGAGCCGTTCTGGGCCAATGCGGGCATGACCATCGGGCTGACCGACGGCCGAGCCTGCGCCGACGTCCCCGGCGGCACCGTCAACCGCTGGGACGCCGCGATCGGGCAGAACGACATCGACCTGGTCGCCGGCGAGACCTACCGGTTCGGTTTCGACGCGAGCGGTGACGCCGGCCACGTGGTCCGGGCCATCACCGGCCTCGCCGTCAGCCCCTACGACACCTATTTCGAGCAGTCGCCCGTCCTCGGCGGCTGGCAGCACTACGAGTGGACCTTCACCGCCACCACCACGACCGGTCAGGGACAGGTCGCCTTCCAGGTCGGCGGCAGCCCCGATCCCTGGCGCTTCTGTGTCGACAACGTCTCGCTGGTGGGCGGCGTCCCGCCGGAGGTCTACGAGCCCGACACCGGTCCGCGGGTACGGGTGAACCAGGTCGCGTACCTACCCACCGGCCCGAAGGTCGCGACCCTGGTCACCTCCGCGACGACTCCCGTCCGGTGGACCCTGAACGACAGGTCGGGTAAGTCTGTTTCCGCGGGTCGCAGCGTCCCGCGCGGGATCGACCCCTCGTCCGGGCAGAACGTGCACACCATCGATTTCGGGAGTGTCCGCAAAGCTGCCAGTGGCCTGACCCTCAGCGCCGACGGCGAGACGTCCCGGCCGTTCGACATCAGCGGCCGGGCGTACCGGAAATTGCGCAGTGATTCCTTGAAGTTCTATTACACCCAGCGCAGCGGCATCCCGATCCGGGACGACCTGCGGCCCGGATATGCCCGCCCGGCCGGTCACGTGGACGTGGCCCCGAACCAGGGCGACGGCGCGGTGCCCTGCCAGCCCGGCGTCTGCGACTACACCCTGGACGTGCGCGGCGGCTGGTACGACGCCGGCGACCACGGCAAGTACGTGGTGAACGGCGGCATCTCGGTGTGGGAACTGCTCGCCGAGTACGAGCACAACCGAGGTTCCCGCAAGCTGAACCTGGCCCTCCCGGAGAGTGGGAACCGGGTGCCGGACATCCTCGACGAGGCCCGCTGGGAACTGGAGTTCCTGCTCAGCATGCAGGCACCGTCCGGCCTGGTGCATCACAAGATCCACGACCGGGCCTGGACCGGGCTGCCGCTGCTGCCGCACCTCGACCCGCAGCCGCGGGAGCTGCACCCGGTCTCCACCGCGGCCACCCTCAACGTCGCCGCCACCGCGGCACAGGCGGCACGGCTCTATACGCCGTACGACGCGACGTTCGCGCGACGGGCGCTGGCCGCGGCACGCACCGCCTACGACGCGGCCAAGGCCAATCCCGCGCTGTACGCCCCGGAATCCGACGGTGTGGGCGGTGGCGCCTACAACGATGCCAAGGTCACCGACGACTTCTACTGGGCCGCGGCCGAGCTCTATCTGACCACCGGGGACCGTAGGTACGCTGCCGACCTGCTCGCTTCACCCGAGCACACCGCTGACGTGTTCGGGCCGGTCGCGTTCGACTGGGCCACCACCGCCGTACCGGCGAAGATCGATCTGGCTCTGGTCCCGAACCGGCTGCCGGGGCTGTCCGCGGTGCGGAAGCAGGTGATCGCGGGGGCCGACAAGTACCTCGCCATCCAGCGGGAACACCCCTACGGCGTGGCCTACGCCCAGCCGAACGGGTCCTGGGACTGGGGGTCGAGCAGCATCGTCGCCAACAACCTGGTGGTGATCGCCGCGGGGCACCGTCTCACCGGAAAGGCCGCATACCGGGACGGGCTGATCAGTGGGCTGGACTGGCTGTTCGGGCGGAACGCGCTGAACATCTCCTACGTCACCGGGTACGGCGAGGTCGCGGCGCAGAACCAGCACAGCCGGTGGTACGCCGCTCAGCTCGATCCCTCGCTGCCGCATCCTCCGGCGGGCACCCTGGCCGGAGGACCCAACTCGTCCATCCAGGATCCGGTGGCGCAGAGCCTGCTCCAAGGATGTGTGGGGCAGTTCTGCTACATCGACGACATCGGGTCCTGGTCCACCAACGAGCTGACGATCAACTGGAACGCGGCTCTGGCTCATCTGATCGGGTACGTCGCCGAGCTGGAGTGATCCGGCTTTTGTCCTCGACTGTCATGGGACGCCTCCCGGGCTCAGGTTCTCGCCCGGTCCGGGAGGGGCCTCATGGCCGGTACGAGTGGGTGTTCACGTCGGACGGCAAACCGAAGAGGGCGGCCAGGCCGACGATCCGCAGCTGGCGGTGCACGAACTCGCTCGGGTTGCGCAGCACCAGCCTGGTGCCCTGCTCGCGGGCCGACTCGTGGCCGGCCACCAGCAGGGCGATGCCGATCGAGTCCATGAACGTGACGAACATCAGGTCCACGATCATCAGGCGTGGGCGGTCGGCGTGCAGGGTGTCCCGCAGTGCCGTGCGCAAGCCGTCGACGGTCGAGGCGTCGAGACTGCCACGCACGTCGACCACCGTGGTGCCGTCGGCCCGTCGACGTGTCGTCATCACGGCATCGCTCATCATGCGCCCTCCACCGATCCCCCGGTAATGCCCTCAGCAGGCTCCCGCGCCGTACCGGAGGAGGGCCGCACAACCCGTACGCCGTTCATTCCAACGGTGTATGTCGATGTGGGGTGGGCGGCCCGGAAGGGGGCGTGACGGCGGCATGATCAGGCGGCGCGCGGTGACGGACCGCTACCTCGGGGCGGGCGCGGTCACGCTGAGTCCCGCCCCCTCCGGGCCGGGGCTACTTGCCGGCGGTGCCTCGGGCTGCCAGGTCGGCGGCTCGTCTGCGGTCGGCGGCTTTGCGGGCCGCCACGTCGGCTCCCCGTTTGCCGTTGGCCGGGGTGTGGCCGGCGGGCGAATGGGTGCCGGCGGCGGCAGTGGGGCGGCGGCGGGACTGGGCCGGCTTCGCTCCCGGCTTCGGGGTCGTGGTGGGGATCGGGGCCGCCGACGGGCGGGACTCCGGGGTGGCGGTCGTGGTCGCGAGAGGGGTGGGCTCGGGAGACGGGTAACGGCGGTGGATCCACCACTGCTGGGCCAGGGTGACCAGGTTCGTGGTGGTCCAGTAGATGATCACGCCGAGCGGGAAGATCAGGCCGGAGAAGAGGAGGGACGCCGGGATGCCGTAGAGCATCAGCCGCTGGATCGTGCGCTGCTGCGGGTTGTCCGACCAGCCGGTCTTCAGGATCGACATGCGGCTCGTCAGGTATGTCGTGATCACCATGGCGGCGATCAGGACGCCCACGACCAGCTTCACCGTGGTGCCGTCGGCGCCCAGGGTCGCCAGCTCGGCGCTGCTGGAGTGGAAACCGGCGGCGATCGGTGCGGTCAGGAACTTGGCGAACGAGGCGTCGGCGAACTGGGTCTCGGTCCAGCCGTACAGGGTCCGGCCGTTGGTGATCGACGGCTTCAGGTGGCGCAGCACGTGCAGCAGACCGATGAAGATCGGAAGCTGGAGCAGCATCGGCAGGAAGGCGCCGAACGGGCTGACCTTCTCCCGGCGGAACAGGGCGGACTGCTCCGCCTGCATCGCCATGATGTCGCCCTTGTGCTTGGCCTGCAGTTCCCGCAGCTGGGGCTGGAGGCGTTGCATGGCCTGCTGCGAGCGCACCTGGCGCAGGAAGAGCGGGAAGATCGCGGCGCGGACGGTCAGCACCAGGAAGACGATGCCGAGCACCCACGCCCAGTCGGTGCCGAGACCGTGCGGGTCGCCGAGGACGCGGTCCCACAGGCCGTGCCAGAAGAGCAGAAGGGCCGAGATGCCGTGATAGACGAGGGACATGAGGTCGCTGAACATGACGAGAGAACCCCCAGGGGCTGCTGAAGACCGATGAACCCGGCGGGACGGCCGGGATCATGGATGGACAGTCGTCAGCGGCCGCCCCGGAGCGGGCAGCAGAGGATGCGGAGAGACGAAGGAATGCCCGCTCAGGCGACCGCGAGGGGGCCCGTCGGACCTCGGGGGCGGGTCCGCCCCGGCGCGTCGGGATCGCGGTGGCGGGGCACCCCGGTGCGCACGGCCCGGCTGCGCAGCGCGCTCACGCCGGCCCGGAAGCCGCCGCCCTCGACCGGGCGGACCAGGGGCATCCGGGCGAACATCGCGATCAGCAGGACACCGACCAGGGCCCCGGCCCCACCGGCAAGCTCCGACGACCCGGTCTCGGCAAGGATGCCGGCCAGCCGCGAGAGAGCGTCCCACCATTTCACGGCGCCACCGTAACACCACCGGCCCACCCCGGCCCACGCCGAAGCCCACCCGCAACCGAAAGGCCACCAGCGGTGAGAGACGCATCGGCCCGGCGGTCGCCGGGCGGTCTGTGGGGGTGGGGACCACGCGTGTCGGGGCGGTTGGGGTGGGGGCTGCGCCGCCGGTGGGGAGTGTGAGGGGTAGGCGTATCAGCGGAAGTGGATTTTCAGGTTGCTCGGTGGCGTCCTACGTGGATGTCCTCGGGGTGAGGGGCCTCGTCGGGGTACTGGGCGGGGGCCGCTGAGGTCGGGGCGGCCGCGGCCCGTTCGGTCCATGGGGAGACGGTGGGGGGCCGGCGCATGGACGGGGCCACCTCTGCCAGCGGGACATAGACCCGGGCGTCCACCGATTCGGCCAGCAGCAGGGCCGCCACCAGGGCGGTGGGGCGTTCGTCAGGGTTCCGGGCCAGGCAGCGGGACACCAGGTCCAGGACCTCCGGCGGCAGGTCGTCCAACGCCGGGAGTGGCTCCGGGTCGGCGAAGCGCTGGGCCATCACCAGCTCGGTGTGGCTCCGGGCCGTCCACGGGAGACGGCCGGACAGGCAATGGTAGAGGAGGGTGCCCAGGGCGAACATGTCCGACGCGGGAGTCGCGGGGAGGCCGTCGAAACGCTCGGGGGCGATGTATGCGGGGGTGCCCATCACCGGGCCCTCGGGGTCCGGGTCGGGGGAACCGATCATGGCGGCGATGCCGAAGTCCAGGACCTTAGCCCCGGCCGGGGTGAGCATCACGTTGGCCGGCTTGATGTCGCGGTGCACCACGTTCTCGGCGTGGGCCGCGGCCAGCGCGGCGGCCACCTCGGCGCAGACCCGGACGCCGATGCGCCAGTCCAGGCGGCCGGCGGCCAGGTGCTCGCTCAGGGTCTGGCCCTCGACCAGCTCCATGACGATGTAGGGCACCTCGGTCCCGGGACCGGGTGAGGTGCCGAAGTCGTGCACGCCGGCGACGTTCGGATGCGCGAGCCTGGCGGCGGAGCGCGCCTCGGCCCGGACCAGGTCCACGCCGGGGATCCCGAGGGAACCCTCCACGCCCGGATCCATGATCTTGACGGCCACCGGCCGGTCGAGGACGTGGTCGTGCCCGCGCCACACCTCCGACATCCCGCCGAGCCCGATGCGATCCATCAACCTGTAACGCCCGCCCAGTGTCCGCATCGGTCCCCCCTCAGTTACCGGAGTTCAGTTACCCAACCTATCCGGACACAAACGCACACCCGGATCGAATGAGTGCGGCCACAATTTCTTGCCGGGTTCACATCGCTGTTATCGAGGGATGTCCCAGCGCTATTTGGGAACGCTCCCGAAAACAATTTTCAGGGCATGCCGACGGCCTCACCGAATAGCAACAGTGGTGACTCTGCGTACAACACGGGATGATCCCAGCCCGAACCGGACAGATGCTCACGGGCAGTGATGACGGGGCCGTTCCTCGTGGGTCGGACCCCGCCACCGACGGTGCGGCCGGATGTCGCCGGCACCTGACGTCACCGCACGACGGTAGGCCATCCCCCGGGAGGCGGCCGGAACCGCCCCCAGCAGGGGTGATCGCGCTCTCAACGGTTCACGGAGCGCGACCGGAGCCGATCGAAAGCGCGGCGGGTCAGAAGAGTTCGGTCCGCAGGTCGTGGGCGCCGTCCGCGCGGGTCGCCTCGTAGTACAGCCGCTGCCGGCCGCCGGGCAGCGCGACCAGGCTGAGGTACCGCAGGCCGTGCGGCTCGTGCGGGCTGCCGACCGGCTCCCGGGACTCGGCCGTGAGCGGCCCGAACGTGCCGTCCGGCAGGCGGGTGCCGGTGGCGACGCCGGTGCGCTCCTCCCAGTTCTCGCCGGCCGTGGCGCGCCCGTCGTAGGCGGCGGTGATCCGGTCGCCGTCGACCACCACCGAGGAGACCCGCACGCCCCGGGCGTCCCACTCCCCCGGCCGCCCGGCCAGCGCGGTCCGCACCCAGGTCCACTGCACGCCGTCGGGGCTGATGGCGTACTCGGTGGTCATCCGGTCGGCGTCGTCCCAGGACTCGAGGGGGTGCACCGACGCCCACAGGTGCCAGCCGTGCCCGTCGTGGTGCAGCACCGGGTCCTTCACCCCGGACTCGGCGGAGCCGGCCAGGACGGTCCGGGCCGGCGCGTCGGCCAGGCCCTCCGGGGTGTCGGCCTCGAGCAGGTCGACCCGCCAGTGCTTGGTGCCGGGGGTGGCGGCGCTGACGTACAGCCGCCACCGGCCCTCGGGGGTGCGGACCAGGGCAGGCCGCTCCAGCGACTCGGCGCCGAACCGTTCCTTGCCGATCTCCGCGACCACGGTGAATCCGATGCCGTCGGCCGAGCGGGCCACCACGTTGGCGATGCCCCGGCCGGCGCCGAGCGGCAGCCGCAGGCGGTAGGCGAGGTAGACGTGGCCGTCGGCGTGCACCGAGCTGGGCGCGCCGGACCAGGCTCCCGGTTCGGTGCCGGGCGGTTCGACGACCACGGTGGAGGCGTCCCATCCGGGCAGGGGCAGGGCGGTGGTTCCGATGCTCAAGGCGGCTCTCCCAAGTAGGTGGTTCACCGGGTGGTGGCGTGCCGGTCCAGGCTCAGCCAGTCGTCGTAGTTCTCGCCCGTCACGTCCCGGAGCAGGGCGATGTCGTCGGCGAAGTACGGCAGCAGCGCGGCTCGTTCCTCCGGGGTGGTGACCGGGCGGTTGCCCCGCTTGCGGTGCAGCAGGGTGAGCAGCGGGCCCCGGGCAGCGAGGCGCAACGGCACCGGGAAGTGGTGCCCGAACTCGCCGCCGGCCCGCAACAGGCCACGCAACACGCGGTTCACACCGTTGTCCTCGACGTAGTGACGGTTCACGTTCTCCCTCGGGATGGAGGTGAGCACACCCGTCCGCACACCGAGGAAGGAGCAGACCCGGTCCAGCGTCTCAGCCGGGTTGTCCTTGAGGTCGCGGTAGCGTAGCAGAAGTACCTGTTCGGGCGAGAAGCGCTGGTAAAGGTGCTGGAGCTGCTGTCCGTAAAGGCCCAGTCCGATGTAGTGCCAGAAGTCGGCCCACTGTGCGGCCCGGCGGGACTCCTCGGCCCGGCAGGCGGTGCGGAAGTCCGCCTCCGCCTCCAGACCGGCCACCCACAGGTGGGTCCAGTTGGAGTGGGCCCGGTCGACCGGGTCGCGGAGCAGGATGATCAACTTCACGTCCGGGATCAACGCTTTGATCCGGTTGTGGGAGGCCAGGTCGTAGAGATAGAACGGGGTGGCCTCGCCCTTGAGGGCGCCGGCCGGGGCCGGGTCGAAGAGCTTCTCGTAGTCGGCGCGCCGCCACACGTGCTCCTGGTAGGTCTGCACGTCGCCGGGGCCGCCGACGGCCGGGGGCGGGCCGTCGGAGAGGAAGAACTTCGGCTCCTTGACCCGGGACAGGTACAGGTCGGGGTGGCCGGTCAGCGCGGCGTGCAGGGCCGTGGTGCCGGCCTTGGGCACGCCCGCTATCAGGAAGTCGGGAAGTGACATGTGGCGTAGCCTACCAATTCAGTAGGATTTAGCCACCGGAAAGATCCGCAGATGCCCGTTCCGGCACCGGCGGGCAGGGAAAAAGAGAGTTCCGGCCGGTCACCGGCTCAGCGAAGTCGACCGGCGCGGACGAGCGTTGATCAACCGAATCGGCAGCCCGCGGAGGATCGACGCGTCCCCCGTTCAGCCGAGGACCCGCAGGTGGTCAGCGGCGGGCCAGCAGGCGCCGCCACCACGGCACGGCCGGCCGGTAGCGCGGGCACACCCTGGGGTCACAAAGGGCACAATCCGTCCCGGATCGGTAGTGCTCGTGCGCCCGATAAGCGTGGCCGCACACACAGAGTCCGGATTGAGTCGTCATCGTCTCACCAACGGCGGACGGCCGCGGAGGCTACGGGTGCCGGGCTGCCTGTTCCCATGCGAACCACGGTAGCCAGCGGAAACGCTCACGCCCAGCTATCAGGCGCCTACACCCCTGTACGGATGGTTACACGAAGAGTGAACAGCCGAGATCGGAACGTGAGGCCGATCTTGTCCCGATTTGCGGTGATCAACTCACCTATTTTGCATTTGCCGCAGACGCTCCGTATCAGTCCTACCGTGCGACCATTTCCGATTACGCACCGTAGTAATCGTAACCTTGGTCTCCGCTCTACACCTGATAGAACTGCGCTGACGGCACCGAACCCCCATCTGTGATCTGAACCTTTCTCGTGGCCTGTTGACGCTACGTAATCCCTTGCTAGGTTGAATTCCTTAAGCGAGCGGCTGTGCGGTCCCCCGGAGGGAAATCGCGCAACGAAGTCGCATTGCCGCCCCCCGGAAGGGACCGACATGGAGCTTTCGCACTTGAACACGAACACCGACAGTCACCGCCCGCAATCACCGACCGTAAGCGTCGTGATTCCCACGCTCAATGAGGAGCGGAACCTGCCGCACGTGTTCGCGAAGCTCCCGGCGATGATCACCGAGGTGATCGTCGTCGATGGCGGTTCGAAGGACCGGACCGTCGAGGTGGCCCGCCAGCTGCGCCCGGACGCGAAGATCGTGCAGCAGACCCGTAAGGGCAAGGGCAACGCCCTCGCGGTCGGCTTCGGCGCCTGCACCGGCGACATCATCGTGATGATCGACGCCGACGGCTCGACCGACCCGGGCGAGATCCCGCTGTTCGTGCAGAAGCTGATCGACGGCGACCACTTCGTGAAGGGCTCCCGGTTCAACCACGGCGGCCACAGCCACGACATCACCAAGCTGCGCAAGCTCGGCAACGACGGTCTCAACCTGGTCGTGAACGTGCTGTTCAAGACCAACTTCACCGACCTGTGCTACGGCTACAACGCCTTCTGGCGCGACGTGGTGCCGGCCCTGGACCTGCCGGACGTCGGCCTGCCGCAGCCGTCCGACGGCAGCAAGCTCTGGGGCGACGGTTTCGAGATCGAGACCATGATCAACATTCGCGCGGTCGCCGAGAAGCTCAACGTCGGCGAGGTCGGCAGCACCGAGCACGAGCGCATCCACGGCGAGAGCAACCTGAACACCTTCCGTGACGGCTTCCGCGTGCTCCGCACGATCTTCAGCGAGTACGGCCGGATGCGCCACCGCCGCGGCGCCGGTCTGCCCCCGTTCTCCCAGGGCCTGAAGGTCACGCCCGCCCCGCGGGTCACCCCGCCGCCGATGACCGTCCCGGTCGCCAACCCGGTCGCCACCCGCCACGCCGCGGACCCGCGCCGGGAGTCCGGGCACCTGAACCGGAACGCCGGCGCCCGCCGCTCCGAGGACCTCAACCAGATCCACGGCCGGCTCGACGACCTCGGCGCCCAGCCCACCCAGGACCTGAGCTCCGCCCGGGCCCGTGCCTTCGACGACCTCGGCAGCCGGCAGACCCAGGACATCAACGCCCTGCGCCGCAGCGCGCTCGACGACTGACCCGCCGCAGCCCTGATCGAGCGCTGAAAGCCCACAGGAGCACCCCCCTCGTGAACACCACCCCTCCTCTCGCCACGACGATCGTCATTCCGACCTACTCCGAGGTGCGCTGGGACTACCTGACCCGGACCCTGGCGTCCGCGCGGGCCCAGTCGCACCAGCCCGACGAGATCGTCGTCGTGGTCGACCACAACCCGGCGATGTACGAGCGGATCCAGCGCGAGCTGCCCGGCGTCACCGTGCTGCAGAACGCCTACGCCCAGGGCGTCTCCGGCAACCGCAACACCGGCGCCTTCCACGCGGGGACGCCGCTGATCGCGTTCCTGGACGACGACATCATCGCCGACCAGCACTGGCTGGCCCGGCAGATCGAGCCGTTCACCGACCCCACCGTGGTCGGCACCGGCGGCGCCATCCAGCCCGCCTGGGAGGGCCCGGCCCCGCGCTGGATGCCCGGCGAGTTCCTCTGGGCGGTCGGCGGCTCCTACACCGGGATGCCCACCGAGACCGCGCCCATCCGCAACGTGTGGTCGGCCAACATGATCGTCCGCAAGGAGGTCTTCGAGGCCGCCGGCGGCTTCCGGGTCGGCTTCGGCAAGCTCGGCTCCCGCAACCGGCCCGAGGACACCGATCTCTGCCTGCGCATGAGCCAGGTCGGCGGTGGCCGCTGGATGTACGTGCCGAGCGCCGTCATCCAGCACGAGGTGCCGATGGAGCGGGCCAGCTTCTCCTTCTTCGTGCGCCGCTGTTACGCGGAGGGCCGCGGCAAGGTGCAGATGGCCGGCCTGCACGAGAACGACGCGCTCGGCGCCGAGCGCAACTACCTGTGGGCGCTGCCCAAGGCGATGGTCAAGTACCTGGGCGCCGGCCTGACCGGCAAGGGCTCGGACAACTTCCTGCGTTCCGGCGGTGTGGTCGCCGGTGTCGCGGCCGCCGGTGTCGGTGGCGTCGTCGAGACCGTCAGCTCGAAGCGGCAGGGCCGCAAGACCGATGAAGCCGAGGTGGCCCGATGACCGCCGTCGTTCCCCCGCGCCTGGACGAGGAGAGCAACGTACTGCCCGCCGTCGTCCTGGACCTGGAGATCTCCGAGGCGCTGCCGTCGGTCGGTGCGGTGGCGCCCGACGGCCGCCGGGTCCAGCAGGCGTGGGCGCTGGTGCGGCTGTTCACCGAGCCGCTCGGCACGATCCTGGTGGACGTGCCGGAGCGGGGCCTGACCCCGGCCGAGCTGGCCGCGGCGATCGACGCCGAGCTGGGCGACGTGGTCCGGCCCCGGCTGGACGGCGCCCCGGTGCCGTCGACGGGTCTCGTCCCGGCGACCGAGCCCGCGTTCCTGGCGGGCCGGCGCGCGGCGCTGGCCTCCGCACCGGACATCACCGTGGTGGTCTGCACCCGGGAGCGGCCCGGCGCACTGGCCCGCTGCCTGGACAGCCTGCTCACCCAGGTCTACCCGGCGGCCCGGATCCTGGTCGTGGACAACGCGCCGGTGACCGACGCGACCGCCGAGGTGGCCCGGTCGGCGGCCCGCCGCGGCCCGGTGGAGTACATCACCGAGCCCAAGCCCGGCCTGTCGTTCGCCCGGAACATGGCGGAGCGGGCCACCCGGGGCGAGATCGTCGCGTGGATCGACGACGACGAACTGGCCGACCGGTACTGGCTGGCCGAGGTGGCCCGTGCCCTGGTCGAGAACCCGGACGCCGACGTGGTCTCCGGCGTGATCGTCCCGGCCGAGCTGGAGACCCGGGCGCAGATCTGGTTCGAGCAGTTCGGCGGGCACAGCAAGGGCCGCGGGTTCCGCCCGGACCGGTTCGGGCCGGAGACCGCGGACCGGCAGAGCCCGCTCTACCCGCTGCCGCCGTTCGGCACCGGAGCCAACATGACCTTCCGGCCCGGTGTGATCGCGCGGGTCGGTGGCTGGGACAATGCTCTGGGCGCCGGCACCCCGGCGATGGGCTCGGAGGACACTCTCGCCTTCACCAAGGTGCTGCTGGCCGGCGGGACGATCGTCTACCAGCCGACCGCGGTCACCCACCACTACCACCGGCGGGACTTCGAGGGGCTGCACAAGCAGATGGTGGGGTACGGGACGGGGCTGACCGCGGCGTACACCAGCCTGGTCCTGGGCCGGCCCGGTCTGCTCTTCGCCCTGATCAAGCTGGCGCCGACCGCGCTGCGTGATCTGACCGGCGCGGACAGCCTGCGGGTGTCGACCCTGCAGGATGATTTCCCACGTGAGCTCCTCACGGCCAACCGGCGGGGGATGATTGCCGGACCGGGCGCCTACCTCAAGGGCCGGCGCGCCGCCCGGGCGAAACTCCGGGGTACCCGCTAAACCGATCAACGCGGCGTAGCGTCCGCCGCCCCCGCACCCGGCCGCCGGGGGCGGGGGCGGCGGGCGCATCGTCATCCAGTGTGTGGAGGGCTCTTTTCATGGGGGACCAGCCGACGTCCGACGGAAAACGGACGCCGGGGGCGCAATCCGACGAGACCATCGTCATTCCTCCCACCCCGAAGCCGGACGCCGACGCCACCCAGGTGATCCGGCCGCCGAGCGCGCCCGCTCCGGTGAAGAAGAAGGACGCGGACGACACCGTGGTGATCCGCGCCACCCCGCCCGCCAAGAAGAAACGCGCGGTCGGCGACGACACGGTGATCATCCGGCTGCCGGGCTCCCCGGCGAAGACCGCGGGCACGAAGACCGGCGGGATCAAGAAGAAGACCGTCGGCGACGACACCGTCATCATCCGGCTGCCGAGCGGCCCCACCAAGACCGGCGCGCTGACCACGGTGCGCAAGCAGGCCGGCGACGACACGGTCATCATCCGGCTGCCGCAGGCGCCGGCGAAGAAGCAGGTGGCCGGCCGCGCGGTCGTCGACAAGAAGGTCGACGAGACGGTCATCATCCGGCTCCCGGCCGAGAAACCGGAGCCCGCCAAACCCGCCGACCTGGGCTGGGCGCCGTGGGTGCTGGCCGTCTCCAGCCTCGGTGTGGTGCTGGTCGCCCTCGCCTACGCCGGGGGACGGCACGAGACCGCGTGGGCGATGACCGCGTACTGGATCGGCCAGATCATCGTCTTCTCCCCCGTGGTGTTCCGGCTGCTCAGCCGGCTGGCCGGGGTCGCCGAGTCGTTCGTGCTGGTGATGGGGCTGGCGACGAACCAGTACATGCTGAAGTGGATGTACAGCCCGGACCAGTTCCGGTTCCCCGACGAGCTGCAGCACTGGCTGGCCACCACCCTGATCACCGAGTCCGGCGAGCTGTTCCGGCAGAACAACGCGCTGCCCCCGGCCGTGCACTTCCCCGGCCTGGCCGAGATGGGCGCCGGGTTGTCGCTGCTCACCGGCCTGCCGGTGACCGCGGCCGGCACCATCGTGGCGGGCGTCGCCCACCTGATCTTCGTGGGCTGGCTGTTCGCGGCGGTGCTGCGCGCCAGCAACTCGCCCGCGATGGCCGGCGTGGCCTGCGTGACCTACGCGACCGCGATGCACTACCTCTTCTTCAATTCGATGTTCCTGTACGCCACCGCGGCCCTGCCGTTCTTCATGCTCACCGTGTGGGCGCACCGGCGGTGGCGCGCGGGCGGCGGCCGACGGTTCCTGTCGCTGGCCGTGATCGGCATCGCGATGACCACGGTCAGCCACCACGTGACCGCGTTCGCCCTGGTCGCGACGCTGCTGCTGCTCTCGCTGACCGAGGTGGCGCTGGAGAAGCCGCGGCCGTGGCACTCGCTGATCGTGCCGGGTGTCGCGCTGGCGATCGTCTGCTCGTGGATCGGGTTCGTCGCCACCGACGTCATCTCCTACCTGGAGGCGCCGGTCCAGCGGCTGGCCGCCTCGCTGAACCAGATCCTCGGCGGCGCGCCGAGCGGCGGGGACGACGGCGGCGCCAGCAAACCGGTGCCACTGGTCCAGCTGGCCGTGCAGGGGCTGGGCATTCTCGGTCTGCTGGTGCTGTTCCTGGCGGTGGCGCGGGACATGATCCTGCGCAAGGACCGGGACACCTGGCGCTGGGCGGCCCTGGTCGGCGGCGCGGTGTTCTTCGCCGGCAACGGCGCCCGGTTCCTCGGCCAGAACGGCCCGGAGATCGCTGGCCGGCTCTCCACCTTCACCTACGTCCCGATGTCGATCATCGCGGCGATCGCGATCGTGCACGCCGTGCAGATCATCCCGGCCAAGGACGAGAACGGCCGGCGCTGGCTGTCGGTGCCACCACCGGGGGTCGCGGTCACCACCGGGCGGCGGCTGGCCGGGCAGGTGTACATCGGCACCACGCTGATCACGCTGCTGATGGTCGGCGCCCGGACCGGCGGCTGGCCACCGGTGTCGGCGCTGCTGCCCGGGCCGTACATGCCGGCCGCCTACGAACGGTCGGTGGACGCCTACGGGGTGGACGCGTCGTTCTGGCAGCAACGGAACCTGCCGCAGGAGGTCCGGGTCGGCGGGGACATCACGGCGGTGGCGCTCTCCTCGACGTACGGCCGCACCGACCCGGTCCGGGAGGTCGGCGAGCTGTACTACGCCACCGAGTGGACCGCCACCGAGCAGGAGATCGTCCGGAGCCTGGCGATCAACTACCTGGTGGTCGACCACCGGCTCGGTGACCTGCTGCCGATGGACAACGCGTACTTCCAGAGCGACCCGATGGCCGGGAAGATCACCGAGCCGCTCAGCGACGCCCAGCTCGGCAAGTTCGACACGGTGGATACGATCTCCCGGCTCTACGACAACGGAACCGTCCGGATCTACCAGATGGGGGACCTGTGAACCCGGTACGCGCCGGAGTCCTCGCCGGTCTGACCGTCGTGACGGCGCTGGCCGTCGCATTCGCCCCGATCTGGATCGCGGTGCCGTTCGGGCTGCTGCTGGCGTTCGTGCTGCCGGGGCTGGCGCTGACCGAGGCGGTCATCCGCCCCGGCCGGCGGGACCTCGGTGTGGTCGAGCGGATCGTGCTCGTACCGTCGCTGAGTCTGGCCGTCCTGGTCCTGGGTGGTCTGGCCCTGTGGAGCATCGGCGGCAACCTGAACCGGACCAGCTGGATGCTGGTGTGCGCGGTGACCACGCTGGCCGGGGTGGGGGTGGCGTTCTACCGGGCGCAGAACATCGTGCCGGTGCTGACCGGCGGGCCGGCCGAGGAGCCCCGGGAGAAGTACCGGTTCACCCAGGAGCGCCTGGTCAAGGACGTGCTGCCGCTGACTCTGGCGGTGCTGCTGCTCGGGGTGGCCGGGGTGTGGTCGTTCGCGGACAGTGTGAACACCTACGACGTGCGGGTGACCAGCCTGTCCGCGGAGGCGCCGGGCCCGGTGGACGCCGAGGGCAACCGGGTCGTGCAGGTCACCGCGGACGGCCTGGAGGTGGCGTCCGGGCCGTACCGGATGGTGCTCGTCGGCACCACCGGTCAGCAGTTGAGCAAGCACGACATCGCGCCGGACACCGACGGTGACTGGACCGGGCGGATCACCGTTCCGAGCGACCAGAGGGTAACCGTGAACCTCTTCCGCGGTGCCGAGACCGAGCCGTTCCGTACGCTGATCATCGCCGCTGTCCCGTAGGTCCCGGCCGGAAACAGGAGTCATGTCAGACGTTTCAGGGCGCGCCCGTCTCTGGTTCGCCGCCGGCGGGGTGGCCGTGCTCGCCCTCGGCATCGCCATCGCCATCACGGTGAACCCGGCCGATGATGATCATCCGGTGGCAAAGGCCAGCGCCAGTGCCAGCGCCCTCCCGAGCGCAAATGTCACAACAAATCCGGCCAATCCGAACGCTCACGCCCGGTCCGCGCGGCAACAGATCGCCCAACCGAGGGAATCGGGCAGCTGGCCGGGCAACTACGGCCTCTCCGGCGTCAACGGCTTCCCGGTGCTCAACTCCGCCTCGGTCAAGGAGTTCTGCACCCTCCGCGGACGCGCCTGCAACATCGCGCAGACCTACACCGACCGCACCGACTACGACACGATGACCCGCAACTCCGGCTGGGTGTTCGAGTACTTCGCCGACTTCGACGGTGTCCTGGTGATCTCCCAGGCCCTGGTCCCGGACAAGGGCGAGGCCCTGATGGCGGCGTGCGCGAACGGCGACTACGACCAGAACTGGCGCGACTTCGGCGCCCTGATGGTCACCCACGGCCGGGGCGATTCGATCGTGCGGCTGGGCTGGGAGATGAACGAGTCGTCGATGGCCTGGCGCGGGCTGGACACCGAGGACTACATCGGCTGTTACCGCAAGGCGGCCACCGCGCTGCGCTCGGCGAACCCGCAGGTCGTGCTGGACTGGACGATCAACGCGCACAACACGCCGAAGGATCTGTGCGGCGGGCTGAGCACCAACTGCTATCCGGGTGACGAGTACGTCGACATCATCGGCATCGACAACTACGACCATCACCCGTGGTCGCCGACGAAGGCCGATTTCGATCGTACGGCCGCCGCTCCTGAGGGGTTGACCTGGTTCTTCGACTTCGCCCGGTCGCACGGCAAGCTGTTCTCGGTCGGCGAGTGGGGGATCATGCCGACCGGGGACGCCGGTAGGGACAACCCGGCGTTCATCGGCTGGATGCACGAGTGGTTCGCCGGGCATGCCGAGTTCCTGGCGTACGAGGCCTACTTCCAGCGCTGCGACGGCACGTTCTCGCAGTCGTCGATCCTGCGGCCGAACGACCCGGACTGCCTGCCGAACACCGGGTCGTCCGACGCTTACAAGAACCTGTTCACCCGCTGAACCGGGCGGTGCGCGCCATCGCCCGGTAGGCGGCCGTGGACCCGTCGTTCGTGTCGAACCGCCAGTGTTCCGGGTACGACGGGTGGGTGTCGGTGTCGAACCACACCACCCCGCCGATCGCCGGTCGCTCGGCGACGTACCCGGACAGCTTGGTGATCCAGTCGGCCTTGCTGGTGCCGCCGTGGTCCTTGGAGCCGACCTCGGTGAGCATCAGCGGTTTGCGGTCCGAGTACAGGTGGTAGATCGGGTCGAAGAGCACGTCCGGCGACTCGTTGTTCAGGTTGTAGCCGGAGACGCCCACCCAGTCGACGTACCTGTCGCCCGGGTAGTAGGCGTCGATGGTGTCCCAGCTCTCCTTGGTGCTGGAGTTCCAGTTCGGGCTCCACACCCAGGACACCTGGTCGGCGCCCTGCTTGTCGAAGATCTTGCGCAGGTGCCGGAACGCCTTGACGTACCCGGCCGAGTTCTTGCCGTTCTGCGCGCCGCCCCACTCGAACCAGCGGCCGTTCATCTCCCAGGCCCAGCGCAGCAGGACCGGGCGGTCGAACTGCTTGAGCCGGCGGGCGGCCGCGGCGATCAGGTCGTCGTCGGAGCCGTTGAGGATCCGGTCGTACTTGGTGCCGCGCCAGGAGACCATCGGGACCGACTTCTTCGGCATGCCCTCGATCGACGTGGGCAGCCGGTCCGTCCAGGCGTAGAACTCCTGCGTGATGGCCTGGTCCCGGCCCAGCTGCTTGCGGCGGTACTTGACCGCCTCCGGGTAGGTCATCCCGTCCAGTGCCAGGTAGGAGCCGAGCATCGCCTTGCCGGCCACGAACGGGACCGAACCGCCGAGCGTCTCCGGATCCTCGGCCGCGGCGAACGGCGTGGGCGTCGGCGCCGGCGCGGACGGGGTCGCGGCCACGTGGATGCCGCCGGACGACGGCCCGGACGGTGCGGCCGCCTTCCAGATCCCGAACCCACCGCCGGCCACTGCCGCACCGAGCCCGGCCAGTCCGAGCACCCCGCGGCGGCTGATCCCGCCCCGGTTCCGGTGGTGCCCGGCGGTCACGTCAGGTTCCGGCCGGCCTTGCGCGCCAGCTTGCGGACCATCCGCCAGCCGGGCTGCGCGTACTGCTTGAGCTGCGCGGACAACACCGGCCCGCCCTCGATCAGGGCGACCAGGTCGGCGCCGGTGTGGTCCGGGGTGGGCTGGAACCGGGGCACCGCGAACCGGCGCTCGGACGGGGTGTGCACCCGGCGGCCGACCTCGGTGGCGTTGTCGTGCCCGGACTGCTCGACGACCCGGCGGACCAGGTCGCTGTTGTAGCCGTGCGGGTACGCGAACGAGCGCACCTTGCGCTGCAGCCGCTGCTCGAGGCGGTCGTGGCTGCTGACCACCTCCTCGCGCAGCTGGGCGGCGGTGAGCACGTCGAGCGGGTGGTGGATCAGGCTGTGGTTGCCGATCTCGACACCCGAGGCGGCCACCTCGTCCAGGTCCTCCCAGGTCATCATCGGGCCGAAGTCGTCGGCCCACTCACCCAGCCAGCCGGCACGGCCGCCGAGGTGACCGACCGACGCGTACAGGGTGGCGCCGGCGCCGGCCTTGCGCAGCGCGGGCACGCCCTGGGTGAGGAAGTCGCGGTAGCCGTCGTCGAACGTGACCGCCACCATCTTCTCGGCGCTGCCCCGCTCCAGCAGGTCGAGCGCCTCGGTGAGGCCGACCAGGCGGTAACCGGCGCCGGACAGCGCGGCCAGCTGCTCGGCCAGGCGCTCCGGTGGAACGGCGAGATCTCGCAGGGGACCGCCGACCGAGGAGACCGAGTGGTACATCAGCGCCGGCAGCGTGGACCAGGTCAACGCGTGAACCCCCTTCAAACATCTACGGCCCGGAACCATAGCAACCCGGACTGTGTCCGGACCTCGTACGTTCGACCGGAACTCTGGCCAATTCACACTACGGGGAGTAACGTGCGGAGCCATCCGAGCCGCCTGCCAGCGCAAATATCGTCACTTTACAACTACCCAGAGTGACATCTGAACCTTTATCACACTGGCGACGTATCGGAGGACGACACCGAAACCGCTCTAAACCCCGGGAGCGCGCACCATGTTCCGCCTCATCCAGCTGCACACCGAAGCCGGCCTGCCACGCATCGGCGTCGACCCGGACGGCTACGTCAGCGCCCGCGCCGCACTGGCCCAGTACCGGACCGCCCCGGCCACCTACTTCGCCGTCGGGCGCTTCGACCACGAGGGCACCCTCACCGAAGTCATCCTCGACCCGATCTGCGGACTCGACGGCGCCTGCCAGCGGCCCGCCTCCGTCGTCCACTCCAAGACCTACGAGCGCCTCTGCGAGCGCTGCGCCTCCGGCCTCGACGTGCTCACCGTGCCCCAGCTGGCCCGCCGCCTCGGCATCGCCTGCCGCCTCGCCCCGTCGGTCGCCCGCTTCCGGCAGACCACCCTCAGCGGCCTGCGCGCGCCCTCCGGCAACCGGATCGCCCGCGAATTCCCCGACCACGTCCACGACCCGATGTGGCGCCAGGAACTCTGCATGAGCCTGCTGCAGAGCCCCACCGCCCTGAACGGCCTGCTCATCGGCGTCGGCGCGCTCAGCCACCGCCAGGTCCTCGACCTCTACCCGGTGCTCTGCGCGCTCGGCGACGAACTCCCCGAGGCCATCCGCGCCGACCTCTCCCGGGCCACCGCACGGGCACTCTCCCCGGCCGGGGTCGCCGGTCTGCGTCTCGGTCTGCGAAACCTTTAGACCATATTCTTGTACGAGCCGGGGACAGCGCCGTGGCCACACCGCGAGGCCGGCGGCGCACCGGACCGCTGCGCGACCGCCGGGAGTGGGCCGGTGGTCACCGTTCAGGCAACCCGACCCTCAGGATCGTGCCGATGCCGCGGCACGATCCGCAGTTCGAGACGTAGGCCTCACCGCCCCGGATCGCCAGGCCGCCCGGATCGGTCAGGCCCGCCGACAGCACCACCGTCCGGGCGCCGCCGCCGTCCACCCGCAGCAGCGCCCCGGACTCCAGCACGTACAGCCGGCCCTCCGGTGACCAGGCCAGATCCACGATCCGGGTGAAGCCGCCCGCCCACACCTGCGGCTCGTGCCCCGGCACCACCCGCCAGATCCGGGCCCGCTCCCCCACGTACCAGGCGCCGTCCGGCCCCTCGGCCACCGACGACACCGCCCGGCCCGGGAACGTGGCCACCGTCCGGACCCGGCCGCGCGCGGTGATCAGCAGCAGCGCGCTCCCGGTGGCGTCCACCACCAGACGGCCCCGGTCCACGGCCAGCACCGCGACCAGATCGCGGTCCGAATCGCCGACGTGGATCAGGTCACCGTCGGCGCCGACCGCCACGTCGGCCACCCCGGACGCGTGGTCGCCGGTCACCGGGGCGGTCGACGGCAACCGCGACACCACACGCCACTGATGGCCGAAATCGACCACGCTGACCGCACCCGACGGGCCGTCACAGATCCGGTCACCGGCCGGCCCCGGACGGCACGCCGTGTCACCGCCCCGGCCGGCCTCGGCCACGTAGAGCTCCCCGCGCGGGCCGAACGCCATCCCGCGCGGGTTGTCCAGTCCCCGCGCCACGACGCGGGCGCCCGGTCCGCCGTACCGGAAATCGCCCGGCTCCGGAACGACCGGCACCGTGACCGCCGTGAGAGAGACGCAGAACAGCGACCAGCCGGCCACCCACATGATCAACCAAACCCCCCGTGCAGCTGACCCCCTCCAGTCTCCGGTCCCGGGGCGCGGTCCGGGCCGCCGAGTCCCTGATCCGACCCGGTACCTTCAGCGCATGACGCGCTCCTTCCCCGGCCTGGTCACCCGCGCCCGGGGGCTGTCCGACGACGGGCGGCGGGCCGTGCTCGGCATCGCCGGGCCACCCGCCGCGGGCAAGACCACCCTGGCCGGTGAGCTGGTCGCCGCGCTGGCCGCCGATCCCCCGCCGGGCCTCGGCCCGGACTGGGTGGCGCACGTGCCGATGGACGGTTTCCACCTGGCCGACGTCGAGCTGGACCGGCTCGGGCTGCGCGACCGCAAGGGCGCCCCGGACACCTTCGACGCCCTCGGCTACGCGGCCCTGCTGCGCCGGCTGCTCGACGACCGGGACGAGATGATCTACGCGCCCGGGTTCGAGCGGGTCCTGGAACAACCGATCGCCGGGGCCATCGGAGTGCCCCGCACCGCCCGGCTGATCGTCACCGAGGGGAACTACCTGCTGCTCGCCGAGCCGCGCTGGGCGGCGGTGCGCACACTGCTGACCGAGGTCTGGTACACCGACCTGGAACGCGGCGAGCGGCTGCGCCGGCTGATCGACAGGCACGTCCGGTTCGGCAAGACGCCGGATGCGGCGGTGGCCTGGGCGACCGGCACCGACGAGCGCAACGCGGAGCTGATCGTCGCCACCATGTCCCGGGCCGACCTGATCGTCTCTCTCTGAGCCCTGTGTCCTGCGTCTCTCCCGCACCACATCCGGTACTTCGCGGGTGGCATGCTTGGACTCATGTCGGTGGGTGAGACGGTCGATACCGAGCCGCGCAGGCGGGGTCCGCGCGTGGCCCGGTTCGGCGCCGTTCTGGTCGTGGTGATCGCGCTGTTGTTCGGGGTGCCGTGGGCGACCCTGGTCTGGTCCGGCAACGACTGGCCGCTGCCGGCCTTCGTCGCCGGCACGCTGCTGTTCGTGGCCGTCGCCGGGGGTTTCCCGTGGCTGATGTTCCGCGGTCACGGCGCCCACCGCGACCGCGAGTCGCGGATCGCCGACACGCTGCTCGGCGTGGCCTGGGTGCTGTTCGTCTGGTCGATCATCGGCCAGGTCCTGGGCCTGCTGCTGCTCGCCGCCGGCGTGGCGGACCCGGTCCGCTCCCGCGTGGTGTCCGCGTTCGTCGTGGTCGTCTCGGCGGTCCTGCTGGCGTGGGGCCACCACGAGGCGATGCGGGTGTCCCGGGTCCGGCGGGTCGACGTGACCATCCCCCGCCTGGGTAAGGGGCTGGACGGTCTGACCGTCGCCCTGATCACCGACACCCACTACGGGCCGATCAACCGCGCCGCCTGGTCGCGGGGCGTCACCGAGGTGGTCAACTCGCTGGACGCCGACATCGTCGCCCACACCGGTGACATCGCCGACGGCCTGGTGTCCCAGCGCCTGGAGATGGCCGCCCCGCTGGGCGACATCCGGGCCCGTTTCGCCAGGGTCTACGTGACCGGCAACCACGAGTACCACAGCGGCGCCCAGGGCTGGGTCGAGCACATGGAGCACCTGGGCTGGGAGACCCTGCACAACCGCCACGTGCTGGTGACCCGCGGCGGCGACACCCTGATCGTGGCCGGCGTCGACGACCGCACCGCCGGCGGCTCCGGCCTGCCCGGCCACCGCACCGACCACGAGGCGGCCCTGTCCGGCACCGACCCCGACCTTCCGGTCCTGCTGCTGGCCCATCAGCCCCAGCAGATCAAGGACGCGGTGACCCACGGCATCGATTTGCAGCTGTCCGGCCACACCCATGGCGGCCAGATGTGGCCCTTCCACTACCTGGTCCTGACCGACCAGCCCTCCCTGCAGGGCCTGTCCCGCCACTCCGACCGCACCCAGCTCTACACGAGCCGCGGCACCGGCTTCTGGGGCCCACCGTTCCGGATCTTCGCCCCCAGCGAAATCACCCTGCTGACCCTGCACGCCCCGAACTGAGCCCACCCCACCCACCGCCGCCCTGCTGCATCCCGGCGCACCCACCGCCGTCTTGCTGCATCTCGGCACGCCCGCCGCCTTGCTGTATCTCGGCGCCCTGCTCCATCGCGGCGCATCCATCGCCGCTCCGCTCTACCTTCGGCGCGCCCGCCGCCTTGCTCCATCCCTGCGCGCTCATCGCCGCCCTGCTCTACCTTCGGCGCGCCCGGCCTTCGTTCCACCCCTGCTTGACCTCACCCCGTGTTGTTCGGCCTTTCCCGACTCACTGCCGATGTCACGTGCCGAACGCGTCTCGACCTCTGCGGCATTCACGTCTCCGCTCGCCGGCTCAACTGCTTGAGTTCGAAAACCTTCCGCATTCGAACCAACTCCGAGAGAAGCCGGTCTCTGTCGCGTCTTCGCCGACTCGGTCTGTCGGATGTCTTCGCGTTTTCCGGTTCGCCGGGGACCGGCGCGGACATTTCCGTGGCAGGGACGTGCGCCGCACGGCGAGCCTTGGACGGTTCGGCCCGGCCGGCGGAGTTGTCCGTGGCCCCGGTCCCTGGTGTTGTCCGTGGCCCCAGCTCCCGGTGTTGTCCGCAGACCCGACTCCTGGTGTTGTTCGCGAGCCTCGACCCTCAAGTTTGTCCGCGGACCCGGCCTCTGCTGTTGTCCGTGGGCCGGACCGCCGCTGATTGGTGAGGGCTGATGCCGTGAGGGATCGCTGTGGCTTCCAGCGCCGGTGATCAGGGTGGTGAGCGTGCTTCGCTTGCCGAAACCGAAACCGAAACCGAAGCCAGAACCGGAGCCGAAGCCAGAGCCGGAGCCGGTGATGGGGAAGGGGGATGGCGCCGGGGATGGGATGGCGCCGGAGCCGGGGATAGGGATAGGGATAGGGATGGCGCCGGAGCCGGGTGGGGTGGGTTCCCGGCGGGGCCTTTTTCGGCACTTCGGGGGCAGGTCGGGGGCCTGCGCGTCTCGATACGTGGGCTGTTGAGGGTGATGGTGGGCACATCGTGTCCGGATCATGCCCTGGCGTTACGTTCGGTGGTGGATTTGCCGGGAATAAACCTGTTGAGCGGGGCTCTGGGAGCCGAGCAGGATGGGGTCACCGCCTGTCTCCCCCAACGCCATTCGAGGACTCTGCCATGCGTCTGCTCCGCGATTTGTGGGCCACGAGCCGAAGTCGCACCACACTCGTCGCCTTTCTGATCGTCATCGGTGCGGCCGGGTCGGCGGGGTCGTTGGCCCTGGCCGGGCCGGTTCTGGTCGATCGGTCGGTGCCCCTGTTCACGGTGCTGGCGGTGGCTCTGGTCGCTGCGGTGCTCAGTGACGTCGTCGTCGGGCTGGTGGTGGCGCGGCTGACCGCGGACTGGACGGCCCGGGTCCGCCGCCGGCTCAACCGGGTGGCGTTCGGCCAGGACATCCCCACCCTGGAGAACACCCCGGTCGGCGAGCTGCTCGACCGCATCGACTCGGATGTCTACCAGGTGGGTTCCGAGCTGCGCGGGGCCGGCATCCGGCTGGCCCAGTCGGCTGCCCTGGCGGTGCTGTCGATCGTCACCACGTTCTTCGTCTGGTGGCCGGCCGCGATCGCGATGATCGCCGTCGGCCTGCTGCTGTTCGTGGTGATGAACAAACCGGTCCAGCGGATCGGCCCGATCCGGATCGCCGAGGAGGAGGCCTGGTCCGACCTCGCCGCGGTGATGGAGGAGGCGATCCACGGGCAGGACGATGTGCGCACGAGCCTGGCCGCGCCGTACGTGCGGAAGCTCTACGCCGAACGGGCCGCCGAGGTGCTGCGCCGGGGCCGCCGGGTGTGGCGCGGTGCTTCGAAGATCACCATGACGGCCGGTGCGATCACCCGTGGCCTGATCGCGCTGCTGGTGCTGGCCGGCGCGTGGGCGCTGCTCACCGGCAACATCGACGGCGCCCGGCTGACCGCGGTGTGGCTGCTGGCCCTCGGTTTCGGCGGCACCCTGGAGCAGCTGACCCGGATGGTCCCCGAGTTGCAGAACGCGCTCGGGGCGTGGGGCCGGGTGCTGCTGTTGAGTGACGTACCGCAGGAGAGGTCCGAGGGTGTGGCCCCGGCCGACGGTGACCTGGTGGTGCGGAATCTGACGTTCCGTTACGGCGAGGCCGACAGCGGGCGGCCGCCGGCGTTGAGCGATGTGAGCGTCACGTTCGCCCGCGGCCGGTCCTACGCGCTGATCGGCCGGACCGGTTCCGGCAAGTCCACCCTGGCCAAGGTGCTGACCCGGGCGGTCGACGTGCCGGACGGCACGGTGTTCCTCGGGGACAGCGACATCAACGCGATCGAGGTGGAGGGCCTGCGCCGGTGGACGGCGATCGTCCCGCAGCGCACCGAGATCCTGTCCGGCACCCTCGCCGAGAATATCGCGCTGTTCGACGAGACGCTGCTGCCCCGGGCCGGTGACGCGGTCCGTGAGCTGGGCTTGACCGCCTGGGTGGAGGGCCTGCCGGACGGCATCGACACCAAGCTGGGTGACGGCGGCTACAAGCTGTCCGCCGGTCAGGAGCAGTTGGTGGCGTTCGCCCGGATCCTGGTCCGCGACCCGCAGGTGGTGATCCTGGACGAGGCCACCGCCCGGATGGACCCGGTGACCGAGTCGTGGGTGCAGCGGGCCACCGACCGGCTGCTCGAGGGCCGGATCGGTGTGATCGTGGCGCACCGGCTCTCCTCGGTGCAGCGCTGCGACGAGGTGGTGGTCCTGGCCGACGGCGTGGTGCTGGAGTCGGGTCCGCTGCGCGAGTCGCAACGGTTCGCCGAGCTGATGGCGAGCAGCAACCTGTCGGTGCCGGCCACCCCGCAGCCCCAGGGCGGTGTGCTGGTGGCCGAGAGCGACGACTGGGATGCCGCGATGCGCGACGAGCTGGGCCAGGACGCGCTGTCGAACCCGCTGGTGACGGTGGATCCGCCGCCGCTGCCCGAGGCTCCGAAGGCCCGGACGATGCGGGAGATCCTGCGGCTGGCGATGAACGACAAACGGTACGGGCTGGCCGCGTGCGGGTTCTTCCTGCTGCTGGTGCTGCTCGGTTTCGACGGCGCGATCCTGCCGCTGCTGTGGACGAACGTGGTCGACGGCATCGGCAATCCGCTGTACCCGGCTCTCGGCATCGCGGTGGCCCTGCTGGCGCTGGTCCCGTCGCTCTACTTCACCGGGGCGTGGTTCCCTGAGTGGTGGGTGCGGCAGATGCTGCGGATCAGCCTGCGCCTGGTGCACGGGCAGATCGGCCCGCGCCGGGTCAGCAAGCACACTCCGGCCGAGGTGGTCGCCCAGGGCGGTGACACCGAGCGGGTGGTGATGCTGGCCGACAACCTGATCGACAACACCGTGGCGATGTTCGCGCTGGTGTCGATGACGGTGTTCTCCCAGTCGCTGGTGCCGGGCCTGTTCTTCATCGGCACGATGCTGCTGTCCGGTCTGGCGGCGACGCTGTTCGGCCCGCGGCTGGAGAAGGCGGCGCGGCGGACGGTGGCGGCCCGGGCGGCGTTCGCCACGTCGCTGGTGTCGTCGTTGTCGGCGGCCCGCACGGTGAAGCTGGCCGGGGCGACCCGTCCGGTGCTGGCGCATCTGGCCTCGCTCGACGCGACCCGCAGTGAACTGCAGCGGCGGGAGATCGCGATCCAGGTGTGGGCCCGGTCCACGCCGTCGGTCGCGAGTGGTCTGCTGCCGATCGCGGCCTGGGGGATGTACCTGAACGGGCAGCTGTCCCCGGCGGCGACCCTGATCGCGGTGTCGGTGCTGGGTTCGGCCCGCTGGTTCGCGTGGACCACGGCGTCGCTGGTGTCGAACTTCCCGTCGGCCCGGGTGTGGACGATGCGGACGGCGGCGATGACCGGCTCCGCGGAGTACTCGACCGACGTCCCGGGGGTCGACCTGACCGCCGGGACAGCGCCGGCGCCGACGACCGCGCCGCGGAACCCGCTGCGCACGCTGGAGCTGTCCGGGTTCAGCGCGGTGCACGAGAACGGCGCTCTCGGTGTCCGGGACGTCGACCTGACCGTCGAGCGCGGGCAGCTGGTGCTGGTGCTGGGCCCGGTCGGGTCCGGCAAGTCGTCGCTGCTGCGGTCGCTGGCCGGGATCGTGCACCACACCGGTGATCTGCGATGGAACGGGGAGCCGGTGAACGAGCCGGAGATGTTCCTGCGGCCCAACCAGGTGGGATACGTGGCGCAGCTGCCGCGGGTGCTGTCCGGGACGGTGGCCGACAACATCCAGCTCGGGCATCAGGTGGACGCGGCCGGGGCGGTGTCGGTGGCCCAGCTGGAGCACGACCTGGCCAACGCCGGCGGTGGTCTGCAGCTGATGATCGGGCACAAGGGCACCCGGCTGTCCGGCGGTCAGCTGCAGCGGCTGGCGCTGGCCCGGGCGCTGGCGCCGCGGACCGAGCTGCTGATCGCCGACGACGTCTCGTCCGCGCTGGACGTGACCACCGAGCTGGCGCTGTGGCAGGCGCTGCGGTCGCACGGGGTGACGGTGGTCGGTTCGACGTCGAAACGGGCGGCGCTGGCACAGGCCGACCGGGTGGTGGTCCTGATCGGCGGCCGCGCCGAGGACCAGGGCACCTGGGACGAGCTGTCCGGCCGGTGGGGTCATCTGGCCGGTTGATCCGCGGGTTGCCGCCGTTCCATAGGATCCGGTGACCGGCGCCGAAAGGTGACCGGTCACCGGCACCGGTCACCGGTAGGGAACCAGGCGCCGGCCCGCGGCGGTCACCGATTCGAGGAGCCTTCCATCGACGCGTTTCTCCTGCTGAAACCGGACTGCCTGCGCCTGGGGCTGACCGGTCACGTGGAGCGTGTGGTGGAGGCGGCCGGTCTGCGGGTCGACGGCCGGTTCGGGGTCACCCTCACTCCGGCGGATGTGCGGGCGCTCTGGGCCGAGTATGACGACGCGGGCCACCGGTTGACGCTCGCGTTCCTGGATCGCTATCTGACGACGGCGCCGTCCGAGGTGCTGCTGGTCAGCGGGCCGGACGCGTTCGAGGCGGCCCGGCGGGTGAAGCGGAAGATCCGGGGCATGTTCGCGAACGGCCCCTACGCGAACGTGGTCCACGCCGCCGAGCAACGCGACGAGCTGACCCGGCAACGCGCACACTTGGTCAACGCCACCGAGAAACTCGCGGGCAAGGAGAAATCCGGTGGCGAGGAGAAATCCGTTGGCGAGGAAAAACCCGAGGGCAAGGAGAAATCCGGCGGCACCGGGAATTCAGCAGACGAGGGGAACCCGCCGGGAAAGGGAAAGGTAGAGCCCGGCGGCAGCGGGAAAGCCGCGAACGGGACGGTTGCGCGGCGGCCGCCGGGGGACGTGCCGTTCGATGTGACCGCCGTGGTGGGTGAGGTGTGGCCGCTGATTCAGGGGATTCCGGCGGATCCGGGGCCGGTTCGGCTGGACGACGGTGAGCGGGCCGTCTTTCTGGCTCCGGATCGTGAGCACACCCTGGACTCGACGGTCACCGCGCTGTGTCACGCCCTGCCCGGCACCCCGGCCCGGCAGATCGTGCTGCTGGCACTGCACGCGGGTTTCTCCGGCGGCGAGGCGATCGCGATCGGGAGCCGGTCCGCGGTGCGCCGTGGTGTGCGGGCGCTGCGGGAGCGGGGCATCCGCAACTGCTGGACGGACCGGTGGCAGCCGCCGACGACACCCGCTCCCCGTTTCGTCTCAGTCCCGCTGGAGCCGCTCGGCTAGCCAGGCGACCGCCAGCGGATAACGGTGGTCCATGCCGCCGTGTTTGCCGGGGAACAGTTCGAAGGCGATCTTCTCCTGCGGTACGCCGACCCGCAGCAGCCCGTCCTTGAACGCTTCGGCGCCCAGGTCGAGGAACCATTCGTCACTGGTCCCGGCGTCGATCCAGACGGCCCGCAGCGAGCGCATCTGATCGGCGTACCTGTCGATCATCCGGATCGGATCCCACTCCAGCCAGCGTTCCCACACCTCGGGCCGGATCTGCCCGGACCGCGGGTCGAACGGCAGGCGCGGGGTGCCGTCGGGGTCGGCGGAGAACGCCGCGGTGCAGCCGAGCACCAGGACGAGGAGCATGTCCTCTTCCTTGGTGAACGCGATCCGGGACTGGAAGTCCTTCCAGTACGCCAGGATGTCGTGGTCGTAGGACCGCAGCGCCCGGGCCGCCTTGCCGAATTCGCTGAGGTAGCAGTATTCGTACAGCGCGTCGCCGGCGTGGGTGGCGAGTGCCCCGAACAGGTCGGGCCGCAGCATCGGCGTGATCATCGCGCCGAAGCCGCCGGACGACTTGCCGGTGATGGCCCGGGACTCCCGGTCCGGGATGGTCCGGTAATGCCGGTCGACGTAGGGGACGACCTCGTCGCAGAGGTAGGTGTGGTAATTCCCGGTGCCGGGCGAGTCGACGAACTGGGAGCCCCCGTAGGCGGTCCACGCGTCGACGTAGACGATCACGCACGGCGGCGCCTCGCCACTGGCGAAGACCTGGTCGGCGGTCTCGATGAAGGGTTTCCGGAACGGCTGCCGGTTGGCCCAGGCGGTGACCTGACCGGAGTAGCCCTGGATCACGTAGATGCTCGGGTACCGCTGGTCGCCCTGCTCGTACCCGGGCGGGGTGTAGACCCAGAGGGGCCGCTCGTGGGGGTCGCCGAGCGGGTTGCCGCGCAGCACCCGCGAATCGATCGTGTCGTGGTGCAGGGTGCCGGCGAGTTCGGTGGTCCATATCGACATGGGGAAGAGTCAACTATCTTTTCCGGATGTCCGCACCCAGGTTGGCTTGGCTCGACGCGCTGCGCGCCGTCGCTGTCCTCCTGGTGCTCTACGCCCATCTGACCCGGCTGGTCTTCACCGATCTGCGCGCGGTCACCGGCGAGTGGCTGCACGCGGGGCCCGCCGGGGTGATGCTGTTCTTCCTGGTCAGCGGCTACATCATCCCGGCCTCGCTGGAGCGGCACGGGGATCTGCGCCGGTTCTGGTCGAGCCGGGCGCGCCGTCTGCTGCCGCTCTATCTGGCGGTCGGCGCGGTCCTGGTGCTGACCGGCACGCCGGTGGACGGGCCGGGCCTGCTGGGTCACGTGATCATGCTGCCGTTCCTGACCGGTGTGCCGTTGATCACCGCCGTCTTCTGGACGCTCTCGTTCGAGATGGCTTTCTACCTTCTGGTCACAGGCCTTTTTGCGGTACGGGTGACGAGCTCGTCGTGGCCCGCGGTGATCCTGGCGCTGGCCGGTGCGCTCACCGCCCCGCTGGTGCCGCTGCGGCTGGGCCAGGTCCCGGTGATCACCACGGTCCTGCTGGTGCTGGGGCTGGCCGGTGTGCTGTCCCGCCGGCGCTGGGCGGAGGTGGCCGGCGGCCTGCTGGTGGGCGTACTGACGCTGACGCTGTTGACCTTGAACATGGATCCGGCACACACCCGGGACGGTCTGCTGATCGTGGCGGTGATGTTCGCCGGCACCGAGATCCACCGCGCCGACCACGGCCGGATCCCGTGGTGGCGGGCCGGTGCGGTGCTCGCGGTGGTGGCGTCCTGCCTGCTGGCGGTCTGGCTGCGGGAGCTGGCCGACCTGGACGCGCTGACGCCCCGCTACGTCACCCGCTCGGTGATCACGCTGCTGGTGATCGGCGGCGGTTTCGCCCTGGGCATGCGGCTGCGGCACCGGCCGGTCCCGGCGTGGCTGTCCCGGATCGGCGTGCTCAGCTATTCGATCTACCTGGTCCACTACGTGGTGCTGGAGCTGACCCGCCCGCTGCTGTCCTCTTCGGTCCCCGATCCGCTGCTCGCCGCCGGTTACCTGACCATGGTCCTCGGCGTGTCCTGGGCCACCCACCGCTGGATCGAGACACCAGGCCAGCGTCTATGGTCGGCGGATGCCGGAAAGCACCCCCACCTGGCGGACAGTCGACGGTGACGTCGTCCACGGCCTGCAGCGCCTGATCTACACCAGTGAGTACGACGCGATCAGGAAGGTCCACCGGTACCGCCTGGAGCATCTGCGGTACTTCGCCGATGGCCGGGTGAGCTGGGGGTACGGTTCCGGCACCGACCTGGCCGGGCTCCGTGCCGCCCTGGCCGACGGGACACTCGTGCTGCGCCCGCCCGAGGGGACCGAGGTGTTCGTCCCGGGTCTCGGCCCGGTCACCATCGGCCCGGCCGAGCAGCGGTGGACCGCCGAGATGCTGCTCGGTGACCTCGCCGACGAACTGGACCGGCTCAACGACCGGCCCGACTCGTCGCACCGCGCCTACACCGCGTTCGTCGACTACGCCGAGGAGCCCACGCCGGTGCTGCTCGAAGCGGCGCGCGCCGCCTACCTGGCGATTCCCGAGCACCGCCGGATCTTCTTCCTCGGGGACATGGACCAGAACGACGTACCGGCAAGGGTTCTGCTGGCGGCGGACGGCGACCGGATCGCCGCGCGCGCCCACGGCCGGACCCTGGTGGTGTCACCGAAGAAGCGGGACTGGGCCCTGGACTATTTCCGCCGGGAGCGGCCCGCGCTCGAACGGTGGGAGGCGCGCCGGACCGCCGACGGGCCGGAGATCGCGGCGGCGGCCCCGGTGACGTTCGGCCGGCGGCACTGGCCGAACGGGTGGCCGGCCGACCCCGGGGTCGAGGTGCTGCAGAACGGGTACCCGGCGGCGGTCGTCCACGACGGACGTGAGTACCGCAGTGTGGAGCACGCCTACTGGGCGCTGTCGACGGACGATCCGGCGTGGCACGACCGGATCGCCGCGGCCGACCGGGGTCACGACGCCCGGACGGCCGGGATGGAGGCGCCCCGCCGTCCGGACTGGGCCGAACGGCGGCTCGCGGTGATGCTGGAGCTGCTCCGGGACAAGTACCGGCGGAACCCCGCGGTGGCGGCGGTGCTGCTGGGGACCGGTGACGCGCGGTTGCTCGCCGGGGATGCGGAGTCCCGGTACTGGTCGGTGTCCGGGCAGGAGGGCACCAACTGGGTGGGCCGGCTGCTGGAGGTGGCCCGTTCGGAACTCGCCGCGGACGCGGTCAGAGATTCGCGGCCAGCCAGTTGAGCGCCTCGTCCTGCATCTCGGCGGTGAAGACGTGGCCGAGTCCGGGCCAGGTCTTCGTCCGCAGGTTGCGGGACGACCGCTGCGCGGCCCAGACCCTTTCCATCTTCCGGTACGCCACGGCGACACCCGCCGCGGTGAACAGTGGATCCAGCTCGCCGCCCATGACGAACATCGGTCGCGGGGCGGCCAGGCTCGCCACGTCCGGGATGTCCAGGTGCCGGTAGAGGCCGGGATGCAGCATGTAGAACGCCGACTGCCCGCGCAGCGTGTTGTTGCCGGGCACCATCATCTCCTTCAGACCGGTCATCCAGCAGACCGAGACGGTGGCGGCGATGTGGTCGGAGAGGGCTGCCACCTGCCACGCGCGGTAACCGCCCATCGAGAAACCGACGGCCGCGATCCGGCGGGCGTCCACCTCCGGCAGGGCCGCCAGCAGCGCCGCGGCCCGGACGTCCTCGCGGGCCATCAACCCGGCCGGTGACGAGCCCAGGTGGAACAGGTTGCTGGCCAGGGCCTGCTGGTTCTCGTAGGTGAGGCCGCCGCGGTCACCCCAGCCGAGGGCGTCGACGGCCAGGACCACGTAACCCCGGGCGGCCAGCTGGTCGCCGACGAACCGGCCGCTGAAATACCTGGCCGACCAGGCGGTGGCCGAGGCGAGGCGGGTTTCGTCGTACCACGGCTGGATCAGCTTTTCCTTGCCGATGTCGAAGCGGGCGCCGTGGTCGTGCAGCAGCAGGGCGGCCGGGAACGGGCCAGGGCCGTCCGGGATCAGCATGGTGGCGCGGACGCGGCTGTGCCGGGTGACGTCGAAGACGAGCTGGCGCCGCCGGTAGCCCGGACCGGGCTGCTCGTCGATCACCTCCGGGTCGAAGGCGGTGCGGTCCGGCGGCTGCTGGAGCAGGTCCTCGACGGTGGCGCGGGCCCGGCGTTTCCAGTCCCGGCCACCGGACCGCTGCCAGCCCAGTGGGAAGGTCAGCTCGTCGCGGAGGCGCTCGTAGAAGACCGGCAGGTTGCCGTCGATCACCGACGGGCCCTCGAAGCCGGCGGCCGCCCGCGCACCAGCCAGATGCGGGGCGGCCAGCGCGACCGCGGGTAGGGAGATCACCGAGCGCCGCTTCATGACATTCCTATCTATCGATGGAATGCCGACGCTACCGGTTCTATCGACCCTGCAGCGCCTTGACGTTGTTGCCGAAGGTCCAGGCCTTCGAACCGTCCCAGTTGATGGACCAGGTCATCAGCCCCTTGATGCCGGGGACGCTGTGGTAGGCCTGACTCACCAAGGCGGGCGTCAGGTAGCCACCCCCGGCGCCGGGCTGGGCGGGCAACCCCGGGACCTGCTTGTCGTACGGGATCCGGATGGTCGTGCCCTGGATCGTCAGCCCGTTGTTCAGGCACTGGGTCTGCGCGGTGAACCCGGCGACCGTGCCGGCGTTGTACGTGTCACCGGAGCAGCCGTACATGCTGCCGTTGTAGTACTGCATGTTCAGCCACCACAGCCGGCCGTTGTCCAGGTACTTCTTGATGATCGGCAGGTACGAGCCCCAGATCGAGCCGTAGACCACCGAACCGCCGGTGACGTACGCGGTTTCCGGCGCCATGGTGAGCCCGAAGTTCGACGGCATCGCGGCGAGGACCCCGTCGATGATCCGGATCAGGTTGGCCTGCGACGTCGACAGGGTGGTGATGCTGCCGCTGCCGGTCAGCCCGGTCTCGATGTCGATGTCGATGCCGTCGAAGTGGTACGCCTTCAGAATCGGCACGATCGTCGCCACGAACCTGTCGGCGACCGTACTGGAACTGAGGTCGACGCCCGCGGTGGCGCCGCCGATCGACATCAGGACCGTCGCGCCCTGCGCCTTGGCCGCACAGATCTCGGCGACGGTGGGCACCTTGACCCCGGAGTCCATGCCGTTCTCCCAGAGCACGGTCCCGTCCGGGCGGATCACCGGGAAGGCCGCCATCAGCACGTTGTAGCCGTGCTGGGTGATCCGGGAGTCGTTGATCGGGATCCAGCCCAGGCCCGGGTGCACGCCGTTCGAGGCGCCGTCCCAGTTCTCCCAGTAACCCTGGAGCACCTTGCCGGCCGGTCGCCCCTTGACGCCGCAGCCGGTCGGGTTGGACGGAGACGGTGACGTGGAGGGCGACGGTGACGTGGAGGGCGACGGTGACGGGCTTCCGCCGCCGCCGGTACAGGCCCCCAGCGAGGTCCAGAGTGTCGGGGTGGCCGCCGGATTCCAGCCGGTGCCGGCATAGGCGGTGTGCGTGACGAGCGCCTGATAGAGCGTGGACTGATAGGTGACCTGCTGGCCGGCGGTGTAGCTGACACCTTCGGCCCAGGTCGTCGAGGAACAGGCGACGGCGGCCGCCCCGGTCGGCTGGAATCCCAGCACAGCCCCACTCGCCACCAACACCCCAGCGGCAAGCGACATCAACGAACGTCGAACTCGCATGCCCCCATACTGGCGTTCACAACTGTGAATATCAAGGTGTCTTAACTATTAACGGAAGTCCCAGATAAGCGGCGAACGGTTCCAGCGCCACCGAAGCCTCGGCCAGGTCGAACTCGGCCAGCGGCAGGACCGTCACGGTCACCGCCTTCTTGCCGATCGTTCGTTTCCAGGTGGCCATCACCCGCCCGTCGCGGACCAGGGTGGACTGGAAGACGCCGTTGCCGCCGGGGATGATCGCGGCCACCTGCTCCGGGGTGGCCATCATGGAGCGGTCCTTGTAACCCAGCATGTACTCGTCGAAGCCCGGCAGCGCACGCCAGCCCGTCACCGGCGGCGCGTCCAGCACCTCCGGATCGGCCCACATGTCGCCCACCTGCTGCAATCCGGCAGCGGCCACACCCTTGCGCGCGTCGGCCATCGTCAGGAAGGTCCAGCCGGCGAAGTCCTTGATCGTGGCCGGGCCGTGCGAGCGGAAATAGCGGTGCGCCAGGATCGCCAGGCCCTCGTCGCGGGACGGCGTGTTGCGATCCGTCGCCCACTCGTCGAGCAGGACGAACGTCTGCTCGCTGCCGCGGTTGGGGGCGATCGCCGTGATGCCCTTCTGGCTGGCGTACCAGAGCAGGTGGTAACCGAGTTGGCCGGTGACCGGGACGCCGCCCGCATCGATCGCGGCCACGCACTCCGATCGTGTCAGGCGACCACCGCCGGTGAGGGCCTCGCCGAGGATGTCGGCCGCCCGGTCCGCGTCCCTCTCGGACAGGCCGAGGGTCTCGCGGCGTTTCGCCGCGCCGGCCAGCGCCCGCACGCCGGCCAGCTCCAGCATCCAGTGCGCGTCGGCGGACGGGATCAGGTGGACGGTGCCGCGCATCGGCCAGGTGCGGACCACGTCGCGGCGCTCGGTCGCGGCCACCACCTCGGGCAGGGTCACCCCGGGCAGCCGCGCGCCGAGCGACCACAGCACGCTGTTGAGATCCTGCGCCTGCATCGCGCCGAACCACTCGACGATGCTCGCCACGTCCGGTTTCGAACGAGATCCGAGCAGCAGACTGGTCATCCGGTGGCTCAGGGCCGTGTCGACATCCACGGCCCTAAGCCTAGGTCCTGGGTGGCAGACCCCGCGGGGTCTGCCACCCAGGGCCTGATGTCAGCGGCCGCGCTGGGTCCGGTACCGCTTGATCAGCGCGTTCGTCGACGAGTCGGCGTCGTCGGCCGGGGTCTCCCGGGACGTCAGCTTCGGCGCCAGCTGGTTGGCCATCACCTTGCCGAGCTCCACACCCCACTGGTCGAACGAGTTGATCTCCCAGATCACGCCCTGGGTGAACGTGATGTGCTCGTAGAGCGCCACCAGCTGCCCGAACGTCGCCGGGGTGAGGCTCTCGGCGAGGATCGTGGTGGTCGGGTGGTTGCCCTGCATGACCCGGTGCGGCGCGATCTTCGGGTCGGTGCCCTCGGCCTCGACCTGCTCCAGCGAGCGGCCGAAGGCGAGCGCCCCGGTCTGCGCCAGGAAGTTCGACATCAGCAGGTCGTGCATCTCGCCGATGTCGTGGTTGGGCTTGCTGAAGCCGATGAAGTCCGCCGGGATCAGCTTGGTGCCCTGGTGGATCAGCTGGTAGAAGGCGTGCTGGCCGTTGGTGCCGGGCTCGCCCCAGAAGATCTCACCGGTCTGGAAGGTGGCCGGCTCGCCGCTGATCCGCACCGACTTGCCGTTGCTCTCCATGGTGAGCTGCTGCAGGTAGGCGGCGAAGCGGTGCAGGTACTGCGCGTACGGCAGGACGGCGTGCGACTGGGCGCCGAGGAACGTGTCGTACCAGACGTTGATCAGGCCGAGCAGGGCCGGGATGTTGCGCTCGATCGGCGTGCTGCGGAAGTGCTCGTCGACGGCGTGGTAGCCGGTGAGCATCTCGGCGAAGCGCTCCTTGCCGATCGCGATCAGCACCGACAGGCCGACCGCGGACGGCAGCGAGTAACGCCCGCCGACCCAGTCCCAGAACCCGAACATGTTGTCGGTGTCGATGCCGAAGTCGGCGACCTTCGCCGCGTTGGTGCTGACCGCGACGAAGTGCCTGGCGACCGCCGCCGCGTCCCCGCCGAGACCCTCCAGCAGCCAGGAGCGTGCCTCCTTGGCGTTGGTCAGCGTCTCCTGGGTGGTGAAGGTCTTGGACACCACGATGAACAGGGTGGTGGCCGGGTCCAGGTCGTGGGTCTTCTCGAACAGGTCGGTGGGGTCGATGTTCGAGACGAAACGGCACTCGATGTCGCGCTGGGTGAAATCTTTCAGCGCCTCGTACGCCATCACCGGGCCCAGGTCGGAGCCGCCGATGCCGATGTTGACGATCGTCTTGATGTGCTCGCCGGTGTGGCCCTTCCACTCCCCGGAGCGGACCTTGTCGGCGAACGCGCCCATCTTGTCCAGGACCTGGTGCACGTCGGCGACCACGTCCTGCCCGTCGACGACCAGAGACGCGTCCCGCGGCAGGCGCAGGGCGGTGTGAAGGACGGCGCGGTCCTCGGTGATGTTGATGTGCTCGCCGGAGAACATCGCGCCGATCTTCTCGGTCAGCTTCGCCCGCTGCGCCAGCGCGGTCAGCGCGCTCAGCACCTCGTCGGTGACCAGGTTCTTGCTGTAGTCGACGTAGAGGCCGGCGACCTCGGCGGCGTAGCGCTCACCACGCTGCGGGTCGCTGCCGAACAGGTCGCGCAGGTGCACCGCGGAGAACTTCTCGGCGAGGCCCTGAAGAGTCTGCCACTCGGCACTGTCGGAAACGTGTTCGCTCATCTTTCCCACTCTCGAACCTGGACGACGCACAAATCGTGGCACGATCCGGTGCCCGGCACCTGCGAACCGGCCGCTCGGACGTGTCCTGTCCGCGAGGTTAGTCCCCCGAACGTACCGCCGCCGTCTCGGTGTCCGTCTTCTCACTCCGATGAACCATCCGTACGTCCGACGAAAATGTCGTACCCGTTCTCTACGGTTCCCGGCATGGTTTCCGCGGCGTACTCGTACCTCGGCTCGTCGGCCCTCGACGACAGGCTCACCCTGCAGACCTCCGGTGGGCCGGCGGCTCATCCGCGTTTCTTCGCCGGGTTCCTGACCGACCCCGGGGCGGCTGCCACCGGGCTGCTCGCGGTGGCCGAAGTGGCCCGCACGCGCTATTTCCGGCCGCTGCCGCCGGCCAGCCTGGACCCGGTGGTGACCGCCGGGTCGGACCGGCTGCGGTTCGAGTCGTTCTCCGGGTGCTGCGGGGTCTACGCGCGGATGGACGTGCTGCCCGGCGGGCTGGACGGCGAGATCCTCGCGCACGGCACCACCAACGTGGACGTCAACCTGCCGCTGCAGCGGGCGCTGACCCGGGTCGGGCGCACCGATCCGATGCACGTCGCGGTCGGGCCGGACGACCTGACGGTGACCACGTTCGACGGTGAGCTGGTCGAGCGCAAGGTGCCGTTGCCGTCGCGCTGGCTGCGCGGGTTCGCCGAGGCACAGGTCCTCACCTCCCGGTTCGACGCGCGCGCCGAGATCGGCGTGGCCGAGGCGCGGATGCTGCTCAACCGGCTGCCCGCCAACGACAAATCTGTGCTGTGGGCGGTCCCGGCCGGCCGTTCGCTGCGCTTCACCTCGAGGCCGGTGCCGGGCGCGGTCTGCCTGCCGGGCGCCGGGCGGCTGGCAGCCCTCAAACCCTTCCTGCGGTACGGGGTCCGGCTCACGGTCCACGGCCCGGCAGTCGCGGCCGGGAGTGGCCCGGTGGCCAGCACGTGGGAGCTGAGTTCGCCGACCCTGCGGCTGTCGCTGACGCTGTCCCCGGAGCCGTACCGGGGGTTCTCCGGGGAGGGCGCCGTCCTCGACGCGCTGGTCAGTGACGAGGCGGCCGACGACGCCGATCTGGTCAGCGCCCTGCTCTCGTGGGATCCGACGATCGACGTGGACGCGCTGGCCGTCAGCTCCGGCCTGGGCGCGGCCCGGGTCCGGGACGCGCTCACCCAGCTCGGCACGGCCGGGCGGGTCGGCTACGACGTGGCCGAGGCGGGCTACTTCCACCGCACCCTGCCGTACTCGGCGGAGGTGGTGGAGAAGATGAACCCGCGGCTGGCCGGCGCCCGGGCGCTGGCCGCGGCCGGCGCGGTGACCGACGGCCCCGAGGTGTCGGTGGTGCGCAGCGGCGACGAGATCTACCACGTGCGCGACGCCACCTCCTGCACCTGCCCGTGGTGGGCGAAGTACCGCGGTGAGCGCGGCCCGTGCAAGCACGCCCTGGCGGTGCGGCTGGTCCGGTCCGGCGCGGTTTTCGAGGCCGCGGAGGTGACCGCATGAGCCTGAGCTGGGAGACCCTGGAGGAGCTGGCCGGCCGGGACAACGGCGCCGGGGTCACCGCGCTGCTGCTCGGTGCCACCGAGGCCGAGCGCCTGGCGTTCTTCAAGACGGTCGAGGCCGGGATCAAGGGCGCGGACCCGTCGGACTGGTGGCGGGCCCAGATCCACCCGGCCGGGAGTTACGCCATCGCCGTGGTGGGCACCGCGCCGACCGCGCAGAAAGCGGCGGCGTTGCTCACCCGCCGTGCCCTGCGCGACCACTGGCGCTTCATGCCGCTCGGTTTCCTCACCGACGTCGCCACCGCCCGCGAGGTGGACTGGATGGGCGATCTGGGGCACCGGCTGGCCCAGCGGCTCTCCACCCGGAACGTGTGGGACAGCACCGAGTGGGAATTCGCCGCCGCGATCATCCGGGCCGGCGGGGCGGAGCCGCCGGTCATCGAGGGTGTCGTCAAGGGCTGGCTGGGCCGGCTGATCCGCCCGCGCGGCAAGCGGGTGCCGCCGTTGACGATGCGGATGCGCGACGACCCGTACCTGGACCTGCTCCTGCCCTCGGTGTTCGAGTTCGACGGCCTCGGCGCCGACATCTTCAACACGGCCTGGGGTGACGGCTCCGACAACCCGGGCACCGTCACCCGGTTCCCCGGCGCGGTCGGCGCCCTAGTCGCCGAGGGCCGGCTGGAGCGCAAGACGGTGCTGGCGGCGACGATCGACCGGCTGGCCCGCGGCGACAAACCGAACGCGCTGCGCCCGTTCGTGGTGCTGCACGAGAAGCTGGCGCCCACGGTCGACGAGATCGCCGAGTACGCGCCGGATCATCTCCGTCTGCTGGCCGAGGCGCCCGGCCCGATCGCCGCCCTGGCCCAGAGCATGCTGCGGGCCCTCGACGACGCCGGCCGTCTCGACGTGGACACGCTGCTCGACGTCAGCGCCCCGGTGCTGGTGCGTAAAGAGAAGACCCTGGTCAAGGCGCAGATCACCTGGCTGGAGAAGGTGGCGAAGCGTGACCCGTCGCGGGTGGACGACGTCTACCGGACCCTGGCCGGCGCGTTCGGGCATCCCGCGCTGGACGTCCAGGAGCGCGCCCTGATCATGATCGCCAAGCAGCTGGCCGGGCTCCGGGCGGACACCGTCGCCCTGATCGCCGGCAACTCGGTGCTGCTGGCCGGCGACCTGACCGCCCGGGCCGCCGAGCTGTTCGGCACCACCATGGCCGCCGCCCCGGAGCCGGTGCCCCTGACCGCACTCGAGGTGGCGCCGATGCCACCGCCGATCGCCTCCGCCGCCGAGCTGGCCGAGGAGGTGGTGGTTCTGCTGCACGACCAGACCGGGGTCCGCTGGGAGCGGGTCCTGGCCGCGGTCGTCACCCTGCACGCCCAGGGGCCGCGGGACGAGTTCGCCGCCGCCCTGGCCCCGATCCTTCAGCGGCATTCCGGCTGGTTCGACACCAACCAGTGGAACACCGGTTCGCCGTTCCACGGCCTGGGCACCGCGATCCGGATGGCCACCGATCCGCCCCGGCACGACACCGGCCACCAGCAGCTGCACACCTCGGTGCGGATCGCCTGGCAGGAGGGCCGGCGCGGCGGTGGCAACTCGAAACTGGCCGCCGACCCGACCGGTGTCCTGGCGTTGCGGGCCGCCGAGATCGCGGTGCGGATCAACGGTTCGATGATGCCGATGCTGGTCGCCACCCCCACCCGGGTGAACGGGAGCATCGACCCGGCGGCCCTGCTGGAGCGGCTGTCCCGGGCCGAGGCGGAAGGCTGGCAGCCGTGGTCGTTCGACCTGGAGCAGGCGCTGCTGCGGCTGCCGCGAACCGGCGTCGCCGCCGAGGTCACGGCCGCGGCGGCGGAGCTCACGTCACCGGCCGGGCGGCAGTTCGCGCAGTGGCTGGCCGCCGGTGGGCTGCCCGATCCGGTCAGCGAGCCGTGCGCACAGGTGGGTGAGCGCAACGATGCCGGGGCGTACACGTGGGACGTCCCGGTGCCCCGGCGGATGGGCGCCCGGCTCACCCCGGCCCGAGACGGCGGCCTGCGCCTGGAGCGGCAGCTGCTCACCCATCAGCCGGGCCGGCATCCACGGTGGTCTCCGAACGAGTTCGACGGTGTCGAAGCGGTGCTCGCCATGGTGGTGCCGCACCATCGGGAGGTCGCGGCGGCGTGGGCGCTCGGTGATCTGGGTTCCTTCGCCGACCAGGGGCAGCGTGGTGACGGCAGGTTGCTGCCGCTGCTCGCCGAGTGCACCGGGCCGGTGGGCCCGGGGATGGCGTACGGGCTGGTCTACGGCTTCGGTGCGAAACACGAGCCGGACCGGATCTCGGCCGTGGACGCGTTCCTGACGATGGCCGCCGGTGCGGAGCCGTTCGCGGCGGCGGTGGGTTCGGCGCTGGCCGATCTGTGCGCGGACGGCACGGTCAAACTGTCCCGGGTGACGCTCGGGCTGACCGACGCGTTCCGGGGCGGCGCGGCCACGGCGGTCTGGGAGCTGCTGACCACGGCGCTGCCACCACTGCTGGCGACGAAACTCCGGGCCGTCCCCGACCTGCTGGAGCTCGCCAGCCAGGTGGCGGTCGCCCTGGACATCCGCGCCGAGATCCCCGGCCTGGCCGAGGCGGCGGCGCTGCCCGGCACGTCCCGCCTGGCCCAGGAGTCCCGCCGCCTGCTGGCAATCCTGACCGGCCGGCCCTGACCGCCCCGGGCCGGCCCGGGGCGGACCAAGGCTGGTCGGAGCGGGCCGGGTCGAGCTGTTTTGGGCTGGTTTGGTCAGGTCAGGTCGGGTCGGGTTGGGTTGGGTTGGGTTGGGTCGGGCTGGGTTGGTCGGGTTGGGCTGGCTTGGTCGGGTCGGGGTGAGTTGGTCGAGTCGGGCTGGGTTGGGCTGGGTTGGTCGGGTGGGGTGGCCTGCGCGGCCTCTCCGGTCCTTTCCGGACCGGGCCGGCGGGACTCTCTAGGCTGGCGCCGTGCCTCTGTTGGAGTGGGATGACGAACTGGTGGTGCGGCCCCGGCGGGTGCTCGTGGCGGGAGTCTCCGGGGCCGGGAAGACCACGCTGGCGACGGCTGTCGGGCGGAGCTGGGGGCTGCCCCGGATCGAGTTGGACGCTCTGCACCACGGGGCCGGGTGGCAGCCGCGGGCGGAGTTCGCCGGGGAGGTCGCGACGTTCGCGGGGCGGGCGGAGTGGGTGACCGAGTGGCAGTACACCAGCAAGCTCGGTGACATGCTGCACAGCCGGGCGGACTGTGTGCTGTGGCTGGATCATCCCCGGAGCCTGGTGATGCGGCAGGTCCTCCGGCGCACCGTCCGGCGGCGGGTGCTGCGGGAACAGCTGTGGAACGGGAACGTCGAACCGCCGCTGTGGACGATCCTCACCGATCCGGAGCACGTGGTCCGGTGGTCCTGGCGGACGCACGGTGGGCCGGGTGAACGGGTTCGGGCGCTGCTCGACGAGCGGGGTGCGGACGTGACCGTGGTCCGGCTCCGGGGGCGGCGCCAGGTCGTCGGCTGGGCCGGGCGGAATCTGCCGAACGGGCCGGGCTGAAGCCGGAGCGCCCGGGACAGCTGGTGACGGGCCGGGCCGGATCCAGAACGCCCGGGACAGCCGGTGACGGGCCGGGCCGGATCCAGAACGCCGGGGATGGCCGATGACGGGCCGCTCCTGGCCCGGCGGTCGCGGGGATGCCGGGAGGGGACGCCTGGCTCGCGGGGACGAGGCGGCCGGTGGCCGCTGCGGTTGTGGATCGTTGCGGCGTACCGGAAGAGGGTGTGGATCTTCGGGGTTTGCCTGGCAACGAGGAAGCGCCGCCCGGCAGTGACCGGACGGCGCTTCCTTTACCAGGGGGTGAACAAAGCTTTCGGTGGGTCAGCGGAGCTTCACGTCGAAGATCGGGTTGGCGGCCAGCTTCTGGAAAGCGGCCAGCGACGCGTCGGTGCTGTCGATGCTGATGTCGCGGTCGCCCTGGTCGTCCTTCTTGGTGTCGAAGTGCACGATCGCCTTGATGGCGGGGCGCTTCTTCAGCTCGGCGACCACGTCGGCGTAGACGAAGTCCTTGTCGGTGAGCTTGCCGACGCGGTGGTAGGCGCCCCACTCGGCGACCATGAACGGCTTGCCGGGGTGCTCGGTGGTGGCCCACTCGTAGAAGCCCTTGCCGCCGCCCTTGGGGGCACGGTCCAGCAGGTCGGCGAAGCTGCCGTAGTGGTAGCAGTTCTTCGGCTTCTTCTTGATCGCGGCGCCGGGCTTGGGGCAGTACTTCTCGACCGAGACGTACGAGTCCAGGCCGATCCAGTCGACGACGTCGTCACCGGGGTACAGGTCGCCCCACCAGCTCTTCGCCATCCAGTCCTCGTTGCCCATGTACGCGACGACGTTGATCGCGTTGTCCACGCCCTGGGCGCGCAGGCGCTGGATGGTGTGCCGGTACATCGCGGCGAAGTCCTTCGCCCGCATGCCGTTCGCCGGGTCGGTGTCGACGTCGTTCTCCGGCTCGTGGTTGAGCACGAGGAAGAACTTCTTGCCGAACTTCTTGGCACGGGCGGCGAACGCGTCGATGCGACGGTCCTGCTCGCCGGCGGCGACCGCGGCCCACGTCGAGCGGTAGGCGATCTTCCAGTTCAGGACGAGGGTGCGCGGGTTCTTGTCATCGTTGGTCATCGCGATCTCGGCCTTGGTCGGGAAGACCTCGTCGCCCTTGTGGTACTGGTGGAACAGGGTGGCGGTCCGGCCGGAGGCCTGCTCCCACGACTTCAGGGCCAGGTCGCGCGGGGTGCTGGTGAAGCCACCGGCGGCGCCGCCCCAGAGGACGTTGCAGGACGGGACGAGCTTGGCGTCGGTGACGCACCCGGTCTTCCGCGGAGCGGCCTGGGCGGCCGACGGAACCAGTGCGGCGCTCGCGCCGGCGATCACGGCGGTCAGAGCTGTCAGGTACTTCGGCAGCTTGGCCAGTCGCATTCAGTAACTCCCCCGTGTGTCCGGCGCGTTGTCGGCCGGGCATGTGAAAGAGATTCCAGGGCGCGCGGTGCGAGGCCAGTGCCCGTGCCGGTGCCGCCCGGTTGCGGATTCGAGTGGCCGAAGGGCGGGATCGGGTTGCGCCGGAAGACAACGGTGGGTAATTACAGGTCATGAATTTGATCATCGACGGCCACAACGACCTGCCCATGAGGCTGCGCGAGTGGCACGGGTCGGGCGTGGCCGGGCTCGACCGGGAGCGGCCACCGCTGCACACCGACCTGCCGAGGCTGCGCGCGGGCGGGGTGGGCGGGCAGTTCTGGTCCGTCTTCGTGCCGTCGGACCTGCCCGAGGAGGTGGCGGTCACGCACACCCTGCAGCAGATCGACCTGGTGCACCGGATGGTGGCCGCCTACCCGGACGAGCTGGCGATGGCGTACACGTCGGCGGACGTCGAGTGGGCGCTGGAACGCGGCCGGATCGCGTCGCTGCTCGGGGTCGAGGGCGGGCACTGCCTGGCCGGGTCGACCGGGGTGCTGCGCTCGCTGGCCCGGCTGGGGGTGCGGTACGTGACGCTGACCCACAACCACCACACCTCGTGGGCGGACTCGGCGACCCAGGAGCCGGTGCACGGCGGCCTGACCGCCGAGGGCCGGGCGATCGTCCGGGAGATGCAGCGGGTGGGGGTCCTGGTGGACCTGTCGCACGTCTCCCCGGACACCATGCGGGACGCCCTGGAGGAGGCCGTCGCACCGGTGATCTTCAGTCATTCCGGGGTCCGCGCGGTCACCGACCATCCGCGCAACGTCCCCGACGACGTGCTGGAACTGCTGCCCGACAACGGCGGCGTCCTGATGCTGACGTTCGTGTCGTTCTTCGTGTCCGCGGCGGCCCGCGACTGGCAGCAGGCCGCCGACGCCGAATGGGCCCGGCTCGGCCTGCCCCCGCAGGAGTCCGGCTGGCCGCGCGGCCCGCGCCCGGGCGAACCGGAGTCGCGGGTGCCGGTGTCGGCGGTGGTGGATCCGGCCGCCGAGCCCGCGTTCGCGGCGTGGCTGGCCGCCAACCCGAAGCCGGAGGTGACCGTCGCGCAGGTCGCCGACCACTTCGACCACGCCCGCGAGGTGGCCGGAATCGATCACATAGGTATAGGTGGCGACTTCGACGGCACCCTGGAGATACCCGCCGGCCTGCGCGACGTGTCCGGTTACCCGCGGCTCTTCGCCGAGTTGCAGACCCGCGGCTGGACCGAACGCGACCTGCAGCGCCTGGCCAACCGCAACATCATGCGCGCCCTGCGCGACGCGGAGGAGCAGGCGGAGGAGCACCTCTGGCCGCGCTGACCCGCCCGAAGGGGGCGCCGGCCCCGGCGCCTCCCTCCGTGCCGGCCGACCAGGACGCCAGCAGACGCAGGCCCTCGTGCGAACGTGTGCCGGGCTCGGCGGTCAGGGTGATCAGCTGCTGATCGGGATCGGACGCGTCGGTGAGTGTCGACCAGTCCAGGGTGAGATCGCCGACGGCCGGGTGGCGCAGCGACTTGGCGCCGGCCGTCCGCACCGCCACCCGGTGATCACCCCACCAGCGCCGGAAGTCGGGGTCCAGCACGGACAGCTCCCCGACCAGGGCGGTCAGCCGCGGATCGCCCGGATCCCGGGCGGCCTCCATCCGCAGCTGCGCCACACACGACCGCGCCGTGTAGTCCCAGTCGGTGTACATGGCCCGCACCGCCGGGTCGCGGAAGACGAGCCGGATGAAGTTGCGCTGCTTCTCCGGAACCGCCGCGAAGTCGGTGAACAACGCGGCGGCAAGAGCATTCCAGGCCAACACGTCGGTACGCCGCCCGAGCACCATCGCGGGTGTGCCGGCAAGATCGTCGAGCAGCCGGCGCAGCGGAGCCCGGACCCGCTGCGCGACGTGCCGGCGCGGCTTGCCGCCGTCCTTGCCGGACAGCTCGAACAGGTACGCCCGCTCGTCGTCGTCCAGTCGCAGGGCCCGCGCGATCGCCTCCAGCACCGGCACCGCCGCCACTCGCCGGCCCTGCTCCAGCCGGGTGTAGTAGCCCGGGCTGATCGAGGCCAGCAGCGCCACCTCCTCCCGGCGCAGCCCGGCGACCCGCCGCCGCCCGTCATCGGCGAGCCCGGCCGCCGCCGGGTCCAGCCGCCGGCGCCGGGCCTTGAGGAAATCGCCCAGTTCACTGCTCATGTGATCGAGTCTGGCATCGGTCCCGGCTCGCTGGGTGGGCCAGATCTGTCCCCTTCTCACCTCGGCCGGGGCCGGTGACAGTGAGGTCATGAAGACCGACGTGACGTTCCTCAGCAGCGGCCTGCGCATCGCCGGCATCCTGTTCCGTCCGGATGCCCCGGCTGCCGGCCGTCTTCCCGCCGTGGTGATCGGCCATCCCGGCAGTGGGGTGAAGGAGCAGTCGCCGAGCTTGTACGCCGAGCGCCTGGCCCGGGAGGGGTTCGCCGCGCTGGTGTTCGACGCCGCCCATCAGGGCGAGAGCGAGGGCGAACCGCGCGGCCTGGAGAACCCGTTCCAGCGGGCCGAGGACGTCAAGAGCGCGGTGAGTTTCCTGGCCGCCCACGACGACATCGACCCGGACCGGATCGGCGCTCTGGGCATCTGCGCGTCCGGTGGTTACGTCCCGTACGCCGCACAGACCGATGTCCGGATCCGGGCCGTCGCCACCGTGAGCGCCGCCGATCTGGGCACCGTGATGCGGGAGGGGCTCGGTGGTGGCCAGAGCCCGGAGGTGAGGCGCGCGATGCTGGCGGCGAGCGCCGCCGCCCGTACCGCGGAAGCCCGGGGTGAAGGTGTCCAGCGACAGGAGTGGATCACCGATGCGGTGGACGACGAGACCCGCGAGTACTACCGCACCCCGCTGGGCGAACACCCACGAGCCGGCGGCACGTGGCCGGTGCGCAGCCTCGACCAGGTGATCGGCGCCGACTCGTACGCCATGATCCATCTGATCGCGCCGCGCCCGCTGCTGATGATCGTCGGGTCGGAGGCGAACACCGCGTACCTGAGCCGGGCGGCCCTGGAGCGGGCGGCCGAGCCGAAGGAGCTGTTCGTGGTGGCGGGTGGCACACACATCTCGATGTACCACCGCGACGAGCACGTGACCGCCGCCGTGGCCAGACTGGCCGCTTTCTTCCGCGAGCACCTGATCTGACCAGGGTGGGAGCGGATCCGCCGGCGGCCCGGGTCGTGGGTCGGTGAACCGGGTAACCGGCGGATCTGCCGGCCGAGCGCCCGCCTGCCTTCTGGGCCGCTTGGCTGTCGAACCGGCTGTCCAGCGGTGATCGCCGCCGGAACGTGAGGAGCCTACGTCTTCGGCGGAGCCCCGACAGACAGGGGTGTTAAAAATGCGATCATCGACACGGAACCCGTGGCCCATCGGGGTCAGACATGCGGAAACCCCCGGTACGCGAACCGCATACCAGGGGTTTCCGTCCGGATCAGGGCCGGGCGGCGCCAGGGACGAACCGGGCCCTCCCGACCGGATCCACCGGGCCGGCCCTCCGGCCCGGGAGAATCAGCGCGATTACCGCGCGTCGGCGTGCCGGCGGTCGGCGTCCAGCCGGGTGAGGATCGCGTGGATCTCGCGGGTCTCCTCGGCGGAGTGCCGGCCCAGCATCAGGTCGAGCTCGGTGCGCTCGGCAGCCGTGCGGAACGCGGCGAGCTCGTCGCTGAGGCGACGGTGAGCGCGGCGCTCGGCGAGTCGGTGAGAGATGGCGGTCCGGGCGGAACGGATGAACTGCATGTCGAACTCCTCGACGGATAGTGACGGAGAATGTCTCGCCACGTTCGAGTACAACAATCCCGCACCCGCGCTTCATCCCCAAATCCACCAGGTAAAACTCTCGCTATGAAAGTGACGGCGAACACTGGATTCCGGTAACCCGGGTCACTCTCTGTTGCCAAAGCGCAGGTCACGACGGGTTGGTGATCTCCCCCACCGGCAGGGCCGAGAGCAGCTGGGTGCGCGACCGGACACCGAGCTTGCGGTAGACCCGGGTGAGGGTGGCCTCCACCGTCTTCACACTCAGGTACAGCCGGCTGGCGATCTCCCGGTTGCTGGCCCCGTCCCGGACCATGCCGGCGATCCGCAGCTCGGTCGAGGTCAGCCCCTGATCGGCGGGGCCCTCGGTCCGGGCCAGGGCCCGTTCGGCCTCCAGGGTCCAGGGCTGGGCCCCGGCCGTACGGAAAAGGGCCAGTGCCTCGCCGATCGCCTGCCGGGCGGCCGCATACCGACGTCGGCGCCGCTCGGCGCCGGCCACCACCAGCAGGGCGTGCGCCTGCTCGACCGGCTGGCGCATCTGCTCGAAGTGCCGGGCGGCGGCGGTGGCCAGCTCGGCGGCGGCGTCGGCCTGCCCGGACTCGGAGGTGACGATCGCGGCGGCCCGGTCGAGGTAGCCGGTGAGCGGGCCGGCGCCACCCATCCGTTCGGCGGCGCTGCGGGCCAGGTCGAGGGTGGCGGCGGCCTCGGTGTGCTCGCCGAGGGCGGCCAGGGCGGTGGCCAGGTCGGCCCGCCAGCGCACGATCATCGGGTCGGAGCTGCCGGACTCGGCTTCCAGGTCGCGCAGCCGGCGCAGGGTGGAGACCCCGGCCCGGGTGTCGCCGGAGCGGACCTCGGCCTGGCCCAGGGCGTGCAGGTGCCGCCGCAGGTAGAGGCCGTCGCCCTCCTGCAGCGACGAGCGGATGCCGCGCCGGGCGAATCCGGCGGCCGCCTCCAGGCTGCCACCGGCCAGTTCGGCGACGGCGGCGGTGTACCAGGTCGGCCCGGGGCTGAGCCCGGCGCGCTGGGCCGAGGCGGCGGCGCGATGGGCGTACCGCAAGGCCTCCTGGCACCGGCCCGCCCGGGTGGACACCTCGGAGAGGCTGCGCAGCACCTCGACCCGGGCCTCGCCGATCCGGTCGTGCTCGGCGACCGCGAGCAGCGTCAGCAGTTCGGCGCGGGCCTCGTCCAGCCGGTCGTCGAAGAGGGCGAACCGGGCGGCCATGTACTGCGGTCCGTAGTGCAGCCAGTCCGGCGCGGGCGCGGCCGGCAGCGACCGGGCCCGGTCCAGGGTGTCGCGCCAGCGGGCCTCGCCCTGCACCCGCTGGATCTGGGCGCTCATGGTGACCGCCATCGCCTCGGTGGTCAGGTCGCCGGCCAGCCGAGCCGCCTCCTCGGCGCGCCGGGCGTCGGCGGCCCCGCTCTCCAGGTCACCGGTGAGGAACGCCGCCCAGGTCAGCCTCAGCCGGACCGGGGCGAGCAGCGCCGGATCGGCACCGGCCTCGGCGAGCGCGGCCGCGAACGTCTCGCCCATCTCGGCCAGCCCCTGCCCGGCCAGGTCGATCAGCACGACCCGGGCCCGGACCCGGTGCCCGGCCGGGGCGCCGGCCGCGAGCACCGCCTCGGCGGCCCGGCCGGCCAGCGCCGGGGCGCCGCCGGTGAGCGCCGTCCGGGCGGCGGTGACCAGCCAGTCCAGCCGGTCCGGCCAGCGCTCCGGTGGGCAGCGGTCGGCGGCCAGCAGGTACAGCTCGGCGGCGGTGTGCTCGGCGCCGCGCCGCACGCAGCGACCGGCCGCGGCGGCGAGGTCGGCGGCCACCCGGGCGTCCGGGCGGGCGGAGCGCAGGGCCTGCTGACGCAGGGCCTCGACCGGGTCGTACGCGGCGGCGGCCAGCGCGGCGTGCACCCGGCCCCGCTCGGCGGCCGGTGTCTCGTCGGCGAGCACCTGCCCGAGCAGCGGGGGTGTGAACCGGATCGATTCGCCGGCCAGGTCGACGGCCCCGGCCGCGGCGGCGGCGCGGATCTCCCGGACCGCGTCGTCGTGCCCGGCGCGCTGCAGCAGGGTGACCGTCGGTTCGGTGGCCAGCGCGGCGGTCAGCAGCGCCGCGCGGACCTCGGTGGACAGTTCGGCGAGGCGTTCCCGGGCCAGGTCGCGGACGGTCTCCGGCAGGGGTGCGGGCCGCCAGGCCGGGCCGGGCGGGACGGCACCGGCCAGGGCGAGCGCCAGGAACGGGTTGCCGCCGCTGGCCTCGTGCAGCTGGCTGGCGGTGCGGCAGGGCAGGCCGCGGGCTTCGAGCAGGATGGTCAGGTCGTCCGGGGACAGCGGTGGCACGGCCAGTTCGAGAACCGGGGCGGGGCAGAGCCGGACGGCCCGGGAGCGGCCGGGACGGCGTTCGGCGGCGAGCATCCGGACCCGGTTGCCGGGCCGGCGGCGCATGGCGAACCCGATCAGCTCGGCCGACTCCGGGTCGAGCCACTGCACGTCGTCGAGGACCAGCAGCACCGGGGCGGTGCGGGCGCAGTGGGCGAGCAGTTCGGGCAGGACCAGGCGGCGGGCCAGGGCGGGCACACCGGTGCGGGACGGGCGGCCCCGGCGCAGGGCCGCGAGCAGGTGCCGGGGTGCGGGCGCCAGGGCGGCGACGGCGGCGGCCGGGATCTGACGAGCCAGATCAGCGACTCCGGCGTACGCCAGGACACGCTCGCCGCGGGCCGGGCGCAGCCGGAGGACCAACTCGCCGCGGGCCGTGGCGTGGTCGGCGACGGTGTCCAGCAGCGCGGACCGGCCGATGCCGGGTGGCCCGTGCAGAGCCACCCCGCCACCGGTCGCGATCCTGGTCTCGATGGCCGCGAGTAGAGCCTCCCGGCCGTGCAGAGCGGGCACTCGGCCTCACCCCCCAACTTCTGAGGGGGTCAGCCTAGGTAGCTGAACGCGCGTTCATCAATAAGTACCCGCCTATGTCACATAGTGGTCATTTGGTAGCGGTTACGGTCTTGGCCGTCACCGTGCCGTCGGTGCCGGTCTCGCCCTCGACGGTGATCGACTGTCCGGTTCTGACATCGCTCAGCTTGCCCTTGGAAGCGGTGCTGACGGTGGTGTCGCCGTCGGTCTTGACGGTCACCACGCTGCCGTCCTCGGTCTCGACATAGATGGTCTTGCCGTTGACGAGCTTGACCTTGCCGGTGGTGCCCGCACTCGCCGCGGCGGTCTCGGTGGACCGCTGGCCGAATCCCCCACCCGGCGCTCCGCTGGCACTCATCCCACTGGGAAAGCCGCCGCGCCCGCCGCCGCCGGGGAAACCGCTGGCCGAGGCGCTGGCGGACGTCCCCCACTGCTTCTGGGCCTGGATGCCGCCGACAAACCCACCCATCAGCAGGGCGGCCACGCCGAGAACGACGGTGCCCTTGTTCCACCACTTCTTCGGAGCGGCGGCGGCCAGTTCGGCGGAGAGGCCGTCCCCCGCAGAGGAAACGGCGGGAATGATCGCGGTCTCGTCGTTCAGAGTTGTCACAACTGGGTCCTCACTCGTAGCGCAGCGCGTCGATCGGACGCAGCCGGGCGGCACGGGCGGCGGGCAGGCCGCCGAAGAACAGGCCGATCGCGACGGAGACCCCGACCGCGAGCCCGATGGAACTGGGCACGATCACCGGTTTGACGCCGACGATCTCGAACTGGCTGCCGATCAGGGCGGCGGCCACGCCCAGGCCACCGCCCAGCACACTCAGCAGCGTCGCCTCGATCAGGAACTGGGTCAGGATCACCCGGCGCGGCGCCCCCAGCGCCTTGCGGATGCCGATCTCCCGGGTCCGCTCGGTGACCGTGACCAGCATGATGTTGGTGATGCCGATGCCACCGACCAGCAGACTGATCGCGGCCACCGCCCCGAGCAGGGTGGTGAACGTGTCGGCGGTCTCGGTCTGCGTCTCCAGCAGCGACGACGCGTTCTGGATCCGGTACGGCGTGCTGTTCGACGACGCGTCCACGTCCAGCTTCTGGTTCAGGATCGTGGACACCTGCGACTGGGCGGCGTCGACCTGGTCCGGGTCGGCGGCCTCGACGATGATCGAGGTGAGCGCGCCGTACCCGGTGAGGACCTGCTGGACCGCGGTGAGCGGGGCGACCGCGGTGTCGTTGGCGTCGTTGAAGCCGGTGGAGCTCTTCTCCTGCAGCACCCCGACGATGGTGAACAGCGCCCCGCCGACGGTGACCTGCTTGTCGATCGGGTCGACACCGGGGAACAGCTCCTCGGCCACGGTCCGGCCGATCACCACCACCCGGCGGCCCTGGTCCACGTCGTCGTCGGTGAACGCGGCGCCCGCACCGACCGGGGTGGTGGAGGCGCCGAACCAGCTGGGTGTGGTGCCGACGAAGGTGGCCACCGCGTGGTCGGCGCCCTCGTACGTCATGGTCGCCGACGACGAGCTGACCACCGGCGACACGCTCTTGACATCAGGCGCCAGCTCCGGGTCGACCAGCGCGTCGGCCATGCCCTTGGTCAGCGACGTGCTGCTGGAGCCGCCCCGGCCGGTGCTCATCACGGTGATCGTGTTGGTGCCGAGCGCCTCGATCCGGTCGCTGATCGCCTTGGCCGAGCCGTTGCCGACCGCGACCAGCAGGATCACCGCGGCGACACCGATCAGGATGCCGAGCATGGTCAGCGCGGAGCGCAGCTTGTTGGCGCTGAGACCGCGCAGCGAGAAGCGGATGACCTCGAAGAAGCTCATCGGGTGTGCCGTCCGCTCAGAGCGAAGCCGGCGCCGACCGGGGGCAGGTGGATCGGCGACTGCCTGATGTCGCTCACGATCGCGCCGTCGACCAGCCGGATCAGCCGTTTGGCGCGGGCGCCGACCTCGTCCTCGTGCGTGATGATCACGATGGTCCGGCCGGCCGTGTTCAGGTCGTCGAAGACCTGCAGCACGTCGTCGGTGGACTTGGAGTCCAGGTTGCCGGTCGGTTCGTCGGCGAGCAGCAGCGCCGGCTCGGTGACCAGCGCACGGGCCACCGCGACCCGCTGCTGCTGGCCGCCGGAGAGCTGATTCGGCTCATGATCGGCCCGGGCCGCGAGGCCGACGGTGTCCAGGGCGGCCATCGCGCGGCGACGTCGCTCCTTCGGTTTCACTCCGGCGTACGCCAGGGGCAGCTCGACGTTGGCCACCGCACTGGTCCGGGGGATGAGGTTGAACGACTGGAAGATGAAGCCGATGAGCCGGTTCCGGGCCAGGGCCAGCTGACCGTCGGAGAGGCGGCTGACGTCCACCCCGTCGAGCAGGTACTGCCCGGAGGTGGGGATGTCGAGCGCGCCCAGGATGTTCATCAGCGTCGACTTGCCGGAGCCGGACGAGCCCATGATCGCCACGTAGTCGCCGCGGTGCACGGTCATCGTCGTCCCGCGCAGGGCGTGGACGGTGGCCTCACCCGTACCGTAGATCTTCTTGAGGTCGGTGACCTGGAGGACCGGTTTCATCGGCCGCCCCCGCCACCCGGACCGCCGCCCCCGCCGGGGCCACCGCCACCACCGGTGAGGCCACCGCCGCCGAAACCACTGCCGCCGCCCGGAAAGCCCTGCTGGTTGCCGCTGCCGGTGCTGGTCGAGGTGGTCTTCACGACGACCTGCTCACCGGCGGTCAGCCCCGAGGTGATCTCGGTGGCCGAGTCGCCCTCCAGGCCGATCTCCACCGACCGGGTCTCCTGCACGTTGTTCGCCACCACGGTGACCGTGTGCCGGCTGCCGACCGTGGTGATCGCGGCCGCGTTGACCAGCACCACGTTCTCCTTGGCGCCGGTGGTGACCGACACCGAGACGGTCTGGCCGACCTTCGCGCCGGTAGGCACCTTGTCCAGGGTCAGCGTGACGCCGTAGGTGACCACACTGTTCGAGGTGGTGGCCGACGGGTCGATCGCGGCGACCTTCGCGCTCTGCTCGACGCCGCTGAGCGCGTTCCAGGTGACCGTGGCGACCTGCTTCTCCTTGAGGCTCGTCGCGTCCGCCTCGGCGAAACTGGCCGACACCTGCATCTTGGTGAGGTCGGCGATCTCCACGAAGCCGCTGCTGCTACTGGAAGAAGAGGACGAGCTGCCGCCGGTGGAAGCACCGCCGCCGGTGGACGACCCCGAGCTGCTGCTCCCAGAAGCCGAACCGCCCAGGGTGCCGTTGAGGGCGGTGACCGTGCCGGCCATCGGGGCGGTCAGCACGGTGCCGTCGACACCGGCCTCGGCCTCGGTGACGGCCAGCTTCGCCGTGGCGACCTGGTTCTCCGCCTCGGTGGTGTCGGACTTCGCGGTCTCGGCCCGGTCCAGGGCGTCCTGGGCGGCGTCGAGGTCGGCCTCGGCGGCGTCCAGGCTGCGCTGGGCGGCGGCCGGGTCGACCTTCGCGAGCGTCTGACCCTTCTTGACCTTGTCGCCGACCTTCACGCTGATCGCGGTCACGGTGCCGCTGGTCTCGAACGTGGCACTCGCGGTGCTCGCGCTCTCCAGGGTTCCGTCCGCGGTCGCGGTCTTGGTGACCGTGCCCTGCTGAACGTTGACCGTACGTTCGGAGGCCGCTGCGGCCGTCCCCCCGTCATCGGATCCGGAAAATGTCTCGTACACCGTGTAGGCCCCGGCGACGAGCACTACGCCGATGACGGCGTTGACCACCCATGACGGGTGACGGCTCAGGCGTACCTTCATGACCGCACACTCTGGGGCGCGGTGCTATGAGGAGCTTCGGCGCAACCTGGGAGCCAGCTCAAAAACTCACGGCGAGTCACCGACTGCGGGAAGTGCCACCCGGAAGGTGGCCCCACCGCCGGGCGTCTCCCGCAGCTCCACCGTGCCGGCGTGCACCTGCACGATCGCGCTGACGATCGCCAGGCCCAGCCCGGAACCCCCACCGTGCGAGCGGGAGCGACTCGAATCGGCGCGGTAGAGGCGCTCGAAGACCCGGTGCGCGTGCTCGGGTGGGATCCCCGGACCGTTGTCGGAGACCTCGAGAACCGCGCTGCCGGCAGCCAGACCGACACGTACCGTGACGGTCGCCTCCGGTGGGGTGTGGTTGAGCGCGTTGGCCACCAGATTGGTCGCGACCTGGCGCAGGCCGTGGTCGTCGCCGAGCACGGTGGCCGGCTCGAAGGTGTCCTCGTCGTCGCTGAGACCGGCCAGCAGCACCTGACGGCCCGGCATGCGGGCGTGCGCGTCCCGGATGGTGTCCGCGGCGATCTCCAGCAGGTCGACGCGGCGCAGGTCCAGGGTGCGCTGCTGATCCATCCGGGCCAGCCGCAGCAGGTCCTCGACCAGCACCGCCATCCGCGCCGACTCGGACTCGATACGGCCCATCGTCTCGTCCAGCTGCGGGCCGGGCGGGGCGCCGCCGCGACGATAGAGTTCCGCCCAGCCGCGGATCGACGTCAGCGGGGTGCGCAGTTCGTGGGAGGCGTCCGCGACGAACTGGCGCAGGCGGTGCTCGGAAGCCGTTCGGGCGTCGACCTCGTCCTCGATGCGGGTGAGCATCGCGTTCAGGGCCAGGCCGAGACGGCCGGGTTCGGTGTGCGGGTCGGTGTCGGGAATGCGGCCGGACAGGCTGCCGGCGGAGATGTCGGACGCCACCGATTCCATCGCGGTCAGCGGGCGCAGGCCGATCCGGACCACAAAAGCCGCGCCGAACCCCAGGGCGGTCAGTAGCAGCAGCATCACGCCGGCGTCGATGAGGATCAACTGGTCGGTGGTCTGATCGACTTCCAGCAGGGAGTAGCCGACGAGGGCGCGCTCTCCGGTGTCGCCGATCTTCACGGTCAGCACGCGCCAATCGGCGCCGGCGGCGGAGGAGACGGTATACGGATCCGACTTGTCCGAAATATCGAAAATATCCGGTCGGCTCTCGTCGGCCGGCGAACTGCGGGTGGCGTCGAGCGTGCCGTCGGCAGCGTAGAAGTACATGATCTGATCCGGGCCGAGGCCGCGGAAGCGACCCGGTCGAGGCCCGAAGCCGTTGGGCGGCATATCGGAGAAGGGCCGACTTATCCCGATCAGCTGGTCGTCGATGCGGTTTTCCAGATATTTCCGGATCAGCAGCACGCCGACGATGTTGGCGACCAGCAACGCAATGCCCGACAAAACGGCAACTACGAGGACGAGTCGAGACTTGAGCGTCCAGAACCGCCAGGGAATCACTCCTCGCCGCTTCGGGGCAGCCGCAGCGCGTACCCCACCCCCCGCACCGTGTGGATCAGCGGCGGATCGGTCCGGTCGATCTTCCGGCGCAGGTAGTAGACGTAGGACTCCACGATCCGGCCGTCGCCCCCGAAGTCGTACTTCCAGACCCGGTCCAGGATCTGCGCCTTGCTGACCACCCGGCCCGCGTTGATCATCAGATAGCGGAGCAGGTTGAACTCGGTCGGCGACAGCTCGATCAACCGGCCCGAGCGCCGCACCTCGTGGGCGTCCTCGTCCAGTTCCAGGTCCGCGTACCGCAGAACCCCGGTGTCCTCCTGCGGCTCCTCCGGCTGGCTGCGGCGCAGGATCGCGCGTATCCGTAGCACGACCTCCTCGAGACTGAACGGCTTGGTGACGTAGTCATCCGCGCCGGCCGACAGTCCCAGGATGCGATCCTCCACCGCGTCCCTGGCCGTGAGGAACAGGACCGGGACCCGATGGCCGGCGGCACGCAACCGCCGGGCCACCTCGATCCCGTCGACATCCGGAAGCATCACGTCCAGGACGATCAGATCCGGCTCGAACTCCTGCACCGCCAGTAGCGCTCCGTGCCCCGACTCGGCCACCCGCACGTCGAAGGCGACCAGCCGTAACGTCGCACTGAGCAGCGCGGAGATGTTCGGCTCGTCGTCGACGACCAGGACACGGGACGGCCGTGCCGCGGAGTCGGCCACAGTGACGGGGCTTCGGGTATCGGAGAGCACCGTACAGAACTATCAGCGTTTTCTTTGAATCAGCTATGAACGGGCTACCAGGATTTCGACACCACGTCGGCCTCGGTGAGCCCGGACGTGATCTCGGTGTACTGGTCGCCGCGAAGCCCGAGCTTCACCGCGACCTCGGCGCCGTCCTTGAGCACGGTGCCGTCCTCCCCCCGCACATCGTGCACCGCCGTACTGGGCACACGCAGCACGTTCTCCTTGCTGCCGGTGGTCACCCGGACGTTGGCGCTCTGCCCGACGAGCAACTCCTCGGGCGCCTCGACGAAGGAGAGCACCACCCCGAACCGGGTGAGCGTGCCGTCGCTGGTGCCGACCGGGTCGACCTGCACCACCGTCGCGTCGAACGTCTGACCGGCCCGGTCGGCGAGCGTGACGACAGCCTTCTGGGTGACCTCCAGCCGGTCCGCGTCGGCCTCCGGGAAGTCGGCGCTGATCTGCATGTCGTAGATGTCGGCCAGGGTGATGAAGGTGGAGCCGGACTTGGCGTTGGTGCCGACCTTGCCGGCCACCGTCAGGATCTTCCCGGCGATCGGGGCGGTGATCGTCGCGCCTTCCAGGGCCTCCTCGGCCTCCTCCAGGGTGACCTTGGCGGCGTTGACCCGCTGCTGGGCGCTGAGGATGGCGTCGGTGGACGAGGATCCGCCGCGGTCGGAGCCGGTCCCCCCACCGCTCGTCCCGCACGTCGAGGAGGAGGTCCCCCTCGGCTGGGCCGGCTTGGTCGCGGTGGTCGTCCTTGTCGCGGTCGGCTTGGCGGAGGCGGTGGGTGTCGCGGTGGTCGTCCTCGTCGCGGCCGGGGAGGGACTGGCCGTCACGGTCACGGACGCACTCGGCTCCGGCGAGGCGCTGGTGGTGTAGCCGGCCGCCACGTCGCATCCGGTCGACGTCGTGGTGGTGGAAGCCGACTGCGCGGACTCCAGCCGGTCCTGGGCGTCGTCCAGCGCCTCCGCCGCGTCGTCCACCCTCTCCGCCGCGTCGGTGTCGTCGACGGTCGCGAGCACCTGACCGGCGGTCACCGTGTTCCCGGCCCGCACCTTCACCGACTCCACCTCGGCGGACACCGCGAACGACAGGCTGCGGGTCTGTGCCGCCTGCAGCGTGCCGGTGGTGGCGACCTCGGTGGTGACCTCCCCCTTGTCGGCCTTGACGGTCTCGGCCGCCTTCGTCTCCTCCTGTGCGGCGCCGGCCGTCAGCGCGCGCACCACGCCGAAGACGAGCAACGCCGTCACGACGACCGCGACGGCGAGCCAGATCAAACGCCGGCGACCGGCCACTGCAACACCCATGGTCACCGAGTGTGCTGATCGGTCCTCGCCGTCGGCTCGGTCCCACCTGGGAGTTGGCTCGGAGCATCGGGCGGCGTTCTTAGGTAACTCCTAGCAATGTCCGAACTTCCGCACAGGTGCGACCTATTTCCTTCACACGTCCCCGCGACATCCACCATTGACAGGAGCCCCACAGTGCCGGTGATCAGTTCGAAGGCGCATCGTGGCGCCGTAGCCGTCTTCGCGGTCTCCGTCGCCCTGCTCTTCACGGCGGCCTGCGGCGGCACGGACGAGACGAGCACGGACAGCGACAGCGCCACCGGTCAGAACGGTGGCGGCAACAACGCGTTCGCGGCGTACATCAGCTGCCTCAACGAGAACGGCGTCACCATCACCATGCCGTCCGGCGGACCCGGCGGCGGCATGGGCAACGGCGGTGCCCGGCCCTCCGGCGGTCCCGACGGCGCCCGCCCGTCCGGCGCGCCCGACGGCAACGGCGCGCGCCCGTCCGGTCAGCCGCGGCCCTCCGGCAGCGCAGGTCAGCGTGGTGGCGGCGGTTTCCCCGGCGGTGGCGGCTTCAGCAAGCCGGACGGTGTCGACGAGGCGACCTGGGCGAAGGCCCAGGAGGCATGCGCCTCGGTCCGCCCGAGCATGGGCGCCGGCGGCGGTCAGCGCGGCGGTGGCGGCAACTCCGGTGGTGGCGGGGCGAACGCCGCGTACCAGAACTGCCTGAAGGAGAACGGCGTCACCGACACCGCGAACCTGGACACCTCGGACGCGACCGTGAAGAAGGCCACCGAGACCTGCGCGGTCCTCAAGCCCACGGCGTCGGCCGCCTCCTGATCCACCGTGCCGGCGTCGCGGTCCCCCGTCGATGCGGCGCCGGCACGGTTGACCTGCCGTTTTCAGACCCTTTTTCGGTACGGTCGGAGTAAAGCTCTGCCGCGTCGACGCGAGGCGGGGCGGAACACCGGACCGACCTGCGACCGCCGGGCCGGACGCGGTGGTCACCGAACCCCGCAAACCATCCGTCAGCTGACCTTCCTACTCAGCCGGCCGGTGGGCCGGACGTTCCCCGCACCACCAGCCTCGGCGGGATGATCACCGAGCGCGGCCCGGTCGGGGTGCCCTCGATCCGCTCGACCGCGCGCTGCACGGCCCGGGTCGCCATCGCCTCGACGTCCTGGGCGACGGTCGTCAGGTCGATGTGCGCGAGCCGGCTCAGGCTGGTGTCGTCGTAGCCGACCACGCTCACGTCCCCCGGCACCCGCAGCCCGTTGCGGTGCAGCACGTCCAGTAGCCCGGTGGCGCTCAGGTCGTTGAAGACGGTCACCGCGGTCGGCGGATCGGCCAGCAGCCTCTCCGCGGCCCGCGCGCCGTCCTCCTCGCCCGCGCCGCCGGAGATCACCCGGATGTGCTGGTCCAGGCCGTGCCGCCGCATCGCCTCCTGATAACCGGCGCGGCGCTCGGCGGTCCCGTGCACGCTGCCGCCGTCGATGTGCGTGATCCGCCGGTGCCCCAGCGCCACCAGGTGGTCGACGGCCTGGTGCGAGCCGAGCGCGTCGTCGTTGTGTACCACGTCCACGTCCTTGCGGCGGACCCCGCGCATCATCGCGATCACCGGCAGCCGGGCCGCGATCGACGCCAGCTCCGAACCGCGCAGCTCCCCGCCGAACAGCACGATCGCCTCGCACCGGTCCTGGAGCAGGTCGCCGACCGCCGTACGCTCGCCGCGCCGGGCCGTGACCGCACTCAACGTGAGCTGGTAACCGGCCTCCCCGGCCGCGTCGTAGAGCCCGGTCATCAGGTCCAGGTGGAACGGGTGCTGCACGTCGAAGACCACCCCGAGCAGGCGGCTGCGGCCACTGCGCAGCAGGCGGGCCCGGCTGTCCGGCCGGTAGCCGAGCCGGCGCGCCACCTCCTGCACCCGCTCGCGGGTGGCGGCACCGGCGCCCGGCGCGTCGCGCATCACGATCGAGACCAGGGCGACCGAAACGCCCGCCTCGGCCGCTACATCGGCGAGCGTCGGCCGCTTTTCTGCTGGATGCACCCGCCGATCGTACGAGGGACAGGGGTTAGAACGTTCTATCGCCTCTTGATCTTGATTCTTCTAAGGTCCCAGCACGTGGACAAACTCACCTCCGGCCGCCGCTGGGCTGCACTTTTCGCCCTGTCTCTCGGTGGATTCGGACTAGGACTCGCCGAGTTCGCCACCATGGGCCTGCTTCCGGAGATGGCCCGGACCCTGCTGCCCGACGCCTACGCCGCCGATTCCGCCGCCACCATCGCCAAGACCGGCTGGGTGATCACCGTCTACGCCCTGGGTGTGGTGGTCGGCGCGCCCACCATCGCCGTCCTGACCGCCCGGGTGCCGCGCCGCCGCCTGGTCCTGATCCTGCTCGGCACGTTCGTGGCCGGCACCATGGCCGCCGTCTTCGCGCCCACCTTCGAGCTGGTGCTGGTCAGCCGGTTCGTCAGCGCGCTCGCCCACGGCGCCTACTTCGGCGCCGCCGCGTTCCTGGCCGGCCGCACCCTCGGCCCCGGCAACCAGGGCAAGGGTTTCGCGATCGTGCTCGGCGGCCTGACCGCCTCCAACCTGCTCGGGGTGCCGCTGGTCATCGCGCTGGGGCAGGCACAGACGTGGCGGATCGCGTACATGACGATCGCCGCCGTCTTCGCCCTCAGCATGATCGCCGTGTCGGTCACCATCCCGTCGTCCGCCACCGTCCCCACCGGCTCCCCGCGCACCGAACTGCGGGCCTTCCGCTCCCCACGGGTGTGGCTGGCCGCGTTGGTGGTGTCGGTGGGCAGCGCCGGTTTCTTCGCGGTCAACAGCTACATCGCCCCGCTGATCACCCAGGTCACCGACCTGCCGGCGGGCGCCGTCCCACTGGTGATCGCGGTGCTGGGCCTGGGCATGACGGTCGGCGTCTTCGCCGGTGGAGCCGCCGCCGACCGGGACCTGCGCAAGGCGATCCTGTGGGGTTTCGTGGCCGTGATCGTCTCGATCGTCCTGTTCGGCCTGGCCGCCGGCTACCCGTACGCCCTCTCCCCGGCGACCCTCCTGGTCGGCGCCACGTGCGCCTTCATCAACCCGGCCCTGCAGTCCCACCTGATCGAGACGGCCCCGGACGCCCAGCTGATGGGCGGTGCGGTGAACCAGTCCGCCACCAACGTGGCCAACAGCCTCGGCGCGGCCCTGGGCGGAGCCGCCATCGCCGCCGGCCTGGGCTACCTGGCCCCCATCTGGATAGGCGCGGCCCTCGCGGCGACGGGCCTGCTCCTGGCCCTGCTGAGCCTGTGGGTGACCCCGCCCCGCCGCCCAGTCCCCGACGAGGGCCCCGGCCAAGGTCCCGGCCCCGATTCCGGCCCGCACCTCCCACCTGCGCCCACCCCGGCCCTGCCACCCCCGCCCCACCACCGGTCCCTGACCGCCTGACCGGACGGCTCTGTGATTACTAGAACGTTCTATTCCGGGTGGGACTAGAACGTTCTAGAGTCTTGGGATGTGGAGACACTGACCGCCGGCCGCCGTTGGGCGGCACTGCTTGCCCTCTCTCTGGGCGGGTTCGCGCTGGGGCTGACCGAGTTCGTGGCCATGGGGCTGCTGCCGGAGATGGCCCGTGACCTGATGCCCGAGTCGTACGCCGCCTCGATCCCGGAAGCGCTCGCCCGCACCGGCTGGATGATCACCATCTATGCGCTGGGTGTGGTCGCCGGCGCACCGACGATCGCGGTGCTCAGTGCCCGGGTGCCCCGCCGTCGGCTGGTTCTCGGGCTGCTCGCGCTCTTCGTCGTCGGCACCACCGCGTCCGCGCTGGCGCCCACCTTCGAACTGGTGCTGACCGCCCGGTTCGTGGCCGCGCTGGCGCACGGCGCCTACTTCGGGGCGGCCGGCATCCTGGCCGCGAACATCCTCGGGCCGGGCAACCACGGCAAGGGCGTGTCGATCGTCATCGGTGGCCTGACCGCCGCGAACCTGGCCGGCGTTCCGCTGATCACGGTGCTCGGGCAGGTCCAGGGGTGGCGGGCGGCGTACCTCGCGGTGGCCGCCGTCTTCGCGCTGAGCCTGATCGCGGTGCTGGTGACCGTACCGCCGAGTGAGGCCGCGCCCGGCGGCTCACCCCGCGCCGAGCTGCAGGCCTTCCGTTCGCCGCAGGTGTGGCTGGTGGCGCTGGCCGTCGCCGTCGGGACCGCCGGTTTCTTCGCGATGAACACCTACGTCGCGCCGATCACCACGCACATCGCCGGGCTGTCCGAGAGCACCGTCCCGTGGGTGCTGGCCGTGATGGGCCTGGGCATGACCGTGGGCATCGCCCTCGGCGGGGTAGCCGCCGACCGCAACCTGAAACGCGCCATCCTGATCGGTTTCGGCGCCTCGATGACGGCCGCGGTCTTCTTCGGCCTGGCCGCCGCCCACCCGATCGGCCTGTTCGCCGGAGCGTTCCTGGTCGGCGCGGCAGCCCTGTTCATCGTCCCGGCCCTGCAGGCCCGCCTGATCTCGGTGGCCCCCGGAGCCCAGCTGATGGGCGCCGCGGTGAACCAGTCGTCCCTGAACATCGCCAACGCCATCGGAGCCGCCCTGGGCGGAGCAGTGATCGCCGCCGGCTGGGGCTACCTGTCCTCGGTGTGGCTGGGCGTGGCCCTGACCATGACCGGCCTGCTCCTGTCCCTGCTCAGCTTCCACCTGGACCGCCGCCGAACCACCACAGCCCTCACCCCAGAGCCCGCCACCGTCTGATCATCCGCTCCGGGCCGCCCACCCCTTCCGGGCACACGCGCTGAGTAGCGCAGCGTGTCGACAAACAGATCGCTCTTTGGTTGAACCTTTCGGTCGTCGGCGTGAGTTAACACATCGCCGAAGAGAAAGAGGTATCAACCGTGACCGAGCCGGATGCTGACTTTGCGGCGTACTTCGCCGGACAGGTGGGCTCGGTGCGTCGTATCGCCTACGCATTGTGCGGGGACTGGCATACTGCCGACGACCTGGTGCAGATCACCTTCGTCAAGCTGTACCCGCGGTGGCGGCGGGTGCGGGACGGGTCCGTCGACGCCTATGTGCGCCGGATCCTGGTCAACACCTACCTGAGCCATGTGCGCAAGCACCGCCGGGAGAAGGTGGTCGCCGAGGTTCCGGATGCCCCTGCTCCGCAGCTCGACACCCATGAGGACCTGGGGCAGGCGCTGCGCCGGTTACCCGCGCAGCAGCGCGCTGTCGTGGTGCTGCGGCATCTGGAGGATCTGTCGATTGCCGACGTCGCCGAGGTGCTGCAACTGGCCGAAGGCACCGTGAAGAGCCAGTCCGCCCGGGGAATCGCCGCGTTACGCGCGGTGATGAGCCGCTCCGTCCAGCCCAAGGAGCTGTGAGACCGTGCCCGATTCTTCCGACACGCAGATCCACGACGCGCTCGTGGCCTACACCGGTGCAGAGCCGCCGCTGTCATTCACCTACGACGAGGTCCTCGCCGGCGGGCGCCGTGCCCGGCGGCGGCGTCGGCTGGCCGTGGCCGGTGCCGCGGCGGTCGTGGCCGCCGTAGCTGCCGGCGGTGCCTCGTTCGCGTTGCCGCTCCGCAGTGCCGACCCTGCACCGGCGCCGTACACGGTGGCCGGGCCGGCTTGGTCGACGCTTGACGCGGCACGGTCCTGCGAGGCCGCCGGCGCTGAGCCGACCAGCCCGCTGGTCGAGCCCACCACTGTCGTCAACGAGAAGAACGGCTACCCGATCCGGATCCCGGCCGAGCCGGCGGACCATGCCGCCGCCCGGATCAGCTGCTATCTGGCCGAGGTGGTACCGCCGTTGCTGCCCGAGGTGACCTACCACCGATCCTCGTCGACGCCGAGCGACATCATGCCGCTGCAGGCGTATCCGGGCCGGGTTTTCGACCCGGCACGTCCCGCGGACACGACGCCGCCATTCATTACCGCCGACGCCGTCATCGTCGATGATCAGGGCGCCGGCGAAGTCGGATTCGGTGCGTCGCCGGCGTACGAGAGCGCCGCCGATGCCGCCGCGAACTGCACCGCACCCTGCACCGTGCGACAGGGACCGGACGGCGAAACCGTCACCGTCCTCGACACGAGCGCCGCATCGGGTTACCACCATGTCGAGGTTCACGTCTACCGCGGCGACACGATCACCACGGCGAGCGCCTCGAACGGGGTGACACCGGCCATGCCTCCCGGGGAGGCGATCGGGAGTGACCAGCTCGAACCCACGCGCCATGGCCTTCCCCTCTCGGTGGAGCAGCTCATGGAACTGGCCGGCGCCCCCGAACTGGATCTGTTCCCGTGAGTTTGTTCTGACGCCTTGGCAACCCTCGCCATGCCCGGGTTCCGGCCCGCTCCCGGGCGGCCACCAGGGCCAGGACGTCAGTCGATGCGATCACGCCGCGGATGCTATTTCACCGCGTAGTGCGGCACGTACTCCTGCGTGCTCAGACTCTGGATCCGCGCCATCAGGTCGTCCGTCTGGGCGCGGACGTCGGCGGGCGACCCGACCGCCACGGTGATCGCCGGGCCGAACGTGATGCTGACCGGATGTTTGCGGGGGAACCGGGCGCCGGGCTCGCGCAGCCGGTCGGTGCCGCGGATCCCGACCGGCACGATCGGCACCCCGGCCTGCTGGGCCAGCCGGATCACCCCGGTGCGCCCGCGATAGAGCCGTCCGTCCGGTGACCGGGTGCCTTCCGGGAAGACCGCGACCAGACCACCGCTGCGGAGTACGGGGACGGCCGCGTCGAACGCCGCGAGCGCCGCCTTCCCGCCGCCGCGTTCGACCGGGATCGCGCCGAGTCCGGTGACGACCCGCTGGGTGATGCCGCCGCCGTGGAAATATTCGGACTTGGCCCAGAACGCGATGTGCCGTGGTGTGACGGTGCCGAGGAAGAGCTGGTCGCCGATGGACAGGTGGTTGGCGGCGAGCAGTGCGCCGCCGGCCGGCAGGTGTTCGAGGCCGCTGACCTCGGGCCGCCAGGATCGGCGCAGGTAGGCGCCCAGGGTGGCGTGGGCGAACGCGTACAGCCGCGGTTTCATGTGGGCCTTCCGAGGTGGGCGGTGAGGACGGCGTCGAGGACGGGTTGCGGATCGGTCAGGCCGGTGGCGAGCGGGAGGCTCCGCAGCTGCCACAGGTGGGCGATGCCGTGCAGGTTGGCCCAGAGCGCTCCGGCGACGACGTCGGACGGGACGTCGGCACCCGGGCGGGCCTGGTCGATCAGCTTGCTGAGCTGCCGGAACAACGGCAGGCTGGTGTCGCGCAGCCCGAGGTGGCCGCTCTCCAGCAGATCATGACGGAACATCAGGTCGTAGCGGCCGGGACGGTCGGCGGCGAAGTCCAGATAGGCGCGGCCCAGAAGAGCCGTCTGCTGGTACGGGTCGTCGGGCGCCCCGTCGAGGGCGGCCTCGGCACGGCGCGTGAGCTCCTCGAAACCGTCGCGGGCGATGGCCGACAGCAGCTCCAGGTGGGTGGGGAAGTAGCGCCGTGGGGCGCCGTGCGACACCCCGGCCCGCCGGGCGATCTCCCGGAGTGTGACGGCGGACGGCCCGTCCCGGTCGAGCAGTTCCCCGCCGACCTGCACCAGTCGTTCCCGCAGTCCCATAGACACTGTCTACTCGATACGGTCGCGATCCATCAAGTCCGATGGCCGGTGGCGAGAATCCGGTCCATCACCGGCCGGGGCAGCAGCGGGTTCGCCGAGGCCGCCCCGGTGGTCGGCGGATCGTCGAAGAGCTGGAGCAGCCGGGGCACCGGCAGCCGTCCGTCACCGGCCACCGCGGTGCGGACCGACACGTCGGCGTCGTGGCTGAGCCGCTCGATCAACGACGCCGGGGCGGCCGGGTCGCGGCGGGCCAGGGCGCGCGCCCGGGGATCCTCGGACGAGGCGAGCGCGGCGAGACCCGTACCGGAGAATGCGGGGTGCCGGAGCAGATCGTCGCCGCCACCCGCCAGAAGGACCCGGACCAGCAGCTCACCGGGGAGATCGGCCTGATGCTCGCAGAGCAGCAGCCGCACCGCGGGATCGTCGTCGGCGGCGAGCGCGGCGATCAGGCCGGCCGGCAGCTCCGGATGGCAGGCGGCGCTGCGGCGCAACCCGGCGTGCCCGGAGAGCGCACAGTCCCGCAGCTCGGCGGGCCCGGCGGCGAGCACCCAGTCCAGGATCGGCGTCGACTCCGGCATCGGGTGGTCGATCGCGGCCCGCTCCGCCTCGGACAGCCCGCGCCGCATCGACAGCGCCAGCCGGACCTGCGGCGACTCGTCGGCGGCCAGGGCCGGGACGCACGCGGCGGGCAGGTCGGGGTCGGCGGCGGCACGCGCCCGGTTCCACGGCGCCGGATCGGCGGCGAACGCGGCGGCCTGCTCCCGGCCCAGCGTCTCCGGCCCGGCCGGCACCGGGGACAGCAGGGCGCGGGCGGCGGCCGCGATGCCCGGCTGCGGGTCGCGCGTCAGCAGAGCCACGATCTCCCGCGGTACGCCCGGAAGAAGGGTCAGCATGTCGCGGACCACCGGTTCGGGATGGGCCGCGAGCCGCCGGTACGCCCAGTCCGGGAGCCGGCCGGACCACCGCGACGGCGGGCCCTCCAGCACCGCGTGCAGCACCCGGATGCTCAGGTCGCCGACCAGCCGGGCCCGCTGCTCGCCGGTCGCGCCCGGGCACTGCGCCAGCGCCTCCCGGATCTCCGGGTCCGGATGCCCGGCGAGCACGTCGAACGACGCGTCGTCCCACACCTCGCGGGCGGTCAGCTCCCACCGGTCCAGCACACCGGCTCCGGCCAGCCGCAGCAGCTCCGGAGGCGGCAGAGCGGGGTTGCGGGCCAACCCCCGCAGCCGTGCACGGGTGATGTCGCCGGACAGCTCTCCTCCTCGATGTCGGTGCGCGAGAAAGAACCTTACGGAGCCGTACGGCAGCGGTCCAAATGAAAAGAATCGGGCCGGTGGGTGAACCACCGGCCCGGTCCTCGCAAGCCCCTGACCTCGGTCCTCTCGAGCCGTTATCCGATGGGGCAGGAGCTGCGGTAGTCGGAGATCGCCAGGCCGCCCGGGCCCGGGCAGATGAACTGGTCGTAGCGGGTGTCGTCGTCGACGAACCGCTTCAGCCAGGACACCGCCTGCACCGCGGTCGCGGTGTCGACCGTCTGCGGGAAGAAGTGGCTGGCGTTGTTGAGTTCCAGGTACGCCTTCTCCGCCGACGCCGGGATGCTCGTGTAGAACGGGATCGAGTGGGTCGCCACCGGCGCGATGGCGTCCGCCTCGCCGCCGACGATCAGGGTCGGCACCCGCAGCTCCGACCAGGACTTGTCGGTGTTCCAGGGCGCCAGCGGCACCGCGGCCTGCAACGACGGCCGGTCACTGGCCGCCTCCAGGCTGCCGCCGCCACCCATCGAGTGCCCGCCGACCGCGAGCCGGGTCGCGTCCACCCGGGTCCGCACCGCACTGCGCTGGGTCAGGTAGTCCAGGGCGGCCAGCAGCTGGTCGCCCCGGGAGCCCGGCTGGTCGGCGGTGGTCAGCGTCTCGATGCCGATCACCACGAAGCCGTGCGAGGCCAGGCGCGGGCCCAGCCACGAGATGCTGGACCAGTAGGCGGTGAAGCCCGGCGAGATGGCGATCGCGCCGAAGGTTCCGTCGGCGGTTGTCGTCGGGTAGTAGATCTCGCCACCACCGAAACCGCTGGCCGCGAGCCGGGAGACCGAGGTCTGACCGACGGCGTACGGGCCGCGCGAGGCCTGCAGCGCGGAGAGCGTGGGTGCGGGGCCGCGCTCGTAGGGGTTGGCGGCGGCCCGGGCGGGGACGGCGCCGGGTCCGGCGATCAGGGCCAGGGCCGTGGCCGCGGCGCACAACAGGCGTGCTGATGTCCTCACGTCGAATCTCCTTCACGGGGGAATCAGATCGATGGCCGTCAGTTTTCGCAGCCCGGCGCCGGTCCCGCATCGGCGAAATCGCCTGCGTTGCGTCATCGGCCGGAAACATCCCGGAAATTTCATCCACCGAAACGGGGTTCCCCGACCCCGGGTGAGCAGGGAAGACTCGCCGCATGTTTGATGCACCAGCAGTGCAGAAAGTCGCCCTGGCCGCGATAGCCCAGCTGGTCACCGCGACGTCCGAGGGCCACGGCGGAGCCTTGGCCCTGACCGGAACCCCCGGCGACGGCCGAACCACTCTCCTGCGCGCCGTCCCGGACCTGCTCCCCCACCGCACCGGGACGTGGATCGCCGGTTTCGTCACGGGACACGCGGAGGAGCGGGAGTTGCCTCATCACGGCCTGCGGACCCTGCTGGCCGGGCTCTGCGACCGAGTCGGGGCGGCCTGCCCGCCGGTCCTCACGGGTGATCCGCTCACGGTTCGCCTCGCCGTGCTCGCCCTGCTGCGCACGATCGCCGAGGCCGGTCCGGTCCTGTGCCTCGTCGACGACGCCCACCTGCTGGATCCGGAGTCGTGGCAGGTCCTCGCCTTCGCCGCCCGCCGGATCAGCGGTGACCGGGTCGCGCTCGTCGCGTCGTTCCCGGTCGGCGCGGAACCCGCCGGCATGCCGGTGCACCGCCTGCAACCGCTGTCCCCGGAAGCCGCCCGGGACCTCCTCCGCCGACACGCCCCGGATCTGGCCGACGACGTGGCCGGCGCCCTGACCGAACTGGCCGAAGGGCATCCGGCCGCCCTGATCGACCTGGTCGGCACCCTGACCCCGGAACAGCGCCGAGGTTACGCACCACCACCCGACGCCCTGCCCCCGGACAGCCCGGCGCACCGGGCGTTCACGGCCGAACTGGACGCCCTCCCGCTCCGGACCCGCCTGCTGCTCCAGTTCGCCGCCGCGGCCCCGGACACCGCGCCGGACATCCTCCTGGCCGCCGCCGCCCGCGCCTGCCCCACCTCCGCGGGGTGGGGGCTCGAGGACTTCGGGGCTGCCGAGCGGGCCGGGATCGTCGAGGTGACCGCGGGCGGGGTCCGGTTCTCCGGGGGACTTCGCCGCGGGGTGGCGTACCGGCAGATGGAGATCGCCCGGCGGCGGATCGCCCACCTCGCCCTCGCTGACGTGCTCGAAGCTCGCGGGGAAGGGACCTCGGCGCTGCTGCATCGGGGCGCGGCCGCCACCGGGCCCGACGTCGCGCTCGGCCGGCGGTTGGCACGGATCGCGGCTGCGGCGGATCCGCCTGTCGCGGCGGCGGCACGGCGGTGTGCGGCCGGGCTGGTGACCGGCAACGGGGAGCGGGCGGCGCTCCTGCTGGCCGCCGCCCGGGACTCCTGGCTGGCGGGACGGCCGCACGAGGCGGGGCTGCTGGTACGGCGGATCCCGGCGGCGGCGGGTGGGGCCCGGGTCCGGGCCCGGGCGCTCACTGCGGAGATGGGCCTGCCGGGTGGGGCGCCGGGTGCCCGGGACGTGCTGCTGGACGTGGCCGCCGAACTCGCCGAAACCGATCCGGGTACCGCCCTGGACGCTCTCGCCCTTGCCGGGGAGGCCGCCTGCCGGCCCGCGGAACAGCGCCGGTTCGCGGAACTGGCCGCGCGGGTCTCGGCCGCGTGTCCTGGTGCCGAGACTCCGGCCACGATGCTCGTCCGGCACCACGTCGCCGGGCTGGCCCGGATCGCCGCCGGGGACGAGAGCGGGTCGTTCGGGCCGTTGCGGCGGGCGGTGGCGCTCGCCGACCGGGTCGCCGAGCCGGAGCCGCTGCTCCGGGCCGCCGTCGCCGGGATCCTCGTCGGTGACTCCCGGCGGGCCGCGGCACTCGCCGGGCGGGCCGCCGTGCTGGCCCGGGAGCGGGGTGCGCCGGTGCTGGTTCCGCAAGCGCTCGAACTGGCCGCGCTCGCCGGAATGGCGTCCGGTGACTACGCGGCGGCCGGGGAGGCGGCCCTCGACGGAGCGGCGGTCGCCCGCGGCACCGGGCAGCCGATCCTGGCCGGCTCCCATCTGGGCGTGCTGGCCGTGCTCGCCGCCCTGTTCGGCGATCGGGACACCGCGCTCAGCCGGATCACCGCGGTCGGTGACGGACCGGCCCGGCCGCTGTGCGAGTGGGCGCTCGCCGTCCTGGACCTGGTCGACGGCCGGGGCCGTCCCGCCGCCGACCGTCTGCTGGCGGTGCTCACCGGGCCGCCCGGGCCGGGTTCGGCGCTGCTGCGGGTCGCGGTGGTCCCCCATCTGCTGGAGGCCCGGGCCCGATCGCATCCTGCGGAAGGGCAGGCCCGGCAAGCGGTGGAGGACGTGGTCGCGGAGGCTTTCGACAGGTGGGCGGGACGCACCGGTCAGCCCGGCTGGCTGGCGCTGCGGGACCGGTGCCGGGCGTTACGGGCCGACGACGGCGAGGAGGCGTCCGGCCATTTCGAGGCGGCTCTCGGACATGACGGGGAGGCCGGTTTCCCGAGGGCGCACACCCAGCTGCTCTTCGGCCGGATGCTGCGCCGCCGGCGACGGCACGTGGAGGCCCGGACCCACCTGCGCCGCGCCGCCGACACGTTCCAGGCGCTGGACGCGGGCCCATGGGCGGCACAGAGCATCCGCGAACTGCGGGCCGCCGGCGACCGGGTCGAACCACACGCCCCGGCGGGCCGGGCCTTGACCGCCCAGCAGGAACGGATCGCCGCCCTGGTGGCGGGCGGCGCCACCAACCGGGAGGTGGCCCACGAACTGCACCTGAGCCCCCGAACCGTCGACCATCACCTGCGCAACGTCTTCACCCGTCTCGGCGTCCGCTCCCGGACGGAGATGGCCCGCCTCCTGACCGGTCAGGACCAGCGCTCGACCCTCTGACGCCGGTGGCAGGCGACCAGGTGCCCGGCGAGGATGCCCGGATGGCCGCCGCGCACGCACACGTCGGCGCCCGCGGTCAGCACCCCGGAGACCAGCTCGGCCTGCGCCCAGTCGTCGATCAGCGCGACGATCCGGGTGTCCGGTGGCAGCACCGACCGGGCCACCCGGACGTCGTGCACGGTGGCTCCACTGAGCACGACCAGCTCCCCCCACTCGATGTCGTCGAGCCCGGTGGCGAGCCGCATGTGCCAGCCGCCGGGAAGGTACGGTGGCAGCCCTGCGACCCGGCTGCGCTGTCCGAGGACGGCGACCACCGGCTCATGGACGGCAGGGGTGCGGGTGTCGTTCGCGATCTGGGTGAGCATGGTGTTTCCTCTCGCCGGGCGATCTCCTGTGACCCCCACGATTCGCCCCGCGCCTGTGCGTCACCATGCGCACATCCTGTGTGTTCGATGTCAGCCCCGGCAGGCCGTCTACAGGCTGTTCCACCTGGCCAGAACCGGGTCGGCGCCATGCTCGAACCCGAGGACCGACAGCGTCGCGGTGTCGAGTCTCAGCAGCCCACCGGCGGCCGCCGGCAGCCCGATCCAGCGCGCCCCCGCCACCCGCAGACAGTGCCCGTGCGCGACGAGGGCGACGTCCCCCTCGGCCAGCAGCGACCGGGCCCGGTCCAGCACCCGGTCGAGGCGCGCACCGGCCTGTTCCGGGCTCTCCCCACCGGGGCAGCCGTCGGTCCAGAGCGACCACCCCGGCCGCCGGTCCCGGATCTCCCGCGTGGTGATGCCCTCGTATTCGCCGTAGTTCCATTCCGCCAGGTCCTCGGTCACCTCGGTGACGGTGAGCCCGGCGAGTTCGGCGGTGTGCCGCGCCCGCTGCCGCGGACTGGCGAGGACGGCGGCGAACTCACGCCCGGCGATCCGCTCACCGACGGCCCGCGCCTGGCGTTCCCCCTCCGGGGTCAAGGGCTTGTCGGTGTACGAGGTGTGCCGCCCCGTGGCACTCCACTCGGTCTGCCCGTGCCGTACCAGAACGATCTCCGCCATCCGGTCCTCCCCGTCGCCTCCCGCATTCCTACACGGGCGACCGGTCAGGAACGGGTTCCCGGGGCTTCGTCACGTGGCAACGAGAACGGCGCCCGCTGCTCGTCCCGCGCCGCGATCTGCTCGAGCGCCCGCAGATACTGCGCCCGGGTGATGCTCCCGGCGATCAGCTGAGAAGCGAGGACACCTTCCAGACTGCACGGCACCCACCGTTGTACGTGGGTGTCGACCTCCGCAGCCGCACGCGCACTCCGGTCACCGTCACCGTCCCGGATCGGCCAGAACGCGAGTGCCGCGGCGACGATCAGCCCGAGGGCCGCTATCAGAAGGACCAGCACCGACACCACCTCCCTGAGTGACATCTTCGTCACTCACCGCAATGATCAACAGCCAATGCCCGAAATAGCCGTTTCAACACCCTCGCGGAGGACACCCCGAACCGGCCTCCCGAATGGCTATCGATCACTCCTGTGATCACCACATGCCCCACCTGTGTCCCACCTGTCGCGTACGCCGGGACCTGTGTCCCACCCGAACGGGACCTGCCGCCCTGCCCACCACCACATCGACGGCGTCAGATGGAGGGGCAGACGGATCACGAGGAGGGGCCATGCGGACCGGAACCATCGTCGTAGCCACCGACGGCACCACGTCGAGCCGGGCGGCCGTCCGCTGGGCGGCCCGGGAGGCTCACCGGCGGGGCGCCCGCCTGCGGGTCACCCACGTCCTGGACTGGGAGTGGGGCGAGACCCGGTACGAGTTCGGCGCCGGCCAGTTCGCCGGGGCCCGCCAAGCCGCCGAGGGCATCGCGCGCGGTGGCATCACCCTGGCCCACGAGGTCGCGCCGGGGCTGCCGGCCGAGGTCGACATCCGGGTCGGCAACCCGGCGGCCCGCCTGATCGCGGAGACCGACGGCGTGGATCTGCTGGTGCTCGGCAGCCGGGGCCGGGGCGGTTTCGCCAGTCTGCTGCTGGGCTCGGTGAGCCAGCGGGTCGCCATGCACGCGGACTGCCCGGTGACCGTGGTCCGGGGTCGCGGCGACGTCACCGCCGGGCCGGTCGCGGTCGGTTTCGACGACTCCCCCGGCGCGGAGGGCGTGCTGCGCACGGCTTTCGAGCAGGCCGCGGTACGCGGGACCGGGCTCACCGTGGTCCGCACCTACCTGCCGCTGCTCCCGGTCCACCTCGCCGGTGCGGGCGCCGCCGTGGTGGCCACCCCCGAACAGGACGAGGACGAGCGCCGGCGTCTGGTCGAACAGCTCGCGCCGTGGCGGGGGAAGTTCCCGGGCGTCCCGGTCGACACGCTGATCTCGCACGACAGCCCGGCCGCGGTGCTGTCCGGGGTGTCGCACACCGCGCAGCTGGTGGTCGTCGGCAGCCACGGGCACGGCACCATCACCGGCACCCTGCTCGGTTCCACCGGCCTGCAACTGCTGCACCACGCCGACTGCCCGGTGCTGCTGGCCCGCCAGGCGTGAACCTTCCCGGTGTCGCCGGGAAGGCAGGCGTAAACCGGAAACAGCTGGGCAAACCATCGGTGGAACGACGCCAGGAGAACGACCCCGAGGAGGCGGCCTTGAGCACCGGACACGTGATCGTGGTAGGCGTCGACGGCTCCGCGGAGGCCTTCCGGGCCCTGGAGTGGGCGGCCGGCGAGGCCGCCGGCCGGGGTGGCACGGTCCGGGCGGTGATCGCCTGGTCCTGGGACGGCCTGGAGTACGGCCCGATCGCCGCCGAGACCCCCGCCGAGGCGGAGAAACACGCCGAACGGGTGGTTCTGGACCAGGTCCGGGCCGTGCTGGCGGGATACCGATCGGACCCGGGCGAGCCTGCGGGACCACCGGTCTCGGCCGAGGTGGTCGAGGGCAGTCCCGCCGAGGCGCTGACCTCGGTGGCCGCCGGCGCGGACATGCTGGTGCTCGGCAGTCACGGCCACAGCCGGGTCCGGCACACCGTGCTCGGTTCGGTCAGCGAGTCCTGCATCCGCCAGGCGACCTGCCCGGTCGTGGTGATCCCGGCCCCGGTCCGCGAGCCCGCGACGGTCTGACACCACCGACACCGCGGCCCGGCGCCGTACTAGGCGCCGGCCATAAAAGGCGCCGGCCGTGAATGGCGCCGGGAACCCGCTACCCGCGACCGCCGCGGCGGATGATCCCGATGATCCGCCGGGCGGTCCGCGGCCGGGCCGGCGGGCGACCGTCCCGCGCCGGCGAGGACGTCAGCCGGAGCCGATCGAAGACGCTCTCCAGCAATGGTCCGGCCAGGATCAGCACCAGGAGCGACAGAAGGATCAGAGTTACGACGACGGCCATGGCGGCACCTCCGGCAGCCATCCTGTCCCGGTGGGGCCGCCGGGGGTCACGGCCGAAGGTCCCGAATCGACGCCGCTCGACACGATGGGACCTTGGTCCCGGAACGGACAGGACCGGGACGGGACCTTCGGAGGCTGTACGGCACGGGTGGTCACGCCCCCACCAGCGGAGAGTCATCGGTGAAGACATCGTCCGAGGAGGACCAGATGGCCACCACCGCCCGCCACAACGTCGTTCAGCTCGAGAAGGTCGAAGCCCCCGGCTCGATGCTCACCCACCCCGCCGCCCGGCTGCTGGCGGTGCTCCGGATCGCCACCGGCTTCGTCTTCCTCTGGGCGTTCCTGGACAAGCTGTTCGGCCTCGGCTGGTCGACCGCCGCCGAGCGGGCCTGGATCAACGGCGGATCGCCGACCAAGGGTTTCCTCTCGGGTGTCGAGGTCGGCCCGTTCCAGGACGTCTTCCGCGGCATCGCCGGCGCCGCCTGGGCCGACTGGATGTTCATGCTGGGCCTGCTCGGTGTCGGTGTCGCGCTGATCCTCGGCATCGGCCTGCGGGTCGCCGCCGGCGCGGCCGCCCTGATGATGGCCTTCATGTGGCTCGCCGAATGGCCGCTCGCCCAGCAGACCAGCGGCGGCGAGGCGACCCGGTCGAGCAACCCGCTCGTCGACTACCACGTGGTCTACGGCATCGGCGCCGCGGTCTTCGCCCTCACCTACGCCGGTCACACCTGGGGTCTGGGCCGCTGGTGGGCCTCGCTCCCGATCGTGCAGAAGAACCGCTGGCTGATCTGACCCCCGCCCCTCCCCGAGCCCGGCCGGTGCCCCCGGCCGGGCTTCCCCGTGTCACGGCACGGCCAGCACCTCGGACAGCGGCCGGCGGGGTGTCGCCATCACCGGGACGCCGTAGCCGACACGCAGAACCATCTGACCCCAGACATTGCGGCGTACGTCGGTCAGCCGCTCACGCAGCGCGGGGACCTCCACCGGCTGGCTGATCGGGGTGACGGCCAGTCCGTGCCAGGTGGCCGCCAGCAGGACCCGTTGGAGTGCCTGCCCCGCCCGTACCCGATCGGCGGGAACGTCTCCCCGGGTGGCCAGGACCAGAAGGGTGGGGTCCGGCTCGAACCGGCCGCCGGGCCGGGAGAGCTGCGGCTGCAGCAGGCCGAAGTCACGCAACGGCAGGGTGTCCGCCGGATCGCCGGGGCCGTAGGCGGACGGCGGTACCCCGTCCCGGCGGATCCGGCGCTGCGTGGTCCACCGGGCCAGCTCGGCACGATAGCCGCCGCGCGCACGGAGCCGCCGGTCAGCGACCCGGGACAGACCCAGGACGGCGTTCCGGGCCACCGGCGGCGGCACGTGCAGCAGAGCGCCCTCCCGGTGCGCGGCGGCGATCAGGTCGGCCAGGACGGCGGCCGGCACCGCGGCCCGGGCGAACGGCTGCCGGTTCGTGTGCCGGTGCGGGATCGCCGCCGCCAGCGCCTCCACCGCGGGTGTCGGCGTCCCCGGCCGGCCCACCCGCACGGTCGCCCCGTCATCGAAGATCTCCGGCTGCGGTACGAACCCCGCGCGCATCAGACTCAGCCGCAGGGTGAACACCGCCGCCCCGACGCTGATCATCATCTCCCGGCCGTCCGGGTCGAGCACCGCCAGCTTGCGGGCCGGATCGGCGAGCACGTCCACCCGGTCGTCGTGGATCCGGAAACGCCACGGCTGACTGTTGTGCAGGGACGGGGCGGTGGTCGCCGAACGTACACACTCCTCCAGGGTTTTTCGCATGCCTCCACCCCAGTCCGGGCGGGTGCTCCGGGCCAGAGTCGTAGGCCCCGACAATGCTAACGTGGCATGCCCCCTTTCGAACCGCCGTTCATCGACGTGCGTACCCCTCACCAGCCGCAGTCGATCGGCGGACGGAGCCGTGGATGTCGAGTCAGTCTTCTCAGATCTCTCCCGAGGTCTCCCCTGAGGTCTCCTCCCCCGAGACCTCCCCTGGATCCCCTTCCGAGTCCAGTCCTGAGGTCTCCGCCCAGGCGTCTCCTGCGGCTTCCCAGGTCGAGGCCGCCGGGCCGCTCTGGGGTCCGCGTTATCCACCCCGCTGGATCCTGCCGTTCATCGCCGTGATGACCCTGCTCACCGCGACCAGCACGGTCCTCGCGGGCCGGGGTTTCGAGCGCGGGGCCTGGACCGAAGCGGGCATGTGTGTGCTGTTCGCGGCCCTGTTCGGCCACCTGATCGGTTACGCGGTGTACCTGCGCTGGGTGCCACTGCGCCGGGGTCCGGCGATGCCGGAGAACGACCCCCTCGGAACCGGGTTCAGCTACGCGAAGTGGGGCTACTACTGGTACGTGGCCCCGATCACGATCGCCGTCCTGGGCCTGACCTGGTTCGCCCTGCTGTCCATCGGCGACGGCATCGGAAGAACCGTGTTCGCCGCGGTGATCCTGGCATTCTGCCTGCTGGTGGCGGTGTCGACAGCCTTCATGATCTACCTGGCCCCGGGCTGGCTGACCCTAACTCCGGAGGGCCTGCACCATCGGGGCCTGACCTTCGTCCAGTACTCCCCGTGGGCCTCGATCGTGGCAGTGGACGCGATCGAATCCGGTCACGAACGCGCCATCATCATGGACGTGGACCCCACCGGGGAGGACACCCTCCGCCATTACCTGCCGAGGGGCCTGCGCTCGGTCCACCCGCTGCTGCCCGCTTTCGTGGTGACCGACACGTGGCTACTGACCGACCCCACGCTGGTGCACGAGACGATCCGCCACTACTGGGACAACCCGTCCGACCGCGCCGAGTTGGGCACCAAGCAGGCCATCGACCGAATCCGCCACCGCCGCTTCACCAACGCCTGACCACCCCACCCCGCCTCCCTCTCCCTCTCCCCCGAAGGTCACCGCCCGCTCCCCGAAGGTCACCGCCCGGCCGCATTTCTCGCCGCCGGCCCTTCCCCTCGCCGCCCGCATTTCTCACCGCTGGGCCTCCCCTTTGGCCCTCTTTTTCCCTTCCGGTCGCCGCCCGGCCCTTCGTGGCTTCCCCACCACCACCAGCGGTGACTCACCGTCGCGGAAAAAGTTCGATGCGTTGCTGAACCGATTCGGCGAGGCGCTGGTACACCCGGGCGTCAGCTTCTGCGCCCTGCCGGGCCCGGAAGGCATCGGCTGAAATAAATGCCGGTTTCGAGGGGGAATGGGCCATGACCGATCGACTGCACGTCGACCCGGCGTCGCTCGAAGGAATCGCCGATCAGCTCGGGCGTTCCAGGGACGCGCTGCGGACCACCGCTTCCGGATCACCCGGAGCCCCGAATGCCGGCACCGACACCCCCATCTTCGACGACCTGATCACCCGCCTGGTCCGCGACGCCGAAGGCCTGGCCGAGGGTCTCCAGGAGGCAGCCGCCCGCGTGACCCAGGCAAACCAGACCTACGCCGCCGAAGACCAGGCCCACGCCCAGGACATGAATTCCCAGCCACCACCTCCCGCCCTGTCACCCACCCCTTCGGGGGCCGAAGCAGGAGGAGAAGCCGGAACCAGGCCCGAAGCCGAAACCCGCCCCGAGACCGACGCCGACACCAAGACCGGGCCCGAAACTGGGACCGGGCCTGGGACCGAGGCCGGAGCCGGCGCCAAGACCGGGGCTGAGGCTGGGACTGGAGCTGGGACCGGTGCCGCGGCCGCGGACGGCTTTGCGCGCGACGTGGCCGGCGCCGATAGGAACGCCGGGAGCAGCGGCGCCGCGGACGGGGCCGGGAGTGGTGGGGTGGTGCGGAACTTCGGGAACTCCGGGCCGGCGGACAGCATCGACGGTGGTGGGCCGGCGCGGAACAGCGGCAGCTTCCACCCGGCCGGCGGTGCGAGCCACGCGGACAGCATCGACGGTGCCGGGCCGGCGCGGAACCTCGGAGGTCGATGATGCCTCTCGACACCCGCTTGGACGGTGATCCCGGCTCATTGCACGTCGGGGCCCAATGGCTGCGGACCCGGCTCGGGTTCGAGGTCGACGGTGGCGCGACCAGCTTGCGGTCGGCGTCCGCGGAGGCCCGGGACGGGTGGCAGGGTGCCGCCGGGACCAGGTTCGCCGACCGGATGGCGCAGGCCGCCGACCGCACCGACGCCCTGCGGGCACAGATCGACGCGACCGCCGCGACCTTCTCCCGGTACGGCGAGCTGCTGGCCACCGCGCAGGGCAGCATGGCGACCGCCCGCGCCATCGCCGCCGCCAACGGGCTGCTGATCGCCGGGCCGATGATCCTGGACCCGATCCCGCCGCCCGTCCCGAGTCCCGCCGCGATGGTCCTGTTCGAGCGCCAGGTGAGCGGTTTCCAGATGGCCGCCCAGCAGGTGGCGACGGCCCGCGCCCAGATGGTGACGGCCCACGCGATCGCCGAGGCCCGGCAGGGTCAGGCCGCGGCCACTCCCCCGCTGCGGCCCGCCGACGTGATCGGCCCCCGCTGACCGGACCAGAGGGATCGGGCCCGGCGGGCCGGGGTTCAGAGACCCAGGTTCTCCGAGATCCAGTCGCGGACCGTGGTGTCCCCGGGTTTCTTGGACCGCACCTCGACACTGCTGAACCAGGCGTCGACCCGAACCCGCACGACCGGCGTCCCGGGCAGCCGGGGCACCGCCGCCAGCCGCAACTCCTCGGAGCTGAGCGCGTTCATCCCGCTCAGCTCGACCTCGACCCCCTCGGGGACGATGACGACGAACTCGCCGAACAGGCAGCTGCCCTCGATCTCGATCACGTCCTCGCCGGTGATCACCTCACGCAGGTCGAGTTTGGTGGACCCGAGCAGGGTGAAGACCTTGAGCCGGCCGGATCGCAGCCGCCACCGGCCGCGCCGTTTGCGCTCGCTGAGGACGGTGACGACCTTCTCGACGGTGCGGGCCGTGCCCACCACGGAGAGGGGGGCGAGACCCTGGGTGGCCCGGGCCAGTTCGATGTCGGTGGAGGCGGCCCAGGCGGCGCCGACTCGTACGCTGAACTCCTCCAGGGTGATCCGGCCGTCGCCGCACGCCTGCTGCAACAGCTCGGACACTCGCTCGCGGTCGCCGTCGGAGATCGGCGCCGGTACAGGTGATCCCACGCTGTGACCCTATCCACCGCGCGCTACCACCGAGTTGCACCCCGTACCGCAACCGGGTCTCTGCAGAATGACGGCCATGAGATCACGGATAGCCGCAACCATCGCCGTAGTGGCCGCACTGGTGAGCCTGGCCGGTGGGATCGCCGGTCCCCTGTACGCCGCGTTCGGAGCCAGCTGACACACTTGTCAGATCATGACGCTGACCGATCGCCTCCCGGGCTCCGCCGAACCTGACGCCGTCTTCGACGCCTTTCAATCGTGGGTCGAGGAACAGGGCCTGACCCTGTACCCGCATCAGGAGGAGGCGCTGATCGAGATCGCGACCGGCGCGAACGTCATCCTGAACACCCCGACCGGCTCGGGCAAGAGCCTGGTGGCCACCGGCGCGCACTTCGCGGCCCTGGCCAGTGACCGCACCACCTTCTACACCGCGCCGATCAAGGCCCTGGTGAGTGAGAAGTTCTTCGCCCTGTGCGCGGTCTTCGGCGCGCAGAACGTGGGCATGCTGACCGGTGACGCGAGTGTCAACGCGGATGCCCCGATCATCTGCTGCACCGCGGAGATCCTGGCGAACCTGGCGTTGCGCGAGGGTGCGGACGCCGACGTCGGCCAGGTGGTGATGGACGAGTTCCACTTCTACGCCGAGCCGGACCGGGGCTGGGCCTGGCAGGTGCCGCTGATCGAGCTGCCGCAGGCGCAGTTCATCCTGATGTCGGCGACGCTGGGTGACACCACCCGGTTCAAGGACGACCTGACCGCGCGGACCGGCCGGGAGACGGCCGTGGTGGCGAACGCGGAGCGTCCCGTCCCGCTGATCTTCGAGTACGCGACGACGCCTCTGCACGAGACCATCGAGGAGCTGCTGGAGACCCGGCAGTCCCCGGTCTACATCGTGCACTTCACCCAGATGGCGGCGCTGGAGCGGGCGCAGTCGCTGATGAGCATCAACATGTGCACCCGGCAGGAGAAGGACGCGATCGCCGCCGCGATCGGCAACTTCCGGTTCACCGCCGGTTTCGGGCGCACCCTGTCCCGGCTGGTCCGGCACGGCATCGGCGTGCACCACGCGGGCATGCTGCCGAAGTACCGGCGGCTGGTGGAGACCCTGGCCCAGGCCGGCCTGCTGAAGGTCATCTGCGGCACCGACACGCTCGGTGTCGGCATCAACGTGCCGATCCGCACGGTGCTGTTCACCGGCCTGTCGAAGTACGACGGCGTGAAGACCCGGCTGTTGAAGGCGCGCGAGTTCCACCAGATCGCGGGCCGGGCCGGGCGGGCCGGTTACGACACCATCGGCACGGTGATCGTGCAGGCCCCGGAGCACGTGATCGACAACGAGCGGGCCCTGGCGAAAGCCGGTGACGACCCGAAGAAGCGCCGCAAGGTGGTCCGCAAGAAGCCGCCGGAGGGCACGATCGGCTGGGGCCGGCCCACCTACGACCGGCTGGTCGAGGCCGAGCCGGAGCCGTTGACGTCGTCGTTCCAGGTCAGCCACGCGATGCTGCTGAACGTGATGAACCGGGGCGGCGACCCGTTCGAGGCGATGAAGCACCTGCTCACCGAGAACCATGAGGAGCGGCCCGCCCAGCGCCGGCACATCCGGCGGGCGGTGGGCATCGCGCGGGCCCTGATCGCCGGCGGGGTCATCGTCCGCAGCGAGGCCGGCCCGTACAAGCTGGTCGATGATCTGCAGTTGGATTTCGCCCTGAACCAGGCGCTGTCCCCCTTCGCCCTGGCCTGTCTGGAGCTGCTCGACAAGGAGGCGCCGGAGTACCCGCTGGACGTCGTCTCGGTGATCGAGTCGACCCTGGAGGACCCCCGCCAGATCGTCTCCGAGCAGCGCAAGAAGGCGCGCGGCGAGGCGGTCAACGCGATGAAGGCCGAGGGCATCGAGTACGAGGAGCGCATGGTGCTCCTGGAGGACGTGACCTGGCCGCAGCCGTTGAAGGAGTTGCTGGAGGCGGCGTACGAGACGTACCGGCGCGGGCAGCCGTGGGTGGCCGACTACGAGCTGCGGCCCAAGTCGGTGGTCCGGGACATGTACGAGCGGGCCATGACGTTCACCGAGTACGTGTCGTTCTACGGCCTGTCCCGTTCTGAGGGCCTGGTGCTGCGGTACCTGGCGGACGCCTACCGGGCGCTGCGCCAGACGGTGCCGGAGGACGCCCGGACCGAGGAGCTGACCGACCTGATCGAGTGGCTCGGTGAGCTGGTCCGGCAGGTCGACTCCAGTCTGCTCGACGAGTGGGCGCGCCTGCAGAACCCGACCGGTGACGAGGCCCCCGAGGTCCGCATCGACGACAAGCCGCCGGCTGTCACCCGTAACGCGCGGGCGTTCCGGGTGCTGGTCCGCAACGCGATGTTCCGCCGGGTGGAGCTGGCCGCGCTGCGCCGCTGGGATCTGCTCGGCGAGATGGACGCGGAGGCCGGGTGGACGTCGGACCGCTGGCAGAAGGCGATCCAGGACTACTTCACGGAATATGCCACGCTCGGCACCGGCCCGTCCGCGCGTGGCCCGGCGTTCCTGCACATCGATCAGGGCGCCACGGTGTGGACGGTCCGGCAGGTGTTCGAGGACCCGAACGAGGACCACGACTGGGGTATCGAGGCGACCGTGGACCTGGCCGCATCGGACGAGACGGGCTCGGCGGCGATCACCGTCACCGCCGTCGGCCCGCAATGAGGTGACCCCGGCGGCGGTCCTCGCGGTTCTCGCCGATCTGGCTCCGGCCGGGACCGGCGACCGCGGGCTGGACGTCACCCGGGGCGGTCAGCCGCTGGTGTGGCTGACCGATGCGGAGAAGGCGCCGCGTAAGGCCGAGACGGACCGGCTGGCGGCCCTGGACGCGCTGCACCGCGAGGAGCGGATCCTGCATCGCGGCTGGGGTTTCCTGGCCGGTCAGGTCGACGTCGACGGGACGTCGCGCAAGGTCCGGGCGCCGTTGCTGACCCAGCCGGTGCGCCTGGAGCGCGCCCTGACCGGCTACCGGGTGGTGCCGGCCGGCGACGTCGAGATCACCCCGCTGGTCGAGGACCGGGGCTGGGCCGCCGGGCTGGAGGCGGCGCCCAATCTGAACGGGGCGAACTGGCTGTCGGCAATCGGCAGCAAAGCCTGGCTGACATCGGCGGCCGAGGCGACCGGGCTGGCGTTCGACGCGGTCACCGAAGCCACCACCCGGCTGCCGAAGGACCGTCTGGTCCTGGTCGCGCGGGCCGCCCTGTTCGTGGTCCGCGACGTCTTCGGCGGCGGCCTCCGCGACTCCCTGCTCACCTGGGCCGGCCGCGACCTGTCCGGAACGGCCCTGGCCGCCCTCTACGACGGTGGTGACGATCGGGGCGCGGAACCGGTCGACGGCGAGGCGGTGGTCTCACCGTTGCCGTTGAGCGCCGCTCAGGAACGTGTCGTGGCCCGGGTGCGGACCGCGCCGGTCACGGTCGTCTCCGGCCCGCCCGGCAACGGCAAGAGCCACACGGTGGTGGCGGCGGCCCTGGAGGTGGTGGCGCGCGGCGGTTCGGTCCTGGTGGCCACCCAGTCCCCGCACGCCGCGGAGGTCCTGGCCGGCCTGCTGGCCCGCTATCCGGGCCCGGCCCCGGTCCTGTTCGGCGACACCACCAGCCGGGACGACCTGGCCACCACCCTGGCCGCGGGCGCCGACGAGGGCGTCACCGCACGGCAGTTGCGCGCCGACCGCCACACCATGGATCAAACCCTTGCTGCGGTACGCCGGGAGCGCACCGCCCTCACCGAACTCCTCCACGCCGAACAGTTGGCCGCCGGCCTGGAGCAGTTCGAGCCGATGCTGGCCGCCCTGTCCGCAGACGTCCCCGGCGCGTTCGACGACTCCACCGATCTGGCCGAGGTCTCCCGCCTCCTCGGGGCGGCCGCGGACCGGACCGCATCCGCCGGATGGTGGGGACGGCGGCGGTCGGCGGCAGATCGGAAGCGGGCTCATCGGCTGCTGCGGGTCTCTGTTGGCGTACCGGAAGGGCGGGTTCTCGAGGCTCTGGCCGCTGGGACCGCTCAGCGTGCGGCGGCGCGGATCGCGGTGAGTGGGGGTGGGGATCTGGCCGGGCGGTGGGCTCGGTTGCATGTCGCTGAGCAGGAGTTGCGGGATGCCGCCGGGGTCGCTGTCCGGCATGCGGCCCGCAGTGCCAAGCGGTGGGACGGCGACGGGCGGCGGGCGGCTGCCGCGCTGGCCACCGCGTTGCGGGCCGGGCGCAACCGGCGGCGGGAGCTGCTGGCCCGGCTGGATGCTCCGCCGCTGGTCCAGGCGCTGCCGTTGTGGATCGGGACGGTTGCCGACGTGGAGGATCTGTTGCCCGCCGCGCCGGGGCTGTTCGACCTGGTGGTGATCGACGAGGCGTCGCACGTGGATCAGGTGCGGGCGGCGCCGGTGCTGGCCCGGGCGAGACGGGCGCTGATCGTCGGGGATCCGCGGCAGTTGCGGTTCGTGTCGTTCGTCAGTGACGCCGGGGTGGGTGAGGTGCTGGCCCGGCACGGCGCCGACGACCGCCTCGACGTGCGCCGGGTCAGCACCTTCGACCTGGCCGCCGCGGCCGCCCCGGCCACCTGGCTGAACGAGCATTTCCGCAGCGTGCCGCACCTGATCGGGTTCTCGGCGCGGCGGTTCTACGACGACCGGATCTCGATCATGACGCGGACTCCGGAGGCCGACGCGGACCGGGCGATCGAGGTGGTCGCGGTCGACGGCGACGAGGTGCCCGCGGCGGTGGCGGCGGTGGAGAAGCTGGCCGCGGCCGGGTTCCGCGGCATCGGCGTGCTCACCCCGTTCCGGGCGCAGGCCGACGCCTTGGAGAAAGCGCTGGTCAAGGCGTTCCGGGTGGAGCGGATCGAGGAGCTGGGGCTGCGGGTCGGCACGGTGCACGCCTTCCAGGGCAGCGAGGCCGACGCGGTGGTGGTGTCCCTGGCCCTGACCGATGACGACACCGCGGGCCGCCGCCGGTTTGTCACCGACCCGCAGCTGTTCAACGTGATGATCACCCGGGCCCGTAAGCGGCTGGTGCTGCTCAGCGCCCTGACCGAGCCACCGGCCGGTGTGCTCGCCGACTACCTGGCGCACGCCGCCGAACCGGGCCGCGCACTGCAGCCGGGTCCGGATCCGATCGGCTGGGCGGCCCGCCTGGCGGTCGAGCTGGAGCGCCTGGAGGTGCCGATCCGGCCCGGCTACCAGGTCGGTTCGTGGCATCTGGACCTGTGCGCGGGCCCGGTCGGCGTGCTGTGCGGGGTGCACCCGGACGGTCCGGAGGCGCATCTGGCCCGCCAGTCGGCCCTGCACCGGGCGGGCTGGCGGCTGGTCGACGCGTTCCCGTCCCGCTGGGGCGGCGACCCGCGCCGGGCCGCCCTGGAGATCGCCGCCCTTCAGTAGCCCGGGTCGGTGATGCGGTCTATGTGGGTCACGGCCGGCAGGCGGACGGTGAACGTGGTGCCGAGACCGGGGACACTCGCCGCGGTGATGTCGCCACCCTGGTCCACCACGATGCGGCGGACGATGGTCATGCCCAGTCCGGAGCCGCCGGTGGCGCGCTGCCGGGCCGGGTCGGCACGCCAGAACCGGTCGAAGACCCGGGACACCTCGTCGGCGTTCATCCCGACACCGGTGTCCCGGATCGTCAGGACCGCGTCCGGGCCGTCCCGGACGACCCGCAGTTCGACCCGGCCACCGGCGTCGGTGTAGCGGATGGCGTTGCTCATCAGGTTGCCCAGCACCTGCCGCATCCGGTCCGGGTCGACACACACCTCGACCGGCGCGGGCACGTCCACGATCACCTCGACGCCGGCTTCGGCGGCGACGGCCCGGTGCAGGGTGGCCGCGGTGGTGGTGAGCTCGGACAGGTCGAGCGGCTGCGGGTCGTACCCGAGTTCACCGGCCTCGGCCAGGGCCAGCACCTGCAGGTCGTCGAGGATCCGCCGCTGCAGCAGGGTCTCCTCGTGCAGCGAGGCGAACAGCTCCGGGGTCGGCTCGATCACCCCGTCGGCGAGGCCCTCCAGGTAACCGCGCAGGTTCGACAGCGGGGTCCGCAGCTCGTGGGCGACGTCGGCGACCAGGCGGCGCTGGCGTTCCTCGCTGCGCTGCAGGGCCTCGGCCATCGCGTTGAACGCCCCGGAGAGCCGGGCCAGCTCGTCCTCGCCCCGGATCGGCACCCGGGCGTCGAGATGCCCGGCGGCCAGTTGCAGGGAGGCGCCGGTGAGCAGCCGGACCGGGCGGCTGATCCGCCGGGCGATCCAGGCGGTGCCGACGGCGGCGGCCAGCAACAGCACGGCGCCGCCGAGCAGGGCCGGGCGCTGCACCGATGCGAGGTCGATGTCCTGCCGACCGCCGAAGTAGACCCGGACCGGCAGGGCGGAACTGGTGGACACGGCATCGGCGAACCCGAGCATGAGGCACTTGTCGAGCCCTTCGAGGTACTCGTCGCATCCGCCGAGCTGGAGCCAGGCGTCGGCGAGCCAGGCCTCGTCGCCCAGGATCCGGCTGGTGTTGCTCTCGACGCAGTCGGGTTGCGCGAGGCGGCGCGCGTCGTCCAGGTAGGGCGGCACGGCCAGGGTGAGCGCGGCCGGGGGCCCGCCGTTCTGGGCCATGCACCGGACCGAGGCGAGCGCCGCACGGTACTGGGTCGCCTCCAGCAGCGCCAGGTAGGCGGGATCGCCGCCGGTGGGAACGGTCGCGAACAGGTCGGCCGGCAGATCGGGCCGGGCCCGCAACGAGCCCCGGCCGGGCCGCCGCGGCGGCTCGTCCGCCCGTTCCGCTCTCGGCTTCTTCTTCTCCTTCTGCAGGGTGAAGGCGCGCCGCTGGGCGGCCGTGACGGTGTCCTCGCTCAGGCCGGGCAACGGGTTGATGTCGGCGGGCACCAGCTGGACCGGACCGGCGGCGCGGCCCTCGAGGGTGTCGGAGTCGGCCAGCACCTCCTCGGCCTCCCGGGTGGCGATCCGGATGTGCAGGCCGGTTCTCTTCGACTGTTCGGCGGTGATCGTGTCGATGCCGTTCCACCGGCCGTTGAGCAGCCCGAACCGGCTGACCGCGTCGAGGATGTCGGCCTGGTGGCGGTCCCGGGCGTGTTCGGCGCGCTCCAGTTCGCGGGAGGTGAGGCTGAGGGTCAGCCAGGCGGTCGCCCCGATCGCGGTGACCGTGGTGACCAGCACCAGCAGGAAGATCCGCAGCCGGAAACTCACTGCTCGGCCATCCGGTAGCCACGGCCGTAGACGGTCTGGACGTACCGCGGCTCGGCGGGGTTGATCTCGATCTTGCGGCGCAGGTTGACCACGTGCGCGTCGACGGTCCGCTCGGACACCTCGTTCTCGAACCCGAACGTCTTGTCCAGGATCTGCCCGCGGGTGAAGACCCGGCCGGGTTCGCGGGCGAGCAGTTCCAGGATGCCGAACTCCTTGGCGGTCAGCCGGACCGGGGCGCCGCCCACCCGTACCTCGAACCGGGGTGCGTCGACCTCGATGTCGCCGACCCGCAGCACGTCGGAGGCCTCGTTGCCGCGGGTCCGGCGCAGCAGGGCCCGGATCCGGGCGGTCAGCTCCCGGGGGCTGACCGGTTTGGCCAGGTAGTCGTCGGCGCCGATGTCCAGGCCGAGCAGCATGTCGTTCTCCGCCGACCGGGCGGTGACCAGCAGGATCGCCACGTTCGCGAGGGTGGTGTCCGGGTCGGCGCGCAGGATCCGGCACACGTCCAGGCCGTCGACCTCGGGCATCATCCAGTCCAGCACCAGCAGGTCGGGGCGGCGGGCCCGGGTCTGTTCGAGCGCCGCCCGGCCGTCACCCACAGTCAGCACCTGATGGCCCTCGCGCTCCAGATAGAGGCGGATCAGCTGGGCGTGCTTCGGATCGTCGTCGGCTACCAGGATACGGGCGGTCACGTTTCGCATTCTGACCCAGCGGATCCCGGAGGTCGAGAAATGCGAAGAACCTATGAAGATCAGATCCCGGATTCGTGCCGTGCGAATTCTCGTCAGCTTCCGCACAAGTTCTTCACAGGTCGCTGTCTACGGTCGCCTTCTTCGTTCCCTGAGGAGGTGCCGCGATGTGTGGCCTGAGTGCTTTCGTCAGCAGCCGGCCGGACGCCGGACCACTGGACGCGGTCTTCCGCTCGGCCTTCGAGGCCGCGCTGACGACCATCCATCACCGGGGTCCGGACGACACCCAGATCGTGGCCGGTGACGGCTTCGCCTTCGGCTTCAAGCGGCTGGCGATCATCGACCGGGAGAACTCGGTGCAGCCGCTGCACTACGCCGGCCGGTGGACCGTGGTGTTCAACGGCGAGATCTACAACTACCGGGAGCTGCGCTCGGACCTGATCCGTCTGCACGGCGCCGAGTTCGCGACCGACGGCGACAGCGAGGTGCTGGCGGCGGCGTTCCACTACTGGGGTGAGGCGGCGCTGCCGCGGCTGCGGGGCATGTTCGCGTTCGTGGCTTACGACCACCGGTCCGGCACCCTGCACGCGGCCCGGGACGCATTCGGCATCAAGCCGCTGTACGTGCTGGAGACCGCCGACGGCCTGCACCTGGCCAGCGAGCGCAAGGCCCTGGACCCGTTCGCGGCCCCGGCTGGCCCGGCCCTGGACACCGAGGCGGTCGCGCACTATCTGACGTTCCAGTTCGTGCCGGACCCGATCAGCCTGCACCGGCACATCCGGCGGCTGCCGCCGGGCCACCGCCTGGTCTGGACCCCGGGCGGCGGGGTGCGGCTGCACCGCTGGTTCAAGCCGTCGCTGCGGCCGCTGCACGTCCAGCCGGAGGCCGCCTACCAGGCGATCCAGGACGCGCTGACCAACAGCGTCCGCAAGCACATGCACGCCGAGGTGCCGGTCGGCACGTTCCTGTCCAGCGGGATCGACTCGTCCGCGATCGCCGCCCTGGCCGCCCGGGAGAAGCCGGACCTGCACGCGTTCACCGCCGGGTTCGCCGCCCAGGGTTACTCGGAGATCGAGATCGCTCAGGACACCGCCGACCAGCTCGGCATCCGGCTCACCCCGACCGTGGTCACCGACGAGGACGTGCTCACCCACCTTCCCCGGATCATCCAGCTGCTGGACGACCCGGTGGCCGACCCGTCGCTGATCCCGCTCTACTTCCTGGCCCGGACGGCGTCGAGGTACGTGACCGTGGTGCTGTCCGGTGAGGGCTCCGACGAGCTGTTCGGCGGGTACACCATCTACCGCGAGCCGCTGTCGTTGGGCGGGGTGGAGAAGCTGCCCGCCGGGATGAAACGCGGCCTGAAACACCTGGCCGAGGTGCTGCCCGAGGGGGTGCGCGGCCGGTCGTTCCTGGAGCGCGGCACCACCCCGATCGAGCAGCGCTACTACGGCAACGCGCGGATCTTCTCCCCCGACGAGAAGGCCCGGCTGATGCGGTTCACCGCACAACCCCACACCTCGATCACTTCCCAGCTGTACGCCGAGACCGCCGACGTGGACGACGTCGCCTCCATGCAGTACGTCGACCTGCACACCTGGCTGCCCGGGGACATCCTGGTCAAGGCCGACCGGATGTCGATGGCGCACAGCCTGGAACTGCGGGTGCCGTTCCTGGACCAGCAGGTCTACGCGGCCGCCGCCGGCCTGCCGACCGAGCTGAAGCTGCCGCACGGCTCCCAGGTCACCAAGCACGCGCTGCGCGAGGCGATGAAGGGCATCGTCCCGGAGTCGGTGCGCTCGGCCCGCAAGCTGGGCTTCCCCACCCCGACCCGGCTGTGGCTGCGCGGCCCGATCGGCGACTGGGTGGATCACCTGTTGGCCACCTCGCAGGCCGATCACCTGCTGGATCTGGAGTACGTGCGGGGCCTGCTGGCCGAGCACCGGGCCGGCGGTCAGGACCGGTCCCGCAAGGTGTGGACGGTGGCGATGTTCTGCCTGTGGCACGCGATCGCGGTGGAGAAGTCGATCGTGGTGGCCCCGCCGGCCGCCCCCGCGATGCCGGCACCCCGCGGCCCGCTTGCCGTCCCGGTTGCGTCATGATCGGCGGGTGACTCTTCTGGACGAGGCGGCCGCCGACCCGCGGTCGCCCGCCTGGGACGTGGTCTGGAACGACACCTGCGACCAGGGGTACGCCAACGCGGGCAGCGAGCGCCTGCTGCCGTGGCTGGCCCGGGTCTGCGCCGGGTTCACCCCCGCCGACCGGGAACGCCCGCTGGTGCTGGCCGGTTTTGTGGCCCTGGACGCCCCCGACCGGCCCGGGTTCGCCGACGAGATCACCGCGCTGCGCCTGCTCACCCGGGAGAACCTGGAGGCCGGCGCCTCCGACGCCCGGATGTATGTCTACCTGCAGCAGGCGCTGCTCGGCCTGGACGGCGACGAGACCTGGGGCCGCAGCCTGGACCTGCTCAGCGATGGCGAGGCCGACGTGGCCTGCCCGCACTGCGACGGCGAGCACCTGATCTCGCTGGACCCGGCGGACAGCCCGGTCGTCCCGGCGCTGACCGTGCCGCTGGCCGCCCGCCTGCACCGCGAGGCGCTGGCGGCCGGGTTCTCCGAGGTGGCGGCGTCGGTGCCGCTGCTGTTCGGGCGGGTGGACTGCCCGTCGTGCGGCGCGGTGTTCGACGTCGCGGGGGCGCTGACCCGCTGACCGATGAGTTCCGGGGCCGGGAGCGGTCCTCTCTTTCATGGCGTACTTCGTGGTTCCGTCCGGCCTCCGGCGTACGGACATCCCGGTGCTGTGTGCGGACCTGGCCGGGCGTTTGCCGGCCGGGCCCGGCGGCATCGTGGAGTGCGACGTCGCCGGGGCCGATCCGGGGGTGGTGACGGTCGAGGCGCTGGCCCGGCTGCGGCTGACCGCCCGGCGGCACGGGTGCCGTCTGACCATCCGCAACGCGCAGCCCGCCCTGCGCGAGCTGATCATCATGCTCGGGCTGGACGGGCCGCTGTCGGTTCAACCGCTCCGGCAGGCTTCAGTCGAGCCGCTCCGGCAGGCCGAACATCGGGAACAGGCGGGCGGTGTCGAGGAAGTTGTTGATTGACGTGATCCGGTCGCCCTCGACACCCAGGACGACGAGCGACCACGCGACGTGCCCGGCGCCTTCCGGATCGGCCCGGTACTGCGCGAAGGCGGGCATGCCGTTGGCGATCGCCGGGATCAGCCGGGAACCGCGGCAGCCGCTGCCGGTGCCGGTCATCCACGCGGTGATGTGCTCCGGCCCGCGCAGCCACAGCGCCAGCGGCGGCATCGACAGGGTGGCATCCTCGTGCAGGAGTGCGGTCAGGGCGCCCAGGTCGTACGACTCGAAGGCCTTGACGTAGCGGGCCAGGAGCTCGCGCTGTGCCGGATCCAGGGGCTGGAAGGCGTCCCCGGCCGTCGGCGTGACCTCGGCCAGGGTGGCGCGGGCCCGCTGCAGGGCGCTGTTCACCCCGGCCACCGTGGTGTCCAGCAGTTCCGCGGTCTCCTGCGCCGACCAGGCGAGCACCTCCCGCAGGATCAGCACCGCCCGCTGCTTGGCCGGCAGATGCTGCAGCGCGGCCACGAACGCCAGCCGGATCGACTCCCGCTCGGCGATCAGCCGGGCCGGGTCGGAGCCCTCCGGCAGCACCCGCTCGTCGGGCACCGGCCCCACCCAGATCTGCTCCGGGTGGACCGCGCCCGGATCGGTCGCCCGCCCGTCGCCGGCCGGCCCCAGGTCCATCGGCCGGACCCGGCGCTGCGCGGCGTCGGCCATCGTCAGGCACACGTTGGTGGCGATCCGGTAGATCCAGGACCGCAGCGACGACCGGCCCTCGAACGAGTCGTGGGCACGCCACGCCCGGATCAGGGTCTCCTGGACGGCGTCCTCGGCCTCGAACGCCGAGCCCATCATCCGGTAGCAGTAGCCGATCAACTCGGGACGGAACCGTTCCAGTTGGGCCTCGATGCCTGCGCTCACCGGGAGAAATCTACTGGCAATTCCGGCCGATGCCACCGATGAGTTCCGGCGGATGTGCTGGTCTACCCCGGGACAACCCGATGGAGGAGACACGCATGAGCTACGCCGAGGTCAACGGCATCAACCTGTACTACGAGATCCACGGCTCCGGGAAGCCGGTGATCCTGCTGCACGGCGGGCTCGGCTCCGGCGAGATGTTCACCCCGATGCTGCCCGCGTTCACCGCCGACCACCAGGTGATCCTGCCCGACCTGCAGGGCCACGGCCGGACCGCCGACATCGACCGGCCGATCAGCCTGCCCGAGATGGCCCGGGACGTGGCGGCGCTCATCGACCACCTGGGCCTGGTGAAGCCACACGTGGTCGGGTTCTCCCTGGGCGCCGGGGTCGCCCTGCGCCTGGCGATCGCGGCGCCGGAGAAGGTCGGCCGGCTGGTGTCCGGGTCCGCCGGGATCCGGCGCAGCGCCTTCTTCCCGGAACTCCTGGAGCAGCAGGCCCAGGTCAACGGGGCGGCGGCCGAGTTCATGAAGGACACCCCGATGTACGAGCTGTACCAGCGGGTCGCGCCGAGGCCGGAGGACTTCCCCCGCCTGCTGGACAAGATCGGCGCGTCGATGCAGCAGGACTACGACCTGACCGAGGAGATCCGCGGCCTGCGGGTCCCCACGATGATCGTCGGCGCGGACGCGGACATGGTCCCGGCGAGCCACTGGACCGAGGTCTTCGCCCTGCTCGACGGCGGCCGGCGTGACGGCGGCTGGGACCGCTCCGGCCGCCCGAAGGGCGGCCACGCCCTGGCGATCATCCCCGGCACCACCCACTACGACATCCTGGACTCGCCGCTGTTCGCCCCGATCGCCCTGTCCTTCCTGACCCAGGACTGACCCGGCCGGGCGGGGGCGCCTGTGCCGGTCCGGGTGTCACGGGGCACCACGGGTCAGGACGGGCGCAGGGCGGCCAGGCGGGCGGCGGCCTCCCGTAGAACCGGCTCCTGTTTGCAGAAGGCGAAGCGGACCAGGGACTCGCCGGCTGCCTTGTTGTCGTAGAAGACCGAGGACGGGATGGCGACCACGCCGGTGCGGGACGGGAGTTCCCGGCAGAACGTCACGCCGTCGACGCCCAGGTGAGAGACGTCGGCGGTGATGAAGTAGGTGCCCCGGGGGACGAATACCCGGAAACCCGCCTCGGTCAGGCCCGTCGCGAGCAGGTCGCGGCGGGTCCGATGGGAGTCGCGCAAGCCGGTGTAGAACGACGGGTCCAGGGTGTCCAGGGCCTCGGCCACCGCGTACTGGAACGGGCCGCCGTTGACGTACGTCAGGAACTGTTTCGCGGAGCGGACCGCGGCCAGCAGTGGCGGGGCGGCCAGGACCCAGCCGATCTTCCACCCGGTGACCGAGAACGTCTTGCCGGCCGAGCTGATCGACACCGTGCGGTCGCGCATGCCGGGCAGGCCGGCCAGCGGGAGGTGCACGACGTCGTCGTAGACCAGGTGCTCGTACACCTCGTCGGTGATCACCACCAGGTCGTGTTCGATCGCGACGTCGGCGATCGCCTGCAGTTCGGCGCGGGACAGGACGGCGCCGGTCGGGTTGTGCGGGCTGTTGATCAGCAGGATCCGGGTGCGCGGGGTCACCGCGGCCCGCAGCGCGTCCGCGTCCAGGGCGAACGCCGGCGGGCGCAGGGTCACCGGCACCCGGTGGGCGCCGGCCATCGCGATGCAGGCGGCGTACGAGTCGTAGTACGGCTCCAGGGCGATCACCTCGTCGCCGGGGTTGAGCAGCCCGAGCAGCGCCGCCGCGATCGCCTCGGTGGCGCCCGCGGTGATCAGGACCTCGGTGTCCGGGTCGTACGACAGTCCGTAGTGCCGTTGCCGGTGCCCGGCGACCGCCGCCCGCAGTTCGGGGATCCCGGGGCCGGGCGGGTACTGGTTGCCCCGCCCGGCCAGGATCGCGTCGGCCGCCGACTGCAGCAGGCTCGCCGGGCCGTCGGTGTCCGGGAACCCCTGTCCGAGATTGATCGATCCGGTGGCGACCGCGAGCGCCGACATCTCGGCGAAGATGGTCGTCCCGAACTCGGCCAGGCGCTCGTTGCGCACGTGTCCCCCTAGGAAACGTATCCGCGTAGGTGCTGAGCCGTCACGGTATCGGCTTGCTCTACCAGCTGGGTAGGAGTGCCGGTGAAGACCACACGGCCACCGTCGTGCCCGGCGCCCGGCCCCAGGTCGATGATCCAGTCGGCGTGGGCCATCACCGCCAGGTGGTGTTCGATGACGACGACCGTGTTGCCGCTGTCGACCAGCCGGTCCAGCAGGGCCAGCAGCTGGTCGACGTCGGCCAGGTGCAGGCCGCTGGTGGGTTCGTCGAGCAGGTAGGTGGCGGTGCCGCCGCCCATGTGGACGGCGAGTTTCAGCCGCTGTCGCTCGCCACCGGACAGCGTGTTCAGCGGCTGCCCGAGGGTGATGTAGCCGAGGCCGACGGCGGACAGGCGCTCCAGGACGGTGCGGGCCGCCTTCTCGGTGAAGAACTCGACCGCCTCACTGACCGGCATCGCCAGGACCTGGCTGATGTCCCGGTCCCGCAACTTGTACTCCAGCACCTCGGCGGTGAACCGGCGGCCCTCGCACTCCTCGCACACGCTGGCGACCCCGGCCATCATCGCCAGGTCCACGTAGACCAGGCCGATGCCCTTGCAGTTCGGGCAGGCGCCCTCGGAGTTGGCGCTGAACAGCGCCGGTTTGACCTTGTTGGCCTTGGCGAAGGCGGCCCGGACGGCGTCGAGCAGGCCGGTGTAGGTGGCCGGGTTGCTGCGCCGGGAGCCGCGGATCGCCGACTGGTCGACGACGATGACGCCCTCGCGCCGGCCGATCGAGCCGTGCACCAGGGAACTCTTGCCGGATCCGGCCACCCCGGTCACCACGGTCAGCACCCCGGTGGGGACGTCCACGTCGACGTCCTGCAGGTTGTGGGTCCGCGCCTGCCGAATCGCGATGTCTCCGGTTTTGTCGCGGGGAACCTTCTTGAGTTCCACCCGGTGCCCCAGATACCGCCCGGTCAGCGTGGACGAAGCACGCAGCCCGGAAACTGTGCCCTCGAACTGGATCCGTCCCCCGTTCGGCCCCGCCCCGGGACCGATGTCCACCACATGGTCGGCCACAAAAATCGTCTCCGGCTTGTGCTCCACCACGAGCACCGTGTTCCCCTTGTCCCGCAGCCGCAACAGCAGCGAGTTCATCCGCTGGATGTCGTGCGGATGCAGCCCCACGGTCGGCTCGTCGAACACGTAGGTGATGTCGGTGAGACTGGACCCGAGGTGCCGCACCATCTTGACCCGCTGCGCCTCCCCACCCGACAGCGTCCCCGACTCCCGGTCCAGCGACAGATACCCGAGACCGATCTCGACCAGCGAGTCCAGGGTCTGCCGCAGTGTGGCCACCACCGGCCCGACACCCGGCGCCGTGATCCCGGACAGGAACGCCGCCAGATCACTGACCTGCATGGCCGAGCACTCGGCGATGTTGCGCCCGTCGATCCGCGAGTCCAGGACCGCGGGCTTGAGCCGGGCGCCGCCACAGTCCGCGCAGGAGGCGAAGGTGGCGGCCCGGTCGATGAAGGCGCGGATGTGCGGTTGCACCGATTCGCGGTCCTTGGCCAGGTACATCCGCTGCACCTTCACCACGAGTCCCTCGTACGTCGTGTTGATGCCGTTGACCTTGACCTTGGTCCCGCTCCGGTGCAGGAAGTCGTGCAGCTCCTGCTCGCTGAACTCGCCGACCGGCTTGTCCGGGTCGAACAGCCCGGACTCGGCGTAGGCCCGCACGTACCAGCCGTCGACGCTGAAGTTGGGCACGGTGATCGCACCCTCGTTGATCGACTTCGACCGGTCGACGAGCTGGTCGATGTCGAGTGTGGAGACCTTGCCGAGCCCTTCGCAGCCGGGGCACATGCCCTCGGCGTTGAACGAGTAGGCCAGCGCGCTACCCGCACCCGGTGTACCGAGACGACTGAAAATGATCCGGAGCAGCGTGTACGCGTCGGTAGCGGTGCCGAGGGTGGAACGGGCGTTGGCGCCCATCCGTTCCTGGTCGACGACGATGGCGGCGCTCAGATTGTGCAGCGCGTCCACGTCCGGCCGGGCCGGGCTGCCCATGAAGGACTGCAGGAACGCCGAATACGTCTCGTTGATCATGCGCTGGGACTCGGCGGCGATGGTGCCGAACACCAGCGACGACTTGCCGGAGCCGGAGACACCGGTGAAAACCGTCAACCGCCGCTTGGGTACGTCGAGCGAGACGTCCCGGAGGTTGTTCTCCCGGGCCCCGCGGACCTGAATGACATCGTGACCGTCTGCGATGTGCTTCACTCCGCGACAGTAGCCACGATTGCGGCCGGATTCTGTCCGTTACCCCGCGCGCCGACGGGCCCGGCGCGCGGCCAGCTCGTCACCCTCGGTCGCCTGCTGCGGAACGTCGATCCCGACCGGCTGCGGGCCCATGGCCGGCTCCGACGGCAGATGCGACAGCGAACCCTGGATCTCCTTGAACGCCCCGCCGATCGCGATCCCGAAGACGCCCTGCCCGCCCTGCAGCAGATCGACGACCTCCTCGGGGGACCGGCACTCGTACACCGTCGTCCCGTCCGATATCAGGGTGATCTCCGCCAGATCGTCCACCCCGCGCGAACGCAGCGTGTCGATGGCCCGGCGGATGTTCTGCAACGAGACCCCGGCGTCCAGCAGCCGCTTCACGACTTTCAGGACGACCAGGTCCCGGAACGAGTAGAGACGTTGGGTCCCGGAGCCCGACGCGTCCCGGACACTCGGCACCACAAGCGTGGTCCGGGCCCAGTAATCGAGCTGACGGTAACTGATGCCGACCGCCTGGCAAGCGGTCACTCCCCGATATCCGACTTCCCCGTCCTCGCCGACGAGTGGGCCTTCAAGAGGTTGCTCGTGCACGCGACTACCTCCCCGCGCCCATGATCAAAATCTAGGCGGTGTGCCGGTTCACCTGGACTTCACGAGCGTATATCTCAATCGGCACCGAAACATGGAGGTAACCGCTCGACACGCCGCTTCCGGGCTAAGGGAGACCGTCGATGCCAGCCTGGCCCTGTCCTGGCTCAACCCTGGCCGGGCCCTGACCGGATGCTGGCTCAGCCCGCGAAGTCCTCCGGCCTGACCTGGTCGAGGAACTCGCGGAACTTCTCGACCTCGTCCTCCTGCTCGTCCGGGATCACGATACCGGCCTCGGTGAGCACCTGGTCGGCACAACGGATCGGCGCGCCCACCCGCAGCGCCAGAGCGATCGAGTCGCTCGGCCGCGCGGACACCCGCAGGTTGTCACCGATCAGCAGATCGGCGTAGAAGACGTTGTCCTTCAGCTCGGTGATCTCCACCGCTTTCAACGGCGCCTTCAGCGCCGCCAGGATGTCCCGCAGCAGATCATGGGTCAGCGGCCGAGCCGGCTTGACCCCCTGCTGCTCGTAGGCGATGGCGGTCGCCTCGACCGCCCCGATCCAGATAGGCAGGTAACGGTCTCCGTCGACCTCCCGCAGCAACACGATCGGCTGGTTGCTGGGCAGCTCCACCCGGACCCCGACCACGCTCAGCTCGCGCACCGCCCGCCTCCGTGTCGTCCGTTTCGTGTCGTCAGTTTTCCGTGCCGTCAGTTTTTCGAGCCGTACCTTTTCACGCGGGAACGACCGTTTTGACAAAGCCGCCCGTACCTGCACGGTACACGCACACCAGAGGTGCCCGATCCGTGCGGCGACGGGTTCAGCGGCCCAACTCGCCCCGGAGCCCCGAGCGCACCAGAGCCGCGTGCAGACGCTGAGAGAGCGCCTGCAGCTCACGGGCGGTGTCGGCCGCCCGCGCCCGGGCCGCCGGGTCGTGCTGACGCGCCAGCGGGGCCAGCAACTGTGTGAACAGCCCCACCTCACGGTCCGCGGCGTTGCGGAAGGCACGCAGGTGCCGCACCTCCAGCCCGAACCGGGTCAGGCCCACCACCGCTTCCACGATGATCACCTGATCCGCGTCGTACCACCCCGGAGGGCGGGCCACGACCAGACCGGTCTGCTCCAGCTCGGCGAGCACCGCCTCGTCGACCCCGGTCCGCTCCAGCAGATCCGCTTTCGGGATCCGGCTGTCGGACAGATCCCGGGGCTGCTGGGTGCCCACCGCGACCAGGGTCGGCCGCTGCGGAGCCGGCGGCTCCTTCTCCATCCGGTCCAGCTGCTCCCGGATCACCCGCAAGGGGAGGTACTGATCCCGCTGCGCGGTCAGCACGAAACGCAGCCGGGCCACGTCGTTCCACGAGTACTTCCGGTACCCGGAGGCGGTGCGTTGCGGGTCGACAAGACCCTCCGCCTCCAGGAACCGCAATTTGGAGATCGTGGTGTCGGGGAACTCGGTGCGCAGATGGGCCAGCACCTCCCCGATGCTCATCAGCGCACCCTCACGCCCGTCCTGAGGACGCGAAGCCCCCGGGTCACGCGCTGCCGCCCCCGACGCCGTCACGCCCGGCCCTCGCCCTCCGGCCGCGGACCGGCGATGAACACCAGACGGAACTTGCCGATCTGGACCTCGTCGCCATTGCTGAGGGTCGCGGCTTCAACCCTTTCGCGGTTCACATACGTACCGTTGAGCGAGCCGACGTCGCGGACGGTGAAGAAGCCACTGTCCCGGTGGAACTCGGCGTGGCGGCGCGACACCGTCACGTCGTCGAGGAAGATGTCACTGTCCGGGTGACGGCCGCTGGTCGTCACGTCGTGATCGAGGAGGAACCGGGCACCCGCGTTGGGGCCGCGGCGCACCACGAGCAGAGCCATCCCCGGGGGGAGCGAGCCGGCCATCCGGCTCGGAACCACGTCCGTCTCGGGTCCCTCCAGCACCTCGTCAAGGGCGCCAAGGTTCAGCGTGGACGTGACGTCGAGCGGGGGGAACTCGTCGTCTGGGCGCGTCATGGACCACCTCACGGATCAGTTGGTCGTCGCCTCCCGGCGTGGGCGGCGACGTTGCAGCCCCGCCGAGGCCATTGCGGCCCGACGCACGACTATCGGTTTCAAAGGAATAACAGTTCTTCGTGTGCTCCGCGAGCCTAGTCAGCGCCAATATCGCAGAGCAACCGGACTCGCGGGAGAACGAATGGACGGGTATGAAAATGCCCCGCCGCGTCAGCTGTCGGTGTGATCAGCTTTCGGTGAGCGCACGATACGCCGCCGCGTCAAGCAGAGCCGCAACCGAAGCCGGATCCTCCGGCGCGATCTCGACCAGCCAGCCCGCCGCGTACGGCTCGCCGTTGATGATCTCCGGCTCGTCGGTGAGCGTGGCGTTCTTCGCCACCACCGTGCCGGCGATCGGCGCGTAGATCTCCGAGACGCTCTTGGTCGACTCGATCTCGCCGAGCGAGTCCCCCGCCTGCACCACCGTGCCCTCGTCGGGCAGCTGCACGTAGACGATGTCGCCCAGAGCGTCCTGTGCGAAATGGGTGATGCCCACCCGCACGGGCCCGCTGCCGTCACCGGCGACCCACTCGTGCTCCGCGGTATACCGCAGATCCTCAGGAATCAACGCTTCCTCCGTTAATCACGAAACCGGACGCGCGTATCGCAAGGCCGCTGCCTTGCGGACCACGGACACTTCGACCATGGAACGCGAGTCCATGGTCACGCTACCGCCGTCGTTCTTCGCCGACGCCACCACCCCGCCCGGGATCTGCAGCGCCGTACTCATCGTTCCGGACGGCCCGATCACCAGGAGGTGGAACGGACCGGTCAGCTGGTCCCCGTCGGCGATGATGCCGCCGCCCGAAGCATCCACGAAGAAACTCGACGCGACCACCCGCACCGCGCCGCCGTTCGCTCCGTTCAACTGCATCACCTCGCCGCCGGCGCCGCGCAGCTCCTGCACCGCGTTCAGCACGTCCGAGGCGCGGACATCGGTCAGGGTGATGTCCAGACCGGGGCCCCGCCCCGGAACCGTACCCGCCAGCAGGCCCAGTTCCTGACTGCGCTTCTCCGCCTCGGCGCGCGCCGCCTCGCGACCGGCCACACCCGACGTGAGCTGCTGTTTGCTCTGCTCCAGGCCCTGGATCTCGGCCAGCAGACGACTGTCCTGTGCCTCCAGATCACTGAGGATCCGGACCAGGTCCTCCTGCCGCGCCGCGGACAGCCCGTCGTCGGCGTCGTTGCTGCGCAGCTGCACCACCAGGGTGAACCCGAGCAGCGCCAGCAGCACCCAGATCAGGGTGCCCGCCGGAGCCGGCCGCCGCCGGGCCGGGCGATCAAGATCACCTTTGCCGGGGGCGGCGGAAATCGACGGATCGGGTGACGTGCTGTTCGTCTCCTCCACCACCGGAGTGGCCCGCGGCCCGTCGTCCGGCGCAGCCGTCAGCGGGTCCTTCGGAGGATCAAGATCAATACCACCGCTTGCCGGTACGCCGGGGAAAGCGCCCGCCAGCGGCAGAGCCGGCTCGTCGTCCCGCGCCACGATCCGGTGCTCGCCGGTGCCACTCACCGGCGGGACCACCCGGTGCTCCCCGGTACCGCTCAGGTGAGGAACGACCCGGTGCTCGCCGGTACCACCCACGGAGGGAACGACCCGGTGCTCGCCGGTACCGCCCACGGAAGGGACCACCCGGTGCTCACCCGTGCTGCTGATCACCGGCACGACCCGGTGCTCGCCCGTGCCGGGGTGCACCGGGGGCTTCGGGGGCACCCGGTGCTCACCCGTGCCGCCATGGAGCGCGGCCGTCGGCTCCTCGTCGTCAGTCATCGGTTACCTACGCCCTGAAGAGGTGACGTCGAATGGCCGCGACATTACCGAAGATCCGCACCCCGAGCACGACGACGACACCCGTGGACAGCTGACCGCCCACGCCGAGCTGGTCCCCCACGTACACGATCAGGGCGGACACCAGCACGTTCGAGATGAACGACACCACGAACTGCTTGTCGTCGAAGATCCCGTCCAGCTTGGCCCGAACTCCGCCGAACACCGCGTCCAGCGCCGCCACCACCGCGATCGGCAGGTACGGCACCAGCTCGGGCGGCACGGCCGGTTCGAACACGATGCCCAGCAGGACACCGGCGAGCAGGGCGAGTACGGCGATCATCGGCCGCCTTCCGTCACAGAGGGTTCCGGCCCACCCGAACCGGCGGCCGATGGCTCCACACTCGGCTCGGCGGACCGCAGTTTCAGGTCGGTCGCCGCCTCCAGGGTCACGTCCTTGGCCTTGGCCGCCTCGAACGAGATCCCGAACCGGGACGACAGCAGCTCGAAGAACTGCCCGGCGTACCCCTTACGGAAGTCGTCCGCCAGGTCACCGGGCCCGATCGCGACGATCTGGTACGGCGACGCCACCGGCCGGATGTCGACCAGGATCGCCTCGCCGGCCTGCCGGATCCGTGACGTCGCGGTCAGCCGCTGGCCGTTGATCGTGACGGCCTCGGCCCCGGACTCCCACAGCGCGTTCGCCGCCAGCTGCAGGTCGGTGTCCTTGACCTGCGCCTCGGTCCGCCGCTCGCCGGTCACCGCGTTCACCGAGGTGGGACCGTCGACGAGGGTGATCCGGGCGCCGGAGCCGCGCACCCTCGCCACCCCGGTGATCGCCTCCAGGTCACGCAGCTGGGCCACCGCGGCGCCGCCCAGCTCGCTCTCCCGCAGCGCCGCGACCTCGCCGCCCAGGTCGTCGGCCTTCTTCTGCAGGCGCTCGGTCTCGGACCGGCGATTCTGTATCTGGCCGATCAGGGTGTCCCGCGCCTGGGTCCGCGCCGGCTCCTCGTCGACGGTCTTCTGGTAGGCGACGACCAGCAGGAACCCGATCACCGACAACGTCAGCGCGGCGGCGGTCCGGGCGGACCAGCGGCGTGCGCCGGACCGTGGGCCCTCGGCCGCCCGGCGGGCCGCGGCGTCCGCGTACCCGGGGTCGAGCGGGTCCTGGAAGAGCGCGGTCAGGAAGTCCGGTCCGTACGTCCGCTTGCCCTTGGTCTTGCCGTCCGGGTCCGGTGGCCCCTCGGTCGCGCTGCCGACGGCGGCGAGCCGGTCGACGGCCGATCCCGCGGGGTCGGTCACGACGATTCCTCGCGGTCGGCCCGGATCACCCGGTACGCCTGGACGATGTAGAGCAGGCAGGCGCACCAGTACAGCCCGAGCGCCCACCAGGACAGCCCCCAGCCGACCGGCACCGCCCACCAGGACACCCCCGGCACCGCCTGCGAGAGCAGGATGATCGGGAACGAGGCGAGCAGCAGGAACGTGCCGGTCTTGCCGACGTAGTGCACCGGCGGCGGGCCGTAACCGCGGCGCCGCAGCACCAGCAGCACCACACCGAGCACCGCCTCGCGGGCCAGCAGCGCCCCGGTGAGCCAGAGCGGCACCACCTCACGCACCGTGAACCCGATCAGGGTGGCCAGGATGTAGAGCCGGTCGGCGAACGGGTCGAGCAGCTCACCGAGGCGGCTGACCGAATTCATCCGGCGGGCGATGTAGCCGTCCACCCAGTCGGTCGAACCGCCGATGGCCAGGACGATCACCGCTGCCACGTCCTGCTCGACACCGAGCAGCAGCCAGAGGAAGAGCGGGACGCCGAGCAGGCGGACGAAGCTGATCGCGTTGGGCAGGGTCCAGATCCGGTTGGAGGATTCGATGGACGGCGCAGGTTGCTGCGACATCGCGACTTCCTCTCCCCCTCGGCCGAGGCCCCCGCCCGGCTCGTACGCGGACCGGGGTGCCTGTGTATCTACGACCTCGATGTACTTATGTCCCGGTCGCCCGCCGAGCAACTATAACCAGCCGCGTCCGTTCACCCGACGCGCAGTCACACCGGCCACACTTCCTGGTCCGTCCTAGGAGGCTAGCCTCCAGAGTCAAGCGGCCCGCCGTCGGCCCCGTCTGGCCCGCATGTAGTCGTCGATCACGTAGCGGCCCAGCTCCTCGGCGTCCGGGCTGAACACCCGGCCGCCGTTGCGTTTCGCCACCGCGCCGACGAACCGTTGCAGCCCCGGATCCTCACCCAGCATGAACACGTTCAGGGTGGCGCCGTACCGGGTCAGCAGGTCCACCTCGTGCACCGTGGCGGTGATCGTCTCGGCCATCGGCGGCCACCAGAAGACCGCCTCGCCGTCCTCCTCCAGGTGCGCCGTCGGTTCACCGTCGGTGACCACCAGCACCACCGGTTCGGCGCCCGGATGCCGGCGCAGGTGACGGGCGGCCAGCTTCAGCGCGTGCTGGAGGTTGGTGCCCTTCTCCATGGTCGGCTCGATCGCGGCGAGTTCGCCCTGGCTGAGGTTCTGGGCGTGCAGGCCGAACCCGATGATCTGCAGGGCGTCCTGCGGGTACTTGGTGGCGACCAGGTGCGACAGGGCCAGCGCGGTCTGTTTCATCGGGCCCCAGCGGCCGTCGGCGTACATCGAGTAGGAGAGGTCCACACACAGCGCCACCGCCGCCGAGGCCCGCCGCTCGGTCTCGGCGATCTCGAAATCCTCCGGAGCCAGCCGTACGGGCAGGGGGCCCGTGCGTCCGGCAGCCCGGCGGCGGACCGCGTTCCCGATCGTGCGGACCACGTCGATCGGCTGGTCGTCGCCGAACTCCCAGCGCCGGGACGAGCCGATCAGGTCACCGGCGGCGCCCGCGTCGCGCATGTCGTGGCCGCCGCGTTTCCCGGCGACGTCGGAGAAGATCGCGGACAGGGCGCTCTGCCCGAGCCGGCGCAGCGCCTTCGGGGACAGCGTCAGCCCGTCGGCGTCCCGCTGCACCCAGCCCTGCCGGCGCAGTTCCCGTTCGAGTTCGCGCAGGCGGCGCAGGTCGTCGGCGGCGGACCGGCCGAGCTGCCGTTCGACCGCCTCCACGTCCACGTCGTCCAGGGTGGCGCCGGGGTGCTCCTGGCCGAGCTGGTCGATCAGCTCGTCCAGGTCGGCGATCTCGCCCAGGGCTTCGGCGGCGTCGCCGTACCCCAGGTCCTCGGATCCGCGCATCCGTTCGCCGCGGCCCCAGTTCAGGTTCGGGCGCAGCGACCGCAGGTTGTCGGTGAGTTCGCTGAGCTGCCCGCGCAGCGGCCCGTCGCCGAGCGCCTGGTCCATCAGGCCCTGCAGCTCGGCGCGCTGTTGCGGGCTGAGCGACCGCATCAGCCGTTCCGCGGCGGCGGCCTGGCGGGCGAGGGAGTCGATCAGCTCGTCGACGGTGCGCGGGTCGTCCGGGAAGAACCGCCCGTGCCGGTCCATGAACTCGCGGAACGCGTCACCGGTGTCCTCGCCCCGGGCATGTCTGCCGAGCAGCTCGTTGAGGTCGGTGAGCATCGCCGACACGTCGGTCATGTCGCCCTGCTGGAGCGCCTGTTTCATGCCGGCGAACCGCTGCTCGACCACCTCCTGCCGGAGCCCGTCGAGGATCTGCTGGTAGATCTGCCGGGCCTCGTCCGAGGCCCACTGGTAACCGGACAGCTCGGAGACGGCCTGGGACACCGAACGGGGCAGGCTGTCCAGCACCGTCTCGTTGAACCGGGCGCCGTCGTCGTCCCGGGCGGCCAGGGCGTCCCGTTCGGTGGCCAGGGCCTGGTCCAGCATCTGCCGGGCCCGGGTGACCGCGCCGTCCAGGTTGCCCCGGCGCAGCGCCTCGCGCCGCAGCCGCCGGGCTCGGTCGCGCAGCGCGTCGAGGCCGCGCCCGTCCCGGGGGCCGCGCCGGATCAGGTCGCGGAGCGCGTCGCGCAGGCTGTCGCCGCGCAGCACCCGCTCCCCCATGTCGTCGACGGCCGCCCGCACGTCGTACGGCGGCGCCAGCGGATCGGGCCCGTCACGCCAGGCGCCGTACCGAAAAACGTTCCCGCTCACGGCTCGCTCCGCCCGGTGCGGATGGTGGTGGTGCTGGTGGGCAGGCTCATCGCTCAGCTTCCGTAGATGGTGCGGCCGTCGTCGGTCAGCTCCTTCGCCAGGCGGCGGGTCAGGTGCAGGCCCTCCAGGACGAACTCGACACCGGCGGCCGCCTGCCCGGGGCTCGGCGCGTCGCCGAGCCCGAGCCGGTCCAGGACCTTGGACAGGCCGGGCACCGTGCCGATCTGGGCCAGCAGCTCCTCGGCGCCGACCAGGTCACCGGTCTCGATCAGGGTGCCCTCGGCGACCAGGTCGGTGAACCCGGACAGGTCGAGACCGGCCAGGTGGGCCCGGAACGTCTCGGCGGTGGCGACCCGCAGCAGGTGGCCGAGGATCTCGGTCTCCCGCCCCTCCTCGCCGCTCTCGAACTCGACCTTGCCGCGCAGTGTCGAGGTGACCGACACGGTGTCGCAGATCCGGGCGACCGCCTCCTTCTCGGCGCGCAGCCCGAACCGGCGCAGCGCGGACGCGGCGACCGTCTCGGCGGCGGCGATCGCGAACCGGGCGGACACGCCGGAGCGCGCGTCGACCGACGGCGACTCGCGGACCGCGCGGGTGTACCGGGCGAGCACCTCGACCAGGTGGTCCGGCAGCGCCGCGACCAGGGCCGCCTCCTGCCGGATCAGGGCGGTCTCCAGCTCCAGGTCGACCGGGTAGTGGGTGCGGATCTCAGCGCCGAAGCGGTCCTTGAGCGGGGTGATGATCCGGCCGCGGTTGGTGTAGTCCTCCGGGTTGGCCGACGCCACCAGCAGCAGGTCGAGCGGGAGCCGCAGCTGGTAGCCGCGGACCTGGATGTCGCGCTCCTCGAGGACATTGAGCAGCGAGACCTGGATGCGCTCGGCCAGGTCGGGCAGCTCGTTGACCGCGAAGATGCCGCGGTTGGTGCGGGGCACCAGGCCGAAGTGGATGGTCTCCGGGTCGCCCAGGGCGCGGCCCTCGGCCACCTTGATCGGGTCGACGTCACCGATCAGGTCACCGACGCTGGTGTCCGGGGTGGCCAGCTTCTCGCCGTACCGCTCGGAGCGGTGCAGCCAGGCCACCGGCAGGGCGTCGCCGTGCTCGGCGGCCTTGCGGCGGGAGGCCGGGGTGAGCGGCTGGTACGGGTGTTCGTGCAGCTCGGACCCGGCGATGTAGGGGGTCCACTCGTCGAGCAGGCCCACCAGGGCCCGGATCAGCCGGGTCTTGCCCTGGCCGCGCTCGCCGAGCAGGACCATGTCGTGGCCGGCGAGCAGGGCCCGCTCGACCTCGGGCAGCACGGTGTCGTCGTAACCGACGATGCCGGGGAATCGGGGCTCGCCGGAGCGCATCCGGGCGAGCAGGTTGACCCGCAGTTCTTCCTTGACGGTGCGGAACTCGTGGCCGCTGGCTCGCAGTTCGCCCACGGTGCGGGGCAGGTCGATCGCGTTCGGCGCCTCTGTCACCGCAGGAACGCTACTCCGAGGAAGGGACGATCAACTACCTCGAGCCACTCTCGCCGAATTGGCGCTGGTCACGGCGGGTGACGCGCGGCACGCTCGGCGTCATGACGGACATTGCGCGGTACGCGGCCTTCACCCTCGACCCGGCGGGAGGCAACCCGGCGGGTGTCGTCCTGGACGCCGCCGGCCTGGACGACCCGGCGATGCAGGCGATCGCGGCCGACGTCGGCTACTCGGAGACCGCGTTCGTGACCTCCCGGGACGGCGGCCGGTTCCGGGTGCGGTACTTCAGCCCGCAGCTGGAGATCCCGTTCTGCGGGCACGCGACGGTGGCGACCGCGGTGGCCCTGGGCCCGGGTGAGCACCTGTTCGTGACCAACGCGGGCGACGTCCCGGTGCTTGTCGACGAGTCCGGGACCGCGACGCTGACCAGCGTGGATCCGCACGTCGCGGACCTGCCCGGGGACGCTCTGACGGCGCTGCTGGCGGCGCTGCGCTGGAGTGCGGCCGACCTGGATCCGGAGCTGCCGCCCCGGGTCGCGTTCGGTGGGGCGTACCACCCGGTCATCGCCGTGACCAGCCGGGAGCGCCTCGCCGGCCTGGACTACGACGTGCCGGCGCTGCGGTCGCTGATGACCGAGCGGGACTGGACCACGGTGCAGCTGGTGTTCCGGGCCGGGCCGGACACCTTCGACGTGCGCAACCCGTTCCCGGTCGGCGGCGTCTACGAGGACCCGGCGACCGGCGCCGCCGCCGCGGCCCTCGGCGGCTACCTGCGCGAGCTGGAGCTGGTCCCGGCGGACGCCGTGCTCACGCTGCGGCAGGGTGACGACATGGGCCGGCCGAGCCGCATCACCGTCCGCCTGGACCCCGCGGTCTCCGGCGTCCGGGTCAGCGGCCCGGCCGTCCCGATCGGCTGATCAGCTCAGCCGCAGCTCCAGCGGCTCAGTTCAGCCGCAGCTCCAGCGACGATCCGGCACGGACGTCGACGACCGTGCCGGCCGGGTACCGCAGGGTGTGGTCCCGGTCGGTGGAGATCAGCACCACGCCGATCCGGTGACCGGCCGCGAACACGTGGTCGGTGCTCTGCAGGTCCCAGCGGAACGTGTACGGCTGCCCCGGCCGGATCGGCGTGGTCACCGACGGCGAGAATCGGTTACGGACGTCGATCCAGCCCCGGGTGACGATCTCGTGGTCCGACGACGCCGTCACGTGCTCCCGGCGCGCGAAACATCCGGGGTCGCCCTCGATGCCGGGGCCGATGCAGTCCTGCTCGGTGCGGGTGCGGGTGCGCACGAAACGGTCGGCGGTCCCGTAGTCGACGAGCAGCGCGGTCAGGTACGGCGACTTCCTGGTCAGCCCGGCCCGGACCGTGACGACCGGGGTGCCGGAGAGCCGGGTGTCCCTGGTCAGTGGCGCGCCGAGGCTGACGAGCCGATTCGCATCGGTGCTGTCCGGAGTGGCGGCCAGGCTCTCCGCGGTGCGCGAGGTGTCGTCGGTGAACGTACCGCCGCCGAGTTTGAAATTGATCTTGCGGGAGCCGGGAAGCGGCCAGTTCGCCGAGGTCACCCACTGGTTGGGAGCCACCTCCACGTCGGCGATCGGCTCCCGGGTGACGCCGGTGTCGATCCGGTACAGCCACTTGTCGAACCAGCGGTGCAAGGTCGACAGCCACTCGGCCCGGCGGATGTGGAACGGGTCGGTGTGCGCGGCCTGGTGCAGCCACAGTTTGCGGGGCACCCCGTTGCGGGCGAGCGCGTCCCACCACTGCCCGGCCTGCCCGGTGCGCACGTTGAAGTCGTGCAGCCCGTGCACCAGCAGCACACTCGCCTTCACCCGGTGGGCGTCGCGCAGGTAGTCGCGCTCGGCCCAGTAGGCGCTGTAGTCGCCGGTCTCCCGGTCCTGCTCCTGTTCCAGGTGTGCCGTGACGTCCGCGCACACTTCCGGATTCGCCCTGGTCAGGACCGCCCTGGCCAGCACGTCGGTGTCCTCGCCCTGATAGCCGCCGGGGGCGACCACCCCGCCGTGGGACCGGTAGTAGTCGTACCAGCTGCTGATCCCGGCGATCGGCACGATCGTCTCCAGGCCGCGCACGCCGGTGGCGGCCACCGCGTTCGGGAGCGTGCCGTTGTACGACACCCCGATCATGCCGGTCCGGCCGGTGGACCAGTCCGCCCGTACCGGCAGGCCCTCGGCGGTGAATCCGGGGGCGCGGCCGTTGAGCCAGTCGACCACGGCCTTCATGCCGAGGGTCTCGTTGCGCCCGCCCGACGTGGGGCAGCCGTCCGAGCCACCGGAACCGAGGCTGTCGGCGAAGACCACCGCATAGCCGCGCGGTACGAAGTAGTTGTCCAGATATCCGGCGAAGGTGATGTCCGCGCTTCTCGAGGAGTCGAGCGACTTCCGGGTGGACCCGTCCCGGTCGACGTCGTCGTGGTTGGGGACGTCGACGAGTCCCGCGTAGTAGGGGCTGGCCTGGAAGATGACAGGCACTCTCGTGCCGGTGGCGGGACGGATGATCCGGACCGCGACCCGGTCCGGCTTCCCGTCGGCGTCGCTGTCGACGGCCGACTGCACCCAGACCTGCTCGCGGATCGCGGCAGAGTAGTCGTGGACCGGCTGGGTTCCGGTCGCTGCGGCGGCCGGGCCCGCGGTGATCACCACGGATCCGGCGAGAAGCATCAGAACGGTCAGCAATCTGATCGGCACACGTCGATATTAGGGGCCATCTAGGATCAGAAGCGATGAGCGCAACACTGATCGCCCGGGAACTCGCGGCCGGCCACGGGGACCGCAACCTCTTCAGCGGACTGGACCTGGTCGTCGCGCCGGGTGATGTGATCGGCCTGGTCGGGGTGAACGGCGCGGGCAAGACGACGCTGCTGCGTACCCTCGCCGGGTTGATCCCCACCGAGTCCGGCAGCGTCTCGCTGAGCCCGCCCACCGCCAACGTGGGTTATCTCCCACAGGAGCGGGAGCGGCGCGCCGACGAGACCGTGCGGGACTTCCTGGGCCGCCGCACCGGGGTGTCCGCCGCGCAGGAGGCGATGGACCTCGCGGCGGTCGCGCTGGCCGAGGAGAAGCCGGGCGCCGACGACGAGTACGCCGCCGCCCTGGACCGCTGGCTCGACCTGGGCGGCGCCGACCTGGACGAGCGGATCGCCGAGACCGATCTGGGCTTCGACCTGGACCTGCCGATGACCGCGCTCTCCGGCGGTCAGGCGGCCCGCGCCGGGATGGCGTCGCTGCTGCTCAGCCGCTATGACGTGTTCCTGCTCGACGAGCCGACCAACGACCTGGACCTGGACGGGCTGGCCCGCCTGGAGGCGTTCGTGGCCGGGCTGCGCTCGGGCGCCGTGGTGGTCAGTCACGACCGCGAGTTCCTCACCCGTACCGTCACCAAGGTCCTGGAACTGGATCTGGCCCAGAACCAGGTGCACCTGTTCGGCGGCGGCTACGAGTCCTACCTGCAGGAACGGGACCGGGCCCGGCAGCACGCCCGGGACGAATTCGAGGAGTACTCCGGCAAGAAGGAGGACCTGCTCGAACGCGCCCGGATGCAGCGCGGCTGGATGGACAAGGGGGTCCGCAACGCCCGCCGCAAGGCGCCGGACAACGACAAGATCGCCAAGTCGATGCGCGGTGAGAGCAGCGAGAAGCAGGCGGCCAAGGCCCGGCAGACCGAGCGGATGATCGAGCGCCTGGAGGTGGTCGAGGAGCCGCGCAAGGAGTGGGAGCTGCGGATGGAGATCGCCGTCGCGCCCCGGGCCGGCGCGGTGGTGGCGACCCTGCGCGACGCGGTGGTCCGGCGGGGGTCGTTCGCGCTCGGCCCGGTGACGCTGCAGATCGACTGGGCGGACCGGGTGGCGATCACCGGGGCCAACGGCTCCGGCAAGTCGACGCTGCTCGCGGCGCTGCTGGGGCGGTTGCCGCTGGACGAGGGCGCCCAGCATCTCGGGCCCGGGGTGGTGGTCGGCGAGGTCGATCAGGCGCGCGGGCTGTTCCTGGGTGGTGAGCCGCTGTCCCGGGCGTTCGGGGCGGCGGTCCCGGACTGGCCGGATGCCGACGTGCGTACCCTGCTGGCGAAGTTCGGCCTGAAGTCCGGCCATGTGATGCGCCCGGCGGCGACGCTCTCGCCCGGTGAGCGCACCCGCGCGGCCCTGGCCCTGTTGCAGGCGCGCGGGGTGAACCTGCTCGTGCTGGACGAGCCGACGAACCATCTGGACCTGCCGGCGATCGAGCAGCTGGAGTCGGCGCTGTCGTCGTACACCGGCACGATGTTGCTGGTCACACACGACCGGCGGATGCTGGAGGCGGTGACCGTGAACCGCCGTCTGACCGTGGACGGCGGCCGGGTCAGCGGCTGAGGACCTTGGTGACCGCGGCGCGGGCGGCTGCCGTCAGGTCGGCGATCTTCGGCTTCTTCTCGGTCATCAGCAGCAGGGTGACCCGGTTGCCGCGGGCGGCGACGGTGATCAGCCGCCCGTTCACGGTGAGTTCCATCTCGGGCACGGTCATCACGAAGCCGATCCCGGCCGAGGCGTCGCCGAGTTTCGGGGCGCCGGTGAACTTGGCGACGGCGAACTTCAGCTCCATCGGCAGGTCGCCGGGCGCCCGGGTGAACGAGGTGCACTTCGGCAGCGTGGACCGCAACGCCGCCACCGCCGCCCGCGCATCCTGATCGCCGGGCGTGGACAGGGTCTCGACCAGCAGTTCCTCGTCCTTGGCGCCGCGGACGAACTCGCGGAAGACGGTGCCGGCCGGCAGCTGGTTGTTCTGGCCGCAGGAGGCGATCTCGGACGGGATCCGGGCGAACAGGTCGTCGATGGCGTCCAGCTGCGGGGTGAACCCGGCGGGCAGCTCGGTGCCGGTGAGCAGTTTGCCGGCCGGATCACCCGGCCCGGCGAGCGCCGGGGCGGGTGATCCGATCACCAGGACTGCGGAGAGCACGAGCGCGAGCGCATGTTTTCTGGTCACGGCTCACGCTAACGCCGCAATCGGAACGATTAGCCCGAAACCGACCTTTGTTAACCGGCGCTGGTGAACGGGCTGCTCAACGGCCCTTCGTTACCGGACCGGTCCAGTCCGCTCAGGCAGTACGTCGCCGCACCCGCCGGAGGCTTCGGATCGACCACCGCGGTGCCCGCCCGGCCCGTCGCCACCAGGGTCGCCGCGCTCTCCCCCGTACGGTAGAGGGCCCAGCTCGCACCGCCACCGGGAGCCGCGGTGGTCAGGGTGACCGCCCCGGACGCCGCGCGCTGTGCCCCGGTGATCTGCGGCGCCGCCGGCGGGGTCGCCGGGAGCCGGGCCATCCGCGGCAGCAGAGCCGGGCCGGCGTAGTGCTTGGACACGTAGCGGCTGACCGACCCGAGCCGGTTCTGCCGCAGCTGCTTGGCGCTGAAGTGCACCTGCCCCTGCACACCGAACTTGTCGTTCATGGCCATCTGCCGGTCGAGCTGCCCCGGATCGCTCCAGTCGCCCTTCTCCCCGACCCGGTAGTCGGCCATCCCGATCCACAGCTGCACGCCGGTGCCCTTCACCGTCTCGGTCCACCAGGGCAGCGTCTTGGCGTAGTCGGCCTTGTCGAACCCGATCGTCCAGTACAGCTGCGGGACGATGTAGTCGAGCCAGCCCTCGCGGACCCACTTGCGGGTGTCGGCGTAGATCGCGCTGTAACTCTCCAGGCCGGAGGTGTCCGAGCCCTCGCCGCCGTTGCGCCAGATGCCGAACGGGCTGATCCCGTACTTCACCCACGGCTTCAGCTCGGCGATCCGCTGCTGCATCTCGCGGACCAGGGTGTTCACGTTGTCCCGGCGCCAGTCGGCCTTGGACTTCCCGTTGCCGTACTTCTTGTAGGAGGCGTCGTCCGGGAAATCCTCACCCTTCTCCGGGTACGGGTAGAAGAAGTCGTCGAAGTGGACACCGTCCACGTCGTACTTCTCCACCGCCTCCAGCATGGCGTCCTCGACGAACTTGCGGGCCTCGGGCACACCGGGGTCGAAGTAGAGCCGGCCGGTCTTGCCGGTCGGGTAGGCGATCCGCCACTCCGGATGCGCCAGCAGCGGGTGGTCCTTCACCAGCTTGGAGAGGTCGGTCCCGGTCCCGGACGGCGCCGGCTGGGTGCCCCGGTACGGGTTGAACCAGGCGTGGAACTCCAGGTTCCGTTGGTGTGCCTCGTCGACCATGAACTGCATCGGATCCCAGCCGGGATCGGTGTCGTCGAACTTCCCGGTCAGCCAGTTCGACCACGGGGCGAACTCGGACTTCCAGAACGCGTCCCCGCTGGGCCGGACGTGCACGAAGATCGCGTTGTGCCGCTGGGCGACCGCCAGGTCCAGCCACCGCAGGTACTCCGACTTGACCTGCGCCTCGGGCAACCCCGGCTTGCTCGGCCAGTCGATGTTGTAGACCGTGGTCAGCCACATCCCGCGCAGCTCCCGGGGAGCCTGCACCGGCACGGTGCCGCAGACACCCTGCTCGACCGGGCCGGGCGGCTCGGCCACCACGATCCGATCGGCGGCCGGCTGGTCCGGGGAGTCGTAGAACGCGGCGCGTGCCAGGCCCAGCCCGAGCACCGCCACCGTGAACAGTCCGGCCGACAGCAGGAGGGCCGCCCACACCGGCGGCCGGCGGAGAAAAGTCACAACACCGTCCGGTAGATGTCGAGGGTGTCCTCGGCGATGCGGGCCCAGCTGAACTTCTCGACCGCGCGGCGCCGGCCGGCCTTACCCATCCGCTCGGCCAGCTGCGGGTCGGTGATCAGCCGGGTCAGGGCGGCGGCCAGGTCGGCGACGAACCGCTCCGGGTCGACCGGGGTGCCGGTGCCGTCCTGCACCTGCTCGATCGGGACCAGCACGCCGGTCTCACCGTCCGCGACCACCTCGGGGATGCCGCCGGTCGCGGTGGCGACCACCGCGGTCTCGCAGGCCATCGCCTCCAGGTTGACGATGCCCATCGGCTCGTAGATCGACGGGCAGACGAAGACGGTGGCGTGCGTGAGGACCTGGATGACCTCCTGCTTGGGCAGCATCTCCTGCACCCAGATCACGCCGTCCCGGGTTTTCTGGAGGTCCGCGACCAGCGCCGCCACCTCGGCGGCGATCTCCGGGGTGTCCGGCGCCCCGGCGAGCAGGACGATCTGCGCGTCCGAGGGCAGATCGGCGCAGGCCCGCACCAGGTAGGGCAGGCCCTTCTGCCGGGTGATCCGGCCGACGAAGACCACGCTGGGCCGGTTGCGATCGATGCCCAGGCGCTCGACGACGTCCGTCCCGGGATCAGGCTGGTAGAGCTGGGTGTCGATGCCGTTGTAGACCACGTGCACCCGGTCCGGGTCCACCGTCGGGTACGCCTTCAGCACGTCCCGGCGCATCCCGCCGGAGACCGCGATGATCGCGTCGGCCGCCTCGATCGCCGTCTTCTCACAGAACGACGAGAGCGCATAGCCACCGCCGAGCTGCTCGGCCTTCCACGGCCGCAGCGGCTCCAGGCTGTGCGTGGTGAGCACGTGCGGGATCCCGTGCAGCAGTTTCGCGGTGTGGCCGGCGAAGTTCGCGTACCACGTGTGGCTGTGCACCACGTCGGCGCCCGCGCAGCCCTGGGCGATCGCGAGATTCACCCCCATGGTGCGCAGCGCCGCGTTGGCCTCGGCCAGCTCGGCCGGCTCCGGGTACGCGGTCACCCCGGCCTCGTCCCGCGGAGCGCCGAAGCAGTGCACCCGCACATCGGCGAGGGCACGCAGGTCACGGGCCAGGTACTCGAGGTGGACGCCGGCGCCGCCGTAGACCTCCGGCGGGTATTCACGGGAGATGAGATCAGCACGCAGCACGATGGAAGCTTAACCACACTCCCGAACGGGACCCGTGCCGCAACCCTTCCGCAACTCCGGCACGGTGCCATGGCGGACGTGCAGATCCCCCGTGTCCCGGCCTGGCAGTACACCCTCACGGGTGGCGTCCTCGCCGTGCTGACCGCCCGTGCCCTGGACAGCACCGCCTTCTGGCTGCTGCTCCAGACCGCCGGGGTGATGGTCCTGTGGCGGACCGCCAACCGGCACCGGTGCAGCTGGTGGCTGGCGCTGGCGGCGGTCACCGCCGGGCTGGCGGTGACCGCCGGATGGGCCCTGTACGACGGTGAGCCCACCAACACCCCGATGGGGCTCTCGCTCGCGGTCCCGTACAGCCTGCTCGCCGCCGCGGCCTTCCAGTTCGGCAGGCGGCGGCGGGCCGGATCGGCGGCCGAGGCCGGTGCGGTGGTGCTCGGGCTGGCGATGCTGGCCTGGTCGTTCATCGTGCTGCCGTACCTCGGCGACCCCGGCTACCAGCAGGTCGACCGGTCGCTGGCCCTGCTCTACGCGGTGATCGACATCGCGCTGGTCGGCACCGCGCTGCGCAATCTCACCGACCCGCGGCGTGGCCCGGCCCGGCTGCTCGCCGCCGCGGCCCTGACCCTGGTCGGCGCGCACCTGGTGTACGCCGCGACCGGCTCGGTGGGCACCGGCCCGTTCCAGCCCGGCGGCCTCTGCCACCTGTGTGTCCAGCTCGCCTGGGTGTTCGTGGTCGCCGCGGCGGTGCACCCGGCCGCCGGGCAGTACCGGGCCGGCACCGCACGCACCGGCCGGGCCGCGCTGATCGGGATGTACACCGCCGCGGTCGCCGCCCCGCTGCTGCCCGCGCTGGCGAACCCGAGCGTCGTGGTGGTGGTGCCGGCCCTGCTGACGTCCGGGCTGAGCGGCCTGCTGCTGCTGCGGATCGTCGGCCTGGCCCGGCTGGCCGGCGCCCGCGCCAAACAGGCCCGGGAGTCCCTGCGCGAGCAGCAGAAGCTGCAGGAGCAGCTGACCTACCGGGCCGGGCACGACGCGCTGACCGGCCTGGCCAACCGGGACCTGCTCACCGAGCGCCTGAACCGGGCGGTCGCCGGGGACCGGCCGTACGCGCTGATCCTCTGCGCCCTGGACGGGTTCAAGGACATCAACGACACCTACGGCCACCCGGTCGGTGACGCGGTGCTGCGCCAGGTCGCCGGGCGGCTGCTGCTGTTCGCCCCGCAGGTGGACATGGTGGCCCGGATCGGCGGCGACGAGTTCGGCTTCCTGCTCGGCCCGGAGACCGATTCCGGTCAGCTGGCCCAGCAGGTGGTCGAGGCGGTCGGGTCGGCGCCGTTCCTGGTCGACGACAGGCGTATCCCGCTGACCGCGCGGGCCGGCGTCGCCGGGGGTGTGCCCGGCAACGACGCGGTGCTCTCCGACGCCGACCTGGCGCTGAGCGCGGCCAAGGAGTCCGGCGGCGGGATCGCCCGGTTCGACGACTCGTTGCGGGCCGAACAGACCGAGCGGGCCCGGATCGCCGCCGGGCTGCGGCAGGCGATCAGCGACGGCAGCCTGTTCATGCACTACCAGCCGGTGGTGGACACCGCCAGCGGGCGGATCACCGGGGTGGAGGCGCTGATGCGCTGGCGCCAGGACGGCGAGCTGATCCCGCCGGGCGAGTTCATCCCGGTGGCCGAGCAGACCGGCCTGATCGGGACGATCGGCGCGCGGGCGCTGCGGCTGGCGTGCGCGCAGGCCGCCGTCTGGCACCGCGACCACGGCCTCTACCTGACCGTGAACGTCTCCACCCACCAGCTGCGCGACCCCGGTTTCGCCGATTCGGTGCTGCGGATCCTGGCCGACACCGGGCTGCCGGCGGCCGCTCTGGTGCTGGAGATCACCGAATCGGTGCTCATCGACGCCTCCGACACCAATGTGCTGGGGATTCTGCGCGCCTACGGCATCCGGATCGCGATCGACGACTTCGGCACCGGGTACTCGTCACTGGCGTATCTGCACACCCTGCCGGTCGACATCCTGAAGATCGATCAGTCCTTCATCCGCCGCCACCAGGACCCTCCGCGGCCCCAGGACGTGAGCCTGACCAGGGCGATCCTGGAGTTGGCGCGCAGTCAGGACCTGCTCGCGGTGGCCGAGGGCGTGGAGACGGCGGCGCAGGCGAACCTGCTGCGTGAGCTGGACTGTCCCCTGGTGCAGGGCTACCACTTCGGCCGCCCGTCGGCGCCCGAGGTGATCGACGTACTATTGCGGGAGGCTGCGGTGCGGACGGCGGCCTGACCCACAGCAAGAAGTTTGCAGCGCCAGCAAGATATTCCAAGCGCCCTTTCGGGTGGCGCGGGGGTGGCCGGGATATTAGCGTCCTCCCCATGGCTGTCAAGGTGCTTGCGATCGTTCTGGCTGGTGGGGAAGGCAAGCGCCTGATGCCGTTGACGGCGGACCGGGCCAAACCCGGCGTGCCCTTCGGCGGTATCTATCGCATGATCGATTTCGTGCTGTCGAACCTGGCGAACGCGGGTTACCTCAAGATCGTCGTTCTGACGCAGTACAAGTCGCACTCCCTCGACCGTCACATCTCCAAGACGTGGCGGATGTCGACACTGCTCGGCAACTACGTCACCCCGGTCCCGGCTCAGCAGCGGCTCGGCCCGCGCTGGTTCGCCGGTTCCGCCGACGCGATCTATCAGAGTCTCAACCTGATCAACGACGAGTCGCCCGACTACGTCATCGTCTTCGGCGCCGACCACATCTACCGCATGGACCCGAAGCAGATGGTCCAGGACCACATCGCCTCCGGTGCCGCGGTCACCGTGGCCGGCATCCGCCAGCCGCTGTCGCTGGCCGACCAGTTCGGCGTGATCGACGTCGGCCCGGACGGCAAGAAGATCAAGGCGTTCCGGGAGAAGCCGAAGGACGCGGTGGGCCTGCCGGACTCCCCCGACGAGGTCTACGCGTCGATGGGCAACTACGTCTTCACCACGCGGGCGCTGTGCGAGGCGGTGACGGCCGACGCGCAGAACCCGGACAGCAAGCACGACATGGGTGGCAACATCATCCCGATGCTGGTGGAGAAGGGCGAGGCGAACGTCTACGACTTCCGCGACAACGACGTCCCCGGCTCGACCGATCGTGATCGCGGCTACTGGCGCGACGTGGGCACCCTGGACTCGTTCTACGAGGCGCACACGGACCTGATCGCCACCCTGCCGATCTTCAACCTGTACAACCACGACTGGCCGATCTTCACCAACTACGGCTCCTGGCCGCCGGCGAAGTTCGTGCACGGCTACGACGACCGCCAGGGCCGGGCCATCGACTCGATGATCTCCCCCGGCGTGGTCGTCTCCGGCGCCCTGGTCGAGCGCTCGGTGATCTCCCCCAACGTCCGGGTCAACTCGTGGGCCCACGTGGACGGCGCGGTGATCATGGAGGGCGTCTCGGTCGGCCGCCGGGCGGTGATCAGGAACGCCATCATCGACAAGAACGTGGTGATCCCCGAGGGCGCCCAGATCGGCGTCGACCTCGACCGGGACCGCAAGCTCTACACGGTCAGCGACAACGGCATCGTGGTCATCGGCAAGGGCCAGAAGATCGAACCCTGACCCCTCTTCCGGTACGCCTACACCTCGACAACCGCACTCCCCCGCCCCGCCTCGACACCGCGAGGCGGGGCGTTTCACACTGCCGTCCCGCGACCGCCGGGCCGGATGCGGTGGTCACCGCCGACCCCGGCTGTCCCCCGCGGCAGATCCGGGTTTCCCGGTGACCACCGCAACCGGCCCGGCGGTCGCGGGACGGCCTGGTGCGGCGCCTGCGTCGCGTGGCCGCGACAGAGCCGATCGGCTGCGGTTGTGGAGCCGTGTGGCGTACCGGAAGAAGGGGTTCAGGGTCTGTCTCTGAGGGTTTGGGACGGGGTTCGGCCGAAGCGGGCGCGGTAGGCGCCGGCGAAACGGCTCAGGTGGGTGAAGCCCCAGCGGTAGGCGACCTCGCTGACCGTGGTGCGGCCCGGGTCGGAGCGGGAGAGTTCGGCGTGCACCTCGTCCAGGCGCAGGCGGCGCAGGTACGTCAGGGGGGACATGCCGACGTGGCGGCGGAACGCGTCCTGCAGGACCCGGACGCCGACGCCGGCCACCGCGGACAGGTTGCGGGTGGTCCACGGGCGGCACGGGTCGGCGTTCATCGCGTCCAGGGCCCGTTTCACCGTGCGCGGGCGGTGCGGGCCCTGCAGACCGGCCGGTTCCTCGCCGTACGGGTGCTCGACGGTCAGGGCCAGGCCGCTGACCACCATGTCGCGCCAGCGGGCCGCCATCCGGGGGCGGCTGACCAGGGTGTCGGGGGCGGTCAGCTCGGTGAGGAGCAGCCGGACCAGGGCGGCCCAGGTGCGGCCGGGGCCGTCGACCAGGTCGAAGCTGGCGCCCAGCGGCAGCGGGGAGACGACCCGCTGGTCCAGGGCGGCGTCCAGCTCGCGTTCCAGGGCGGCGCGTTCCACCTTGACGCTCAGCAGGCGGCAGGAGGCCGGCCAGTCCAGTTCGATGTCGCCGGTCGGGCGGTAGACCACCGCCCGGGTCGGATCGGCCAGCACCGTCGCGCCGCGGTGCTGTGATCGGAGCCTGCCGGTCAGCGGGACCAGCACGTGGTACGACGTCTCCAGCGCGCCGATCGAGACGTGGATGTCGGTCCCGTACCGGATGTCGCCGAGCGTGATCGGGCCCAGCCGGGCCACGTCGGCGCTGAACTCCAGCCGGCCGGGATCACCGACCGGCTCGATCTGCAACGTGCCGTAGTAGAGGTTGCGGCAGAACTCCCGGGCTTCCGCCATGTCGCTGGTGCGCAGACCGACATGTGCCGGGACGTCCACGCCCGGCGACGCCGGGCCCGGGAGCCGACCGCCTGTCATGCCGTCCAGAGTAGGCCCTGTGTGGCGGATCGGGTGGGAGCGAGGCGAGGTCCAGGTGGTGGCTGGCGTCAGCCGGTGAGAGGTCGCATACCGGTGTTGTATGTGGCCTCCCACCGGCTGCCGTCAGGCGCCGGCTGGGCCACGCCGCAGCCCCGCGCGATCCACCACACAGGGCCTACACGGTGAGCGGTGTCCTTCCGGGGACCAGGTTCGCCGGCCAGGTGACCTCGGCGACGGCGCCGCCACGCACGTCGACCTGCTCGAGGGGGGTGTCGTCGTCCTGCCAGACCACGTACCGGCCTTCGGCGAGACTGTCGATGACCACACAGTAGGTGACACCCGACCGGACGTACCGGGCCCGGACCGCGGCGTGGGTACGGGCCGAGGTGTCGTCCACCGGGGACACCTCGATCTCGTGCCCGTGCAGCCAGCTGGGGGCGTGGATGATCAGCGCGCCGATCCCGTCGCCGATGTCGAGCATCACCGTGCCCTGCCCGGACGGGGCGAGCGTGTGGTGGTGATGGTGGTGGTCGCCGTGGCCGACGCTCATGATTGCTCCTCCGGGATGGGGGTCGGTCAGGACGGGTTGTTGAAACCGTCGAACGGGGTGGGCAGGAACGGGAACTTCTTGAGCAGCTTCGCGCTCACGTCGTCGATGCTCAGGCCCTGCTCGACGAGCCCGGCCGCGGCGTCCGCCTTGAATTCCTTGTCGACCAGCGGCACGGTGGCCCCGGCGACGGCCCGCAGCGAGATGGAGACCACGTCGTCGGCGATCCGGCGGCCGTTGGGGAACCCGGCCAGGTCACCGCCGACCACACCGAACTTGTTCTCCTTGGCGACCGGCGGGATCGCGGTGTTCAGCCGCAGCATGTCGGCCTGCACCTTGCCGGTGTTGTTCTGGAACCCGTCGATGATGCCGTCCGGGATACCGGTGAGCAGGATCGCGAGCAGGTCGGCCCGCGGCTCCTTCTTCTTGTTCAGCGCGGCCAGGTTGTCGAAGAGCCCCGGGTAGAGCACCGGCAGGAGCGCTCCCAACTCGGGCGTGGCGACGAACTCGGCGAACCGCTTGTCCTCGCTCGGCGGGAGGCTGTTCCACTTGTCCTTCTCCGCCATCGGGACGATGACCTCGTTGAACAGCGGGTTGCCGAGCCGGGAGACCTGCACCTGCGGGCCGACGACCACGTCGTTGTCGCCCTTCTTGCCGCGCACCTCGACCTGGCGGCGGCTGGCCGACGTCCACACGCCGATCACGGCGCCGGCGTCGGTGGCCTTGACCCGCTTCTTGCCGTCCCGGCGCACCATGTCCAGCGGCACCTGGATGGCGATGCTGTGCACGTTGGTCTTGTCGGTGGCGTTGACCGCCTTGCTCGCCTTGTCGAACAGGTCCTGGCCGACCAGGTGCTTGTCCCGGAACGGGCGCAGCACGGCCAGGTCGAAGATCGAGCCGAGGTCGACGAAGAAGGCGTCGGCGCGCTGGCCGGCGAAGACCTTCTCGCGGCTCTTCAGCTTGTGCACCGCGTCGTCGGCGAGCTTCGCGTAGTCCGGGATGGAGACCTTGCCGACGTTGGCGGGCGGGCAGGGCAGCTTGTTGGCCAGTACCGTGCTCTTGCCGTGGCTGTCGACCTTGGTCACCGAGTAGAACTGCCGGCGGTTCCAGTTCTCGTCGTCGAGCGACTTGATCTGACCGGTGTTGTACAGGAACGTCTTGTCGTTGCGCAGTTCGGTACGGAACCGGAACTGGTAGGTGATGTCCGGGCGGGCGTCACCGTTCGCGTCGATGTGGATCTCGTAGAGCACGTCGTCGCCGAACTCGAAGAAGTTCGGGCCGCTCGACGGGAGCTGCAGCGGCACGTAGTTGGCGATGATGGTGACGGTGTCCGGGTCGTCGGGGCTGACGAACGCGTACAGGTCGGAGCTGTCGGCGACCGGGTCCTTGCTGATTTCCGGTGCTTCGCGGTGGGAGGACATGCTCGGGGATTCTCCTGTCGAGGAAAGGTCAGCGGCCGGCGGCTTTGAGGAGCCGATTCACCAGGTCTTTATCGGTGACGACTTTGCTTCCCTCACCGGAGAAGACTTCGATCGTGCCCTTTTGGACGTCGCGCAGGGAGATGACCAGGGGGGCGCCGTCATCCTTGCTGTCCGCCTCGGACGTGCCGGCGAGGCTCAGACCGGCCACCGAGACGGCGGAGACGCCGACTCCGGTGGCGGCGAGCGCCAGCACGTTACGGCGGGACAGCCACGAGTTGCTGCGGCCCTGGGCGCGGTATCGAACACGACTCATGCTTGGCCCTTCGTCGATATTTTGGGGGGTCTGACAGGCGATGCATCGTCGACGACCGGCAATACGAGATCCAGTTGCGGACGGTTCAAACCAAGTTCGCAAAAAGACTCAGCGACTTTTCAGGCGCCGTAGCCGGGAAAGGCCCGCACCGGCCGCTACCAGGGCGGCTACCCCGATCGCGCCCCCGATGAGCCAGTGACCGATCCCGATCATCGAGTCGTCACTCTTCCGGGTGGCGGCTTCGCCCGCGGCAAGCACCGGCGCCGGGGTGGGGCTCGGGCTCTCCTCCGCCGCCGCACTCTGCACCGGCGCCGCTGTGCTCTTGGCCGGAGCCGGCTCCTTGGTGGCCACCGGGACCGGGTCCGGGAAGACCAGATCCGAACAGGAGTAGTACGTGTCCGGGGTGCTGGACGTCTCCCACACCACGTAGAGGATGTGCCGCCCGGTCCGCTTCGGCAGTTTCACGCTCATCCGGTACGACCCACCGGTCAGCGGCGGATCCTTGATCTCGTCCAGCTTCGTCAGATCGCCCCACCCGAGCTTCTCGGTGGGTTCGTAGCCGCCCTTGGTCAGGAAGAGCCGGAACGACCCCTGGTGCGGGATCGTCCCCCGATAGTTGATCTTCAGATTCTGCCCCGACCTGACCTTCGTGGACGGGAAGTCGTCCCGGGCCAGGTCGAGACCCCGGTAGAGATCCAGCCCGCCGGAGCAGAGTTCGCCGTCCGGCACCCGTTCCCGGTCGTCGGCGACGTTCGCCAGGCGCAGGTTGTCGTACGCACCGAGGAATCCGTCCGCCGCCTTGAGCGCGGCCTTGCAGGCGGCGGTGTCGCGCCGGGTGCCGTTGCCGGCGCAGGCGGAGTTGCGGCTGATCGGGGTGGTCGGCGAACCGTGTGCCAGGGCGGGCGCGGGGACGGCGGGAACGGCGGCCGCGGCCAGCAGACCGGCGGCGGCGAGGCGGCGGACGTGCATGAGGATCTCCAGGTGGACGGTGGTCGGAAGAGCCACCCGGAGGTACGGAGTTCAGGCACCGCTCGTTCACCGGCGGCCGGGCTGTGATTGCATGGCCGAGTCAGGTGACAACAGCAGGAGGATTCATGAGCAAGCCCGATGTCGGCACCATCCCGGACGCCCCGGCCACCGAACTGGTGATCGAGGACCTCACCGAGGGCCAGGGCCAGGAGGCCAAGGCCGGCGACTTCGTGAGCGTCCACTACGTGGGTGTCGCCCAGTCCACGGGCAAGGAGTTCGACGCCTCCTACAACCGGGGCGAGCCGTTCGGTTTCCGGGTGGCCGGCCAGCAGGTCATCGCCGGCTGGGACCAGGGCGTCGCCGGGATGAAGGTCGGCGGCCGCCGCAAGCTGATCATCCCGCCGCACCTGGGCTACGGCGCCCGGGGCGCGGCCGGCGCGATCAAGCCGAACGAGACCCTGGTCTTCGTGGTCGACCTGCTCCAGGTCCACTGAGATGGGGCGGTCCGGGGCGGTGCGCACCGCCCCGACCGCCGACCTGATCCGCGCCGAGCTGTCCGCGATCCGCGACCTGCTCGATCTGGCCTTCGACGGCCGGTTCGACGACCACGACTGGGATCACGCGCTGGGCGGCCTGCACACGCTGATCGTGCAGGACGGCGTGCTGGTCGCGCACGGCTCGGTGGTGCAGCGCCGTTTCCTGCTCGACGGGCGGACGCTGCGCTGCGGGTACGTCGAGGCGGTCGCCGTGCATCCGGAGTTCCGCGGCCGGGGTCTGGCCGCGGCGGTGATGGGTGAGGCGGAGAGGCTGATCGACGGTGGGTACGACCTGGGTGCGCTCTCCGCCTCGGAGTCGGGCCGGGGGCTCTATCTGGCCCGCGGCTGGCGGTTATGGCCGGGGCCGACGGCGGTGCTCTCCCCCACCGGAGTGGTCCGCACTCCGGAGGACGACGACAGCACCCTGGTCCGGATGACCGGCGCCCTCGACGGGGGCACCCTGGTCTGCGACTGGCGCGACGGCGACGTCTGGTAGGTCGAGGGGCTCGCCGATCGGGGTCACGCCTGCCTCTTCAGGGAGTCGCAGCCGGTCTCGTCGGGCAGCAGCGGGCGGAAGACGATCTGCCACTTCTGGCCGGCCGACTCCCACGGGGTGCGGGCGTTGGCCTTCTCGGCCAGCTTCCACACGGCCTGCAGATCCGTACCCTCCAGGGTCAAGCAGTTGACCTTGGGCTGCTCGGTGAGGGCCGTGCCGGGCAGGGCCGTCTTCGCGGGCCAGGTGACCGTGGCGCCACCGGCGCCGTCACCGGTGTCCTGGTACGGCTGGGCGATCACCGCGAGACCCTTCGGCTGGTACGGCTGGGAGGCCGGGCTGGCGGCGTCGGCGAACAGCCGGTCCACCGAGGCCAGGAACTCGGTCAGCTTCTTGCGGGCGGCGTGCTGCTCGGCGGTCAGCGACTTGTCGTCCGGGTTCGCCTCGTTGAGGGCCATCACGTCGACGGTCTGCTCGCCACCGGCGGTCCGGACCACGATCCGGGTGCTCGGGGTGTCGGCGACGTTCGGCGTGCCGAAGTCGGCGCCGCCCTTGACCCCGGCCGCCAGCGCGCCGGCGGTCAGCTCCTCGACCTGGTCGGCGGTCAGGGTGATCTGCTGCAGGTTCGGCAGCGCGGGGCCGGGGTAGATGGCCGGGACCGGGCCCTCGCTCAGCGCCCGCCCGTCGGCGTAGACGCTGAATCGTGGAATCCGGCCGGGGATGCTCTCGGCCGGGACGAAACCGCCCCGGTACTCCACCCGCAGGGCGATCGAGTCCGGGTCGGCGGCGCTCTCGGTGACCGGCGCGGAGCCCGCCTCGTCGGCGGCGCCGGGCCGGGCGCAGGCGCCCAGCAGGAACAGCAGGGGGACGGCGGCGGCGGTCAGCAGACCGCGGTTGATGGTCATGTGGAGTACGACGAGACGGACCCCGCTCCGGTTCCGGCGAATCTCAGGAAACCACCCGGGCCGTACGGCCGAGCACCTCGACGACGTCACCCGGATGGAGCTGCCGGCCGCGGCGGGTGTCGACCTCGCCGTTGACCGTCACGTCCCCGGACGCGACGAGGACCTTGCCCTCGCCGCCGGTGTCGATGAGATCTGCCAGCTTGAGGAACTGGCCGAGCCGGATCATGTCGCCGTCGATGGGCACGTCACGCATGTGTTCATCATCGGTCACGAGATCTTTCGGAAATCTTCTGGGGCTACGTTGAACCATCCGGGCCGGTGATCCGAACTACATGTCGTGAGGCATCCGAGGATGGCCCGCCGTGCGGGCGTGATGACCGCTGCGACTGCTGTCGGTGTGCTGTTGGCCGCCGCACCGGCCGCGGCTGACGTGACGGTGAGTCCGGCGAGCGCGCCGCAAGGCAGTGGGGCGAGCCTGGACTTCCATGTGACCAACGAGGGCACCGCCCCGATCACCGAGGTGACGCTGAAGATCCCGGCGGACACCCCGATCGCCGAGGTGTACCCGTTGTCCATCGACGACTGGGCACCGAAGATCACCTATCAGAGACTGCAACAGCCGCTGGAGACGATCCACGGTGGCACGCCGGTGACCGAGGCCGCCAGCGCGATCACCTGGATCGCGGTGAACGGCACCACGATCAAACCGGGTGAGTCCGCGGATCTGCGGGCCGCGCTCGGTCCGCTGCCGACGCTGAGCACGATGCGGATGGCGGTGGAGACCAAGTACGCCGACGGCAGCGCCGGCCCGGCGATGGCGGCGACGATGACGCTGACCCCGTCGGACGGCACCGCGCCGGTCTCGCACCACGGCGGCGCCGCGACCGGCTCCGACGTCACCGCGGAGGACCTGGCGTTCGCCGCGATCCTGGCCGAGGCCGAGAAGGGCCCGTCCTGGATGTCGATCTCCGGCTGGATCGTGGCCGTGCTGGCGCTGCTGGGCACCGCGTGGTTCGCGCTGCGTGGCCGGCACCGGGCCGAGGAGGAGCCGGGCGAGCCGGACGACAAGCCCGCCGGTGACGACCCGGTCGCCGACGACGACGCCGACAAGGAACCGGTCGGCGCGGGCAGCAGCAAGTGGGCTTTCAAGGGTTGACGAAGACTTCCGAGCAGGCCGGGCCTGCGTAATGGAAGGTAAGGCCTCGCGCGGGTGGGCGTGAGGACGTCGTGGCGAGCGCGTGGGGCGCAGAACCACGACCGGCGGGTGGGGCCCGGGCAAGGCCCATGATCCGCGTGCTGTACGGGCGGGGCTGTTCACACGGCCCCGCCCGTCGGTCTGTCCGGTGCCTTCGCCGGACCGTGACGACTAGACCGCGACGACGCGTTCGGTGCGCAGCGCGTCGATGATCTCGCCCTCGACCCGGTCCGACACGTCGTGCGGGACCTGGCAGGTGCCGGCCGCGAGGTGACCACCGCCGCCGTAGCGCAGCATCACCTCACCGATGTCCACCGGCGACGTGCGGTCCAGGATCGACTTGCCGCACGCGAAGACGGTGTTGAGCTTCTGCCGCCCCCAGATGATGTGCACCGAGACCCGGGCCTCCGGGAAGAGCGCGTACACCATGAACCGGTTGCCCGCCTCGATCACCTCCTCGTCGCGCAGGTCGACGATCACCACGTCGCCGTCCACCCGGCAGACCCGGTGCAGCTGCTCCACGAACCGGGTCGAGCACTCGTGGAACAGGTCGGCCCGCTCCACCACGTCGGGCAGCGCGAGGATCTCGTTGACGTCGTTGTGCTCGATGCACGCGTCGATCAGCTGCATCATCAGCTGGTAGTTGGAGATCCGGAAGTTGCGGAACCGGCCGAGGCCGGTGCGGCTGTCCATCAGGAAGTTGAGCAGCGTCCAGCCGGTGGGGCTGAGCACGTCGGTGAGCGAGTAGTCCGCCGAGTCGGCCTGGTCGACGGCCCGCATCAGCTCGTCGGTCACCTTCGGGAACCGCTCCGCGCCGCCGAAGTGCTCGTAGATCACCCGGGCCGCGGACGGCGCGTCGGCGTCGATGACGTGGTTGCTCCGGTCGCCGTCGCTGCGCAAGGTCTCCGAGTGGTGGTGGTCGTAGACCATCGCGGCCCGGCCGTCGTACGGCAGGTTCGTCAGGATGTCCCGCTCGGTCACGTCGACGACGCCGTCCTGGACGTCCTTCGGATGCACGAACAGGATGTCGTCGATCATCTCGAGATGGCGCAGGAGCACGGCACACACGAGCCCGTCGAAGTCACTTCGGGTCACGAGCCGGTACTTCACGAGGTCCCCCTCCGTTGCCAGACCTTTGCGACCAGTTTGCCACTTTTCTGGCATTCGCCCGTGCTGCATCGAAGTATGGACGTGTTCACCGCCACGTTGTCCCGGTTTCCCGGAAGCGGATGAACCCTGCGCCGCCCTCCGGCCGTAAGGTTCAAACGGACGGTTACGACCCTGTCGGAGGACGCAAGATGGACCACGCACCCCAGCTCATTCAAGAGCGCAGCGCTCCGCCGGCCACGCTGGTGATCTTCGGCGCCTCCGGTGACCTCACCCGGCGCAAGCTGCTCCCCGCGGTGGACAACCTCGCGCGCCACGGCCGCCTCCCTGATCAGTTCGCCCTGGTCGGGGTGGCCCGCACCCCGATGAGCGACGAGCAGTTCGCGGAGAGCGCGCTGGGCGGCAAGAGCCTGCTGGACAAGCGGCAGCTCGCCGGTGGCGTCCGCTACGTCGCGGGTGGCTACGACGACCCGGAGACCTACAAGCGCCTGGCCGAGACCCTGGACGAGCTGGACGCGGTCCGGGGCACCTCGGGCAACCGCCTGTTCTACCTCTCCACCCCGGCGGGCGCCTTCGAGCCGGTGATCAACGGACTGGCCGGGGCGGGCCTGAACCAGGCGACCGAGACCTCGTTCGCCCGCCTGGTGATCGAGAAGCCGTACGGCCGGGATCTGGCCACCGCCCGCGAGCTGGACGGCGTGGTGCACGGCGCGTTCGAGGAGCACCAGGTCTTCCGCATCGACCACTACCTGGGCAAGGACACCGTCCAGAACGTGCTGGCGCTGCGCTTCGCCAACTCGATCTTCCAGCCCATCTGGGACCGCTCCTGGATCGACCACGTGCAGATCACGGTGGCCGAGACGCTCGGCGTCGGCACCCGCGGCGGCTTCTACGAGGGCGCCGGCGCGATGCGTGACATCGTGCAGAACCACGTGCTCCAGGTCCTCGCGCTGGCCCTGATGGAGCCGCCGGTCTCGTTCGAGGGTGAGAACCTGCGCAACGAGAAGGTGAAGCTGCTGCAGGCGATCCGGCTGCCCACCGACCGGGACGTCTCCGAGGCCGCCGTCCGCGGTCAGTACACCCGCGGCGGCACCCGCGAGGAGCTGATGGCCGGTTACCGCGAGGAGGTCGGGGTCGACCCGCTGTCGCGCACCGAGACCTACGCGGCCATGCGGCTGAACGTGGACAACTGGCGCTGGGCCGGGGTGCCGTTCTACGTGCGTACCGGAAAGCGCTTGCCCGCGCGGCTCACCGAAGTGGCCCTGCAGTTCCAGCGGCCGCCGCACCTGCCGATCCCCGCCGACCAGCTCACCGAACTCGACGCCGACGCCCTGATCCTGCGCATCCAGCCGAACGAGGGCATCTCGCTGCGGTTCGGCGCCAAGGTGCCCGGCCACTCGTTCCGGGTCCGGACGGCGAGCATGAACTTCTCGTACGACCAGACGTTCGTCGAGGAGTCCCCGGAGGCGTACGAGCGGCTCCTACTGGACGCCCTGATCGGTGACGCCTCGCTCTTCATCCGCAGCGACGAGGTGCAGCAGTCATGGCGGATCGTCGACCCGATCATCGAGCACTGGGAGCGGGACCGTTCGCCGATCCCGAGCTACGAGGCGGCGTCCTGGGGCCCGACCGATGCCGACCGCCTGATCGGCCGCAACGGCCGCAAGTGGCGCAACGCGTCGTAAGACGTCACTGCAAAGCAACGCGTCGTAACTGACGCAACGCGCCGCGTGTGGCGCAACCTGCATAGTGAGACGGGCTCGCATAGGGTGAACGTCTATCCCCTTGCGAGCCCGTTCCACCAGAAAGACAGACGAACATGCAGGTATCGGTCGCGCATCATCCACCGAACACGGCCGTCCTGGTCCTGCGCGGATCCCTCGACATCGACACCGCGCCGGCCCTCAAGGCCAATCTGAGCCGCCTCGTCGAGCGTCCCACCCCACGTGTGGTGGTGGACGTCGCCGGGCTGGACTTCTGTGACTCCATGGGCGTGGGCGTGCTGGTCACCGCGCACGGTCGGGCGGCCGAGCGGGGCGGCTGGGTGCGCCTGGCGGCCCCGTCCGGCTTCCTGCGCCGCCTCTTCGACACCCTGGGCCTCAGCGACTACCTGCCGATGTTCCCGGACGTCCCGTCCGCCCTCAAGGAGGACTGACCGTCAGGCGGACCGACCGTCGGGCGGACTGACCGTCAGGCGGCCGAGGCGGCGGTGATCGACGCCTCGGCCAGCGCGGCCACCGCGGCGCCCCGGGCCCCGGCCATGTCCCGGTCGGGGACCAGGGCGAAGGTGGCCACCGCCTTCTGCTCGTCACGCAGCTCGGTGTTCTCCCGGACGCAGTTGAGGAACCACTGGCGGAAGTGCGGGTCCGCCTCCACCACGCCGCCGCCGAGGAAGTACGCGGACGGGTCGGTGAAGTTGGCGGCGATGGTGAAGAGTTTGCCGATCGCCTTGGCCTGCTGGCCGAAGACGGCGAGGGCCAGCGCGTCGTCCTTCTCGCCGTAACCGCGCAGCGCCTTGGCGGCCACCCCGATCGGCTCGTTCACCAGCGGGTGGTCCGGGAACCGGGTCAGCCAGTACGGCAGCAGGTTGTTCCTGATGCCGGTCAGCGAGGCGATGCTCTCCACGTCACCGGCGAACCCGCAGTTGCACATCGGGACCGGCTGGTCGTCCTCCAGCACGCCGTGCAGCGGGATCTGCACGTGCCCCAGCTCCCCGGCCATCCCGGCGCTGCCGCGGACCACACTGCCGGCCTCCACCACCCCGCCGCCGAGGCCGGTGCCGACGATCGCCGACACCGAGGAGTGCTCCGACGCCTGTGCGCCGAAGTGCTGATGATGGGCGTACAGGGCGGCCGCGTTGCCGTCGTTGTTGTAGACCACCGGCAGGCCGAGCCGGGTCTCCAGGGCGCCCCGGATGTCGAAGCCGTGCCAGGAGACCTGATTGAAGTTGGTCGCGCCCTTCGACGAGATCACCCCGTGCGCGCTGGCCGGGCCGGGGGTGTCCAGGCCGACCGCGCGGACCAGCGACAGCGGGGTGCTGGTCAGCTCCAGGATGTTGCCGAACGCCTCGGCGAGGGCTTCGACGGCGGATTCCGGCCCTTCCAGGACACGGCTCGGATTCTCGACCAGATCATTGACGAGGAACTGTCCTGTCGCGTCCAGCACGGTGGCGTTGTTGCAGGTGCCGCCGTTGTCGAGTCCGACGACGACCCAGGAGGACGGGGTACGTACGGATTCAGCCTGATCCACGGTCCTGAGACTAAATCAGGACTCGGTTTCCGGTAACCGGTGCGCGCGGATTGCGGCCTCGTTAGTCAGGGGTGCAGCCGTGATCAGTCACGGATCCCGAACCGGAACGGAAGTGCATGACCGAGCCGATCGCCCACCTGATACGCCGGGCCACCTTCGGTGCGACACCGGCAGTCCTCGACGAGGCCCACCGCCTGGGGTTCACCGGCTGGCTGGACCGGCAGCTCGACCCCGGCCGGATCCGCGACGGTCTCTGTGACGCGGTCCTCGCCCGGTTGCCCCTGGCCGGTGCCACTCCGGCTGCGGTACGAGCGGAGTCGCGCCGGGAGAACTACGAGTCGTTCAAGCAGCTCGGCCGGGCCGCGGTGGCCCGCGCGGTGTGGAGCGAGCGGCAACTGTTCGAGCAGATCGTCGCGTTCTGGTCGAACCACCTGCACGTGACCGCCCCGTCCAGCGGCGTCTGGGAGACCCGCTCCGACTACGACCGTACGGTGATCCGCCGGCACGCGTTCGGGCGGTTCACCGACATGCTGCAGGCCAGTGCCCGGCACCCGGCGATGCTCACCTACCTGGACCAGCGGTCGTCGTGCCGGACCCGCCCGAACGAGAACTACGCCCGCGAGCTGCTGGAACTGCACACCGCCGGGCTGGGGTACCGGGAGGCCGACGTCCGGTCCGCGGCCCGGCTGCTGACCGGGATGACCGTCGGCCGCTCCGGCGGGTACGTCTACGACGCCTCGCTGCACGCCACCGGCCCGGTCGAGATCCTCGGGTTCCGGCACGCCAACCGCTCCACCGACGGTGAGGGCGCCGCGTTCGCCCTGCTCGACCACCTGGCCCGGCATCCACGGACCGCCGAGCGGATCGCCCGCAAACTCTGTGTCCGGTTCGTCGCCGACGAGGCGCCCGGCCCGCTGGTGCGCAGGCTGGCCCGGATCTACCGGCAGAACGACACCGCGATCGTCCCGGTGCTGCGGGCGCTGTTCCGGTCGCCGGAGTTCGCCGCCTCGGCCGGGCAGAAGATCCGTACCCCGTTCGAGGACACCGTCGCCGCGGTCCGGGCGCTCGGACTGGGCCCGGACGCCGGCGGGGTGCGGTCCCTGGACGCGCTCTACAACCACCTGGTGTCGGCCGGGCACGCGCCGTTCCGGTGGAGCGCCCCGAACGGGTACCCGGACACCGCCGGCGCCTGGGCGTCACCGTCGGCGTTCCTGGCCCGCTGCAACCTGCACCTGAACCTGGCGGCCGGCTGGTACCCACGGCAGCTGACCCGGCCGGCGAACCTGCTGCGGCACCTGGTCCCGGAACTGCCGCGGACGTACGGCGATTTGGTCGACGCCCTGGCCACCCGCCTGATCGGGACGCCGCTGCCGGCCGCGCACACCGCCGCGGTGGTCAGCGTCGCCGGGCGGACCCCGCCGAGCCCGCTGGACCGGGCGCTGCCCGGGGCCGCGCCGTACCTGATCGCCCTCGTACTCGACTCGCCGTCCTTCCAGCTGAGGTGATGACATGACTGCTGCCGCCAACCTGTGCTCCCGTCGCGGGCTGCTGGCCGGAGCCGGGGCCGGCGCCCTGCTGGCCGGCACCCGGCTGTCCTTCGCGGCCGGCCGGTACACCGGGGACACCCTGGTCGTGGTGTCGCTGCGGGGCGGTTTCGACGGGCTCACCGCGTTCGCGCCGATCGGCGACCAGGACTACTACCGGGCCCGGCCGGGCATCGCCGTGCCGCGTTCCCGGGTGATCGCCGGCGACGGCATGTTCGGGCTGCACCCGGCGCTGGCGCCGCTGCTGCCGCACTGGCGGGCCGGGCGGCTGGCCGCGGTGCACGCGGTCGGCCAGCAGAACGCGAACCGTTCGCACTTCGCCGCGATGGAGGCGATGGAGAACGCCGCCCCCGGCAGCGCGATCCGCAGCGGCTGGCTGGACCGGATGATCGGCGTGACGGGCGCCGCCGGGCCGCTCTCCGCCGTCTCGATGGGCGACGCGCGCCCGGCCCGGCTGATGGCCGGCCCGGCCAACGACGTGTCGATGCGGGCGGTCGACGACTTCCACCTGGCCGCCGACGGCAAACGGCCGATCGCGGCCGCGCTGCGGGCGATGTACGCCGATCAGCCCGCCGTGCTCGCGGGGCCGGCCCGGGCCGCCGACCGGGCGCTGAACGCCACCGGCCGGATCATCGGCGGCTACCGCCCGGCGAACGGCGCCCGCTACCCGAACACCGACCTGGGTGACGCGCTGCGGGACGTGGCCCGGCTGATCCGGGCCGGGTCCGGGCTGGTCACCGCGGCCGTCGACTGTGGCGACTGGGACATGCACGAGGGCCTCGGAGCGGCGGTCCAGGGCCAGCGGATGTACGACGACCTCGCCGCGCTCGCGGCCGCGCTGGGCGCCTTCGCCACCGACCTGGGCGAGTGGACGATGCGGAACGTGACGGTGCTGACGGTCAGCGAGTTCGGCCGCCGGGTCGCGGAGAACGGCTCCCGGGGCACCGATCACGGCCACGGCAACGCGATGCTGCTGCTCGGCGGCGGGATCCGGGGCGGGCGTGTCTACACCAGGTGGCCCGGTCTCGGCCCGGACGACCTGGCCGACGGCGATCTGGCGGTCACCGCCGACTACCGCTCGGTGATCGGCGAGATCCTGCAACGGCGCTGCGGGGTGGGCGCACTGTCCGAAGTGTTTCCCGGTGGTGTCCAGCCCTCCGATTTCGGTCTCTGCATCGCCCGGTGATCCATTCTCCTTAGCAGAATCACATTGGAGACCGGAAGCGTCATAGGTATTTAATTTCCGCAGGTACGGTCGTTGTCCGGGATCCGGCGCGGCACGCAGAATCGAACCACCTGTTTCGCCAGAGGGATCGGTTTTGACGCGCGCCTGGATTGATCTTCCACTCGATCGGCCGATCAGTGTCGTCGGCGCCGGCGCGAACGACGTCCTGATCCGTGCCGAGTCCGCGCCGCCCGGCGCGCCCGCCGTGGTCAGCCCGGCCGCCGATCTCACCCAGCGCCCGGCAGCCCTGGTCACCGGGCTGCTGTCCGGGCTGGACCGGATCGCCCGTGAACTGTTCCCGGCCTGGCTGCCGGCGGCCGAGCCGATCGAGGACGCCACCGGCGCCGGGATCGTCGCGGTCCGCTCGATCGCCCAGCGCACCGCCCGCGAGACCGGCCAGTACGGCCCGTTCCTGGCCGACCTCGCCGAACGGGCACTACGGTTGCGCTCCTCCTGGACCGACGACGCCGCCGTCCGCTTCGACCGGGGAACCCGGGCCCGGGGACTGGCCCGGGTGATCGCCGCGAGCTACCGGCGGGCCGCCACGGTGCTGCTGCTGCCGGTTCCCGGGCCACCGGCCGAGGTGCCGGAACAGCAGCTGATGACGGCGGCCCACTGGCTCACCGACAACGGGTTCGGCGTCTGGCTGACCGGGACGCCACTGGCCGAGCGTCACCGGTTCGGCCCGGTTCCACCCGGTCCGCCGCCACCCGGCCCGGAGCCGGCCCCGGCCCTCGTCCCGGCGTGTTCTCCCGGCTATCCGCCGATTCCGGGCCGGCCGCATCCGGCGAGCCGGGCCGAGCGGATGCTGGAGGCCGGGCTGGCCGGCCGGGACTGGGCCGCCGGGCGCGCCTGGAACCAGCACCACCAGGTGCACACCCTGGCCAACCCGGTCCGCCTCGATCTGCTCTGGCGGCCCGAACGCCTGATCGTCGAGATCGACGGCGACGAGCATCGCGGCGCGGCCCGGTTCGCCGCCGACCGGCAGCGTGACGTGCTCCTGCAGCTGTCCGGATACGCCGTTCTGCGATTCACCAACGATCAGGTGATCGATCACCGCGACCTCGTCCTGTCCCAGATCCGCACATTTCTCGCCGGCCGACGTGCCGGGCCGCACGAAAGGATTCCTCATGATTGAGGTAAAGCTGTCCGTCCCGGAGCGGGCGCTGCTCTTCATTCTGATGGCACGCAACGCGGAACTGTCGAATCCGCAGATCGAGAAGGAATACGCGCCGGGACTCAAGCTCACCGGCAAGAACCGGGAGAAGTTGCTCGACGCGAAATTGATCGAATGCCGCAAGGGCCCGCGCAACGCCTATTTCTTCACGCTCGCCGACGGTGGCTGGCGCTGGTGCCGCGACGAGCTGCGCAATCGTAAGGTGCCGGCCGGGTCGGGCTCGGCGGGACAGGCCCTCTACGCGATCTTCGCCGGTCTGGACGGGTTCCTGGACCGGACCGGCCAGGGCGTGCCGCAGCTGTTCGGCGGGCTTCCCCTCACCCCGGGTGCCGACACGAACCCCGCCCCGGCCACGAGCACCCGGATCACCGCCGACGAGGTGGTCAAGCGGATCCGCCGGGGTTACCGGACGGTGGCGCCGAGTCCCGGCGCCTGGGCCCGGCTCGCCGACGTGCGCCGCGAGCTGGGCGACCTGGACCGCGCCGAGGTCGACGGCGTGCTGCGGCTGATGGTCCAACTGCCGGGCGTCCGGATCGAGGAGGAGACCAACCAGAAGACCCTGACCGCCGAGGACCGGGCCGCCGCCGTCCGGATCGGCAACAACGAACAGCACCTGCTGTCGATCGAGGACCGATGAGCGAGGCGGCTCTGTACGCGCTCTCCGGTGTCCGGATCACCGTCGCGCCGACCCGCGACGACGTCTGGCGGGAGCCGGAGTTCCATGTCGGCACGCTGAACGGCGACGTCGCCGAGGCCGTGCTGGACGCCATCGACGACGCCCGCCGCAGCGCCGCCGCGAGCCCGGTCGGGGTGGTGATCCAGGGCCGGCGCGGATCCGGCAAGACCCACCTGCTCGGCTGGGTCCGGTCCCGGATCCAGCACAAGGACGGCTACTTCTTCCTGGTCAACCTCCTGGACGGGGCCGACTTCTGGCAGAGTGTCGCCGCCTCCATGCTGGACGGGCTGGCCCGGCGGGTCGACGGCCCGGAGACCCAGCTGCGGATGTTCCTGCGCCGGTTGACGCTGATGATCGGGGTGCCGTTCGCCGCACGGGCGGCCCTGCTCGGTGAGGCGCCGCTGGACCGGTCCGCGGTCACCGCCTTCCTGGGCGCCCTGAACCAGTACGACCCGCAGGTCGCCAGGCGGTGCGCGCGGACCGCACGGGCGCTCGCCATGTTCAGCGCCGGTGACTTCGAGGTGCAGGAGATCGGCAACAACTTCCTGCTGGGCGGCGAGGAGTGCGAGCCCGGCGAACGTGCCCCGTGGGGCCTGCCGTCCGCCGGACACCGCCCGGAACAGGTGGTCGGCGAACTGTCCTGGCTGCTCGCGCTGACCGGCCCGTCGGTGATCGCGGTCGACCAGATCGACGGCCTGCTCGCCCCGCTGGCCAAGGCCATGCACGCCGGGCACGACGCCGAATGGCAGGACTCGATGCTGCTCGACCACGTCGCCAACGGGCTGATGGAACTGCGCGAGACCACCCGCCGAACCCTGACCGTCCTCTCCGTCCAGCACACCACCTGGGAGGTGATCAGGCGATACGCGATCTCCTCGGTTCAGGACCGGTTCGTCGCCCGGCAGAACCTGGGCCACATCCCCAGCCCCGGGGTCGGGCGGGAACTGGTGGCGAAACGGCTGGAACCGCACTACCGGGCCGCGGGCTTCACCCCGCCCTGGCCGACCTGGCCGATCCGGCCGGAGGCGTTCGACGAGGTCACCCAGTTCATGCCCCGGGACCTGCTGCAGACCGTCGTCCAGCACATCGCCGGCTGTGTGGACGACGGCGAGATCCGGGAACTCGCCGAGCTGCGCGCCCCGGCCGAACCGCTCCCCCGGGTGGCCGCCCCGCCGCCGCAGCCGGATCTGGCCATGCTGGACCAGCGGTTCGCCGAGCTCAAGGCGGGGGCCGCGGTGACCGGAATCCTGACCAAGGAGTCCGAGGACAGCCGGCTCCCGGTGCTGCTCGCGGCCGGCCTGGAGTCCTGGATCACCGAACTCGGCGACGAGGGCCGGCACTTCGAACAGGACCCGCCGCCGAGCACCAGACCCGCGCTGCACGCCCGCCTGCGCCGGGTCCTGGACGAGGAGACCGAGGAGCAGGCGCACTGGGGCTTCCGGGGGATCTCGCCGGAGTACCAGGCGACCGCGGTGCTGAACCGGATCCGGTCGTCGTGCACCGAGGCCGGGCTGGTCGCCGGGGTGCCGCTGCGCCGGCTGTTCCTGCTGCGCAACGCGGACTGGCCGGTCAGCCCGAAGAACCGGGAGGCGGTCGCGGCGTTCGAGGCGGCCGGTGGGCGGCGGCTCACCGTGACCGATGATGATCTGCGCACCCTGTGGGCGCTGCACGGGATGACCACCGCGGCCTCCGATGACCTGCGGCAGGCGTGGCTGGTGGCCCGGCAGCCGGCGCACGGCATCGGATTCCTGCGGGCGGCGCTGCCCGCCGCCGTAGTCGCCCCGGCAGCCCCGGCACCAGATCCGGCTCCGGCCCCGGTGTCGGCCCCGGTGTCGGCCCCGCCTCAGGTCCAAGCTCCGATTCCGGCTTCGGCGCTGGCCGCGATCCTGTCGCCCACCCAGATTGCGGCTCCGGCGACGGTTGATCAGCCCCGTGTGCCGCGGTTCGTGCTCGGGGCCTCGGTCACCCGTACCGGAAAAGTGGCGGTTGACCTTGAAGCTCTTCGCAAGCACGTCGCGGTCTTCGCCGGATCCGGATCGGGCAAGACCGTCCTGCTGCGCCGGATCATCGAGGAGTGCGCCCTGCACGGGGTCTCGTCGATCGTGCTGGACCCGAACAACGACCTGGCCCGGCTCGGCGACGCCTGGCCGGAAACGCCCATCTCGGGCTGGTCCCCGGAGGACCCGGACAAGGCCCGCGAGTACGTCGCGAACACCGACGTGGTGGTCTACACGCCGCGCCGGTCCGGTGGCCGCCCGATCAGCTTCCAGCCGCTGCCGGCGTTCCACGAGCTGCGTGACGACCCGGACGAGTTCGAGATGGCGATCGAGGCCGCCCTGGCCACGCTCGCGCCGCGGGCCAAGGTGGAGGGGCGGACCCGAAAAGCCGAGCAGGGCCGGGCGATCCTCAAGGAGGCGCTGGTCCACTACGCCCGCGCGCACCAGCGGACCACCCTGCGCGGGTTCATCGAGACGCTCGACGATCTGCCGCCGTACGCGACGAGTTTCGGCGAACCGGCCACCCGGATCGCCGCCGACCTGGGTCAGGCGCTGACCGCCGCGACGGTGATCGACCCGCTGTTCGGCGGGATCGGCGAGGCGATCGACCCCGGCGAGCTGCTGCGGCCGCGGGACGGTAAGCGGGCCCGGGTCTCGGTGATCAGCATGATCGGGCTGACCGGCGAGGAGCAGCGGCAGAGTTTCGTCAACCAGCTGCAGATGGCGCTCTTCGCCTGGGTGAAACGGAACCCCGCCGGGGACCGGCCGCTGGGCGGGCTGTTCGTGATGGACGAGGCGCAGACCCTGGCGCCGTCCGGGGCGATGACCGCCTGCACCCGCAGCACGCTGTCACTGGCGTCGCAGGCCCGCAAGTACGGGCTCGGCCTGGTGTTCGCCACACAGTCACCGAAGGGGCTGCACAACCAGATCCCGGGCAACGCGTCCACCCAGCTCTTCGGGCTGATGAACGCGCCGGTGCAGATCGAGGCCGCGCGGGAGATGGCCCGGGCCAAGGGTGGTGACGTGCCGGACATCTCACGGCTGCGGACCGGCGAGTTCTACGCGGCCCTGGAGGGGCGCCCGTTCGAGAAGCTGCGGACGCCGCTGTGCCTGAGTTTCCACCCGAAGAGCCCGCCCACCGCCGAGGAGGTGCTGGACCGAGCCCGTCGTTGATCTCCGATCCGGTGCCTCCCCACGGAGGGCGAGGCACCGGGCGTGATGCGACGCTCAGGAGCAGCGCGGCAGGTCACCGACAGCGGCGGTACACCGCCGGGTGCCGCCGTTGTTCATTTTGATCCACTGCCCTTTGGTCACCAGGGTTCCGGCCCAGTAGAAGTTGGTCGAATTGTAGGTGAAGGCATCTACATCGACATACTTGTAGGTGTCGCCGGACTTCATCCGACCCCCATAGATGCCATAGGGCGCAAGATACTGCTGGTCACATTTTTTGATTTCCGGAGTGCCCCCGCCCGTCCAGCGTGCGCACTTGTCGGGTCCTTCGTTCCATTTCAGGGTGATGTGCATGGCGAAACGGCTGTTGTTGTTGACCGCTCCACACGTGACGGTCACGCTGCATCCAGTGGCCTGCGCAGCTGACGGCGCGGCGAGAACCGCCCCGGTGACCGCCATTGCGCTGGCCGCGGCCAGCGAGAAGACCCGGCGCATCAAAGACGAACCCACAAGAACCCCCTTTTGTGATCCCTCGTTTGGATCACCTGCCGGACATGGGCCCGTATCATCGCCCAGGGAATCTGAATATGCAAGATTAAATTGACCGGCATACCACCACGAATATCTGGCGATGACATACGAAGCAAGGGGCCGGATCGGTGGAATTTGACAATTTCACCGATCCGGCCCCTTGCCGGTAGAGCTGCCGTCCTTATCGGGGAACGGTCACCTGGTGCCCGCGGTGCGGCGCTTGGACCACACGTCGAAGGCGACCGCGAGGAGCAGCACCAGGCCCTTGACGAACATGACCGACTCGGTCTGCCAGCCGAGCAGGCCGGCCCCATTGTTGATCACACCCATGATCAGGCCACCGGTGATCGCGCCGACCACCTTGCCGACACCACCCTGGACGGCGGCGCCACCGATGAACGCGGCGGCGATGGCGTCCAGCTCGAAGCTGTTACCGGCGGTCGGACCGGCCAGGTTCAGGCGGCCGGCGAAGATCAGGCCGGCCAGCGAGGCCAGCACACCCATGTTCACGAACAGCCAGAACACCACCGACTTGACCTTGACGCCGGAGAGCGTCGCGGCCTGCAGGTTGCCACCGACGGCGTAGATCTGGCGGCCGAACACGGCCCGGTTGGTGACCAGGGTGTAGCCGACCACCAGGACCGCGAGCAGGATCAGCACCCACGGCAGGTTGCGGAACCGGGCGAGCTGGACGACCAGGAACATCACCAGCAGGGCCGGGACGGCGACCTTGAGACCGAACAGCCAGCCCGGGTCGACGGCCTGGTTGTAGCGGACCCGGGCGGACCGGGTGCGCAGCTGCACGAAAACCATGCCGATCACGACCAGCACGCCGACCACGATGCTGAACAGGTCCGCGCCGCCGAGCGCGTCGCCGAGCCCGACGTTGCCCAGGAAACCGGGGGTGAAGCCGTTGGCCAGGGTGCGGACGTCGTCCGGGAACGGGCCGATGCCCTTGTTGCCCAGGATCTTGTAGGTGATCGCGCGGAACAGCAGCATGCCGGCCAGCGTGACGATGAAGGCGGGGATACCGAAGTACGCCACCCAGTAGCCCTGGAAGGCGCCGATCAGCGCACCGAAGGCCAGGGTGGCCAGCACCGCGATCGGCCAGGGCACGTCCATCTGGACCATCAGGACCGCGGAGAACGCGCCGGAGGCGGCCACCACCGATCCGACCGACAGGTCGATGTGGCCGGCGATGATGATCAGCACCATGCCGATCGCCAGCACCAGGATGTACGAGTACTGGACGATGATGTTGCTGAGGTTCTGCGGGGCGAGCAGGTCGCCCCCGGTGGCCACCGCGAAGGCCACGACGATCAGCGCGAGGGCGATGTAGATGCCGCTCTGCTTCAGGTCGAAGTTGACCTTGCGCGGCGCCTGGCCCTGGGGACCGTTCGGACCCTTGCCGGCCCTGACACCGGCACTGCTTGGTGCGGCCGTCACGGCGCTACCTCCTGTACTTCCTTCGTCATGAGAGTCATCAGGCTCTCCTGCGTGGCCTCGGCACGCGGCACCTCGCCGGTGATCCGGCCGGCCGAGAGGGTGTAGATGCGATCACAGATCCCGAGCAGCTCGGGCAGCTCGGACGAGATGACCAGAACGGCCTTCCCCTCGTCGGCGAGCCGGTTGATGATCGTGTAGATCTCGTACTTCGCGCCCACGTCGATGCCGCGGGTCGGCTCGTCCAGGATCAGCACGTCCGGATCCGTCAGGATCCACTTCGACAGCACGACCTTCTGCTGGTTGCCGCCGGACAGCTTGCCGACGACCGCCTCGACGCTCGGCGCCTTGATGTTCATGCTGCCGCGGAAATCGTTGGCGACCCGGTACTCCTCGTTGCCGTCGACCCAGCCCGCCTTGGCGAGCTTGCCGAGCGCGGCCGCCGAGACGTTGCGCTTGATGTCCTCGATGAGGTTCAGGCCGTACCGCTTGCGGTCCTCGGTCGCGTAGGCGATGCCGTGGTCGATCGCCTCCCGGACACTGCGGGCCTGGATCTCCTTGCCGTCCTTGAACAGCTGGCCGGAGATGTTGATCCCGTACGAGCGGCCGAAGACGCTCATCGCCAGCTCGGTGCGGCCGGCGCCCATCAGCCCGGCCAGCCCGACGATCTCGCCGCGGCGCAGCGTCAGGTTGGCCTTGCGGACCAGCGCCCGGTCCGGCTGGGTCGGGCTGTAGACGGTCCAGTCCACGATCCGCAGCGCTTCTTCGCCGATGGTCGGCGTGTGCTCCGGATAGCGGTGCTCCATGTCCCGGCCGACCATCCCTGAGATGATCTTCTCCTCGGTGAGGTCCGGGGTGTTCTCGGTCCAGATCGTCCGGCCGTCGCGCAGGATGGTGACCCGGTCCGAGATGGCCATCACCTCGTTGAGCTTGTGCGAGATGATCACACAGGTGATGCCCTCGTCACGCAGGCCGCTGAGCAGGCGCAGCAGGTGGGCCGAGTCCTCGTCGTTGAGCGCCGCGGTGGGCTCGTCGAGGATCAGCAGCTTCACCTTCTTGGAGAGCGCTTTCGCGATCTCCACGAGCTGCTGCTTGCCGACGCCGAGCTCGATGACCGGGGTGACACCGCTCTCCGAGAGACCGACCCGGTGCAGCAGCTCGTCGGCGGCGGCGTTCGTCTTGTTCCAGTCGATCCAGCCACGGGTGGCCTGCTCGTTGCCGAGAAAAATGTTCTCCGCGATGGAAAGATTCGATGCGAGCGCCAACTCCTGGTGGATGATGACGATGCCGCGGTGCTCGCTGTCGCGGATGCCGGAGAACTTGCAGGGTTCGCCCTCGAACTCGATGTCCCCTTCGTAGGTGCCGTGCGGGTAGACACCCGACAGCACCTTCATCAGGGTCGACTTGCCGGCCCCGTTCTCCCCGCAGATGGAGTGGATCTCTCCTCTGCGTACTTCCAGGTTGACGTCCTGCAGCGCCTTGACGCCCGGGAACGTCTTGGTGATGCCGCTCATCCGCAGGATCGTGTCGGTCATGCCAACCCTCCTTGGGCCGGTGAGGGCCGCGCCCCGCCCGAGACCAGCCGGGCGGGGCGCGGAACCCGGATTACTTCAGCTGGTCGGCCGTGAAGTAGCCGCTGTCGACCAGTTCCTTCTGGTAGTTCTCCTTGGTCACCACGAGCGACTCCAGGAGCTGGGACGGGACGACCTTCACACCGTTGTCGTAGTCCTTGGTGTTGTTGGTCGCCGGGGTCTGGCCCTTGAGGACCGCGTCCGCCATCTCACCGGTGGTCTTCGCCAGCTGGCGGGTGTCCTTGTAGATGGTGGAGTACTGCTCACCCTTGATGATCGACTTGACCGACGCCAGCTCGGCGTCCTGGCCGGTGACGATCGGGTACGCGCCGCCGGTGCCGTAGCCGCCCGACTTCAGGGCGGAGAGGATGCCGATGGAGATGCCGTCGTAGGGCGAGAGAACGCCGTCGACCTTGGCGCCACCCTTGTAGGTGGAGGTCAGGATGTTCTCCATGCGCTTCTGGGCGGTCTCCGGGTCCCAGCGCAGGGTGGCCACGGTCGCGAAGTCCGTCTGACCGGACTTGACGACGATGGTGCCCTTGTCGATCTGCGGCTTCAGGACGCTCATCGCGCCGTTGAAGAAGAAGGTCGCGTTGTTGTCGTCCGGCGAACCGGCGAACAGCTCGACGTTCAGCGGGCCCTTGGCAGTGCCGTCGGTGCCGTCGGCGTTGAGCACCTTGAGACCGGTCAGCAGCGAGGTGGCCTGCTGCACACCGACCTTGAAGTTGTCGAAGGTGGCGTAGTAGTCCACGTTCGGGCTCTTACGGATCAGGCGGTCGTACGCGATGACCTTGATGCCGGCCTGCGCCGCGTTCTCCAGCTGGCTGGAGATCGCCTCACCGTCGATGGAGGCGATGATCAGCAGCTTGGCGCCCTTGGTGATCTGGCTGTCCAGCTGCTGGGTCTGGGTCGGGATGTTGTCTTCCGCGTACTGCAGGTCGACCTTGTAGCCCAGGCCCTCGAGCTGCGACTTGAGGTTGTCGCCGTCGTGGATCCAGCGCTCCGAGGAGCGGGTGGGCATGGTGATGCCGACCAGAGCGCCGGTGTTGTCGCCACCACCAGCGGCTTCCTTGTCGGCGGTCTTCTCCGCATTGCCACAGGCCGCCATCGTGGCGGTCAGCGCGGCGGCGGTGAAGACCGCCGCGAGCCGGTTGAACTTCACAGTGAATCTCCTCTTTGAGAACGGTGTTACAGGGGGCGAGCCAGGCGGTGGTACGCCTGGTTCCAGCGCACCCGGTCGGAGAAGTCGGCCGGTGTGGTGCGCTCATCGATCATCAGCAATTCGGTCTGGACCATATCCGCGAAATCACGCAGAGTCTCTGCGCCGACCGCTTGAGTCAGCACAGTGTGATGCGGACCACCGGCCATGATCCAACATTCGGCAGAGGTGGAGAGCGAGGGGGCGGGCTTCCACACCGCGCGGGCCACGGGCAGGTTGGGCAGCGGCTCGTCCGGCGGGATCACCTCGATCTCGTTCGCGACCAGCCGGAACCGGTCCCCCATGTCGGCCATGCCCATGACCACCGCCGGGCCGGGGGCCGCGTCGAAGACCAGGCGCACGGGGTCCTCCCGGCCACCGATCCCCAGCGGGTGGATCTCGGCACGCGGCTTCGCAGACGCGATGGACGGGCAGACCTCGAGCATGTGCGCGCCGAGGATCTTAGGCTCGCCCGGACCGAAGTGGTAGGTGTAATCCTCCATGAAAGACGTTCCGCGGCCGGTTCCGGAACCCATCGCCTTCACGGTGGTGACGAGCACCGACGTCTTCCAGTCGCCCTCGCCACCGAAGCCGTAGCCGTCGGCCATCAGGCGCTGCACGGCCAGGCCGGGCAGCTGGCGCAGGCCGCCGAGGTCCTCGAAGTTGGTGGTGAACGCGCCGAAGTCGCCCTCGGTCAGGAACTGCCGCAGGCCGGCCTCGATGCGCGCGGCGTAGCGCAGCGACTCGATCCGGTCGCCGAGCAGGGCGGCGTCGATCTCGAACAGGTCCCGGTACTCGGCGATCAGCTTGTCGATCTCCGCGTCGGCGACCGCGTCGACGACCTCGACCAGGTCGTTGACGCCGTACGTGTTCACCGAGACACCGAAGCGCAACTCGGCCTCGACCTTGTCGCCCTCGGTGACAGCCACGTTGCGCATGTTGTCACCGAATCGCGCCAGCCGCAGTCCGCGTACGTGCTGCACGCCCGTCGCGGCCCGTGCCCAGGAGTCGATCCGGGCGATCACCGCCGGGTCCGCGACGTGCCCGGCGACCACCTTGCGCGGCACGCCGAGACGGGCCTGGATGAAGCCGAACTCCCGGTCGCCGTGGGCGGCCTGGTTCAGGTTCATGAAGTCCATGTCGATCGTCGACCACGGCAGCGACTGGTTGTGCTGGGTGTGCAGGTGCAGCAGCGGCTTGCGCAGCGCGTCCAGGCCACCGATCCACATCTTGGCCGGGGAGAACGTGTGCATCCAGGCGATGATGCCGATGCAGTTCCGGTCGGCGTTGGCCTCGAGCATGATCTGCTTGATCGCGCCCGCGTCGGTGAGCACCGGCTTGGTGACGATCTCGGCGCCGGAGAGGCCCGCGCCGAGGGTCCGCTGGATCTCGGCGGACTGGTCGGCGACCTGCTGGAGGGTCTCCGGGCCGTAGAGATGCTGGCTACCGGTCAGGAACCAGATCTGCGGTTTCATCGGCTTTCCTTCGTTCGATGGTTCAGACGGACTCGATGCCTGCGGCGCCGGGCCCGTGGCGGTTCGGTGCCGGGCGCGTCTGGGCACGGGTCATGACCGACTTGTCGATCTTACGTGCGCGGAAGGCCGCGAAATCGCCCAATAGCAGGGAATGTGCCCCGGATCCGGGCCCACTTGTATAGATGACCATGTGGGTGTACCTCCGGCGGGGCGTGGCCAGGTCAGTGGCGGTGACCACACCCGGCGGGAACAGCCCCAGTGTTATCGCTAACAAAAGAGGTGTCAACGGCTCCCGGCAACAACGAGGTAACGGCCCCTTAACGTGCCGGGCTCGGCGCGCTCTCCCTGATCACGAGCTGCGGCGGGACGACGATCTGCCGGGCCGTGCCCGCCTCGTCGCCCATCTGACCGAGCAGCAGACCCAGGGCGGCGCGGGCCACGTCCCCGAACGCCTGCCGGACGGTGGTCAGCGGCGGGATGAAGTAGGCCGCCTCCGGCACGTCGTCGAACCCGACCAGCGCCACGTCGTGCGGCACCCGCCGGCCCCGCTCGCTCAGCGCCCGCAGGATGCCCAGCGCCAGGTGGTCGTTCGCCGTGAAGATGGCCGTGACCTCGGGCATCCGGGCCAGCATCTGACCGGTGCGGTACCCCTCGGCGGCCGACCAGTCGGCGGACAGCAGCGGCGGCACCTCCCGGCCCGCCTCCTCCAGGGTCTGCCGCCAGCCCTGGATCCGGCCCGCCGAGTCGAACCAGTCGGTCGGCCCGGAGACGTGCCAGACCGTCTCGTGCCCGGAGTCCAGCAGGTGCCGGGTCGCGGCGCGGGCCCCGGCCACCTGATCCACCGTCACCCCCGGGCGGCCGCTGGCCGGGTCGCCGTCGATGAAGACCACCGGCAGGTCCTCCGGGATCTCGGCGAGCGCCTCCACCGCCGACGCGGTGTTCGCGATGACGACCAGGCCGGCCACCCGCTGGTCCAGATGACGCTCGACCACCGCGCCCATCGAGGAGCGGTCCAGCTCCCGGACGCTGCCGACGCTGACCGCGAAACCGGCGTCCGCGGCGGCCTGCTCGAACTCGCTCAGCATGGTGGCCGGCCCGTACAGCGTGCTGTTGCGGGCGACCACGCCGATCAGCTGGGACCGGCCGGTGACCAGCGCACGGGCCGCCCGGTTCGGCCGGTAGCCCAGCTCGGCGATGGCGGCGCGGACCCGGATCCGGGTCTGCTCCTTGACGTTCGGATGGTCGTTGAGCACACGGGAGACGGTCTGGTGCGAGACACCGGCGAGGCGGGCCACGTCGGTCATGGCCGGGCTGCGGCTGATCTTGTCCACTTTGCGTACCTCGCCAGATCCGGTTCGTCGTGTTGCCGAAATGTTATCGATAACATCAGGTTTTCACGAGCCCCGCGCGGACGATGTCCTGCGACACGTACGCTCAGCAGCGATGGAACCACCGTTGATCAACGGTCCGAGTGTGCTCGGCAGCCTAGCGGACGAGGGCTTCACCTCGTTGCGCCGGGCGGCCGCGCCCCGAGCCCAACGCTACGAGATCGGCCGCTCCCTGCGGGAGCGATCGCCCCGCTCCGACATGGCCCACTGGCGCGAGCCGGACCGCCGCCCCGACCCGGTCGCCCAGGTCGTCGCGTCCCACGAGGGCCGCGTCGAACGGCTGATCCCGGTCCGGATCGGCCGCATGATCGCCTCGCCGTACGCGTTCCTGCGCGGCACCGCCGGGCTGATGGCCGACGACTTCGCCTACCTGCCGTGCACCGGCATCACCCCGGTGATCTGCGGCGACGCCCACCTCGGCAACTTCGGCTTCTACGCCTCCCCGGAGCGTGAGCTGGTCTTCGACCTCAACGACTTCGACGAGGCGCACCCCGGCCCGTGGGAGTGGGACCTGCGCCGGCTCGTCGTCAGCGTCTACGTCGCCGGCCGGCACAACGGGTTCCGGGAGAGCGCCTGCGCCGACGCCGTCCAGCACTGCGTCGAGGAGTACCGCGAACAGATCCTGCACCTGGCCGAACAACCACTGCTGCGGCGCTCCTTCGACCAGCTCGACGTCGAGTCGATGCGGTCCGCGGCCAGCCGGGCCAGCTTCCGCGACGAGATCGAACGGGCCGCCCGCCGCGCCCGCCGCCGCACCAGCGACCGGGCCCTGCCCCGGTTCACCGAGCGCCACGACGGGACGATGCGGCTGGTCGAGGAACCGCCGCTGATCACCCGGCTGCCGCACGACGAACGTGACCACCTGGCCGCCGCTCTCGACGGGTACCTGAGCACGCTCAAACCGCACTGGGCGCGGATCCTCGGCGGGTACCGGATCGTCGACATCGCGCACAAGGTCGTCGGTGTCGGGTCGGTCGGGCTCCGGGCGTACGTCGCGCTCTGCGAGGGAAGCAGCCCCGACGACGTGCTGTTCCTGCAGCTCAAGCAGGCCCGCCGCTCGGTCGTGGCGAAACACCAGCACGGCATGCTCGCCTGGCACCGCCACCAGGGGCAGCGGGTGGTGGAGTACCAGCAGGCGCTGCAGACCGTCAGCGACCCGCTGCTCGGCTGGACCACCGTCGGGGACCTGCAGTACTACGTGCGGCAGTTCCGTGACATGAAAGGCGCCATCCTGATCGAGGACATCAACGCGGGCGCGCTCGCCGACTATGCCGGCATCTGCGGATACCTGCTGGCCAAGTCGCACGCGCGGACCAGCGGGGCCTCGATGATCGCCGGGTACGTCGGCGGTTCCGGCAAGCTCGACGAGTCCCTCGCGCGCTTTGCCCGGGCATACGCCGATCAGGTGGAAAAAGATCACGCGGCGCTGGTCGCCGCCGTCCGGCGCGGCGAACTGCCCGCCGAAACACCGGAGGTACGACCGTGAGCGGCACCATCCCCCTCGACTCCCCCGCCCTCGGCGAATTCTGGACCGAACGGCACCTGTGCACGCTCACCACGCTGCGCGCCGACGGATCACCGCACGTGGTGGCGGTCGGGGCCACCCTCGACGTCACCACCGGCATCGCCCGGATCATCACCTCCGGCCACTCGGTGAAGGCCCGCAACGCCGCCCGGACCCCGCGCGTCGCGATCTGCCAGATCGACGGCCCCCGGTGGAGCACCGTCGAAGGCCTCGCGGTGGTCCGCGACGACCCGGCCTCGGTGACCGATGCCGAACAGCGGTACGCCGGGCGGTACCGGACCCCGCGGCCCAACCCCGCCCGGGTCGTGATCGAGGTCCGGGTGACCCGGATCCTCGGCTCCCAGTCGCTGCGCCCGGCATGAGCCTCCTGCTGCCCGGACACGACGTGCCGCTCGGGCGGTGGACCACCGTCCGGCGCCTGCTCCCGCACCGGGACCGGCGCATGATCGGCGCCTGGTGCTTCGTCGACCACTTCGGCCCCGACGACGTCCGCGGGCGCCCCGGCATGCAGGTCCCGCCGCACCCGCACACCGGTCTGCAGACCGTGACATGGCTGGTCGAAGGCCTGATCGAACACCGGGACAGCCTGGGCAGCCACCAGTTCGTCACCCCCGGACAGCTCAACCTGATGACATCCGGGCACGGCATCGCCCACTCCGAGTACACCCCGCCGGACCACCCCGACGGCATGCACGGCCTGCAACTGTGGATCGCCCTGCCGTCCGGCGCCGCCGCCGGACCGGCCCGCTTCGAACACCACGCCGGCCTGCCGTCCTACCGCGACGGCACCGCCACCGTCACCGTCGTCATCGGCTCGCTCGGCCCGCACACCTCACCGGCGGGCGTCCACTCCGCACTGGTCGGCGCCGAGATCCTGCACACCGCACCCACCACCCAGACCATCAACCTGACACCGTCGTACGAGTACGGCCTGGTGGTCATGTCCGGATCCGCCTCGGTCGGCGGTGTCGAGATCGTTCCGGGCGAACTGCTCTACCTGGGTGAGGGAGAGAGCACGCTCGAGCTGACGGTCGACGGTCCGGCCCGCCTGTTCCTGCTGGGCGGCGAACCCTTCGACGAGCCGCTGGTCATGTGGTGGAATTTCGTCGGCCGCAGCCATGAGGACATCGTCGAGGCCCGCACCCAGTGGATGAACGGGCGGGGCGCGTCCCGGTTCGGGTTCGTCGCCGGCTGCGAGGCCGATCCCCTCCCGGCGCCGGAGCTGCCTACGGTACGTCTGAAGCCCCGCGACCGTCACGGCCGGACCCACTGACGTACCGCCTTCGCTCCCGGCTTCCCGTCCTCCCCTGCTTGCACTCCCACCTGCCGTCCTCACGGTTTCCCCTCTTACCACCCCCACTCCTGTCTCTTTTCCTCCCCGCTCCCGTCTCCCCTCCGCCCCTCTCACTGTCCTGCCTTCCCGCTCTCCTCTCTCCCCCTCCTCGTTCCCCTCCCCCTTCCTTTCTCCGGCCATGATTCGTCCGGACTTCGGGTTCGCCCTTTTTGTGCCGGCCGTGATCGGCGTATTCACCGGCGGCGCTTTATTCTTCGGCGACCGATTGCCATGATCACCCGATGACGCCCGCCCGACTCCTCGCGGCGCTGGCCGGCGTCCCCGGCCTGCACCCCCGCGCCGACCAGCGGATACCCCCGGTGATCACCTGGGACGACGGCCCGTCCGGCCACACCGCGGCCGCCGCGCTGACAGCCGCCGGTTTCGACGTCACCGACCCGTTCTGGGGCGGAGCCCTGGTCGACACCCACCACCTGGAACCGTGCGTCTTCCAGCGGGTGCTGCGCCCGGAGACCGCAGCCCTCCTCTACCTGCACGGCACCGAACCGGACACCCCCGAAGGCGACGCCCGGCTTGCCGCAAGGGTTTTCGGCACCGACCTGCCGGCCGAGGGCTACCTCCCCACCACCCGCGAGGACGAGTTGGCCGTCCACCTGCTGGTAGGCGAGATCACCACAGCCACCGACTGCGACTTCGGAGGCGACACCCTGTTCACCCAGATGGGCGAAGCAATCCGCACAACCTTCGGCAACCGAACCGCCCTGTTCGAACTGGCCCGCCAAGCCGTCATCTGACCCACCCTCCACCTCCCCGCCTCCGGCCTCCTCCTGGCCTTCGGCCCTTCCGCCTTCCGCCCCGCCCCTCCGCCTTTCGCCCCGCCTCCCCGCCTTCAACTCTCCGCGGCACCTTCCGCCCTCTGCACCCGCCTCCCCGCCTCCCCGCCTTCCGCTCTTCGCTCTTCGCTCTTCGCTCTTCGCTCTTCGCTCTTCGCTCTTCGCGAGGCCGGATGGTTTCAGGACGGCGGGTGGCTTCCGCTGAACGTGGGTGGTCCCGGTGGGTGGTCCCGGTGGGTGGGACGTTCGTACCGTCACGGTCCTGGATTTGGCGTTGATCGCCGGGCTGAGTCGCACAAAGTCCGTTGACGCCTGGCGGGCGGCAAAGCAAGGTCGAAGGTAGACCAACCCGCACCTTGGTGGAGGAAACCCTTTGACCCTCCTCGATGCCAGTCGCCTCGCCTTGGCCGTCATCGCCCCCGGGCTGGTGGTGGCCGGAGTCCGCTACGTGCCTCGATGGTGCTCGGCAGTAGCCGAGAGACGCCGCCGGAGACAACCACCGGAGCCGACACCGTACGGCCCACCGATCGAACAGTTGGCCGCCGACCTACGCCGATTGCTGCGCCTGCACGGGGAGATGGCGGCATCCGCCCGCAACGGCCATTCCGCCCACCGGGTATGGGCGGTGGAAGCAGCCATCGGCATGTGCGCAGCCGAAGCCGCAACCGCGCTGGAGGTCCCCCACCCCCACCCGACCCGAACCACCCCACTGACAAGAACCGAACTGTCCACCCTGCTGAACGCCTTGAAGGCAGCAGGCTTGGTACTACCAGCCAAAATCACAGGCTTCACCATCGACGACAGAATCTGACCCCACTCAAAACAGGCCCCACGCGCAACCGCCAGCCACCGACCACCAGCCACCGACCACCGGCCACCGGATCCTTCCGCCCACGCGGCCTCGCGCCCCGGTCGTCTGCCCACCACACATTCACGACGGGTCGCTATGCCGCGCGCTCACGAGAAGCCGCCCCGCTTTCGCAAAGGACCGCCCGGGACTCACTCGTGAGGGAGGTGCCGGGCTGGCGGGCGATCGTGAGGGAGGTGCCGGGCTCGCGGGCGATCGCGAGGAGTCGGCTTGGCGGGCATTTACGAGGGCCGTCCTGGCGCGCGATCGCAGGGTGTAGTTCTGGCGGGCGCTCACGAAAGCGTCGCGTACGCGTCGCTGGTCTTCGTGGTCGGCATCTCGGTGTTACGGGGGAAGAAGCGGCGGTGGGAGGGGGATCCCACCGCCGCTCTCCTCCCGGGATGGTGACCAGCGACGGCCTCCTGGATGGACGGGGGTGCCATCCGCAGGCCGGCTCCGGGGGAGGTAGGTCACCGAGACCCGGGAAGTCTCTGAAACACGGTCGACCGAACCAGCCGGCGAGCTGCCGCCGACGCGGGATGGGCACCGCAGGGGGGTGTCGCGGAAAAGGGCGGCACGCACGGGCGGTCCCGGGGCGGGGCAACGCATGACGGCGTCGCGAGACGGGGCAACGCATGCGGGTGTCGTGGGGCGGGGTGACGCGTGCGAGTGTCGCGGGACGGGGCGACGCGTCCGGGTGTCGCGGGACGGGGCGAC
>NZ_BOMG01000013.1 GCF_016862075.1 Actinoplanes couchii | reverse complement strand
CGGGTGTCGCGGGACGGGGCGACGCGTGCGAGTGTCGCGGGACGGGGCGACGCGTACGAGTGTCGCGGGACGGGGCGACGCGTACGAGTGTCGCGGGACGGGGCGACGCGTGCGAGTGTCGCGGGATTGGAAGACGTGTGTGGGTAGGGCAGGTGGGAGGGCGCGGTCTCGGAAGGCCGGTTCCGGTGCCGCGCCCTCCCGGACCGTGCCTGGTGCCGGGGCGAGGAGGGGTCGCTCTCGCTTGCCGGTTTCGGGCACGGTGCGGCCCCATATCCGCGGCAGGGTGATGCCGGGGCTAGAGGCCTTCAGGAACGCCTCAAAACGGCGACGAAGGGTTAGGGGCGGGGCAGGCGAGGGACAAGGCGGAACGAAAAGCGGGGCAAGGCGACGTGAAGGCAAGGCGAGGCGGGTTGGGTGAGGGTGGGCAGGAGGAGACGGCGGTGGGAGATGGGCTCCCGCCGCCGTCTCCGGGCCCGGCCTTTGCACCAAGATCTGCTGGCCGTGGTGGGACGGGGGATCACCGCCACGGGGTGCTCTCGGGTGCTATGCGGGCCGCCAGGAGTTGGGGGCGCGGCCGCTGGCCGGGTGGTCTGTAGACGTCCCGACGGTCTCAGGGCATCCAGACGGTTCCATGACGATCCGGTAGTCCGAGACTCGTTCGAGTGGGCCCGGACGTTTGGGTGGTCCGAGACGTTCGAGTGGTCCTGGACGTTTGAGCCGTCCTGGACGTTCGGGGTTTCCGAGACGTCGGGTGGTTGGGGTTTTGTCGGGACGGGTGGTGGCTGACGGCGTACACGAGGAAGGGGTGGGAAGTTGGGGGTGTCGGTTTGGGGCTGGTGATGCTGGCTCTGGGTGGGGCGGGCGCCTTGTGCTCATCAACCGTGCCAGGGGCACCTTCCATGATCCGCGGATGTCGGGGGTGTCCTTCGCCACCCCCTTGTCGCCGTGGAACGGTCCGGTGATCACTTTGATGTCGCCTGGGGTTGTCTCTGCCCCCGCGCGCGACTCGGTGCGGATTGGGTGGTTCGACGTTTTCGTGCGCGGGGGCACGGCGACGGGCGGGAGGGCGGCGACGGGCGGGACGGCCTGGCGGCGGGAAGCCTCGGCGACGGGCGGGACGGCCTGGCGGCGGCGGGAAGGCTTGGGGACGGGCGGGAGGGCTTCGGGGCGTCACCTGTTCGGGGTCGGTCGGGAAGTCTTAGGCGGCCTCAAAAGAAGCTTAAAAAGTTCTTAAGTCGATATCGGGGGCGTAGCCGTCCGGGGGTGAATCTCGTTGGGGTGGGCGGCCTCTCCAGGGGGTTCGCGGGGGCTTGCCGATCATCGTCATAGTCACTGCTCAAACCGTTGAACCCGGGGGGCCTGCGGGACGTATACCCCGGTGATCGCGTCTTACCGGCGAACTGCGGCGCCGGTGTGATCCAGGCCCGTGGAGCGTCCGCGCGGCCGGTGACGGGGGCCCGCAGTGCGGTGGCGCACTGCGCAAATCCGTGGTTAACCTTCCACATCCACCACGTGGCAGGCGTTGATCCGGGGCGCGAGGGGCGGGCACCGGGGTGCGGAGGTGGTACAGGGTGAGGACGGTGGCTTCCATGCGGCGTCGGGGCGGTGGGTTTTTCCCCAGCCGGTTCGGAGCCTCGTCATGAGCTTTGAGGACGACGAATACTGGGAGGACGAGTACAGCGAGTACTCGTTCATGCCGAGTTCCGCGGTCATTCAGGAGAAGCACTACACCAAGCGTGAGGTTCCGGACGCCGTCATTCCGACGCGCCGCCGTTCCTCCCTCTCCGAGGACGAGCTCGCGGCCCGGCGCCAGAAGAAGGCCGCCTTCGACTCCGAGCGGCCCAGCTGGCTCAACGAGCCCGACTTCGTGCCGGTCGACACCAACGTCGACAACCTGGTCGGCGACGACTTCGACGACATCGACTTCAACCGGCCCGAACTCGGCGTCGACTTCGACAAACCCGACTTCCCCATCGAGGACCCGGCGGCGCGTCCGGACCTGCGGCGCGGCAACTCGCCGCGGGGCCGCACGGACCGTTACGAGCGCGCGGCCGGTACTCGGCGTGACGACGACCGTGATGACAGCCGGTACGGGTCCGGCCGGTACCGGGACGAGCCGCGCAGCCGGGACGACCTCCGTGACGATCCCCGCGACGATCTCCGTGGCCGGGATGATCTGCGGGACCGTCGTGACCGCCGGGATCAGCGTGACACCCGCGACGATCGGGATCGGCGTGACGACCGGCGTGATGACCCGCGCGACGGTCGGGACCGGCGCGATGACCGGCGTGACGACCGGGACCGGCGTGACGAGCGGGTGCGCTGGGACGAGCCGGACCGCCGCGACCGCCGGGACGACCGGGACCGGGACCGCGACCGCGACCGTCCCGCGGCCCGGCACGACGACCGGTGGGACGAGACGCCGGCCCGCCGCGGCCGCCGCAGCGAGGGCACATCCTGGGAGGAGACTCCCGAACGCTGGGACGAGCCGGCCGCCCGCCGGAACGAGCAGGACCGCCGGGAACCCGCCCGCGACCGCCGGGACGACACCCGCTCTCCCGGCCGGGACGACCGCCGTGGCCGTGGCCGGCGCACCGTCGAGATCCGCGCCGACGAACTCTGGGACGACGAGGGCACCGTCGAGCGCGCCGACGAACGGCCGCGCACCATCGAACTCGGCAGTGACGAGTACTGGGAGGAACCCGCACGTCGCGACCGCGCTCCGCAGGCGTGGCAGGACGACGACTTCGGGCCGATCCGCCCCGCCGGTGGACGGCGCCCGCGGCGTGACGACGGTGACATCCGCCGGCCCGCCGCACGGCGTGACGACCGGGCCGTCAGTGGGCGCGCCCAGGTACCCGGCCCCGACGAGCAGCGCACCGACATGCCGCAGCCGGTCCGGGGCACCGCGTCGCCGGTCCGTGCCGACGGTCTCGGCCCGGTCTCCGGGGCGCCGCACGGCATCACCGACGACCAGGCCGCTGTCTCCGCCGATGACCGCGACGGTCTCCAGACCGGGGATTCGGTATGGTCGGTCAACGGTCGCGGGGCGGCTGGTTCCGAGACGGGCCGGCGGCCGGTCGACGGTTCCGAGGTCGCCGGGCGGGAGATGCCGACGGTCGAGTCGGGCAAGCCGCAAGGGCGGGCCGGTGTTCCGGTCGTGCCCGGTGCGCCCGGGGCCGACAGTCGGGAGATCCCGGCCGCGGACCGGGACGGTCGTGGCACTCCCCCGGCCGGCGTGAACGTTTCCGGTCCGGATGTCGCCGGTCCGGACGTGGTCCGTCCGAACATGGCCGGTCCGCATGTGGCTGGTCCGCATGTGGCCGGGCCCGATGTGGCTGGGCCTCGCGTTGCCGGTCCTCGCGTGGCCGGTGCTGATGCGCCTGGTCAGAACTCGGGCGGGGCGAACGGCCGCGAGGGCCAGGTTGTCGATGGCGCGCCGCGGGAGCGCACGCCTGAGGCGCCCGGCCGGGAGCGGCAGGGGCTTGGCGAGGGCGGTCCGGTTCAGCGTGGCGGTGCCGCGGAGCAGGCGCCGGTCCAGCCGGCAGCGGCGGCCCACGGTTCGCCGCAGCAGGGTTCCACACCCCGAGGTCAAGAGCAGCAAGGGCCTGCGGCGTACGGGCCGGGTCAGGCGAGTTCCCCGCAACGTGGGCAGGAACAGCCGGCCGGGGCGGGCTCCGGGCCTGGCTACGGTCAGCACGGGCAGGAGCATCAGCCGGGAGCGCAGTCCGGTCCGAGCGCGTCTGGTCAGGCCCAGCAGGGCGTGCCGGTGCAGGGGCAGGGGCAGCACGGCGTGCCGGTGCAGGGACCAGGTCAGCAGGGCGCTGGTCAGCAGGGCGCGCCGCACCACGGGCCGGGTCAGCACGGTGCTGGTCAGCAGGTGCCGGGGCAGCAGGGTTCGGGGGCTGCCGGGCACGAGAGTGGGGAACGGGAAGACGGGCACAAAGGTGGCTGGCGGGCTGCCATGGCCCGGCTTGTTCCGGGGCATCGGCATGGCGGTGGGCACGGGTCCGAGGACCATGCCGCTGAGAATGCCGGGCGGCAGCCGCACGGGGCGGACGACGGCGCCGGGACTGTGGCCGACGGGCCGCGGGTGGTTCGGCGGGCTGATCCACCCGTACAGCCGAAAGTTGTCGGAAAGACCTCTCCGCCTCCCGCGCCTCGCGTCGTCAAGGCCGAGCCACCGGTTGCGCCGCGGGTTGTCGCCTCGCCCTCGCCGGTTCCGCCGGCTCGGGTGATCGGGGCCAACGCGCCTCAGCAGGCTGGATGGGATCCCGGGCAGGACGGGTCGGCGACCTCCAGTGGTGGATGGCCGGCCGGTACCGGATTCCCCGCCGGAGAACGACGTGGCTCGGGTGACGAGCGTTCGGCTGCCGCCGGGCGTCCGGTGCCTGGTGTCGCGGACGAGCAGGACGGTCGTGGGGCCGGAACGGTCCCGGGGGCCGATGGTCGCGGAGTCGCCGCTGGTCATGGCGGGCTTGCGGCCGCGGCTGGTCCCGGTGCTGACGGGTCTGTTGCCGGTGGCGGCGTGGACGGTGACGGCCAGGGTGCCGGTGGGCGTCCTGGTCAGGGGAATCCGCCTGCTGGTGGATGGGCCGGGCAGGACGGGCACGGGCCGGCTGGATGGCCTGACGACAACGGTCACATTGCTGGTGGTCGTCCCGGTGAGGACGGCCGGGGCGGTGGATGGGCTGCTGAGAACGGTCGTGGTGCGGCCGGATGGAACGGTGAGAACGGGCAGAACGGGCAGAACGCCGGCTGGAACGGGGACGGTGGGCGTGGGCCCGGCAGTTACCCGGAACCGGTGACGGACGGACGGCGTGGGGGCGAGGACTCCTGGGGTCAGCAGGGTGACGGCTGGACGGATCTGCCGCAGCAGCGCTCGCGAAAGACTCCCCGGACCGCGCACGTCTTCCTGGAGCAGGGGGACGGGCCCTGGGCCATGGTTCCGGACGCGTCTCAGCCCCCGGCTGGTTCCCGGCCGGTTTCGCCCGCTCGGCCCCAGGTTCCCGGTGACCGGAACCCCGGTGTGGGACAACCCGCCGCGGCCGGTACGCCCGGTGGATATCCGGCGCCGGAACAAGCCTGGCCGCCCGCTGTCCGGCCCGCGGACCGCCCGCAGAGTGGTGCGCCAGCGGGTACACCTCCGCAGGGATGGGGTACGCCTCAGCCCGGGATGCCCATGCCGGCCGGCACTCCGATGCAGCCGGGTGCTCCGATGCAGTCGGGTCAGCCTGGACAGCCCGGTATTCCGATGCAGCCGGGTCAACCCGGTCAGCCCGGTGTTCCGATGCAGCCCGGTGCGACTTCGCAGCCTGGTGTGGCGGGGCAGCCGAACGTTCCCGGACAACCTGGCGGGCCGATTCAGCCCGGCGGGACGGCGCAGTCCGGTGCCTCGGCGTGGGACGGTTCGCCCGGTGGTTCTGGGATCTCCGGTACCGGGATCTCCGGTACCGGCGTCCCTGGTGCCGGCGTCTCCGGGGCCGGGGCTGGGGCGGCGACCGGTCAGGGCGGAGCTTCCGCACCTGGTGGGAACGCCGTCGTGCCGCCGCAGGCCGGAAGGAACACGCACGGAGCAGCGGCGCAGACCGGGATGCCGGTACGGCCGGGCTCGGACAAATGGCCGTCCGCGGGGCAGGACTCGCAGTCCCCGGGAACGGGTACGGCAGTAGGGTCGCAGCAGGGCGCTCCGGCCGGACCGGAGAACGCCTGGCCGCCCGCCGGCCGACAGGATCCGGCCGCCGGGTGGAACACGACCGGTGGAACCGGCGGATGGGACACGGCCAGCGGAACCGACAGTGGGTGGAACACGGCTGGTGGGGCCGGCGCGGGCTCCTCTGCTCCGCAAGCCGGCGGAAACGGCACGGCTCCTACGGCACCGCAGGCCGATGGAACCGGGACGATGCCCGCCGCACCGCAGACCGGTGGAACCGGCGCTGTGCCCACGTCGCCGCAATCGGGTGGGGCCGGAACGGCTCATACGATGCCGCCGGGTGGTGGGAACGGTTCGGCGTCGGCCGCACCTCAGTCCGGTGCGGGATGGAACGCTGCCACTCCGCGGTCCGCGCCTCCCGCTCGGACGGCGGGTGGGGCGCATGCCGCGCCCACCGCGGACCGCGACATGCAGGATTCGGGGCATTCGGTCACCGCACCGCAGAGCGGAACCGGCTGGAACGAGACCGCCCTGCAGAGTGGAAACGGCTGGAACGAGACTGCACCGCAGGCGGGCTCGGGAGGCGACCTCGGGCGGAACGGCGCCCATGGCGGTTCGGGGACATCGCCGCAGTCGGGCACGTCCCCGCAGTCGGGCACGTCCCCGCAGTCCGGTGGTGGATGGCTGGGGAATGCCACGGCGCCCACTTCCGGCGGTACGGGATCGCGGCACGCCGCTCCCGAATCCGGCTGGAGCGGTGACGGGCGGCACTCCTCCACGCCGCAGGCCGGTACCGGCTGGGACGGCGAGTCGGCCCCGGCCTCCGGCGGAAACCTGCCAAGGACTGCACCCACCTCAGGCGGAAACCTGCCGGGTGCCGCACCCACCACCGATGGACACGTGCCGGGTGCCGCACCCACCACCGGTGGACACGTGCCAGGTGCCGCACCCACCACCGGTGGACACATGCCGGGTGCTGCACCCACCACGGGTGGAGCTGTGCCCCGGTCCGCGCCGCCGGTGCGGCAGGGTGGGGCGCACGCTGCGCGCACCGATGACCTCGGTGGGGCCGTGCCGCGATCCGGGAGTGGATGGGACGGTGGCACTGCTGCGCCGACATCCGGTGGAGCCGCGCGGCGGGCCCAGGGTGGGGCACACGCCGATCGCACCGGTAGCGCACCGCAATCCGGTAACGGGTGGGGTGGCAACACGGCGGCGCCGACGTCCGGTGCGGCTGGGCCGTGGTCTCACGGTGGAACGCACTCCGACCGTGCCGGCGGAGCGCCGCAATCCGGCAGCGGGTGGGACGGTAGCGCTGGCACGCCCGTCTCTGGTGGGGCTGTGCCTCGGTCTGCGCCGCCCTCTCACTCGGTGGATCGGCAGGTCGAGGGCGGGCTGTCGGGTGCTGAGCGCGGGCGGGACGCCTCGGTGTCCGGTACCGGGCC
>NZ_BOMG01000012.1 GCF_016862075.1 Actinoplanes couchii | reverse complement strand
TGGATCTGGATCTGGATCGGTCGCTGAGCGGCCCACCATCGCGCTGCCCAACACGGGTCGGCCGCAGAACCAGGGGCAGCCTCAAGGGGCTGGTTCCGGGAGCGCGGAGAGTGACAGTGGGGCCGGGCGGGAGAAGATCGGGTTCCCGTTGACACGGCCCGGGCAGGATGCCGGGCACGGACAGGACGCTGGGCACGGACAGGACGCTGGGCACGGGCAGAGCGCTGGGCACGGGCAGGATGCCGGGCAGGGCCTTGGGCACGGGCAGAGTGCTGGTCACGGCACTGGGCACGGGCAGGATGCTGGGCACGGGCACCAGGCTGGCCAGCAGGCCGGGCCGGAGGCCGGGGCGGCTGAGTCGTGGGCTGGGGGCGCTGTTCAGGGTGCTACCGGTAGCTGGCCCCGGGTGGGGACGGAGATCGACAACTGGCCTCGGGCCGGTGGGAAGAGTGTTTCCGCGCCGCCCGCGCACGACGGGGCAGCGGTGCAGACGCCCGCACGCAACGAGGCTACGGCGCAGACGCCTGCACCCAGCCAGGCAGCGGCACAGATGGCTGCACGCAACGAGGCAGCGGCGCGGATGGCTGCGCACGACGAGGCTTCGGCGCGGATGGCTGCGCACGACGGTGCGGTGACGCAGCCGTCGGTAGGCGACGGTATGGCTTCGCCGGCGAACGGGCACGGCGGGGCTGCTGCGCCGTCGTCGGTGCAGGACGGCGTTGGGACGTCGGTGCATGATGGTGGGGCTGCTCAGGCCGAGGGGTGGCCTCCGGCTGGGCCGGATGAGCGGTTCCCGGCTGACATGCCCTACATGGATCCGGATGGGACGCTGCACAACCTGCGGCCTATCGGGCGGCTGGAGACGGCTGGGCCTACCGAGCCGCGGCGGTCGGCGGAAAGTGCGTTCGGTAGTGGCTGGTTCGTCACCAAACCGTCGGCTGAGGACAAGACGGCAGGTAAGCCGGCGGCCAAGGTTGCGGATCAGGCCACGGGTCGACCGGCGGGTGCGCCCGCGGAGAGGCCGGCGGACACGGTCGGCACCTCGGACGGTAGCGACGGTGGTCGGACCGGTGCGTCGAATGGTGGCGACGATGGTCAGGCCGCCGGCGCCGCGAAGACGACGGCCGCGAAGATCGCTGAAGGGCTGGCCGGTTCCGACCCGGTGACGGCGAAGGAGACCCGGGCAGAGTCAGGTTCGGCGACCGCCGGCCCGGACGGAACCGCAGCGGCAGCCACCACGAACGGCAGCCGGGACAACGGGACGGACGGTGGCCCCGCGGGTCAGACCGGCGGCACGGCCCAAGGCGACGCGGAACAAGGCGGCACCGGCCAAGGCGGCGCAGCGCAACGCGGCGTGGGCCAAGCTGGCGCAGTGCAAGGCGGCGCGGGCCAAGGTGGAGCAACGCAAGGCGGCACTGCCCAGGACCACGCGGAGCAAGGCGGCACGGACCAGGGCGGCGCAGCGCCAGGCGGCGCGGGCCAGGGTGGCGCGGGCCAGGGTGGCGCGGGCCGGAGTGGGGACGCCGGTGGGCGGGCGGAGCAGCAGGGGCCGGAGTTGGCTCCGCATCTGCCGCTGACCGCTGCTGATCTGTCGGCCATCCGGTGGCGGCTGGACGGGGGGACGCTGCGGGAGGTCGTCGACGATCGGAAGGCTCTGCAGGCTCTCGGGGAGCGCCTGGACGGGCCGCTGGCCGACGAGGCGGACAACATCGTCAAGGCGGGGCTGCTCAGTGTCCGGGCCGAGGTGTACCGGCTGCTCGGCGAGCTGGGGATGGCTGCCGCGGCGAGCCGGCTGGCTCTGGCGCACGCCGAGTCGGCGCAGGATCTGCAGTCGCAGGTGATCGCGCAGGCCGAGCTGGCGCACGTGTTGCGGTTGCGGGGTGACTACATGGAGGCGGACCGGTTGTTCCAGCGGGCGGTGGACGCCGACGTCGCCCCGGCGGTCCGGAGCGTGGTGCACGAGAATGCCGGGCGCAGCTGTTTCGATCAGGGGCGGCACATGGAGGCCCTCGATCACTTCGCGCGGGCGATCCGGCTGGGCGCGCAGGAGGACACCGATCTGGTCGAGCGGATCGGCGTCTGTCTGGAAGCCGTCTACATCCACGTGCTACGTGACGGTTGGGGCCCGTACCCGCGCAGGTCTCCGGAGATCTTGACGCCTCTCAACGGTAAGAAGACGAACTGACGGGCTGGTAGAGCGCCGACCGTCCTCTGCCGCCGGCCTTGGCCCGGTAGAGGGCGTCGTCGGCGACCCGCAGGAGGTCCTCGGCGGTGCCGGCGTGGCCGGGGGCGGCGGCTACGCCGATGCTGAGGCCGGGTGGGCCGCCCGGTAGTCCGTCGGCGCCGCCGGTGAGGGCGCGGGCGCGTTCGGCGAACCGGAGGGCCTCGTCGGGGCCGGTCCGCAGGAGCACGGCGAACTCGTCGCCGCCGAGCCGGGCCACGCAGAGGCTGTCGCCGGAGCGGCTCAGTGCGTCGGCGACGACGGTGAGGGCCCGGTCGCCGGCGGCGTGACCCCAGGTGTCGTTGATCGTCTTGAAGTGGTCGACGTCCACCACGACCAGGGCCACCGGGCCGGCGCCGAGGGCCCGGTGGAGTTCGGCGTCGAAGGCGCGGCGGTTGGCGACCCCGGTGAGCGCGTCGGTGGCGGCCTGCCGGGCCAGGTCGTGCAGGAGTTTCTCGTTGCGTTCGCGCAGGCCGAGGACGACTCCGGCGGTCACGGTCATGGCGACGGTGATGGCGATCCAGTCCAGTAGGGGGCCGCCGGCCTGGAACACGGTGACCGCGTGCCCGGCGGAGATCTGCAGGACGGTGAGGCCGACGAGCCGGCGGCCGAGGAACGACGCGGCGTACAGCAGGGGCCACAGGTAGAACAGTTGCGCGCCGAGGCTGTGGTCGGCGGTGGTCACGTTGAACAGGGTGATGACACCTGCCGACACGAACGGCACGAGCCGCCAGAACAGGGCGGGCAGCACACCGGGGCGGCGCAGGCAGACCAGCCCGACCAGGACGAACACCACCGAGGAGATGCCGACGACGAGCAACTCGGGCAGCGGGTCGCCGAGTTTCAGCAGTACGCCGGTGATCAGGTTGTAGGGTCCGGCGACCAGCATCAACCAGGCGACGGCGCGGGATCCACCGTGCATGTCGCGCATCCTGCCTCCCGTTTCCGTCGGCTACTGATCGGTAGCGCCCGGCGCTACCTGAGGGCCTTTCACTCGGTGCGCAGAGCCACGACCGGGTCGAGGCGTCCGGCGCGCTGGGCCGGGACCACCCCGAAGACGATGCCGACGGCCGCGGAGACGCCGAAGGCCAGCGCCATCGACCACCAGGTGACGGCGGCCGGCACCGGGCTGAGCCGGTCGACGAGCAGGGCGGTGCCGGCGCCGAGGGCCATGCCGAGGATGCCGCCGGTGGTGGTGAGCAGGACCGCTTCGAGCAGGAACTGGACGCCGATGTCGCGGGGCCGGGCGCCGACCGCCTTGCGCAGCCCGATCTCCCTGGTCCGTTCGCGGACCGAGACGAGCATGATGTTGGAGACGCCGACGCCGCCGACCAGCAGGCTGATCCCGGCGATGGCGGCGAGCACCCCGGTCAGGACGCCGAGGATGTCGCCGAGCACACCGAGGATCTGTTCCTGGGTGACGGCGGAGAAGTCGGTGTCCGGGTGCCGTTCGGCGAGGGCGGCGACGACGGCGGTGGACAGGTCGCCGATGCGGTCCCGGTCGGGGGCGCGGATGGCAAGGCCGTCGATGCGTTCGGTGCCGAGCAGGCGCTGGGCGGCGGTGACCGGCACGTGCACCTCGCCGTCCCGGTCGACGCCGAGGCTCTGCCCGAGTTGCTGGAAGACGCCGACGACCCGGAACCGGACGCCGCCGATGGTGAGCTGGCGGCCGATCGGGTCGCGGTCGCCGAACAGGTCGCGGGCCACCCCGGCGCCGAGGACCGCGACGCGGCGGCCGGTGCTGACGTCGGTACGGGTGAAGTAGGCGCCCCGGTCCAGCCGCCTGACGAACACCGTGGGGGTGGTCTCCAGGACGCCCTGCATGCTGGCGTACCCGGTACGCGTACCGGCGCGGACGGTCTCGCCGGAGGCGATGGTGACGGCGACCCGGCTCCGGTCGCCGACCGCCCGGTTGACCACGTCCAGATCGTCCAGGGTGAGCGGGGACGAGGTGGGCGCGGAACCGGCTTCGAGGCGGCCGGGCACCACGATCAGCAGGTTGGAGCCGAGGCCCTCGACCTGGTTCTCGATCTGCTGTTTGGTGCCGGTGCCGATGGCGACGAGGGCGACCACCGCGGCCACCCCGATGATGACGCCGAGCATGGTGAGCATGCTGCGGAGCCGGTTGGCGCGCAGCGCGTCGAGGGCGACCCGCCACGCCTCAGCGAGTCTCAACGATTCTCCCGTCCTTCATCCGGATCTGCCGGTGGGCGCGGGCGGCGACGTCCCGGTCGTGCGTCACCAGGACGACCGCGACACCCTCGTCGACCAGGGATTCCAGCAGCGACAGGACGGAGGATCCGGTGGCCGAGTCGAGATTGCCGGTAGGTTCGTCGGCGAGCAGCACGGACGGGCCGGTGACCAGGGCGCGGGCGATGGCGACCCGCTGCTGTTCGCCGCCGGACATCTGGTTGGGCCGGTGGGTGATCCGGTGGCCGAGGCCGACCCGGTCCAGCATGGCGGCGGCGCGGTCCCGGCGCTCCCGGCGGCCGGCGCCGCGGTAGACCAGGGGCAGGCCGACGTTGTCCTGGGCGGTGGTCCGGGCCAGCAGGTGGAACGACTGGAAGACGAAACCGATGGTGGTGTTGCGCAGTTCGGCCATCTCGTTCGGGGTGAGCCGGGCGACGTCGCGGCCGCCGATCAGCAGGGTGCCGCCGGTGGGCCGGTCCAGGCCGCCGAGCAGGTGCATCAGGGTGGACTTGCCGGAGCCGGAGGTGCCGATGATCGCGAGATAGTCGCCGGGTTCGACGGTCAGCGACACTCCGCGCAGCGCCTGCACCGAGACGCCGTCGAGTTCGTAGGTGCGGCTGACGTCGGTGGCCTCGATGGCGCTCACGGCGCTTCCCCACCGGCGCTGACCTGGTCGGCTCCGGCGATCACGACCCGCTCCCCCGCGCTCACCCCGGAGGTGATCTGCACGGTGTCCTCGCCCTGCACCCCGAGCCGGACCGGCACCGCCTCGAACCGGCCGGCCCGCACGGTCCAGACGGTGTCCCGCCCACCGGTGTTGATCACGGCCGAGGCGGGGACGGTGATCGCGCCGGCCGCCTGCCGGACCTTGAGCCGGATCACGGCGCTCATCCCGGGCCGCGGGGTGGGCGAGTCCGCGTCGAGCGGGCCCAGATCGAGTCGCACCTGGTAGGAGACGCCGCCGCGGGCCGAGGTGGTGGGCAGCAGGTCGACCGAGCGGACCTTGCCGGTGAACGCGGCCCCGGGCGCGGCGTCGAGTTCGATCTCGGCGGCGACACCGGCGTCGACGAGCAGCACGTCGGTCTCGTCGACCTCGGCGGTCAGGCCGAGGCGGGCGGTGTCGACGACGGTCACCACCGGGGTGCCGGCCGCCACCCAGCCGCCCTCGGGCACCGCCGGGTCGACGCCCGCGACGGTGCCTCCGGTCACCGACGGCACCTGGCCGGTCTCCAGGATCCCGGCGAGGGAGCCGCCGGCCGACGGCTGGGCGGGGCCGCCGAGCTGCACGATGCCGTCGACCGGGGCGCGCAGGGTGAGGGCGTCGACGGCGGCGTCGGCCAGTTCGTAGGCCTGCTCGGCCTGCAGTCGTTGCGCCGCGGAGAGCGAACCCATCGCTTTGCCGAGGGAGGTGACGCCGTTCTGCACCGAGCGCAGAGCGGCCGCTGACGCCGCCGAGGCGGTCTCGTAGGCGGCCTCGGCAGCGCCGACCTGGTCGAGCAGGGCCTTGCGGACCTGCGGGTCGGTGATCGTGGCGGCGGCCCGCCGGGCCTCGGCGAAGGCGTGGGCGGCCTGCTTGTCGGTGCGCTTGCGGACGGCGGTGAACTCGGACGAGCCGCCGAGGCCCGTGCCGCCGGCGCCCAGGCCCGCGGACGAGCCGGACGGGAGCTGGGCCAGGGCCTCGCGGGCGGCGTCGCGGCGGCGGGTCAGGTCGGGCGAGTCGATGACGGCGAGCACGTCGCCCTTGCGGACCCGCTGCCCCGGCTCGGCGAACAGCTCACCGAGCGTGCCGCCGGCCGGCGCGGTCAGGGTGGCAGCGGTCCGGGCGGTCACCGTGCCGGGCGCCTCGACGATCTCGTCGACCGTCCCGAGCTCGGCGTTCCCCAGCCGGACCGCGCTCTTCTCGTCGTCGCACGAGACGCCACTCTGCGACACCAGAAGCACGAGCCCGGCGATGATCACTGCACGTGAGCGGCTGCGATACACAGTGGCCACTCTAAGCCCAAAATCAAGACCGCCTATATCGTACGGTCGACAAAGGGTTCCGTGGCATCACGCGAGGTCCGCGTGGGGCGAGGTATCCGCGCGACCGCCGGGCCGATGCGGGACTCCCGGCACCGGGTCACCCACCGACGCGCAGCGTCGACATCCCCATCCCATCGGCACCGGGTCACCCACCGACGCGCAGCGTCGACACCCCCGTCCCGCCGTCACCGGGTCACCCACCGACGCGCAGCGTGGACACCTCCATCTCGTCGGCGTCGAGCCGCATCCGCGTGACGGTGATGGTCCCGGCGGCGTCGATGGCGACACGTTCCGCACGGACCACGTCCGGGCGCCCGCCGGCCAGCAACGTGTTCATCAGGTCGCGGGTCTCCGGGTCGGCGGCCACCGCCGGATGACGCCGCAGCAGATCCCGCACATAGGGGGTGCTGCTCTGCTCGGCCCGGATGTAGGGGCCGGTGTCGCCGGGCAGCCGTGCCACCAGACGGGAGCCGAGACGTTTGTTCGGCCCGGAGTGCGACCAGACCATGATGTGCGGATCGTCGCCCTCGACGAGCAGCACCCGGTCCAGGAAGAAGTCACCGGCGTCCGCCGGGCCGGGCCGGTGGTGTGCGGGCCCGTGCACCACCGCGACCGTCCGGGTGGGCACGCCGGACTCCCGGATCAGGTAGGCGGCGGCCGCCTCCTGCAGGTCCAGGTCGGCGAGGCGGGCCTTGACGTCGACGACCGCCTTCTCGAACTCCAGCGGGGTGAGCGGCAGGGCGAAGCGCTCGCCGCCCATGACGTTGAAGGCCTTGATCTCGAGGTCGGCCGGGGAGCTGACACCGATCGCGTCCCGCAGGGTCGTGGTGATCAGCTGCGCCGTCTCGTCGAACACCCGCTGCTCCGCCCGCCAGGGGAGGTCGCGGTGGTACAACCCGCCGAAGCCGGGAGGCGGCGGCCCCCACCCGGCCGCGGTCAGCCCGGCCCGCTGCGCGCCGGTCAGCGGAAGACCCTCGTTGTCGCTCACCTCCACCGAGATCTCGTCCGTGGATTGGATGAACTGGACGAAACCCAGCTCGTGCCAGCCGAGGATGACGGCGTCGTCCTCACAGCCCCGGCCGATGCCGGCGGCCAGCGCACGGGTGAAATCTTCCCAGCTCATTTCCATGCGCCGATCCAAACAGAGGGGTACGACAGAAAACGGGCCGCCCCCTGGGAACAGGGACGGCCCGTTTCGCTGAACGGAGGGATCAGGTGCCGGCGCGGCGGCCGAACGTCTTCACCGTCATGCCGATCTTGCCGACGCTGTAGTACGCCTTGGCGTCGGCCTGGAGAAGGTTCACGCAGCCGTGCGACCCGCGCCACTTGTCGTGGATGTAGGTCGTGGTCTGGTGGAACCCGATCCCGCCGATGAAGCGCTGCCAGTAGGGCAGCCACACCTCGTACGGGTCGGACCATTCCTTCTTCGTCCGCTTGTTGATCTTGTAGGTGCCCGCCGGCGTCCGGTACCCCTTGTAGCCGGTTCGGACGATGGTGGGCTTGTACAGCACCTTGCCGTTCTTCATCACCCAGCTGGTCTGCTGGGTGAGGTTGACGCAGAAGGTGATGCCCTTCTTCTTGGGCTTGCAGACCGCCGTCTTGGTGGACGCCAGCCGCTTGGCGACGTCGACCGTGGTCGGGCCGGCCAGGCCCTTCGCGGGCTGGATCCCGTAACGTTTCTGGAACTTGACGATCGCGGCGCAGTCGGCGGCGGACTGCTTGCCGTCCACCGTCACCGTGCCGAATCCGCCCAGCTGCTTGAGGTAGCCCTCGACCTGCTTCTGGTACTTGCCGGTCGCGCACGACGCGGCAGCCGCCTTGGTGACCACCGTGGTGGTCACGGCAGCGGTCACCGGTGCAGCGCTCGCCGGCGTCAGCGCGAACGCGCTGATTCCGCTGCCAACCAGCACCGCCGTAACGGTGCCGATGAGGCGGGCGGTAACCCGTCCCCTTGTCACAACGTCCTCCCCAGGAGTGATGTCCGCACATCGAAGCACAGCCGTCCCAGAAATCACGTACCGGGAAGAGCGGTGACACGAAACCGGTATGCCATCGGCACCGCGGGCCACCGGCTTGAGGCGAAATCACTGCGGGAAAAGACGGGGTCAGCGGGGGGTGGCGAAGTCCTGCACCCAGTACGGGGTCCGGTCGGACGACACCGCCAGCCCGACTCCCATCTCGTCGAGCGAGCAGTCCAGGATGTTGCGCCGGTGCCCGGGGCTGTCCATCCAGGCGCGCACCACCTGGAACGGGCTGTCCTGGCCCTTGGCGATGTTCTCCGAATACTTCGACCACGAGTATCCGGCTCCGGCGACCCGTTCCCCGGCGCTCCGGCCGCCGGGCGTCTCGTGGTCGAAGTACTCCCGGCGGGCCATGTCGGCGGCGTGCCGGTTGGCCGCCCGGATCAGCCGCATGTCCAGGGTGAGCGGTTCACAGCCGGCCCGCTGCCGGTTGTGGTTGACCAGGGCCAGCACCTGCTGCTGGAACGGCGCGTACGGGCTGGCCGAGACCGAGTCGGCGGTGACCCCGGTCCGCGAGTCGACGATCGGATTCGGATCCTCGGCCCGGGTGAGCGACTCGCCCATGGTGGACGACTCCGCCCGGGCCGGTGCTCCGGGCAGGGCGAACACGGCCAGACCGAGCACTACCAGAGTTTTCCGCATGTCCATCCCTCGCTCGCGGCGCTCCGGACGGCCCGGGGCGTTCGTCGGTAACCCAACGGCGCTCTTTCGGTCACGGTCACGCAGACGTGTCGCACAGACGCACAGGGATCGGATGATCTTCCCTCTGCCGGGGTAATCCCAACCGTCGCATTCGCCGTCCGGTCGACCGTCCCTGATGGACCCGCGCCGTCGCTACCGTTCCCCGGTGCGCAATCGATACCTGGACATACTCCGTGCCGCCGCCATCGTCCGGGTGGTCGTCTATCACCTCTTCGGCTGGCCGTGGCTGTCCCTGGTGTTCCCGGCGATGGGCGTGATGTTCGCGGTGGCCGGCTCGCTGACCGCGGCGTCGTTGCAGAAACGATCGGCCGGGCGGGTGGTGACGTCCCGGCTGCGCCGGCTGCTGCCCCCGTTGTGGCTGCTCGGCGCGATCGCCGTCCCCGCCATGATCGCCACCGGATGGACCCTGGAACGGGGCGGGACTCACCCGTACGACCAGTGGAAATTGATCTTCTGGATCCTGCCCCTGGACGACCCGCCCGGCAGTGAGCTGGCCATCGACGCCTGGGAGACCCTCTGGTACATCCGCGCCTATCTCTGGTTCGTGCTGCTGTCACCGATGCTCTGGGCCGCGTGGCGCACCCTGGGCGGCGCGGCCTGGCTGCTGGTGGCCGCCCCGGTGGTGGCCATCGCGGCGATCGACCGGAGCGGGTTCGAGCTGCCCGGATCGCTGGACACGGTGATGTGGGACCTGGTCACCTTCGGCGCCTGCTGGATCGCCGGTTTCGCGCACCGCGACGGCCTGCTGGCCAAGCTGCGGCCCCGCACCCTGCTGACCGCCGTGGTGGTGCTCGGCGGCGCCGCGCTCTACTGGCAGAGCGGGCATCCCGGCGACGAGCACCCCTGGGACCTCAACGACGTCCCGGAGTCGCAGGCGCTGTGGTCGCTGGCGTTCGTGCTGGTGGTGCTGCGCTGGCAGCCGGACGTGACGGGCCTGGCCCGGTTCCGGCCGCTGAGCCGGGCGGTCGAGGTGCTGAACTCCCGGGCGGTCACCGTCTACCTGTGGCACAACCTGGCCATCGCGGCGATCTGGCCGCTGCTCACCTGGCTGGCCGTCGACGACCTCGGCCACTTCGAGAAGCCCGTCACGCTGGTGGCCGCGGTGCTGCTCACCGTGGTCGCGGTGGTGGCCTTCGGCTGGGCCGAGGACCTGGCGGCGAAGCGGCCGGCCCGGCTGTGGCCGCCGGCCGGGCGGGAACCGGAGGAACCGGACCTGCCGGTGGCCGGCCGGGCCCCGGACACCGTGCGCATCCCCCGGCACCGGGCGCCGTCGTCGCTGCCGGTGCGGTTCACCGGCAGCGACGGCAAGGGCCACTGATACGCCCCTCGAAAAGAGGCCGGTCCGGGCTCGTGGAGGGCAGCCGCGAGCCCGGACCGGCCGGATGCCCCGAAAGCGAGCGAAGCTCGCAAAACGGTGACTAGCCTGAGGCCGTGGCGGGGCATCCGGGCAGCGTGGCACAGGCGGTGGACGCGGGAGTCCTCGCGCTGCTCTTCCGTGCCGGGCCGCTCTACTGCGGGCTGCCGCTGGATGAGGTGGTCGAGACGATGCGGCCGCTGGCCACCCGGCCGCTGGCCGGAACTCCACCCTACGTCCGCGGGCTGACCATTCTGCGCGGTGCGCCGAGCCCGGTGATCGACGTGACCAGGCTGCTCACCGGGGTGACCGGCGAGATCGAACGGTACGTGGCAGTGCAGGCCGGGCGCGGCATGATCGTCTGCGCCACCGGGCCGGTGATCGGCGTCCAGGAGATCCACGTGGAGCCACCGGAAGGCCCGGCCGCGCTGCTGACCGGCGCCTCCAAGGCCCTGATCGCGGCGGTCGGCACGATCGGCACCGAACCGCTGATCCTGCTGCGCAGCATCCGGGCGGTACCCGACGAGGTGTGGGAGGCGGCCGGCAGCCCGCCGGAGGACGCGTCATGACCGGGTCGAAATCGCTCGCCCGCTTCCGGGACCTGTTGCAGAAGCGGCTCGGCTGGACGTTCGCCGACAACGACCTGACCCAGACCGCGACGGTGCTGTCCGCCCGGGCCAAGGCGCACGGGCTCAGCGAACGCGAGTACCTGGACCGGCTGGACGGGCGGCGCTGGACCGCCGAGATCGCCGAGCTGGCCCAGGCGCTGAGCATCACCGAGACCTACTTCTTCCGGCACGACGAGCAGTTCCGGGCGCTGCGCGAGCGGGTGCTGCCGGAGCTGATCGGATCCCGCTCCGGGCAGCGGGTGCTGCGGATCTTCTCGGTCGGCTGTTCGTCGGGTGAGGAGGCGTACTCGCTGGCGATCGAGGCCGCGAGGGCGAAACCCGGCGACGACTGGATCGTCACGGTGGTCGGGGTGGACGCCAACCGGCAGATGCTGGCCAAGGCACGGACCGCGCACTACTCGCCGTGGTCGCTGCGGGACACCCCGGAGGACATGCGGGAACGCTGGTTCCGGAAGACCTCGGACGGTTACCGGGTGGACGAGAAGGTGGCCGCCACGGTCCGGTTCGTCGAGCACAACGTGGCAGGCGAGGACCCGCAGCTGTGGCGGGCCGCCGGGTACGACCTGATCTTCTGCCGCAACCTGCTGATGTACCTGACCGACGACGTCCGGGCGAACCTGTACCGGAAGATGACCCGGGCGCTGGCCGACGGCGGATTCCTGTTCCTCGGGCACACCGACTCGATGGGGTCGCGGCCCGAAGGGCTGACCGTGTGCCACGCCGGCGGCACCGTCTACTACCGGCGGCAGGTCACCGCGCCCGCCCCGGAACCACCGCCCGCACCCGCCCCGGTCACCCGGACCGCACCGGCCGCCCCGATCCCGGCCCGGCCGGATCCCGGCGAGGGCGACTACCGGCGGGCGCTCGGGCTGCTGCGCGACGACCGGTTCGCCGAGGCCCTGGAGGCGCTCGGGGACCGGGAGGTGCTGCTGCGCGGGGTGCTGCTGGCCCAGCTCGGCCGGGTCGACGAGGCCCGGGCCACCGCGCACCGGCTGATCGACGTCGGCGGGCCGCAGCCGGACGCGCACCACCTGCTCGGCATCTGCCACGAGCTGGACTGCGCGGACCAGGCGGCCGGGCAGTACCGGCTGGCCGCGTACCTGGATCCGCAGTTCGCGATGCCCCGGCTGCGGATGGGGCTGCTGGCCCGGCGGCGTGGCGACGGCAGCGGGGCCACCGACCATCTCGAGGCGGCACTGCGACTGCTGGCGTCCGAGTCCGAGGAACGGATCGTGCTGTTCGGCGGCGGGTTCGGGCGACTGGCCCTGACCACCCTCTGCCGGACCGAACTGGACGCGTGCGGGGTGCGGCGATGAGCGAGCTTGCGAGCGAATCATCAGCACAGTTCGAGTGCTCGTGCCGGCACCGGAGCGCAGCGGAGGTGCCGGCATGAGGGTCACCAGCGTTGCGGGGCGGGTGGAGCAGCTGCGGGCGGACTTCGACAGGTCGTTCGCCGAGCCGGCCCGCACCCTGGACGGCGACTCCATCGAGCTGCTCGCGGTCGGCGCCGGGGGACGGCCGTACGCGCTGCGCCTGTCCCAGGCCTCCGGGGTGCACCCGGACCGGCCGGTGACGGCGCTGCCGACGACCGTACGGGCGCTGCTCGGGGTGGCGGGTTTCGCCGGGACCGTGGTGCCGGTGTACGACCTGGCGGCCCTGCTCGGGCACACCATCGGGCAGCGCCCCCGCTGGCTGCTGCTGACCGCCGGAACCCCGCCGATGGCGCTGGCGTTCCACGAGCTGGACCGGCATCTGCGGGTTCCGCTCGGCGACGTGGTCACCGCGTCCACCGACGACGACGGGCAGCACGGCTGCCTGCAGGGCCTGGTCCGGTTGCCGGACGGGGACCGCCCGATCATCGACGTGCCGGCTGTCCGTGCACTCGTCCACCAGCTGGCCGGACACCAGCCCGTCCCCGAGGAGATCCGATGATGGCCGGACGTACGTTCGGAGGCAAACTCGCCTTCGGTGTCGGAATCACCGTGCTGTTGACCCTGCTCACCATCATCACGTCGGTCACGGGCCTGGCCCTCGTGGTGAGTTCCAAGGACGCGGCGATCGAGTCGGCGACGGCGAACCTGACCGGCGCGGAGAACCTGCGCAGCACCCTGGAGGCGCGGATCGCCAACTACCGTGCCTTCCTGTTGAAGCCGACCGCGGAGAACGAGAATCTGACCGACAACGACCACACCTCGTTCCGGAACCGGCTGGACAAGCTGAAGAGCGCCCTCACCGATGCCGAATCGCAGCGGCTGGCGGCCGAGATCGCCGAGGTCGACAGCCGGCACGCGGCGGCGACCGCCGCGGTGATGACCGAGCGGAAGGAGCACCCCGGCGCCGACTACATCGACCGGATCGTCGCGACGAACGACACCCGGGTGGTCCCGATCCGGATCGAGCTGGAGACCGCCCTGACCGCGCTCATCACCCGGGTGCAGACGACGGTCGCCGCCGACCGGGACGCGGCGTCCAGCCGGGCCACCCAGGCCATCGTGGTGATCATCGTGCTGGGTGTGCTCACCACGATGAGCGCGTCGGTGGTCGCCTGGCGGCTCAGCCGGGACCTCAAGCGTGAGGTGGGCGCCGCGGTCGGCCACATCCAGAGCTCGTCGGCCGAGCTGGAGGCGGCCGCCTCCCAGCAGGTCAGCGGCGGCCGGGACCAGGCCAGCGCGATGAACGAGATCACCACGACCATCTCCGAGCTGCTGATCACCTCCCGGCAGATCGCCGAGGCGGCGCAGCGGGTGTCGAAGATCGCCGAGGAGACCGAGTCGGCGGCCCGCAGCGGTGACTCCACCATCGACCAGACCAGAGCCTCGATCAGCGCGATCCGCTCCCAGGTCGACCAGATCGTGCAGCACATGCTGGCGCTGGGCGAGAAGTCGCAGCAGATCGGCCTGGTCGTGGACCTGGTGTCGGAGCTGGCCGAGCAGACCAACATCCTGGCCATCAACGCCACCATCGAGGCCAGTGGCGCCGGGGAGTGGGGCCGCCGGTTCGCGGTGGTGGCCGAGGAGATCCGCAAGCTCGCCGACCGGACCGCGGCGTCGGCCAAGGAGATCCGGGCGCTGATCGAGGACGTCCGCGGCGCGGTCAACACCACCGTGATGGCCACCGAGATCGGCGCCAAGGCGGTGGACGCCGGTTCCCGGCAGTTCGACCAGGCCACCAGCTCGTTCCGGGAGATCGCCCACCTGGTGTCGACCACCAACGAGGCGACCCGGGAGATCGAACTCTCCACCAAGCAGCAGACCACCGCCGTCGAGCAGGTCAACGTGGCCGTCTCGGACACCGCCCGGGTGTCGCGGGAGACCGAGGCCAGCGCGGTGCAGACCAAACAGACCGCGGCCCACCTCTCCACCCTCTCCGGGGATCTGCTGGAACTCGTCGGCACCGGACGCCACTGATGGCCGAGGGCAAGGATCCGCTGCGGTACTTCCGGGTCGAGGCGCGCGAACTGGTCGATCAGATCAGCGCCGGAGTGCTCGACCTGGACCAGCGGCCCGGCCCGGAACCGGTGGCGATGCTGTTGCGGGTCGCGCACACGCTCAAGGGCGCGGCCCGGGTGGTCAAGCAGAAGGAGATCGCCGACCACGCACACGCGTTCGAGGAGATCCTGGTCCCGCACCGGGGTGACGACGCGGGGCCGCTGGCCGCCGAGGAGATGCGCGAGCTGCTGCGCCTCAACGACGCGATCGCCGCCTGTGTCACGGTGATGGAGAAACCCGCTCCTGCTCCCGATAAAAAGGTGGAACCGGCCAAGGCGCAGGAGAAGGCGCCGGAACCGCGGCGCGAGGAGGTCGTCAAACCCCCCACCGCCGACCTGGACGAGCTGCTGGACGCGATCGGCGAGACCAACACCCGGATGGCGCCGCTACGGGTCGGCTGCTCCACCGTCGAACGGCTGCACCGGTCCGCCGAGAACCTCGCCGACCAGCTGCGGGTCGGGCGCGGCAACGCGGCGGCCACCCGGGCCGCGGCGGAACGGCTGGCCGCCGAACTCGGGTCGGCCGGGCGCCGGTTCACCGACTCGGTCGACCAGATCGAACGGGAGCTGGAGGACGTCCGGGCGCGTGCCGAAGGGCTGCGGCTGGTCCCGGTCAGCTCGGTCTTCACCACGCTGCGGCGGGCCGTGCGCGACGCCGCCGACGCCGAGGGCAAACGGGTCCGGTTCGAGGCCCGGGGCACCGGGATCCGGATGGGCGCACACCTGCTCGGCCCGGTCAGCGGAGGATTCCTGCACGTGGTGCGCAACGCGGTGGTGCACGGCATCGAGCCGGAGCAGGAGCGGGTGGCGGCCGGCAAACCGGCCGAGGGGACGATCACCGTCGAGGTGGAACGGCGCGGGCGCTTCGCGATGTTCCGGTGCATCGACGACGGCCGGGGTTTCGATCTGGACGCGTTACGGCGTACCGCAGAAGATCGTGGTCTGTTGGCGGCCGGGAGCGGGCCGCCGGACAGTGAGTCGCTGCTCGGCCTGGTCCTGCACGGCGGGATCAGCACAGCGCCGGCGGTGACCGAAGTGTCCGGGCGCGGCATCGGGATGGACGCGGTCCGCGAGGTGGCCGTGCAGCTGCAGGGCGAGGTCAAGGTGCACAGCACGCCCGGCCTGGGCGCCACCGTCGAGCTGATCTTCCCGCTGGCGCTGCTGGCGATGACCGGGCTGAACGTGGAGGCCGGTGGCACCGTGGCGACGCTGCCGCTGGACGTGGTCCGGGCGTGTGTGCGGCTGAGCCCGGAGGAGGCGGCCGCCGCGGCGGTGTCCGGGCGGATCGTCTACGACGGCAGCGCGGCCCCGTTCCTGCCGCTGGCCGAAGCCCTCTACACCGGCTCGACGGTCCCGGACACGCCCGGTATCGGCGCCGCGGTCGTGGTCAACACCACCGGCGGCACGTTCGCGATCGGGGTGGACCGGCTGGCCGGCACGTCCGGTCTGGTGGCCCGCCCGCTGCCCGAGCTGGCGCCGGCGTCGGCGGTGGTCAGCAGCGTGTCGGTGGACGCTGACGGCAACCCGCGCCTGGTGCTGGACCCGCAGGGCCTGGCCGACGAGGTGTTCCGCGGCCATCAGGCGGGCGCCCGCCCGGCGGCCGCCACGGTCGCCGCGCCGCTGCCGATCCTGGTCGTCGACGACTCGCTGACCACCCGGATGCTGGAGCGCAGCATCCTGGAGTCGGCCGGCTACGAGGTGGACCTGGCCGCGTCCGGCGAGGAGGGCCTGGAGAAGGCCCGGGCCCGGCGGTACGGGCTGTTCCTCACCGACATCGACATGCCCGGCATCGACGGCTTCACGTTCGTCGAACGGACCCGGGCCGACCCCAAGCTGGCCGTGGTGCCGGCGATCCTGGTCAGCTCCCGGGCCAGCGCCGCCGACCGGGACCGCGGACGGGACGCCGGGGCCAGCGCGTACGTGGTCAAGGGCGAATTCGACCAGGAACTCCTGTTGGGTCACATCCGGCGATTGGTGGTCCGCTCATGACGACCCGGGTGCTGATCGTCGAGGACTCGTCCACCATGCGGCACCACCTGCGGGAGGCGCTCGCCCCGGACCCGCAGCTGGAGATCGTCGGCGAGGCGATGGACGGGGAACGGGCCGTGCAGATGACCGCCCGGCTGCGCCCCGACGTGATCACCATGGACATGATGCTGCCCGGGATCAGCGGCCTGGAGGCCACCGAGCAGATCATGGCCAGCCACCCGACCCCGATCCTGGTGGTGTCGTCGGCAGACCGGCAGGAGCTGTTCAGCACGTACAACGCGCTGGCCGCCGGGGCGGTGGACGTGATGGAGAAACCGCGCGGCGACGACTCGGACGCCGACTGGGCCTCGCGGCTGCGTACGTCGCTGCGGGTGGTGTCCCGGATCCGGGTGATCACCCACACCCGGGCCCGGCGATCCACCACCACGGCGGCCCCGTCCGTTCCGGCCACTCCGACGCCGCCGCCGGTGCCGATCCCGGCCCTCACCGGCGTGTCGGTGGTCGCGGTCGGCGCCTCCACCGGCGGCCCCGGCGCGCTCACCGAGCTGCTGTGCTCGCTGCCGTCGTCGTTCCCCACCCCGGTGCTGATCGTGCAGCACATCGCGACCAGCGAGCAGTTCGCGGTGGCGTTCTCCGACTGGCTGGGCGGGCAGTGCGGCCGCGACGTCCGCTACGCCACCGACGGCACCCCGGTCAGCCGGGTCGCCGGGCAGGTCCTGCTCGCGCCGCCGGACCGGCACGTCTTCGTCCGGGACAAGCTGCTGCGGCTCAGCGACGGCCCGCAGCGGCACTCCTGCCGGCCGTCGGTGGACGTGCTGTTCGAATCGGTCGCCGACGAGTTCGGCGCGGCCGCGATCGGCTGCCTGCTCACCGGGATGGGCCGGGACGGGGCCGCCGGTCTGCTGCAGATGCGCAACCGGGGCGCGGTCACCTTCGCCCAGGACGAGGGGAGCTGCACCGTCTACGGCATGCCCCGGGAGGCCGCGCTGATCGGCGCCGCCCAGCACGTGCTCCCGCCGGCCCGGATCGCCGCTCGGGTCGCCGAGCTGGCCTCGGCGGTCCACCGATGACGCCGACCGTGCTGATCGTCGACGACAGCCTGACCGTGCGGATGGACCTGCACGAGGCGTTCTCCGACGACGGGTTCGCCACCATCCTCTGCGCCACCGGGGCCGAGGCCCGGTCGGCGTTCGCGGCGAAACCCTTCGACGCGGCCGTGCTGGACGTGCTGCTGCCCGACGCCGACGGCCTGGAACTGCTCACCGAGTTGCGGCACACCCCCGGCCGGGACGGGGTGATCACCATGCTGCTGTCCAGCGAGAGCGAGGTGTCCGACCGGCTCGCCGGACTGCGCACCGGCGCGGACGAGTACGTGGGGAAACCGTACGACGCGGGTTATGTGGTGGCCCGGACCCGGCAACTGCTCGGCGAGGCCCCGGACCGGGACACCGGGCTCACCACCATCCTCGTCATCGACGACAGCGTCACCTTCCGGGAGCAGCTGCGCGAGCTGCTGGAACCCGAGGGCTACGCGGTGCTGACCGCGACCGGCGGCGAGGAGGGGCTGCGGATGGCCGCCGACCGCCGGCCCAACGCGATCATCGTGGACGGGGTGATGCCCGTCGTCGACGGCGCCACCGTGATCCGCCGGATCCGCCTCGACCCGGCGCTGCGCGACACCCCGTGCCTGCTGATGACGGCCGCCGACGACTACGCCACCGAGATGCAGATGCTCGACGCCGGGGCCGACGCGTTCGTCCGCAAGCAGCAGGACATGGCGGTGGTGCTGGCGAAACTGGCGGTGGTGCTGCGGCAGAGCGCCGAACAGCTGCCGATCGAGGCGATCGGCGGTCTGCACGGGCCGGGCAAGGTGATGATCGTCGGCGCCGACCGGGCCGAACTGGAACGCTGGGCCGAACCGCTGCGCGCCGACGGCTACGACATCGTGCAGGCCACCGCCGTGGACGACACCGTCGAACTGCTCGCCGCCCAGCCGGTCGACTGCATCGTCCTCGGGTTCGGCGACGACCCGGAGCGGGCCGCCGCGGAGTGCCGGCGGCTTCGGGGCGCACCCCAGGCCGGCGATCTGCCGCTGGTGATGACCGGGCCGGAGGAGCGGATGCTGGACTCGCTGGCGGCCGGCGCCGACGACTACGTGCGCGACGCCGACGTGCCGGAGGGCCTGCGGGTGCACGTGCGCGCCCAGATCCGCCGCAAGCAGTCGCACGACGAGGCCCGCCGCATCCGCGAGGAGCTGATGCGCCGCGAACTGGACGCCGCCGAGGAACGGGCCGCCCGGCAGCTCGCCGAGACCCGGGCCGCGATGGTCGAGGAACTGGAATGGCGCAACCGGGAGCTGGAGGCGTTCTCCGGCTCGGTGTCCCACGACCTGCGCGGCCCGCTGCAGGTGATCAGCAGCTTCGCCGAGCACATGCTGGAGGAGATCGAGGAGCCGCTCGGCGAGGCCACCAAACACCGGCTGACCCGCATCCACGCGGCCTCGATGCGGATGGCCGACCTGGTGGAGTCGCTGCTCATCCTGGCCCGGGCCAGCCGTGGCGAGCTACGCCGGGAGACCTTCGACATGACTGCGACGGCACGCCAGGTGGTCGCCGACGTCACGGCCCGCGATCCGGACCGGCAGATCGATTTCGCCGTACGCGAGGGCATGGTCGCCGACGGGGACGAGGGTCTGGTCCGGGTGGTCCTGGAGAACCTGATCACCAACGCGGTCAAGTTCACCCGCAAGGTCGATGATCCGGCGGTCGAGATCAGCACCGACGGCACCCGGTTCTGGGTGCGCGACAACGGCGCCGGATTCCCGTCCGACCAGGCGGGGCAGCTGTTCCGGCCGTTCGCCCGGCTGCACGACGCCCGCGACTTCCCCGGCACCGGCATCGGGCTGACCACCGTGCACCGGGCGGTGGAACGGCACGGCGGGGAGATCTGGGCGGAGAGCAAGGAGGGGCAGGGCGCGACCTTCTCGTTCACCCTGCCCCCGGCCGCCGTCCCGGACCATCCCGGCCCGGAGCGGCGCGAGAACGTCCGCCGTACTTCCTGACTACTTGATGAAGGCCATTCCGTCCGAGACCACCGGCTTGCCCTGGGCCACGATCGCCACGGTGTGCTTGCCGTAGGTCAGGTCCCGGGTCCAGACCGCCTGCCGGTTCAGCGCCTTGGCGGACTTCAGGTTGACCGTGGTGATCTTCTTGCCGTCCACGTAGATCACCACCGTGCCGCTGGCGGCCGCCCGGGAGAACAGCAGCGACGCGGACCGGCCGGTGAACGTCCAGGTCAGCTTCGCGTTCTTCTTCGACGCGGTCAGCGCCTTGCCGCCCAGGTAGCCGGCACCGGTCTTCTTCGTCCACATGCCGGTCCTCTTCGCCGCCGTCTCCGGCGACAGCGTCACCGTGCGGGTGATCGACGCGGCCCGGCTGTTGCCCGCCACGTCCTTCGCGGTGACCGTCCAGACCGACGCGCCCGGCTTGACCGTGGTCGCCCAGCTCGCGACCGGGCCGAGCGCCGCCGCCTTCGGCTTGCTGACCTGGTAACCGGCCAGCTTCACGTTGTCGGCGCCGTTCGGGGTGAGCTTCACCGGGACCACCGTGGCGCTGTAGGTGCCGGTCCGCAGCGACAGCCCGATCGTCGCCTTGAAGGTGGGCGCGGTGACGTCACCGTAGACCACCACGGCGACCCGGGCGGTGGCACCGGAGGTCTGCCGGGCCAGAACCGTGACGGTGTGCTTCCCGGCCGGGACCGTCACCGGGGCGCTGCGTACGGTCGCGGCGACCGTGGCGATCCTCGCGCCGTCGAGCAGGACGTCGAACCCGGCGATCGCCGGCGCGTCCGCGGCCACCGTCCAGTTCACCGTCGCCGACTTCTTCGCGTAGTACGCACCGGCCGACGGCACCGCGCCGGTGATCGACGGCACGGCCAGCCCGGTGATCATCACCTGTGCCTGGTTCCGGATCTCCGGCAGGCGGGCGGTCAGGCTCTTCCCCGGGCAGAGGGTGGAGTCGGCCTCCTGGTGGCCGGCCACCCGGGAAACGGTGAACTTCGCACCGGTCTTGTACTTGTTGTTGTCGATCACGGCGGTGAGGGTGACCTGGCTCGCCGGGTCGAAGCCGTACTTGCTCAGCCGGGCGGCGGCGACCTGCGCCAGGACCTTCTCCACGGCGGCCGTCGAGGCGGCCGTGTCGTAGTCGCCGATCACCGCGATCGACGCGTAACCGGTGTTGAAACCGACGACCGCGGCCGGGACGACGGCGTTCTCCACCCCGCCGGCGCGGCCCTCGTAGAGGTTGCCGCACTTGTCGACCAGGTAGTTGTAGCCGATGTCGGAGAGCTTCTTGCTGGCTACGTCGTACTTCTGGATCGCCCGGATGATCGTCGAGGCGGCCGAGCAGGAGTAGGAGTTGGCGTCCGTCGCGTGCGCGGTGTGGTGGACCCACACCACCTGGACGCTGTCGGCTACGGCCAGGTCGTCGCGCTTGACGATCGTCTCGTCGGCGCTCCAGTAGCTCCGCGAGCGGTAGGCCGGGAACCGGGGTGCGATCGCCGCCACCGACGCCTTGCCGGAGTCGGCCGTCTTACCGGAATCGGTCACTTTCCCGGAATCGTTCGTCTTTCCGGAATCGGTCGTCTTCCCGCCGGCCGACGGGACGGCGACCTCCGGGGTCGCGCCGGCCGTCGGTGACGGCGAACCGCCCGGGGCGGTCTCCTCGACAACCGGCTCGGTCGCCTCCTCCGACGGCTCATCGGCCGCCGGGTCGGTCGTCGTGCCGGTGGGCGTCGCGGACGGGACGGAGGCGCTGGGAACCGGCTCGCCACCGCCCTGCCCACCGGTGCTCCCGCCACCCTTCCCACCGGTGCTCTCGTTGCCCTGACCGCCGGTGCTCTCGCTGCCCGGGTCGATCAGGTCGAGTCGCAGGCCGGCCGGCAGTTCGGCGCCCTTGCCGGCGATCCGGGCGGCCACGCCGTCGGACGGGCCGACCCACAGCGGCGCGGTCGCCCCACGTCGCGGCGCGGCGGCCTCCGTGCCATCGGGCCCGTCGTCCTGGAGGTGGAGCGCCTCCCAGCCGGACCACTTGCCGGTCGTGACGCTGCGGGTCCGCACCTCGAGGGTGCCGTCCGGCACGCTACGGCCGTCGTCCCAGGTGACGCCGAGAAGGCTGAACCGTTTGGTGGCCTGCTGCGGCAGATCCGCCTTGCTGCCGGAGACCGTCAGCCCCACCGTCCGCAACTCCGAGCGGACCCGTGGCGGCGCCGGGTTCGGATCCGCGGCCACGGTGCCGACCACCGTCGCCGGAGGTGCCGTGGGAATCACCGCCGCAGCGGCGACCCCGGGTCCGGAAGACCAGGTCAGAGCAGCCACTCCCCCGCCGGCAGCCAGCACGGCGGTAGCCGTGCCCAGCCCGATGGCAACCTTACGTCTCATCCGTCCCCCGCCGTGATCCCCAGTCGTGTGCGGCCGAACCATACCGGACGCTCCGGTCACGTCCCGTCCCGCAAACGCCCCCACCCGGGTTGCAGTAGACAACCTCACATCCGTCAATACGATCAACCACCACCGATCCCCCAAATCCACCGCGACAGCCAGACCGGGGCACGGCACGGGAGGGCGCGGCGCGAGCGGAAAGGCGCGCGGTCTGGCGTGGGGTGGCAGGACGCGGCGCGGAAAGGCACGCGGTTCGGCGTGGGGTGGCAGAGCGAGGCGCGGGAAAGCGCGGCGCAAACAGAAAGCGCGGCGCAAACGGGCAGGCGCGCGGTTTGGCGTGGGGTGGCACGGCGAGGTAGGCCCCGGGCTGGGGCCTGCCTCGCCGTTCGCGGTGGGTCAGTCGGTGCCGAGGGCGGTCACCGGGCTCACCCGGGCCGCCCGGCGGGCCGGCAGCACGCCGGCCAGCGCCGTCAGGGCCACCAGCACCACGAACACCGCCAGCAGCTGGAAACCCGGGAGGGTCAGCGGCGCGTCCAGGCCGATCGCCGAGACGGCCAGCCAGGCGTAGGGAACGCCCAGCAGGAGGCCCAGGACCGCGCCGATCACGCCGTACAGGGCGGATTCCGTGGTGAGCATGGTGTGCAGGCCGGACCGGGACATGCCGACCGCCCGGAGCAGCCCGGACTCGCGGGAGCGTTCGACCACCGACAGGGCCGTGGTCGCGCCCACCCCGACCACCGCGATCAACACGGTCAGGCCGATCAGGGCCAGCGCCACCGCGAGGACCATGGCGAGGGCGTCGTTGATCTGGTCGTACTGGTCGGCGAGCACGGCCACCGCCAGGTCCGGTTGGCCGGCGGCCGCGGCGCGCAGGGAGCGCAGTGCGGCGGTCCGGCCGTCCTCGCCGGGGGCGGCGGCGTCGGCGAGCAGCCCGGTCGGGGCGGCGGGCATGCCCAGGCGGGTCAGGTCGGCGGCGTCCAGCAGGATTCCGGTGTGCAGCGGGGCCTGGCCGCCGAGGACGGCTGCCACCGTCACCCGGATCTGCCGTCCGGCCCGGCCGACCACCACCTCGTCGCCGGTCCGGAGGCCGTCGAGTTCGGCGACGATCTGGCCGATCACGGCCCGGCCGGGGGCCAGGCCGGTGACCGAGCCGGACACCGTGTCGAGTTCGGCGAGGCGGGGCACGTCCGCCACCGGCACGTCGGTCGCCGCGGCGTCCAGCATGGTGCCGATGCTGACCCCGTCGGTCCAGCGGTAGGTGGCGATCCGGGTGACGTCGGGGCTCTGCCGCACCCTGTCGGTGACGGCGGCGGGCAGGGCGGCGCCGGTGGGGCCGCGGAGTTCGAAGTCGGCGGGGGCGGCGGCCGCGGCTTCCCGGGTGGCGAGCACCCGGATCGAGTCGCCGCCGACGAGCACCCCGGTGACCAGGGTGACGCCGAGCGCGACCACCACCGACACGGCGGCGGCCCGGCGGGCGCTGCCGCCGACTCCGCCGACGGCGAGCCGGCCGACCGGGCCGAGCCGGCGCAGCGGCCAGGCGGCGACGGCGAGGACCGGCCGGACCAGTACCGGGCCGAGCGCGATCAGGGCGACGAACGCGAGCCCGCCGGACGCGACGACGCCGAGCATCATCGTCTCGGCCGAGTTGTACGGTTCGCCGGGGCCGGGAAGCCGGCTCCAGACCAGGGCGGCGATCCCGGCGGCGCCGGCGGCGAAGAGCAGGCCGGTGATCGTGCGGAGCACGCCGATGCCCTGCCGGGCGCCGGTGGTCGCCGCCGACCGCAGCGCTTCCAGGGGCGCGACCCGGGCGGCGGAGAGTGCCGGGGCGAGCACCGCCAGCACCGTGATCAGCACCGCCAGCAGCACCGTGAGACCGGCTTCGAGCAGCGGGAATCCCGGTCCGGACAGTGCGGAGCCGAAGGCGGACGCCACCGGTGGGATCAGGTGGCCGACGGCGAGCGCGGCCAGCACCCCGGTGAGCCCGGCGACCAGGCCGGTGAGGGCGCCTTCGGCGGCGAGCGCGCGGGACACCGCGCCCCGGCCGGCGCCGACCGCGCGGAGCAGGGCGAGTTGCCGCATCCGCTGGGCGAAGACGATCCGGAACGTGGAGGCGACGATCAGGCCGGCCGCGATCACGGCGACCGCGACGAACACCCGGACCACGATGAACAGCTGGTCGATCTCGTCGGCGGCGGCCCGTGCCTCGGCCAGCCGGGTCTGAGCCCCCGTGGTCACCTCCGGCGCACCTTCACGACCCTGGAAGAGATCAACCACCTGCTGTCGTACGCCGGAGGAATCGCCCCCGCCGTCCAGGCGCAGGTCGATCCGGTCGACCCAGTCGCCACCGGTCAGCCTGCCGACGGTGTCCGGCGTCCCGTAGGCGAGGGATCCGGCGTCGGCGGGCGGCTGGACCACCCCGACCACGGTCAGCGTCTGTTTGCCGCCCTCCCCTACGGTGACCGGCACGCCTGCGCCGAGCCGGAGGTCCATCCGTTCCACGGTGCGCGGGGTGACCGCGATCTCCCCGGGCGCCGTCGGGTACCGCCCCTGGCTGAGGGTGACGGTGCTCAGCGGCCCGCTGCCCGGATCGGTGGAGACGATCAGGTCGCCGGCGGGTGTCTGCACGTACGCCTCGGTACGGACGGCCACCTCGGCGACTCCGGGCAGCCTGCCGACCGCGGTGACGTCGGCGAACCGGACGTCGCCCTGCTGCACGACCAGGTCGACGGCTTCCGGAGTGCCGCTGAGCCCGCCGACGACGCTACGTTCGGTGATCTGCTGGGCGAGCACCGTCGCGTAGACCACGAACGACGCGACGAGCACCGCCAGCCCGGTGAGCAGCAGCCGGGCCGGCCTCCGCCCCACCCCGGCCAACTGCGTCCGCAGCACGACGCTCATCGGTTGACCGCCAGGCTCTGCAGGGCCTCGGTGACGGAGGTGATGTCCGGCTGGTGGATCTCGCCGGCCAGGCGCCCGTCGGCGAGCATGACGACCCGGTCGGCGTACGCGGCGGCGCCCGGGTCGTGGGTGACCATCACGATGGTCTGGCCCAGGTCGCGGGCCGAGTCGCGGAGCAGGGCGAGGACCTCGGCGCCGGAGCGGGAGTCCAGGTTGCCGGTGGGTTCGTCGGCGAAGACCACCTCGGGCCGGGAGACCAGCGCCCGGGCCAGGGCGACCCGTTGCTGCTGGCCGCCGGACAGTTCGCTGGGCAGGTGGCCGAGCCGCCCGCCCAGTCCGAGCGTGGTGATCAGCCGGTCCAGCAGCACCGGGTCCGGTTCGCGGCCGGCCAGGTCGAGCGGCAGGGTGATGTTGGCGGACGCGGTGAGCTGCGGCAGCAGGTTGAACGACTGGAAGACGAAGCCGATCCGCTCGCGCCGGGCCTTGGTGAGCACCCGGTCCGGCTGTTGCGTCAGGTCGGTGCCGCCGAGCAGCACCTGTCCGGAGGTGGCCGTGTCCAGGCCGGCCAGGCAGTGCATCAGGGTGGACTTGCCGGAGCCGGACGGGCCCATGATCGCGGTGAACCGGCCCCGCTCGAAGCCCACGCTGACGCCGTCGAGCGCGCGGACGGCGGTGTCGCCGGCGCCGTAGACCTTCACCAGGTCCACGGCCGCGACCGCGGCCGGGCCGTTGCGGTCCGTCACTGGTGCGGACTGCCTCTGCATGTGAGAACTCCAAGCTCGGTGGGATCGGACGATCGAAGACTGTCCGACCCGGGCGGCACCCCACATCCCTCTCCGGGCATGGGCCCGGCTATGTCTTTCGGCCGATGATGGCCCGGCACGGGGCCGCCTACGCTGGGTCACGATGATGAACCTCGCCCTGCTCCGCATGGGCCAGCTCGCCGCGTTCGGGGTGCTGGCTCTCCTCGGCATCCTCGACATCCAGGGCGGCCTGGCGAACGGCGGTCTGGCGCTCGCTCTCTGGCGGATCGCGGCGGCGATGGTGGCCGCGGCGGTCTGGTTGCCGGCGCACCGGCAGGACTCGGTCCGGCTGCCGCAGGCGGGTCTGCTGCTGGGTCTGCACGCGCTGCTGCTGAGCGTGGGGATGTCCCGCAATGCCGAGGCCGAGACGACGCTGTGGGGCCTGGCCGAGTCGGTGGCCCTGCTCGGGGTGCTGATGGTGGTGTCCCGCCGGGGCCGGACGGTGTGGGCGGTCCCTGCGGTGGCGGTGCTGCTGCTGGCGGTCGGCACGTTGCCGTTGCGGGCCGGCGCGATCGGGGGCCAGGTGGTCGTCTTCGGTCTGATCCAGGCGCTGGCCGGGGCGGCCGCCATCGGCATCGGCGTCTATCTGCGCACGCTGGAGGGCAACCGGCAGCGGGCGGTGGACACGGTCCGGGCCGAGCAGCGGGCCGAGTTCGCCCGCGATCTGCACGACTTCATCGCCCACCACGTGACGGGCATCGTGGTGCAGGCGCAGGGCGCCCGGTTCATCGCCGAGCAGGATCCGCAGCGGGTGCTGCTGGCGCTGGAGCAGATCGAGCAGGCCGGCAGCGAGACGATGGCGTCGATGCGCCGGATGGTCGGGGTGCTGCGCGACTCGGACTCGCGGCCGGACGCTCCGCTCGCCCCGGTGGCCGGGGTCGGTGACCTGGAGATCCTGGTCGAGCAGTACACGGCGGCCGGTGGCCCGGTGGCCCGGCTGCACTTCGACGGGGACATGGCCGGGTTGCCGGTGGAGGTCTCCACGTCGGCCTACCGGGTGGTGATGGAGGCGCTCACCAACACCCGGCAGCACGCCCCGGAGGCACGGAACGTGGAGGTCTGGCTCACCCGTACCGCCGAGCAGTTGTTGGTGAGAGTGGGCAACGACGGACCCGCACCCCGCCCGCCCACGCCGCGGGAACGCCCTGGATATGGTCTCGTCGGACTCACCGAACGGGTCCGCGCGGTCGGCGGGATGATCACCGCGGGCCCCGGTGTCGGGGGCGGATGGGTGGTCGACGCGGTGCTGCCGCTGGAGTGGAGTGTCTCTTGATCAGGGTGATGATCGCCGACGACCAGGCCATGGTCCGGACCGGGTTCGGCATGATCCTCGGCGCGCAGCCGGACATGGAGGTCGTCGGCGAGGCCGCGGACGGGGTGGAGGCGGTCGCCGAGGCGCGGCGGCTGAAACCGGACGTGGCGCTGATGGACATCCGGATGCCGCGGATGGACGGGCTGCAGGCGCTGCGGCTGCTGGCCGGGCCGGACGTGCCGGATCCGGTGAAGGTGGTCGTGGTGACCACCTTCGACCTGGACGAGTACGTGCATCAGGCGCTGCTCGGCGGCGCGGCCGGGTTCCTGCTGAAGGATTCCGGGCCGGCGCTGCTGATCGAGGCGGTGCGGGCGGCCGCCTCCGGTGACGCGCTGGTCAGCCCGTCGATCACGGTCCGGCTGCTGCGTCATCTGGCGGCCCCGGCGCCGTCCGGTGGGGACGGCGGGCTGTCCCCGCGCGAGCTGGAGGTGGTCCGGTTGACCGCCCGCGGCCAGACCAACGCGGAGATCGCCGGCGAGCTGTTCATCTCGGTCGGCACGGTGAAGACCCATCTCGGCAGCATCCACACCAAGCTGGGCACCCGGAACCGGGTGGAGATCGCCGCCTGGGCCTGGGAGCGGCGCCTGGTCGCCTGACTCCGGTGGGCCGCCCCGAGAGGCGGCCCCGGACCGCCGATCAGGCCGAGATGCCCTTGAGCTGGCCCTTGGTGAGCAGCGCCGCGACCGGCGGCTCGGTCACCACGGGGGTGGGCTTGAACAGGTTGCGGGCGGCCTGCTTGGCCGGGCCGAGCCGGTGCCGGGCGATCAGCTTGGCGTCCGAGCGCATCTGGGCGCTGCGCGGCACCGGGATCGACGGCTGGTACCCGAACTTGGCCAGCTGCTCACCGAACGCGGCCTCGCACTTGCGCAGCTCCTCGTCGGTGAGGCGGGTGCGCCAGCTCTCGATGCGCTCGGTGGTCGGCGCCTGATGGGTGAGGGTGTGCCAGGTCTTGTACTCCGGCACGGCCACCGACGCCAGCTTGTTCGGCGTACTCATGGCCGGGTCGTAGTCCTCCTCCAGGAAGTCGCACATCCGGCGCAGGTGCGGCTCCGGATCGGCGACCAGGTCCTCGTAGCGGACCTGGAACCAGACGTCCTTGGGGTAGCGCCGGGCGGCCATCAGCGACGCGTCGGCCGACTTGGCCCAGTAGTCGATGAGGGTGTCGAACTCGGACGGTTTCCACGGCGTCTCCTTGAGCGACGCCACGCAGTCCCGGCCGTCCCGCATGATGTTGATGATCTGCGCGTCCGGGAACAGGCGCAGGATCGTCGGGAGGTGACGCAGGTAGAGCGGGCGTTTGTCGCCCCAGCGGGGCTTGCCGAACCGCTCCGAGTACATCCGGAAGACGATGCCGAAGGCGGAACCGAGGGTGGGCGGGCCGGCCACGATCGCCTCGGTCGTCTGCTCGGGATCCAGGCCCAGATCCTCGAACTGTGACGACGTGACGATGAAGCGGGCCAGCTCGTCCCGGTTGGCGGCCTCGGTGAGGTCTCCGAACTCGGCGCGTTTCTGGTACGCCGCAAGTAGGAACCGGGTCTCCGGCGGTAGCGCGATCCGCGGATGCGCGTGCAACATGAGTTGCAGCATCGTCGTACCGGACCGGGGACAGCCGACGACGAAGATCGGGCGGTCACTCGACATGACGACCACCGTAAATTGCCTCGACCGGGTTTGTCGTCCCCGCTTGCCGCATGGCGCTCCTTTCCAGGTCTTCCCACTGATCTTGAAGACTTGGCAAAGATTTCGCAAAAAGCCTGTGCTGGAAAGACCCTTCAGCTGTCGGCTAGCTGTGAATTGACTGGCAGTTTTCGCGTCGGACCGAAGGTCCCGGTCCACGTTGACAGCCAGCACCCGGTCACCACCAGCGCGAACCCGGCGATCGTGCCCGGTCCGATCGGCTCGTTGAGCAGGATCACTCCGAGCAGTACCGCGACGACCGGGTTGAAGTAGGTGACCAGACCGGCCCGGTTCGACCCCGCGAGGCCGATCAGTTGATAGAAGGCGAGCAGTGCGGCGGCCGTGCAGAACACCCCGAGCACGATCAGCGCGCCCCAGGCGTCCGCGCCGACCGGCCCGGACGGCAGCACCAGCAGGCTGACCGGGGCGAGCACGATCGTGGTGGTGACGGTGGTGCCGACGGTCAGCGCCTCCGGCGGCAGGTGCGCGGCGCGGCGCTGCACCAGCATGGTGGCGACGGCGTAACTGATCGCGGCGAGCAGCACCATCGCGGCGCCGAGCAGACCCCAGCTGTCGCCGCCCAGGTCCACGCCGACCAGCACGACCACCCCGGCGAAACCGAGCAGCAGCCCGGCCGTGCGCCGTGGGGTGAGCGGCTCGGCCCGGGACATCAGCAGCGCGATCACCACGGGTTCGACGGCGATCAGGATGCCGGTCAACGACGAGGTGATGTGCTGCTCGCCGTAGGTGATCAGCAGGAACGGGCCGATGATGTGCACGGCCGAGATCAGGGTCACGGTCCGCAGGTTGCCGCGCAGCGCGCCGAGGGTGCCGCGGAGCAGGGCGACCGGGATCAGCACGGCGGCGGCGATCCCGGCCCGGCCGGCGACCACCAGCAGCGGCGACAGGTCGTCGATCGCGATCTTGATGAGGAAGTACGGGATGCCCCAGAGGATGGACACCGCGGCGAAGAGGAGCCAGGCGAGACGATTCACCCTCTCACCATCGCCCCGTACGGTGGTAAGCGGAAGTGACCACTTACTGATGCCGTGTTAAGGAAAACTGATGATCGATCCGCGTCGCCTGCGGGTGCTCACCGAGGTCGCCCGGCACGGCAGCTTCAACCGGGCCGCCGCCGAGCTGCGGCTCACCCCGTCCGCGGTGTCCCAGCAGATCAGCGCCCTGGAGCGGGCCGTCGGCACGGCCGTCGTCCGGCGCAGCACCCGCGGGGTCGAGCTGACCGCCGCCGGCCGGGTCCTGACCGGCACCGCCGAGACCATCGACGCCGAGCTGCGGCTCGCCGAGAACGAGATCGCCCGGCTCGCCACCCGGGGTGTCGAACGACTGACCGTGGCCACCTTCACCAGCGGCGGGCAGCGGATCCTGCCGCACGCGCTGCTCGGCTTCACCCGCGACCACCCGGCGGTCGAGCTCACCGTGATCGAGAGCGAGCCCGAGGACAGCCTGCCGCTGGTCCGCTCCGGCGGGGCCGACCTGGCGCTGGTCTACCACTTCGACGGCCCGCCGCCGGTCCCCGCCGGGCTGGACTGGCTGCCGCTGCTCGACGACCCGATGTGGATCGTCGTCCCGGCCGGGCACCGGCACGCCGGGCGCACCGCGCTCACCATCGCCGAGCTGGGCGGCGAGCGCTGGGTGCACGGCTGCCTGTCCATCAGCGAGATGCTCGACCACTACGCGGCACTGGCCGGCATCGAGGTGGAGACCGCGTGCCGGGGCACCGACTACCAGTTCGCGCAGTCCCTGGTCCGGGCCGGGGTGGGCATCGCGATGATCCCCGAGGTGGCGCTCACCGCCGACGCCTCCGGGCTGCACGCGGCCCGGCTCGTCCCGCCCGCGCCGTGCCGGTACGTCGGGGTGGCCACCTCGGCCCGGCGGCGCACCGACCCGGTGGTCACGGCGCTGCTGCGGACGCTGCGCGCGACAGTCGGGGCGCTGCCCGCCACCCCGCTGGCTACAGCGTGATCCAGTAACGGCGGAGCCGGCCGATCGAGGTGTCCCGGACGTCCTCCAGGACACCGCCGTTGCGCTCGATCACCCGGGCCGACGCCGGGTTGTCCACGTCGCAGGTCACCAGCACCCGGTCCATCCCCCGCTCCCGGGCCACCGTCAGGGTCTCGGCGCACGCCCAGGTGGCCAGGCCGCGTTTGCGCTCCGACGGCCGCACCCCGTAACCGATGTGGCCGCCCGCGTCGAGCAGGAAGTCGTTCAGCTCGTGGCGCAGGGCGATCGCCCCCAGATAGCGGTCGCCCTCGACGATCCAGCGGAACGTGCACGGCACCCAGCCCTCCGGGGCGGTCGCCTCCGCCGCGCGCAGAGCCTGCACCCACGCGGCGAAACCATCGGGCGTGTCCACCTCGTCACCCGGTCGCAGGCCCGCCCCGTCCTGGTGCACACCGTGCCCCCACTCGTCACGGGATTCGATCCAGGAGGCGTGCAGGGAAACGGTCGGCGTCACCAGTTGCGGCATGCGCCGACCGTACTCAGCAATCGTCTTGCCCGTCCTTCGAATTTCAGACGCGCAACAGGCGCTGGATCTGATTCTGCCGCGACTCCGTCATGCGTTCGGCCAGTTCCACGGCTTGCGGGTACGCCCCGTCAGCCGCCTGCATCCGGATCGTCTCCATCGCGTTGTGCAGATTGGCGAGCAGCAATGCCGTCGCGGCCCGGTCGAATTCCGCGCCCGCGAGATCGCCCAGCCCGGTGAAATCCTCCTCCCGCAACGAATGCAGATCACCGTGCCCGGCGTGCAGTTTCTGGTCCGGCGCCGCCGTCATCGGCTTGCCCCACACCTGGAGCCAGCCGCGCATCATCGGCGCCTCGGTCCGCCAGGCGCCGCGCAGCTCGGTGGCGACCGCGCGGACCTCCGGGTCGGTGGCCCGGCGCTCGACGGCCTGGGCGATCCGGTCCCCCTCGGCGATCTGCGCCAGCCCCATCTGCAGGAACATCACGTCGGTGTCGTTGTGCGCCTCGGCTTGTTCGCCGCCGCCACAGGCCCCCGTCATCAGCAGGGCCAGGACGGCGACCAGGGCCAGGGTTCGTCGTGCGACCGGGCCGGGCCGCACGACGGGCCCTAGACCGCGGACCACAGTGCGGCGGTGTACGGCGGTTCCCAGCCGACCAGCGCGGTGTGCGCCTGCCGGCACTGGTAGGCGACGCCGTTGTAGGTCACCCGGGCGCCCACCTGGTACGCGGTCCCGGCCGCCCACGTCGTCGTCCCGCTCGTCGCCGTCGGGGTCGGCGTCGGCTTCGGGCTGGTCGTCGGCGACACGGTCGGGGTGGGCGTCGGGGTCGGGTTGCCGCCGGTGCCGCCGATGTTCACGTCCACACACGAGTAGAACGCGTTGATCGTGTCGGCGATGTTCCAGCGGGCCAGGACCGTCTGACGGCCGCTGAACCCGGCCAGGCTCACCGTGTGCGACTTGGTGGCCCCCGGCTGGGCGCCGTTGTCGTTGAACGACGCCAGCCGGGTGCCGCCGATGAAGTACTCCCAGGTGGAGGTGGCGTGCCGGGCGGTGATCACCCAGTTGAAGGTGACGCTGGTGCCGACGGTGGCGGCCGGCCAGGCCTTCGACGTGTCGTTCAGGACGGCGAACCGGGAGCCGCCGCCGTTGCACTGCGTCGAGCCCTTCGGGGCCTCGACGCTCTGCGGCTCGTAGATGATGTCGCCACAACCGGAGACGGCGCCGCTGGCACAGTTGGCCTGCCGGCTGGGCGGGGACGAGATGTAACCGTGGGCGGACGCCGGGGAGACGGCCACCAGGAGAGACCCGGCAACAGCGGTTCCGGTCAACACGGAGAGGGTGAACCTGCGCCTCATGCTCAACTCCTCGGACAAAGGGGACGTGTTCACCAACGTAAATTAAATGTCCTTAACAGTAAATATTGTTAATAATTTTCAGACCCCTATTCCGGTACGCCCGGCAAATCCCACTTTTCTCCCAACCCGCCCTCAGCCACGGGTGTCCAGAGGCGCTGTCGGTGATCCCGGAACCTGGCGGTGTTCTCCGCTCTCCGCCCCCGCTCCGCTCTCAGCCCCACTCCCATCCCCGCCTCCCCGTCCCGCCCTCAGCCCTACTCGCCGCCCCGCTCCCTGCTCCACTTCCATCTCCCTCGCCGCCCCGCTCCCGACTCCCCGCCCCCGCTCTCTCCCCACGGAAGCAGTGGGACGGAATCTAGAGTGGAGGGATGTCCGTGGACCTGTTCGCCGGGATCTCCGTCAGCGACTATCCAGCGGCGGTCGCCTGGTATGCGCGGTTGTTCGGCGGGCCACCGGCATTCGAGCCGAACGACGTCGAATCGGTGTGGAAGGCCGGCGAGCACGCCTACGTCTACGTCCAGCACCGGCCGGATCATGCCGGTCACGCCTTGACCACCCTGTTCGTCACCGACCTCGACGCCCGGCTCGCGGCGATCGAGTCCCGGGGCCTGTCCCCCACCGCAGTCGAGGTCTACGCCGCCGGCTCCCGCAAGGCCACCTTCACCGACCACGACGGCAACGAGATCGGATTCGCCGGCCCGATCTGACCGCCACACCCACCAGACCGGAGCACACGACCACCCCGGATCCACCGCGAGTCCGCCCCGGATCCACCTCGGGTCCGCCTCGGGTCCGCGTCACCGGTGACCTCGCGCCCCGGCCGGTCACCGCCGTGCCGGCCGGTGCGGGTTTTCGGCGAGGGCCAGCAAGGGCCGACAAGGGCCGGCAAGGGCGCTGAACTCGTCACACGACGCCGCGGGCAAGGGCGGGCCGGCGAGGGCTGATGGGGTTTCGGTGACCACCGCGTCCGGCCCGGCGGTCGCCGGGCGGTCAAGAGGGGCGCATTGCTTGCGTGGTGGGGGCGGGGCCTTGGACGGGCGTACGAAAAAAGAGGTTCTTGGTGGTCAGAATTACCGCTACTCCCAGTAACAAGCCGGCCAGGACGTCGCTGGTCCAATGGACGCCGAGGATCACCCGGGTGATCGCTGTGATGATCGGAATCAGCCACAGTGCCCACAGCCTGGGGAAGATGGTGATGAAGACCGCCACGCCCAGGACCGCGTTCAGGGCGTGGCCGGACGGGAACGCCCAACCGGCCGCCCAGGACACCGGGTCGGCGAGTTCCGGGCGGGCCCGGGTGAACACGAGTTTGAGCAGCGCGCCCAGCAGACCGCCGGCGACCATGGTCACCGTCACCCAGAGCGCGGTCCGGCGGTCGCCGCGGCGGAGCAGCCACAGCACCAGGATCGCGGCGGCCAGGCGGAAGACGTTCGGCTGGAACAGGTTCGTCAGCCAGGTCGTCGTCGTGGTCAGCGCCGGGTGGGTGAGCGCCGCCTGGTTCGCCCACGCCGTCACCCAGCGGTCGGCGTCGTGCACCGGGCCCCAGCCGGTCGCCACCAGGGTCGCCAGCAGCACGAACGGGACCAGGGGCAGCAGCACGAGTGATCGCATGACGAACCATTACCCCACAGCGAGCTGCGAAGACGCTGTCAGAACAGTTCCAGGTCACCGGACCGGCCGTCGGTCTGTCCGGCCAGCCGGGTGCGGTCGGCGGAGTACTCGTTGATCTGGCCGATCGCGTTCTGCACCTGGTCGACCAGGCCGGTGATGGTGTGGTGCTGGGCGCCGGCGACCTGCCGGACCTGCCCGATCGCCGTCCGGACACTGCGCAGCGTGTCGGTCATGGTGGCCACCGCGCTGGATACGTCGGTGGCGGCGACCGTCAGCGTGTTCAGTGTCGCGGTGATCCGTTCGGTGGACTCGGCGGTGTCGTCGGCGAGTTTGCGCACCTCGTCGGCGACCACCGCGAACCCCAGCCCGGCCTCACCGGCGCGGGCGGCCTCGATCGTGGCGTTCAGGGCCAGCATCCGGGTCTGCCCGGCGATCGACGCGATCACCGCCACCATCTCCCGGGTGGCCGGCAGGCTGACGGTCAGCGCCTCGGCCGCCTGATCAGCGCGTTCGGCGGTCTCGGCCATCTGTTCGGTGGCCTCGTACGCGGTCGCCGCCCCGGTGTTGATCTCGTCCACCGAGGCGTTCACCGCGTCCACCTCGCGGACCGCGTCGCCGAGCTGGTAGGTGACCCCGCCGATGATCTGCTCCGACTCGATCTCCACCTTGCGCAGCACGTCGTCCCGTTCGACCTCGCGGGCGGCGACCTCCTCCTCGCGCTCCTGGCTCTCCCGGTCGCGCAGCTCGGCCAGCTCCCGGCTGTGCTGATCGATAGCGGCCAGCATGTCGTTGATCGCCGACCCGAGCGCGTCGATGTCCGGATCGTGTGACGGCGGCACCCGCAACTCCAGGTCACCCTCGGCCATGATCTTCTCGGTGGTGAGCCGGAGCGGCTGCACGTTGTGCCGCACCGCCCGCCGCATGCCCAGCCGGACCACCATGCTGACCGCGCCCAGCGCGATCAGCAGCACCACTCCCAGCTGCACCAGGGTGACCTGCGCGCGGGCCCGGATCGGCCGCTCGGTGAGCCCTTCGAAGGTGACCGGCACCCCGTCCACGCCGGTGATCGTGCACTCCACCGCGATCTCGTTGCCGACCTCGGCGGTGGAGACCGCGATCGGGCCGAACGCGCTGTCCAGTTCCCGCAGCGCCTCGGCGCCCTCGCGGGGCGCGGCCCGCAGCGCGATCTCGTCGTCGGTCGCCTTCGCCAGCGCGCCCAGGGCCGACGCGTCCAGGGCCCGGAACACCAGCAGCGAGCCGTTCGAGGCGCCGGTGCCCTCGGTCCGGTAGACCGGGAACGAACAGAACTGGGTCGGCGTCCCGGTCACACTGGTCAGACCGCAGAACGACGAGCCGGGTTCGCCGGTACGGAGGTAGTCGGCCAGCACGTCCGGGTCGTCCAGCGGCTCCGGCGCCGTCCGGTACACCGCGCCGTCGATCAGGCCACCCGCCCGGATCCGGCCCTTCGGATCGGTCAGCAGCACACCGGAGAAGCCGTACTCCGCGGTCAGCACCCGCGGCGGCATGTCGGCGGCGAACTGTTCGGTGTCCCCGGCGGCCAGGGTGCGGTAGAGCGCCGTCCAGATCGAGTTGGTGACGCCGAAATCGTTCAGCCGCTGAGCCTGCGCGCTGATCGCCACCCGTAACTCTTCTGCGTCCTTGCCGATCTGGGTACGCTCCAGGCGGTCGAAACCCGACACGGTGACCGCGTACACCGGTATCCCGAGGACGATCAGCATGACACCGACGAGACCGAGTACCGGCAGCCACTCGCCCCGCCGGAAGGCCGCAGCCAACCGGAATCGCCCCACACCGGTCCGTTCGGCATGAAGGCGGACCTGCTGAGCCTTTGCTCAACAAACGCCGACTCCAGCCGATCCTGCGGAGCGTGAGGATGCGGGTGCCGCTGTGGGCGGGATGGCTGACGGTGGCCTTCGTGGCGGCCCTCTGCTTCCCGCTGGTCCCCGACGACAGCCTGCCGGCCAAGATCTACGTCAACACGGTCGGGCTGTCCGGTGTCGTCGCGATGGTCGTCGGGGTGCTGCGGAACCGGCCGGAGAACCGGAGCGCGTGGCTGCTGTTCGCGGCCGGGGTGCTGACCTTCGTCTCCGGCGACATCACGTACGACGTGACCGAGCTGCGGCTGGGCGAGTACCCGTACCCGTACTGGGCCGACCTGCTCTACCTGTCCGCCTACCCGATCCTCTGGCTGGCCCTGTCCCGGCTGGGCCGCGGCCACGGCGAACGCGACCGCGGCGGGATCATCGACGCCGCCGTCATCTCCACCGGCATCGGGCTGATCTTCTGGGTCACCGTGGTCGGGCCGACCCTCGCCGACGCCGGATCGCCGATCCTGGACCGGCTCGTCACCATCGGGTACCCGCTCGCCGACGTGCTCCTGACCACCGCCGTCGCCCGGATGCTGACCCGGCCGGAGAACCGGACCACGAGCCTGCGCCTGATGTCGGCCGGCGCCATCCTGATGCTCACCGGCGACCTCGTCTACACGACCATGTCCAGCACCGGGGTGTACACCGGCGGCTACGTCGACTCGGTGTTCCTGATGGCGTACGCCTGCTGGGGTTGTGCGGCCCTGCACCCGTCGATGCGCCAGCGGCCGGACACCACGCTGACCGCCCAGCAGATCGGCCGGAGCCGGCTCGCCCTCCTGATGATCTTCACGTTGATCGCGCCCGGCCTGCTCTTCGCCGAGGGGTTCGCCGATCCGACGAGCATCGCCTGGCGCTCGATCGGCATCGGCGCCGTCGCCCTGTTCCTGCTCGTCGTGTTCCGGATGTGGGGCCTCGTCCAGCAGGTGAAATCGCAGGCCACCCGCCTCGGCGACCTGGCCATGCACGACGCGCTCACCGGGCTGGACAACAGGCGCGCCTTCGAACAGGAACTCACCACCGCCGTCGCCTCCGGCGCACCGACCGTGCTGCTGCTCGACCTGAACGGCTTCAAGGCCGTCAACGACCGGTTCGGGCACGCGGTCGGCGACGAACTCCTGGTCGCCGTCGCCCAGCGGATCGCCGGCACGGTGCCGTCCGGCGCCCTCGCGGCCCGGATGGGCGGTGACGAGTTCGCCGTCCTGCTGCCGGACGGTAGGGACGCCGAGGATCTGGCGGTACGTCTGCGTGCCGCGATCCACCGCCCGGTCCTGGCCGGCGGGCACGATCTGCTGGTCGGCGCCAGCATCGGCATCGCCGAGCCGGTCGGCGCCGCCGCCGGTGACCCGGTCGAGACCCTGCGGCGCGCCGACGTCGCCATGTACGCCGCGAAGGCCGACGGCGGCCGGTACCGCACCTACGCCGACGACCTCGACGACGCCGCCGGTGAGGAGGCCCGCCTCGGCGCCGACCTGCGGGCCGGACTCGACCGGGGCGAGTTCCACCTCGTCTACCAGCCCATCGTCGAACTCCCGAACGGCGCGGTCAGCGCCGTCGAGAGCCTGGTCCGCTGGACCCACCCGGAACGCGGCAACGTGCCCCCGGACGTCTTCATCCCGGTCGCCGAACGCAACGGGCTCATCGTCGAACTCGGCGAATGGATCCTGCGGACCGCCTGCCTGCAGTACGCCGACTGGTGGCGGCAGGGCATCGCCCCGGAACGTTTCGGCGTCAACGTCTCCGCCCGGCAGCTCGCCGAACCCGCCTTCCCGCACATCGTCGCCGCGATCCTCGCCGAGACCGGCATCCACCCCACCCGGCTCGTCGTCGAAGTCACCGAGACCGCCGTCTTCGGAGGCGGCGCCGAGGTCCGCACCGTCCAGGAACTCAACGACCTGGGCATCTCCATCGCCCTCGACGACTTCGGCACCGGCCACTCGTCACTGGGCCTGCTGCAGACCCTGCCGGTCCAGGTCCTCAAGGTCGACAAGTCCTTCGTCGAGAACGTGACGATGGCCGGGCGGCACGCGGTGATCGCCACCTCGCTGATCCAGGTCGCCAACGGACTCGGCCTGGTCGCCGTCGCCGAAGGGGTGGAGACCGCCGAGCAGGCCGCCGAGCTCTATCGCCTCGGTTATCGCCGGGCCCAGGGTTACCACTTCGGCCGCCCGGTGCCCGGCTCCGCTCACAGATCCAGCAGCTCGACCGTCACCGCGGCCGTCGACCCGGGCTCCAGCGACTCGGCCTTGCGGATGGCGCGTTTCACCGGCAGCACGTAGGCGTCGCGCCCGCTGCCCGGGAAGATCGACGTGGTCCAGGTGCTGCCGCCCAACTCGACCCGAACCCGCAACGACCCGAACCCACGGGTCAGGCCGGCCGCCCGATCCCGGATCTCCTCCGACGCCTCCACCGGCAGGCTGACGAACGTCCAGTTCTCGTCGGGGCGCGCCGCCCAGACCCACAGCTCACTCTCGAACTCCACCTTCACCCCCGCAGCATGCCACCGGGGTACGACACGTCCACCACGACGACCACCCGGATCCCGCCGCCCGGTCCGCCCGGCCGGCTTGTTACCGGGAGCAGAAGAAATTCCGACAAACCTTTTTTCGTACGCCCGTCAAAGGCCCTGTCCCCCCCACGCAAGCAATGCGCCCCTCTCGACCGCCCGGCGACCGCCGGGCCGGACGCGGTGGTCACCGAAAACCCAACCAGCCCCCATCAGCCCTCGCTGAACCTCGCATGACGACGCGGGCCATCCGGCCGGAGCATGTGGCCGACGGCGCGAATCCGGCGGCACAGCCGGTCGTCGGCCCATGACGGGGCGTCCAGCACCCAGCCCGTGATCCGCTCGTCGCGGCCGGCGAGTTCGATCAGGGCCGGGACGGCGCTGACCGCACCGATCTCGGCGATCACCGCCAGTGCCTGCTCAGCGGCCGTCCCGTTGGCGGCGATCACCGCGACCAGTGGGCCGGTTAGGTCACTCTCCGGAACCCCGAGCCGGCTCAACGCCAGGGCGGCACCACTCCGCTCGTGCGGGCCGAGCCTGAGCAGCCCGCGCTCCAGATGCCCGCGGAGTTCGGCCTCGCCGAGCGGGGACGGTTCGGGCAGCGTGAGCGGCTCCCACGGCAGCACGAGCCGGTCGAGGCGGGCCAGAATGTCCCCGGCGATCCGGACACCGTCCCCGTCGTCGACGGCTTCTCCATCGCGGACGGTCTCCCTTTCACCGGCGGCCTCCCCGTCGCGGACGGCCTCCCCGTCGCGGACGGCCTCTTCCTCGCCGGCGGCGGTCCGGATCAGGTCGGTGAGTGGGGCCACCGCCTCGCCGGCGGAGCGGGCGGCGATCAGGGCGGCCTCCCGCACCGGCGGGGCCGGGTCGGTCAGCAGGATGCGCAGGACCGGGAGCAGGGCGGGCGCCGCGGACCGCTGGGCCCCGAACCGGACGTTCAGCGACCAGGCGACCCGGAGCCGCACGCCCGGGTCGGTGGCCCGAGCGGTACCGGACGCGAGGATCACGGCGGCCGGCAGATCGACGGTCCGGAAGATCACCTCCGCGGCGGAGCGGTCTCCCGCCCACACGCTGTCGTAGTCCGGTTCCAGCTCGGTGAAGGCCTCGGCCAGCAGCGCGACAGCCGAATGCGGCAGCGTCCGCCCGGCCCGGATCGTGGCGAGCGCGGCGTCCACCCGGGCCTCGGGTGGGGAGGCGGGACTGAGCGCGGCTCTCACCATCGGCGCCGAGCCGTCCGGGTCGAGCAGGGACAGGGCGGCGAGCAGGGATGCCCGTACCCGCGGATGGGTCTCGGTGTGGGAGGCCTCGGCGAGGGCCGAGGTGAAATGGGGACCGCTCCAGGCCATGGCGTAGGCGGCGGCCGCCCGGACGTCCGGTGCCGGGTCGGTCAGGAGTGGAGGTAGCGGGCCGCTGTGGACGGCGACCGCGGCCCGGACCAGGGGCTGGTCGGGACCGTTGGCCTGGCCGGGGTCGCAGAGGCCACCGATGGTGCGGAGCAGGTGGTCCCGCCGGTGCACGCCGGGGGTGCAGACCAGGTCGATCAGGAACGGGACGGCCTCGACGGTCGCCGGGTAAACCGATCCCTGGTGCCAGAGGCTGGAGTGGAAGTCGTACCGGCCCTCGGCGGCGACCTCCGGATCCGGGGATCCGATCGCCCGCAGGATGTCCGGCGCCTCGGTGCACGGGCCGTAGGCGCCGGGAAACGTGGACCAGTCGATGTCGTCGAACATCGGATCAACCTATGTTGAGGGTATGACGAAGCTGAGTGCGCGGGAGATCGCGGAACGGGCGCCGGACGGCTGGGTGCTGTTGCCGGGGGTGTTACGGACCCGGCTGCGGACCGGGAGCTTCAGTGCTGGCCTGGAGTTGGTGAACGCGATCGGGGCGGCCGCCGAGAAGGCCGACCACCATCCGGATCTGGATCTGCGGTACACGTTCCTGGACGTCACGCTGAGCAGTCACGACGTGGGGGCGGTGACCGGGCGGGATCTGCGGCTGGCGGCGACGATCAGTGAGCTGGCCGCGGCGGCGGGGGTGCCGCTGGAGCCGGCCGGGGCGGTGCGGATGGAGTGGGCCCTGGACACGCCGGCGCGGGCGGGGGTGCTGCCGTTCTGGGCGGCGGTGCTGGGGATGGCGAAGCACACCGACGAGTACGGCGAGGATCTGCGGGATCCGTCCGGCGTACTCCCGGCGGTGTGGTTCCAGCAGTCGGAGGCGGGCGAACCGCGGCAGCGCTGGCATCCGGACCTGTGGATCGACCCGGCCGAGGTGCAGGGCCGGATCGAGGCGGCGGTGGCGGCCGGGGGAACCCTGGTCAGTGACGCGGACGCGCCGTCGTTCTGGGTGCTCGCCGACCCGGAGGGCAACCGGGTGTGCCTGTGCACGTGGCAGGACCGGGAGCAGGCCCGCTGAGCAGAAGGACGGAGAGGCGGGGTGGACCGAGAAATACACCCCGCCTCTCCGTCCGCGCCGATCAGGCCGCGACCGGGGCCTGATCGGTGACCGGAGCCGCCGTCCTGCCGGACAGGTGCCGAAGGTAGGCCGGCAGGGTCAGGAACTCCGGGCAGGTCCGCTCGGTGAGCAGGACCGACAGCAGAGTCCGGGCCTGGCCGAAGCAGCGTGCCCCTTCCTCGTCCAGGGCCCCGGTCTCGCTGAGCACGTCGAGTTCCTCGCGCAGCATCCGGCCGACCAGGGCGGCCGACACCGGGACGCCGTAATCGGTCAGGGTGCCCGTCGAGATCCACTGCCAGAGCTGGGCCCGGCAGATCTCGGCGGTGGCCGCGTCCTCCATCAGGCCGCCGAGGGCGACGGCGCCCCGGCCGCCGAGCCACGCGGCGATGTAGCGCAGCGCCACGCTGACGTTGGTCCGCAGCGCGACCTCACTGACGGTGACGTCACTGGATCGCACGTCGAGCAGTTCCCGAGCGGTGACCCGCACGTCGTCGCGTTTGCGCACGATCTGGTGCGGTTCGTCGCCGAGCCACTGGTCGAACACGTCGCGGCAGGTCTCGACCAGGCCGGGGTGGGCGACCCAGGAGCCGTCGAATCCGTCGCCGACCTCGCGCCGCTTGTCCTGGCGGACCTGGTTGAGGGCGCGTTTCGCGGCGACCGGGTCACGGCTGGGCACGACCGCGGCCATCCCGCCGATCGCGTGGGCGCCGCGCTGGTGGCAGGTCCGGACCAGCAGTTCGGTGTAGGCCCGCATGAACGGGGTGGTCATGGTGACCTGGGAGCGTTCCGGCAGGACCACGTCCGGGCGGTTCTTGATCATGCTGAACAGGTAGTCCCAGCGGCCCGCGTTCAGGCCGGCCGAGTGCTCGCGCAGCTCGTAGAGGATCTCCTCCATCTCGAACGCCGCGTTGATCGTCTCGATCAGGACGGTGGCCCGGATGGTGCCGCGCGGGATGCCGAGGTAGTCCTGGGCGAAGACGAAGACGTCGTTCCAGAGGCGGGCCTCCAGGTGCGACTCCAGCTTCGGCAGGTAGTAGTAGGGGCCGCTGCCCCGGTCGATTTGCCGCTGCCCGCAGTGGAACAGGTAGAGACCGAAATCGAACAGCGACGCGGAGACCGCCCGGCCGCCGATGCGCAGGTGACATTCGGGCAGGTGCCAGCCGCGCGGGCGGATCATGATCGTTGGCAAGTCACCCAATATGCGATAAGTCCGATTTGAGGCGGAGAACTCCAGCGTCCCGTCCAGCGCATCCCGCAGGTTCAGCTGACCGGAAATCACGTTGTCCCAGGTGGGCGACGTGGCGTCCTCGAAGTCGGCCATCCAGACTTTCGCGCCCGAGTTGAGCGCGTTGATGCTCATCTTCCGCGATGGCGGCCCGGTGATCTCGACCCGCCGGTCCGTCAGATCCGGCCGCGACAGGGCGACCTGCCAGGACGGATCCTCCCGGATGTGCCGGGTGACAGCGGAGAAGTCCAGATCGGTGGTCCGGGTGGTCCGGCGGCGACGACGGCGCTCCAGCAACTGGACCCGCCGAGCGCCGAACTCACGATCGAGCGCCACGATGAACGCGACGGCTTCGGGTGTCAGGACCTCGGCGTAGCGGCCGGCCGTGGTGCCCGTGACGGTGACCTCTTCGGCGCCCATCAGAACTGCTCGGTCTCGGTGGAGCCGGACAGCGCGGTGGTGCTGCTGTCCGGGTTGAGGGCGGTGGAGACGGCGTCGAAGTAGCCGGTGCCGACCTCGGCCTGATGCTTGGTCGCGGTGTAACCGTCGGACTCGGCGGCGAACTCGGCCTCCTGCAACTTCACGTAGGCGCTCATCCCGGTCTGGGCGTAACCGCGGGCCAGCTCGAACATCGAGTGGTTGAGCGCGTGGAACCCGGCCAGGGTGACGAACTGGAACTTGTAGCCCATCGCCCCGAGCTCCTTCTGGAACCGGGCGATGGTGTCGTCGTCCAGGTTCCTACGCCAGTTGAACGACGGCGAGCAGTTGTACGCCAGCAGCTTGCCGGGGTGCTTCGCGTGCACCGCCTCGGCGAACTTGCGGGCGAAGTCGAGGTCCGGTTTGCCGGTCTCCACCCAGAGCAGGTCGGCGTAGTCGGCGTACGCGATGCCACGGGCGATCGCCGCGTCGTCACCCGGCCGCACCCGGAAGAAGCCCTCCGAGGTGCGCTCGCCGGTGAGGAACGGCTGGTCACGCTCGTCCACGTCGGTGGTGAGCAGGTCGGCGGCGAGCGCGTCGGTCCGGGCGATCACCAGGGTCGGCACCCCGGCGACGTCGGCGGCGAGCCGGGCCGCGTTCAGGGTCCGCACGTGCTGCTGGGTCGGGATGAGAACCTTCCCGCCCAGGTGGCCGCACTTCTTCTCGCTGGCCAGCTGGTCCTCCCAGTGCACACCCGCCGCACCGGCCGCGATCATGGCTTTCATCAGCTCGAACGCGTTCAGCGGCCCGCCGAAACCGGCCTCCGCGTCGGCGACGATCGGGGCGAACCAGTCGCGCTCGTACCGGCCGGCCGCGGTGTCGATCTGGTCGGCGCGCAGCAGCGCGTTGTTGATCCGCCGGACCACCGCGGGCACCGAGTTCGCCGGGTAGAGCGACTGGTCCGGGTAGGTGTGCCCGGACAGGTTCGCGTCCGCGGCGACCTGCCAGCCGGACAGGTAGATCGCCTTCAGCCCGGCCCGCACCATCTGGGTGGCCTGGCCGCCGGTCAGCGAACCGAGCGCGTTGATGTAGTCCTCGGTGTGCAGCAGCTCCCACAGCCGCTCCGCGCCGCGCTCGGCGAGGGTGTGCCGTTCCTGCAGCGTGCCCCGAAGCCGGACGACGTCCTGCGCGGTGAAGTCGCGCTTCACCCCGGCCCAGCGGGGGTTGGCGGCCCATTCCCGAGTGAGGTCCTCTGCGGTACCGCCACGGTTCTCGGTCGTCATCAGAATTTTTCCCTTCCTTGTTCCAGGACCACACTCTCACGTTTCCTTCGTCGCTGGTTGAAGGCTTTCCCGACGAAAGAAGTGCAGAATTTCTGGTACGTTGAAACTCGTGAGCGCTTCCGACATAGAGCCGTCCGTCGATCTGGTAACTCTCGGGCAACGCCTGCGTCATCTGCGCAAATCCCGCGGAATCACCCTGGAACAGCTCAGTGCCTCGGTCGGGCGGGCCCCGTCCCAGCTGTCGCTGATCGAGAACGGCAAGCGCGAGCCCCGGCTGTCGGTGCTGCAGGCGATCGCCGCCGCGCTGGGCGTGCCGATGCAGGATCTGTTGCGGCCGGAGGCGCCGAGCCGCCGCGCCGGGCTGGAGATCGAACTCGCCCGCTTCCAGCAGAGCCCCGCCTACGCCGCGCTCGGGCTGCCGTCGGTCAAGGCCGGGCGGCGACTGCCCGCCGACGCCCTGGAGTCACTGATCGGCCTGCACCGTGAGCTCGGGCGGGTCCTCACCGAACAGAGCGCCACCCCCGAGGTGGCCCGGCGCGCCAACGCGCAACTGCGGGCCGACATGCGGCAGCGCGACAACTACTTCGCCGAGATCGAGGCGGCGGCGAACAAAGTCCTTCTGTCGGTACGCCACACCACCGGACCGCTGTCGCAGCGCGGGATCCTCGACATCGCCGCGCAGATCGGTTTCAGCCTGCACTACGTCAACGACCTGCCCGCCTCCACCCGGTCCGTCACCGACCTGAAGAACCGGCGGATCTACCTGCCCCAGGTCGCCAGCGGCAAAGGTCACGACCCGCGGGCCGTGGTGCTGCAGACGCTCGGGCACTTCGTGCTCGGGCACGCCGACCCGGCCGGATACGGCGACTTCCTGCGGCAACGGGTCGAGGTCAACTACTTCGCGGCGGCGCTGCTGATGCCGGAGCGGTTCGCCGTCGACTTCCTGGCCGCGGCGAAAGCCGACCGGGCGCTGGCGATCGACGACTTCCGGGACGCGTTCGGGGTGTCGTACGAGACGGCCGCCCACCGGTTCACCAACCTGGCCACCCACCACTTCGGGATCCCGGTGCACTTCGCGCGGGTGCACGAGACCGGGATCGTCTATAAGGCGTACGAGAACGACAACGTCCGTTTCCCGGCCGACGTGACCGGTGCGATCGAGGGCCAGCCGGTGTGCCGCAAGTGGGCGTCCCGCACCGTCTTCGAGGCGGAGGACCCGTACTCGTCGTTCTACCAGTTCACCGACACCACGGCCGGTACGTACTGGTGCACCGTGCACGTCGAGTCCACCCGGGCCGGCGAGTTCTCGGTGACCGTCGGCACGCCGTACGAGCACGCCCGCTGGTTCCGCGGCGGCGACGTCACCGGCCGGACCGTCTCCACCTGCCCCGACCCGGACTGCTGCCGCCGCCCACCGGCCCGGCTGGTCGACAGCTGGTCCGGGAACGCCTGGCCCAGCGCCCGGGTCCACTCCCACCTGCTGGCCGCGCTGCCCCCGGGCACCTTCCCGGGCGTCGACAATCGCGACGTCTACGACTTCCTCGACCGCCGCGCCTAGTACCCGGCCAGCCGGGCCCGGGCCGCCGTCTCGAACGGCTGCTCCCCCGCCGACATCAGGGCCACCAGTTCGTCGGTGGTGGCCTGCGCCTGCGCCGTCACCTCCGGCGGGTAGCCGTACAGCAGCTGGTGTTCGGCGAATTCGTCCTCGTCGAGAACGCGCACCTCGCCGTCCCACAGCCGGATCACGTCCAGGTCCAGGTCGACGGCGTGGATCGCCGCGCCGTCGATCCACGGTCGGCTGGTGACGTCGATGTAGACGGAGACATCGGTGTCCGCCCCGGCCGGGTTGAACGAGGCGATCCAGTTGCCGGTGACCGGGACCAGCGTGAGGAAGTCGTGCGGCTGCACGATCGGCGGCTCCTCACCGCGGCGCATGACGGTGCCTGCCCGCGCGCCGAACCACTGGCCGTGCTCGTCCTCCCCCAGCGGTTCCAGCAGATACGTCCAGTGCCGCCGGCCACCCCACTTGGTGAACCGCATCTCCACATTCATGCTTTCAGGGCGGCGACGGCCTCGACCTCGATCAGCAGGTCGGTGCGGAACAGCCCGGCGACCTGGACCAGGGAACTCGCCGGCGGCCGGGTCACGTCCACGAACTCGTCCCGGACCCGCCGGACCACCGGAAGCTCCTCGACGCCGGTGACGAAGTAGGTCAGCTTCAGCACGTCACCCCAGCCGGCGCCGGCCGACGCGAGCACCGCCTCCAGGTTCCGGAAGACCAGCCGGGTCTGCTCCTCGAATCCGGCTGGAACGGTGCCGTCGGCGTCGATCGCCACCTGCCCGGACGTGTGGATCAGGCGACTGCCCGGCGCGACGACGGCGACGTTGCTGAAACCGTTCGCAGCGGGCTGCCCCGGAAACTCGATGATCGTCATTCCGGTCACTCTAAACAGTCAGCTGCTCCCGCGAAGCCCCTCCACAGCGGACAGCAGATCCTGTTGGGAGATGGGCGTCACGGTCCGGCCACCGGCGTCCTCCATCGCCTTGGCCAGCTGCACCCGGCGCAGCACCTCCTTGATGTCCGCCCCGGTCATGCCGCCGCTGGCGGTGCCGAGCACGGCCAGGTCCAGGTCGTCGGCGAACATCCGGAACCCGGGTTTCTCGTGCACCCCGATCAGGCCGCGGATCATCTTGCGGAAGATCTCCGCGCGGGTGACGTCGTCCGGTCGCGGGACGCTGATCTTCACGTCGAAACGACCGGATCTGATCAGTGACTCGTCGACCCGGTGCGGAAAGTTGGTGGTCGCCACCACGATGACGTTCGGGTTCTCCTCGATCAGGTCGTTCATCTCCTGCTTGAAGATCCCGGCGACCGCGTTGAGGGCCTGGCTGGCGGCGTCCCCACCGGCCCCGGCGTAGCTGACGATCGAGTCGAACTCGTCGAACAGGATCAGCGTCGGCGTCTTGTACCGGCGGGCCGCCCGGAAGATCTCCTTCAGGTTCTTCTCCGAGCCGCCCAGCCACTTGTCCAGGATCTCCGGGGTGCGGATCTCCCGGAACTCGGCGCCGATCTCGTTGGCGAGCGCCCGGGACAGCATGGTCTTGCCGGTGCCGGGTGGGCCGTACATCAGAATGCCCTGGGGTCGGCGGGCGCCCCAGCGGGCCATCGCCTCGGGGTGGCGGAAGGAGACCGCGATCTGCCGCAGTTCGGCGACCACGTCGGCGAGGCCGCCGACCATGTCCAGGGTGACGTCCTGGGTGGTCGGCGCGGTGCGGGGCAGGTTGTCCCGGCTGACCGTGAACCGCCGCCCGGCCAGCGAGGCCGGCCCGGCGATCTCGGTGACCGCCTGCAGCAGCAGGGTGACGAACGCGCGCAGGTGCGCCGGCCCGACGTCGTCCCGCGCCACCCGCGACTCCAGGGTCGCGACGGTCCCGTCATAACTGACGGAGGCCTCGATCCCGGCGGAGGCGTCGGCGAGCAGGGACGGTTCGACCGGCTTTTCCAGACCCAATTTGCGGTACGCCGCCGCGGCCGCGATGCCGACCCCGTCGACCAGACGGGTCACCACCTGGTCGCCGTCGGCGATGCGCTTGGCCAGGATCGGCCCGAGCGGGTCGATGTTGAGGACGAAGCCGCGCATCATCTTGCGGGTGGCGGTGGCGCTCGGCACGGTGGTGATGCGGGCGGTGAAGACGTGCTCGGACCCACCGGTCCCGTCGACGACGAGGTCGACCCGGTGCACGGGCGACGGCCAGTCGGCCCGCCGCAACGGCTCGACCGGATTGACCCGGGCCGCGGCGAGCAGGGTGACGGCGTCGACCAGCTCGACGGTGGCGCCGGCATGCTCGAACGTCTCGGCCCGGGGCCGGGCAGAACTCGCGTCGGTCATGATTCCTCCGCGTGCAATCGGATACCCCCAGCGTGACACGAACCCGCACGATGGGCAGATGTCGTCCCGCACGTACCGGCACCTGCCGTGGCTCGGCTGGTGCTCGGTCATCCTCCTGATGCTCACCTGGGGCGCGGTCGCGCTGGTGATGTCAGCGGTCCGCGCGCCTGACCGTCACCTGGCCACACGTTCAGACCTCAGGAACGGCGAACAGCGACCGGGCCAGTGCCTCCCGCATCTTCCGGGTGGTCGCGGCGAGCTGTTCATGCAGGCGCTCCTGCTCCAGTACGGCTTCGAGCGCGGCGCTCAGCCGTCCCTGCTCGTCGAGTGGAACCATGACGACGGGGAGTTCGGCCAGCGCTGTCAGGGTGATGGCGGGAACCACCGTTCCCGCCGTGTGGCGCCCCATCCAGGAATGGACGGCCTCGGACAACAGGAGATGTGTCAGATAGACGGGAGTCAGCCGGGCATCTTTGATCCGGATCCGGATGAGCCCGGTGGACGGGATCCAGCCGCTCTCTTCCGACGACACCCGGGCGACCCGCCCTCGCTCCGCGGTCCGCGAGAGAAGCAGGTCATCCGGCTGCAGTAGATAGCCGCCCATCGCACGAACCCGCTCCGGAGGAAGGCCTGTGGACGGCCGCTCAGCGATCCGCCCGGACCGGAGGTGCTTCGGCAGCACCACCGGAATTCCGTCGGCCCGCTGAATGTCGCCGCGCACCCGGCTACCGCCCAGGCCGACCCGAAGCTCGCACAGCGCTCCGAGCGGAACCACGGGAACATCCGGCGCCAAGGAAAGGTCCGGTAGCTCCAGGACGTCCCACGTCACCGGACGAAGTCGCTCATGAAGCGCCGATGCCACCCAGGACAGCTCGGTGACGTCTCTGTGCTCCGGCCCGCTGGGAACAGCCCGGATGTGTACGCCCGGACTCAGCACATGGTTCTTCTCGCGCAACGCTGTCACCGGCACCGAACGAGCGAGACCCGGTTCGTCGACGCCGACGCCGGTGCGCCATCGGCGCAGGACTTCGACGATCCGGTCCACCGCGTCCGGGCGGAGAGTCCGCAGCGCCCGGCTGACTTCGGTACCGAGTTCCGTGGCGTCGACGAACAGCGTGTCGAGTGGACGGCCGGCCGGTGCCCGGAGCAACCAGAGGCTCACCGGGATCCCGGTGCCCGGGAACAGGTTCGGTGGAAGCGTGATCACACACTCCACCACGCCGTCCTCGATCATCGCGGCCCGGATCTCCGCTTCCCGGACGTTGCTGGACACTCCCGCGTTGTTGGACATCACCACGGCGGCTCGGCCACGTGGGCTGAGCCGGGATACGACGTATTGCAACCAGGCGAAGTTCCCGTTGTGCGGTGGTGGCCGGCCGTAACGCCACGGGTGCCGCTGGATCACCTCATCCGGCAGCCGCATGTTGAAGGGAGGATTGGTGACGATCAGGTCGAACTGCCGGCTGTCGGGGTTCTCCCACCAGAAACTGCGATCGATGGCCGGCTCGACACCACGGAGCCACAGGTTCATCTCGGCGAGCCCCCCGACCGCATCGGGATTGTGGCCCGTCACGATCTCCGGGCGCCCGTCGTCCCGGGACAGCTGGGTGACCGCCTCGTCCAGGAATTCTCCGGCCCGGCAGTACGGGTCATGAATCCGGGGCCGTTCCGGGACGACATCGGCGAGGGCTGCCACCGCCATTGTCGCCACCGTTCGCGGTGTACACAGTTGCCCGGCCAGTCGACCTTGTGAACGCGAGTAGTCCTCGACGAGTTGCCTCAAAACGTCGGCTGCGGGAAGGCCTTTCTCCCGGGTGGAAACGGACCGGACGACGTCAGCGGGTGCTGCGGTGAACTCGACCCGGAAGTCGGGTGCCGGAACCCTCGACAGGATTCGGTCCTCCGCACCGAAAGCTCGCCAGGCGTTACCGATCCCCGCCCAGTCCGCTTCGGAACGGGCGAGATCGACCATGGACGACCACATCGCCGGCTGGTTCGCTTCCAGGTAGAGAAGCGAGGCCAGCCAGGAGAGCCCGGCCGGGGAGGACGACGCCCGCAGGTTTCCGAGCAACCCCGGGTCAACACGGATGTTCAACTCACGCGGTGCATGAAAGAGTTCGAAACTCGGCGGGCGGATCCTCTCCTCGGCCGGCGATCGCCGGCCGAGGCTGCGCCGGAACCTGCTTCCGTAGTCGAGCCCTTCGTGTTCGCCCTTCCGCAGCATGTTCGCCGGGATGAGGCGACCGTCGAACCAGGTCGCCATGGCATCCACGTCGAACGTCTCGCGGCCGTCGATCCGGGCCGGGCGGGGGAAGTCTTCGTGCCGGCTCTCCCAGTTCGACACCGCAGCGCGACCGACGCCGGCATGGCGAGCGATCTCGGCCCGGCTGATCCGGGCGGGTTCCTCGGAGGTGGGCATGGCGATCAGAACCTCGGCGGGCGGGTGCCGTCGCACACCGCACGGCGGTAGCCGAGAACCTCGGGCACCCGGTCCAGCACGAACGCCTCCTTGGCCGCCACCGGGTCGATGAAGCCGAGCAGCCGGTAGATCTTCCGATGGTCCGTCGCCAGATCCCGGTGGTGGATGGGCTCGTGGTGCATGATCCGGTTGCGGAGCAGCCGCATGGTCTCCAGGTTCTCGTGCAGGTCCCGGCGCCGGCCATGGTAGTGCGGAAACGCCTGGTGCAGCACCGGCACCCAGAGTCGCCGGTCGTACTGCGATCCCCGATTGTTGCTCAGCAGCGAGATCCAGAACCCGAACGAGAGCTCGGCGACGATGTCGTCAGCGGTGGGCGGACCACTCCTCCGGCGTACACACTTGCTCCGTGCCTCGCCGACCAGAGCGACCCCGTGAGCCTGCAAGGGAGCCACGATCCACCAGTCGTCCCGGGCGTACTTCGACCGGAGCACGTCGTGCAGGGCATTGCGGAGCGCGACCTCCAGGCAGTGCAGCGGGCCGTAGAAGGCGCCGGAGATCTCGATGTTCCACCAGTAGAGGCGCTGGGCGTGGCCCGCGTCCTGACCGGCGGCGACCGCGTACGCGTTCAAGCGGGGAGTCGAGAACGCTTTACGCATCCAGGGGGAGAACGTCGCGCTCATCGAAGCCCTTTCATCGACTGCCGGATGTGCTAGCTTGGAACGCGTACGCCCCGGGTCCGCCTCTGCTTGCATGCCGCCCGGGGCACTGCTATATCCGGGCACAAGTTCGCCCAGGCACGGCGCGTCCCGCCGCAGCCGCGCGCCAGCCACCTCAGTCACTTTAGGACAGTCGCACGCTCGCGCGCAAGGTCGCAGCTACCTACGTCGAAGTGTGTACAACCGCCGACAGGCACGTACCACCCCGGGCCGGCAGTCGTGTGGGCGCCGGTCCGGTGCAGTGGCGACGATTTACCGGGCCGAGAGCACGGTGACGTTCCGGTCGAGCAGGTCGCCGACGCTGTAGACGTACGTCTTGGCCAGGGGGTCGCCCAGCTGGGCCTGGAACCAGCGGGCCGACCAGCGGGCGGTCGTCTCGACGCTGGTGCGCTGGGGCAGGGTCTGGATGGACTGGTCGGGGGCGGCTCCGGGTGGGTTCTGGGTGTCGGTGATGCCGTAGTGGTTGGCTCCGGTCAGCGTGATGTAGGCCTTCGGGGTTCCCGACGTCACGTCGTAGGTGGCCCGGCCCTCCGACGGGGTGGCCACGCCGTCGGTCAGGCCCTGGAGGTAAGCGACCGGGACCGTGTTCGCGACCGGGGCGGGGGTGTCGCCGTTGACGTTGTTGCCGCCGTAGGTGACCACTGCCTTCAGCTCCGGCGGGGTGGTGACCGGGGCGGGGCAGAACGGGAAGGTGCAGACTCCGGTGCTCAACGCCAGGGACGCTGCGGCGCCGAACGAGTGGCCGGCCAGGAGCAGGGTGGTCTCGTCGACGCGCCGGTACAGCGGGGATGCCGGGTCGGCGTCCTGGGCGGCGGCCCAGTCCACGGTCCAGCCGGCCTGGGCGCCCTCGGGGAACAGGCCGGCGGTGCCGAGGATGACGCGGCTGTGGTTGGGGACGGCGACCACAAAACCGTACGACGCGAGGGTCTTCGCATACGACACGTAGTGGGCCTTGTCGACGTTGGCGCCTTGGAGCAGGAGCGCGACCGGCAGCCGGCTTCCGGTGGACGGGTAGTAGACGTCGGCGCTGTCGGCGTTGATCGTGGTGGTGAAGGAGCCGGCCGCGGCGTGGGCCGGGGTCGCGATCAGGGCGGAGGTGAGGGCCGCCGACGCGAGAACCGCGGCCACCCGTTTCCAGGAACGGAACACTGTCACATTCATGGATGTGGATGCTATCGGTAGCCGTACCGCTGCAGGAAAGCGACCGCGCCGAGGACCGCCTGGACCGCCGGGACCGCCAGGACCACCGCCAGCATCGGGCCCTGCGGGTTCATGCCGAGGTGCAGCAGCATCATGATCCCGCTGAGCGCCAGCATCGTCAGCCAGGACGCCCGGTCGCCGGGGCTGCGCCAGAGCGACACCCCGCACGGCACGCAGACCAGGGCGAGCGCGCCGAGGGCGGCCAGGATCGCGGGGGCGTGCCCGGCGTGCGAACCGGCCAGGATCAGGTGCACGGCGATGCCGGCGACTCCGGTCAGCGCGGCGAGACGGGCCGGCAGGACCCGGGCCCGGACGGGTGCGGCGTGCTCGACAGCGGTCACGACCGGCCCCCTTCCCTGACCTGGATCACCAGGTCCCGAGAGTCTGCCACAGAAAGATCCGGAGCGGACCGGGTGCAAGACGGTCACCTGCGTTCATTCCCCGGACTTCCCGCCGAATCGAGGAGTGAACCGGCGAAGGGCGGGACCATGGGGTGGAACAACAAACGGGCGAACGCACAGGCGGTCGCGGACGAGGCTGCCGAGGCACGGCAGAACACGTCCGCGGTGATCACCGTGGTGCGTGCGCTGCGTGGGGCCACCACGCCGATCGCCGCGGCGCAGGCCGCGCTGGACGCGGTGCGTGACTCGTTCGGCTGGGCGTACGGGTCGTACTGGCGGATCGACCCGGATGGCGAGGTGCTGCGCTTCGCGGTGGAGTCCGGCGACGCCGGCCCGGAGTTCCGTGAGGTCACCCTGAAGGCGTCGTTCGCCGAGGGCGTCGGCCTGTCCGGGCGGGCCTGGCGCAGCCGCGACCTGGTCTTCGTGCCGGACATCGGGCAGGTGCACGACTGTGTCCGCGCACCCGTCGCCACCCGGGTCGGGGTGAAGAGCGGTGTCTGCTTCCCGCTCTTCGAGGGCGAGCGGGTGGTCGGCACGATGGACTTCTTCGCGACCGGCGAGTCCGGTGAGGTGACGCCGTCCGAGCAGCGCCTGGAGACGCTGCGCAGCGTGGGCCTGCTGGTGTCGCAGGCGATGGAGCGGGTGGTCGAGACCGAGCGGCAGACGGCGGCGGCCGCCGATCTGGCCGCCGTGAACACGGTGCTGCGCCAGGTGTCGGCGTCGAACCGGGAACAGGACGCGATCCGGGAGGCCCTGGACACCATCCGGCGCGAGTTCGGCTGGGCGTACGGCTCGTTCTGGGAGGTGGACGACCAGCGCGGCGCGCTCGTCTTCAACCAGGAGTCCGGCGACGCCGGGGCCGAGTTCCGGCAGGTCACCCAGTCGGCGAGTTTCGCGCCGGGTGTCGGGCTGGCGGGCCGGACGTGGAAGGCGCGGGACATGGTGTTCGTCCCGGACCTGGCCGAGGTGACCGACTGTGTCCGCGCCCCGGCAGCCCAGCGGGTCGGCGTCAAATCGGGTGTCTGCCTGCCGCTGATCGTGCAGGACCAGGTGATCGGCACGATGGACTTCTTCGCGACCGAGCGGCTGACGCTGTCGGACAGCCGGGCCGGTGCGCTGCGCAACACCGCGTTCCTGGTGTCGCAGGCGGTGCAGCGGATCCGGGAGAGCGCCCGGCTGGCCAGTGTCGGCGCGGAGCTGGTCGCCTCGATCCGCGAGGTGGAGCGCAACGTGGTGGAGGCGACCCAGGTGGCCGGGCAGGCGACGAGTGTGACGGGTGCGGCGAACGACGTGGTCGGCCGGCTCGCCGCGTCCAGCACCAAGATCGGTGACGTGGTCCAGGTGATCACCACGATCGCCGCGCAGACGAACCTGCTGGCGCTGAACGCGACGATCGAGGCGGCGCGGGCCGGCGAGGCCGGGCTCGGCTTCGCGGTGGTCGCGACCGAGGTCAAGGACCTGGCCCAGAGCACGGCCCGGGCCACCCAGGACGTGACCGAGCTGATCAACACGATCCAGATCGACGCGGAGAACGTGGTGCAGTCGCTGGCCGCGATCGGCTCGATCGTGGAACAGATCAACCAGACCCAGACGATGATCAGCGGTGTGCTCGCCGAGCAGGCCACCCACACCAGGGACATCATCAGCAACAACGGCTGATCACCGGCATTTCGAGGCCCCGCCCCGCATCTCCCGCCAGAGGTGCACGGCGGGGCCTCTTTCGGTATCTGGCGGACGGCGGGGATGTAACAGTCCTTCAACGACCCTTTTCGATCAACTGCGCACATGGAAAAGTGCTGGGCACGCGCTGAATTCGCCGTGCGGTTTCTTCACGTACGCCTGCCCTCAACTCGGCACTTTCATGATCCATCCAGCGCGCGCCGGTTGCGGTGCGCCAGAAGGAGGAACAACAGTGCGCACCACCCTCGCCCGATCCGCGGCCGCCACCCTGACGGCCGTCGCCATAGCCGCTCTGGGCAGCGCCTGCTCGCCGCCGGAGAAGGAGACGGCGGCGAGCACCACCGGCGCCGCCACCGCCACCAGCGCCGCCGATCTGGGCGGCCTGGAAGCACTGGTCACCGCCGCCAAGGCGGAGGGCCAGCTGAACGTCATCGCCCTGCCCCCGGACTGGGCGAACTACGGCGAGATCATCAAGGCGTTCGGCGACAAGTACGGCATCAAGGTCAACTCGGCCCAGCCGGACGGCTCCAGCCAGGACGAGATCAACGCCGCCGACCAGCTCAAGGGCCAGGACACCGCGCCCGACGTGTTCGACCTGGGCGCCTCGGTCGCCTCCGCCAACGTCGCGAAGTTCGCGCCGTACAAGACGGAGAAGTTCGAGGAGATCCCGGCGAACCTCAAGGACGCGAACGGCGCCTGGGTGAACGACTACGGCGGCTACATGTCGGTCGGTTACGACAGCGCCAAGGTCCCGGCCCCGACCAGCCTCGCCGACCTGCTGAAGGCGGAGTACAAGGGCAAGGTGGCCCTGAACGGCGACCCGACCCAGGCCGGCGCCGCGTTCGGTGGCGTGCAGATGGCCTCGCTCGGCAACGGCGGCACCGTCGACGACATCACCAAGGGTGTCGAGTTCTTCGGCAACCTGAAGAAGGCCGGCAACTTCCTGCCCGTCGACCCGACCTCGGCCACCATCGAGTCCGGCCAGACCCCGGTCGTCTTCGACTGGGACTACCTGAACGCCGCGCAGTCGAAGAAGCTGGCGACCTGGAAGGTGTTCGTGCCGTCCGGTGCCGTGCTCGGTTCGTACTACGTGCAGGCGATCAACAAGGACGCCCCGCACCCGGCCGCCGCGCGCCTGTGGCAGGAGTTCCTCTACTCCGACGAGGGCCAGAACCTGTGGCTGAAGGGCGGCGCCCGCCCGGTCCGCGCCGAGGTGATGGAGAAGGCCGGCACGATCGACGCGACCGCGTTCGCCGCGCTGCCGAAGATCGACGGTGCGCCGGTCGTCCCGACCGAGGAGCAGAACACCAAGGCCAAGGAGTACCTGACCGCGAACTGGGCCAAGGCAATTGGCTGAGACGGCGACCGCCGCTCCGCAGCGTGTGGCCGGCCGGCCACGCCTGCGGGGCGGCGCCCTTCTGGGCACGGTGCCGTTCTTCGCGTTCGTGACGATCTTCCTGGTCATCCCGACGCTCACCGTGATCATCGGTGCGTTCACCGGTGACGGCGGCAGCGGGTTCACGCTGGAGAACGTGCGTGCCCTCGGGGACGACTACATCCTGGCGGCGTTCGGCCGCAGCATCACCCTGTCCGCGTCGAGCGCCGTGATCGGCGCGATCCTCGGAGCACTTCTGGCGTACGCGCTGGTCACCGGCAAGCCGGACGGCCTGCTCCGGCGGGCGGTCACCGCGGCGGCCGGGGTGCTCGCCCAGTTCGGCGGCGTGACCCTGGCGTTCGCGTTCCTGGCCACCATCGGACTGTCCGGCTTCGTCACGCAGTGGCTGCAGGAGCACGGTCTGGACCCGTACGCCAATGGGGTCTGGCTCTTCGAACTTCCGGGTCTGACCCTGGTCTACACGTATTTCCAGATCCCGCTCATGGTGATCGTCTTCCTGCCCGCGCTGGACGGCATCCGCCCGCAGTGGCGTGAGGCCGCGACCAGCCTGGGCGGCAGCACCTGGCACTACTGGACCCGGGTGGCCGGGCCGCTGCTGGCGCCGGCGTTCCTCGGTTCGGCCCTGCTGCTGTTCGCCAACGCCTTCTCCGCGTACGCCACCGCCGCCGCCCTGGTCAGCCAGGGCAGCCCGATCGTCCCGCTGCAGATCCGCGGCGCCCTGACCAGCGAGGTCGTGCTCGGTCAGGCGAACCTGGGCAAGGCGATGGCACTGGGCATGGTGGTGGTCGTGGCCGTGGTGATGGCCCTCTACTCCCTGCTGCAGAAGAGGACGGCGAAGTGGCTCGGGTAGCTTTCCGGTGGACCGTCCTGACCGTGATGGGCGTGTTCTTCCTGCTGCCGCTGGTGGCGATGGTCGAGTTCAGCACCCGTGACCCGGAGACCTGGCCGCTGCTGCTGAACTGGCCGAAACTGAGCGCCGACTACCCGGCGCTGGCCGTGGGCATCCTCGCGTCGCTGGCGCAGGCGGCGGTGACCACGGTGCTGATGCTGGTGCTGCTGGTGCCGACCGCGATCTGGGTGCGGCTGCGGCTGCCGAAGGTGCGGCCGCTGGTGGAGTTCCTGTGCCTGCTGCCGCTGACGATCCCGGCGATCGTGCTGGTGGTCGGGCTGGCCCCGGTGTACGCGTGGGTCAACTACTTCGTCGGCGGCTCGTCGATCACGCTGGTGTTCGCGTACACGGTGCTGGTATTGCCCTTTGCGTACCGGGCCGTCGACACCGGCCTGTCCGCGATCGACGTGAAGACCCTGGCCGAGGCGGCCCGCAGTCTGGGCTCCGGCTGGTTCACGGTGATCGTGCGGGTGGTGCTGCCGAACATCCGCTCGGCCGTGCTGTCCGCCGCGTTCCTGACCGTGGCCCTGGTGCTCGGCGAGTTCACCATCGCCTCGCTGCTGCACCGCACCAACCTGCAGGTCGCCATCGAGTTCCTGGGCAAGAGCAGCGCCACCGTCTCGGTGGCCGTCTCGCTGGCGGCCCTCCTTCTCGCGTTCGTCCTGCTGATCGTGCTGTCCATCGCGGGTTCATGGAAGGGAAAGAAGTCATGACCGGCGTCGCCGTTCATCTCGACGGGCTGCGCCGCACCTTCGGCACCGTGCACGCCCTGGCCGATCTGGATCTGTCGATCTCCCCCGGCGAGCTGATCGCTCTGCTCGGGCCGTCCGGCTGCGGCAAGACCACGGCGCTGCGGATCCTCGCCGGCCTCGAGGAGGCGACCGCCGGCCGGGTGCTGGTGGACGGCAAGGACATCACCCGGCTGCCGGCCAGCAAGCGGGACATGGGCATGGTGTTCCAGGCGTACAGCCTGTTCCCGCACCTGAACGCCCAGCAGAACGTGGAGTTCGGCCTGCGGCTGCGCAAGCGGTCTTTGAAAAGGGCCGCCGAAATGCTGGAATTGGTCGGTTTGTCCGGCTTCGAGAACCGCTACCCCAACCAGCTCTCCGGCGGCCAGCAGCAGCGGGTCGCCCTGGCCCGCGCGCTCGCCATCGAACCGCAGGTGCTGCTGCTGGACGAGCCGCTGTCGGCGCTGGACGCCAAGGTCCGGGTGCAGTTGCGCGACGAGATCCGGCGGATCCAGACCGAGGTCGGGACCACCACCCTCTTCGTCACGCATGACCAGGAGGAGGCTCTGGCGATCGCCGACCGGGTCGGCGTGATGAAGTCCGGCAAGCTGGAGCAGCTGGCCGCGCCCGCCGAGGTCTACCTGCGCCCGGCGACGCCGTTCGTGGCCGACTTCGTCGGGATCAGCAACCGTCTGCCCGGCGTCGTCGAGGGCGATACCGTGCAGGTGCTGGGCACGAAGCTGCCGCTGGTCGGCACACACGCCGACGGTGCGGTCACCGCGCTGATCCGGCCGGAGTCGATCCAGGTCTCCCCCGACCCCTCGTCCAGCGCGAAGGTGCTGACGAGCAGTTTCCTGGGTTCGCTCAGTCGCGTCACGGTGACCGTTGACGATCACCTCGTGGTGGCCCAGGTGCCGAGTGGCGATTTGCCGGAATTAACCCAGGGGACGCGGGTACGTCTGACGATCTCGCCGTTGGCGGTGGTCGTCGAATAGACAGCGATTTACTCGGGCGTTACAGTCGGAGGCCCTGGGAGCGCTCCCAGCGCGGGTTTTCCCCGGCCCGCGTACATCCCCCCGAGGTGATGCCCCCGTGAAACGCCGAACCGGCACCATCCTAGTCACGGCTCTGGCCGTGGCCGCCGCCGCCTTCTTCGCGCTCCCGGCGAGCGCGGAGACGGCGGCGTTCAGCGTGCAGAGCTCGTGGAGCAACGGCTACCAGGCCCAGGTCACGGTCACCAACGACCGGCCGACCGCGATCAGCACCTGGACGGTCCAGCTGACCCTGCCGGCCGGCACCACGATCGGCCAGTCCTGGAACAGCACGCTCGCCACCAGCGGCAGCACGTACACGTTCACCCCGGCCGGCTGGAACGCCTCGATCCCGGCGGGCGGCACCACCAGCTTCGGCTTCATCGCCACCGGCACCGGGCGGCCGACGGCCTGCCTGGTCAACGGGCAGGCCTGCTCCGGCGGCACCACACCCTCCCCGTCGCCCTCCGCCCCGTCGCCGTCGCCGGGCGGCACCCCGGTCCAGGTCAACGGGCAGCTGAAGGTCTGCGGCACCAAGCTCTGCAACGAGAGCGGCCAGGCGGTCCAGCTCAAGGGCATGAGCACGCACGGCATCCAGTGGTTCCCCAGCTGCTACACCGGCACGGCGCTGGACTGGCTGGCCGGCGACTGGAACGCCGACCTGTTCCGGATCTCGATGTACGTGCAGGAGGACGGGTACGAGACCGACCCCGCGGGCTTCACCGCGAAGGTGAACGCGCTGGTCGAGGAGGCCACCGCCCGCGGCATGTACGCGCTGATCGACTTCCACATCCTCACTCCCGGCGACCCGGCGTTCAACCTGGAGCGGGCCAAGACGTTCTTCGCCCAGGTGTCGGCCCGGCACGCGGCCAAGAAGAACGTGCTCTACGAGATCGCCAACGAGCCGAACGGGGTGAGCTGGGCGCAGATCAAGAACTACGCCGACCAGGTCATCCCGGTGATCCGCGGCAACGACCCGGACGGTGTCGTGATCGTCGGCACCCGCGGCTGGTCGTCGCTGGGCGTCTCCGAGGGCGGCAACTCCGCGGAGATCGTGATCAACCCGGTCAGCGCCGGCAACGTGATGTACGCGTTCCACTTCTACGCGGCGTCCCACAAGGACAACTACCGCGCCGAGGTGGAGCGGGCGGCGGCCTCGCTGCCGCTGTTCGTGACCGAGTTCGGCACCGTCACCTACACCGGTGACGGCGCGGTCGACACGGCCAGCACCACCGCGTGGCTGGACCTGCTGGACCGGTTGAAGATCGGGTACGCCAACTGGACGTTCTCCGACGCGAGCGAGGGCAGCGCGGCGCTCAAGCCGGGCACCTGCGCCGCCGGGGCGTTCGGCGGCACCAGCGTGCTCACCGAATCGGGCGCCCTGCTCCGCAACCGGCTGCGCGCCTGATCCTCCCCAAGCCGCCGGGCTCGCCTCCCTTCCACCGGGCGAGCCCGGCTCTATTTAATGTTCCACTTATATAAGCTCAAGATGATAAGGTGCTGGAGTGCATGCGTTCGATGTCCTCGGGGATCCGGTCCGACGCCGGATCCTCGAGCTGCTCGCCGAGGGTGAGCAGACCTCCGGCGCCGTCACCGCCGTCATCCGGGCGGAGTTCGGCATCACCCAGCCGGCCGTGTCCCAGCACCTGCGGGTGCTGCGCGACAACGGCTTCGCCACGGTGCGCCCCGACGGCGCCCGGCGCCTCTACGCGGTCGATCACACCGCGCTGCGGCAGGTCGACGAGTGGCTGGCGCCCTTCCGGAGGTTCTGGACGCCGCACCTCGCCGCGATGGCCACCGAGGTGGCCCGCGGCAAACGCCTCCGGCGGCTGGCCGAAGGCGTCGCACCGACCGAGACGAGGCACGCGGGATGATCGACGTCAAAGAGCAGATTTCGGCCGTACGCCGGACCATCGGCACCCGGGTCCTGGAGGCGGGTGAGGCGCGCGTGATGACGATCAGCCAGGCCTACGACACCGACCCGGACGACCTGTGGGACGTGGTCACCAACCCAGCACGGATCCCGCGCTGGTTCCTGCCGGTCTCCGGCGACCTGCAGCTCGGCGGGCGGTACCAGTTCGAGGGCAACGCCGGTGGCACCATCACCGCCTGCGACAAGCCCCGGTCGGTGTCCGCCACCTGGGAGTTCGGCGACCAGATCAGCTGGGTCGAGGTGCGGATCATCCCGGAGGGTTCGCAGACCCGGTTCGAGTTGGAGCACGTGGCCCACGTCGACGACGAGCACTGGGCTCAGTACGGGCCGGGTGCGGTCGGGCTCGGCTGGGAAGGCGCGTTCTGGGGCATGGCCAACTACCTGGCCGCTCCGGGCGCCGAACCGATCACGCCGGAGGCGGCCATGGCGTGGGCGATGTCCGAGGACGGGCTCACCTTCATGCGGCTCAGTGCCGACGCTTGGACCGAGGCGGACATCGCCTTCGGCACCGACCCCGCTACGGCGCGGCAGCAGGCGGCCAACTCTTTGAAGGCTTACACCGGCCAGGAGTAGGCGGCTGGGGCCTGGCGGGCGCCACGTGCCCCTTCCATCCTTTCGGCCTTCTTGTCTCTTTCGGCCTTCTTATCTCTTTCGGCCCAGGCGGGGCCCGCTTGCTTCTTTCCGCTCAGCGGGCCCCGCCTGCTTCTTGCCGCCGGCGTCCTTCGGCTCGCTTCCTCCCGCCGGCGTCCTTAAGCTTCCTTCTTCCCGCCTGCTTCTTTCGACTTCCTTTTTTCCGCTGCTTCTTTCCGCTCAGCGGGCCCGCTTGCTTTCTTCTACCCCAGGCGGGCCGGTAGGGCCGGGCCTCGGCGGCGGGCCCGGAGGCTTCCGCGCATGTCTTCGGCCCGGTCGCGGGCGGTACCCAGCCGGTCCCGGACGACCAGCCAGGTGCGGGCCGCCCGGACCCGGGTGGTCCGCCGGCACGGGGTGGACACCTCGTAGCCGAACCGGGCCAGCCGGTCGCCGAAGACCGCCTCGCAGCGGGCCACCTCGTCGTCGGTCAGCCGCTGCCGCCAGCTGCTGACCCGCGCGGTGGTCACCTCCGACCGGGTCAGCTTGTGCCAGGTCTTCCAGGTCGGCACCGCCACCGGGGCCAGCTCGGACGGCCGGGCCATCGCCGGGTCGTACTCCTCGCCCAGGAAGTCGCAGATCGCCCGCAGCCCGGCCTCCGGATCGGCGGTCAGGTCCTCGTACCGCACCTGGTGGAAGACGTCCGCCGGATAGGTACGGGCGGCCCGCAGTGAGGCGTCCGCCGACCGCGCCCAGTAATCGATCAGCTCGTCGAAATCGGCCGGCCGCCACGGCGTCTCCTTGAGCGACGCCACACAGTCCCGCCCGTCCCGCATGATGTTGATGATCTGCGCGTCCGGGAAGAGCCGCAGGATCGCCGGCAGGTTACGCAGGTAGGCGGGCCGCTTGTCACCCCAGCGCGGTTTGCCGAACCGGTCGGCGTAGAGCTTGAAGACCGTCCCGAGCGCCGACCCGAGGGTGGGCGGTGCCGCGACGATCGCCTCGATCACCGCCGCCCGATCCAGCCCGAGGTCGCCGAAGTTCGCCGTCCCGGTGATCCACTCCCCGAGCGCCCGCCGCTGCCCCGCGTCCGCCAGATCCCCGAACTCGTGCCGCCGGAAGAACGCCGGCAGCAGGAACCGGCTCTCCGGCGGCAACGCGATCCGAGGGTGAGCGTGCAGCATCAGCTGAAGCATCGTGGTGCCGGAGCGAGGGCACCCGACGACGAAGATCGGGCGATCAGACATACGTGAGACCGTAAAGGAATAATTGTCCCTTTTGCAAAGATGATCCCGATTCTCATCCGTCCGGGCGGACTTGACCTGTACCCAGGTGCAGGTTGGATGCTGAAGCACGTGGATGTGACCGCGTACCTCGACCGGATCGGCCTCGACGGCCCGCGCGACCTGCCTGAGCTGCACCGGGCTCATCTGTCGACAGTGCCGTTCGAGAACCTGAGCCTCGACAAGGTGTCGCTGGAGCCCGGCGACCTCTTCGACAAGATCGTGCGGCAGCGGCGGGGCGGGTTCTGCTATGAGCTCAACGGCCTGTTCGCGCTGTTGCTCGGCGAGCTGGGCCACACGGTGACCCGGCTGGCCGCCCGGGTGTTCGGCGCCGAGCGGCTCGGCCCGCCCTACGACCATCTCGCCCTGCTGGTGGACGATCGATGGCTGGCCGATGTCGGCTTCGGCGATCACAGCACGTTCCCGCTGGACTGGCGGTCCCGGGCCGACCAGGAGGATCCGGGCGGCCGCTTCCGCCTGGAGGACACCACCGACGGCGACGTGCTGGTGCTGCGCAACGGCAAGCCGGCCTACCTGCTCGAGACCCGCCCCCGCGAGCTGGCCGACTTCGAGGCCACCTGCTGGTTCCAGCGGACCAACCCGGCCTCACACTTCACCCACAAGACGATCTGCTCCCGCCTGACCCCCGACGGCCGCATCACGATCAGCGACCACACCCTGATCGTGACCACCCCATCCGGCCGATCCGAGACCCCACTGACCGACGAGTCCCGCAGGGAGGCCTACCGAACCCACTTCGGCCTGTAACCACCCGACACCCAGCAAGCCGCCACCCCTCGAACAACGCGGTGCCCCCGGGCGACGCGGTGCCCCCGGGCGACGCGGTGCCCCCGGGCGACGCGGTGCCCCCGGGCGACGCGGTGCCCCCGGGCGACG
>NZ_BOMG01000011.1 GCF_016862075.1 Actinoplanes couchii | reverse complement strand
CCCCCGGGCGACGCGGTGCCCCCGGGCGACGCGGTGCCCCCGGGCGACGCGGTGCCCCCGGGCGACGCGGTGCCCCCGGGCGACGCGGTGCCGAAAACCCTTCCACCCTCCCCCGCGCCGCGCTGCCCTCGGCGGCGCGGCGGGCGCGGACGGCGGGGGACCGGGCGGCGGGGGACCGGGCGGCGAAGGGCGCCGGGGACCGCCGGACCGAACTCGCGGCGCCGGCACGACGAGCGGCGCGGCGCTAGGTGCCGAGACGAACGGCGGGCGGCGGGGGCCGCGGGGGCAAACTCGAGGCGCCGGCGCGATAAGCGGCGCGGCGCCGGGTGCCGGGACGAACAGCGGCCCGGCGCAGAGGGGCCCGGCGCAGAACGGCCCGGCGCAGAACGGCCCGGCGCAGAACGGCCCGGCGCAGAACGGCCCGGCGCAGAACGGCGGGTGGCGGGGCAGCCGGGACGAGCGGCGGGGCGTCGGGACGACCGCCGGGCGTCGGGAATCCGGTCGCCTTCCCTGGTGCCGGGGAAGCGAATCTCGGTCGGCTCGTCGGTGGCGGGTGGCAAAACCCCGCCGCCGGGAGGGCGACGGGGTTTGGGAAGGCCTTTGTCAGGCGAGTTTCTTGGACTTCTTGATGGCGGCGGTGAGGGCCTCGATCAGCGGGGCCGAGCTGGCCCACGAGTAGATCGGGACGGCTTCCCACGGGAAGACCTGGTTGGCCTTGACGGCGGGCAGGGCGCTCCAGCCCGGCTTGGCGGCCAGGTCGTTGGGCTGCAGGGTGCCGGGGCGGGCGTCCAGGAAGATGATGTCGGCGTGGTACTTGTCGGCGTTCTCCCAGCTCAGTGACTCGTAGTAGTCGCCGCCGTCGGTCTTCTCGGGGACGATGACGTCTACGCCGAGTTCCTTGAAGTACATGATGTCCGACGACACCTTCGGGTTCGACACGTAGAAGATGTCGGCCGAGCCGGAACCTGCCAGGACCTTGATGCCGCCGGACGCCTTCGCGGCCTCGGACAGGTCGGCTGCCGCTTTCTCGAAGCGGGCCTTGTCCGCGACGACCTTGCTGGAGTTGAGGTCAGCGCCCAGCGAGGCGGCCAACTCGGCGTAGCGCTCGATCGGCTTGTTCAGCGGCACCCGGCCGACGGTGATGGTCGCGGTGGGGGCGAGTTTGAGGATCTGGTCCTTGCTCTCGTCCGGGAGGTACCAGTAGGCGCCCGGGTCGAACATGTGGGTGACCAGCAGGTCGGGGGTGAGAGCGGCGTACTTCTCCACCGAGAACTCGCCCCACTTGTTGCCGATGATCTCGACCTTGCTGATGTCCAGCGAACCGGCACCCGCCTCGGCGGTGCCGTCGGCCTTCTTGGTCTCGCCGAAGACGCCGGCAATCGAGTCCTGCAGGCCCAGGTCGGCGAGGGCGGCGGCGACACCGGTGAAGGCGACGATCTTCTTCGGGGTGCTGTCGGCGGTCAGGTCCTTGGGCTGGTCGTCGGTGAACTTCCAGGGGCCGGCCGCTGCTGCGGACGACGCCGGCGTCCCGCTCTCCGCCGACTCGCCACCGCAGGCGGCGAGCAGGGCGCCGGCACCGACGGCGCCTCCCGCGGCCAGCAGGCCACGACGGGACAGGGAAACCTGCGAGAACTTCATCATCAAGTCTTTCTGGGTTGAACTGCCACCAACAGCGCGGCAACGACCGGTCCGGTGACCGCGTGCGATGGTTAGGCTAACCTAACGAGCCGATCGCGCGTCAACAGTATCCGGATCACCGGGACGGGAGAGCCACGCTGTCCACCATCGACATCCCTCTCGAACAGGGGGTACGCAGAAAGAGCCGGCGGACGTCGGTACGCCTGACCGGACTCGTCGTGGCGTTGGCCGCACTCGCCGCGGTGGCGGTCCTGAGCATCGGGTTCGGCGCCCGCTTCCTCTCCCCAGCCGAGGTGTGGTCCGGCCTGTGGGATCCGACGGCCCAGTCCTACCGGATCGTCCACGAGATGCGGCTCCCCCGTACCCTCCTCGGCCTGATGGTCGGCATGGCCCTCGGCCTGGCCGGCGCCATCATGCAGGCGCTGACCCGCAACCCGCTCGCCGACCCGGGCCTGCTCGGCATCAACGCCGGCGCCGCGGCCGGGGTGGCCAGTGCCGCGGTCTTCTTCGGAGTCGGCACCTTCTACGGGTACGTGTGGTTCGCCCTGGGTGGCGCCGCCGCGGTCACCGCACTGGTCTACGCGGTCGGTGGCGGGCGCTCGGCCACCCCGGCCCGGCTCGCGCTGGCCGGGGCCGCGCTGAACGCGACGTTGTACTCCTATGTGTCCGCGATCCTGCTCTCCGACAGCCAGGCCATCGAGAAGGTCAAGTTCTGGACGGCGGGTTCGCTGGCCAGCGCCGACTTCGCCACCGTGCAGCGGCTGCTGCCGTTCTTCGCGGGCGGTCTGCTGGCCGGTCTGCTGGTGGCCCGGCCGCTGAACGCGCTGTCGCTCGGTGACGACGCGGCCCGTGCTCTGGGCGCCCGGCCGTCGGTGATCCGCGGCGCGGTGATCGTGGCGGTCACCCTGCTCTGCGGCGGCGCCACCGCGGCGTGCGGCCCGATCGTCTTCATCGGCCTGCTGATCCCGCACATGGTGCGCCCGTTCACCGGCCCGGATCTGCGCTGGCTGCTGCCGTACACGGCGATCCTGGCCCCGGTCCTGCTCCTCGGTGCGGACGTGCTCGGCCGGGTCCTGGGCAGCCCGGGTGAGCTGCAGGTCGGCACGGTCACCGCGGTCCTCGGCGGTCCCCTCTTCCTCTACCTGGTGCGAGCCGCGAAATGACGACATCCGGCGCGAGCCGCAAAGAGACGACCTCCGGTGCGAACCGTGAAGAGACGACCTCCGGTGCGAGCCGCGAAATGACGACGACAACCACAAAAGCCAGGACGATCAAGAGCAGGGTTGGCGTACGTCCCCGAGCGGTCGTCGTCGGGGTGGGCGCCGCCATCGCCACCCTGTTGATCAGCGTCTTCAGTCTCGGCACCGGCGACTTCGAGATCGCCCCGGCCGACGTGGTGACCACGTTGTTCGGTGAGGGCAATCCGGCACACGAGTTCATCATCACCGAGCTGCGGCTGCCCCGGCTGATCACCGCGATCCTGGTCGGCGCCGCCCTGGCCGCCTCCGGCGCGGTCTTCCAGTCACTGGTGCGCAACCCGCTGGGCAGCCCGGACATGCTGGGCGTGACCAACGGCGCGAGCACCGCCGCGCTGACCGTGGTGATCCTCGGCGGCACCAGCACCCAGCTGTCGGTCGCCGCGGTGCTCGGTGGCCTGGCCGCCACGCTGCTGATCCAGTTGATCGCCGGGCGGGCCCTGCACGGGTTCCGGTTCATCCTGGTCGGCATCGGGATGGCGGCCATCCTGACCGGCATCAGCGGCTATCTGCTGACCCGGGGCGTGCAGATGGAGAACGCGCGGGCCCTGCTCTGGCTGACCGGCAGCCTCGACGGGCGGGACTGGGGTCAGGCCGTACCGATGGCAATTGTCCTGGTCCTGGTTCTTCCGGTGTTGCTGCTGGCGTGCGGGCCGGGCCTGCGGATCCTGGAGATGGGCGACGACTCGGCGTCCGCGCTGGGTGTGCCGGTGCCGCTGCTGCGCAACGGGGCGCTGCTGTCCGCGGCGCTGCTGGTGTCGTTCGCGGCGGCCAGCGCCGGTCCGGTCAACTTCGTCGCGCTGATCGCCCCGCACCTGGCGAAACGGCTCACCCGGGCGCCCGGGCCGAACCTGGTGCCGTCGATCGCGGTCGGCGCGCTGCTGCTGACCGGCGCCGACTTCCTCGCCCAGCATCTGCTCGAGGACCAGTCGCTGCCGGTGGGGGTGGTAACCGGCCTGGTCGGCGGCGGCTACCTGGTGTGGCTGCTGACCACCGAGCGCAGGGCCGGGCGGATCTGAGATGAGCGACAACGCAACAGGAGACAAGATGAGGCTCAGCGGCAGCGGGATGACGCTCGCCTACGACAAGCGGACCATCGCCGAGGACCTGAGCGTCGAGATCCCGGACGGCTCGTTCACGGTGATCATCGGGCCGAACGCGTGCGGCAAGTCGACCCTGCTCCGGGCGCTGTCCCGGCTGCTCAAGCCGGCGGCCGGCACGGTCTTCCTGGACGGGAAGGACGTTCATTCCCAGCCGACGCGTACGGTCGCCAGGACGCTCGGCCTCCTGCCGCAGTCGTCGACCGCGCCGGACGGCATCACCGTCGCCGAGCTCGTCGCCCGGGGCCGCTACCCGCATCAGAGCCTGCTGCGGCGCTGGTCGTCCGAGGACGAGCAGGTCGTCACCGAGTCGATGGCGGCCACCGGCGTCGGTGACCTGGCCGACCGGATCGTCGACGAACTCTCCGGTGGCCAGCGGCAGCGGGTGTGGCTGGCGATGGCCCTCGCGCAGCAGACGCCGCTGCTGCTGCTCGACGAACCGACCACGTACCTGGACATCGCGCACCAGATCGAGGTGCTGGATCTCTGCGCCGAGTTGCACGAGACCCAGGGCCGGACCCTGGTCGCGGTGCTGCACGACCTGAACCACGCGGCCCGGTACGCCACCCACCTGATCGCCATGCGGTCCGGCGAGGTGGTCGGTTCCGGACAGCCGGCCGAGGTGCTCACCGCGGAACTGGTCGAGGAGGTCTTCGGTCTGCCGTGCCGGGTCATCGACGACCCGGAGACCGGCACGCCCCTGGTCGTCCCGGCCGCCCGCCGCCGGGCCCGGGCCGTCTAGCCGACTCGGATCAGGAACTCCAGACCTGGTCGACCACGTGCTCGGCGATGGCCAGCGAGGACGTGGCGGCCGGGGACGGGGCGTTGCGGACCGCGGTGATCGAGCCCAGGCGGTGGATGCGGAAGTCGTCGACCAGGGCGCCGTCCCGGTCCAGGGCCTGGGCCCGCACCCCGGATCCGGCCCGGACCACGTCGGCGGGGCCGATCTCCGGGACGTAGCGGGTCGCCTCGGCCATGTACCGGCGTTTGGAGAGCGACCCCAGGACCTCCTTGACGCCGGTACGCCAGTGCCTGCGCGCCATCTGCCAGGTGCCCGGCCAGGAGACGATGCCGGCCAGGTCCCGCAGCGACACGTCGGTGCGGGTGTAGCCCTCGCGGGAACCGGCCAGCACCGCGTTCGGGCCGACCTCGACGACCCCGTCGACCCGGCGGGTGAAGTGCACGCCGAGGAACGGGTAGCGCGGGTCCGGCACCGGATAGATCATGCCCCGGACCAGGGCGGCCTTCTCCGGGCGGACCCGCATGTACTCACCGCGGAACGGGACGATCCGCGGCTCGGTGCTGTCCCCGGCCAACTCGGCGACCCGGTCGCTGTGCAGGCCGGCGCAGACCACCACCCGGTCGGCGATCAGGTCCCGCCGCCCGGCGACGATCCGGACCCCACCGGCCGCCTCCAGCAGGATCCCGGTGACCTCGAAGTTGTAGTGGACCTCGCCGCCGGCCGCCCGGATGTCGTCGGCGAACGCGGCCGCGATCGCCGGGAAGTCGGTGATCGCGGTCTCCGGCGAATGCAGGGCGGCCAGTCCCACGGCGTGCGGCTCGATCTCCCGGATCCCCTCCGGACCGACCCGGCGCAGGCCCGGAACCCCGTTCGCCAGGGCCCGTTTCTCCAGGTCGTCGAGGCGGCCCTGCTCGTCGGCACGCACCGCGACGACAAGCTTGCCGCACTGGTCGTAGGCGATGCCGCGCTCGGCACAGAACTCCCGCAACAGCAGCCGGCCGCGGGTGCACAGCTCCGCCTTCAGGCTGCCCGGCGGGTAGTAGATGCCGGCGTGCACCACCCCGGAGTTGTGGCCGGTCTGATGTGCCGCCGGGCCGGGCTCCTTCTCCAGGACCACCACCCTGGTCCCCGGCCGCCGCCGGACGATCTCCCGCCCGATGGCCAGGCCGACGATCCCGGCCCCGATGATCCCGACGGTCTCGTCCGTCACGTGTACCCCTCTCCGCCCGCGTCCACTGCGGATTCACCTCAGCATCCCGAGCCCCGCCGCTCAAGGTGCGAGCGCTCATAACTGTGGTGACTTGGGCGTCAGGCCGGGATCCGGCCGTCCAGCACCAGGCGGGTCGTGGCCGTCACCGACGGGCACTCGCCCGGCAGCACGTCGAGGAAACCGGACGGATGTTCCAGGCGGAGCAGTTTCCGGTGACGCGCCGTGAAAATCCGGGCGACGACGGTGCCGGGCCGGGCGGCGGCCGCCCCGACGGCGAGCGTGGTGCGGACCCCGATCGCGGGGTGCACCCGGTCCCCGGCGAACACCCGGACAGCCAGCCCGTCACCCGCGTCCGAAGGTGCCACCAGGCAGAGCTCGGCCCGATCGCCGACCGTGGCCAGCAGTCGCCGCACCTGATGACGGAGCCGGTGGTCGTACTCCAGCCGGGTGGGGGTCTCGAATCCGGTCACACCGAACTCCTCCGCGCGGGCGATCACCACCGTCCGACCGTTGTCGATCAGCGTGACCGGCACTCCGCCGATGATCCGGTCAGCCGGCGGGCCGGGCGGCTCCGGGAACCGGAGGAGGACCGGCCCGGACTGCCCGGAACGGCCGGGCGCGGTGGGCACCCGGGCCACGGCGACGACCCCGGCCATCCGGACCCGGACCGCGGTGACCGCCTCCCGGACGGCGATGAGGCCACGCTCGACGGCGAACGCCCCCACCCCCGGCACGATGTCACCGGGAAAGGCGAGGGCGCGGCCCGTCTCCGCCGCACAGTCCACGTCCACCGCTGGGTCGGGTGACCGGTCGACCACGACGGCGGGGCCGCCGAGAGCGCTCAGCACCCCGGCCCGGGCGGCCGGGCAGGTGGGCAGGTCGGCGCCGAGGAAGTAGGCGGATCCGCAGCTCCGGACCTGAACCGGGATCCATGCCACGACCGCTCCCGCAGATTGTCAACAATAATGTCGCCAAAATGCGAGCTTACCGTGGCGCGGACGCCGTGGCGTAGACGCGGCCGAGGGCGATCGTCATGATCGTGCCGTTCGGCTCGTTGGGCCCGGCCTTCACCGTGCCGCCGTGGGCCGCCGCGGTCTGCGCGACGATGGCCAGCCCCAGGCCGGAACCGGGCATGGAGCGGGCCTCGGCGGCCCGGTAGAACCGGTTGAAGACGTGCGGCAGGTCCTCCTCGGCGATGCCCGGGCCGTTGTCGGCGACGGTGAGAACGCCGTCGCGCAGCCGGGTGACCACGGTGCCGCCGGGCGGGCTCCACTTGGCGGCGTTGTCCAGGACGTTCACCGCCATCCGTTCCAACTCGCCGGGGCGGCCGACGACCGTCGCCGGTTCCAGGTCGGTGTCGAAGACGATGCCGGGCACCCGGATCCGGACCCGGTCCAGGGCGGCGGTCACCACCTCGGCGAGGTCCACCTGCTCGACGGTCTCCCGGCTGGTCTCCTCACGGGACAGTTCGACCAGCTCGGTGGTGAGGGTGGCCAGCTCACGGACCTGGGCGTCCAGGTCGTGCAGCAGTTTGACCTTCTCCTCGGGCGGCAGCCGGTGCGCGATCTCGGGCTGGCGCTCGACCTGGAGCAGCAGCTCGACGTTGGTGCGGATGCTGGTCAGCGGGGTGCGCAGTTCGTGCCCGGCGTCCTCGACCAGGGCCCGCTGGGCGCGGCGGGAGGCGTCGATGGCGGTCAGCATGGCGTTGACCGAGCGGCCCAGGCGGGCGATCTCGTCCTCGCCGCTGACCTCGATCGGCCGGGTCAGGTCCATGGTGACGGCGACGTCCTCGACGGCCTCGGTGAGTTTGTCGACCGGCGCGAGCCCGGCGCGGGCGACGGCCCGGCCGAGGACGGCGGCTCCGGCGATCCCGGCCGCGCATCCGGCCGCGAGCAGGGCGGCGAACAGGGCCAGGACCCGTTTGTCGGGGTTCGGGTCGACACCGACCTGGACCGCGCCGCCACCGTCGATCGGCACGGTGAGCATCAGGTACTCGCCGGGACCGAGGGTGATCTCCTCCTGCACCTCGCTGTGCCCGGTGGTGGCGATGCTGACGGCCGCGGCGGAGACCGGCAGCCGGGTGGCCGAGCCGCCGACCACGTCACCGGCCGGGTTGAGGATCTGCCAGCACGGGCCGATCTCCTTGCCGCCGGGGCTGGGCCGGACACCCTGGGACTGCAGCCACTGCCACGGGTTCTCGGCGATGGTGCGGGCGTCGGCGAGCAGCCCGGCGTCGATCCGGCGCTGCTGGATCTGGGCGACCAGCACCCAGGCCCCGGCCGACACGAGCAGCACGGCGGCCGCGACCGCGCCGGCGACCAGCAGCGACAGGCGGTCGTGCAGAGTCCGGGATCTCCACCAGGCTTTCACAACGGCTCCTCCCGCAGCACGAACCCCACGCCACGGACAGTGTGCAGCAACCGGGTCTCGCCGTCGGCCTCCAGCTTGCGCCGCAGGTAGCCGAGGTAGACGTGCAGGCTGTTCGACTGCTCGCCGAAGTCGTAACCCCAGACCTGCTCGAACAGGGCGGTCCGGGAGAGCACCTGCCGGGGGTGGCGCAGGAACGCCTCGAGGATGCCGAACTCGGTGCGGGTCAGTTTCAGGGTGCGGGCGCCCCGCCACACCTCACGGGTGGCGGGGTTCATCCGTACGTCAGCGAAGGTCAGAAGGTCGTGATCTTCGAGAACCGCGGCCGGCACGGTCAACTGCGAGCGGCGCAGCAGCGCCCGGAGCCGGGCCAGCAGCTCCTGCAGGGCGAACGGCTTCACCAGGTAGTCGTCGGCGCCCGCGTCGAGACCGGCGACCCGGTCGCCGACGCTGTCCCGGGCGGTGAGCATCAGCACCGGCAGCACCACGCCGTCGGCGCGCATCCGCCGGCAGGCCTCCAGGCCGTCCATCCGGGGCATGCTCACGTCGAGGATGATTGCGTCCGGTTCGCCGTCGCGCACCCGGTCCAGGGCGTCCCGGCCGTCGCCGGCGGTGTCCACCTGATATCCCTCGAACCGCAGGGTGCGCGCCAGCGAGTCCCGCACGGCCGCGTCGTCCTCCACCACCAGGATCCGCATGGACTCCATTAAAGCTGGGCCGCGTCGATCGCCGACTGCAGCGACTCCTGGTAGCCGCCGCTGGTGTAGGTGGCGCCGCTCACCGAGTCGATGTCCGCGCTCTGTGCCGCGAGGGTCTCCTCGACCAGCACCGGGACGGCGCTGCCGCTGATCTCGTCGTGTTTCGGGCTGCCGCTGGGGTAGATCGGCACGCGGACCGAGGTGATCTTCCCGTCCTCGACGGTGATCACCACCTGCACGTCCCCCTCCTGGGTCTGGACGGTGTCGCCGGTGTAGGTCTCGCCGGTCGCGGTTCCCGCGGACGGTGCGACGGCCACGGTCTCGGCGACCGCGCTCGACCCGGTGCTGGTGCGGTAGCTGAACAGCAGGACCAGCATGGCCACGGTGGAGAGCATCCACAGGGTGATGCGTTTCATGTGCGGAGACCCCTTTACCAGGCGAACAGTTCGGTGTGGACGCGGTCCGGGCGGGCGCCGGCCTCGATCGCGGCGGCGCGGGCGGCGGCGGCCCACTCCTCGGGGCCGCAGATGTAGACCCGGGAGTCGGCGATGTCCGGCGCGACCCGGCGCAGGGCGTCCGCGTCGCCGTTGCCGGCCAGTTCGGCGGGCAACCAGCTGGTACGCCTGGCGCGCGGCCCGGTCAGCGGCACCACCCGGACGCCGCGCCGGGACTCGTACCACTCCAGCTCGCCGCGGAACGCCAGCTCGTCGGCGGTGCGGGCCCGGTAGATCAGGGTGGCGCCGCCGTCGCGGTAGGGCAGTTCGCCGAGCAGCGACAGCAGCGGGGTGATGCCGACGCCGCAGGCCATCAGCACGACCGGTTCGCCGCTGTAGTCCTCGCCGGTCAGCTTGCCGAACGGCCCCTCGATCAGCACCCGGGTGCCGGGCTTGAGCGAGGCCATCCGGGAGCTGCCGTCGCCCTGGTTCTTCACGGTTATCCGGAGCATGTCGCCGCCCGGGGTGGAGGAGAGCGAGAACGGGTTGGCCCGGCTCCAGCCCCTACCGTCCAGGAAGCGCCAGTGGAAGAACTGCCCGGCCCGGACCGGCAGCTCGGCGAGCTTCTCGCCGGAGAGGTGCACCGAGGTCAGGCCGGGGGCTTCGGCGACCACGTGACTCACGGTCAGGCGGTGCCTGCGGTTCCTCAGGAGCGGCAATCCGATGCGGTACGCGATGACGGCCCCGGCCGCGGCCAGGTACAGCGTCCACCAGTAGGCGCGGGCCCACGCGGTGCCGGTGAAGTCCTCGCCGGCCCAGATCTGGTGCGGCAGCGCGAGGCCGACACCCAGGTAGGCGTAGAGGTGCAGCAGGTGCCACGACTCGTACCGCATCCGGCGGCGGGCGGCCCGGATCGAGGTGACCACGACCATCAGCAGCGCGACGGTCCCGGCCGCGGCGAGCAGCATGCCGGGGTAGGTGAGGATCAGGTTCCACAGCTCGGCGAACCAGTTGCCCCCGACGGCGTAACCGGTGGTGATCGTCACGATGTGCAACATCATCAGCCAGAACGACGAGAACCCGGTCCAGCGGTGCCAGCGGGCCAGTCGGTCCTGCCCGAAGGACTTCTCCACGAGCGGGATCCGGGCCATCAGGAGGACCTGGAGCAGTAGTAGGTCGGAGGCGTAGAGACCGGTCAGCCGGCCGATCGCGGTGAAGGCGTCCCCGCTGGTCAGGTCGGTGATGCCGCCGTTCGAGACCCACAGGGCGGTGACGATCAGCAGGCTCAGTCCGGCGGCGGTCGCACCGGCTCCCGGCCACCATCTCGGGGTGGCGCGGAGCCGGCGATGAACGTCGGGCACAGCGGTAGCGGTCATGGTCGTCAACCCTGACCATGTCTCCTAAGACCTCCACGGGCCCTTCCTAAGGGTTACCTAAGAGCACGCTACGCAACTCTGATCCGGTCCATAGAGGGGTCACAGGATGCGGACAGCAAGATCCGGCGAAATGGAAACACCAGATGAACACCACCTGAAGGAAGCTCCCCGTGACCATGTTGCTCGCCGTAGCCGCGGATCTGATCGCGATCCTCGTTCTGACGTTCGGTGTCTACTTCCCCCGGCACCGTCGGCGGGACCTGGTCACCGCTTTCCTGGGTATCAACATCGGAGTCCTCGCGGTCTCGATAGTCCTGGGGAACACCGCGGTCGGCGCCGGACTCGGACTCGGTCTCTTCGGCGTGCTGTCGATCATCCGGCTGCGCTCCGACGAGATCAGCCAGCACGAGATCGCCTACTACTTCGCCTCCCTCGCCCTCGGCCTGATCGCCGGTCTCGGTGACGTGGCGGACCTGCTGCACATCGGCCTGATGGCGCTGGTCATCGTGGCGCTCTACCTCGGCGACCACCCCGCGCTGTTCCGCCGGCACCGCAACCAGCTGGTCCGCCTGGACGTCGCCTACACCGACGAGGACGCCCTGCGGACGCATCTGGAGACCACCCTCGGCGGGCAGGTCACCACCATGGTGATCAAGCAGATCGACATGGTGAACGACAGCACCCTGGTCGAGGTCCGCTGGATCGCCGGGCCGTCCCGGGTCCGCACCGAGCTGGGCCCGCAGATGGAGCGGGTGAGCGCCCGATGACCGTCACCGTCGAGGTCCCCCTCTTCCAGCGGTTCGCCCCGGTCTCCCTCGATCAGCTCAACAGCGAAGCCGCCCTGCTGACCCGTCTGGACCGCAAGTACCTGCTGCCCGCCGACGCCCTGCCGATGCTGCTGGACCGGATGCCGTACGACGTGCGGGCCCTGCAGATCGAGCGGCAGCGCACCTTCGGGTACCGCTCGATCTACTTCGACACCGCCGGGCTGGACTCGTTCCACGCGGCGGCCTACCAGCGGCGGCGCCGGTTCAAGGTGCGGGTCCGGACGTACCTGGACAGCGGGTTGAACTTCGTCGAGGTGAAGACGCGTGGCGGGCGGGGACAGACCGTCAAGGAGCGGATCCCGTACGCCGGGACCGGCGCCGATCTGGGCCACGAGGGCCGTGCCTACGCCGCGGAGACCCTGGCCGGGGCCGGGATCAGTCCCGAAGGACTGGACTTCCACCCGGTGATGGCCACCTACTACCGCCGCAACACGCTGTTCGTCCCGTCGACGGGCAGCCGGGTCACCATCGACACCGGCCTGACCTGGCAACTCCCGGACGGGTCGACCACACACATGCCGAACTCGGTGATCGTCGAGACCAAGTCCGGACGGGCCGCCTCGGACGTCGACCGGCTGCTCTGGTCCCTCGGGCACCGCCCCTGCTCCATCTCCAAGTACGCCACCGGGCTCGCCGCGCTGCGCCCCGAACTCCCGGCCAACCGCTGGCATCCGGTCCTCCGCAATTTCTTGAAAGGGTTCTGATGAGACTCCGTAAGAAGGTCCTCGCCGCCGTCAGCTCCCTGGTCCTGGCCGCCGCCGTGCTGGCCGGCTGCTCCACCTCGGGCAGCGGCACCGACGCCACCCAGGTCGCGGTCACCTCGACCGTGGACGCCTCCACCGTCGACGGCACCCAGGACGCCGCTACCGTCCTGGCTGCCGACAAGGAGGTGCACAGCGCGGGCAGCGACGACGCCGGTGTCACCGGCACCATCGAGCTGACCGGCAGCTCGGCCACCTCCGGCGCCGAGGGCGTGACGGTGAACGGGAACACGGTCACCATCACCGCGGGCGGCACCTACACGATCAGCGGCGAGCTGGCCGGGCAGATCGTGGTGAACGCCCCGGACGCCACCGTCACCCTGATCCTCGACGGGGCCTCGATCACCAGCTCGGACAGCGCCGCGATCGCCGCCACCGAGGTCAAGGAGCTGGTGGTCCAGCTCGCCTCCGGCAGCACCAACACCCTGGCCGACACCTCGTCGTACGCCGAGGACGCGGACGTCAACGCGGCCCTGTTCAGCGCCGGCGACCTGACGATCGACGGCGACGGGACGCTGACCGTCACCGGGAACGGCAACGACGCGATCACCGCCAAGGACGGCCTGCTCGTCGAGTCCGGCACGATCACCGTGACCGCGAAGGACGACGGCATCCGCGGCAAGGACTACGTGGTGGTCACCGGCGGCACGATCACCGTGACCGCCGTCGGCGACGGGATCAAGGCCGACAACGACGAGGACACCGAGCGCGGGTACGTGTCGGTCAGCGGCGGCACCATCGCCGTGACCAGCACCGGTGACGGGATCGACGCGGCCACCGACATCGTGGTCACCGGCGGAACCGTCACGGTGACCTCCGGCGGCGGGCACGGCACGGCGCCCTCCGACGACGTGTCCAGCAAGGGCCTGAAGTCCGGCGTGATCACCGTCCTGGAGGGCGGCACGATCACCGTCGACTCGGCCGACGACGCGGTGCACAGCGACGGCGCGGTGCACTTCAACGGCGCGAAGGTCACTTCGGCCAGCGGCGACGACGGGGTGCACGCCGAGGGCCAGCTGATCATCGACGCCGGCTCGGTCACGGTGACCTCGGCGGTCGAGGGCCTGGAGGCGGCGCACATCGTCCTCAACGACGGCACCGCCACGGTGACCACCAGCGACGACGGGGTGAACGCGGCGGGCGGCAGCTCCACCTCCGAGGACCAGGGTGGCGGTTTCGGCGGCGGCCCGGGCGGCGGTGGTGAGGAGGTCGGGGACTACTCGGTCACCGTCAACGGCGGCACCCTGATCATCAACGCCGACGGCGACGGCCTCGACTCCAACGGCACCGCGTCGATCACCGGCGGCACGGTGGTCGTGAACGGCCCGGAGGGCAACGGCAACGGCGCGCTGGACGTCAACGGCGACCTCACCGTCAGCGGCGGGACGCTGCTCGCCGCGGGCAGCTCCGGCATGGTGGTCACGCCGGCCACCGGCTCCGCGCAGGCGTGGATCTCGGCGACGCTGGACAGCACGATCGCGGCCGGCACCACGGTGCAGATCACCGACGCCGGCGGCACGGTGGTCGGCACCTTCACCACCAGCCGGGCTGTGCAGAACATCACCTTCTCCTCGGCGGCGATCAAGTCGGGCGCCGAGTACACGATCAGCACCGGCGGCACCGCGACCGGCAGCAGCACCGGCGGGCTCGCCGAGTCCGGCACGCTCGGCTCGGCGTCGCAGGTCGCGACGGTGACCGCGGGCACCGCGCCGGCCGGTGGCGGGCGGGGCCGCGGCGGGCGATGACCTGATCCGTCCCTTTCCTCCCCTGCGGTGGCGCCCCTTTCTCTTCCGCGGTGACGCCCCCTTCTCCTCCGCGGTGACGCCCCGGACCGGTCCGCCGGTCCGGGGTGTCGCCATGCAAGTTGCATGTCCACACACGAGACTAGTCAACTGCCGAGTATGCTGTTGCCGACCGTCATCGAAGTATCCACAAGGGACAGTCGATAAAAGAGGCCCAGGTGTCCGAAGTCGGCGACGAGCACGACAACAGCGACAACGGCAGGCACAGCAGCGGGGCGACGGTGCGCCGGCTCCAGGTCGGGGCTCACCTCCGTGCTCTGCGGCAGGCCAAGGGAATCTCCCGGGACCAGGCCGGCTATGTCATCCGCGGCTCCGAATCCAAGATCAGCCGGATGGAGCTGGGCCGCGTCTCCTTCAAAGAGCGCGACATCACCGACCTGCTCAATCTCTACGGCGTGGAGGACCAGGCCGAGCACCGGCGGGTCCTCACCATGGTCCGGGAGGCCAACGCGCCGAGCTGGTGGCAGGCGTACGGCGACGTGCTGGACACCTGGTTCCAGAACTACCTGGACCTGGAGCAGGCCGCCGAGCTGATCCGCACCTACGAGGTGCAGTTCGTGCCCGGCCTGCTGCAGACCGACGGGTACGCCCGCGCCGTGATCAAACTCGGCCACGAGGACGACGGGCCGGAGGAGATCGACCGCCGGGCCAAGCTCCGGATGGCCCGCAAACAGGTCCTCGACCGGCCGGAGGCGCCCCGGTTGTGGGCGGTGCTGGACGAGGCGGTGCTGCGCCGCCCGATCGGCGGGCGCGAGGTGCTGCGCGGCCAGATCGAGTACCTGCTGGAGATGTGCGAGTCGCCGCGGGTGCGGCTGCAGGTGATGCCGTTCGACCGGGGCGGGCACGCGGCGGCCGGTGGCGCGTTCAGCATCCTGCGGTTCCCGCACGAGAAACTGCCCGACGTGGTCTACATCGAGCACCTCACCAGCGGGCTGTACCTGGAGCGCCGCGACGAGGTGGACCAGTACGCGGCGGCGATCGGCCGGCTGTTCATCGAAGCCGAGCGCCCGGACCGGACCCCGGCGATCCTGCGCGGCATGCTGGACGCCCTCTCGTAACGCTGGGTTCATCTACAAGCAGGGCACAGCAGGCCCACAAGGTTCGCGGCTTCACTTCGGGGCGTGACAGAGAAACCCCGCAGGATCAGTCGCCGTGGTCTCCTCGGCGGGGGTCTCGGCCTGCTCGCCGCCGTCGGCGGTGGTGGCGCCTGGGCCCTCGACCGGTACGTGCTCGACCACGTCGAAGTCAGCAGCGCCTCCAGTCTGGCCGCGCAGAACGTGGTGGCCGCCGAAGCCGACAGCACCGGCGGCACCGCCACCGCGACCTCCTACTCCAGCGACACCGCGAAGATCTCCATCGAGACGGTGTCCACCGGCTCCGGCACCGACAAGATCACGTACTTCGTGGCGGACGTGCGGGTCACCGACGCGACCATCGTGAAGTCGGCGTTCGCCAACGACCAGTTCGGCGAGAACATCATCGCGAACCCGTCGGAGATCGCCGCCTCGGCCGGTGCCGTCCTCGCCATCAACGGCGACTACTACGGCTTCCGGGACACCGGCATCGTCATCCGCAACGGCGTCACGTTCCGGGACTCCGGCGCCCGGCAGGGCCTCGCGTTCTACGCCGACGGCACGATGAAGCTGTACGACGAGACCGCCACCAGCGCCGACCGGCTGATCGCCGACGGAGTCTGGAACACCCTGTCGTTCGGGCCCGGCCTGGTCGACGGCGGCAAAGCCATCGACGGCATCGACCAGGTCGAGGTCGACACCAACTTCGGCAACCACTCCATCCAGGGGCAGCAGCCGCGCACCGGAGTCGGCCTGATCGACGCCAACCACCTGCTGTTCGTGGTCGTCGACGGGCGCAGCAAGGGTTACAGCCGGGGTGTCACCATGCCGGAGTTCGCGGAGATCTTCGTCGGGCTCGGCGCGACCACCGCCTACAACCTCGACGGCGGCGGATCCTCGGCGATGATCTTCCGGGACGAGCTGGTGAACAACCCGCTCGGCAAGGGCCAGGAGCGGGGAACCTCCGACATCCTGTACGTGGCGGGGTGAGCGCCGTGATCGTCCTGATCCCCGCGTTCCAGCCCGATGCCCGGCTCGCCACGCTCGTCGAGCGCCTCGACCGGCACCGGGTGCTGGTGGTCGACGACGGCAGTGGCCCGGCGTACGCCGCCATGTTCGAAGCCGCCCGCAGAGCCGGCGCCGAAGTGATCCATCTCAGCCACAACCGGGGTAAGGGGTTCGCCCTGAAGACCGGTTTCGCCCACATCGGGGCGCACTACCCCGGCGTGGACGTGGTCTGCGCCGACAGCGACGGCCAGCACCGCGTCGAGGACATCGAGGCCGTCGCCGCCCGGGTCCGCACCTCCCCCGCCGCCATGGTGCTCGGCGTGCGCCGGTTCACCGGCCGGGTGCCCGCCCGCAGCCGGTTCGGCAACGCCGCCACCCGGATCGCGTTCCGGCTGATCACCGGGCTGGCGGTCACCGACACCCAGACCGGGCTGCGCGGCTACCCGGCCCGCACCCTGCCCTGGCTGAACCGGGTGCCCGGCGACCGCTTCGAGTACGAGCTGAAGCTGCTGTTGCGGGCCGCGGCCGAGCACCTGCCGATCGAGGAGGTCGACATCGCCACCGTCTACCTGGACGGCAACAGCTCGTCACACTTCCGGCCGGTCATCGACTCGGCCCGGATCTACGGCCCGCTGCTCGCGTTCGCCGGCTCGTCGCTGCTGGCCTTCGCCGTCGACGCCCTGCTGCTGGCCGCCCTGGTCACCGCGACCGGCGACCTGACCGCCTCGGCGATCGGCGCCCGTATGGTCAGCGCCACCCTCAACTACACGGTCAATCGGGCCGGTGTCTTCGGCGGCGGCCACGCGGTGCCGCACCGGCAGTCCGCGCCCCGCTACATCGCCCTGGCCCTGGCCATGCTGACCGCCAACATCGCCCTGCTGCACGTGCTCAGCGCCGTCACCGGATCGCTGGTGGTCAGCAAGATCCTCACCGAGGTGACGCTGTTCCTGACCGGTTTCGCGGTGCAAAGGGCGTTCGTCTTCCGCCGCCGGCGCCCCGGGCCGCCCGGCACCCGGATCACAACGGAGCAACAGCCGGTGGGCACCCGCGGCTGACCACGATAACCGCATGTCCATCCGCCGGCCGGCTCCCTGGCAGATCCTGCTGGGCGCGGCACCCGTCCTCATCGGCGCGTACTGCGCCCTCGTCACCGCCGGGATCCTCCCCGGCCTGCAGGTGGCGCTCTTCGTCAGCGCCAACGCGGTGTTCGCGCTCAGCGCGCTGACCATGGCGTGGCGGCGCCCGGCGATGCGCGGCATCCTGCTGCTGCTCGCCGCCGCGGCCGCGTCCGGCGCCGTCGCGGACGTGCTGTACTACTTCCAGGCCCTGATCAACGGGTCGGCGCCGTACCCCGGGGTGCCCGACGTCTACTGGCTGCTGGTCTACCCGCTGATGACGGCCGGGCTGCTGCTGATCGTCCGGCGGCGCACCCCCGCCTGGGACGGCGCCAGTGCCATCGACGCGGCGATCGTGGCCATCGGCTCCGGCTACCTGATCTTCCTGTTCGTGATCGTCTCGCTGATCGACTTCACCTCGCTGACGTCGCTGGTGGCCCTCGCCTACCCGGTCGGCGACCTGATGATCCTGGTGGTCGGCGCGAGGCTGCTGCTCGGCGCCGGCCGGCGGACCCCCGCCCTGCGGCTGATCGGCGGCTACCTGGTGGCGATGCTGATCACCGACACGATCTACGGCTTCCAGACCCAGACCGGCACCTACCAGGCCGGCAACTTCCTCGACCCGATGTGGATGGCGGGAGCCTTCCTCTTCGCCGCCGCGATCCTGCACCCGTCGTCGGCGCACCTGATCGAACCGGCCACCACCGCCACCCCCGACGCCACCGTGGGCCGGCTCACCGTCCTCGCCCTGGCCGCGATCACCGCGCCCACCACCACGGTCATCCAGCACTATCGCGGCGCCGAGGAGTACGTGGTCGCCTCCGCGGCCGTCTGCATAGTCGTGTTCCTGCTGGTCATGCTCCGGATGGCCCTGCTGGTCCGGGCCCAGCGCCGGGACGCGGTGACCGACGCCCTGACCGGTCTGTCCACCCGCCGCTACTTCGACCAGGCCCTCGGCGGCACCCGCGGCGGCGCCCCGGTCAGCCTGCTCCTGCTGGACATCGACCACTTCAAAACCGTCAACGACACGTACGGCCACCACGGCGGCGACCGGGTCCTGGTGGAGGTGACCGCCCGGTTGAGCGCCCTGGTCCGCCCCGGCGACGTGGTGGCCCGATACGGCGGCGAGGAGTTCGCGGTCCTGCTGCCCGACACCCACCCCACCCAGGCCCGGGCGGTCGCCGACCGCATCCGCCAGGCGATAGCCGACACCCCGATAGCGGTCTCCGACACCGAGAACATCCAGGTCACCATCTCGGTAGGCGTGGCCGACATGCAGTCGGTCCCCTCCACCGAGGCCCTGATCACCGCCGCCGACCAGGCCTTGTACGCCGCTAAACACGCCGGCCGCAACCGCGTAGCCACGGCCCCCACCCACCCGTCCCCCAGCCGGCCCTCAACTCCGACCTCGGTCTAGGGCCCCCTCGACCCGGCCCCGACCCAGGGCCCACCCTCAACCCCGGCCCTGGCCCAGGGCCACCGCCGACCTCGTCCCCGGACCGCCCCGGACCACCCCGGGACGGGCCGGGACGGGCCGGGCCGGGGTGGGCCGGGGTGGTCCGGGGTGGTCCGGGGCGGACCGCGACGGGCCGCGGCGGGGCGGGGCGGACCGCGACGGACCGCGGCGGGGCGGGGCGGGGCGGGGCGGACCGCGGCGGGCCGGGGCGGGCCGGGGCGGGCCGGGGCGGGCCGGGGCGGGCCGGGGCGGGGCGGGCCGGGGCGGGGCGGGCCGGGGCGGGCCCACCGCCCCACACCGCCGCTTGAGAGGTGCCAGAGCTTTCCGGCATCCGCCACCGAAAGGCATCAGGGCTTTCCGGCATCCGCTATCTGGATCTTGGGGTGGTATCGGGCCACTTCGGAGGGCGGGGGTGGGCACGGCAGAATCGTCGGTATGCGGTTCGGCATCCTGGGGCCCTTGTGGGCTCGGCGACCGGACGGGGTTCCGATCCCGCTCGGTGGTCCCCGGCTGCGGGCGCTGCTGGCGATGCTGCTCCTCGACGCCGGCCGGCCGGTGCCGATCGACCGGCTGATCGACGGCCTCTACGGTGCGGAACCCCCGCTGGGCGCGGCGAACGCGCTGCAGGCCCAGGTGTCCCGGCTACGGCGGTCACTGCCGATCGAGCTGACCCCGGCCGGGTACCGCCTGGCGGTACCCACCGACGAGGTCGACGCCCACCGCTTCACGGTCCTGGCCACCGCCGGCCACCGCGCCCTGGCCACCGGCGACGCGGACCGGGCCGCGACCCTGCTCACCGAAGCCACCGGCCTCTGGACCGGCGAACCCCTCATCGACGTCCGCCACGCACCCTTCGCCGCACCCCACGTCACCCGCCTGACCGAGGCACGCCTGACCGCCCTCGAAGACCTCCACGACGCGCGACTACGCCGCCCGATCCCGCTACCGCCCGATACGATCCCCGCCCTCCGCGACCTGATCACCACCCACCCACTGCGCGAACGCCCCCACGCCCTCCTGATGCGCGCCCTGACCGCGACGGGCCGCCCGGCCGAGGCACTGGCCACCTACGAGACGATCCGCCGAGCCCTCGCCGACGAACTGGGCACCGACCCCTCCCCCGAACTCACCAACCTCCACACAGCGCTGCTCCGCCGATCCGTCCCACCTCACCGCAACCAGCGCACTCCCGGCCCACACGGCCTCGAGGAGAGCCGGCTTCCCGAGCCGGGCCGGACCAGCGACCCCGCCGGCGCCGGGTGGACCCGCGAGGGTTCTCCGCCGGGAACGGGCCACCCGAACGGAACCGAGCGCGGAACCGGGCGCGAGACCAAGCCTGGGACCGGCCGCGGAACCGGGCCTGGGACCGGGCCTGGGACCGGGTCTGGGACCGGGCCTGGGCATGGGACCGGGCCTGGGCATGGGACCGGGCCTGGGCATGGTTCGGGGTCCGGGCATGGGCCTGTCCGGCGTGGGGTGCCCAGTCAGCTCAACAGCTTCGTCGGGCGGGACGGGGAACTGACCCGGCTCGCTGAGGTGCTGGCCGCCAGACGGCTGGTCACCCTGCACGGGCCCGGTGGTGCGGGCAAGACCCGCCTGGCCGCCGAGGTGGCCGCCCGGCACGACGGGGACGTCTATTTCGCCGAGCTGGCCGCGGCTGGCTCCGACGAGGTTCCCCGAGCGGTGCTGGCCGCCCTCGGTCTGCGTGACGTCATCATGAACACCCCCAACACTCAGCCACCGCCTCCGACGGCTTCCGGACCTCGTCCCGAGCCCTCATCCTCCTCCGCCCCGATAGGCCCCCGCCAGCTCCCGTACGCAAGACCACACCCACCGGTTCCCCCCGCTCCGGACGTCACGGAACGCCTGGTGATCGCCCTCGGCGAGCGGCCTCTGCTGCTGGTTCTGGACAACTGCGAACACGTCGTCGAGGCCGCCGCCGAACTCACCGCCCGCCTGCTGTCCGGCGCGCCCGGCGTCCGGATCCTCACCACCAGCCGGGAACCGCTCGCCATCCCGGGAGAGGTGGTTCTCCCGGTGGGCGGCCTGCCGGTGCCACCGGAGGACCACGACACCGGGCCGCTGAGCAAAGAGAAGACCGAACAGACCGACCGGGGCGGGAAGGCGGCCTGGGGCAAGAGGGCCGGCCGGGGAGAGGAGGCAGGTGGGGGCAGCCAGACCAGCCGAGGCAAGGACGAGGCCCGGGACAAGGAGAAGGGCGGGGACGGGCAGACCGACCAGAGCGAGGAAGCCGGCTGGGGCAAGGAGGAAGGCGGGGACAGGCAGACCGACCAGAGCAAGGAAGACGGCTGGGGCAAGGAGGAGGGCTGGGGCGGGGAAACCGGCCGAGCGGGAGCCTCCGGAGGGGACGATGACGGGCCCCTAGCGCGAGAGGCGGCCGAACCTCTGGCTCCGGCGGTTCGGTTGTTCCTGGACCGGGCCGCGGACGTGGTCCCCGGTTTCGCGATGACCCCGGCGAACGCGCCCGTGATCCGGCAGTTGTGCCGGACCCTGGACGGGCTCCCGCTGGCCGTGGAACTCGCCGCTGCCAGGCTGCACGCGCTGCCGGTGGAGGAGATCGCGGCCCGGCTCGGGGACCGGTTCAAGCTGTTGGCCGGCGGCCGGCGCACCGTGGCCAGGCACCGGACGCTGCAGGCGGTGGTGGCCTGGAGCTGGGATCTGCTGACCGAGGCGGAGCAGACCCTGGCCCGCCGTTTCACCGTCTTCGCCGGAAGCGCCGCCCTGGACGCCGTGGAACACGTCTGCGGCCCCGCCGGGAACCCGGACGTGGTCGAGGTGCTCAGCGGACTGGTGGCGAAGTCGCTGATCGAACGGGACGGCGACCGCTACCGGATGCTGGCGACGATCAAAGCGTTCTGCGCCGAAAAGCCGACAGGCGAGGGCGAGGGCAAGCGCGAGGGCGAGGGCAAGCGCGAGGGTGGGGGCGAGGACGAACAGGACCAGCTGAACCAGGCCCACACCGCATACTTCCTGAATCTGGCGACCGAAGCCGACCCGTACCTGCGCTCGGTCGATCAGCTCGTCTGGTTGGCCCGTCTGGATTCCGACCGGGACAATCTCACCGCGGCGGTACGCCGGAGCACCGCCCGTGGCGACGTGCGGACGGCGTTGCGGCTGGTGTCGGTGCTCAGCTTCTACTGGTGGCTGCGGGGTCTGCGGCTGGAGGCGGCGGCGTTGAGCGCTCTGGTGTTGCGGGCCACCGGGCCGGAGCCGCCGCCGGGGCTGACCGAGGAGTACGTGGTGGCTTCGTTCACCGCGGCTCTGGGCACCGGGTCGGCGGGGGCGGCGGAGCGCTGGTCCGGCTATCTGCGGACGTTGACGAGGGCGCCCGCGCAGCCGTTCCTGCTGTACCTGTCGGCGATGGCGGTGGGCCCGCCGGACAGCGAACCGGACGGAATCGCCGCGTTGAACCGCAGGCTGCGGGAGCAGATCGACGGTGACCCGTGGTGCCGGGCGCTGGGCGGGATCGGCGGCGGCTGGGTGGTGTTGTTCTCGGGGGCCGATCCGGCGCTGGCGGAGCCGCACTTCCGGTCGGCGCTGGACGGGTTCCGGGTTCTCGGCGACCGCTGGGGCACCATGCTCGCCCTGTCGGGGCTGGCGGAGCTCGCGGTGTGGCGTGCCGATCCGGCGGCGGCCATCCCGCCGACGGAGGAGGCGCTGCGGCTGGCCGGCGAGCTGGGTTCCACGATCGACGTCGCCGATCTGCTGCGCGGCCGCGGCCAGGCCCGGATGGACACCGGTGACCGGGACGGGGCGGCGGCCGACTTCGCCCGGGCCGCCGGCCTGGCCCGGGAGGCCGGCGCCCCGGAACTGGTGGCGTCCGCCCTGCTGGGTCTGGGCGCGCTGGCGACGAGCCGGGCCGATGAGGGGGAGCAGGCTCTGGCCGAGGCGTTCCGCTGGTGTTCGGAGGCCCTGGCCGCCTGCCCGGCCGGCTGGTACGGCGCGGACGGCACCCGGATGACGATCCTGCTGACGCTGGGCCGGATCGCCGAGCTGACCGGCGATCCGGTGACCGCGGCGGCCCGTTACCGCGAGGTGTCCACGGTCCGCGGCGGCATGATCGGCCACCAGGTGACGGCGGAGGCCCGGGAGCGCCTGGCGGCCCTGGCCGCGCCCTCCGATGAGGAGGAGGCAGCCGTCGGATCCAGGACAGAGCGCGACCCGGGCCGTGACAGCCGCCCGGAGCCACACCTACGGTCCGGTGATGACACATCTGCGGACCCCGACGACATCGCCGCTGTACGACCGGGTGGGTGAGGACGTGGGCTACGTCCCCAACTTCCTGCGCCCGTTCGCCCTGCAGCCCGGCATCCACTCGGCCTGGGAGTCGATGCTCTCCACGATCAAGAGCGGCATGACCCCGCTGCGGTACGAGTTGGTCGCCCTGGCCGCGGCCCGGGCGCTGAATTCCCGGTACTGCGTGCTGGCCCACACCGCCGTGGTCCGCGACGGCCTGCTGAACGATCCACAGCTGATCGCCGCGCTGACCGCGCCCCGGGACTCGGGCCTGCCACCGGCGGAGGTGGCGGTGATCGAGTTCGCGACCCGGATCGCCACCGAGCCGTCCGCCGCGACGCCGGCCGCTCTGGACGTACTCCGCAATGAGGGTCTGTCCGAGGAGGACATCTTCCACGTGGTGGCGGCGGTGGCGGCCCGGCAGTTCTTCACCACGGTGCTGGCCGCGACCGGCACCGAGCCGGACGACCACTACGACGACCTGGATCCGGCCCTGCGAACGGCGATCCTGCCCTGACCGAAGAAGACCCTGACCGAGGAATACCCTGGTCGGAAGCACCGGTCAGCGCGCGGTCAGCCGCCGGTCAGCGCCGCCGCCCACGCTGGACCGCATGACTTCCACGATCGTGGCCGAGGGGCTGCGGAAACGCTTTCGCGGGGGCGCGGTGGCCCTCGACGACTTCGACCTGACCGTGCCGGCCGGCATCGTCCACGGCCTGCTCGGCCCGAACGGGGCCGGGAAGACGACGGCGGTGCGGGTGCTGTCCACGCTGCTGAGTTTCGACGCCGGCCGGGCGGAGGTGGCCGGCGCCGATGTGGCCGGTGATCCGCGCACGGTGCGCGAGCGGATCGCTCTGACCGGCCAGGACGCGGCGGTCGACGATCTGCTCAGCGGCCGGCAGAACCTGGTGTTGTTCGGCCGGTTGCAGGGCCTGTCCCCGGCAGCGGCCCGGGCCCGGGCCGGGGAGCTGCTGGAGCGTTTCGACCTGGCCGGGGCGGCGAGCCGGTCGGCGAAGGACTATTCCGGTGGCATGCGGCGGCGTCTGGATCTGGCGGCGAGCCTGATCCGGCGCCCGGCGGTGCTGTTCCTGGACGAGCCGACCACCGGCCTGGATCCGCGCAGCCGCAACGAGGTGTGGCGGGCGGTGCGGGATCTGGTGTCCGAGGGCACGACGGTGCTGCTGACCACCCAGTACCTGGAGGAGGCGGATCAACTGGCGGCCCGGATCTCGGTGGTGGACGCCGGCCGGGTGGTGGCCGAGGGCACTCCGGACGAGCTGAAGTCGGCGCTGGGCGCGGATCGTCTGGAGGTGGTGATCCGCGAGGCGGACCGGCTGGACGACGCGGCGGCGGTGATCAAGGAGGTGACCGGGACCGTCCCGGACATCGATCCGGATCAGCGGCGGCTGCGGGTTCCGGTGGCCGACCGGGTGGGCGCGCTGACCGCGGTGCTGCACGGTCTGCAGGACGGGGCGATCACGGTCGCCGACATCGGGGTGCACCGCCCGACCCTGGACGAGGCGTTCCTGACGCTGACCGAGAAGGTGCCGGCATGACGGCGGTCACCGCCGGCCGGGTGATGGCCGGCCGGTACCTGCGGCACGTGGTGCGGGCGCCCGAGGAGATCGTCATCTACTTCTCGCTGCCGATCATGTTCGTGCTGGTCTTCGGGTACGTGTTCGGCAGCGGGATGGCGGTCCCCGGTGGCGGCCACTACCGGGAGTTCCTGGTTCCGGGGGTGTTCGTGATGACGATGTTCTACGGGATCGGGGCGACCGGCACCGGGATCGCGGTGGACATGAACCGTGGTGTGGTGGACCGGTTCCGGTCGATGCCGATGCCCCGGTCGGCGCTGATCACCGGGCGGATGGCGGCCGATCAGGTGCGGGCCCTGCTGGAGATCACCGCGCTGGTCCTGTGCGGGCTGCCGGTCGGCTGGCGCTGGCATCTCGGGGTGCCGAGGCTGCTGGCCGCGATCGGGCTGCTCCTGCTGCTGCGGCTGGCACTGAGCTGTGTCGGGGTGGCGCTGGGGATGCTGGCGAAGAACCCGGACATGGTGGCGACGATCGTGTTCCCGCTGGCGTTCCCGCTGACCGCGATCTCCAATGTGTTCGTGGCGCCGGAGCTGATGCCCGGCTGGCTGGGGGTGGTCTCCGAGTGGAATCCGATCTCGGCGACCACGACGGCGATCCGGGAGTTGTTCGGCAATCCGGGGATCGGGTCGGACTCGTGGCCGGCCGCCCATGCGCTGCCGCTGGCGGTGGTGTGGCCGGTGCTGCTGATCGTCGTCGTCGGCCCGATGGCCGTCCGCCGGTACCGGAATCTCAGCAGGTGAGGCTCCGCATCGGGGCCGGATAGGCACAGCAGACAAATCACCCAAAACCGCACTTCAGGGCGTTTTCCTTGCGAAGATCAACTCCGTTGAGGCATCTACAGCGGGGGTGGGCAGTGCGGATCGAGGACTGTGGCGGAACACCGGTCATCAGCAGGCCGGTGCCCCGGCCCGCGCATCGAGGCCCACAGCCGGTCCCGCTGGCCGAGATCCCGGCCGGGCCGGCCCCGGATCTGCCCCTGGAACTGGTGCGCCGGGACATCGCCGGGGACCGTCCCGGCGTACCGCTGATGCTCCGGATCCGGGTCCTGCACGCCGCCTCGCACCTTCCGGTCACCGCCGCCGTCGTCGATCTGCGCCACCCCGCGCCCGCCGCCCCCGCGGCGGAACTGCGGGGGGCCCAGGTCACCGACGTCGACGGGTACGCCGAGTTCCGCACCGTCCACCCCGGCCGGATCCCCGGCGAACCGGTCCGCATCGACGCGTCCGTCCATGTCGGAGGTATCCTGGCGGGCGGCCGGGCGGTCACCTACGCCGGGCCGCTGTTCGTCCCGGAGCAGATCGCCGGCCAGATCACCCCCGGCCCGGCCGGCGACCCCGATCCGCACCCGATCGCGGGCGGCCCGCTGACCGTGGTCCCGCGCGACCGTTTCGACCTGGCGGCGGGGCTGCTGGCCACGATCACGGTCACGGTCGGAAATTGACCCGCCCGGTTGCTGGCCGGGCGGCATGATTTTTCACGATCTTGCCGGTTGCGGTCCGGATATCTGATCAGCCGGGGGTACTCCTGCGCCGTCCTGGAACGATCTAGGCTGACGCGATCACACTCAGGGGGTCGCAGACATGCAGCACGACGCGCGACAGGACGCGTATGCGGACGACGGCCTGTCGCAGGACGACGCGAGGCGCGCCCGGCGCCGGAAGCTCTGGGCGCTGGTCACGGCGCAAGCCGTGCTCCTGCTCCCACTGATCTACCTGTGGTTCGGCCCGGCCAGCGCGGCCGCCGCCGCCGATCCGCGGCCGAACCTCGGCGCGGGTCTGGTCGGCATGGCGCTGATGGTGCTCGGCATGCCGTGGTCGGTGTTCGTCTGTCTGCTGGACAACCGGTACGGGCTTTTCGACAGCGGCGCCCGTGACCTGTTCGTCCTCGGCCCGGCGGTGCTGAACCTGGCGCTGACCGCGTCCGGTGTCTGGTGGACCGGGCGGCACCCGGTCGAGGAGACCGAGTGGCAGGTCCTGGAGGCCGACGAGATCGAGATCGAGGAGACCGACGAGCCGGAGGTCAGCGCGCCGCGTCCCGATGGCGGCGGCGTCCTGCCGCGGCAGGCGTGAGCTGGGAGGCGGCGTTCAGCGTCCGGGTGGACCAGCGCATCGCGTCCAGCGACAGCCCGGCCAGGTCGTCACTGCCCCACTCGCCGTCCTCGTAGGCCCGGACCGCCGCCAGCACCTGGCCCAGTCGTCCGGTCCCGCGGGTCAGCGCGTCCGACACGTCGCTGGTCAGCGGCAGCTGCTCGGCCATCGCGGCGGTGGTCATGTCCATCAGCCCGGCCATCCCGGTGACCAGCCCGGCGATGAACGCCGCGCCCGGGTCGGCACGGAACCGCGGGGCCAGGTTCTCGCAGAGCCGGGCCTGGGTCAGCGCGGTGAGCAGCTGCTCCTCGGGGGCCTCGGCGACGTCGTCGACGACCATCAGGGTGGCCCAGCGGCGGATCTGGGTCAGGCCGACCAGCATCACCGCCTGCCGGATCGAGGAGATCCGGCTGACCACCCCGGCGGCCACCGAGTTGCTGACCCGCAGCACCCGCAGCGCCAGGGCCGGGTCGCTGACGATGATCGAGGTGATCTTCTCCATCGGCACGTCCGGCGTCATCAGCGCGGCGACCAGCTCCAGCCGGCGCATCCGGGACGGGGAGAGGCTGGGCGCGGTGAGCACCTGGGGGCGGCTCAGCGCGTACCCCTGGCGCAGTTCCATGCCGTAGCGGTCGGCGACGGCCACCTCGGCGGCGGTCTCCAGACGCTCCGCGACCAGCTGGATCCGGGGATACGCGCGGCAGGCGGCGACGATGTCGTCGAGGCGGCTCAGGTCGCCGTCGAGCAGATCCAATTTGACGTACGACGCCAGGCCCAGCAGTTGTTCGTGGCCGGAGCCCCAGACGAAGTCGTCGAGCGCGATCTTGTAGCCGGCCTCGGCCAGGGCGGTGAGCCCGGTGATCACCTCGTCGTCGACGTCGACCGTCTCCAGCACCTCGAGCACCACCTGCTCCGGGCCGAACGGCAGGGGCAGCCGCCCGGTCACGAACTCACGGGTCAGGTTGATGAAACACGGCCGGTTGCCGGCCACCTCGGCGATGCCGAACTCGGTGAAGGCGTTCACCATCACCGTGCTGGTGGCATAGGTGTCCTGCCGTCCCGACGCGACGGCGTCCATCCGGCCGCGGAAGAGCAGCTCGTACGCCACCACGTCACCGTGCACGTCGAAGATCGGCTGACGGCCGACGTGCACCGCGTCCAGCACCGGGATACCCACGAATGTGCCATCGGCACCCCGGTGCCCGATCTGACGAATCACGACCGGGGAAACACGACCGAAACGGAGGCTTCCGTGCCACCGCTCCCCGTGCTGGGATGAGACTGCCGTCACAGATCCATCGGTAAGAAGGGTTCCGCCACATGCTCAACCTCTCCGTTCTCCTGGAGGACAGCGCTCGCCGGCACCCGGAGCGCACCGCCGTGGTGCTGGGCCCGCAGCGGCTCACCTACGCCCAGGTGGACGCCGCGGCGAGCCAGGTGGCCGCCATGCTGGTGGCCCGGGGCATCCAGCCCGGCGACAAGGTGGCGCTGACCTGCCCGAACCTGCCGTACTTCCCGATCGTCTACTACGGCATCCTCAAGGCGGGCGCGGTGGTCGTACCGCTGAACGTCCTGCTCAAGGGCCGGGAGATCGCGTACCACCTGAAGGACTCCGGCGCGAAGGCCTACCTCTGCTTCCAGGGCACCCCCGAGCTGCCGATGGGTGCCGAGGGCTTCGCCGGGTTCGGTGAGACCGAGGGCGCCGAGCACTTCTTCCTGATCACCGCGGACCCGGCGGCCGCGTCGCCGATCGAGGGCGCGGAGACGCTGGGCTCGGCGCTGGCCGGCCAGTCGCCGGTGTTCGAGACGGTGCTGCGGGACGAGAGCGACGCCGCGGTGATCCTCTACACCAGCGGGACGACCGGACAGGCCAAGGGCGCCGAGCTGTCCCACTCGAACCTGATCCTCAACGCGCTGACCTGCAACCGGCTCTTCGGCAGCCAGCCGGCCACCGACACCCACCTGCTGGTGCTGCCGCTGTTCCACTCGTTCGGCAGCACGGTCAACATGAACGCCGGTTTCGCCACCGCCGCCACCCTGGTGCTGCTCCCCCGGTTCGAGCCGAAGGCCGCGGTCGCGCTGCTGCAGAGCGAGGACGTGACGTTCTTCGCCGGGGTGCCGACCATGTACTGGGGGCTGCTCAACGCCCTGGACGACAGCGTGGACGTGGACCGGATCGCGGCCAACATGCGGGTCGCCGTCTCCGGTGGCTCCAGCCTGCCGGTGGAGATCATCCGGGCGGTCAAGGAGCGGCTCGGCGTCACCATCCTGGAGGGCTACGGCCTGTCCGAGACGTCGCCGGTGGCCACCTTCAGCGACCCGCACAGCGACCCCCGTCCCGGTTCGATCGGCATCCCGGTCTGGGGCATCGAGGTCAAGCTGATCGACCCGGAGTGGAACACCGTCGGGAAGGTGGACGAGATCGGCGAGATCGCGATCCGCGGGCACAACATCTTCCGCGGGTACATCGGGCGCCCGGAGGCCACCGCCGAGGTGATGCGGGACGGCTGGTTCCGCACCGGCGACCTGGCCCGCCGGGATGCCGACGGGTTCTACTACATCGTCGACCGGGCGAAGGACATGATCATCCGGGGTGGTTTCAACGTCTACCCCCGGGAGATCGAGGAGGTCCTGATCACCCACGAGGCGGTCTCGCTGGCCGCGGTGATCGGCGTCCCGCACGAGAGCCACGGCGAGGAGGTCAAGGCGTTCGTGATCCTGAACCCGGGCGCCACGGTCACCGGGGACGAACTGGTCGCGTGGAGCCGGGAACAGATGGCGTCGTACAAGTACCCGCGAATCGTCACGATCGTGGAAGCGCTGCCGATGACCGCTACCGGGAAGCTGCTCAAGCGCGAGCTGAGCTGAGCCGAAACCGTCATACGCCCGCCGTAGACTCCTGCTCGATCGCTTGCGCCAGTGACGCACAGTGGACGTGCGATCCCCCAGCGAGAGGGCACCATAGTGACTGCGGTACAGGCGCCACCCCGGGTGGCGTTACGACGGCTCGCCGGCATGCGGCACAGCTCGCCCGGCCGGCTCCAGCTGATGCTGGCCGTCCTGCTGGTCCTGGCCTGTCTCGCCGGGCTGGTGACCGGCCTGACCGCGTGGTCGGCCGGCACCGGCACGGCGGATCTGCGAGATCGCGCCCAGCCGCTGCTGGCCGAGGCGGAAACCATCCAGTCGTCGCTGGCCGACGCGGACACCACCGCCGCCCTGGCGTTCCTGGCCGGCGGTCTGGAGCCGCCGGCCCTGACCGCGCGCTACGACAAGGATCTGGCCGACGCCGCCACCGCCCTCACCTCGGCCGCCCGCCGGGTGCCGCAGGACGGGCCGGCGGGCGAGGCGATCCGGGCCGTCGCGACCGGTCTCAACGACTACGCCGCGCTGGTCGCCACCGCCCGGGCCCTCAACCGGCAGGGCAAACCGGTCGGTGCGTCCTACCTGTCGACCGCCTCCAAGCTCAACCGCGAGACGCTCCAGCCGCAGGCGGAGATCCTGTTCCGCGAGGCCGGGCGGGAGGCCGAAGCGGGCTACACGAACGCCCGCAGCACCTGGTGGCTGACCCTGCTCGGGGTGCTGGTCGCGGCGCTGGTGGCGGCCCTGCTCGTGATCCAGATCCGGCTGAGCCGGAGCACCCGGCGCACGTTCAACCTGCCGCTGCTGACCGCGTCCGCGCTCACCCTGCTCCTGCTGGCCGGCACCGCGGCGGTCTTCCTGCACCAGCGGGCCAAGCTGACCGACGCGGTGCGGCTCGGGTCGGCGCCGGTGGAGACGCTGGCCGAGATGCGGGTCCTGGTGCTGCGGGAGCGGGCCGACGAGGCGCTCACCCTGGTCGCCCGGGCCGGCAGCGGCACGCTGGAGACCGAGTTCAAGACCATCCGGGGGCAGGTCACCTTCGACGGACCGGAGCTCCGGCCGGTGGGTGACCGGATGAGCACCGCGACGGCCCAGCACGACGGCTACGTGACGCTGCATGAGAAGATCCGCTCCCTGGACGACAACGGCGACTACGAGGGTGCGGTGGAACTGGCCGTCGGTGACGAGACGTCGACAGCGTTCGACCAGCTCACGAAGACTCTGGACGACGCCTCGGCGGACCGGCGCGCGGCCTTCGACGGCCAGATCGGGTCGGCCGGGCGGGGGCTGGGTTCGCTGACCGTGCTGGGCCCGCTGCTGGCCCTGGTGATCTGTCTGTTCGCGGTGATCGGCCTGCGGGCCCGGCTGGAGGAGTACCGGTGAAGCACAACCGTCTCGCTCTGGCCTGCTCCGCGATCCTGCTCGCCGGGCTGACCGCCTGCACCGACACGCCGGCCTCCGCTCCGCAAGCGGAGGCGACACCGAGTGCGGCCGCCACCAGCGCCACCCCGCAACCGCCGGAGACCTGCGACGCCCGGGCCAGCTTCCGGCCGGCCAAGGGCACCCAGATGCCGGCCGGCAGCTACATGCAGGAGATCCGCAAGCGCGGCCGGCTGATCCTCGGCACCACCCAGGACACCCTGTTGTTCAGCTCGCGCGACCCGTTCACCGGCAAGATCGAGGGCTTCGACGTCGACATGGGCCGGGAGATCGCCAAGGCGATCTTCGGCGACCCGGACAAACTGGAGATCCGGGTCGTCCCCCGCTCGAACCGGGTGAACGCGGTCGTCGACGAAGAGGTCGACCTGGCGATCAGCACGATGACCACCAACTGCGCCCGCTGGGAGCAGGTCGACTTCTCCACGGTCTACTTCGAGGCGGGCCAGCGGGTGCTGGTCGGCAAGGACTCGACCGTGACGAAGATCGAGGACCTGGGCAAGCGCCCGGTCTGCGCGGCCACCGGCTCCACCTCGCTGGAGAACATCGGCAAGGTCAGCACCGGGCCGGTCCCGGTGGCGCGGGCCGACTTCGGCGAGTGCCTGGTCGCCTTCCAGCTCGGCGAGGTGGACGCGATCTCCACCGACGACACGATCCTGGCCGGCCTGGCCACCCAGGACCCGTACGCCAAGGTGGTCGGCCCGAAATTCACCTCCGAGCCGTACGCGGCGGCGGTCTCCAAGAAGCACCCCGAGTTCACCGAGTTCGTGAACGCGGTGCTGGAGAAGACCCGCAGCGACGGCACCTGGGCGAAGATCTACGCCAAGTGGCTGACCGCCCCGGCCCCGCAGCCCCCGGCGGCGAAGTACCGATGAGCACCACGACCGCCGCCGACACCGAGCTGGCCCGCCTCTCCGGCGCCGTCGCCGCCATCGCCACCAACCTGGTGGAGCTGGACCAGAACCCGGATCGCCAGGAGCTGGGCCGGATCCCGCTGACCGGGCGGACCGCGACCGCATGGGCCGACGCCGGCACCGCGCTGGAGGGCCTCTGGCAGGGGCACCGGCAGCTGACCGAGGTGATCGCCCGGGCCGAGACGCTGCGCGGGCAGCGGCGGATGAACGACGCCGACCGGGCCGCCTACCAGCACCAGGTGCTCGGCGCGTCGATCACGCTGTCCACCGCGACGGTGCCGCTGGCCCAGCGCGGGCTGCTCGGTTCCGGTCAGGTCGTCTCCACCTGCACCCCGGCCGAGCTGCTGTCGGCGATGGAGGCCTCGTTCAGCACCGCGGTCGCCGTGGTGACCAGCGCCGGCGAGGCGTGGCGGCGGGGCATGCCGGCCGCCGCCGAGGCCGCCGACGCCATGCAGCGGGTGCGCGACCTGACCCGGCAGTCCGGGCCGTCCGGGGCCGACCAGCTGCTGGCCGAGGCCGACCGGCTGCTCGGCGACATCACCCGGGTGCTGCTGTCCGATCCGCTCGGCGCCGACCTGACCGGGCTGGCCCGGGTGACGGCCCTGGTCGAGCGGGCCGACGCGGAACGGACGTCGGCGGCCGAGCTGCGGGCGTCACTCACCCAGCGGCTGCGCGACGCCCGGGCCCTGCTGGCCGAGCTCGACGCGGCGCAGCGGGCGGCCGACGATGCGCGCGACGCCGCGGCCGGGCGGTTCCCCGACGACCAGATCATCGCGGTACGTCCGATCGACCCGCGCCCGGAGCTGGCCGCGATCGACGCGCTGGCCGCCGCCGGGCAGTGGAGCCTGATCAGCCCGCGGCTGTCGGCCTGGCGCCGCCGGTCGGCCGACCGCCTGACCGTGCTGCGCGACGCGGCGGCCCGCACCGGCGCCCTGCTGACCGAGCGCAACGAGCTGCGCGGGCGGCTCGACGCGTACCGGGCGAAGGCCCTGAGCCGGGGCCTCGGTGAGGATCCGGCGCTGGGCCCGCTGGCCCAGGCCGCCCGCGACCACCTCTACCAGGCTCCGTGTGACCTGCCGGCGGCACGGGCCGCCGTCGACGCCTATCAGGACGCGCTCTCCGCCACCATCGCCTCCCGGGGGACCCGATGACCAGCTGCCTGCGTGACAACTGTTCCGGCACGATCGAGGACGGCTACTGCGACACCTGCGGACTCGCGCCGGCCGTCACCCGGCCGGCGGCCCCGAAACCCGCTGCCCCGGCCCCGGTCGCCGCGGCCGCCGACGACGGCAGGTGCCACCGGCCCGGCTGTTCCGGCGCGATCGAGGACGGCTACTGCGACACGTGCGGGCTGGCGCCGGCCGCCGGGCCCGCCGCCGGGACGAGGAGCACCACGGGGACGAAGGCCACCACGGGTTCCACCCGGAGCAGTGCCCTCTCCACCCGTACCGGCAGAGGGTCTTCCCGCACCGGATCCTCCCGGACCGGAACGGCTCGCCGCTTCGGCGGTGGACTGGTGGACATCGCGCCGATCCGGCAGGCGGACCCGGCGACCGCGGTGATGGCCGTGGCCGAGGTGCCGGAGTCGAAACGGTACTGCGGCAGGTGCGGCAACGCGGTCGGCCGGTCCCGGGACAGCCGGGAGGCCCGCGCGTCGGGGTACTGCCCGAGCTGCGGCGAGGCGTTCAACTTCGCCCCGAAACTGACCAAGGGCGACCTGGTCGGCGGGCAATATGAGGTGGTCGGCGCGCTCGCGCACGGCGGCCTGGGCTGGATCTACCTGGCCGTGGACAAGAACGTCTCGGACCGCTGGGTGGTGCTCAAGGGCCTGCTCAACTCCGGCGACGAGGACGCCCTGGCGGCGGCGCTGGCCGAGCAGCGGTTCCTGGCCGAGGTCGAGCACCCGAACATCGTCAAGATCTACAACTTCGTCGAGCACGACGGCGCCGGCTACATCGTGATGGAGTTCGTCGGCGGCAAGTCGCTCAAGGACGTGCTCAAGGAGCGCCGGGTCAACGGTGTGGTCAGCCCGCTGCCGGTGGAGCAGGCCCTGGCGTACGTGCTGGAGATCATGCCCGCGTTCGGCTACCTGCACGAGCGTGGCCTGATCTTCTGCGACTTCAAACCGGACAACGTGATCCAGTCCGGTGACCAGATGAAGCTGATCGACCTCGGCGGTGTGGTGCACATCGACGACCAGGACGCGGCGATCTACGGCACCGTCGGTTACCAGGCGCCGGAGATGGCGCAGCTGGGGCCGTCGGCGCAGTCCGACCTCTACACCATCGGCCGCACGCTGGCGGTGCTCACCACCGACTTCCGCGGGTACCAGAGCACGTTCGCCGACAGCCTGCCGGAGCGCGGCGACTTCGAGGCCTACTCCCGGCACGAGTCGTTCTACCGGCTGCTGCTGCGGGCCACCCACACCGACCGGGACGAGCGGTTCGGCGACGCCGCCGAGATGGCCGAGCAGATGCTCGGCGTGCTGCGGCAGGTCCTCGCCGCCGGGGGCACCCCGCACCCGGCGATCTCCCGCTGGTTCACCGGTGAGCTGCGCACCGACCTGCGCGACGACCGGGCCCGCTGGCAGGACCTGCCGACCCCGCTGGTGGACCTCAGCGACCCGGCCGCCGGGCTGCTCGCGTCGATCACCGCCGCCGACCCGGGAACCGTGCTGGCGCAGCTGGAGAGCGCGCCGCAGGACTCGGTCGAGGTCGGGCTGCGGCGGCTGCGGGCGTTCGTCGACCAGGGTGACGCGGCGAAGGCGGCCGAGGTCCGCGACGCGCTCGCGGCCGAGTCGGCGGACTGGCGCATCGACTGGTACGACGGCCTGCTCGCGCTCACCACCGGTGACTTCGCGCGGGCCCGGCAGCGGTTCGACGCGGTGTGGTCGGCGCTGCCCGGCGAGCTGGCGCCGCAGCTGGCCCTGGGCATGACCGCCGAGCTGGCCGGTGACCCGGCCGGGGCGTGCCTGCACTACGACGTGGTCAGCCGCACCGATCCGGCCTACACCACGGCCGCCGCCGGGCTGGCCCGCTGCCGGCTGCAGGGTGGCGACCGGGCCGGGGCGGTCGAGGCGTACAGCCGGGTGCCGGGCACCTCGTCGGCCTACCCGAGTTCGCAGATCGGCGCGATCCGGGCGCTGGTCAAGGCACATGCGTCGACGGTCGTCGACGTGGATTCGCTGGCCGCCGCGGCCGGTCTGATCGCCCGCCTCGAGGTGGAGGCGGCCCAGCTCGCCGCACTGCGGGCCGAGCTGCTGGAGCAGACCCTGCGGACGATCGGCAAGGGCACGGCGATCGATCCGCCGGTGCTGGCCACGGTGATCGGTGGCACCCCGGCGGAGCGACTGCCGGAACGGGACGTGCGGTTCGCGCTGGAGTCGGCATACCGGGAGATGGCCCGGGCGACACACGGCGCGGAGAAGATCCGCCTGGTTGACCTGGCGAACGCGGTGCGGCCGCGGACGCGTACGTGAGAGAGGCAGGACCCGCACCGATGATCGTGACCGAATGCACCTCGTGCGACGAGGAGCGCGCCGCCGGCGCCTCCTTCTGCGAGGCGTGCGGGAGGAAGCTGGCCGAACCCGCTTCCGAAGTCGAGCTCCCGGCGGCTAAAAAGGACTGTGTGCGCTGCGGGGCAGCCGGTTCCGTGGGCGACGACGGCTATTGCGAGGAGTGCGGCATGATGGCCGGCCGATCGCGGGATCATCTGGAGGCCGACGGCGGACCCTCGGGCGCCGCGGTGAGCGACCGTGGCCGCCGCCACCACCGCAACGAGGACGCGATGTGGCTGGCCGTCGGGGTGGAGGCCGCCGACGTGGTGGTCTGTGACGGGGTCTCGGCCTCGTTCGACCCGGACGCCGCCTCGGACATCGCCGTCCGCGCCGCCGGTGAGCTGCTGGCCGGCGCCCGTCACCCGGACGAGCCGGCCGGCGAGGAGGGCGACCCGGACGGGACCGCCGACCTGGAGGGGCTGGAACGCCCGGCCGGCGCGGCGGGCCTGGCCGGTGCGGTGTCGCACGCGATCGCCGGTGCGGCGGCCGCGGTGGCGTCGCTGGCGCACACCGGTGACCCGCGGCGGGCCGCCGCGAACCCGGCCTGCACGATCATCGCCGCCGCGATCCGCGGCCCGCACGTCGGCTACGGCTGGGTCGGCGACAGCCGGATCTACTGGCTCGGCCCGGAGGGTCCCGCCGAGCAGCTCACCGAGGACGACTCGTGGGCCACCCACGTGATCGCGATGGGCGTCGACCCGGTGACCGCGATGAACGACCCGAAGGCGCACGCCATCACCGCCTGGCTGGGCGCCGACGCCGGGCCGGTGGCGCCGCGGGTGCGGTCGTTCACCGCGTCCGAGCCGGGTCACCTGATCCTGTGCAGCGACGGCCTGTGGAACTACCTGCCCGACGCGGCCGATTTCGGCTCGGTCGTCCGGGACTGCCTGGAGACCGCGAACTCGCTGCTGGGGGCGACCCGGGCGCTGGTCGCCTACGCCAACGCGGCGGGCGGCGCGGACAACATCACGGTCGCGCTGATCCCGGTGCGGCCGGCCGAACCCACGACAACGGAACTGGCATAAGGAGTCCCGAGAGTGTCCTACACCGCCGAGGCCTTCCAGAACGAGTACCTCGCCCTGGGCGCGAGTGAAGTCAACGCGATCGTGACAGTGACGTCGACAGGTGGCGAGGGCGGCCGCCGTACCGGTGGCGCGACCGAGATCATCATCGTGGACGCGTCCGGGTCCATGCAGGCCGAGGGCCGGATCGCGGCCGCCCGGCAGGCCGCGAAAGCCGCCGTCGAGTGCATCGACGACGGTGTCCACTTCGCGATCATCGCCGGGGTCAGCACCGCCCAGCAGCTCTTCCCCGCCCCGGGTGAGCTGGCGGTCTCCTCCGCGCAGAGCCGCGCGCAGGCGGCGGTCGCGATCGACCGGCTGCAGGCCAACGGCGGCACGGCGATGGGCGCCTGGCTGCTGCTGGCCGCCCAGCTGTTCGAGCAGCGGCCGGGCGACATCAAGCACGCCATCCTGCTGACCGACGGTGACAACGGCGAGCGGCAGGGCTACCTGGAGACGGTGCTCGAACGGATCAAGGAGTCGTTCGTCTGCGACTGCCGGGGTGTCGGCGCCAACTGGAAGGTCGCCGAGCTCCGCAAGATCGCCGACAAGATGCTGGGCACCGTCGACATCGTCGCCAAGCCGGCCGAGCTGGCCGAGTCGTTCCAGCAGATGATCACCGCGGCGATGGGCAAGACCAGTGCCGACGTCCAGCTCAAGGTGTGGACGCCGGTGAACGCCTCGGTCCGGTTCGTCAAGCAGGTGGAGCCGCTGGTGGCCGACCTGACCGGCAAGCGTGCCGAGGACGGGCCGCGGGCCGGCCGCTACCCGCTCGGCTCGTGGGGTCAGGAGAGCCGCGACTACCACATCTGCGTCGACGTGCCGGCCGGCGCATCCGGCGACGAGATGCTGGCGGCCCGGGTGCATGTGATGGAGGGCGACACCGAGCACGCCCGCTGCCTGGTCCGGGCGGTGTGGACCGACGACACCGCGCTCTCCACCAAAATCAATCGGCAGGTCGCGCACTACACCGGGCAGGCCGAGCTGGCCGACGCGATCCAGGCCGGCATCGCGGCCCGGGAGTCCGGCGACGACCGGACCGCGACCATCAAGTTCGGCCGGGCGGCGCAGCTCGCGCACGCCAGCGGCAACAAGGCCACCGAGGAGCTGCTGGCCAAGGTGGTCGACATCGAGGACCCGGTGACCGGCACGGTGCGGCTCAAGCGCAAGGTGGCCGCCGAGGACGAGATGGCCCTGGACACCCGGTCGACCAAGACCGTGCGCGTGGGGTGGGGGCAGTGAGCACGTTCCCCTGCCCGAAGGGTCACGCCTCCGGCGAGCCCGACTTCTGCGACACCTGCGGCACCCGGATCGAGGGCGCGGCCCCGGCCGCCGTCCTGGTCCAGGCGCCGGCGGCCGCGGTCAGCGCCCCACCGAAGGAGAAGTGCCCGAACTGCGGGTACCCCCGCAGCGGCCCGTTCCGGTTCTGTGAGGACTGCGGGTTCGACCACAACACCGGCAAGGTGCCGCAGATCGACACACCCGCGCCGGTGGTGGCGCCCACGTCCCCGGCCGCCCCGGCCGTCACCGGGCCGTGGACCGCGACGGTGGTGCCGGACCAGGAGTACTTCGCGCTCAACGACATCGAGGGCGTCACGTTCCCGGCGGGCACCCTGCCGCAGACCGTGACGCTGGTGCCGCCGCAGGTGCGGATCGGGCGCAAGAGCTCGTCGAAGGGCACCGACCCGGAGATCGACCTGGCCGCCGAGCCCTCCGACCCCGGGGTCTCGCACAGCCACGCCCTGCTGACCCTGAGCATCGACGGCGCATGGCTGGTCTCCGACGTCGGCTCCTCGAACGGAACCTGGATCAACGACGAGGACCAGCCGCTGGGCGCCGGTCAGTCACGCTCTCTGAAGGACGGCGACCAGGTGCACGTCGGCGCCTGGACCACCATCACTCTGCACGCCCCCTGACCAGGTCGAAGGCTTCGTCGACCACCTCCCGGGCCCGGCCGGACAGCGCCGCGCCCGGGCCGGGGACGGTCCGGCCGTCCAGTCCGCGATAGAACCCGCCGGCCTCGGTGACGATCAGCGAGGTGGCGGCGAAGTCCCAGATCTGGCCGCCGGTCTGCAACGACAGGTCCAGGTCGCCGCGGGCCACCAGCAGGGCCGGCTGCAACGACCACTCCCGCTCGTCGGCGGCCTCGAACAGGGCGGTGAACGGTTCCCGCCCCCAGCTCGGCACCACACCGAGCCGGGTGTCGGCGAGCGCCGGGGCCGGGCCGCCGGCCACGTGGATGCGCTGCTCGTCGACGATCCTGGCGTCGCGTACGACGGCCTCGAAAGCTCCTCCGCCGCGCACCGCCCACCAGATGCGGCCCTGGGCCGGGACCGCCGCCACCCCCACCGTGATCTCGCCCTGGTCCTCCAGCGCGATCAGGACCAGCCAGCGGTTGTCGCCCTCGACGTACAGATGCGTGCCGTCGATCGGGTCGATGATCCAGCGGCGGCCCTCGGTGCCCAGGGTCTCGCCGTGCTCCTCACCGAGGATGGCGTCGCCGGGGCGGGCCTCGGTGAGCACCTCGCGGATGCGGTCCTCGACGGCACGGTCGGCGGCGGTCACCACCGACCCGTCCTTCTTCATCTCCCGGGGCAGTTCCGCGAGGGCCGCGAAATGCCGGAGTGCGACGGCGGAACCCGCTAGGGCGGCTTCCAGGGCCAGCTGTAGGTCGTCTGCCACGTTTCCCATCCTGCCGTGGCCGGGTACCCGCAGGTGGCCCGTGACCCGAGAAATTCATCGGAACATCGCTCGTGAGCGTCGCCACCCGACCCGTTCATCCGGCTCCGGGTCGGGCAAGATCAAAAGGCGATTGGAGGCCTGATGACGTCGTGCACCGCTCCCGAACACGAGCAGAAGCTGCTGGCCGAGCTCCAGGAGGACACCCCGGACTCGTTCGGGGCCATGTTCCTGGACCGCGCCGGGCGTACGCCCGCGGAAGTCGCCTATCGCAGCCCCGGGACCGGCGGTGAGTGGGTCGCGCACACCTGGGGGGAGACCGCGGAGGCGGTCCGGGAGATCGCGGCCGCCCTGATCACCCGCGGCCTGCGCCCGGAGGACCGGGTCGCGATCGCCGCCGCCACCAGCGTCACCTGGATCCAGGCCGACTTCGGCGTGATGTGTGCCGGCGGCGCGACCACCACGGTCTACCCGTCGTCGTCGCCGGAGGAGGTGCGGCACATCCTCACCGACTCGGGCAGCCGGTTCGCGTTCGCCGAGGACGCCGCCCAGCGTGACAAGGTCGCCCCGCACGTGGCGGAGGTCTTCCTCTTCGAGGAGCTGGACGGGTTGCGGGCCGAGGGCCGGGCCGCGCTGGAGTCCGATCCGGACCTGGTCGCGCGGACCACCGCCGCGGTCCGCCCGGACCAGCTGGCCACGCTGATCTACACGTCCGGCACCACCGGGCTGCCCAAGGGGGTGCGGATCGCCCACAGTGCCTGGGTCTACCAGGGACTCGCCATCCAGGCGATGGGGATCGTCCGGCCGGACGACGTCGGTTACCTGTGGCTGCCGCTGTCACACGCGTTCGGCAAGGCGCTGCTGGCCTGCCAGATCTCGGTCGGTTTCGAGTTCGCGGTGGACGGTGACACCAGCCGGATCGTGGACCGGCTCGCCGAGGTGCGCCCGACCATCATGCCGGCCGTGCCACGGATCTTCGAGAAGGTGTACGCCGGGGTCAACGCCCAGGTCGGCGGCGGGCTGAAGGGGAAGCTGTTCGGGCTCGCGGTCCGGGCCGGGCACCGCAACCCGCTCGCCGACGTGCTGCTGTCCCGGGTGCGGGCCCGGTTCGGTGGCCGGATGCGGTACTTCATCTCCGGCGCCAGCGCCCTCGACGCGGGCATCGCCGCGTGGTTCGGCGCGCTGGGCCTGCCGATCGCCGAGGGTTACGGGCTGACCGAGTCCTGCGCCACCACGATCTTCAACCGGCCGGACGACCCGGAGTACGGCACGGTCGGCCGCCCGCTGCCCGGCACCGACGTGCGGATCGCCGAGGACGGCGAGATCATGCTGCGCGGGCCGGGCATGATGAGCGGCTACCACGGCCTGGATCCGATCATGGTGGACGGCTGGCTGCCCACCGGCGACATCGGCGAGATCACCGCGCGTGGCTCGCTGAAGATCACCGACCGCAAGAAAGACCTGATCAAAACCTCCACCGGGAAGTACGTCGCCCCGGCCGCGATCGAGGCCAAGCTCAAGGCGCTGTGCCCGCTGGTCGGCCAGGTCCTGGTGCACGGCGACCGGCGCAAGTTCGTCTCGGCGCTGATCGACCTGGACGAAGGGGTGTCCCGCACCCCGGAGACCGAGGCCGAGATCGACCGCTGCATCAAGGAGCTCAACGCCGGCCTCAACCCGTGGGAGACCATCAAGAGGCACGTGATCGTCGATGAGCACCTGGACGTGGCGAGCGGGCTGCTCACGCCGTCGATGAAGCTCCGCCGGCGGGCCGTCGAGGAACGTTACCAGTCGCAATTGGACGCTCTCTACGCGTAAGGTCTCGATCATGCATCGCAGCCGCCTGTTCGGGCTCTTCATCGACACCCCGGCCGCCGACACCCCCGCCGCGGCGACGTTCTGGGCCGGCGCGTTCGGCACCACCGCCCAGCCGATCCCGGGCGAGGAGGAGTTCATCAAACTCCACGACGCCTTCCCGGGGCTGGCCGTGGACGTGCAGTCGGTCGACGACGCGCCCCGCTACCACCTGGACATCGAGACCGACGACGTCGAGGCGGAGACCGCCCGGCTGATCGGGCTCGGCGCGACGATGGTGGCCGACCACGGCGGGCACAAAACCCTGCGTGCACCGGGTGGTCACCTGCTGTGCGTGGTCCCGATCCAGAGCGATCCCCGGCTGTTCGACTCCTCGTCACGCCCCTGGCCTGCGTGAATTTCGCTTGCGCTCCCCCTTAGGATCCTCAATGCGTCTCACGGGGGAGGATCCGATGAAGTTGTACCGTCCTGTTCTGCTCGCCATATCCGTCGCGCTGGTGGCCGGCGGCTGCACGACTCCGCTGCTGCCGCCGCTGCCCGCGGCCGGCACCGGGTCGGGTTCCGGCACCGGCGCCTCCGGGGCGCCGGTCGCCACCGAGGCCGGCTCCTCGCCGTCACCGTCTGCGCCGGCCGAGCCGGACGCCAAGCCCGCGCTGATGGCCGCCCTGGAGAAGACCAAGGCCGCGAGCTACAAGTTCTCGGTCAGTGGTGACGCCGTCGACAACCAGAAGATCACCGGCTCCGGCTCGTACGACGCGAAAGCCAAGAAGATCAACGTCACGCAGAAGCTCAGCGGTGGCGGCAAGAAGACCGATCAGGGACAGCGCATCGTCGTCGGCACCGATCTGTACTCGCGCGGCAAGAACGGCGAGACCTGGGTGCACCTGAACCTCAAGCGGGTCAAGAAGACGTCGCTGTACTACTACGACATGACCGACCCGACCGGGATGACCCGCTTCATCCAGTCGGTGGACACGGTCCGCAGCACCGGCGCCAACAGCTACGCCGGGCGCCTCGACATCGAGGGCGACAAGTTCAACGAGGGCTTCCTGCCGGTCGGCACCCCGGCCATCTCGGTGTGGCTCGGCGGGAGTGCCCAGTTCACCGCCACCACGAACGCGGCCGGGTGGGTGACCGCCATCAGCGTGGACATCCTGGACAGCAAGAAGACCCTGAAGATGACCACCAAGCTGAGCAACCACGGCAAGAACCAGGGCATCAAGAAGCCGTCCAACTACGGCGAGGCGATGGACTTCTACTACGACAAGTAGGTCGCCGGTCGCCTTTCCGGGCCTCGCGCGGCCTCGCCACCCGGGCCTCGCATGCCGGATCCCACAGGCCGGGCCTCACAGGCCGGATCCCACAGGCCGGGCCTCACAGGCCGGATCCCACAGGCCGGGCCTCACACACTGGGTCTCACACGCCGTCGAAGAGGTCGGCGGCACGGGTGGCCCGCAGCAGCCAGCGCAGATGCGGTTGCGGGGAATGCAGATGGCAGGTGGCCTGCCGGGACTCGGCGACCCGGCGGGCCGCCACCAGCATCCGCAGCCCGGCCGCGTCACAGAAATCGACCCCGGCCACGTCGATGTGGATCTGCCGGACCGGTGTGCCCAGCCCGAGGATGTCGTACACCCGGGTCATGTCGTAGAGCTGACTCTGCAGCGCGTCCACCGACACGGCGTCGAGGCTCCCCCGCAGCGTGATCATCAGCCGGTCCCCGGCCTGTTCCCCGTCGATCCTGGTCCCGCTCGCGTTCACACCGTCTCCTCCGCTCCCTGATACCCACCCACCACACGCGCCTGTTCCGCACCCCGCCCGCACCCTGCTCGCGGTGACTTCCCCGGCCGCGCCCTGCTCCCGGTGACTTTCCGGCCGCGCCCTGCTCCCGGTGACTTTCCGGCCGCGCCCTGCTCCTGGTGACTTCCCCGGCTGCGCGGCGCTCCAGTCCCCTCACCTCACCGGCTCTGCTCCGGCTTCCCTCCCTCCGGGCTTCCTCTCACCCTCCGGCCCACCTCCCCCCGCACCGAACCGCCCCTCGCCTTCCGGCCCCTCTCCGCGCCGCGCCGCGCCGGGCAAGGCAAGGCACAGTCGGGCAAGGCCAGGCCAGGCCGCGCCAGGCTGGGCCGCGCCAGGCCAGGCTGGGCCGCGCCAGGCCTCGCCGTCCCTCGCCCTCCGCCGCGCCGCGCCAGGCCGTCCCTCGCCCTCTCGGCTCGCCCGGGCCTCTTCGGGTCTCCTCTCACGAGAGTTCCTCCGGGCGGGACCGGACGATGGCCCAGACCAGCTTTCCGGCGCGGGACGGGAGGGCGCCCCACGCGGACGCCGCCGCGTCGACGATGCGCAGGCCCAGGCCGCGGTCGGTCAGGGACGGGCCGAGCGGGCCGGTCACCGGGTCACGCATGCGCGGCAGGTCCGGATCCCCGTCGTACACGGCGAGGTGCAGGGCGGCCCCGGCCCCGGTCCCCCGGGCGGAGATCACCACCTCGATGTCGGTGCCGGCGTGCTCGGCCGCGTTCACCACCAGCTCGGAGATGATCAGACGGGCGCGTTCGCGGAGGTGGCCGAGCCGCCAGCCGGTGCAGGCCTCGCTCACCAGCGACCGGGCCCGGGTCGCCGCCCCCGGGTCCGGTGGCAGGGCCAGGTGCAGCCGGTCCGGCAGCGGATGCCGCCCGTCCATCGCCGCCCGCGCCTGGGGAACCGTCGCGTACAACACGAGCCAGTCCCGGGCCCCCAGCCGCCGTAGCCGCCGGGCCAGGGCGGCGTGTGCGGGAAGGCAGACCGCCACCACGATCGGCGGGACCAGGGCCGCGCCCTGGGCGCACACCGTCAGCCAGAGCGGGGCGCTGACCGCCTGCGGATCCCGCAGCCGGTGCAGGTCGATGATCATCCCGGTGGGGTGTTCGGCGAGGCACTTGTCGAGCACCGTGCGGGCCTGTGCGGAGAGCGCACGGTCCCATCCGCCCCACACCGACAGCTCGATGATCGCGGTGTCCGCGTCGATGACGGCCAGCACGGAGTCCGCCACCGCGTCACCGGACCACCCGATCAGATGCGGTGAGCCCGCGCCCATGTCCCCTTCTCCCGGGCTTTCCGGCACCCCGCGGAGCCCATGGCGACCCGCGGAGCCCGTCCAGCCGCGACAACGATTCCACCTGGATTCGTTTACGTTTCCGCCTGGATTCGTTCTCGTGGAGCGGGCCGGGACCGCCGCGGGGCCGGCCGCCGCCGGACGTCACCCGGGTGGCGAACCGCCCCCACCGGCTGACACCGGACACCGGCCGGCCCCGCCTCGCTCCGGGCGCGCCCCACGAGACTGAACCTGCCGCCGCCGCAATTCTTGATTTATCCCCATGAGACCGTCAACGAAGATTCACCATCCGCGACGATCCCCGCGGGGCCACCGCCCGGCGGCAAGGCACAGCACCCGGCAGTAAGGCCCGGGAGGCCGACGGCCCGGCGGTCGACGGCACAACCCGGTGGCACGGCCCAAAGACCGACGGCACCACCCGACGGCACCACCCAAAAACCGACGGCACCACCCAAAGGCCAACGGCACAACCCGACGGCACGGGCCAACGGCACAACCCGACGGCACGGCCCGGCACCCGAGACCCGGAACCCGGCGGCGAGGCCCGCCGCAGCAGGCCCGCCGCGGCGGGTGCGGCCGGTCAGACGCCGCCCTGGTGCAGGGCCAGCACCCCCCGGTTGACCGCGGTGATCGCCTTGCGGGCGGTGTCCTTGACGCTGGGTGAGGCCGCCGAAGCCTCCCGCACCTGGCTGAGCAGGTCGAGCACCTGACGGGCCCACCGCACGAAGTCCCCGGCCGGCATGTCCGCGTCGTGGTGCCCGCTGGACAGCACCCGGGCGAGCGGCTCGCCCCGGGCCCACCGGTACATCGGCCAGACGAACCCGGGGTCGGGCTCGCGGGTCAGGGCCAGCCCGTACTCGCTCTCGTCGGCGGCGATCTCTCCCCACAGCTTGGCGCAGGCGTCGACGGCGGCGCTGATCGGCCCGTTCGGCACCGAGGCGCGGTCCTCGCCCTCCCGCCGGGACTCGTAGAGCACCATGGACACCGCCGCGGCCAGCTCATCGGGGGCCAGCCCGTCCCACACGCCCTGCCGCAGGCACTCGGCGACGAGCAGGTCGGCCTCGGACCAGATCCGGCCGAGCATCCGCCCGGCGTCGGTCACCTCGCCGTCCGACGACAGGTAGCCGCGGACCGACAGGACCGCGCACACCTGGTCGAACGTGCGGGCCAGCGACCCGGTCCGCCCGGCCACCTTGTCGCGCAGCGCGTCGGTGTCACGCTGGAGCCGGTGCCGGCGCTCGGCCGAGCGGGCGTGGTCCTCCCGGTCCGGGCAGGCGTGGCACGGGTGCTGCCGCAGCTGCACCTTGAGCAGGGCGACCTCGGCGTCCTCACCGGGGTTGGCCCGGCTGCGGCCGCCACGCCGGCGGTCCGGGTGCCGGTCCAGGCCGGTGCCGGAGACCTGGGCGGCCAGGTCGCGGCGGGCGCCGGGTGAGCGGTGGTTGAAGCCCTTCGGCACCCGCAGCCTGGTCAGCACCTCGACCGGGCCGTTGAAGTCGCCGGGGCTGACCCGGCCGGCCCAGCGGTCCTGGGTGAGCACCAGCGGGCGCGGCTCCCCGAAACCGCCGACCGCCGGTTCCAGGACGACGGCCAGGCCGGCGCGCCGCCCGTTCGGTACCCGGATCACGTCGCCGTGCCGCAGTTTCTCCAGCGCGGAGACGGCCGCCGACCGGCGCTGCTGCACGCCCTGGCGGGACAGTGACTTCTCCCGGTCGGCTATGGCGACGCGCAGTCCGAAGTACTCGTCAAAGTCGCCCTGGTGGCAGGCGGCGTCCGACCCGTACGACTCCATGGTCTCGACGTTGCGCTGCACCTGACGGGCCAGGCCGACCACCGACCGGTCGGCCTGGAACTGGGCGAACGACGACTCGAGCAGCTCCCGGGACTTGTCCGCGCCGACGCTGCCGACCAGGTTGACGGCCATGTTGTAGGACGGCCGGAACGAGGACCGCAGCGGGAAGGTGCGGGTGGAGGCGAGCCCGGCGACGTGCCGGGGGTCGACGTCGGGGCTCCACAGCACCACGGCGTGGCCCTCGACGTCGATGCCCCGGCGCCCGGCCCGGCCGGTGAGCTGCGTGTACTCCCCCGGGGTCAGGTCGACGTGGGCCTCACCGTTGAACTTGACGAGCCGCTCGAGGACGACGCAGCGGGCCGGCATGTTGATGCCCAGGGCCAGCGTCTCGGTGGCGAAGACCGCCTTGACCAGGCCTTTAACGAAGCACTCCTCGACCGCCTCCTTGAAGGCGGGGAGCATGCCGGCGTGGTGGGCGGCGACGCCACGCTCCAGGCCGTCGAGCCACTCCCAGTAGCCGAGCACCGACAGGTCCTCCGGCGGGATGCTGGTCACCTTGGACGCGACGATCCGGCGGATCTCGGCTCGCTCCTCGGGGAGGGTCAGCCGCAGCCCGGCGTCCAGGCACTGTTTCACCGCGGCGGCGCACCCGGCCCGGCTGAAGATGAACAGGATGGCGGGCAGCAGGTCCGCGCGCTGCAACCGCTCGACGACGTCGGCCCGGGGCGGCGGCTGCCAGCGTTTGCCGCGCCCGCCTTTCCACCCGGAGGCGGCCCGGTCGGTGAACTCCTGCCGGCGCTCCATCTCCCGGGTGTGGCGCAGCAGCTCGGGGTGGACGTCGTGTTTGCGGGCCGCGTCGGCGTCGTGGAACAGGTCGAACATGCGCCGGCCGACGAGCATGTGCTGCCAGAGCGGGACCGGCCGGTGCTCGCTGACCACCACCTCGGTCTCGCCGCGGACGGTGACCAGCCAGTCGGCGAACTCCTCGTAGTTGCTGACCGTGGCGGAGAGTGAGACGAGCGTCACCGAAGCCGGAAGGTGGATGATCACCTCTTCCCAGACCGCGCCGCGGAACCGGTCGGCGAGGTAGTGCACCTCGTCCATCACCACATAGGCCAGCCCGCGCAGCTGATCGGAGCCGGAGTAGAGCATGTTGCGCAGCACCTCGGTGGTCATCACGACCACCGGGGCGTCACCGTTGATCGCGTTGTCGCCGGTGAGCAGGCCGACCTTGTCCGCTCCGTACCGCGCGACCAGGTCGTGGTACTTCTGGTTGGACAGAGCCTTGATCGGGGTGGTGTAGAAGCATTTGCGCTCACCCGAGCGCAGGGCCAGGTGCACGGCGAACTCACCGACCACGGTCTTGCCGGCGCCGGTCGGGGCGCACACCAGCACACCGTTGCCGCGCTCCAGGACCTCGCACGCCTCGCGCTGGAAGTCGTCCAGGTCGAAGCCCACGTCGAGCCGGAAATCTTCGAGCGCCGGGTACGCCGCCCGCCGCTTGGATGCCGCGTACTTCTCGGCGGGACTCGTCATGCGCACCAGGCTAGTTCGTGGGTGTGACAAAACGCAGCACGGTTATTCCGGGTCATACGGCTGTCCGAGGGCCGAATCCCGGTCGGTAAGGTGCACGACGTGCCGGATGCCTCGAATCTCTCCACCCACCCGGCACGGCCCGTGGAGGCCGTGCTCTTCGACTTCCACGGCACCCTCGCCCAGGTGGAGGACCCGCTGACCTGGGTGCTCGCCGCGGCCGCCGCCTGCGGGTCGACGCTGGACCGGGGGAAGGCGACGATCCTGGCCGACCGGCTGCTGACCGCGGGCCGCGCCGGTGGGCCGCTGCCGACCCGGGTGCCGCCGCATCTGGCCGAGCACTGGGCCGACCGTGATCTCTACGCGCACAGCCACCGGGCGGCCTACACCGGTCTGGCCGCGACCGTGCACACCGACGTGGAGGGTCTCGCCGACGCGCTCTACGACCGGCTGCTGGAGCCGGCCGGCTGGGTGCCCTACCCGGACACCGAACCGACGCTGCGCAAACTGCACGAGGCCGGGGTCAAGGTGGCGGTGGTCAGCAACATCGCGTTCGACATCCGCCCGCTGTTCGCCTCGTGGGGGCTGGACGGCCTGGTCGACGGGTTCGCGCTGAGCTACGAGGTCGGCCGGATCAAACCCGATCCGATGATCTTCTACCGGGCGTGCGGGCTGCTCGGGGTGGATCCGGAGCGCGCGCTGATGGTCGGTGACACACCCGCCGACGCGGGGGCGGTCAAGGCGGGCTGTGCCGCGTTCATCGTGCCGGCCGCCGATCCCGGTCGTCCGAACGGGCTGTCGTCGGTGCTGTCGCTGGCCCTGGCCGGTCAGGCGTAACGGTCGAGATTCGTACCCAGGCGGCCTTTTCCTACCGGTTTCGGCTCGGCGGCGGGCGACTTCTCGGCGTCCGGGGCGGTGGTCGCGTCGGTCATCGCCTTGACGGCTTCCTTGGCGGAGCCGAGCAGCGAGGACGCGCTGCCGAGCAGGGAGTTGACCCGGGGGCCGATCGGATTCGTCATGTCCTTCCCATCGGCGGACCGGCCCGCGTCTTCAGATCAGCAACCGAATCGCACCCGGCACGCAGCTCACGTCCAGCGGCAACGGGCCGAGCCGTTCGCCGTCGGCGTACCCGACGATCCCCTCGGCCTCGATCCGCACCGACCGCGCCCGCACCACCGTCACCCGCGGATCCGTGACGTGCGTGCCCTTGCGCAGCCGCGGTTTGAGCCGGGCCAGGCCGGCCCGCCCGAGCGGTGAGGTGAAGACGACGTCGAGCAGCCCGTCGGCCGGGTCCGCCCCGGGCACGATCCGCATGCCGCCGCCGTAACTCGGGCAGTTACCGACCGCGACGACCTCGGACGTGACCGCGCGGCTCTCCCCGTCCAGGGTCAGGGTGTAGGGCCGCGCTCGTGCCCGCGCCAGCTCGAGAAGGATCGCCAGGTCGTAGCGGCGCGGCCCGGTCGGCCACCGCATCCGGTTGGCCCGTTCGTTGATCAGCGCGTCGAACCCGGCGGCCAGCACGGCCCCGAACCAGCGTCGCTCACCGTGGGCGTCCACGGTCCGGGCCAGATCACACCGGTGGTCCCGCCCGTCCCGCAGCGCCCGGCCGATCCCCTCCGCAGCTTTCCACACATTTGCCGGTACGCCCATTGAACTCGCAAAGTCGTTCCCGGTCCCGGCCGGCACCACCCCGAACAGGGTCGAAGTCCCGGCGACCGCCTGCAGGGCCCGGTGCACCGTCCCGTCCCCACCGACGGCGACCACGGCCACGGCCCCCTCGCCGACGGCCCGCCGGCAGGCGTCCTCGGCCTCGGGACCGGTGCCGGCGACGAGCAGCCGCACCGGATGCCCACCACCGCCGAGCGCTGCCACCACCCCGGGAAGCAGACCGCGGTGCCGGCCACGCCCCGCGAGGGGATTGGCCAGCACCGCGATGAAGTCGCCCGTCACAGCGGGGTCATCAGGTCATGTCGTCGAAGCGGCGCTCGATCGGCCGCGGTTTCTCCACCGGCGCCGGAGCCTCGACCGCGGTCGGCGCCTCGATCGGGTCGGACGCGCCCACCGACACCCGCTCCTCCGGCAGCTCGGAGATGCTGTCGTCGTCGAGCCCCTCGTACAGTTCCTTGCCGCGGCCCTTGCGCTTGTCGTTGATGAACGCGACACCGACGGCGACGAAGTACAGCACCGAGATGCACGCCGCGAGCAGGCACATGCCGAACGGTCCCGGGTCGGGCGAGGCGACCGCGCCGAAGACGAACGACAGGAAGACCACGGTCCGCCACCAGCTCAGCAGCCGTTTCGCGCTGACCACGCCGGTGAAGTTGAGCATCAGCAGCAGCAGCGGGAACTCGAACGCCGCCCCGAACAGCAGCAGCATGTTCATCACGAAGCTGACGTACGACGTGATCTCGAGCTCGGTCGACTCGCCGAGGACGCCGGCTTCCATGATGAAGGCCAGGCTGTGCCCGATCACCACGTACGCCAGGGCGGCGCCGGCCACGAACAGCGGGGTGGCGAGCGCGACGAAGACGTACGCCCACTTGCGTTCGTGCTTGTGCAGCCCCGGCGCGACGAACGCCCACAGCTGGTAGAGCCAGACCGGAGAGCCGAGGATCAGACCCACCCACAGCGCGATCTTGAGGCGCAGCATGAGGGGGTCGGTCACCGCGAGGGTGAGGAAGTTGCAGTCGCCGTCCGCGTCGAGCGAGCTGGGCAACGAACAGTAGGGCGCCTGCAGCAGCCCGAACACCCACTTGGATACGATGAAACCGACGATCAGGCCGGCAACCACGCCGATCGACGCGACGAAGAGCCGGTTACGCAGCTCCCGGACGTGTTCGATCAGCGTCATCGAGCCATCGGACGCCTGCTCGAACTTGGTGGGCCCCTTTTTCTTACGCAGGCTCAGCTCCATCGGCCCGGATCAGCGGTCGTTGGTGCGCTGCTGCACCGGGTCCACGAACGGCTGGGCCTGCGGCGCCTGGTAACCCTGCGGGGCCGGCTGCTGGTATCCGGGCTGCGGGGCGGCCTGCTGGTAACCCGGCTGCGGGGGCGCCTGCTGGTATCCGGGCTGCTGGTACGGCTGCTGGACCTCACCCTGCAACGGGCTGTGGCCGAACTTGGCGTCCGCCTTGTCGCCGAGGTTGTCCTTGTCGTCGTCGACGAGACCCTTGGTCTCCGCCTTGATGATGCGCAGCGAACGCCCGAGGGAACGCGCGGCATCGGGCAGTCGCTTCGCGCCGAAGAGCAGGATGAGCACAACAACGAGGACGATGATGTGCCATGGCTTGAGGGCGCCCATGGAAGACTCCAGTCGGTCGGATCAGGTAGCGGGGTCCATCGTACGTGCGGATCCCGCTGATGTTGCCCTCCGGAACCTTCCGGTTTCTTATGATCTTCCGAAGGTCAGGACAACGGGTCGGTAATCGCCTTACTTCTTTCCGCGACCGGCCTTGATCGTCTCGACCTGGCCCTGGGCCAGCTCAGCCCGCTCCTGCAGACCCTCGAGAGTCACCTGCAACCGGTCACCGGCGGCCTGCAGCGCGAGCGCCTCCTCCTGCCGGTGCTGGAGTCTGCGGGCGGCACGTTCCAGCCCGTGCAGCCGGCCGAGTGTCTTCAGCGCGGCGACGGACAGGACGATCAGCGCGATCACCACGACGGCGATCCAGACCCACATCAGCACGGGGTCAACCCTAACCCGCGGGGGTGGCGTACTGGTCGAGCGCCGTGGTGGCCTGGGCGCGGATCCGGTCCAGCAGCTCCGGCGGGCCGAGCACGGTCACGTCCCGGGCCTGGCCGGTGAGGAAGCGCTGCGCCCAGCCGAGGTCGGTGACCCGCATGGTGACCTGCCACTCGGCGCCGTCGCGGACCACGTTCTCGACCGGGTAGTACTCGGTGATCCACCGGCCGCCGCGGCCGACCCGCAGCGTCACCAGCGGCAGCTCCGGGCCGGGGCGGAAGACGCCGCCGGTCACGTCGTGCGGCACGGCGGCGGCCGGCGGCGCGGACGGTTCGGGGAGTTCGGTGAACGCGTCGATCCGGTCGATCCGGAACAGCCGGGTGGCCTCGGCGCGGCGGCACCAGGCCTCCAGGTAGTTGAAGCCGCCGACCATCAGCATCCGCATCGGGTCGACGACCCGGTCGGTGGACTCGTCCCGCGACGGCGTGTAGTAGGTGAGCCGCAGCGCGTGCCCGGACTCGACGGCGGCCCGGACCGCGGCCAGCCGCTTCTGGTTGGCCGGCAGGCGCACCGCCACCGGCGCACCGGCCAGGTCACCGGCCGCGTTCTCGATCTTCGCGAGGGCGCGCTCGATGGAGTCCCGGGTGCCGATGCCGGGCGTCTCGGCGAGCATCCGCAGCGCCACCACCAGGGCGAGCGCCTCGTCCTGGTTCAGGCGCAGCGGCTTGTCCATGCCGGCGTCGTGGCTGATCGTGACGTGGTCGCCGTCGATGGCCATGTCGATCAGGTCGCCGGGTCCGTAGCCGGGCAGCCCGCACACCCAGAGCAGCTCCAGGTCCTCCCGCAGCTGCTTGCCGGTCACCCCCAGGTCGGCGGCGGCCTCGGAGATCAAGATCCCGGGACGGGCCAGCAGGTACGGCACCAGATTGAGCAGTCGTCCAAGCCGATCGCCGGACGGAGTACGAGGCGCGCTCATGCCGACACCGCCGGGGATTCGTGGCGCACGATCAGTTCCTTGAGGTGCTGGATCACGGCCGCACGCAGCTCCGGCGGGCCGTCGGCGCGGGCGTCCGGCCCGTACCCGGCGATCCGCGAGGCCAGCCAGTCGACGTCGCCGAAGTTGATGGTCAGGCGGTCGCCGTCCGGTCCGGGGGTCACCTCGGCGGCCATCCGGCGCAGGCCCGCGGCCCGGCCCGGGCGGACCGTGACGGTGGCCCGGCCGGTCCGCGCGATCGGCCCGGACGAGTGCGCGACGTGGCTGATCAGGTCGGCGCCGGCGGGCGGCTCGAATGCGCCGGAGGGTCCACCGGCGCGCACGTCACCGACGATGCGGGACAGCCGGAAGCAGCGGGTGGCGTCCCGGTCCCGGTCGTGGCCGACCACGTACCACCGGCCACGCCAGCAGACCACACCCCACGGTTCCAGGCGGCGGGTGCTGGGTTCGTCGACCTCGGGCACCCGGTACTTGAAGGTGACCGCGCGGCGCTCCCGGGCGGCCGACGTCAGTGGCCCGAACGCCGGGTCGACGGTGACGACCGGCTCCACCCCGAGGGTGGCTTGCGGGTCCACCTCGACCCCGGCGGCCCGGAGTTTGGCCAGCCCGGAGGAGGCGGCGGCGGCCAGACCGGCGTGCTGCCACAGCCGGGCGGCGATGCCCACGGCGGCCGCTTCGTCCGGTTCCAGCAGGATGTCGGGAAGCGCGTACTCCCGCTGGGCGATGCGGTAACCCGGCTCCTGGTCGAAGATGCTGGCCGTGCCGGTCTCCAGGGGAACCCCGAGTTCCCGCAGCTCGGCCTTGTCCCGCTCGAACTTCCGCTGGAACGCCTCGTGGTCCCGCGGATCGGAGGGGTCGTGCTCGTACCCGGGCACGGTCAGGGCGATCTGCGCGGCGGTGAGGAACCGACGCGTGGACAGGAGACAGATGACCAGGTTTACCAGGCGCTCGGTGCGAGTGCGCGACACGAGACGCAACGCTAGCAGCCCGCCCGCGGCGGCTGTCATCCGTCACTGCCACGGGGGACACGGCCCGCGGCTTGTAGGGTTCGTCGCATGGTGCGCTGGCGGTCCGGAACGGTACAGAAGGTGCGGCGGAGCTGGCACGGCGCCGTCGAGCTCGACGTGACCACCGACGACGGGCCGGTCCGCGCCCTGGCCTACCCGGAGCTGGTCGGGCTGCCGGAGGCCGGCGACCGGGTGCTGCTCAACGTCGGCGCCCTGGTGATGGGCCTGGGCACCGGTGGTTACGCGATGGTGGTGGCCCTGCCCGACCGGCTGCCCGCCGATCCGGCCGACGACGGCACCACCCGCGACGGCGGTCACCTGGTCAAGGCGCGGTACACCCCGCTGCAGGCGATCCTGCTCGGGGTCGACGAGGAGGCGTCCCCGCACCGGGCGGTGCTGGAGTCCGCCGAGTCGGTGGACGGGATGCCGGTGGTCACCGCCGACCTGCACTCGGCGCTGCCGGCGATCCTGGCCGGGATCCGGGCGGACCGGCCCGCGGCGCGGGTGGCCTATCTGATGACCGACGGCGGGGCGCTGCCGGCCTGGTTCTCCCGCACCCTGGACGGTCTGCGCGACCATCTCGCCGGGACGGTCACCACCGGGCAGGCGTTCGGCGGCGACCTGGAGGCGAGCACCGTGCACACCGGGCTGCTGGCCGCCCGGCACGTGCTCGGCGCGGACGTGACGATCGTGGCGCAGGGGCCCGGCAACCTGGGCACCGGCACGCCGTGGGGGTTCTCCGGGGTGGCGCTCGGCGAGGCGGTCAACGCGGTGGCGGTGCTCGGTGGCCGCCCGGTCGGGTCGTTGCGGATCTCCGACGCGGACGGCCGGGAGCGTCATCGTGGCGTGTCACATCACAGTCTGACGGCGTACGGAAAAGTGGCTCTGGTCCGGACCGACCTGCCGGTGCCGGACGGCCTGGACCCCGCGCTGTCCGCCGCGGTCGACGCCGCGCTGGCCCCGCTGGCCAGCAGGCACCGCATCGTCCGCGTCGCCGCCGACGGGCTGGACCGGGCGCTGCGGGACAGCCCGGTGCCGCTGTCCACCATGGGCCGCAAGCTGGACCAGGACCACGGCTACTTCCTGGCCGCCGCCGCGGCCGGCCGTCACGCGGCGGCGTTGCTGGGCTGACCCGCGGCGATCTCGATCCGCGCGCGCCCGTCCTTCTTGGCCCGGTACAGGGCGGTGTCGGCGCGCTGGATCAGCTCGTCGGAGGTCTCCCGGCAGTCCCAGACCGCGAGCCCGGCCGAGAACGTCTGCCCGAGCGGGGTCGCGGCCAGCGCCCGTTCCAGGGCCTGCCGCCCGTCGCCGGCGCCGGCCGCCGGGAGCAGGACGACGAACTCCTCACCGCCGTACCGGGCGATCACGTCGACCTCGCGCAGGGTCGCGTGCCAGGCCGCGCTGGCCGCCTTGAGCAGCTGATCCCCGGCCGGATGCCCGAAGGTGTCGTTGTATCGCTTGAAATGGTCCAGGTCGAGCACCGCCACCGCCACCGGCTCACCGTCGCGGCGGGCCCGTTCCAGGGCCCGGGGCAGCTCGTCGTTCCAGGCCCGCCGGTTCGGTAGACCGGTCAGCTCGTCCGAGCGCGCCAGGTCCCGCAGTTGCCCCGCCTGCCGTTCCACCTCCCGCAGCAGCAGTGCCATCCGGGCCACCACCAACAGGAACAGCACGGCCGAACAGAACGCGATGCTCCAGCCGTCGGTCACCCCGCCGGTCGCGGTCTGCGCCACCAGCACCGCCGGGGCGATCATCGAGGCGCCTGCCAGCAACGCCAGCAGACCTTTACCCAGACCGGCCGGGCGGGAGTCGGCCGGTTCCGCCACCTGTCGGGCCCCCGGATGCAGGGCGGCCACCCCGAACAGCAGGAACGCGACCAGGAACACCGACTCCAGCAGGCGGGCGATCCACGGCGTGTTCGCCAGCGCCTCGCCCTCCGCACCCAGGTTGCCGAGCACCACCCAGGCACTGTCACCGAGCAGGAAGGCCGCCAGCGACGCGGTGATCCACCAGAACGGCGCGCCTCTGCTCCCACCACTGCGCAACAACCGGGTGGTCAGAGCGATCAACAGCAGATCACCGATCGGGTACGCCACCTGGGTGGCGTGAGCCAGCCGGTCCATGTGATCGCCCAGATTCCGCGGCGCGATCACGTAGACCCAGGCCAGCAGCCCGAACCCGGTGGTGATGGTGGCCGCGTCGACGAGCGCCGACCGGTCCGGGCGCCGGTCCCGCCGCCGGATCAGCACCGCCAGGCCCCCGGCGACCGCCGGGAACAGGGTGAGGAAGAACGGATCCGCCGGCGTCGGCAGGTCCACCAGCCCGTACGACTCGGCGGCGATCGTGGCCACCGCGATCCCGGTGGCGTTGGCGAACACCCCGGCCGCGAACAGCCACCAGGGCAGTCGCTCCCGGCGGGGCATCCGGTGCGCGCCGGCCAGGATCGCGGTCACGCTGACCCAGCCGATCCCGACCTGGGTGGCGGTCAGCCACCACCGGTCGTCCGGCAGGAACTGGTAGATGACGACGGCCAGCGCCGCCAGCACCCCGAAGGCTCTCGACACCTCTGGCTCTTCGGTCACCGGCCGGCCTTGTTTACCGCTTTCCCGCGCCCGGGCCGTTCTCGGGCCGCTTCAAGCCGTTCTCGGGCCGCTTCAAGCCGTTCTCAGGCCGCTCCGAGCCGTTCTCAGGCGGTGAAGATCAACAACGCCCAGCCGCCGATCAACGCCACCAGCAGCAACGTCAGCACCCAGGTGGGCACGGTGTAGTCGCCCGCCCGGTTCTTCGCGATCTGCTGACGGATCCGCTCCTTGCGGCGGTCCACCAGCCGGTTACGGACCTCGAGTTCGGAACGTTCGGGCTGCTCGGGCTGGCCAGGATCACTCATGATCCGGCCAGCCTAGCCCGTCGGTCTCACATGCTGGCGATCAGGCGTTCCACCCGCTCGTCGTACGCCCGGAACGGGTCCTTGCAGAGCACCGTCCGCTGGGCCTGGTCGTTCAGTTTCAGGTGCACCCAGTCGACGGTGAAGTCGCGCCGTTTCTCCTGGGCGTGCTTGATGAACTCGCCGCGCAGCCGGGCCCGGGTGGTCTGCGGGGGCGTCTCCTTCGCCTCGAAGATCTGCAGATCGTTGGCGATCCGGTCGACCGTCTTGCGCTTCTCCATCAGGGCGTACAGCCCACGGCCACGGCGGACGTCGTGGTACGCCAGGTCCAGCTGCGCGATCCGCGGGTGCGACATCGGGATCTCGTGCTTGGCCTGGTAGCGGTCGATCAGCTTGTACTTCGACACCCAGTCGATCTCGCGCGCCACCGGGTCCAGGTTCTCCGACTCGATCGCGTTGAGCACCCGGCCCCACAGCTCGACGACCCGTTTCGCCACCGGGTCACCGCCGCGGCGCTCGACGAACTCGGTCGCCTTCGCCAGGTACTCCTGCTGGATCTCCAGCGCGGAGACCTCCTTGTTGTTCGCCAGGCGGATCTTGCGGCGGCCGGTGATGTCGTGGCTGACCTCACGGATCGCCCGGATCGGGTTCTCCAGGGTCAGGTCGCGCATCACCACGCCCGCCTCGATCATGCGGAGCACGATGTCGGCGCTGCCCACCTTCAGCAGGGTGGTGACCTCGTTCATGTTCGAGTCGCCGACGATCACGTGCAGCCGCCGGTAGCGCTCGGCGTCGGCGTGCGGCTCGTCGCGGGTGTTGATGATCGGGCGCGACCGGGTGGTGGCGCTGGAGACGCCCTCCCAGATGTGCTCGGCCCGCTGCGACAGGCAGAAGACGGCGCCGCGCGGGGTCTGCAGCACCTTGCCGGCGCCACAGATCAGCTGGCGGGTCACCAGGAACGGGATCAGCACGTCGGCCAGCCTGCCGAACTCACCGTGGCGCGAGACCAGGTAGTTCTCGTGGCAGCCGTAGGAGTTGCCGGCCGAGTCGGTGTTGTTCTTGAAGAGGTAGATCTCCCCCGCGATGCCCTCGTCGTGCAGACGTTTCTCCGCGTCGACGAGCAGGCCTTCCAGGATCCGCTCCCCGGCCCGGTCGTGCGCGACCAGATCGGTGACGGAGTCGCATTCCGGCGTCGCGTACTCGGGGTGGGAACCGACGTCGAGGTAGAGACGGGCGCCGTTACGGAGAAAGACGTTGCTGCTGCGTCCCCAGGACACCACTCGGCGGAACAGGTAGCGGGCCACCTCGTCCGGAGACAGCCGCCGCTGCCCCCGATAGGTGCACGTGACTCCGTACTCGGTCTCGAGGCCGAAAATTCGCCGTTCCATGTCAGAACACTACCGGCAGAGCCCGGGGGTTTCCATGATTGCGGGGCGTGAATCCATCGACCACGCCCCGCAACCGGTCACTTCTGCGAATCCTCGTCGGTCTCCGGCGCCGCCGACACGACCGGCTTGCCCTCGGACGGCGCGGGCGGAGCCGCGTCCACATCGCCCAGCTCCGACTCCGGCACCGACTCGTGCCCCAGCAGGCTGGTCAGCGACGCCCCGCTGAGCCGCCGGAACGCGCGGCCCGGACGACGCCGGTCCAGGACCGCGACCTCCAGCTGCTTCGGCGTCAGGGTGCGGGCCTGCCCGTTCTCCCCGCCGACGCTGCCCAGCGCCTCGGCCGCCAGGGCCAAAGCCGCGGTCAGCTCCGCGCTGGGGTCGTGCCGGTCGCGCAGCACGGTGCCGATCGCCTCGGCCTGGCCGCCCATCGCCATGAAACCCGGCTCGTCCATGACCGAGCCGTCATAGGTGATCCGGTACAGCTCGTCGGCCTCCGGGGTGGCGCCGACCTGCGCGACGCAGATCTCCACCTCGTACGGCTTCTGCGTCTCCGAGAAGATCGCACCGAGCGTCTGGGTGTACGTGTTGGCCAGTGCCCGGGCCGTCACGTCCCGGCGGTCGTAGCTCAGGCCGACCATGTCGGCCATCCGCACGCCACCGCGCCGCAGCGCCTCGAACTCGTTGTACCGGCCCACCGCCGCGAACGCGATCTTGTCGTAGATCTCGCTGATCTTGCGCAGGGTGGTGATGTTCTCGGCGACCAGCAGGATGCCGCCCTCGTACGTCAGCACCACCGCCGAGCGGCCACGGGCGATGCCCTTGCGGGCGTACTCGGAACGATCCCGCTGGACCTGCTCGGGTGATGCGTAGAACTGCATTGCCACGGGTGGCTACCTCCTCGATCGAAAGAAAGGGCGGATCAGCCGCCGGGGTTCTCCGTGCGCCCCGCGACGACCCGCTCGGCCACCGTGGTGATCTCCTCGTCGGTCAGCCGGTGCGTGCCGTTCGCCGTAGCGGTCATCACCACCGGGTAGATCTTGCGGATGACGTCCGGCCCACCGGTCGCGGTGTCGTCGTCGGCCGCGTCGTACAGCGCCTCGACCGCCAGATCGATCGCGTCCTCGGTGCTCACCCCGGCCCGGTACCGCTTCTTCAGCGCCGACTTCGCGAACAGCGAACCCGAGCCGATCGCCTCGTAGCCGGTCTCCTCGTAGAGACCGCCGGCGACGTCGAAGCTGAAGATCCGGCCGGCCCGCGCGGTGTCCGCCGGAGCCAGGTCGAACCCGGCGAACAGCGGGACCACGGCCAGGCCCTGCATCGCCGCGCCGAGGTTGCCGCGCACCATCGCGGCCAGGCGGTTCGCCTTGCCGTCGAGGGAGAGCATGGCGCCCTCGATCTTCTCGTAGTGCTCCAGTTCCACCTGGAACAGCCGGATCAGCTCGATGCCGATGCCGGCGGTGCCGGCGATGCCGATCAGCGAGTAGGCGTCGGCGGGGTGGACCTTCTTGATGTCCCGGCTGGCGATCAGGTTGCCCATGGTCGCCCGGCGGTCACCGGCCATCACCACACCGTCGGCCGTCGCGATCGCGACGATCGTGGTGCCGTGCGGCGCGATGTCGGCGGACAGCCCCGGCGGCAGCGGCCGGCGCCCGGGAAGCAACTCCGGCGCCGCCTGACTCAGGAACTGCGTGAAGGAGGACGTCCCCGTAGTGGTGAAGAAATCCGGTAGACGCCCGGATGGATCAAAGCCCGTCGCCACGTGGTTCCTTTCAAGGTACGTGCAGTTGAAGCACAATATCCCGCCGGTGCCCGCGGGTGCGATCAACGCCATCGACAAGTCTTGAGGAAATGCCGGACGCCGCCGAAGGGGCGGCGTCCGGTCACCTAGAAGCGGACAAAGGGGTCACTCGCCGCCTTTTTGGACATAGCCGCGGACGAACTCTTCGGCGTTCTCCTCGAGGACGCTGTCGATCTCGTCGAGCAGGTCGTCGACGTCCTCGGTGATCTCCGCGTGCCTCTCGGCGACCTCGGGATTGGCCTCGACGGTGACGTCCTCGATCTCCTGGTCGCTGGAGCCCTTGCTGCTCTGCGACTGACCACCGGTGTCTCGGGTTGCCATGGATGTCCCCCTTCAGAAGCCACCCGAAGTCCTGCAACATCGGGTTGGAAAAAACCTACCTCGCGCCTGTGACGAAACGCCCCGCCGTAACGGGTTGTTTTCTCACCGGCTGGTGATCACCTCGAGCAGATCCTTGGCGCTCTCGCAGGTGTCGAACAGCGACCCCACGTGCTTGCGCGTGCCCCGCTCCGGTTCCATCATGGGCACCCGGACCAGCGATTCCCGGCCCACATCGAAGATCACCGAGTCCCAGCTGGCGGCGACCACCTCGGACGCGTACTGCGCGAGGCAACGCCCACGGAAGTAGGCCCGGGTGTCCTCCGGCGGGTCGTACATCGCGGCCTGGGTCTCCTCCGGGTCGAGCAGCGTCTTCATCGACCCGCGCGCGACCAGCCGGTGATAGAGGCCCTTCTCCGGCCGTACGTCGGAGTACTGCAGGTCGACGAGCTGGAGTTTCGGCGAGGACCAGGCGAGGTTCTCGCGCTCCCGGTAGCCCTCCAGCAGCCGCAGCTTGGCGACCCAGTCGAGGCTGTCGGAAAGCAGCATCGGGTCGCGGCCGAGCTTGTCGAGGGCGTCCTCCCACCGGTCGAGCACATCGGTGGTCTGCTCGTCGGCGTCGGCGCCGTAGCGCTCGTCGACGAACTGGCGGGCCCGCTCGAAGTAGGCCCACTGCAGGTCGAGCGCGGTCAGCCGGCGGCCGTCGCGCAGCCGCATCAGGTGTTTGAGGGACGGGTCGTGGCTGACGTTCTTCAGCTCGCTGACCGGGTCGGCGATGCCCAGCTCGCCGGTGAACACCTTCTCCTCGATCATGTTGAGGATCAGGGCGGTGGTGCCGACCTTGAGGTAGGTGGAGATCTCCGACAGGTTGGCGTCGCCGATGATCACGTGCAGCCGGCGGTACTTGTCGGCGTCGGCGTGCGGCTCGTCGCGGGTGTTGATGATCGGCCGCTTGAGCGTGGTCTCCAGGCCGACCTCGACCTCGAAGAAGTCGGCGCGCGAGGAGATCTGGAACCCGGCGCCGCTGCCGTCCTGCCCGATGCCGACGCGACCGGCGCCGCAGAAGATCTGCCGGGTGACGAAGAACGGGGTCAGGTGCGCGACGATGTCGGCGAACGGGGTCTGCCGCCGCATCTGGTAGTTCTCGTGGGCCCCGTACGACGCGCCTTTGTTGTCGGTGTTGTTCTTGTAGAGCTGGATGCGGTGCGTGCCGGGGATGGTGGCGGCCCGGCGTGACGCCTCGGCCATCACCCGCTCGCCGGCCTTGTCCCACTTGACGATGTCGAGCGGGTTGGTGACCTCGGGGGTGCTGAACTCGGGGTGGGCGTGGTCCACATAGAGCCGCGCGCCGTTGGTCAGTATCACGTTGGCCAGGCCGAGGTCCTCGTCGGCGAGGGCTTCGGCCGGGTCGTACGCGGCGCCGGAGTAGGTGAACCCGCGGGCGTCGCGCAGTGGCGACTCCTCCTCGTAGTCCCACCGGGCGCGGCCGTTGCGGTTGAGCTCGGGGCGGGCGCCGTAGGCGTTGACCACCTGGGAGGACGTGACCATCGGATTGGCACCGGGCTGGCCGGGGACCGAAATACCGTACTCGACCTCAGTACCCATAATCCTGCGAACGCTCATGCGACCACCCTGTCCGCCACGAAGCTGCGCCTGCTCATGTATCGAGCCTAGACGCTCTCGTAGCGCTTTCCGAAGCTGGGAGTGCGCGCGTCCGTACCTTGCGTGGCGACTTTGATCACCGGGAGGCGCCGGGCGAGGTTCTGCGCGGGCCGTTCCACCCATCGGTGGCCGGCCCAGGCCAAGGTCAGGGATGCGCAGGTGAAGGCCACCGTGATGACCGCGGGGTCGGCGGTGAGCTGCCGGACGGCCACCAGGACCGGGATGTGCAGCAGATAGAGCGAATAGCTGATCGTGCCGAGCCAGGACAGGACGGCCGGGATCCGGCGTTCGCGCAGAGCGAAGGCGACCGTGAAGGTGGCGGCCACCGCCACGGCGACGGCAGGCGCTACCTGGATCGCGACGCCGCCGAGCACGAGTGACAGGACCAGAGCGGCTGCGGTACGCCCGATCCGCCGGTGCTGCACGCGGTGGATCACGGTCCCGGCGAACATGACGGCGAGCATCTGGGCGGCCTGTGCCGAGGAGGCGCTGGTGACCTGGTCGGTGGCGTGCCCGTTGAGCAGCGGCAGCACGATCACCGCCAGCCCGGTGACCCCCGAGATCAACGTCAACTTCCCGGTTGTGTACGTCGTGAGCACCGCGATCATGAGGGCCGTCACCACGATCGCGCTGATCCGGCGCTGACCGGCCGTGGCACCGAGCAGGTCGTCGGGCAGGCCGGTCAGGGCCAGCAGGGTGAGCCCGGCCGCCCACCACGGGGCCGCGCCGTGCCGCCGCAGCACGAACAGTCCCGCCACCACGAGATAGAAGACCATCTCGAAGCTGAGTGTCCAGAAGGGCCGTAGTGTCCCCTGGGTGCCGAGCAGGTCCTGCAGCATGGTGAGGTGCCCGAGCACGCTGGTGGTGGTCTCGGTGTCCAGCTGAGCGGGCAGCCGCAGCACCCCGGCGGCACTCAGCGCCAGCGTGACCGCGATGGCGAGCAGGTAGGCGGGGTAGATCCGCAGCAGCCGCCCGGTCCAGAACCGCCGCAGGTCACCGTGCCGTTCCAGGGACATCGGAATGACGTAGCCGCTGACCAGGAAGAACAGCAGAACCCCGTACTTGCCGAGGTCGATGGTGTGAAAGATCTCGAGGTGGACCGCGGTGCCGAGCACGATCGGGCTGAGGTGGAAGGCCGCGACCACCACCGCGGCCCATCCGCGCAGGGCGTCGAGCCAGGCCAGACGGGTCATACGTGATGAAACGAGAGCGGGGCCGGAGGGAAACCCTCCAGCCCCGCCCCGATGCGCGTGTTACAGGTACTGACCGGTGTTGCTGGCGGTCTCGATCGACCGGCCGGCCTCGGCGCCCTTGCCGCCGGAGACGAGCGTGCGGATGTAGACGATCCGCTCGCCCTTCTTGCCGGAGATCCGGGCCCAGTCGTCCGGGTTGGTGGTGTTCGGCAGGTCCTCGTTCTCCCGGAACTCGTCGACGCAGCTGTCGAGCAGGTGCTGCAGCCTCAGGCCCTTCTTGCCGGAGGTGAGGAACTCCTTGATCGCCATCTTCTTGCCGCGGTCGACGATGTTCTGGATCATCGCGCCGGAGTTGAAGTCCTTGAAGTACAGGACCTCCTTGTCACCGTTGGCGTAGGTGACCTCCAGGAAGCGGTTCTCCTCGGTCTCGGTGTACATCCGCAGCACGACCGCCTCGATCATCGCGGCCACCGTGGCGTCCCGGTTGCCGCCGTGCTCGGTCAGGTCGTCCCCGCTCAGCGGCAGGTCGGAGAGGATGTACTTACCGAAGATGTCCTTCGCGGCCTCGGCGTCCGGGCGCTCGATCTTGATCTTCACGTCGAGCCGGCCGGGGCGCAGGATGGCCGGGTCGATCATGTCCTCCCGGTTGGAGGCGCCGATCACGATCACGTTCTCCAGGCCCTCGACACCGTCGATCTCGCTGAGCAGCTGGGGAACGATGGTGTTCTCCACGTCGCTGGAGACACCCGAGCCACGGGTCCGGAAGATCGAGTCCATCTCGTCGAAGAACACGATCACCGGGGTGCCCTCGCCGGCCTTCTCCCGGGCCCGCTGGAAGACCAGGCGGATGTGCCGCTCGGTCTCACCCACGTACTTGTTCAGCAGCTCCGGGCCCTTGATGTTGAGGAAGTAGCTGGTGTGCTTCTCCTCGCCACGTCGCTCGGCGATCTTCTTGGCCAGGGAGTTGGCCACCGCCTTGGCGATCAGGGTCTTGCCGCAGCCGGGCGGGCCGTAGAGCAGGATGCCCTTCGGCGGGCGCAGCTGGTGCTCCCGGAACAGGTCGGCGTGCAGGAAGGGCAGCTCCACCGCGTCGCGGATCTGCTCGATCTGGGAGTGCAGGCCGCCGATGTCGGTGTAGTCGACGTCGGGCACCTCCTCCAGGACCAGCTCCTCGACCTCGCTCTTCGGGATCCGCTCGTACGCGTACGCCGAGCGCGGCTCGATCATCAGCGAGTCACCAGCACGCAGCTTGCCGATGTCGAGCGAGTCGGCGAGGAAGACGATGCGTTCCTCGTCGGAGTGCGACGTCACCAGGGCCCGGTCGCGGGGGCCGCCGGACGGGTTGTCCAGGACCTCCTTGAGCGAGACCACCTCGCCGGTGCGCTCGAACCCGAACGCGTCGACGACGTTGAGCGCGTCGTTCAGCAGGACCTCCTGGCCCCGCTGGAGCTCGTCGGCCGCGAGCGACGGCGAGACCGCCACCCGCAGCTTGCGGCCGCCGGTGAACACGTCCACCGTGCCGTCCTCGTGGGCTGCCAGGAAAACGCCGTAGCCGCTGGGCGGCTGGGCGAGCCGGTCAATCTCTTCCTTGAGAGTGACGATCTGGGCGCGGGCTTCCTTGAGGGTCGCCACGAGCCGCTCGTTGTTCTCGGTCACTCGGGCCAGCTGCGCCTGCGTTGCCGCGAGCCGTTCCTCGAGCTGCCGGACGTGTCGGGGGCTCTCGGTCAACTTCCGCCGGACCAGAGCAAGTTCCTCTTGCAGAAACGCGACCTGACTCGAGAGATCGTTGACTTCCTTCTCCGCTCGCGCGGCGCGGGAGTCCGCTTCGTCGCTACGTGCCACGTCCCACCTCCCCGGGGGGCTCGAACGTCTTGGGATAACACTAGCCGTTGCGAGGCGGTTTTCGACCCATGCAACACCCTCGTCACCGACTCTTGATCGATTGGTGCGATCGGTGGTGAGCCGGTCGGACATAGTTCGAACTTCGGTGGTCTCCGCGGGTTGTGCGAGGTAGAGGTGACCCCCGACACTGGTGAGCTGCGCATCTGCATCGACGGACGCCACTGCCTCGATCTTCGCCGCACGGCTCGATCCGGGCATAACGGGCATCGACCGGCCCGCCTATGCAAAAGACCACACGGGCGAGTCGGCCGGGAGAACGCCGAGTGAATCGGAGTGAACTCAGAGAGTGGGACGGCCCACCAGGGACGCCACCACCCGGGAGAACTCCTCCAGCCGGGCGATCTGCCCCGGCCCACCGTCGTCGAGGGTCTTGCCGAACCGCAGCGCGTCGTGCCGCAGCGGGGCCCGGCCCTCCTCCTCGCCCACACCCGGGGGCGGCACCGCGTCGTCGACCGAACTCAGCAGCAGGTAGACGTCGATGCTGTCCACCCGGGCCTGCCCGTTCGGGGTGCGGGTGAGCCGCCGCCGGCAGCCCACCTCGGTCACCGTGGACAGCGGCACCACCCGCAACGACGAGGTCATCGCACCGACCGGGCCGTCACCCGGGGCGACGTCCTCACCGTGCCAGAGCACCAGGCGGCTGCCGTCACAGACGACGACCTCCTGCCACACCCCGTTCACCTCGTTGACGAAACGCTCCAGGGTGAAACACAGCACCGATGCCCCACGCAGCACCCCGAACAGCGCTTCCAGAGCCACCTCCGGATCACGCAGGTAGGCACGGGCCGCCGAGTCCAGGTCCGGATAGGGCGACCAGTCCGGGAAAACCGCCGGCATCTCGTTGCTGCCGCCGAACGGTGGAGAACTCATCGCGCCCACTCCTGTCTGCGTCGCTGACCCCCGAGGGAACCTACCGGAACCCAGAGGCGAGCGTCACTCCCCGGGGGCGTCGCTCTGCCGCGCGTTCTCCGCCACCGGGACTTCCGCCGGGGCAGCCGCCGGGGTTGCCGCGATCTCCGCGGCGTCCACCGCCTTCGCGGCCTGCACCGCCTTCGCCACGGTCGGGGCCGGGTCGGCGGCCTGTGCGGCCAGCGCGGCCTGGGTCGCCTTCCGTGCCGCGTACGCCTCCGCGCCCTTGCTCGGCTTGCGGCGCCGCGGCGGCGCGGTGACCCCGGGCGCCAGCTTGCGGGCCGACACCAGGAACGCGGTGTGCGCGATCATCCGGTGATCCGGGCGGACCGCCAGACCGTCCGCGTGCCAGTCCCGGACCAGCGACTCCCAGGCCCGCGGCTCGGTCCAGCCGCCGCGCTCGCGCAGCGCCTCCACCAGCTCGGACAGCTGCGGGGTGGTCGCCACGTAGCCGATGAACACACCACCCGGGATGAGCGACTTCTCGACCATGTCGAGCGCCTCCCACGGGGTCAGCATGTCCAGGATGATCCGGTCGAACCCACCGATCTCGTTACCCGCGACGTCGCCGTCGTGCAGGTGCCAGGCCGGGTGCGGGCCGCCGAAGAACGCCTCCACGTTCTTGCGGGCCACCGCCGCGAAATCCTCCCGCAGCTCGTAGCTGTGCACCTCGCCGGAGCTGCCGACGGCCCGCAGCAGCGAACAGGTCAGCGCACCCGAACCGGCGCCCGCCTCCAGGACCTTCGCCCCCGGGAAGACGTCACCCATCGCGACGATCTGTGCCGCGTCCTTCGGGTAGATCACCTGCGCGCCCCGCGGCATGGACAGCACGTAGTCGCTGAGCAGCGGGCGCAACGCCAGGTAGGCGGTGCCGCTGGCGGCGGTGATCACGCTGCCGTCGGGCAGGCCGATCAGCTCGTCGTGCTGCATCGCGCCACGGTGCGTGTGGAAGGCCTTACCGGGCTCCAGCACGATCGTGTGCATCCGGCCCTTCGGGTCGGTGAGCTGAACGCGGTCGCCCGCCCGGAACGGCCCACGGTGCGCGGGAACGTCATCGACGACGGGGGCTGGGGTTGTGGTCACTGATCTTCTCTCAGGAGGCTGCTAATTCCGGCTCGCGCGCCGCGGTTCCAGCACGGCGGCCACGTCGGCGACCCGCAGGACGCCCACGACATCCTCGCCTGCGGTCACCAGGTACTGCGCACCCGGGTGCGCCTGCAGCGCGCGGACCACCTGCTCACCGGTCAGGCCGAGCGGCAGCGCGGTCAGCGCGTCCCGGGACCGGGCCACGCTCTCCACGCTCACCCAGGGGCGCCGGCCGACCGGCACCCGCTCGGCGGCCACCGGATCGACCAGTGCCGTGAGGCTACCCGCCGAGTCGGCGACCGCCAGCATCACGTCCGGCCTCGGATCCTCCGACCGGCGCCGCTGCGCCTCCCCCAGCGGGGTGCCCGCCGGCACCGTCAGCAGCGGCCGGGTCAGCGCGGACAGGTCGATCAGCGGGAACCGCCCGGTCATCCGGCCCAGCCGGATCGACTGCCCCGCCCCCTGCCACAGGGTCAGCACCACCAGCAGCACGAACGCCATCCCCAGCGTGGTGATCACACCCAGCTGCCAGAGGAACAGCACCACCGCCGCGGTCACCACCGCCATCGCCCGCCCGGCCCAGCCGGCCACCACCGTCGCCCGGTTCCGGTCCCGCAGCACCGCCCACATCAGCGCCCGCAACGCCCGGCCACCGTCCAGCGGCAGCCCCGGCAGCACGTTGAAGAACGCCACCAGCACGTTGCTCAGCGCCAGCTGGAACGCCACCTCCCGGGTCAGGGTCCGCTCCGGCAGCAGCAGCGTCACCGCCGTCGCCACCCCGCCCAGCAGCAACGACACCGCCGGCCCGGCCAGCGACACCAGCGCGTCCACCCGCGGCGTCGGCGCGTCCCGATCCATCTCCGTCCACCCGCTGAGCAGCTCCAGAGTGATCCGCCGCACCCCGATCCCGAACCGGCGGGCGGTCAGCGCGTGCCCCAGCTCGTGCAACAGCACCGAGCCGACCAGACACACCACGAAACCGGTTCCCACCAGGTACGCCCACGGCTCCGCCAGGCCCAGCTGCTCCCGCGCGTGGTTCCCGTACACGATCGTGACCAGCACCGCGAGCAGCAGCATCGACGCGTTCGTATGCACCGGGATGCCCGCGACACGCCCGACCGGCCGCCCCCGGGGCGTCGGCGGCGGCTGCGATACCCGGCTGTCGTCCACGTGTCCGATGCTACGGACCACCGGCCGCGGCACCCACCCCGCGGTTTTCGTCGTACCCCTGGCCTAGCCTCTGTGACATGACGGCGCTCTCCCCCACGGCGGCCCAGCCGGTGTCCCCGCCCCCGCAGCCCGCCGACCCGGCGTCCTCCACCGCTGCCGACCCCGCCACGGTCGAGGCCACCACCGACCCCGCCACCGCCGGCCCTGCCACGGTCGAGGCCACCGCCGGCGCCGTGGCCGTGGTGTCCGGCCGGGGGCCGCGCCCGGAGACGCCGGCCGGTCCGTCGCTGTCCCCGTCACGGGCTGCCGACTTCAAGACCTGCCCGCTGCTGTTCCGCTACCGGTCGATCGACAAGCTGCCCGAGACCCCGTCGGCCGACCAGGTCCGGGGCACCCTCGTCCACGCCGTCCTGGAGCGCCTCTTCGACCTGCCGGCCGCCGACCGCACCCCCGAGGCGGCGGTCGCCCTGGTCACTCCCGAGTGGGAGCGCCTGCTGGCCGGGGAGCCCGCCCTGGCCGACCTGTTCACCACCGAGCCACCACCCCGGGGCCGCCCGGCCCCGTCCCCACGGAAAGCCCCCACCGGCGACGTCTCCACAGCTCAGGGCCCGGCTTCCGGCACCGGGTCGCTCTCCTCCTCCACCACTGGAGACCCCTCTCAGCCCGCCGACCTCCCACCGGCTTCCTCCTCCGGCAACGGCGGCGACACTCCTTCTTCCTCAACTTCTTCCGCGTCTTCTTCCTCATCCGCCGCCTCGGTGTCCTCGCCGGCCGCCAGCAGGCCGGCCTCCGGCGACGTCCCGACTGCCGGCGACGTGCCGGCTGCCGGTGACGTGCTGGCTGCCGGTGACGTGCTGGCTGCCGGTCGAACCGTGGCGGGTGCCGCGACCGGTGCCGGCGGGCCGGTCCGCGATCCGGCGGCTGCCGGCGGGCTGGTGCGCGATCCGGCGGCGGTTCTGGCGGAGGTCGACGCCACCGGCCAGGCCACGCTGATCGACATCCCGGACGGTGAGGCCGAGGCGGCCCGCCTGGCCGCGTTCCTGACCAGCGCCCGGGACCTGCTGGGCGGCTATTTCGCGGTGGAGGACCCACGCCGCCTGGAGCCCGCCGAGCGCGAGACCCTGATCTCCACGATGATCGGCGACGACGCCCTGCTGCTGCGCGGCTACATCGACCGTCTCGACGTCTCCCCGGCCGGCGACATGCGGGTGGTCGACTACAAGACGGGCGGAGCCCCCCGCGAGGCGTTCGAGGGCCGCGCCCTGTTCCAGCTGAAGTTCTACGCCCTGGTCCTGTGGCGCACCCGGGGCAAGGTCCCCCGGGCACTGCGCCTGCTCTACCTGAAGGACGCGGAGGCCCTCGACTACAGCCCCGACCAGGGCGAGCTGGAGCGTTTCGAGCGCACCCTGCTGGCCCTCTCCCAGGCCATCGAACGAGCGAAGCAGAACCAGGACTTCCGCCCGAAACCGAGCCGCCTGTGCGGTTGGTGCAGCCACCAGTCCCTGTGCCCCGAGTTCGGCGGCACCCCACCCCCCTACCCCGCGACGATGACCATCAGCTCATACCCTCCGGACACCCTCCGCCGGGACGACCCTCTTGGCTGACCGGCCCGCTCCCCCGCCCTTCGTCCACCTCC
>NZ_BOMG01000010.1 GCF_016862075.1 Actinoplanes couchii | reverse complement strand
GGACGACCAGGCCCGGCACCGCCCACTTCCGGACGGCCGGGCGCAGCACCGTCCACCTCCGGAAGGCCGCGACAGCAACCGCCGTTCCCGGGATCATCCCGCCACTTCCACCGTGCGCCGCCACAACCACCGGTGTCCTCCGGACCACCATGTCCACGCAAAGGTCCGCCATCCGGCCGAATGGCACGGTCACCGTCGACGCCCCGACCGGCGCTCAGCCAACGGCGGGCAACCAGTGGCGTGGCCCCATAGCCGCCGACATCCCCGACACCCCGCCCACGATGGGCGATCTGCCGGCCGGGCTGTCAGGTGGCCAGCTCTCCGGGCTGTCCGGCGATCTGCCGACAGGGCTGTCGGGTGGTCTGCCAGCCGGGCCGCCGGATGGTCTGCCGGCCGAGCTGCCGGGTTGTCTGCTGGCCGAGCTGCCGGGTTGTCTGCTGGCCGAACTGCCGGATGGTCTGCCGGCCGAACTGCCGGGTGGTGCTTGGTGACGGGTCCGCTGCGGGTGCTGATCGCGGACGCCGCTCCCCTTCAACGCGCCGGTCTGCGGGCGGTTCTCACCACGAGTGCCGGTTCCCCGCCTCACCCCCTCCGCGACCGGCAGCCCTCCCCGACCGACCGGCAGCTCTCGCCCGCCGACCGACAGCCCTCGCCCGCCGACGGACAGCGCGGCGGGCCGCCCGCCGGTGAGCGGGATGCGAGCAGTCAGCAGGAGGCGGCCGCTCAACGCGGATCCTTCCCCACGGCGCGAGCCACCACGGCGGGATCCGATCCGGGTACCGCCGGCCACGCCGACAGCGACGATCGGAGCGACGGCCGCCGGGAGATCGTCGTCGCCGGGGAGGCCCGCGATGGGGCGGAGGCGATCGACCTGGCGCGGCGGTTGCTACCGGACGTGCTGATAGTCGACGTGGATCTACCCAAGCTGGACGGCCCGGCCGTGGCCCGGGCAATCACCGAGGCCCGCCTGGCGGTCCGGGTACTGGTCCTGAGCGGCACGGACACGAACGACACCGGCACACACCCGAACACCACGAACGCCGGTGGCACAGGCACGGGTGCCAGGAGCACAGGCGGCAACCGCATGGGCATCGGTACCGGCTCAAGCGGCACCGTCGGTACCGGCCTGGGCAACACCTCCGGTACCGGCTCAAGCGGCACTGCCGGTACCGGCCTGGGCAGCACCGCCGGTACCGGCCTGGGCAGCAACCGCTCCGGCGTAGGCGGCGCACTCTCCGGCGTAGGCGGCTCCACGGCCGCCGATGACGAGGTGGTGGCCGTGGTCGCGGCCGGCGCTACCGGCTACCTGCGTAAGGATTCCCCGCCGGAGGAGTTGGTGGCCGCCATTCACGCCGTGGCCGCCGGTGGCGCGGTCATCGCCCCGCGGATCCTGGCCCGGGTACTGGACCGGTTGACCTCGGCACTGTCCACCCTGCCCGACGCGAATGCCCTGTCCCGGCTCTCCCCACTGACCGCCCGCGAACGCGAGGTCCTGGTCCAGGTGGCCCGAGGCCACAGCAACAGCGAGATAGCCGGTGCCTTCGGCGTCAGCGAGACCACGGTGAAAACCCATGTCCGTAACGTCCTGACCAAGCTACGTCTCCGAGACCGCACCCAGGCCGTGATCCTGGCCTACGAGACGGGCCTGATCCGCCCCCGCCTCTGACCCACCGCACCACCACGTCCCGAGGAGGGAGGTCCATCGGTCCTCCCACCACCCGGCGTGCCCGGCCTCAGTTTCCCCACCACCCGGCGTGCCCGGCCTCAGTTTCCCCACCACCCGGCGTTCCTGGCCTCGGACTCCCCACAATCCGGCGTGCCCGGCCTCGGTCCTGACCGCCCGGCTACGTCCCTGTCCGTCGTCTGCTTGACCTCCTCGGCCGCGACCTTCCGCTCGTCTCCCTACCTCCCGCCCGTCCCCACTTCGGCCCAAGCCGCGCCGGTGTGGTCTCTGACCTCGGCTCGCATGGCGACGCACTCCTCGACAGCCGACCGGCTGTCCAGGTATCCACGGGAGAATGACCGGATGCCGCTGCTGCTGATGGATCTGGACAACACCCTGATCGACCGGGATTCGGCGTTTCGGGACGCGGTGACCGGATTCCTGGCCGAGCACGGCCTGCCCACCGGTGACCTGGCGTGGGTGATGGCGACCGACGGCGGTGGTTTCGCCGGCCGGGAGACGGTTGCCGCGGCGATGACCGCCCGCTACCCACAGATCGCATCGGCGGCGATCCATCAGTTGCTGAACACCGGCGCCGCGGACCGGGTGGTCCTCGCGCCGGGGGTGGCCGGCGAACTACGCCGCCTGGCGAACTGGACCACAGTCATCGTCACCAACGGCCGCACCGCGCAACAGCAGGCGAAGATCGTCAACACCGGCCTGGACCGCCTGGTCGACGGCTGGGTGATCTCCGAGCAGGCCGGTCACCGCAAACCCGACCCGGAGATCTTCCGGATGGCCGCGGCGGCGGCCGGTGGTTCCCTGGACGGCGCCTGGATGATCGGCGACTCAGCCCACGCCGACATCGCGAGCTGCGCCGCACTGGGCATCACCAGCGTCTGGCTGGCCCACGGTCGCCGGTGGCCCGAGAGCGGCTACCACCCGGCCCACACAGCCGACGGCATCCTGGCCGCGTTACGCCTGATCCCCGCGCCCGGAGACCCCGCCCCAACTGAGAAACCGGAGGCACGACCCTGAACTGAGAAACCGGGGGCACGGCCCTCAACTAAGAAACCGGGGGCACAGCCACCGACTGAAAAGCCCGACTGGGAACCCGATTGAGAACGGGTCAGACAGCGGTCAGGAGGGTGGCCAGGTAGGCCGGGTCGACGCCGGTCAACGTCGTCCGCATGTGCACGCCATCGACCGGGGTCAGTTCGAGCTCGGCCGGCACCGCCAGAACCCGGGCGCCCGCAGCCAGCGCGCTGGCCACCCCGCTGGGCGAGTCCTCGACGGCGACACAGGCGGTGATCGGCACACCGAGCAGGGCCGCGGCGGTGACGTACGGCTCCGGGTCCGGTTTGGGTTTCTGCACCTCGTCACCGCAGACCACGACGTCGAAGTTCTCCGGGCCGAGGGTCTTGAGCGCCACTTCGACGAGGCTGCGCCCCGTGGAGGTGACCAGTGCCGTCGGGATCCCTGCCACCCGTACAGCCGAAAGAAGCTCCATCGCACCGGGCCGCCAGACCATGCCCGCGGCGAAAAGCTCACGGACCCGCTCGGTCAGCCAGTGCACGTCCGGCGCCTCGGGCCGGTCGGGCTGCCCGAGGTCGTCACGGAAGAGCTGCATGCTGCGCGCCATGCTGGTGCCGACCATGGCGAGGCGGGCGCTGTCGGAGAGGACGCCACCGGCACGGACGGCGAGCTCGGCCAGGGCATCGCCCCAGACACTCTCGCTGTCGACCAGTGTGCCGTCCATGTCGAAGAGGACCGCGGCAGGTTTCACGCCCCCATTCTGGTGTCGATCGGGCCGGGCGCCGATGGTTTGTGACGGCGCCCTCAGAGGTTGCAGGCGGCGAGGGAGTTCTCGTATCCGTCGGCGAACGACTGGAACCGCTGCTGGGGTGTGCCGTGCGAACCCGGCGCGAACCATGGCTGCCCCGGATCGTCGCCGACCGCGGCCAGACCGTCGGCCAACTCCTGGGTGTCGCCGTCCTGCATGGTGAGGACCTGCTGGCGGGCCATGTCGCCGATGAACGCCCCGGCCATGCAGTCGGCCTGCAGTTCCTGTTCGATGGTGAACTCCTTGCGGATGCCGAGCCGGGCCTGGACGCCGTGCGCGTACTCATGGCCGAGCAGGTAGTAGACGAAGGCGTCGCCGATCTGCTGGAAGGCGGCGAAGGCCCAGTTCACGTCGTACGCGATGAAGTCACCGGCGGAGCAGTACACCGCGTTGTTACGGGGCAACGGCTGGCCGGCGCAGTCCACCTCCCCGTCCCGCTCGTACGGGATGACCTGCCTGATCGCCTGGAACGAGCCACCGAGCCGCTGCTCCCAGTACTGCTCGGCGATCAGCTGGGATCCACGGATGTCCTTCTCGAACTCCTCGGGGGTGTCGGTGCCGTCGGGGTCGACGCTGCCGGTGATCGCGACGGTGGGGTCGGCGGCCCGGTCGGGTGGTGGGTCCTGTCGGCCGGGCGCCGTGGGGGCGCAGCCGGCCAGCAGCACGAACGTGGTGAGAGGGGCAAGGATCGGTGCCGGTCGAACGAGCATGCGGTCCTCCTGGGCGGGGGACCTCCACGTTAGACCGATTCACCTGAACCTCGCCTGAACGGCTGTGTCACACCTTGCTGGGCAGGCGCCGGTGCAGCTCGGCCAGCAGGACCTCCGGTCCGGGAGACATCAGACCGACATCGATGATGTACGCGAAATCACCGCCCCGCCGCCGCACCCGCGGATGCCCACCGGAGCCCGGCAGTTCGGTCGCGTAGTCCTCGGCGATCGGATTGATCACCAGCTCGGTGAACGGCCCGCGCCCGTGCAGGGCCACCGACGCGATGCCGGACCAGGGCAGATGCACCGGCCGCCGCCCGGTCGCGGCGAAGTCGAGCCCGTGCACCGAGGTGTGCAGCCAGCCGAGCCGGCGCCAGACGATCAGCAGCGCCACGGCGGCCAGCACCGCCGGGACGATCAGGGTGAACTCCGCGTACACCACGATGTCGCCCGCGCCGGGCCGGTAGCCGGCGGCCATCCGGACCAGCAGGGTGATCAGCAGCATCGGCGACCAGGCCGCGGCCAGCACCCACAGGGCGGTCACGTACACCATCCCGCGATCCTGGACGAAGCTGACGGTGTCGTCGGTGGGCCCCAGAACCTGGTCAACGTGTTCAGCCATATGCAGCATTATGCCCAGATATATGCGACTTGGTGGCCTGTATCGACAGCGAGGCCCGTCGATCGGCCGAGGAGCCCGGCGCGGCCACCGGGTACGTTCCGGTGACCGCACGTAGGCTGTGTGCCATGACTGAGTTCGACGGCCTTCCGCTGCTCCGCTCTCCCGTGGCCATCGCCGCCTTCGAGGGCTGGAACGATGCTGCGGACGCTTCGACCGCGGCCGTGGAACATCTCGAGCAGGTGTGGGAGGCCAAAGAGGTCACCAGCATCGATCCCGAGGACTTCTACGACTTCCAGGTCAGCCGGCCCACCATCACCATGGCCGAGGGCGAGACCCGGAAGATCGAATGGCCCACCACCCGGTTCACCGTGGCCAGCCCGCCCGGCGCCGACCGGGACGTCGTCCTGATCCGCGGCATCGAACCGAGCATGCGGTGGCGTACCTTCTGCGAATCGGTCCTGGAGATCTGCCACAGCCTCGAGGTCAACCGGATCGTCCTGCTCGGCGCCCTGCTGGCCGACGTGCCCTACACCCGGCCCCTGCCGATCAGCGGCACCGCCAGCCACCCCGACATGGCCGAGAAATACAAGGTCGTTCCTACTCGGTACGACGGACCGACAGGCATCGTCGGCGTGCTGCAGGAGGCGGCCACCCGCGCCGACCTGGACGCCCTGTCGTTCTGGGTGCACGTCCCGCACTACGCCAACAACCCGCCCTGCCCCAAGGCCACGTTGTCGCTGCTCAGCCGGATCGAGGACGTCCTCGACCTGCCGGTCCCGATGGCCGACCTGGCCGAGCAGGCCGACGACTGGGAGAAGCGCGTCCGGGCCGCCGCCGAGCAGGACGCCGAACTCGGTGAGTACGTCCGGGAGCTCGAGGAACGTGTCGGTGACGCCGGCATCCAGCCGCTGACCGGCGACGAGATCGCCAGCGAGTTCGAGAAGTACCTGCGCCGCCGCGGCGGATCCGCCGGCCCCACCGCCGGCTCCTGGTGACCGCTCAGCTCTTGGTGACCGCCCGGCTTGGGTGACCGTCGGCTTTTCGTGACCGTCGGCTTTTCGTGACTGAAACGGGCGCCCCGAGGGGACGCCCGTTCACACAGTCAGAAAGACTTGCCGACGGCCAGGACAGCGTTCTGGAAGCCGTCCCATTCCTCGTACGTGAAGATCAAGGGCTCCTGCTCCGGGTTCTTGCCGTCACGGAGCATCACGGTGTTCGCCACCCGGCCGACCTCGATACAGGCACCCGTCGAACAGAAGGAACTCTTCTCCCACACCGTTGTGGTATCGATCATTTCGACCTCATCTCGAAAACGGTCAGGACTCCCTGCCCTGACCACGGCCGGGCGCCGCTGCCGCCCTGGCGATCTGAGCCCGCAGATCGTAGGCACGCGCCAGGATCAGCGCCCGGCTCGCTTCTTCTCCGAGGGCCTCGTCCCAGAAGCGCTCGAAGACATCCAGATGAAATCGGACCTCGGACCATTCCTCGACGAGGTCATCACGGGTGAACGACTCGCGGTACAGGACGGCGTCCTGGGGTTCGTCACCGTCACCGCCACCGCCGCCGCTGCCCGTGCTGTCATCACCGCCGCTGCCGTCACCGCCGCCACCGGCCACGCCGCCGACCTCCGCACCGCCGGCCGCCGCGCTGACGGTTCCCGCACCACCGGTCCCCGCACCACCAGCCTCCGCGCCGCCAGCGGTTTCCGCACCCCCGACTTCCGCTCCGCCAGCCTCCGCGTTGGCGGTTTCCGCGCCGCCGGCCTCCGCGCCGCTGGCCTCCGCGCCGCCGCTTTCCGCTCCGCTGGCGGTTTCCGCGCTGGCGACTTCCGCGCTGGCGGTCTTCTCGCCGCCGAGGTGCATGATGCTGAACGAACCGAACATCGCCACGACCGCGCCCACGTCCATCGGGACCACCCGCACCCGGACGTTCGGCCGGGACATGGTCTCCACCAGGTCCTCGAACTGGGCGGCCATCGACGCTTTGTCCCCGATCATCCGCCACAGAGCGGACTCGTCGAGCAGAAGCAGGTAATCCGGGGCACCGCCGCGCTCGATCACCTTCGTCCGGCGGGCCAGCCGCACCTCGCGGCGCACCCGGCGGGCTTCCTCCGCCAGGTCGAACCCGGACCAGGCCAGCGTCGCCTCCGCGGTCTCCGCCGTCTGCAGATAACCGGCGACCATGGTCGGCTGATACTCCCGGATGGTCGTCGCGGCCAACTCGAACTGCAGCAACTGCACCAGACCCGGCGTGAGATGTCGCCGGTGCACCGGATCCACCCAGTAACGCTCGCGCCGCGCGACGTGGGCATCCTCCACCAGCGCCGAGATCCGCTCCTCGTCGGTGACCCGGTAATGCGTCAGAATCGCCCGCAGGTCCGTCGGCGTGATGCTGACCTCGCCCAGCTCGATGCGTTGTAGCTTGGAGCGGGACCAGTTGAGACTGTCGGCGACGTCGTTGATGGTCGAACCGACGCGCTCCCGGGCAGCTCGCAGGGCCAGGCGAACCCGCCGTCGGGAGACAGCGGGCAATTCCTCGCGCTCAGCCGACATTCGCCCCCACCCAGCATCTCCGTCGCCGTTGACCGACGCTAAGAGCGATGTAGCAGACTGCTGTGTCGCTCATAACCCGCTGAGCATAGCCTAATGGACACTCAGGATTCCCGAGCCTCCTTGCTCCGGATCAGACCGCGGCGGAAAGCCTCGAACTCACGCTCGTCCGTGGAGGAGAAGATCTCCACATCGACCCCGCGATAGTACGCGCGGAGCTGCCGGCGGCGCCCGGACCGCGAACGCAGCAGGAAGCCGGCGCCGAGCGTCAGGGCAGCGGTGGCCGTGACCGCCACAATCATCGAGCCGGCACCCAGCACGGGAAGCGAGACAACGGCCGCCACCAGGGCAGATGCGCCAAGTGCCTGATGACCGGCCCGATCCTGCCCGTCGCGCGACCGGACGACGCGGATGTCGGTCAGCTCGGCCACCTCGAAGCTGCGGCGGCACTCACTGGACACTCTCACGATCCGATGTGTGATGACGGCTCGCGGCCCCCGGTAGAAGTCCGTCACTCCCCTCACCCTCCCCTCACGCGTGTGTCGCCCGAAAGGGCCACCGAGTCAGGCGGGCGACACCCAGTTGCCGCTGGATGTCGCCCCTCCGACCCCTCAACCCTCCTTAACGTGTCCTCAGTATGCGGTGCAAACGCCTGTACCCGCTAGACCGCTATCAGCTTTGTAGCCATCAGCCGAATTCACTCACGACGCAGACACAGCCGCCAGACCATGAGCACGCCAAGCCCACGGCACCGCCACCCGTTTGAACAGCCATCCACTCGCCACACCACAGCACCGCCGCCCGCTGAACAGCCATGCGCTCACCGCCTCCACCAGCAGGAACGCAGTCAGCAATGGGCCTGTCGTGTCCTTTCACAGCACTGCAGTCCGGCGGGTTCGCGCTCATCACCCTCGCTCACAGCACCGCGATCCGGCGGGTCCGGGCGACGCGCTCGTCGCCCTCACCCATAGCGGGCGCGGTCCGGCGATCTCGCAGCACCACGGTCGGGCGATCAGCTACATGCACGTTGCGTCCGCTCGCAGCACCGCAGTTCGCCGATCGGCCATGCTCGACGGATTCCCCTTCAGCGCCGCCGCCCGATGATCGGCGAGTGCTTGACGCGCTCCCCTCATCGCCACCACCCGGTGACCGGCGACCCGGTCGCCGTCGGGATACCGTGCGTGTCGCTCTAGCGGCCACCACGACACCTGGTGCATCCTAGGAACCTAGCTCCTAGGTCGAGGAGGCAGGATGACGATCAATCCGGGCGCCGCGGAGTTCCCGCATCGGCAGATCGCAGCCCAACTGCGGGAGCGCATCCGGCGTGGCGACTGGCAGCCGGGCGAGCGCCTCCCCTCCATCCCCGCCATGGCGGAGATGTTCGGCGTCGCCAAGCAGACCGTCCAGCGCACCGTCGACCAGCTGCGGGTCGAAGGCATCCTGATCACCAAACCCGGTTCCGGCACGTACGTCCGCGGCACCCGCCGCCGCCTCAACCGCCTCTCCCGCGGCCGGTACGGAGCACACCGCGGCTATCACGCCGACCTGGCCGCCCGTTACCGACAGAAGCTCACCGCCGTCGGCCGCGAGGCTGCACCCCCCGAGGTGGCCGACGCCTTCGGAGTCCGCGACGGCACCGAGATGCTGGTCCGCCGGCACGTGGTCCGAGCCGACGACGCCACCGTAGAGGTGGGCGCCTCCTGGTTCCGGGTGGTGGACGCGAGCGGCACCACCCTGGAACGGCACGAGGCCTTCGGCCGCCCCCTCTACCAGGAGGCCGAGGAGGTGCTGGGCCGCCGCTACACGACCGCCACCGACACCATCAGCGCCCGCCAGCCCAGCCGCGAAGAGGCGGAGATCCTGCAGATCCGCCCGGACACCCCCGTCCTGCACCTGCTCCACGTGGCCTTCGACGAGACCCGAAAGCCGATCGAGGTGGCCCAGGCAACCTGGCCCGGCCCGATGACGACTCTGACCGAGGAGTACCGCATCCCGGCCCCCACACCTGACCCGGACCCCGACCCCGGCATGGCCCTCATCTGACCCCCACCCGCCCCAAACCACCCCGAACAGCCCGAACAGCCCGAACAGCCCGAACCCAATCCCGACCACGCCCAGCAAACCCGGCGTGGCGGTCAACCGGATGGCTGGAGCAGGGCTGTCAGTGCGTCGACGAACCGGTCCGGGGTCTCGGACATCGGGCGATGGCCGGCTCCCGGGATGGTCACCAGGCGTTTGTCCGGCGAGCGCAGCGTTTCGTACCAGGAGGCGAACGGAACGGCCAGCCCTCGCATCTCCCGCTCCCCCTGGATGAAATAGGCCGGGACCGTCAGCGCCGGCACGTCGTGGTGCAGGTCGACGCTCTGCAAGCCCGGGTACAACTCGTCCCAGGTATCCAGCATCGCGACCATCGTGTGGACCTTCTGCAGCATGGTGTACTCCGGGACGTTCAGGTCGAAGGACGGAGCGGGCAGACCGTACGCCTCGTTCACGTAGAGCTGGAACGGCTCGTAGTCGTAGACGTCCGGCCATGGTGGTGGACCCTGCTCCTCCAATCGTTTCACCACCTCCCGCCTCTCCTGGGCTCGCGCCCACGTCAGCATGTCCTGGTAGAAGATCCGGTCGCCGGCACGTAGATCCACCGCCTGGCCGGTGCCGACGTAGACGCTGAACCGCTCCGGATGCCGGTACGCGGCCACGATCGCGGGAATAGAACCACCGGAGTGCCCGAGCAGCACGATCCGGTCCCGGTCGAAACGCTGTCGTAGGCGGTCGGTGACGGTGATGACGTCGGCGACCTCGGAGTCCAGCGTGACCCCGTCGCCCAGGGCCGGATAGGACGCTCCGCCGCCGCGCCGGTCCAGGGTCGCGACCACGAAGTGGTTCTCCAGCGCGGACAACCGGGTTCGCATCATCCCGGTGTCCGACGCACCCGGTGGACCGGGCACGTACAACAGCACCGGCGAGGTGGTGGATCGTCCCCTGATCATCACGCCGAGACCGTCGACATCGGTCAGCTCGGCGATCCCACCGGGGATCGGATCGGTTCGCGCCGGCACCACGACAGCCACCGCCAGCGCCACGGTCAGGGCCGTCGCCAGGCTGGTCGCGACCCGGCCGGCCACCCGGCGGAACCTGGTGCGAGCCGGGCGGCGGTGTGCCCAGGCGGCACCGGCGGCCATCGGCAGCAGAGCCAGGAGACCGTGCATGAAACGACCGCTGACCAGCACGAGGACCCCTATCGGAGTCAGCACCGGTGGATCCACTGAGGGGCCGGAGACGCCGATGCGGGCCGACTCGAGTGCCACCACGTACAACAAAGGGGCCAGAAGAATCGCCCACCGTGAGCGCGCCGACCGGCCGGCCAGGACGCCGACGGCCGCGCTGATCACGATCGACCACAGCGCCTGGCCGCCGGTGAGCGGGCCGCGCGGGGTCCAGAAGGCCGCGATCACGCCCCAGGCGACCACGACGAGGAGAGCGCCGGCGGACCGGGCGGGAGAGTGTCTGCCGAGATCTGTCATGCCGGGAAGGATGCTTCGGCGCGGATGCCGTCCACATCGTTCTTAGGCATGTTTTCAAGCAATACTTTGGTAGCTCCCCGATGGCCTCGGATCCTTCTACTCTTGCGCCATGTTTCTCGCCCTCCTGGTTCCTGAGCCCGGTGGCGCCCAGGCCGTCCTGCGGGACCGGGTCGCCGACGCTGTGGCGATCGTGGTCGCTCTGTTCTACGGCACCGTGATGATGGTGCTGGGTGACGCGATGCGTCCCGGCCCAGCCATCCCGTGGCAGGCCGACCTCGCGCTCGGGGTCGCCTGCGCCGGTGCTCTGCTCGTGCGCAGGCGTTTCCCACTCGCGGTCGCCGGGGTGCTGCTGCCGTTCGGCGCGATCTCGGTGACCGCCACCGGCCCGATCATCGTGGCGCTGTTCACCGCGGCGATCCGGCACCGGCTGCCACTCGTGCTGCTGCTCGGCGCGGGCAACATCGCCACCTCGGGGGTCTACTTCCTACTGCACGACCATCCGGCGTACGGGATCTGGCTGGACCTGCTGATCCGGGGCCTGGTCACCGGTGCGGCCGTGGGATGGGGACTGTTCGTGCAGGCCTACCGGCGGCTGACCACATCACTGCGTGATCACGCCGCGCGGTTGGTGGCCGAGCAACAGTGGCGTGAGGAGCAGGCCCGGTCCACCGAGCGGGCCCGCATCGCCCGGGAGATGCACGATGTGCTCGCCCACCGGATGTCCCTGATCAGTCTGCACGCCGGTGCTCTCGAAGTGCGGGTGGACGCTTCGGTGGAGGAGCGGGCGATCGCCGCCGGGGCCATCCGCCGCAGTGCCCACGACGCCCTGGAGGAGTTGCGCACGGTGGTCGGTGTGCCGGACGGCCGTCCGGAGCCACCACAGCCAGGGCTCGGCGACATGACCGACCTGATCACCAGCGCGCGGGCGGCCGGCATGACCGTCGACTACTGGAACGGGGTCTCCCACGACAGCCCGCCGTCGCAGTTGAGCCGTACCGCCTACCGCATCATCCAGGAATGCCTGACGAACGCCCGTAAGCACGGCACCGGCCCGGCCGCGGCTGTCCGCCTGTTCGGCGCTGCGGGCCGGGGGCTCCGCATCGTCGTCACCAATCCTCTGCACGGAACGGCGAACAAGGGCACCGGGCACGGAACTGCGCACGGAGACACCGGACACGGGGCTGCACCTGTGGACACCGGGCACGGGGCTTCGCCCGCAGACACCGGTCACGGGGCTTCGACTGCGGACACCGGTCACGGGGCTTCGACTCCGGACACCGGGCGCTGGACGGCGCATGGGGGCACCGGCTCCGACCAGCGCAGGGGCCACGGACTCATCGGAATCGACGAACGTGTCGCCCTGGCCGGCGGCCGGGTGACCCACGGTCCGTCCGACGACGAGTTCCGGACGGAGGTGGATCTGCCGTGGCCGAAATAGCTTCCACCCGGCTCGGTTCGCCGGCACCCACCAGGACCGTTCCCGTGTCCGGAGAGCCCTGCTCCGGTCCGCGGGTGATCAGGCTGATGCTCGTCGACGACGACGCGATGGTCCGGGCCGGGTTGCGGATCCTGGTCGGCGGCTCGGCCGACATCGAGGTGGTCGCGGAGGCCGCTGACGGCGCCGAGGCGGTGACCTTCTCGGATGCTCACCGGCCGGACGTGATCCTGATGGACATCCGGATGCCCGGGGTCGACGGTCTGGCCGCCACCCGGCGTATCCGCAGCCGAGCCGGGGCGCCGCAGGTGATCGTGCTGACGACGTTCGGGGCCGACCACAATGTGTTGGAGGCGCTTCGGAGCGGGGCCAGCGGATTCCTGCTGAAGGACACCGCGCCGCTGGAGATCCTGGCGGCGGTGCGGTCCGTAGCGGGCGGTGCGGGCATTCTGTCCCCCACGCTCATCCGGCGGCTCATCGATCATGTCGCCGATCCCCAGGCGAGCAGCCGCCGGGCCCGGGCCCAGTCGCGTCTCGCCGTGCTCACCGAACGAGAACGTGAGGTCGCCGTCCTGGTCGGGCAGGGCTACTCCAACGCCGAAATCGTCACCCGGCTGCGGGTGAGCCTTCCGACCGTCAAGGGCCACGTGTCACGGCTGCTCAGCAAGCTCGAGTTGAACAACCGCGTGCAGATCGCCCTGGTCGTCCATGATGCGGAGCTGCTGTGACGCCGCCCGGATCGCCGGATGGCGACCGGCGCCCGCTGTCGACCTTCGCGGGGCCGCCAGGAAACCGCGCCACCGTCCTCAGCCTCGGCCTTCACCGGACCGACAAAAATCGCGTCGCCGTCCTCAGCCTCGGCCTTCGC
>NZ_BOMG01000009.1 GCF_016862075.1 Actinoplanes couchii | reverse complement strand
TCAGCCTCGGCCTTCGCGGAGTCGGCGGGGACCGTGTCACCGTCCTCGGCGGTCACGGCGGCGCCCGGTCGTCTGCTGGCTGGTTGCTCGTCGGGCTCCGCACCGGGACGGCTGATCGGTGGTCTCGGATGTGCTCCGGAGCAGGGCCGTTCTCGGGTCGCTGACCGGCAATGGCGGGGTTCCGGCCGACCACCTCCGCTTTGGGCCAGATCACGTGTGTCGACCGATTCCTATTTCAGGGTGGGTGGATCATTTCGGGAAGTCGGCGGCAATGACAGGACTTACCGATGGAATTGGTGATCGGGAAAGCAGAAAGGGCTGATTCAGTTTCACCAGCGATGATCGTGAGAGCCACTCTTCATTCGGTGGACCTGGCGCCGTTCCGGAGACATTCTCCTGATCAAGCGGGCAGGGAACACAGAATGCAATGAAACCGAGCCGTCTGTGGGCGGCAGGCCACGCCCACCACGTGGGGAGAGGGCGCACCACGGTCAACTGTGTACAGGTGGCCCGGCAGGCAATTTCGGCAGGGGTCCGGCAGGCGGCACGGCGGATGGTCCGGCAGTCAGCTCGACGGGTGGCCCGGCAGGCAATTTCGGCGGGGGTCCGGCAGGCGGCACGGTGGGTGGCCCCGCGGTCGGCCTAGCGGGTGATCTCGCGGTCGGCTGGCGGGTGGCCCGACAGGTCGGCCGAGCAGGTGAGCCGGCGGCTGGACAGGTGCGGCCCGCGTGCAGTGACTCGGCCCGCTCGGGGTGACCCGGCGGCGGCCGGGCAGGTGGGCGGGGTGGTATTCGGTGGGTGGGCGGCTTTCGGTGGGCAGACTGCTGCCCGGGGTACTGGAAGTACCCCGGGCTTCAGACGTCACGGGCGTGGTCCGGGTCGGGACCGGCTGTGGGCTTTCAGCTGGCGGGACTCCTGTCAGAGGAGACCGCAGAGAAGCGGGTTGCCGCCCACGCTGACCAGGCTGCTGTTGTACGTGGTGGTGTTGTACGAACCAGAGGTGGTCGTCGTGGTGTTGTAAGAGTCGGTGGTCGTGGTGGTGTTGTACGAGTTGCTCGCGCGGTACGAGCTGTTGTTGCCGTACTGCGGGCGGTGTCCGTAGAACGAACGGTGCCGGTAGAAGCGGTCGTAGGTGGCGTAGCTGGGGTAGGCGTAGCCACCGTAGATGTACGGGTCGTCCCAGTCGACCATCTCGAGTTCGGTCACCAGGATGATCCGGGTGCCGTAACCCACGATGTCGCGGCACTCGGCGGGAGTGGCCTGGACAGGAGCGGCCGTCGCCAGCGCGGCGCTCGTGGCCAGGATGAGGCCACCAAGGTAGAGGGCCGTACGACGCATGATTCTTCCTTTCAAGCGGTTGGATGCTTGGGAGAGAGTCTGGCCGCAACTGGTGCATTTCATGGGTATTTGAGGGCACAGGACGGCCCAATTCACCTTTTCGGGAAAAAATAGGCGAATTGCTAGCCTCCGCGTTAGGGTGTCGCGGGTGAATCCAGCCCTTTACGAGATCAAATCGGGTTCATGATCTCGGAACTCATACGGCGAATCGATTGAAATTGCAATTCAGGTGACTCTGAGCAGGAGCAACGCGGCTGGATGGTGGAGGATCCGCCGGATCCGGGCCGGCGGGTGGCGCGACACGCGCGGGAAATGCGGGGCGCGGCGCCCCGAACGGCCGCGGCCACGCGCGGCACAACGACACCGACGAGCGGCGCCGGGAGTACGGCGCGGCGTTCCGAACGGCCCCAGTCACGGGAGCGGCACAGCAACACCGGCAACCCGCGACGGGCGACGGGCGACGGGCGCGGCAATGGCCACCGACACAGGATCGGCACCGCGACCCAGACGACCAGCGGCAATGAGGCAGCGACACGAATGGCGGCTTCAGGAGTGCGGTTCGGCGGCGGCTGCACGGGCGGCTGGGGCCACGGCACGGCGATGCGAACGGCTGGTCTCAAAGGTGCGGCGCGGCGATGCGAACAGCTGAGGGGAGCGCAGCTCGGCTATGCGAACGGCTGGACCGACGGTAACGGCGCTGCCATGCGAACGGCCGTCCGACGATGTGGCGCGGCGTCAGGGACGACCGAGCTCAGGAGTGCGGTACGGCGCGGCGGCACCGACGGCCGAGGGGTGTGGCGCGGCGTCAGGGAACGACCGGGCTCAGGAGTGCAGTGCGGCCCGGCGGCACCGACGGCCGAGGTCGAGGGGCGTGGCGGAGCAGCGAGGGCTGGTACGGGACGAGACCCACTGCGGGGCATGGCGAGGCCGGGCTAGGGCGAGGCGGTGCCGGGCCAAGACAGACAGGGCGAGGCAGTGCCGGGCCAGAACAGACAGGGCGAGGCAGTGCCGGGCCAGAACAGACAGGGTCAAGGCCGGGCCAGGGCAGACAGGGCCAAGACAGACAGGGCGAGGCGGAGGCAGGGCCGGGCCAGGGCGGGCCGGGCGGAGCAAGGCGGGCCGGGCGACATAAGGCGGGAAGGGCCAGATCAGGAAGGGCCGGGCCCGGGGGAACGGTGGGTTGAGAGGTGGGCCGCGCGGCTTCGGTGGGTGAGGCCGCGCGGGTCCGGAACCGGGACTACAGACGGACGCCCAGCAGGGCGTCCACGGTGCGGGACATCAGGGCGGGGGCCGCGGTGTCGTCGCCGGTGCCGGTGAGGGCTGCCTCGGACCATGCGTCCACCAAGGACAAAGCCGTGGGGGCGTCCAAATCCGTGGCAAGGGCCTCGCGGACCGCCGACAGCAAGCCCTCGCCGGACGGGCCCGCCGGGGCCGCTGCGGCCTCCCGCCAGCGGGACAGGCGCTGCTGGCCCGCCTTCAGGACGTCGTCGGTCCAGTCACGGTCGCTGCGGTAGTGGGACGACAGCAGGCCCAGGCGGACCGCCATCGGGTCTACGCCGTCGCCGCGCAGGCGGGACACGAAGACCAGGTTGCCTCGGGACTTCGACATCTTCTCGCCGTCCAGGCCGATCATGCCGGCGTGCACGTAGTGGGCGGCGAACGGCTCCGCGCCGGTCAGGACCTCGGCGTGGGCTGCCGAACACTCGTGGTGCGGGTACAGCAGGTCGCTGCCGCCGCCCTGCACGTCGATGGTGTCGCCGAGCAGGTTCAGGGCGATGGTCGCGCACTCGATGTGCCAGCCGGGACGGCCGGGGCCGAGGTCGCCGCCGTCCCACACCGGCTCGCCCTCGCGGGCGCCGCGCCACAGCAGCGGGTCGAGCGGGTCACGCTTGCCGGGGCGGTCGGGGTCGCCGCCGCGCTCACGCGACAGGTCGATCATCTCGGCACGGGACAGGTGCGACTCGTAGCCGAACCGTGGGGCCGACGAGACCGCGAAGTAGATGTCGCCGGTGCCGTCGTCCAAACGGTAGGCCGCGCCGGAGGCGAGCAGGGACGACACGTGCTCGACGATCGACGGGATGGACTCGACGGCGCCGACGTAGTGGGCCGGCGGGATCATCCGCAGCGCCTCCATGTCCTCCCGGAACAGGGCGGTCTCCCGCATCGCCAGGACGATCCAGTCCTCGCCGTCGCGCTCGGCCCGCTCCAGCAGCGGGTCGTCGATGTCGGTCACGTTCTGGACGTAGCGCACCTCCAGGCCGGTGTCGCGCCACATCCGGTTCACCAGGTCGAAAGTGATCATCGTGGCGGCGTGGCCGAGGTGGGTCGCGTCATACGGCGTGATGCCGCAGACGTACATCGAGGCGACCCCGGACGGGGCGCTGGGCTGCACCGACGCACGCGCGGTGTCGTAGAGGCCCAGCGGGGACCGCCCCGGCGAGTCCGGCAGGGTGGGAACGTCGTGACCGGTCCATGCATCCATGCTGGGAGCCTAACCAGCCGTCCCGGGAGAGTCGGCGGAGCGTGAGCTAAACCTCTAGATCGGCGGCCAGGGAATAGCGGGCCAGTCGGTCGGCGGCTGCGGGAACCGGCCGGAACGCAGCAGCCGTTTCACCCGCAGGGAGACGTGCTGCACCTCGGTGACGGTCAGATGGTCTTCCAGGGAAGCCCCCAACGGCCCGGATAAATCCGACAATACCGACTCCAAGATCGGCGCCGCGCTCTCAAAGAGCGGAGAACCGGCCCAGCCCCAGAGAACCGACCGAAGCTTGTTCTCCACGTGGAAACTCACCCCGTGATCGACCCCGTGCACCCCACCGGTGCCGGGATAGAGCACGTGCCCACCCTTACGATCGGCGTTGTTGATCACCGCGTCGAAAACCGCGAGCCGGGCCAGGCGCTCATCGTCGGCGTGGGCCAGGGCGTAGGCGTCCCCGTCCTCGTCACGGGCCGACGCCACCGGGAACCAGCCGTCCGGCACGTCGTAGGCCGGGACGAAACCGATCAGCGCCGGCACCTCGGCGGGCTCGTCGATCCAGAGCTGCAGCGCGCCCGGCCCGAGCGGCCCGTCGCGCAGGATGGTGGGCGGCACCAGGTCCCACCCGGTGGCCCGGGACACCAGATAGGCCGAGACCTCCCGCCCGGCGAGGGTGCCGTCCGGGAAGTCCCACAGCGGCCGCTCGCCGCGGACCGGCTTGTAGACGCAGCGCCGAGTCAGCCCGTCCAGGCTGATCTCGGCGCGCAGGGTGGTGTTCGAGGCATCGACGAGACGCCCCTCGATCTCGATCTCGCCCCGTTCGAGCAGCGCGAGCGCATCGGCCTCGGCGAGCACGGACGTCTGCTCCGCGGTCACCGGTGGTAGCCGTTGTGCCGGGGGCAGAGGTGACCGGCCGGGTCGAGCGGCTGGCCGCAGAGCGGGCACGGGGGCCGCCCGGCCGCCACCACGCGGCGGGCCCGGTCGATGAAGGCGCGGGTCGCGTCGGGGGTGAGCCGCACCCGGAGCCGGTCGAGATCCTCGTCGGGCTCGTCGTCGTCATCCTCGTCGTCGTCCTCGACGAGGGCGGCGTCCTCCAGCGACGGGTCGTCCAGCGTGGCGTCGGGCTCGCCGGCCTCGATCGCCTCGATCACGACGGTGCCGGTGTCGACGTCGAAGGCCAGGCCCAGGGTGCCGACCCGGAACTCCTCGTCGACGGGCGTGTCGAGCGGCTCGTTGTCGTGCGTGATCGCCAGCGGCACGTCCGGCAGCGAGACCCCGAAGCGCTTGTTGGCCTCGAGGAGCAGCTCCTCGAGTTTCTCGGCGAGCAGCGACACCTGGACCTTCTCCAGCGCGACGCTGATCACCCGGCCGCCGCCGCGCGCCTGGAGGAAGAAAGTGCGGTCGCCCGGCTCGCCCACCGTCCCGGCGACGAACCGCTCCGGCGGCTCGAAGGCATGCACTTGGTGGGTCATGGCACCAACCCTAGCCACCCGCGGGGATATCCGCGCGGGTCACCGTGGCCGGTTCGCCGAGGGCGCAACGGGCTGTACGCTGCGGCGATCGGGCGATCACACAGCGTCGTCAGACCCCACCCCCGGCACCGCCGCCGACCGCCGCGTCACCCTGCTGGGCCTCGGACTTCGGGGGCACGAGCGAGCCCAGTTCACCCGTCTCGTTCACCCTGACCACGAACGGCCGGGTCGGGGTGTACCGGATCACCGTGATCGATGCCGGGTCGGCCACGATCCGCTGGAACTGGTCCAGGTGCAGGCCGAGCGCGTCGGCCACGATGGCCTTGATCACATCGCCGTGGCTGCAGGCCAGCCAGACCGCGCCGTCCCCGTGCTCGGCCGTGACCCTGGTGTCCCACGCCCGGACCGCGGCGACCGCGCGCGCCGACATGTCGGCCATCGCCTCGCCGTTCGGGAAGACCGCGGCGCTCGGGTGCTGCTGGACGACCGGCCAGAGCGGCTCCTTCGCCAGCTCCTTGAGCGGGCGGCCCTCCCAGTCTCCGTACCCGCACTCGATCAGCCCGTCCTCCAGGGCCGGTTCGACACCGGGCAGCGCCAGGTCCAGGGTCTGCCGGCAGCGGATCAGCGGGCTGCTGACCACCGCCGCCAGCGGCAGGGCACGCAGTCGTTCACCGGCCCGGGTGGCCTGGCCGCGGCCGGTGTCGTCGAGTTCGACGGGCTGCCGGCCGGCGAGCCCGCCGGAGGCGTTCGCGGTGGTACGGCCGTGGCGCATCAGCAGGACGGTGGCCATCAGCTCGCCACACCCGACTCGGCGAACGCCCCGGCGACGACCCGCAGGGTCTCCAGGCCGCTCTCCAGATCACCGACGTACGGGCTGATCGACAGGGTTCCGACCCCGGCCGCCGCGTACTCCCTGATCCGCTCGATCACCCGATCCCGCGTACCGATCAAGGAGGTTCTCTCGATGAAGTCCCTCGGCACCGCGGCGGCGGCCTCGCGGGGCTGCTTCGACAGGTAGAGGTCCTGGACCAGTTTGGCCTCCTCCGGATAGCCCATCCGCACGGCGATGCCGTTGTAGAAGTTCTGCTCCCGGCTGCCCATGCCACCGACGTAGAGCGCGGCGTAGGGGCGGACCACGTCGGCACACGCGTCCAGGTCGTCGCCGAGCACCACCGGCACCGAGGCGACCACGTCGAATCCGTCCAGACCCAGTCCCCGCTTCGCCCGGCCGGTCTCGATGTGCCGCAACTGGTCGGCGGCCGCGTCCGGCGCGACGAAGATCCCCAGCCAGCCGTCCGCGATCTCGCCGGCCAGCTCCAGGTTCTTCGGCCCCACGGCGGCGAGATAGACCGGGATTTCGGTACGTACGGGCCGGAAGCCCAGCTTCAGCGGTTTGCCGGCGCCACCGGGCAACGGCAGGACGTGATGTTCGCCCTGGTACGCCACCGGCTGCCGGGACAGCGCCAGCTTGACGACGTCGACGTACTCCCTCGTACGAGAAAGTGGTCTGGCGAACCGCACACCGTGCCACCCCTCGCTGACCTGGGGTCCCGACACGCCGAGGCCCAGCCGGAACCGCTTGCCGGAGAGCGTGTCCAGGGTGGCGGCGGTCATCGCCGTCATCGCCGGGGTCCGCGCCGGGATCTGCATCACCGCCGCGCCCAGGTCGATCCGCTCGGTCTGCCCGGCGATCCAGGCGAGCATGCTGACCGTGTCCGAGCCGTACGCCTCGGCCGCCCACACCACCGAGTAACCGAGCCGGTCCGCCTCCCGCGCCATGGCGAGGTGGTCGGCGGGTGTGCTCCACGCCGTCTGATAGCCGAGGCTGAGTCCGAGCCGCACTGACCCTCCCGAGATCATGGAATGTCCGCGGGCAAGCCTACTGAGGTGTTTCCGTCCGGTAACCGACCGACCCGGTCGACGCAACGGCATTTCGCTGAGCAGGCGGTATGAATAAGGTTCACTCATGCATCAGCGACCGCTCGGCCGCAGCGGGCTGGCGGTCTCCCGGCTCGCTCTCGGCACCATGACCTGGGGCCGGGACACCGATCCGGACGACGCGGCCGACCAGCTGAAGATCTTTCTGGAGGCCGGCGGTACGTTGATCGACACCGCCGACGTGTACGGCGACGGCGACGCCGAAGCCGTGATCGGCTCCCTGCTCGACCACCTGATCCCCCGCGACGAAGTGGTGATCGCCACCAAGGCCGGGCTGACCCCGCACCGGTACCGTCCCCGCGACGCCTCCCGCGGCAACCTGCTGCGCTCCCTGGACGCCTCGCTGCGGCGGCTCGGCACCGACTACGTCGACCTCTGGCAGATCCACGGGTACGACGCGCAGACCCCGTTCGAGGAGACCCTGGCCGCCCTCGACCAGGCCGTCGCCAGCGGCCGGGTCCGCTACGGCGGCGTCTCCAACTTCGCCGCCTGGCAGACCGCCCGCGCCGCCACCTGGCAGACCGCCTACCCCGGGCGGGCGCCGATCGTGGCCGCCCAGATGGAGTACTCACTGCTGGAACGCGGTATCGAACGGGAGATACTGCCGGCCGCCGCCGCCCTCGGCTTCGGAGTGCTGGCCTGGTCGCCGCTGGGCCGCGGCGTCCTCACCGGCAAGTACCGCAACGGCCGCCCGGTCGACTCCCGCGCCGCGTCCGAGCACATGGGGGCGTTCGCCCGCACCTACCTGGAACCCCGCAGCTCCAGCATCGTCGAGGCGGTCGTGATAGCAGCAGGCGGCCTGGGGGTGGCCCCGCTGGAGGTGGCCCTGGCCTGGATCCGCGACCGCCCCGGCGTGGCGTCGGCGGTGCTGGGCGCACGCACGGCCGGGCAGTTGGAGGGTTCACTGCGCGCGGAGAACCTGACCCTGCCGATGGAGATAGCGATGGCGCTGGAGGACGTGTCGGCGATCGAGGTCGGCTACCCGGAACGCGAGGGTTCCCACTACCCGGAGGCCTGAACCACCCCACCGCCGACCGCACGTTGGACAGCGTCCCGTGGCGGCGCGTGGTCACGGTCCTGCTGTTCCTCGCTCCCAGCCTGGGCGTGCAGTGGGTCCGGGAGATGGCCCCGTTCACACCGTGAGCCGGGGGTGGCCCCGCGACCGGCGCCGGGCGCATATTAGATCTCATGGACTACGAATACGCGCCGCTGCGGTTGCCCTCGAATGTTGATCGGCTGACTGCCGCGGCGCAGCTCGCCATTCAGGCCGAGTTCTCCGGGTGGGAGCTGGCCCGGGTGCAGCTCTTCGCCGACGGGACGCGCAAGGTGATGCTGCGGCGCCGGCTGCAGACTACGCCGCAGCCGGGCCTCAGCTACTGATCACACCGTCAGTGGTGGTGACCGGCGTGGTCGTGATCGTGGTCGTGATCGTCCTCGTCGGGCATGAACGGGTGCTCGTCGAGGCGGCCGACCAGCAGGTCGGTCTCGACGGGGGCGAACGGGCCGGACCCGTCCGCGTCGTCGAACGCCTCCAGGTCGAGGGGCTCGGCGACCTCGGTCACCGTGAGCAGGCCGTCGAGCGGCTCCAGCTCCGGCACGTCCAGCGATGCCAGCGAGCCGTCACCGGCCTGCAGCAGCTCGAGCACGGCCTCGCCGACCGACTCGACCGGGCCGGCGTCCTCGTCGTCGGGGACCGAGCTGCGGCGGGCGGTCTCGGCGACCCGCAGCAGGGCGGAGACGCTGGGCACCCGGTAGTCACGGCGCTGCCGGACCGAGACGACCTGCTCGTACGGGTCGGCACCGGCACCGGCGCCGTCCTCCGCGACCTGGCCGAAGCGGCGGTCCGCCTCGTCGGGGTCGATCGACTCGACGTCCCACGGCGTGACCTCGCCGAAAGCGTCGAGCAGCTTCTCGTCGTACGCGAACGAGGCGTTGTTCAGGTCGACGTACGCCTGCCAGACGTCGTCGTCGTCGATGCGGCCGGCAGCCGCCTTGACGGCCGCGAGGTGCGCCCGCGCCGCCTCGATCACCCGGTCCAGGGCGACATCGAGTTCGGCGTTCTGGTCGGTCATGGGATGGGGGTCCTTCCGAGAATTCAGCTGTTTCGGAGCAAACGGTCGAGCACGCGCACGCCGAACTTTAGTCCCTCCACCGGAACTCGCTCGTCGATGCCGTGGAACAGCGCACTGAAGTTGAGGTCCGGGGGCAGTCGCAGCGGCGCGAAACCGAAGCAGCGGATGCCGAGGGTGGCGAAGGCCTTGGCGTCGGTGCCGCCGGACATCAGGTACGGAACCGTGCGTGCCCCCGGGTCCTCGGCCCGCAGCGCCGCGCCCATCGCGTCGACCAGGTCGCCCTCGAAGGCGGTCTCCACGGCCGGCTGCTGGTGCACGTGCTCGATCTCGATGTCCGGGCCGATCACGTCGCGCAGCTCCCGCAGGAACGCGTCGGCGTGTCCGGGCAGGGTCCGGCAGTCGATGGTGGCCGACGCCTTGCCGGGGATGACGTTGTCCTTGTAGCCCGCGGCGAGCCGGGTCGGGTTCGCGGTGTTGCGTAGGGTGGCGCCGATCAGGTTGGCGATCGGGCCCAGCTTGGCGACCGCCAGCTCCGGGTTGTCCGGGTCCAGTTCGATCTCCAGGGCGTCGCTGACCTGCTCGAGGAAGGCCCGCACGGTGGGGGTGACCACGGTCGGGAAGCGGTGCCGGCCGACCGCGGCGACCGCCTCGGCCAGGTTGGTGACGGCGTTGTCGTCGTGGATGAACGAGCCGTGGCCGGGGCGCCCGGTGGCGTGCAGCCGCAGCCAGTCGAGGCCCTTCTCCGCGGTCTGGACGAGATAGAGGCGAAGATCGTCGTTCACCGTGTACGAGTAACCACCGACCTCGCCGATCGCCTCCGTGCACCCCTCGAAGAGATCGGCATGGTTCTGCACGAGCCACTGCGACCCGTACTCCATGCCCGCCTCTTCGTCGGCGGTGTAGGCGAGCACGATGTCGCGCGGCGGGGTGTAGCCGATCCGCTGCCACTCCCGGACGGTGGCCAGCACCATCGCGTCGAAGTCCTTCATGTCGACGGCGCCGCGGCCCCACAGGTAGCCGTCCTTGATCTCACCGGCGAACGGGTGCACCGACCACTCGCTGGCGTCGGCCGGGACCACGTCGAGGTGGCCGTGCACGAGCAGCGCGCCCCGGCCGCGGTCGGCGCCGGGGATCCGGGCGATCAGGTTGGCCCGGCCGGGCGCCGATTCGAGCAGTCGCGACTCGATGCCGGACTCACCGAGTTTCTCCGCGACGTACTCGGCGGCGGCGCGTTCGCCCACGGTCGTCAACGGGTCGCCGGTGTTGGTGGTGTCGATGCGGAGCAGGTCGCGGCACAGATCCACGACCTCGTTCTCGGCGGTGAGCGTCATTCGCCCTTCTTACCAGCAAGTTGTAAAAAGGCTTTAGTCCTTTCTTCAGCAGGTGGGCGAGACCTCCGTCCGGGGGTTTGCGGGTGGCGCAACGACGGGTACCCGCACCGCCGTGTCTTCTGACGTGAATCTTCCCCCGCTGCCGCCGGTCGGCGGCGAGACCTCGGGTCGCAGCATCGTCGACGTGATCGCCGAACAGCACCGGGAGATCATCGCCCTGGCCGACCGGCTGACCGCCGAGCCGGCGAACCGGAAGGTGGCCTCGGTTCTGGTGGCCACGCTCTCCCGGCACCTGTGTGCGGAGGAGCAGTACCTCTATCCCGCGATCCGGATCGTGGTGCCGGACGGCGACCGGATCGCCGACCGGGAGCTGGCCGAGGACCACGAGCTGCTGACGTCGCTGACCCGGCTGGAGCGCGGCGGGGAGGCGACGAAGATCACCGAGTCGATCCGCCGGCACGTGGCGGCCGACGCCGAGGAGCTGTTGCCTCTGCTGGAGCGGACCGCGTCGGCCGAGGATCTGATCCGGCTCGGGAATCGGTTCGAGACTGCCGAGGAGGCCGCCCCGACCCGTCCGCACCCGTCGACACCGGCCCGGCCGCCGTGGAACAAGGTCGTCGATCCGCTGGTCGGGGTGCTCGACAAGGTGCGGGACGCGGTCAGCGCGCGCAAGACCTACATGCGAGATCTGTAGTCAAATGCGGCATACTACCGGCAAGTAACGTACGTCCTGTTCGTTCATACGTTTGTCACAAGATGCCGATCATTCCATGCTTCGTGGACTAGCGTTCGATCCCTTTCTAGTCCTAACGTCACGCTATGAACCTCGAGCTGCGGCATCTGAAGGTGGTCTGCGCCATCGCGGAGACCGGCAGCGTGACCAAGGCCGCGTCACAACTCGGCCTTGCCCAGCCTGCGCTCACCGCACAACTCCAGCGGATCGAGCGCACGCTGGGTGGCCCGCTGTTCGACCGCGACCGCCGGGGCGCCCGCCCGACGGCGCTGGGAGAACTGGTGCTCTCCCGCGCCAGAGTGCTGCTGCCCGCGATGAAGGGTCTGCAGGACGAAGCCGCCCGGCTCGCCGCCGGTGGTGGACACGACACGATGAGCAGGTACCGGATCGGCGCGGTCGGCGGTCCCGTCGTCGCCCACCTGGTGCACCGGCTGTCGGAGGCCCAGCCGGAGGCGCAGATCTCCACGCACGCCTCGTACTACATCTCCGAAGTGTCCGCGATGGTGCTGGCCGGCAAGCTCGACTACGCCCAGGTCGGTGTCTGCGGCGACGCGCTGCCATCGGCGGAGTACGGCCTGGTCTGGGAGACCATCGGCGTGGACGCGGTCTGCGTGCTGATGAAGGAGGACCACCCACAGGCGAAGAACATCGAGGTGGACCTCGCCGAGATGGCCGACGAGGCGTGGGTGGCCGGCGCCGGTGACGGCTGCTTCGCCGACTGCTTCGCCGCGGCCTGCGCCCGCGCCGGTTTCGCCCCGCGCCGGGTGCTGGAGTCGGACGTGCGCAACTGTGTCGACATGGTCGAACTGGGCCTGGCCATCGGCCTCTGCCAGCCGACGTTCCGGCCACCGGCCGGGCTGGTCAGCCGCCCGTTGCGCGGCGCCCCGCTGCGCTGGCGGCTGGTGCTGGGCTGGCACCCGGACTCGCCGGCCGCCCGCAGCGCGCCCAAGCTGATGGACCACGCGCAGGAGGCGTACGCCGAGATCCTGGCGCGCAACGAGGCCTACACCGAGTGGATCCGCTCCCAGCCGCAGCACCTGGCCGCAGCCTGACCCGTCCCGGGGAGGGCACCGCACAGCGCCCTCCCCGGGACGGGTCAGACCGACGACATCGCCACGTCGAAGACCAGCTCGCCGTCACGGGCGTCGACCCGGACCGTCCGGCCCGGCGCCAGATCCGCCGCGAGCAGCATCTTCGACAGCCGGTTGTCCAGTTCCCGCTGGATGGTCCGGCGCAGCGGCCGGGCCCCGAACTCCGGCTGGAAGCCCCGCTCGGACAGCCAGTCCACCGCCGCCGGGGCGACCTCCAGCTCGACGTCCTGAGCCTTCAGGCGCCGCCGGGTCTCCTCCAGCATCATCTCGGTGATCCGGTGCAGCTGGTCGCTCTCCAGCTGCCGGAAGATGATGATCTCGTCGATCCGGTTGATGAACTCCGGCCGCAGCTGCTCCTTGAGCCGCTTGTCCAGCCGGTCCCGCAGCTCCTCGTCCGGCGAGGAACCACCGGCCGCGCCGAACCCGACACTGCGGGTGGTCCCGTTGATCAGATCCGACCCCAGGTTGCTGGTCATGATCAGGACGGTGTTCTTGAAGCTGACGGTCCGGCCCTGGCTGTCGGTGAGCCGCCCGTCGTCGAGCACCTGCAACAGCATGTTGAAGACGTCCGGGTGGGCCTTCTCGATCTCGTCGAGCAGGACCACGCTGTACGGCCGCCGCCGCACCGCCTCGGTGAGCTGCCCCGCCTCGTCGTAACCGACATATCCGGGCGGCGCCCCGACCAGCCGCGACACCGTGTGCCGCTCCTGGAACTCGCTCATGTCCAGACGGATCATCCGGTCCGGCTCGCCGAACAGCGCCTCGGCCAGCGACCGCGCCAGCTCGGTCTTGCCGACCCCGGTCGGGCCCAGGAACAGGAAACTGCCGACCGGCCGATCCGGATCACCCAGCCCGGCCCGCGACCGGCGCACCGCCTCGGCGACCGCCTCGACCGCGTCCTGCTGCCCGACCACGTGCGCGTGCAGGTGCTCCTCCAGGCGCAGCAGCCGGTCCCGCTCGGCCTCGGTGAGCTGGGCCACCGGGATCCCGGTGGCCCGGGAGACCACCTCGGCGATCTCCTCCTCGGTCACCTGCGGCACCCCGGCACCGCCCCGGCCACCACCGGCGAGCTCGGCCCGCAGCGCGTTGATCTGGTCCCGCAGCTCGGACGCCTGCTCGTAGTGCTCGGCGGCGACCGCCTGGTCCCGGTCCCGGGACAGCTGCTCCAGACGGCGCTCCGACTCGCGCCGGTCCGCGTCCGGGGTCTTGGTGCGCAGCCGGACCCGGGCGCCGGCCTGGTCGATCAGGTCGATCGCCTTGTCCGGCAGGAAACGGTCGGTGATGTACCTGTCGGACAGCTCGGCCGCCGCGTCCAGGGCGCCGTCGGTGATGCGTACCTGATGATGGGCCTCGTAGTTGTCCCTCAGCCCCCGCAGGATCGCCACCGTGTCCTCGACGCTCGGCTCACCGATCACCACCGGCTGGAACCGGCGGGCCAGGGCCGCGTCCTTCTCGATGTGCTTGCGGTACTCGTCCAGGGTGGTCGCGCCGATCACCCGCAGCCGGCCGCGGGCCAGCGCTGGCTTGAGCATATTGCCGGCGTCCATGCCGCCGCCCTCACCGCCGCCACCCGCACCGACCAGTGTGTGGATCTCGTCGAGGAAGACGATCAGCCCGTCCCCGGACGCCTGGATCTCCTCGATCACCTTCTTCAGGCGCTCCTCGAAGTCACCGCGGTACTTCGTGCCCGCGACCAGCCCGGCCAGGTCCAGCTGGATCACCCGCTTGTCCTGCAGCGTCAACGGCACCTCGCCGTCGACGATCCGCTGGGCCAGGCCCTCCACCACGGCGGTCTTGCCCACGCCGGCTTCGCCGATCAACACCGGGTTGTTCTTCGTACGCCGGGACAGGATCTCCACGGCCTGCTCGATCTCGTCGGCCCGCCCGATCACCGGATCGATCTCGCCACGACGGGCCGCCTCGGTCAGGTCCACCCCGAACTGCTCCAGCGTCGGGGTCGGCGCACCCTGATGCGGCTGCTGACCACCGACGTTCGGTTTCGGCAGCTCACTGTGGTGCGGGATGGTCCGCGGGTCGACGATCCGCCCGGCCAGCAGACGGCCCGCCGCGGAATCGGTATTCAGCCCGAGCGCCATCAGGATGTGCTCCGGGCCGATGTACGAGGCGCCGACCGCCCGGGAGATCTGCAGGCTGTCCAGCAGCGCGCGCTTGGCGGCCGGGGTCAGCGCGATGCTCTCCGGAAGATCACCGGCGGCCGCCTCGGGGCGGCCCATCTCGTTGAGCAGACGGTCCGGGTCGGCGCCGGCCCGGCGCACCGTCTGCTTCATCGGCTCCTGCTGCAGCACCGCCCAGAGCAGATGGTCGGTGTCCAGGTCGGCCAGCGGGCGCTCGCCGCCGGTCATTCCCGCGGCCGCTCCGCCGGTCACCCCGCCTGTCATTCCACCGGCCGGCCCGCCGGTCGATCCACCGGACACTCCGCCGGCTGCTCCGCCGGGCACTCCACCGGCCACTTCTGCGGCCCGGCGGGCGGCGTCGGCCAGCACCTGCCGGGCGTCGTTGCTCATGTAACGCGCGATGTCGAAACGCTGCGCCGACCGGCGCGGCTCGGCCGCACCGAAGAAGCGCGCGAACAGGTCGTCCCACTGACCGGGCCCAGCCGGCCCGAACGGTCCGATGCTCATCAGTCTCTCTTCCCCTGGTACCTCGGGCGGCAAACGCGGGCCGTCCGTGGGTGAAAACGGTGTGAACCTCCCCGGCGATTCCCGGATCCCGGAAAAAGTTGACACGACTACACTCAACTTCATGGCGGCGTCTCTGGATCCACCCTCCCTCACGCCGGTCTTCCAGGAGCCGGAACCAGCTTTCACGAACCCGATTCCGACCCCGGCCCCTTCCCCACCGGCAACCCCGACCCCGAGGCCGCCCGCGGGCCCGCCAGCGACAAGATCGGTAGCGGGGCCGGAGACGGGTTCGCCTTCGCCGTCGCCGTCGCCGTCGCCTTCGCCTTCGCCGTCGCCTTCGCCTTCGCCGGAGACGGGATCACCCGAGGCGGGAACGGGTCCGGCGCCGGATGCCGTCGCGGCCGGGGCCGCGGCCCAGGAGGGTGTTCCCGTTCTGATCGTCGATGGGGCCAACGTCGTCGGGTCCGTGCCGGATGGCTGGTGGCGGGACCGGGCGGGTGCGGCGGCCCGGCTTCGCGACAACCTGGCGGGGCTGCCCACCTCGGGCCTTCCCGGCCTGCTCGGCCCGATCGAGGTGATCCTGGTCCTGGAAGGCAAGGCCCGGAACGTGCCGCAATCTCCCGGCGGGGTGCGGATCGAGCGCGCCACCGGCTCCGGCGATGACAAAATCGTCGATCTGGTACGAGGAACGACCCCCGCCCGCCGCACCGTCGTCGTCACCGCCGACCGCGGACTACGCGAACGAGTCACCGCCCTGGGAGCCGAGGTGCGCGGCCCGTCGTCGGTCCCCCGCTGACGCCCCGTCCCGGCCACCTCCGACGAACCGTCCCGACTCTCCACTGATGGGCTTGTCCGGGCCCACGGTCCTCCATCAGCCGTTGACAGCCGCCCTGTCTCGGGACGCTCACACGACCACGCGATGGATGAAGCCCGGCGCGGCGCAGGGCGGCGCGGCGCAGGGCGGCGCGGCGCAGGGCGGCGCGGGGCGGCGCGGGGCGGCGCGGCGCGGGGCGGCGCGGCGCGGGGCGGCGCGGCGCGGCGCGGGGCGGCGGCTGTGCGGCGTGGAGCGGGGCGGCGGCTGTGCGGCGTGGAGCGGCCGGCACCGGTGCCTGCCGAGATGACCCGGTGGCCATCCTGGTGGGTGACAGCCCCGATCACCGCTGACGGGTCGCCCCCGGCCGCCACGCACACCGAGAGGAGTGCTGCCCAATTGCCCCGGCCGCCGCGCACCGCCGCAGGAGTGCCCTGGGCGCCCTGGTCGTCGGGGTGGGCTGGAGGGGCTCTGCCGGCGGGACGGGTTTTGCGCCTTGCGGGCAGGGGCAACCCGCAGGAGTGATCCTCTTGACCCCGAAGGGCCCTCGCAGTCCATAGTGGATCACTTTCGGATACGATCCGACCTGGGCGATCCCCGGGTCGGCCGGCAAAACGGGCGTCGTGTCACAGTCGGCACGGTGCGTCGAAACAGGGAACCGGAGCACGGCCCGGCGACAACCGGGCGGTAGTCTGGGTCCGCAAGTCGTAAACCCGCACAGGAGGCTGCCCGGGTGGCCAGTGTCGCCGAGCTCAGAGCTGCCGTGGAGGCCGCGCTTCAGCAGGTCACGGAAGGGCAGCAGGCGATCCAGGCGGCGCGTGAGAAGATCGGTGAGGCCCAGCAGAGCCTGGCCGCCGCTCTCGACGGCAGTGCCAGTGACGCCGTCGGCGCCGCGCACGCCTCGCTCTCGCAGGCCGAGCAGCAGCTGGAGGATTCGTTCACCGCGACCCTGGCGGCGGTCGAGCAGGCGCACAACTACACGGCGAACCTCTGACGCGATGTCGCTGCTGCAGGAGATCGGCGCTCAGCTCCGCGCCACCGCTGACGGCCTACCCACCGGTGAGCTGGCCGTCGCGTTGAACAAACTGCGCAGCGCCGCCGAGTTGCTCCGCTGGGTGCAGGAGGAGTCCAGTCAGGACATCGGGGTTCTCCGTCTGGGGCACGCCAACGAGCACGCCGAGCACGCCGCGGCCGCGCTGCGCGCCTGTGAGGACGCGATCGACCGCTACCTGGCGATCCTGGGCCTGAGCGCCACCCCGGGGGCGGTGCCCGGTCAGGAGTGGCGCACCACGATGAGGCGCGAGGAGGACCGGCCGCGCCCGGAGCAGCCGGCGGACGCCCCGGAGAAACCGGAGGCTCTGGGCCCGTGGTGGCAGCAGCGGGTGGCCCAGCTGACCGGTGAGTCCCCGTCCGGTGAGCGGGCCGGCCGGACCGGCGAGCAGGGTGACACCTCCGAGTTGCTGCGCCGCATCGCCGCCGGGGTGCGGGCCGGTGACCGGGCCCGGCTGGGCCGGGAGCTGCACGCGGTGAACGCGTCGACAGGTCTGGGCCTGTCCGCGGTCACTCCGACGGTGCTGCACCGGCTGGCCGGTGACCTGCTCGGCCACGATCCGCGCCCGGAGGACGTGCCCCGGTTGCGGACCGCCGCCGCGGGCCGGGTGAAGGCGCTGCTGCCGGGCACCGAGCCGCACGTGCTGGAGACGCTGCTGGACCGGATCTGCCGGGTGCCGTTGCAGCAGCAGCAGGAGAAGCGCGGCGATCAGCCGGCCGGGCATCCGGCCGATACCGCGGTGACCGCGAGTGTGCTGACCGGGGTGCTGCTGGCCCGGCTCGGCCGGGATGCCGGGACGCTGGATCCGAACACTCCGGAGCCGGTCCGTCCCCGCCCCGAGCAGGCCGAGGACAAGAGATGACAACTGCGACGATGCCGGCGGGTCATGGCTGAATCCACCAAGAACCGGGTGATGGAGATCCGCGCCGGGTTGTCCCACGCGCTGGGCGCCGCCCAGATCGCCCTGGCCCGGGCGCAGGACGCGGCCGAGGCCGCCGAGGCGCGGTACCAGCGGGTGAAGGCCGCGGCCGGCGCCCGGCGGCGGAAACTGGCCGCTGCCCGGGACGAGCGCACCGTCGAGATCGACGCCTGGCACGACGGCGAGCTGGCGGCCCTGGCCGGGGTGGCGGCGGCCGCCGCCGACCGGGCGGCGCCGGGCGCGGCCGGGGAGCAGTGGCACCGCTGGGAGGTCACGCCGCTGGAGCGGCCGGCCGAGCTGCGGGTGGGCCGGTTGATGCTGCCGGAGGCGCCGGTTCCGGCCCGTGAGCCGGCCGGCGCCTGGGCGTCGCCGCCGGGCGAGGCCGACATGCCGGAGGTCCCGGCCCTGGTGGCGCTGCTGGACCAGGGGCACATCGTGGTCGAGGGCGACCGGCGCACCGGCGACGACGTGGTGGCCGGGTTGCTGCTGCGGGCGCTGGGCACCAGCCCGGCGGGCACGGTGCAGATCATCGGGTACGACCCGGAGAGCCTCGGTGGCGGACTGGCCGGGTTCGCCCCGCTCGCCCCGGCCGGGGTGCTCACCTTCGTCGGCCCGGGCGGGCTGGAGAAGCTGCTCGACGACCTGGTCGGGCACGTCCGGCGGATCAACGAGACGGTGCTGGCCGGGGAGTACACGTCGTTGCGTGAGCTGCACCTGGCGACCCGGCGCCGGCCGGAGCCGTGGCGGGTGGCGGTGCTGCTGGGTGGCCCCGAGCTGTCCCGGCACGAGCGCTCGCAACTGGACCGGTTGTTGCGTACCGGCGCGGCCTGCGGCGTGCATCTGGTGATCCGCGGGCTGGCGGTGCAGGCGGAGCCGGGGATCGAGTTCGTGGTGGCGGCGCCCGGTGACGAGGCGAGGATCGAGAGCGCCGGTTCGTTACCCGTACGGCTGGATGGTGCTCCTCCGCCGACCGTGGTGACGGCGACGTGTCGCCGGATCGCGGAGGCCGTGGCGGCGGGTCCGGCCCCGGTGGCCCTGGACAGTCTGCTGCCGGAGGCCGGGGCGGAGTGGCGGGAGAGTTCGGCGACCGGGGTGACCGCGCCGCTGGGTGACAGCCCGCAGGGCCCGCGCGTGATGGTGACGTTGAGCGACTATCCGCCGCACGCGCTGATCGCCGGGCCGTCCGGCACCGGCAAGACCAACTTCATCTACGCCTGGATGGGCGCGCTGGCCGCCCGCTACTCCCCCGACGAGCTGGCGTTCTACCTGCTCGACTTCAAGGAGGGGGTGTCGTTCGCCCGGTTCGCGCCGGGGCGGCGGGATCCCAGCTGGCTGCCGCACGTACGCCTGGTCGGGGTGAACGTGAACACCGACCGTGAGTTCGGGCTGGCGCTGCTGCGGTTCCTCGGTGGCGAGCTGCGGCGCCGGGCCGATGTGGCCAAGCAGCACGAGGTGACCAACCTGGCGGAGCTGCGGGCCGAGGATCCGGAGGGTTCGTGGCCGCGGATCGTGGCGGTGGTGGACGAGTTCCAGATCCTGCTGTCCGGGCGGGACGCGGTCTCCGCCGAGGCCGTCGACCTGCTGGAGGACCTCGCCCGGCGCGGCCGTTCGCAGGGCATCCACCTGATCCTGGCCAGTCAGGACGTCTCCGGCATCGAGGCGCTGTGGGGGCGGCCCGCGCTGGTCGCCCAGTTCAGTCTGCGGATCGCGCTGCCCCGGGCCCGGCGGGTGCTGGCCGAGACGAACGCGGCCGCCGACTCGCTGCCCCGCTATCACGCGGTGGTCAACGCCGATTCGGGCGCGCCGGAGGCGAACCGGGTGGTCCGGGTGCCGGCCGCCGGTGACCGGGAGCAGTGGAGTTCGCTGCAGCACCGGTTGTGGCGGCGGCGGCCAGCCGATCAGGGTCCGCCGCGGCTGTTCGACGGTGACGTGATCCCGAAACTGGCGGACAGCCCGGACTTCCGGGAGATGCGGGCCGCCGAGTCGCCGGCCGCGCCGATCGCGCTGCTCGGCGAGACCATCGACGTGGAGTCCCGGTCGGCGCGGACGGTGCTGCGCCGGGCGCCGGGCCGCAACCTGGCGGTGATCGGCACCCGGGTGGACGAGGCGTGCGCGATCCTGGCGACGGCGGGCCGGTCGCTGGCGGCCCAGTTCGGCCCGGACGGCGCCCGGATCTCGGTGGTCTGCCTGGATCAGGACGCGCGGGCCGCCGCCGAGGCGCTGCACGCCCGGATCCCGGGCAGCGGCTGGTACGACGCCGAGAACCTGAACTGGCTGATGGAGGACGCCGTCGCGGAGGCCAACGGGACGTGGCCCGCGGACCGGCCGCACTTCATCCTGATCTACGCCGCGGACGCGCTGCCCGGTGGCCGGGCGACCGCCGAGCAGCTGCAGACGGTGCTGCGCCAGGGCCCGGAGCGGCGGTTGCACGTGCTGGGCTGGTGGCGTGGCGCCGGGCTGCTGCGGGACGCGCTGGGCGGCCCGGCGTCCCGGACCGACGCGATCGGCGCCTGGGTGGCCCTGGACGTGCACGGCAGCGAGCTGTCGCCGTACTACCCGGGGCAGGGGGCGCCGAACTGGTACCCGCGCCCGTGGCGGGCCCTGCATTTCGACCGTTCGGTGCACCGTGGCGCCGAAGTGATCATCCCCTATGGAAACTCATGAGCGAACTGGAACCGGCCGACCTCGACCGCGCCGACTACCGGGTGGTGCTGCGCCGGCTGACCACTCTCGACGAGAAGGCGGCCGGCCTGCGGGACGAGGCCGCCCGCTGGTACGAGGAACGGGTGACCGCCGCCGACCGGGCCGTCGCGGAGGCTCTCGCCGAACGGGACGGGTCGGTCCGGGCGGTCGGCGAGGCGCAGCGGGATCTGGAGCAGGTGGACGCGCGGGCGGCCGGTCTGTGGTCGGACTTCGTGCACCGGATCGGCCCGGCGGCGGCCGAGCGGTACGGCCGCACCCTGCCGCCGGCCAGCATCCCCCGTCAGCGGTCCGAGGAGCGTGCCGCCCGGGACTATCTGGACGAGGTCGAGACGCGGGTCAAGTACACGCCGCCGGCCCGGCCGATCACCCTCGGCACGAAGGTCCTCTTCGGTTTCCTGGGGCTGGTCGGCGGGGTGCTCGGGGTGATCGGCAACCTGCTGGTCCGGCAGACCGGCGAGGCGGCGGGTGGTGACTGGCACCAGGCGGCGCCGGTGGTGGCCCTGCTGGTGCTGCTCTTCTTCCCGGTGCTGGCGGCGATCACCGCCAAACTGATCGCCGACCGGCGCGGGACCGGGATGGACACGTCCTCGACGGTCACCGTGCTGGTGACCGGGCTGGTGACGGCGGGGCTGCTCTTCACTGCCGTGCAGATGGCCCAGCCAGCCTGATCAGGTCGGCCGCCTCCTCCTGGAGCGCGGCCGGCACGTCGGGCCCGTCGTCGTTGCCGCCGTGGGCCTCGTCGTACTCGTAGTCGCCGCCGGTGGTGTTCTCGGCGGGTTCGTCCTCGGTGTCGGTCATACCTGACGTTCTACCCGCTCGGGCGCCCGGCGAGCGGGCTGTTTCGCAGATTTCACCGACATCGCATAAACAGTTGTTCAGTAATGAATATGTGGCCTCCCCGGCGGCGAATTGACCGCCGGGGAAAAGCTCCACCTCAGCTGGCCCGGCGCTCCCGCACCGACTTGCAGTTCACACACGACGTCGCCGACGGGAACACCTCGAGACGCTCGACCGGAATCGGCTTCGAGCACCCCTCGCAGTTGCCGTAGGTCCCCTCGTTGAGCCGGTGCAGCGCGTGCTCCGCCTGCGTGCGCCGATCCAGCAGCGTCTTCAGCAGCGACGTCGCCGCGTCGCGCTCGGCCGTCTTGGACCCGCTGTCGGCCTGGTCGTCGCCGGCCGCGTCGCCGATCTCCACCAGGCGCAGCCGGGTGTTCTGGGCGACCGCCTCTTCGTACTCGGTGTTGAGTTCCTCGAATCGGCCTTGCAGGATCACTCGGATCTGCTCGATCTCATCGGTCGAACGCAGCCCCTTGACCGCGCTCGCGCCCTTACCTGCGACAACCGCTCCGTTGACGAGCATGCAGTCCCCCTGCCCTTCACTCAGCCCCAGCCGGTGGGATCCCCGGGTCACCCTCGTCCCGGTCCGCCCCCCACTCGTGGAGCCGGACGATACCCACCGACGAAGATCCCAAACGGGACCCCCGCGAAAAAGTAACCGGAGCATAACTGTCAGTGGTCGAATCCGCCACGGACTCGGCATTCGGGTCTTGTGCCGGGGCTCACCAGCGGTCCTCGACGAGCGCCGGGCGGCGCGGGTCGTCGAGACGAACGACCACGTCAGCGAAGGTTTCCGGGGCCACCTCGGAGCAGTAGCGGGCATACGCCGGCAGCGTCCACGCGAATTCCGGCGGGGTCCGGCGGGCCAGTGCCGCGGCGGACACCTCAAGGTGGACGGAGAAGTCGAACGGCAGCCCGGAACCGAGCAGCAGCGGGCCGCTGACCAGCACGATCGCTCCCGGCGGCAGCTGCCGGTAGGGCGCCCGGGCGGCCCGGTCGACAGTCGCGTCCCAGAGCCGCTCCACGATCATGCCGGAACCATCCGGTCCCGCCGGGGACAGCACCTCGCGGATCAGCCCGGCCTCGTCGAACCAGCCGTTGTAGAACGAGTCCGGCTCGGTCCGGCCGAACTCCAGCCGCACCGAGGCGGGGCGCAGGAAATCGCTGGTGTCGACACGTACGGCCGGGCGGCCACGGACCCGCAGCGGGTCCACCAGAGCGTCCGCGAGACGGCCCGGATCGGCCGCCGGGGCGCCGTCGAAGGCCACCCGCAGACGATTGTCGGATTCCCGACTCGTGATCCGGTCAGCCAGATCCTCGACCAGTTTTTCCAGAGAGATGGGATGAACCCGCATGCCTCAATCGTGCGGCAGGATCAGGATGTCGGCGTCGTCGGCCAGCCGGTAACCCACTCCGTAGACCGTGGTGATCAGCGGGACCGTGCCGCCGAGCTTCAGCCGCAGGCGGCGCACGTGCACGTCCACGGTGCGCTCACCGGCCCGCTCGTAACCCCAGACGGCCGCGAGCAGCTGCGCCCGGGTGAAGACCCGGCGGGGGCGCTCGGCCAGATATTGCAGCAGATCGAACTCCAGCCGGGTCAGCGGCAGCGCCACCCCGTCCAGCACCGCCTGGCGCGACGAGGTGTGCAGCCGGACCTCCGGACCGTCGGCGGCGACCTCGGCGACCGGCTCGACACCGGCCGGGGTCTCCTCCTCGGCGACCGGCGCGGCCTGCTCGACGGTGACCGTGCCCTTGCTCATCTCGACCAGCTCACGGACCGCGGCGAGCAGCCGGTGCGCCTGTGGGGAGACCACGTCGCCGGTGAGCGGGATGGCGAACGTCACGGTCAGAGCGGGCTCGGCGGCACGGCGGGCGGAACCTCTGCCCGGTCCCGCGGAACGACGATCTGCACGCGACGACAATGCGCGGACCGGCATTGATTCATCCCCCAGAATTTGCTGGCGCAAGCGAATACGACTGATCACTGTGCGTAATGCGGGGCCGATATTCCCGCCCTCAGGCTAGCGGGTCAAGTCAACGATCCACAGTGTGGGAACACAGTTCCATATTGTCGTTCGTCACACAAATGCATTCCGGGAACGCTTTCTGTCAGCCTCATTAAGCAAATGAGAAGCGGGGGCGTCACCGTCAAGGCGACACCCCCGCTGCACGCGAGCAGTTGTGTGAGATCAGCCGCCCGAGGTGAGCCGCCGGCCGACCGCCGCGATGAGCCGGTCCAGCTCGGACCCGAACGGGTTGTCGTGCACCAGGTAGGTCCAGGTGGCGCTGGGACGGACGATCTCGGCCCGCTCCGGCTGCCAGCCGTCCTCCAGGTCGACCTCCTCGAAGGTCGCGATGGTCCGGGTCTCGACCTGGGTCAGCAGCTCCTGGAAGGCCGGCACCGCGGCCCGGTGGAACTCGTCCAGCGGGTCCAGCTTGCCCAGCGCGCGCAGGTGCACACCCTCCCGGACCTCGGACAGGAACGCCAGGTGGTCCACCCAGAGCCGGTCCAGGTGGAACAGGGCGATCGCGCGGGCCGACTCGGACAGCACGTCCTCGTCGGTCTCGTCGGCCTTCTCCTTCACCTTCTCCAGCAGCATGATCGCGGCGACCTCGGAGGTGAGCAGCCGCTCCCGGCGCTCGGCCAGCAGCAGGCGCTGCTGCTCGGTCACCACGCTGTAGCGCCAGGTGTTCTTGTGGATCTCGTGGTTGACCCCCTCGGCGACCCGCTGGGCGTGCTCCACGGCGTACTCCACCTGGGAGTCGTGCACGACGCCGTCGATGTCCATCCGCGGCGAGGCCGGCAGGATGTCGCCGGCGTGCCGGAAGACCAGCTCGTCCTCGAGGCTGACGAAGAAGACCGAGCGGCCCGGGTCGCCCTGCCGGCCGGCCCGGCCACGGAGCTGGTCGTCGACCCGGCGGCTGTCGTGCCGGCCGGAGCCGATCACGTAGAGGCCGCCCAGCTCGACCACCGCATCACGGTCCTTCTCGTCGCTGCCGCCGAGGCGGATGTCGACACCACGGCCGGCCATCTGGGTGGAGACGGTGACCGCGCCGAGCGCGCCCGCCTCGGCGATGATCTCGGCCTCCTCGGCGTCGTTCTTCGCGTTCAGCACGCTGCACGGCACACCGGCCGCTTCCAGCTGGCTCGCCAGGCGCTCGGACGCCTTCACATCCAGGGTGCCGATCAGCACCGGCCGCCCGGACTCGTGGGCGATCTTGATCTCCTCGACCAGGGCCTCGTCGCGCATGTCGTGCGCCGAGTAGATCCGGTCGACGTCGTCCTCACGGATGTTCGGGGTGTTCGGCGGGATCACCGCCACTTCGAGCTTGAAGTACTCGCGCAGCTGCTCGCCGACGTGCACGGCGGTCGCGGTCATGCCGCAGGCGGTCTTGTAGAGCGCGATGTACGCCTGGACGGTGATGGTGTCCAGGACCTCACCCTCCTGGGTGGCGGTCAGGCCCTCCTTGGCCTCCACGGCCGCCTGCAGACCGTCCGGCCAGCGGCGGCGCTGGGCCACCCGGCCGCGCATCTCGTCGATCAGCTCGACCGAGCCGTTACGGACGATGTAGTCCACGTCGCGGCGCAGCAGGGCGTGCGCGTGCAGCGCCACGTTCACCGCGGACAGGTGCTCGACCTGGTCGTCGGCGTACAGGTCGATGCCGCCGAGCTTCTCCTCCAGCTCCTTGAGACCGTCCTCGGTGAAGGCGACGCTGCGCCCGTCCTCGGCGACCTCGTAGTGCAGGCCCTTGCGGAGCTCCTTCACCAGGGTGGCGGCCTCGTTCACCGGGTTGCTCTCGGCGGTCGTGCTGCCGGCCAGCACCATCGGCACCCGGGCCTCGTCGATGAGGATCGAGTCGGCCTCGTCGACGATGCAGGTGGCCAGGTCGCGCTGCACCCGGTCGGCCACGTCGGTGACCAGCTGGTCGCGCAGGTAGTCGAAACCGGCCTCGCTGACCGACACGTACGTGACGTCCGCGGCGTACGCCTCCCGGCGCTCCTGAGGCGTCATCGACTCGGTCACCCAGCCGACCGTCAGGCCGAGCAGCGTGTAGATCGGCTCCATCCAGGTGGCGTCACGTTTGGCCAGGTAGTCGTTGACCGTGAGGACGTGCACCGGGCCGTTGCCGAGACGGGTGTGCCCGTACGCCGCGATCGTCGCCGTCAGGGTCTTGCCCTCACCGGTGGCCATCTCGGCGACCCGCTTGTCCAGCAGGGCCATCGCGCCGAGCAGCTGCACGTCGTACGGCCGCTGGCCGATCGCCCGGCGGGCCGCCTCCCGGCCGATCGCGCAGATCTCCGCGTGCTCCCGGGCCTCGACGGCGGCCTCGGTCAGTTTCTCGTCGTCCAGCTCCTTCAGCGCGTCCTCACGCGCCTCGATGACCGGAAGCCGCTTCGAGAGCGGGCCCAGGTCCACCGTCGTGCCCGGACGCTGGAGAAACTTACGGAACCGGCTCTTCAGCCGCTGCGACACACCCATGGCGCGCAACGGTACTTCATTTCCACCGCCGTCAGGTGGAGGAGGCCCGCCCGCTCATCATCAAGGTGATCGGGCACGCCGCGTTTGCCCCGGCCGGGTGGCGGGCACCTGACGGGCTGACGTACGTCCGGCACCACGGGGAGGAGGCCGAATGCCCAGCCAGCTCGTCTGCCGGCCGGAGCGCGACCTCCCGGTGGCGGTCCTGACCGTCAGCGGAACCCTGGACCGGATGACCGAGGGAGCGCTCGGCGCCGCGGTGCGCCGCAGTCTCTCCGTACAACCCGCGCGGGTGCTGCTCGACTTCAGCCGGGTGCGGCTCGGCGACCCGGCGGCCACCGCGGTGCTGGGCGAGCAGTTCCCGGCGGTCCCGATAGTGGTCTGCGGGGCGGACGCGGAGACCCGGTCGGCCCTGGCCGCGGATCCGCGGTGCGCGGGGTTGCGGCTGGTGCCCGACTTCCGGGAGTCCCTGGCCGAGGCCGAGGAGCCGGTTTCCGCCGTACGGGTACGGCTGCGCCCGGTGCCCGAGGCCTGCCGCCAGGTGCGGGGGCTGGTGACGCAGACCCTGACCGCGTGGCAGCGGACCGACGCCACCGCGATCGCCACGCTGATCGCCACCGAGCTGGTCGCCAACGTGGTCCGGCACGCCCGCACGACGATGGACTTCACCCTGCGGCTGCGCGACGGCCGGATGATCGTGGCCGTTCGTGATCACAGCCGCCGGATGCCCCGTACCCTCGACCCCTCGGTGGCCGACGCCGGGGGCCGCGGCCTGCGGCTCGTCGGTGACCTGGCCGACGCGTGGGGGGTGTTGCCGGTCACCGACGGCAAGGTGGTCTGGTCGCAGCTCACCACCGGTGCCACCGGGTGACGCCGGAGCACCGCGACCTGATCGCGGTCGGCGCCTCGGCCGGCGGGGTGGAGGCGCTGCGTGCCCTGGCCGCCGGGCTCCCGGCCCGCTATCCCGGCGCGCTGCTGGTGGTGCTGCACGTGCCCCGGTCGGCGCCGAGCGCCCTGCCCGCGATCCTGAGCCGCAGCGGCCCGCTGCCCGCGGTGACCGCCACCGACGGTGAGCCGGTGCGGGCCGGGCGGATCTATGTCGCCCCGGCCGACCACCATCTGCTGCTGACCGACGGGCACCTGCGGCTCAGCCGCGGCCCCGCCGAGAACGGGCACCGGCCGGCGGTGGACCCGCTGTTCCGGTCGGTGGCCCGGACCGCCGGGCGGCGCGCGATCGGCGTGGTGCTCTCCGGCTCCCGTGACGACGGCGCGGCCGGGCTGGCCACGATCGCCGCCCGCGGCGGGACGACGGTGGTGCAGGAGCCGGAGGACGCGCTGCACCCGTGGATGCCGCGGGCCGCGCTGGAGGCCGCCGAGCCCGATCACGTGGTGCCGGCCGCCGCGATCGGGGGTCTGCTGGCCGCGCTCACCGCCGTCCCGCTGGAACCCCGGCCCGCCCCCGGGCCGGACCCGCTGCTCGATGCCGAGGTCGCCATGTCCGAACTCTTCCCGTCCGACAGCGGCGATCTGGCGCCGCCCGCCGGTTTCGGCTGCCCGGCCTGCGGCGGCAGTCTGTTCCAGATCGAGAGCCGGCCGCTGCCGCGGTTCCGCTGCCGGGTCGGGCACGCCTGGTCGCCGGAGACGCTGCTGGACGAGCAGGCCGAGGCCCTGGAAAGCGCGCTGTGGATGGCGTTGCGGGCCCTGCAGGAGAAGTCCGCACTGAGCCGGCGGATGGCCGCCGGCAGTCATCGCGACCGGTACCTGGGACTGGCCGAGGACGCCGACACGGCCGCCACGACCCTCCGGGAGCTGATCGCGCGTCTCGGTGCGACCGCCGCCCCGTGACGTGCGGTAGCGTTCCGGATCGTGCAGGCGACCGACCCCGACTTCGAAGCGCTGCTGGCCTACCTGAAGGAATCCCGCGGGTTCGACTTCACCGGTTACAAACGGTCCAGCCTGATCAGGCGGGTCAACCGGCGGATGACCCAGGTGGACGCCGGCGACTATCCGGAGTACCTCGACTACCTGCAGGTGCATCCGGACGAGTTCACCGCGCTGTTCAACACGATCCTGATCAACGTGACGGCGTTCTTCCGGGATCTGGATGCGTGGGAGTACCTGCGCGCCGAGGCGCTGGAGCCGATGATCGCGGCGAAACCGGCCGGCTCGCCGATCCGGGTCTGGTCCGCCGGCTGCGCGTCCGGTGAGGAGGCGTACACGCTGGCCATGGTCTTGACCGAGATCCTCGGGGTGGAGGGTTTCAAGGAACGGGTCAAGATCTACGCCACCGACGTGGACGAGGAGCAGCTCAACGAGGCGCGCCAGGCGTCGTACGGCGAACGGGAGATCCAGGCCCTCCCCCCGGACCTGCTGGAGAAGTACTTCGAGCACGTGGGCGGCCGCTACACGTTCCGCAAGGACCTGCGCCGCTCGGTCATTTTCGGGCGCAACGACCTGGTGCAGGACGCCCCGATATCCCGGATCGACCTGCTGACCTGCCGCAACACGCTGATGTACTTCAACGCCGAGACCCAGTCCAAGATCCTCGGCCGGTTCCACTTCGCGCTCGCCGAAACCGGTGTGCTGCTGCTCGGCAAGGCCGAGATGCTGCTCAGCCACAGCAGCCTGTTCACCCCGATCGACCTGAAACGCCGGGTGTTCCGGCGGGTGCCGCGCCTCTACGTGCCGCCGGGTGTGGTCTTCACCGACCCGCCGCCGGCCGGCGCCGGGACCGCCACCGGCCTCGACGAGTTACGCAACGAGGCGTTCGCGGCCAGCCCCCTGGCCCAGCTGGCGCTCACCTCCGACGGCATGGTCGCGCTCTCCAACCGGCAGCTGGAGAAGATGTTCGGAGTCTCCTCCCGCGACACCGGGCGGCCGTTCCGCGACCTGGACCTGTCCTACCGGCCGGTCGAGCTGCGCCGCTACATCGAACAGGCCCGGCTGGAACGCCGCAGCCTGCGGGTGCCGGACGTGGAGTACCACCGCGGCGCCGACGTGGTCCACCTGGTGGTGCAGATCAGTCCGCTCAGCGGCGCCGACGGCAGCCTCCTCGGCGTCAACCTGATCTTCCACGACGTGACCGCCTCCCGGCGCCTGCAGGACGACCTGGAACACGCCAACCAGCAGCTGGAGGCCGCCTACGAGGAACTCCAGTCCACCAACGAGGAACTGGAGACCACCAACGAGGAACTGCAGTCCACCGTCGAGGAGCTGGAGACCACCAACGAAGAGCTCCAATCCACCAACGAGGAACTGGAGACGATGAACGAGGAACTCCAGTCCACCAACGACGAACTGCAGAGCATCAACGACCAGCTGCGGATCAGCACCGGCCAGCTGGACGAGGCCAACGCCTTCCTGGAGACCGTCCTCACCAGCCTCCAGGCCGGGGTCGCCGTCGTCGACCCGGACCTGCGGATCCGGATGTGGAACCGGCACGCCGAGGACCTGTGGGGGCTGCGCTCCGCCGAGGTCATCGGCCAGCACTTCCTCAACCTCGACATCGGCCTGCCGATCGACCAGGTACGGCCGCTGCTGCGCGGCGCCCTCGGCGGCGGGGAAGGCGAATCCGGCGAGATCCGGCTGGACGCGGTCAACCGGCGTGGGCGGGCGATAACCGTCCGGGTCGCGTGCACCCCGCTGCGGCCGCGCAACGGCGGGCTCGGTGGAGACGACGGGGCCATCATCGTGATGGAGACGGCCTGACGTTTACCGCGGTCACGCCCGGGAATCCGCTCAAGGTCGGAAGGACCACACCATGACGATCAGGTGCGAGGTGAGCGGTGACACCGCCGCCCTGGTCGCCACCGTGTCCGGCCGGCTACGCCTGACGGACGCCACCACCCTGCGCGACCATCTCCTGAAATGCCTCGCCGAACAGCCGGACGCGCTGCTCGTCGACCTGTCCGGCCTGCACTTGGACCAGCCGCTGGCACTGTCCATCTTCACCGTCGTGCTGCGTCAGGCCGCGCGCTGGCCCGGTGTGCCGGTGGTGTTCTGCGCTCCCCCACCGGAGACCCGCCGGCATCTCACCGGCCCCTGCCGCCGACTGGTCGTCTTCGACAGCCGGGCGGCCGCACGCGCCCACCTGCACGACGAACGGAGAGTCATGCCGTCGCTGCGTGAAGACCTGCTGCCGGTGTCCGGCTCGGTCCGGCACGCCCGCGACCTCGCCACCGACGCCTGCCTGCGGTGGGACCTGCCCGGCCTGGTCGCGCCGGCCAGCCTGATCGCCAACGAACTCGTCGCCAACGTCATCGACCACGCGCACACCATGATGACCCTGCGGATGTCGGTACGGCAGCGGCACCTGAGCATCGCCGTGCAGGACGGGTCCGCGGCGCCGCCGGTCGCCGCCGCCACCGGGCCGGAACACCTGCGCGGGCGGGGATTATTGCTGGTCAACGAGCTGGCGAACACCTGGGGCCATCTGCCGTCCAACGGCGGCAAGGTGGTGTGGGCGACGCTGGACCTGCCCAGGTCTTCTTGAGACCGGCTGGACCTGCCCAGGTCTTCTCGAGACCGGCTGGACCTGCCTAGGTCTTCTTGAGACAGGCGGCAAGACCGGAAACAGCAAGGACCCTGGCGACGTACGACTGAGCACCGGTGACGCCGAACTCGATCCCCGCGCCGGCGGCCGCCCGCGACGCCTCCAGCAGGACCGCCACACCGGCAGCGTCCACCAGCGGAACCGCGCTCAGATCCACCAGCATCGCCGGCACACCCGGCCGGGCCAGCGCGTGCCGCAGCCCGGCCCGCAGCCGCTCCGCGGAATCCCGGTCCACCTCGCCGGACACCCGCACCACCAGCGTGCCCCGCTCGCCCGCCCGCGCCGACACCTGCATGCCCGGCCGATCCGGGCGGGCCGAACCCTCCCAGTGCGGCGGGTCGTCGCTCAGCATGCCCTCACGCAGCCAGGACAGCGCCCGGCTCAGCAGCCGCGACACGTGCATCTGCGAGACACCCAGCTCGGCCGCGATGTCCGCCTGCGTGTGATTGCCGTAGAACCGCATCGCCAGCATCCGCCGCTCCCGGGCCGGCATCCGCATCAGCAGCTCCGCCACGGTCAGCTTGTCGGTCACCGACTCCAGGGCGTCGTCCACCCCGCCCAGCAGATCCCCGAACTCCACCATGCCATCTTCCGCGACCGGCGCGTTCAGCGACGCCGGCGTGTGACCGGCCGCCGACTCGACCGCGTCCAGCACCGCCGACTCGGTGGTCCGCAGATGGTCCGCCAGCTCGGCGGTCGTCGGCACCCGGGACAACACCCCGGTCAGCATCATCGACGCGTGCCCGACCTCCAGGCTCAGATCCTGCACCCGGCGCGGCACGTGCACACCCCACGTCCGGTCCCGGAAATGCCGCTTCAACTCACCGGAGATCGTGATCACCGCGTACGCCGTGAAAGAGCCCCGCTCCGGGTCGTACCGGTCGATCGCCTTCACCAGCCCCAGCCGGGCGACCTGCTCCAGATCCTCCAGGAACTCACCACGCCCCCGGTAACGGCGCGCCATCCGCCCCGCGAACGGCAGACAGAATCGGATCAGCTCCTCCCGCAGAACCACCGCCTCGGCAGGCGAAGCCCCGGCCCGCCGGACGGCGAACCCGGACGCGGCCGCATCCAGATCCTCGAGCGTGCTCTCGGCAGCCTCACCGATCTGACGTCGCGCGGGCATGTCACCCCCTCCGAACCGGTGCCAGGAGGCGCCCCCGAATCGCACCCCCACCATCGGAAACTACTGCCCGGCACCCCTGACCTCAAACACGTCAGCCTCCGGTGCGGCGCGCCCACCCACTTTCCCTGCCTTCCGCGCGCCCACCGTCCCGCCTTCTTCGCCGCCCCTGCTCCCCTCGCGCCCTGCTCCCCTCGCGCCCTGCTCCCCTCGCGCCCTGCTCCCCTCGCGCCCTGCTCCCCTCGCGCCCTGCTCCCCT
>NZ_BOMG01000008.1 GCF_016862075.1 Actinoplanes couchii | reverse complement strand
CCCTGCTCCCCTCGCGCCCTGCTCCCCTCGCGCCCTGCTCCCCTCGCGCCCTGCTCCCCTCGCGCCCTGCTCCCCTCGCGCCCTCGCCTGCGGGCTCGGGCGCGGAACGCCGCGAGCCGGGCGGTTGGTGGCCGCCCGGCTCGTTTCTGAACTTCCTCGGAACTACTGGGGTCGGCGGGACGGCAGGCCGCTCGGGGCGTCGGACGGGTCCGCCGCCATCTCCGGGGCTGCCGGCGCCGGGCGGTTCGCGGTGAAACCCGCACGGGACGGGAGACCGGACGGCTCGTGCTCCTCCGACTGCGCGGCGGCCGGGGCGTGGTGTTCCACCTGCCAGCCCGGAGCGTCGTAGCCGGCCGCCGGATTCGGTTCGCCGTGGGCGGCCTGCCAGGTCGGTGCGGTGTACCCGGCAGGTGTCACCGGTGTGGCATAGCCCGGGCGGTCGTATCCGGCGTGCTGGCCCATGTCGGGCGCCTGCAGTGACGGGCGGCCCGTGGGCTGTCCGAAAGTGTTCAGTTGGCTCGTGGTGTCGTACCCGGAAATCGAATGTGGCCCCTGATAGCCGGACGGCGAAGCCGGGGCGTTGTGGTCACCCGCACCGACCGGCTTGTCGTAACCGGCCGGCGCACCCGGTCCGATGTAGTCGGAGAGCGGTTCGGCTCCGCCGAGCCCGACCGGTGAACCGGGGGCACCGTAGCCGGGCGCACCGTAACCGGGGGCACCGTAGCCCGGCGCTGTCCCGAGACCGCCGAGGCCTGCCGGACCGCTGAAACCGGCCGATGCGCCCGATGCGCCCAGACCCGACGGTGAGCCCGGCATGTTGAGACCCGACGCGTCGTCGGCCTGGTGCTGCGGCATGTCGGTACCGGCCGGCCGGGCATGCTGCCCCAGGTCCGGCGGTTGCAACGGCGGGCGGCCACCCGGCTGGGCGGTACCGAACGCGGGCGCTTCGGCCCGGCCGACCCCCGGAGCCGGGCGGAACTCCGGCGGGGTCAGCTGGTTCTGCTGTCCCGGCGCGGCACCCTGCCCCATCGCGGTGCCCTGTCCCATCGCGGCGCCCTGCCCTATCCCGGCACTCTGCCCCGGCGCGGTGCCCTGTCCCAGCGCAGCTCCCTGCCCAAACGCAGCACCTTGTCCCAGCGCGGCGTTCTGACCCAGCGCAGCACCCTGCCCGAACGCAGCACCCTGCCCGAATGGGGTGCCCTGACCGAACGCGGCACCTTGTCCCATCGCGTCAGCGGCCGAGCCGGACGGTGGGTTGAAGGCCGGGGACTGATCCGGCTGTAGCCCGGTCGTCGTGGGCACGGTCGCCGGGACAGCCGAGAACATGCCGGTTGCCGACGGCGATCCGCCTGCCATCGGTGTCTGGTGACCGGTCGGGGCCGCCGTCTGCTGATCACCCGGGAGGCCACCCATGGCGGCTGCCTGCTGACCGCCTGGGTATCCGCTGGTCGCTGCCGTGGGTGAACCGGGTGCATGGCCTCCAGCCGGTGGCGCGGACGGATCCGTCGCGAACGTTCCGGCTGAGGCGTGCGACGGACCCGCCGGGAAACCGCCGTTGCCGGTCGGTGGCTGGGGTGTCGCGAAGCCACTACCGGAAGCCACGGGCGAACCGAACCCACCGGCAGCGTCGGACGGTGCGCCCGCCGGGAAACCGCCCGGAGCCGAATATGCCGGGTTCGAGGGAAAACCACCACCGAGAGCTGAAAACGAGCCACCCACCTGCGCCGGACGTGCCGAGCGGGTGAAACGTGGTGCGTCCAGAGGGCTGTTCTGCTGGCTGTAGGAGGGAGGCCGCCGCATCATCTGCTCCGCCTCTCCGGTGGGAGCAAAGACCGCGCCGGGATGACCACCGCCGGGGTGACCACCGAAGCCAGCCGCGGCCGGGCCGTTGCCCGCCGCACCAGCACCAGCACCAGCACCAGCACCAGCACCAGCACCAGCAAGACTCTGCCCGAGGTCACCCTGACCACCGGCGCCGAATCCGGCGCTACCTTCCGCAGCGGTCCCTGACGTGGCGGCGTTCTGCCCACCTGCACCGAGCCCGGCTATCTCAGGCCCGCCCAGACCGGGGCCAGCCAACCCAGACCCGCCCAACCCGGCCCCAGCCATTCCCGGGCCGATCCCAGGACCGGACATCCCAGGACCAGGCAAACCCGACTCTGTTGTCGGCCCTGCCGTTCCCAGCCCTGCTGTTGCTAGACCTGCTGCTCCCAGGCCTGTCATTCCCGAGACTGATGCCTGTCCGGACAAGCCCAACCCGGATCCCGGGCCTGCGGCTCCGGGGCCGGTGACTCCCGGGCCGGTGACTCCGGGGCCGGTGACTTCCAGGCCTGTCGGGCCGTGTCCGGCTGCACCCAGGCCCGAGGCTGCGTAACCGGAAGTTCCTCCCGGGCCCGCGATGCCCCTTCCGGTCAAACCTGAGGCGCTGCCATCGTGATCACCCGCACCCGCAATGCCCAGGCCGGTTGGGGCCAAGCCAGCAGCACCAAGGCCAGCGATGCCCGGCCCCGCGGCGCTGTGACCGGCGACACCGGAGCCTCCGGCATGGAGACCAGCGATGCCGGAATCGGTAGTTCCATGGCCGGGAATACCGGAGCCTTCAGCGCCTGGGCCAGCAAAGCCGGGAGCAGTTGGCGCGGGGCCGGCAAGGCCGGGAGCAGTAGTCGTGGAGGCGGCAAAGCCGGGAGCAGTAGTCGTAGGGGCGGCAAAGCCGGGAACAGTGTTGCCTGGGATGGCAGCCTCGTGGGTGGTGCCGCCTGTCCAACCTGCGTTGCTCTGGCCTGGGGTTTCCTGGGCGTTGTTCCAAGGGCCGGCGTTCCAGGAACCGGTGCTCTCGGGGCTGAATGCGCCGTGGCTGGGCTCGTTCGTGCCGTTGCCTGCGGCGAACGTTCCCGCGTCGGAACCCGCGCCGAAGCCCGGGCCAGTGTTTCCGAGGCCGGTGGGGATGCCGGAGGCGATGGCTGAGTCATCGGATCCGGGAGCGGTGGTTCCCAGGCCGAACGTCCCAGCGGCCACGGTTCCCAAGCCGCTACCGGGCTGGGTGGCGCTACCGGGCTGGGTGGCGCTGCCGGACTGGGTGGCGCTGCCGGGCTGGGTGGCGCTGCCGACATTCAGGGGCTCGATACCGAAGCGATTCGGGCCGGCCTGGTTCTGGAAGAGGGAACCGGGGATCGAGGACTCCGGGTCGAACCCCAGCGCTGATGCGGTACCGCTCGATGTGGGGTTACCGCCGAAAGCTGGCAGTCCGCTACTCGACGGCCCTGAACCTTCAGGTGGCAGGCCTTTCGAGGAAGCGTCGCCGTAGGAACTCTGGAAGGTTCCTCCATGAAGGCTTCGAGACGCGTCCCCATAGTTCTGAGAAGCATCTCCATAGCTTTGGGGAGCCTCGCCATAGGGGGGAGCCTCGCCATAGGAGCCGGCTGATCCGGGCGAGACCGGCGAGACGGGCGACGAGAGGCCGCTGGGGTGCGATATGCCCGAACTTGCGTTCGGGAAGCCGCGCTTGCCGAACACCCCACCGGGAGCGGCGCCCTCGGCGGCGGGAACCTCCGGGCCCGGCTGTCCCAGACCAAGCTGCCCGAGACCGGATTGCCCGAGACCGGACAGCCCCAGGCCGGACTGGCCAAACTGTCCCAGCCCGGTTTGGCCTAGGCCTGTCTGTCCCAGGCTTGTCTGGCCTACACCTGTCTGGCCCACGCCTGTCTGGCCTAGGCCTGCCTGTCCTAGGCCTGTCTGCCCCAAAGCTGGTTGTCCTAGGCCTGGCTGTCCTAGACCTGGGTGTTCGGAATCGGGCTGGCTGAGGCTCTGCTGAGGGTCGATGTCCGAGAACGATCGGGTTTGCGTTGATGTCCAGGAGGGTGCCGAGGGTGCCTCGGTGGAGCCTGCTGGATCTTGGAGGCCGTGGGTGGGTTCGTTGGGTGCCGTGTCGTTCGGGAAAGGGGTCAGCGGGGGTCTTCCGCTTGCCGAGATGGCCGAACTGATGCCGGTACCAGGGCCAACGCCTGCATCGAAGCCAGGATCGCCGGTGCTGGGACCGCTGATCCCAGGACTGGTGCCGGCGTCGAAAGACGGGGCGGAATCCGGATTGCCGGCACTGAGGCCGCTCAGACCGGCGCTGAAACCACTCGAACCGGCGCTCAAGCCGCTCGAACTGGCGCTGAGGCCGCTGGGGCTGGCACTGAGGCTGCTTGGAGCGGTGCTGAGGCCGCTGGGGCTGCTCGGAGCGGTGCTGAGGCCGCTGGGGCTAGGACTGAGACTGGGGTCGCCATCTTGGGTGGGGGTAGGGGTGCTCAGGTTCAGGGATGCCAGGCCTGCTGCTCCGAAGCTTGGGGGTGGGGGGCTGGTTCGGCCGGAGGAGGAGAAACCTGGGCCGGACAGACCGTGGGAAGCCAGGCCGTGAGAGGCGGCGCTGTGACTGGTGTGGCCTCCGAACGCGCTGTGGCTTCCGGGTGTCTGGTGAGTGCCGTGGATTCCATAGGTGGAGTGGCTTCCAGAAGCGGAGTGAGTTCCGGACGCAGCGTGGGATCCGGATGTGGAGTAAGTCTCGACCTCCGGATGGGTTCCGGCCGCCGCATGGGTTCCGGCCGTCGAGTGAGATCCGGCCGCCGGGTGAGTTTCGGCCGATAACTGGGATCCGGCCGCCGAGTGAGTTTCGGCCGGTAACTGGGATCCGGCCGGTGAGTGGGTTTCGGGAGTCGCGTGGCCTCCCGGGGTGGTGTGGCCCGCTAGCGCTGCATGGGGGTCGGTGCTGGTGGGGGCGTCGGGAGCGGCGTGGCTGCCCGGGGTGGGCTGGTCTTCGTAGGACGAGTGGGATGACGAATAGGGCGAAGAGGACGAGGACGACGAGTAGGTGTGGCTGGGCGTAGTGGTGTGGGCGTCGTCGGCTTCGGGGGCCTGGAAGTTGTGTTCCTCCGATTTGGCCGGCCGGTTGGGGTCTTCGGAGCCTGCGGGGTCTTCGTTGGTCAGCCATGCAGGGCGGTAACCGGGGGCCGGGCTTGGGCCTCGGACTGCCGTTGTGGACCAGGAAGCAGGTTGGTCATCGAGGGGGTTCAGGGTGGGCGGTTCAGGGTGTGAGGGCTGCTGGGCCGCGGGTTCGATGGGGGGCCACGGGCGTAGTTGGGTGCTTGCCGCCGGAGTGCCGCTGGTCGATGGAATCTCGCCGAGAGCCATTGGGCCCGCGATGGACAGGTCCGACTCCGATGAAGGCTGGATGGGACGGTCCGACTCCGATGAAGGCTGGGCGGGACGGTCCGACGCTGATGAAGGCTGGGCGGGGTGGGCCGCGGCAGGTGAGTGGGCGGGCTTCGGGGCTGACGGCTGCGGGTCTGTGAGGGCTGGGGCTGTGGCAGAAGACGTCAGGAGGGCCAGGCCCGGGGAGGACGTGGTGGGGGTGGGTGGCTCCGGCGTGGACGAAGCCGAGGGCTGAGACGACGCCGAGGGCTGGAGGGACGGCGGCGGTGACTGTGGGAAGGACACACCCGTCGGGAAGGACACGCCTGGTGACTGCTGGGCTGACTGGGACACGGTGGAGGGCAGGGACAGGCCTGAGCTGGATGAACCCGTGGTGGAGGAACCCGGGATTGATGAACCCAGCGGGGTCGAACCTGCGGCCGGTAGTGGCGTGCCGGGGGGCTGTTGCAGGTCCGGGAGTGCGGGCCAGGTTCCGGGAGTGCGGTTCGCGGGTGGGGTCTCCCGGTCCGGGGACGGGATGCCGGCCGACGGGACACCAGCGGGAGCAGGACCGGCGGGGGCGATGCCGACAGAGACGGGGCCGGCGAAGGCAGGGGCGGGTCCAGGGCCTGGGAGGACAGGGGCCGAGCCAGCGGAGGTGGGGCCGGCGGACGGGGCGTTCTCGGGGGTGGTGGAGCGGGATGGGCGGAACGGGGCGGACGGTGTGGGAGCCGTGGGGGCGGTGAGCTGGTCCGCCGTACCGGCAAGGGGGTGGTCTTCGAGGTTTTTGGGGTCGCCGGGGCGGAAGAAAGGGGCGCTCGCCGGTGGGAGGGGGGCGGGCACCACGGCGGGGCCCTGGACTATCGGGGTCGCCGTGCCGCCGTGTCTGGGGGGTTCCGGGTCGCCATGGGTGGCTCCCGGGCCGGGACGGACCTCCGACATGCCGGGGAATCCCAGGGCGGCGAACGTTGCCAGGTCGTTCGGGGCGTCGGGCTCGGGGTGGGCGGGGGCGATGGATGACTGCAGGTCGGCCAGGGAGGCGTAGGACGGCAGGCCCAGGAACGGGTCGGTGGTGGCGCCGGGCTGTGGTGACGAGAAGGCCGGGGACGTGAAAGCCGCAGGCGGTGGGGTCGCCGGTGCGGAATACGGAGCCGACGGCGGGGACGGTGGTGAGGAGAAGGCCGGGGACAGCGGCAGGATCTCGGGTGGCACGGAGGGTGGCACGAAAGAAGACGCGGAGGACGACGTGGGATACGGGGTTGCGGGTGGCATCAGCGTGCCGGGCTCGTCGGTGGGCGGGCTCCATGCGGGGCGGGTCGCGGCCACCAGGCCGGACTCCTCGGCGAGGCCGGCGGCCGCCAGGACCTGAGCGGCGGCCTGGCCGGTACGGCAGGGCAGGGTCTCGCCGCAGACCGGGCATTCGGTGTGGCCGTCGTGCGGGCCGAGTGCGCCGCCGTGCGCCTCGACCATCTTGGTCGCGGTCCGCGCCAGCACGCTCTCCGGCTTGACGTAGGTCGATGCCACCGGTCTCGCACCCCCATTCCCGGCCTGTCCACGCGCCGGGACGGCATGACGGCCCGGGTGATTCGTCCCGGCTCCGCTTCAGTTCACCCCTTAGAGGGCCCCCTTAGGGTGGATTTCCGCATATCGGTGTAGATCGGCGTGCAATCAGGGCGATCTTCCGGCAGTGGGAGGAGACAGGCGGTATGCAATGAGTGGAAATTCACTCACGGTGTTGAGGCGCGTTCTCTCCGTAGCATTGAAGAACATCCAAGGAGGCGACCCCCGATGGACGACACCGAGCTGCACCGCGAGCGGATCCTCCGGCACGTCAGTCCGATCATCACCGGCCGTTTTGTCGGCTTCCAGACGTCGTACACCCGCGAGGTGCGCATCGGCCGGCCGGTGGCGATCGTCGTCTTCCTGACGGCCGGGATCGCCCAACTGCTGGCCTCACTGTTCCGGATGAAACCGGCCCGGCGCTCGCTGAAGGAGCTGCGCAAGGGCCCGGAGTTCCTGGTGACGCCGGTGCGGCTGCGGGACGACCTGGGGCAGACGTACGAGATCGAGATGCACGGACAGCTCCCGCAGTCGGCGCTGCACCGGGGCGATCTGGTGCAGGTGCGCACCCAGCCGCAGTCCGATCCGCAGCTGCCGGTCCGGCTGATGCAGGTGGTGAACCTGACCACGATGCAGCCGCTGACCCCGCGGATCCCCACCCAGTGGTCGCACATGGGCCCGGTGATGTTGATGCAGGCCGCGGTCGGCGTGCTGTTCGCCGGAGCGGTGCTCGCACTGTGGCTGCGGTGACACCGGGATGATTCTGACGCCACGTGGGTAGAAAAGCCCGCCATGAAAGATCCATTGCCAGCCAGGCGCGAATGGGCGGTCGGCCTGAGGCGTACCGCCATTGACAGCGGTCATCATATGGCCGGGGGGATGACGGCTACGGCGCCGTGCGATCTCCTCCGTCTCTGACGGCTCGGAAGGTGGTGCGCGGTGGGCGAGAAAGTCGACCAGACCAATTTCACCCGTGAGGACCGGACCCGCTACCGGCAGAAGATCCGACGAAGTCTCGACGTGTTCGCGACGATGCTGCGCGAGGCACGCTTCGAGTTCGAACGGCCTCTGACCGGCATGGAGATCGAGCTCAACCTGATCGACGATCAGGTGGACCCGGCGATGCGTAACGCCGAGGTGCTGGGCGCGATCGCCGATCCCGACTTCCAGACGGAGCTGGGCCAGTTCAACATCGAGATCAACCTGCCACCGAGGAGGCTGGCCGGGGACGATTTCGCGGAGCTGGAGCGTGGCCTGCGGTCCAGCCTGAACCAGGCGGAGCGGCGTGCCCGGGCGGCCGGGGCGCACATGGTGACGATCGGCATCCTGCCGACGCTGCGGCGTGAGCACCTCACCGGCGAGGCGCTCACCGCGAACCCGCGGTACCAGCTCCTCAACGAGCAGATCTTCGCGGCCCGCGGCGAGGACCTGGACATCCGGATCGACGGGGTGGACCGGCTCGCGGTCACCACCGACACCATCGCCCCGGAGGCGGCCTGCACCAGCACCCAGTTCCACCTGCAGGTGAGCCCGGCGCAGTTCGCGTCGTACTGGAACGCCTCGCAGATCACCGCCGGCATCCAGGTGGCCCTGGGCGCCAACTCGCCGCTGCTGTTCGGCCGGGAGTTGTGGCGGGAGACCCGGATCCCGTTGTTCGAGCAGGCCACCGACACCCGGTCGGAGGAGATCCGGGCCCAGGGCGTACGGCCGCGGGTGTGGTTCGGGGAACGCTGGATCACCAGCGTCTTCGACCTGTTCGAGGAGAACGTGCGCTACTTCCCGGCACTGCTGCCGATCTGCGACATCCAGGATCCGGCGGAGATCCTGGAACGCGGGGAGATCCCGGAGCTCAGTGAGCTGCGGCTGCACAACGGGACGGTCTACCGGTGGAACCGGCCGATCTACGCGGTCGTCAACGGCCGCCCGCACCTGCGGGTGGAGAACCGGGTGATGCCGGCCGGGCCGACGGTCGCGGACACCATCGCCAACGCGGCGTTCTACTACGGCCTGGTCCGTACGCTCGCCGAGGCCGACCGCCCGCTCTGGACGCAGATGAGTTTCCGGGCCGCCGAGGAGAACTTCCACAACTGCGCCCGGCACGGCATCGACGCCACGGTGTTCTGGCCGGGGCACGGCACCCTGCCGGTGACCGAGCTGGTGCTGCGCAGCCTGTTGCCGCAGGCCGCCGCGGGACTGGACCTGTGGGGTGTCAACCCGGCGCAGCGGGACCGGCTGCTCGGCATCATCGAGCAGCGCTGCCTGCGGCACCGCAACGGCGCGTCCTGGCAGGTGGAGACGCTGCACGCGCTGGAGGCACAGGGTCAGGACCGGGAGCGGGCGCTGCACGAGATGCTGCGCCGCTACCTGCCGCTGATGCACGACAACATCCCTGTGCACGAGTGGCCGGCCGCCGCCAAGGCCTGAACCGTGCGCGAGCGGCCGACCGCGGACAAAGCGGCCGAGGCCTGAAGCCTCACGCCCGGTGCCGCCCCGCGCGGTGCCGGGCCGGAGCGGGTACCGGGGCGTTCTCGCGGACCACCGCGATGATGCCCACCCCGCCGGCCATCAGCATGGCGGAGAGCAGCACCAGCCCGGTGACCTGCGCCCCGGTGGTGGGCAGGTCACCGTCGCCGCCGTCGTCACCACCGCCGTTGTCCCCGTCACCGCTGTCGTCGCCGTCGTCACCGCCGTTGTCGCCGTCCCCATCACCGTCGCCGTCCCCGTCGTTGGAGGTGCCGGAGACCATCAGTGGGACACGCACCGAGTTGTCCTGGATGAACCCGTCGACGTCGGTGGTGCTGACCGTGACCGCCATCTGCCGCAGCCCGTTCTGGGCTCCGGCGCCGACCTTCAGCGTGATCGACACGTCGCTGATCGAGTCGGCCGACGCGTCCGGGGCGCCGCAGACCACCGCGTTGGCGGCCAGCGTGGTGTCGGCCTTGCAGCTGGCCTTCACCACGTCCGCCACCGCGGCGGCGGCCCGCACCCCCTGGGCGCTGACCCCGGTGCTCAGCGAGACCCCGGCGACCGTGACACCGACCGGCGGGACGATGCTCAGCGCCACCTGGGCGGCGGTCCTGCTGCCCCGGTTGGTGTACGGCAGGGTCACCACCACGTTCCCGCCGGCCGGCGCCGTGACGGTGCCGCCCGCGTAACTGATCTCCAGGTCGACGTCGTGCCGGCCGACGGTCAGGTCGGGCAGGGCCAGGTCACCCGTACCGCCGCAGATGGTGTCGGTCTCCGGGCCCAGGCACCCTCCGGTGAGCACACCGCCCTCGGTGACCGACGCCCCCACGACGGCGGGCAGGTCCAGGGTGACCGCGTCACCGGCGGGCACCGGCACCTCGCACGTCACGATCCGGGCGCTGTCGCCCGCCGCACACTCCGAGGGCAGGGTGCCGTGGGTGAGCCCGGTGGGCAGGACCACGGTCATCCGGTACGGGTCGGCGGCCTCGGTCCCCGCGTTGCTCAGGGTGATCGGCAGGGTGGCGGTCTGCCCGCGGGCCGGTGTCTCCGGGGACCAGGCGCCGGTCGTGACGGTCACGTCCGGGCCGGTGCCGGTGGTGCCGGTGCTGACCAGTTTCGCGGTCACGGTGAGGATGTCGTCCTCGGTCGCCGGGTCGGCCAGGGTGATGCCGGTGGCCTGCCAGTCGGCGTCGCCGGAGACCGTGACCCCGAGTTTCAGGACCCGTTCCACCCCGGCGGTCAGGTCGATGCCGGTGCAGGTGACCGCGTCGGCGCCGACGTCGCAGGTGGCGCCGTCGAGGGTGGCGCTGTCCACGGTGACGCCCGCCGGGCGGCCGGCCAGCGGGACGGTCAGCGTCAGGCCGGTGAAGTCGCCGGTGGCGGAGAAGGTGACGGCGGCGGTGCCGGAGCCGCCGGGCGGGACGACCGCCCCGGTGACCCCGACGGTGCCGCTGTCGCGCAGTGAGACCTGCGGCTCGGCGACGACGGTGATCGGGTCGATCGCGGTGTCCCCGGCGCCGCCGCACCCGGTGTCGCCGTCGGTGGAGACGCAGCCGCCGTCGAGTTTCTGCCCGTCGGTGGCGCCGGCGCCCACGGTCAGCGGCACCTCCCAGCTGAGGCTGGTGTCCGGTTCGAGGCCGGCGGTGCAGGTGAGCAGCTCGGCGCCGTCGGCCTTGCAGTCGCGGGCGGCGTTGCCGGCCAGGGTGCCGAAGGTGGTGCCGGACGGGGCCACCACCGCGACCGTGGCGCCGGTGGCGCTGGACGGGCCCTGGTTGGCGCCGGTGACGGTGAGGGTGCGGGTCGCGCCGGGCGCGGCGGTGCCTCCGGCACCGAGGACCGACCAGACCACCTTGGCGGTACGGGTACCGGCCTCGATTAGCCGGGCCACGCCGGTGAGCGACTCGGTGCCGAGACCGAAGGTCACGCCGGCCGGGGCCCAGGACGCGCCGGTCTCGACACCCGGGGCCAGCTGGACGGTGATCGACATCGCGGTGTTCGTGCCGGAGGCCAGGGCGACGCCGGTGCACTGGATCCGGACGGCGTCGCGGTCGCAGGCCGAGCCGTCCGGGCCGCTCGCCCCGGTGACGGTGAACCCGGTGGGCAGGCCGGTCAGCGGCACCGTGAGGGCGGCGCCGGTGACCGGCATGAGGCTGGTGATCCGGACCGTGCCGGTGCCGGAGCCGCCCGGTACCACGGTGGCCGGGCCGCCGGTGATCTGCAGCCGGTCGGCGAGCGGCTGGCGCAGCTGGATCGGCGGGATCGCCACGTCGGCGGCGGTGCAGGCGCCGCTGCGGTCGGTGTCGGCGCAGCCGCCGGTCAGCGGGGTACCCACGTCGGCGGCGCCGCTGACGGTGATCGGCAGCGGGAACCGGGTCCGGGCGTTGCCGCTGACGTCGACCGAGCAGTCCACCCGGAGCCCGGACTGGGACATCGCGCAGGTGGCGCCGGTGGCGGCGGCCGGGGCCCGGAACGTGGTGCCGGCCGGGGCGAAGAACGTGTACGGCAGTCCCCGGGCCGCCGAGCTGCCGGTGTTGGTGACGGTGGCGGTCAGGTCCGCGGCGTCGCCGGGCCGCAGGGTCTGTGCGGCCGGCACCTCGACGGCGACGCCGAGCGTGGTGTCGGCGGCGCCGACGGTGGCCGCGAGCAGGGTCCGGGCGGCGTTCTGCGCGCCTTCCACCACCGAGACGGTCGGGATCCAGGTGGTGCCGGGTTCGGCGGTGTCGCGCAGCACGGCGTTGAGGGTGATCTCCAGGGTGCCTCCGGCCGAGACGTCGAGCCCGAGGCAGGTGACCGCGGTGACGCCGACGACGCAGATCCGGCCGCCGGCCTGGGCCCGGACGATGGACATGCCGACCGGCAGCGAGGTCAGCGGGATGGTCACGCCGAGGCCGGTGCGGGCCCGGCTGGCGGCGATCCGGACGGTCAGCGTCCCGGTACGGCCCGGCTTGATCTCCGGCGGGTCGAGCGCCGAGATGGTCAGGGCCTGGGACAGCGCCGGGGTGAGGGTGACCGGCGGCAGCGGGGTGGTGCCGGCGCCGCAGGCGCTGCTGCGGCCGTCGACCAGGCAGCCGCCGGTGACCGCGGTGTTCGGGTCGGCGTTGGCCGGGATGCGGACCGGCAGTTCCCAGGTGAGCGCGGGCGCGTTGACCGCCAGGGTGGCCCGGCAGTCGAGCGCTCCGGTGCCGACCGCGGCGCAGCCGGCCGGGACCGGGGTGCCGAACGTGGTGCCGGCCGGGGCGTTGACCCGGACCAGGCGGTTGACGGCGTCGGACGGGCCGGTGTTGGTGATCACGGCCCGGAACGCCGCGGTGGTGCCCGGGGTGACGGTGACCGGCGGCAGGGACGGCGCGAACTTGAGACCGGGCACGGCCGGGCCGGTGCGCAGCAGGGTGCCGGTGAACTCGGCGACGTCACCGGCGGAGCTGGTCAGGGTGACCGGGGCCGCCGGGGTGAGCGCCCAGCCGATGCCCTCGGCCGCCGACGGGAGCGGCTTGACCTTGACGGTGACCAGGTCGGTGGTGGCCTGCGGCAGGTTGACGCCGGTGCAGACGATGGCGCCGGTCAGGGTGCAGACCGAGCCGTCCGGGCCCTTCGCGTCGACCACCTTGATCTCCGGCGGCAGGGCGGTCAGCGGGATCTCCACGGACATCCCGTTCAGGGCCCGGTCGGTGGTCGCCCGCAGCACGGTGGAACCGATGTCGCCCGGCGTGACGGCGCTGCCCGGGGCCACTCCGAGGCGGGCCTGGGCGCTGAACGGTTTGCCCAGGGTGAACGAGGCGAGGGCGGTGTCCCGGGAGTCGCCGCAGGTGCCGTTGCGGTCGCCGTCCAGGCAGCCGCCGCTGATCACCGCGCCGGGCAGGGTGGGCGCCGGCACGTGCAGCGGCAGCCGGAGCCGCCGGGTCTCGGCGCTCAGGTCGGCGGTGCAGGTGACCAGGGTCGACGACGCCTTGTCGCAGTAGGTGGCGGCCGGGTCGATCAAGTCGCCGAAGGTGGTGCCGTCCGGGGCCTTCACCCAGGCGGTGGCGCCGGGCAGCACGGACGGGCCCGGGTTGGTCATCACCAGCCGCAGCACGGTGTCGGCGCCGGGCAGCACGGTGCCGTCGGCCGGCGGGAGCACGCTGACGTCCAGGCCGCTGCCGGTGTCCGCGGCGCCGACGGTCGCGGCGAGCCGCTGCAGCAGGGCGGTCTCCGGGACGGTGCCGCCGGTGCTGACCCGGACCACCGGGCGCCAGGTGTCACCAGGCTTGGCGTCCGGGGTGGCGTCGACGGTCAGGTTCAGGGTGGAGCTGCCGCCGCCGGTGATGCCGACACCGGTGCAGGTGACCGTGTCGGTGGTGATGTCGCACGGGTTGCCGCCGATGCCGGCCGCGCTGATCGACAGACCGGCCGGGCGGTTGTCGGTGCCGACGGTGACGGTCAGATCGTTGCGGGCCGCCGTGGCGTCCAGCCGGATGGTGGCGGTGTCACTGAGGCCGGGGGTCACGGTCGCCGGCACGCCGCCGGCCGCGGTGATCACCGACGCGAGGGGGGTACGCAGGGAGAACGAACCGTAGTTCACGTCGCACCCGCCGCCGCCGAGGATCACGCAGCCGCCGGAGACGGTGCCGGACAGCTGCGGCGGGACGGCCAGCGGCAGGTCCAGGGTGGTGGACCGGCCGGCGTCCACGGTGACGGCGCATCCGGTGGCCACGGCGGTCAGTTTCAGGCACCCGTCCGGCAGGGGTGTGGTGAAGGCGGTGCCGGTGGGGGCGGTCAGCACGATCGGGACCGCGGTGGCCGTACCGGAGCCGGTGTTGTCGATCGTGGCCTTGATCGCCGTGACGGCGCCGGGCAGGACCGAGTCGTCGGCCGGCAGCGTCACCGCGGCGCCCAGCGTGTAGAGCGGGCTGCTGGTGCGGGCCAGGATGCCGCCGCCGGTGACGGTCTCGCCGGCGTCCCGGGTCACGGTGATGCCGGTGGCGTTCCAGACCGCGTCGGCACCCGGGGCCACCGTGATCGGCAGTGCGAGGGTGGCGGTGCCGGCTCCGGCGTACGTGGTGGTGCAGGTGATCGCGGCAGCCGTGGTGGCGCAGTTGCCGTTCGGGGCGATGGTCTCGCCGAGGATCGTCATGGCAGCCGGTTTGGTGTCCAGCGGAACCGTCACGGTCACCGGGTTCCCGGGTGCGCCGGGCGCGTCGACCAGGACCTTCGCGAGGCCCGCGGTGCCGGCCGGGATGACCGGGGTGTCCAGCTTGATCGAGGCCAGCCGGTCGAACGGGGTGGCCACCGACACCGGGCCGAGCAGGGTGTCCGGCGGGTCCAGGCAGACGCTGTCGTTGTTCAGGTCGACGCAGCCGCCGGTGAGGGTGGAGCCGGGGACGGCGCTGTCAGCGATCTTCAGGGTGAGCGGGAGCACCGGGTCGGGGCCGAGGGCCGGCACGTTCAGCGTGCAGGACAGCTTGTCGGTGTTGACCACGAAGGCGCAGCCGGGCGGCGGGGCGGTGAAGACGGCGCCGACCGGCGGGATCACGCCGAGGCTGATGCCCGTCGCGTCCGAGGTGCCGGAGTTGCCGATGGTGACGCCGAGGCTGCCGGTCCTCCCCGGTTCGACGGCGACGGCGGGCAGGGTGATCACCGGGTCGATGTCGATGTCGGCGGGGCCGATGACGGCCAGTTTGCGGTCCAGGGTGAGCAGGCCGTCGCCGTTGCCGACGGAGATCCCCGGTGCGGTCCAGACCGTGCCGGGCACCGCCGCCGGGCCGGCGTCCAGGTGGACGCCGACCTGCACCGGGACACCCGGGTTGACGGTGATCCCGGTGCACGCCGCGGCCGGGCAGGTGGTGCCGTTCACGTCCAGGTGGTCGATGGTGAGGCCGGCCGGCAGCCCGAGCGCCGGGACGCTGACCGCGACGTCGTTCAGGATGCCTTTGTCGGCGTTGAGCGCGACGGTGGCGATGCCGTCGGTGCCCGGCACGATGGTGGCCGGGGTGGTGTTCAGCGAGAGGGTGCGGGCGAACGGGACGGTCAGGTCGATGGCCGGGACGGTCTGGTCCTTGGCGCCGCAGCCGGGCACGCCGTCCAGGTCGACGCAGCCGCCGGTGAGCGCGGTGAACGGGTCGGCGAGCGCGGGCACCTTGACGCCGAGGCTGATCGGGCCGGTGTCGGCGCCGTCGGCGAGCGGGATCGCGCAGGTGGCGAGCAGTCCGGCGACCGACAGCGCGCAGCCGCTGGGCGGGGTGGCGGTCAGGTCGATCTTGGTGCCGAGCGGGGCGCTGACGGTGAAGACGGCCGGGCGGGCGTCGGACGGGCCGTTGTTGGTGACGGTGACGGCGAGCGGGGCGGTGCCGCCGGCCGGGACGCTGCCGGCCGCGGGCACCGAGACGACGGCGCTCAGGTCGCTGCGGGGCAGGCCCACCAGGGCCAGGTCACCGGCGTCGACGGCGATCTCGCCACCGCCGGTCACCAGGATCGGCGCGGCGGTCCAGATCCCCGGTGTGCCGCTGGGCGAGGACGCCACCTGCAGGTTCACCACGGCCGGGGTGCCGGCGGTGACGCTGAGGCCGGTGCACCGGACCGGTTCGGTGTTGGTGTCGCAGGTCCCGCCGCCGACCGGGGTGGCGGCGATCAGGTTCGCCCCGGTGGGCAGCAGCCCGGCGGTCGGGACGGTGACGCTCAGGTTGTTCTCGGTGCCGGTGGAGGTCACCTTGAGGACGGCGTTCGCGTCCTCGCCGGGCACCAGCTTGGCCGGGGTGGTGACGACGTCGATCCGCTGCTGCATCGGGGTGCCGACGTTGATGCCCGGGATGATCCGGTCGGCGGAGTTGCAGACGCTGTTGCCGTCCAGGTCGACGCAGCCGCCGGTGAGGGCCCGGCCGGACAGCACGTCGGTGCCGATGCCGACCTGGGCGCCGATGGTCACCGGGGCGCCGCCGGCGGGCAGGCTGACCTTGCAGTCGATCCGGGTGCCGAGCAGGGCGAGGCCGCAGTCCGGGGCGGCGGTGCCGGTCACCGCGCTGAGCAGGGTGCCGGCCGGGGCGATCACGCTGACCGGGACGGCGACGGCGTCGGACGGGCCGGCCGTGTTGGTGAGGCTGACCGCGAGGGTGCCGCCGCCACCGGGCAGCGGGCTGACGCCGGAGAGGTTGACGGTGGCGTCCAGGCCGGGCTGGGCTGCGGCGATCCGGGCCAGCTGCGGGACCAGGGTGATCTGGTCGGCGCCGAGCGACACGGTCACCGGGTTCGGGGTCCAGGTGCCGCCGGGGGTGGCGTTGGCGGCGGCCTTCAGTGCCACGTCGACGTCGAGGGTGGCGCCGTCCGCCACGGCCAGGCCGGTGCACGTCCAGACGGCGGAGTTGTCCCGGGCGCAGGTGCCGCCGGAGGGGCTGGACACGCCGGTGACGGTCAGCCCGGTGGGCAGGCCCGCCTCGGGGACGCTGACCGACAGCCCGGCCAGGTCGCCGTGCAGGGCCTTGACGTGCACGGTGGCGGTGCCGGTCCGGCCGGGCACGACGTCGGCGCGGTCGGTGGTGGCCGCCACCCGGGACGAGAACGGCGCCTTCAGCGCGAAGTCCGGGAACGGGCGGTCGCCGGAGCCGCCGCAGCCGGGGATCCCGTCGACGTCGACGCAGCCGCCGGTGACCGGGGTCCACGGGTCGGTGTTGGCGGCCACCGTGATCGGCAGGCTGAGCGGGCCGGTCGAGGCGTTGCGGGCCATCGACGCGACGGTGCAGGTGAGCACGTTGTCCAGCAGGAGCCGCAGGCAGCCCGCGGGCAGTCCGGTGGCGGCGAAGGCGGTCCCGTTCGGCGCCAGGATCCGGAAGATCGCCGGCGCCGCGGTGGACGGGCCGTTGTTGGTGACCGTCGCGCCGAGGGTGGTGGCGGCGCCGGGCAGCACGGTGTTGTCGGCGGGGACGGTGGCGGTGGCGGCGAGGGTGTAGTTGACGGTGCCGGTGGCGGCGAGCGGCCCGGTGAGGCTCGTCGACTCGGTGCCGCTGCCGACGGTGATCCCGGCCGGGATCCAGGCGGCCGGTGGCAGCACACCCTGGTCGACGGCGACCTTGACCGCGACGTCCTTGCCGGTGAGCGCGGTCAGGTCGACGCCGGTGCAGGTGACGGCGGTGGCGCCGACCGTGCAGGGGGTGCCGCCGGCGGTCGCGGACACCACGCTGAAGCCGCTGGGCAGGGCCGGCCCGGCCGGGATGGTGACGGTCAGGTTGCTCTCGTTCTGCAGTGATCGCAGGGTCAGCTTGCCGGTGCCGTCCTGACCGGGAGTGATCACCGCCGGGGCGAACGTGCCGGTGACCCGGACCAGGAACGGGGTGCGCAGCGTGATCGGGGGCAGCACCGGTTCGCCGGTCTGGCAGACGGCGTCGCCGTCCAGGCTGACGCAGCCGCCGGTGAGCGCCCGGGTGGGATCGGCGAGCGGGTTCACCGTCACCGGCACCGCGACGGTCAGTGCCGGCGCGGCCGCCGGGAGGTTGGCGGAGCAGGCCAGCTCGGTCCGGGTGAGGCTGCTGGTGCAGGTGGCGCCGGTCGCGGTGCCCAGGGTGGTGCCGGTCGGGGCGACCACGGTGAAGGTGGCCGGAGTGGCGTCCGACGGGCCGGAGTTCTCGATCTTCGTGGTGATGGTGGTGGTCTGCCCGGGGCTGACCGTGCCGGCCAGCGGCCCGGTGGCGGTGACCCCCAGGTTGAACTTGGGCGCCGGGGTGACGATCGAGCCGGTGGTGGTGCCGGTGGAACCCCCGGCGGTGGCGGTGATCGGCGCGACCGAGGTGGCGACCCACGGGGTGGTGACCGCCGGGGCCAGGGTGACCGGCACCGCCACGTTCACCGACTGCCCGGCCGGGACGGTGACGCCGGTGCAGGTCACGCCGGTGAGGCCGGTGGCGCAGGTGCCGCCGCCGGTGGTGGTGACCGGGGCGGAGACGGTGATGCCGGCCGGGGCCGCCGGGATGGTGATGGTGGTCGGGGAGGCGGCCAGCGAACCGGCGTTGGTGACCTTCACGGTGGCGGTGCCGGCCGACCCGCCGGGGATGGCGGTGGCCGGGACGACGGTGACCCCGCCGGACAGGTTCACCTCGGCGGCGCCGACCGTGATCAGGCGGCCGGCGCCGGTGACCGTGGTGCCGTTCATCAGGGCGGTCACCCCGGCCAGGTCCCAGGTGGTGCCGACCGGGGTGGTGACGGTGGCCGCCGTGTTGATCTTCACGGTGGCCTCGGCGCCGGCCGTGATCGGCACGGCGGTGCAGGTGATCGTGGCGGTGGTGACCGTGCACGGGGTGCCGTCCACGTCGGCCGAGGCGACCGTGACGCCGGTGGGCCGGTTCCCGATCGGGACGGTGATCGTGGCGGCGGCGTCCGACGGGCCCGGGTTGGTGACCTTGACGGTTCCGGTGGCGGTCCGGCCGGCCGCCAGGGTGACCTGGTTGACCGTGACGGTGCCGCCGGTGCTGGCCGGGACCTGCGGGTTCACCAGGGTGCCGTTGGCGGTCTGGGTCTTCGTCCGGTCGGCCTGCACGACCGGGGTGCTGGCCGCGCTGATCAGCTTGCCGGTGGAGGTGGCCCACGCGGGCGTGCCGGCGCCGGCCGACGACTTCAGGGTCACCGGCAGCGACACCTTGGCGTTGCCCCGGCCGGGAACTGTCACGCCGGTGCAGATCACGTAGTCCGGGTCGGTCGTCGAGCAGGTTCCGCCGCCGGTGGTGACGGGCGGGCCCAGGACGTACTGGGAACCGGGCTTGGGGATCTTGATCGTGGTGTTCTGCGCGCCGACGTCACCGCTGTTGGTGGCGGTCACGACCGGGGTGCCGGACTGGCCCGGGGCGAGCGCGACCGGGGTGACGGTCGGCTGGTCCAGGACGATCGTGCCGGAGCAGACCGACTCGGCGACCACGACCGAGCCGTTGGCGACGGTGCTGAGGATCCCGGCGCCGCCGAGCAGCGACACGTCGACGGCGCGGACCGTGTACTTGTAGACCCCGTTGGCGTCCCAGTCGGCCGTGCGGTGGTCGATGTAGACGCTGGCCAGGTTGCCGACCGGCAGCTTCAGGTTGACGTCCGGGTTGGCGATGGTCTGCCCGGCCACCTTCAGGTCGGCGATCTCGGTGGTCGTGGTGATACCGGAGCTCGCCATCACGCAGACCGTCCGGACCGCGCCGACCCCGATGCCGGTCGCGCCCAGGACCGACGCCCCGGCCACGCTCGACTCGGCGCGCCCGCTGGAGCCGGTGCCCGGCCCGGCGGTCGAGGTGACCACGCCGCTGCTCAGGATCGACTGGCCGAGCAGTTTCAGGCCCGGGTTCGCCAGCGTGGACGAGGAGGCGGCGCCGCCCTCGGTCCAGCTGCGTTCCGGGCTGGGCACCGCCACGGTCAGCGGCAGCACCCCGCTGAGCAGGTTGACCTCGGCGCGGATGCCCTGCGCCGTGGATTTCAGCACACCCGCCATCGCGGCCTCGGGCCGGGCGCACAGGGTGAGCACCAGCACCACGACTACCAGAATGGAGACTCTCCGACCCGATCGCACGGACGTATTGTCAGAAGACACGCCGCACGATCGGATGATTTTTAGGTAAATGTCGTGATTGATACCCGGGCGCTGTATAAGGCGACCGTCACTCCCCCGGCGGCCCGTTTGGGCAGGATCAACTCGGCGCCCGGACCGGCCGCCAGCAGGGCCGCGGCCTCCGCCACGCTCGGGGTGCCGACCGCGACCCCCGCGGCCCGGCCCGGGTTCGGGACCGGACAGGCGGCCAGCTCGTGCGCGGGGAATCCGGCCAGCCGCCAGCCGTGGCGCGCCGCCAAATCCCGCACCCGCGGTTCGGCCGCCCGGCGGTCCAGGGTCGCCAGCACCGCGACGTCACCCGGAGTCAGGCCCGCCACCGCCAGAGCCGCCCGGACCGGGGCTTCGAGATCGACACCGCTGCGGGCCCCGAGACCGAGAACGATCACCCGGCCGCCAGCTTCGGACTTCTCAGCCATCACCCGGCCGCCGGCCTCGGACTTCGCAGCGGTCACCCGGCCGCTGCGGTGACCAGCGAGCGGGCCAGCGCCGGTGTGCCCGCCCAGTGCAGGTGCAGGTAGGACGCGTGCAGCCGGGGCGACGCGAAACCCTCCGGATCGGCGCCCCGCCACGCCCACGCCGCGCCACCCGCCGGGGACAGCAGCAGGCCCGACCGCGGATGCACCACGGTGCGGTGGAACTCGTGCCCGGTCACCCGGGTGCCCGCCGGGCCCAGTGGGCTGTCCGACAACGCCACCGCGTCCCGGTACCCCAGCGTCAGCGACGGCGACATCACCGCCTCCGCCTCCAGGACCCCGCACATCGGCGCGCCGTCCAGCGACTCGCACAGCCACAGCAGGCCGGCGCACTCGGCGGCGATCACCCCGTCGAAGGCCTTGACCGCGGCGCGCAGCGGCTCGTTGGCGGACAGGGCGCTCGCGTACACCTCCGGGAAACCGCCGCCCACCACGATCGCCTTGGTGCCAACCGGCAGTTTCTCGTCGTGCAGCGGGTCGAACGACACCACCGTCGCACCCGCCCCGGACAGCAGTTCGGTGGTCTCGGCGTACGAGAAGGAGAAAGCCGGACCACCGGCAACCGCGACCACCGGACCGTTTTTGATCGGCTCTGCCGCGGCCGGGCTCCACGCCTGGTGCGGCAACGGCGCCGCCGACCGGGCCACCGCCGCCACCGCGTCCAGGTCCACCGACGCGGCGATCAGATCGGCCATCGCCTCCACCGACGCGAGGGCCTCCGCGCGCCGTTCCGCGGCCGGGATCAGCCCCAGATGCCGCGACGGCGCCGCCACCGCGTCGGCCCGCCGCAACGCGCCCAGCACCGGGGTGCCGACCTCCTCGCAGGCGTCCCGCAGAATCTGCTCGTGCCGCTCCGAACCCACCCGGTTCAGGATCACACCGGCCAGCCGCACCGACCCGAAACTGCGGAACCCGTGCACCACCGCCGCGATCGACCGCCCCTGCGCGGCCGCGTCCACCACCATGATCACCGGGGCGTCGAGCAGGCTCGCGACCTGCGCCGTCGAACCCTGGTCCCCAGAGCCGGTCCGCCCGTCGTAGAGCCCCATCACCCCCTCGACGATCGCCAGGTCAGCACCCTGCGAGCCGTGCGCGAACAGCGGCCCGATCAGGTCTTCCCCGACCATGACGGGGTCCAGGTTGCGCCCCGGTCGCGAAGCGGCGAGCGCGTGATAACCCGGATCGATGTAGTCCGGCCCCACCTTGAACGGCGCCACCCGCAGCCCGCGCCGGGCGAACGCCGCCAGCAGCCCGGTCGCCACCGTGGTCTTCCCGTGCCCACTGGCCGGCGCGGCGATGACAACCCGATTCACCATTCGATCCCCTGCTGACCTTTCCGCCCCGCGTCCATCGGATGCTTGATCTTCGTCATCTCGGTGACCAGATCCGCCGCCGCGATCAGATCAGCATGCGCATCCCGACCGGTGATCACCACATGCTGGGTGCCCGGCCGGTTCTGCAACGTCTCCACCACATCGGCGACATCCACCCACCCCCATTTCATCGGGTAGGTGAACTCGTCCAGAACATAGAACTTGTGCGTTTCCGCCGCCAGATCCCGCTTGATCTGCGCCCACCCCTCAGCGGCCTCCGCGGCATGATCCCGCTCGCTGCCGGCCCGCTGGATCCAGGACCAGCCCTCACCCATCTTGTGCCAGGTCACCGGGGTCGGACCGTGCTCACCGAGCGCCTTCAGCGCGGTCTCCTCCCCCACCTTCCACTTCTCCGACTTCACGAACTGAAAAACACCCACCGGCCAGCCCGCGCTCCAGGCCCGCAACGCCATTCCGAAAGCCGCCGTCGACTTCCCTTTACCCGGCCCGGTGTGCACCGCGAAAACCGCTTGCCGCCGCCGCTGACGCGTCGTCAGACCATCATTCGGAACGCTTGTCACTTTCCCTTGCGGCACAATCCAACCCCTTTTCTGATACGCCTTTCAGGTCCCGCCGGAACCACCCTGTCCCGCCCCCTACGCCCCACGAACTCAGCGCGGCTCCCGCCACGCACTCCCCGGCCCCACTCACCGGCTACCCCAGCCGCCCGCGCATCCCGGCCACCGCCCACGCGCCGCTGCACCCCGGCCGACAACCACACACCCGAGCCCATCACTACGCCCAAGCCGACCCGGTCCGGACCGGCCCTGGCCTTGGGCTGCCCTGGGTCCATGCGGTCCTGGGATCGGACGGTCCTGGGTCCATGCGATCCTGGGATCGGGCGGGCCTGGCCGAGCCTGGGCCTGGCCGAGCCTGGGCCTGGCCGAGCCTGGGCCTGGCCGAGCCTGGGCCTGGCCGTTGGCCGGCACCGGCTCGGCCTCGGTGGTCACTCATGTGGACTGGTCACCCATGCCGCGGATATTCGGGCCGTGGACTTTCGGGCCGTAGGCCTTCGGGCCGCGTGGTCGGAGGGCTGCCGGGACAGAGCGGAAATTGTCGGTTCCGGGATGTCACCGGATCATGCGGCGCGGCGGTAGGCACGATCGGGGGTGGACCCCGGGGCCGTGCCGGGCACCGTGCTGGAACCCCGGGCCGTATCGGAACCTCGGGCCGTGCTGGAACCCCTGGCCGCGCTGGAACCCCGGGCCGCGCTGGAGCCCGGGGCCGTGCCGGGGGTCGCGGTGGGCGACGCGGGGCGGGTTCGGACGGTGGCGGCTTCCAGCTGGTCGAGGGGCATCACCTCGGCGTTCAAGGCGGCGGCCAGGCGGCGGGCCAGGCCCAGGCGGATCGGGCCGGATTCGCAGTCGACGACCACGCTCGATACCCCGGACAGGGCTGGGACCAGGCGCAACGGGTCGGGGCCGCTGGTCGCGCGGCCGTCGGTGACCAGGACCAGCAGTGGGCGGCGGCGGGGGTCGCGGCGGCGTTCGGTGGCGATCGTCCGAGCCGCCGCCTGGAGACCGGCCGCCAGCGGGGTGCGGCCTCCGGTACGCAGCGCGGCCAGCTTCTGGACCCCGACCTCGTGGCTGGAGGTGGGCGGCAGCACCACGTCGGCGTCACTCCCCCGGAACGTGATCATGCCGATCCGGTCCCGCCGCTGGTAGGCGTCCCGCAGCAGGGACAGCACCGCCGTCTTGACCAGGGTCATCCGTTTCCGCGCGGCCATCGACCCGGAGGCGTCCACCACGAAGAGCACAAGGTTCGCCTCCCGCCCCACATGGACCGACTCCCGAACATCCCGCGGCAGCACCCGCACCATGGCTCCGGCCATCCCGGCGCCGCTCGCAAGCCCGGCACCCTCGCCATGGGTAAGGGACAGGCCGGCGGAGGAAGGATCGCCGGCGCCGAGAGCGGCGCGGTCCAGAGCGGCGCGGTCCAAGGCTGCCTGGTTCACCGCGGCATGGTTCACGGCAACGCGGTCCAGAGCGGCGCGGTCCAGGGCCGCTCGGAGGGTGGCGAACAGGTGCGGGGCGCCGGCCAGTTTACCCTGTGGGAGGCGACTTCCGACGACACGGCCCCGGCGGGCGAAGGCCGGGGAACGACGGCCGGTGTGGCCGCCTTCGCCGCGGGCCGCGATGCGGAGCGTGCGGGTGCGGTAGGCGGCTCCGGCGGAGGCCATCGCACCACGGGCAGGCTGGGACTCGCCCGTGGACTCGGCCGGGGACGACGATTCGGTGGAAGGCGGGGCGGGATCCGTACCCGCGGAGGGGTTGGGGGAACCGGCCGGGCCGCCGCTGTCGCGCTGACCGTCACCACCGCCGGGACCGCCACCGTCCGGACCACCTCCGGAAGGCCCACCTCCGGAGGGACCGCCGTCGGAAGGACCGCTGTCGGAAGGGCCACCACCGGAAGGACCACCGTCGCCGTCGGGATCGTCGTCCGGGTTCCGGTCCTCCTCGGCCTGGCGGTCCTCCTCGGCCTGGCGTTCGGCTTCGGCCAGGGCCTCGTCGAGTTTCTCCTCGTCGGTGCCGGGCGGGTCGAGCGGGTCGGTGCGGCGGCGGTGCGGCAGGGCCAGACGGGCCGCGTCGCGGACGTCGTCGGCGGTGACGCGGTCGCGGCCGTGCCAGGCGGCCATCGCGACGGCGCAGCGGGCCACCACGATGTCGGCGCGCATGCCGTCGACACCGTAGGCGAGGCAGACCCGGGCGATCCGGTCGAGTTCGGAGTCGGGCAGAGCCACCGCCGGGAGCTGGGCGCGGGCGGCGGCGATGCGGGCCGCGTACTCCTGCTCGTCGGCGCCGAACCGGGCCGCGAAACCGTCGGGGTCGGCCTCGTACGCGAGCCGCCGCCGGACCACCTCGGCGCGCTGCCGGGCGTCGCGGGGCGCGGCCACGTTGACGACCAGGCCGAACCGGTCGACGAGCTGCGGCCGGGGTTCGCCCTCTTCCGGGTTCATGGTGCCGACCAGCAGGAACCGGGCGGCGTGTTTGACCGAGACCCCGTCGCGCTCGACGTGGGCGCGGCCCATCGCGGCGGCGTCCAGGAGCAGGTCGACGAGGTGGTCCGGCAGTAGGTTGACCTCGTCGACGTAGAGGACCCCGCGGTGGGCGGCGGCGAGCAGACCCGGCTCGTACGCCTTGACCCCGTCGCTGAGGGCGCGCTGTAGGTCGAGGGTGCCGACGACCCGGTCCTCGGTGGCCCCGACGGGAAGCTCGACAAGGCTGGCGGGCCGGGAGACCGACGGAGCGGTGGAAACCACGGGTGCGGTGGAGACTGACGGCGCGGTGGAGACCAAGGGTGCGGCAGGGACCGGGGACTCGGCGGGAGCGTGCGGGCCGTCCGGGCAACCGGGGTCGGGGGCCGCTGGATCGCAGGCGAACCGGCAGCCGCGCACCACGTCGACGTGCGGGAGGAGACCGGCGAGGGCCCGGACCACGGTGCTCTTGGCGGTGCCCTTCTCCCCCCGGACCAGGACGCCGCCGACCGCCGGGGAGACCGAGGTCAACAGCAGGGCCAAACGGAGATCGTCGAGGCCCACCACGGCCGAGAACGGGTACGGAGTCGTCACCAGGATCCCTTCCGGCGGGTGTCCACGCCCGCGCGTCGGTTGTCACGAGCGGCCGGAGTCTCCTGGCTTCCGGACCCCCGCAGGGCCCGGTCACAGTGGCGGGACCGTCCCGGATTCACACCGGGTTCCTCCGCGACCGCTCGCCGCCACTCTTCCCGACCTCCCAGTCGCACGTCAACGCGGGGTCCGTCACGGCAGGATGCGCCCGGCGACGGACCGGGCGACGGCTTCGGTCTGGTCCAGGGTGAGTGGCGCCCCGTCCGGGTCGAGCGGTTTGTTCAGCGCGAACCGGTTGCTCACCTCCACCGCCAGCACCCGCTTGTCGGGGAGTTCGACCGAGGCGCGGTGCCGGTTCGCACCGGTGCTCACCGCCTTCGTCCGCCGGCCGTCCGGGAGCGTCCCGACGGCGCAGACCGGCTGGTTCGCGGCACAGGTGAAGTAGTTCGCCCAGTATTCCGCCATCGACGAGGCGTCCTCGCACTGGACGACCGCGCCCGGGGTGCACGGGGTGGGTGAGGAGATGAGGAACCGGAGCATGCCGCGCCGGTCGCCGGTCTCGACGCCCTGGCTGCCGCTGTAGACCTGCTGCGCGACGTCGGCAGCGGCCTTTCCGTTGATCATGGGCGGCTCCCCGTCGGCGGCGGTGTGCTTGAACAGCCGCCGCCAGCGGGCGTCCGGTGCGGTGGCCCGGAGCGCCTCGTCGAGGGCCTGTTCCAGCCGCCGGGCGGTCTGTTCGACCGACGCGTCGGTGTCCGAGACGAGGCGGAAGCCGCCGGCCACCGCGGCCGGAGGGGACGGGGAGGTGGCGGGATTCTGGACGACCAGGCCGGCGACCACCCCGACGGCGGCGAGCCCGGCGGCGATCCCGGTGAGCCGCAGGCCGAACCGGCGGCGCCTCTCCCGCCCGACGATGCCGGCGACGTCGACGGTGCTGGGTGGGGCGTCCTCGACGAGTTCGTCGAAAAGCTGCTTGTTCATCGATTCCCCGTTCACGCGCGCAGGGCGGATAGGCCGCGGGAGGTCTGGCTCTTGACGGTGCCGACGGAGATCCCGAGGATCTCGGCGGTCTGTTCGGCCGAGTAGTCGAAGTAGAAACGCAGGATCAGCACGGCCCGCTGGCGGGGCCCGAGGGAGGCCAGCAGGGCGGCCAGCGAGGTGCGGTCGTGCACCCGTTCGACGGCGGCTTCCGGCTGGTCGGGCAGGGTCTCGGCGGCCCGTTCCCGGCGCCACGGCCGGCGTCGTTCGTCGAGCCAGGTCCGGGTCAGGACCTTCTGCGCGTACGCGTCCGGATTGTCGGCGTGGCGGACGGCCCGCCAGTGCCGGTAGAGCTTCGTGATCGCCATCGACACCAGGTCGTCGGCGGTGTGCCAGTCGGAGCACAGCAGGTAGGCGGAGCGCCGCCACCGTTCCATGCGCTGTTCCACGAACTCGTGGAACTCACGGTCGTCCGCTCGGGACAAGGAGGGGTCCTTCCGGTGGGGGCGGGCATCGGCACGGGTACGACGCGGCCCCCACCGGGCCGGGTTGCACGGTTCAGGAACGAACCGCCTTCCCTGTGCCGGGAAGCGGGTCAGGAACGGACGGCCTTCTCGGTGCCGGGCAGCGGCTCGGGGGCGATCCGGTCGAGTTCGCTCACCACGTCGAGGACGGCGAGCGCGGACTTCTCCACGAGCGGGCGCAACCGCCGGTAGAGGGCGGCGTCCGCCGGGTCGGGGCGGGTGACGTCGCCGGTGGGCACCAGGGTGGCGGCCCGGTCCAGGTCGGGGAGTTCGCCGAGGGAGTGCCGGGCCAGCAGGCAGGCGCCCAGGGCGGTGCCCTCGGGCACGTCGGCGACGGCGACCGGCAGGTCCAGGGCGGCGGCCAGCACGTCGATCCACAGCCGGGAGGCGGCGGCCCCGCCGGTGGCCCGGATCTCGGTGAGCGGGGCGCCTTCGGCGTCGAACGAGTCGCGGACCAGGGCGAGCTGCTGGCAGACACCTTCGACGGCGGCGCGGACCAGGTGCGGGCGGCCGTGTTCGCGGCGCAGCCCGAGGTAGGCGCCGCGCATGCCGGGACGCCACCAGGGGGCGCGTTCACCGAGCAGGTACGGCAGGCAGAGCAGCCCCTCACTGCCGGCCACGATCCGGGCGGCCTCGTCGAGGAGCTGAGCGTCGCGGCCGTCCTCGTCGTCGTCGGCGGACGGCAGCAGAGCCTCACCCGCCCACCGGACCACCGATCCGGCGTTGTTGACCGCCCCGCCGATCACCCAGCGGTCCTCGGTCAGCGCGTAGCAGAACAACCGCCCGTCCTGGTCGCTGGTGGGGGCGTCCACCACGGTGCGCAGCGCCCCGCTGGTACCGAGCGACACCGCCCCGACACCCCGGGACACCGCGCCGACCCCGAGGTTGGCGAGCGGCCCGTCGGCGGCGCCGATGATCAGTGGCGTCTCCGGGGGCAGCCCGGCGGCGACGGCGACCGAGCGGTCCAGCGTCAGCGGGTGGGTGGTCGGGACGACCTCGGCGAGCTGCTCCGGGCGTACCGCGGCAATCGAAAGAGCGTCTTGGTCCCACTGCCGGGAGTGGATGTCGTAGAGGCCGGTGCCCGAGGCGACCGACAGGTCGACGAGGAAGGGACCGCCGGTCAGGGCGGCGACGACCAGCTCCTTGACCCCGCCCCAGCGCGGCGTGTCCCGGAGGAGACCCGAGTCCTCGTCGGCCCACCAGGCGAGTTTGGTCAGCGGTGACATCGGGTGCACGGGGGTGCCGGTGCGGGCCTGGAGTTCGCGCGCGTGGCCGTCGGCGACGATGCGTTCGCACTGTCCGGCGGCCCGGTTGTCGGCCCAGGTGACGACGGGGCCGCGCGGGCTGCCGTCGGCGTTCATCGGGACGAGGGCGTGCAGGAACGAGCTGAGTCCGATCGCGATCACCCGGTCGCCGCGCTCGCGGCAGGCGGCGGCGACCTCGGTCAGGGCTTGGCGGGCGGCGTCGGCCAGCGCACGGCCGTCGAGTTCGGCACGGCCGGGGCCGGGCACGGATAGCGGGTAGTGGACGCTGGTCAGGGCGCGGATCTCACCGTCCGGCCCGGCGGCGATCCCTTTTGTCGAGGTCGTCCCGGTGTCGATGCCGATGACCACGTCCATGAAGTCCCCCTACCGATGAAAGCCGAACGCCCCACCGGACGTTATCCGGTGGGGCGTCAGACGAAACGGATCAGCGCTGGTCGGCCGGGACGAAGTCGCGGACCGGGGATCCGGTGTAGATCTGCCGCGGGCGGCCGATCTTGTTGGCCGGGTCGACGATCATCTCGCGGTACTGGGCGATCCAGCCGGGGAGCCGGCCGATCGCGAACAGGACCGTGAACATGTCCGTCGGGAAGCCCATGGCCTTGTAGATCAGGCCGGTGTAGAAGTCCACGTTCGGGTACAGCTTGCGGGAGATGAAGTACTCGTCGGAGAGGGCGATCTCCTCCAACTTGAACGCGATCTCCAGCAGCGGGTCCGGCTTGTCCAGGGTGGAGAGCATCTCCTGGGCGGCCTTCTTCACGATGGCGGCGCGCGGGTCGTAATTCTTGTAGACCCGGTGGCCGAAGCCCATCAGCTTGACGCCTTTTTCCTTGTTCTTCACTCGCGTGACGAACGAGTTGACGTCTCCGCCGTCCTTGCGGATCTGCTCGAGCATCTCGAGGACCGCCGCGTTGGCGCCACCGTGCAGCGGCCCGGAGAGGGCGCCGATGCCGGCCGAGATGGAGGCGAACAGGTTGGCCTGCGAGGAGCCGACCAGCCGCACGGACGACGTGGAGCAGTTCTGCTCGTGGTCGGCGTGCAGGATGAACAGCATGTCCAGGATCTTGGCGATCTTGGGGTCGACGTCGTACTGGACGGTCGGCAGGCCGAACGTCAGGCGCAGGAAGTTCTGCACGTAGTCCAGGGAGTTGTCCGGGTACGGCAGAGGGTGGCCGATGGACTTCTTGTAGGTGTAGGCGGCGATGGTCGGAAGTTTCGCCATCAGGCGGATCGCCGAGATGTCGACCTGCTCGGCATCGAGCGGGTCGAGCGCGTCCTGGTAGAACGTCGACAGCGCGGTGACGGCCGAGGACAGCACCGACATCGGGTGTGCGTTGCGCGGGAAACTGGAGAAGAACGTGCGCATCTCCTCCTGCAGGAGCGTGTGCACACGGATCTTGTCGGCGTAGTCGCGCAGCTGCGCCGGGGTGGGCAGCTCCCCGTTCATCAGCAGATAGGACACCTCGAGGAAGGTGCTCTTCTCCGCGAGCTGTTCGATCGGGTAGCCACGGTATCGCAGAATGCCCTGGTCACCGTCGATGTAAGTGATCGCCGAGGTGGTCGACGCGGTGTTCACGAAACCCTGGTCCAGGGTTACGTAACCGGTCTCCTTCAGCAGAGCACTGACGTCGATGCCGCCCGGACCGTCGACGGCCTTCTTGACCGCCATCGACAACTGACCACCGGGGTGGTCGAGCTTGACATCCGTCATGTATTTCCCTCACTTCACCGGCAGATGTCCCAAAGATTTTGCCGTTCACCGTAAACCCTCAACCTGAATGGGTCATCAGGTGGCCACCCGTTGAGGCATTGGTCACCAGTACGTATGGGTCGTTGCGCCATAGACAATGGTCGGTATATTGCGACTCTGTTACGGGAGGCCCTATGCACATCGTCGTGGGAGTCGGCCGTCTCCCGGCCGATTCGGCCGCGATCCGGCACGCCGCGCGGGAAGCTGTCTCCCGCGGGCGCGTGTTGCGGGTGGTGCACGCCTTCGGCGGGCCCGCCGGCTCCGGCTACGGACCCGCTCGCCGGGTCGCCTCGCATCTCGTCGACGAGGCGGTCGCCGCCGCCCAGCGTTACACACCCGGCGTCCGTGCGCGCGGTCAACTCGTGGATGGCCCGGCCGGGCGGGTACTCCTGCGACTGAGCCGGACCGCTGTGCTGCTCGTGATCGGTGAGCCGTCCGCCCAGGTGGTGACCGGGGCGTGGTGCCCGGTGGCGGTGGCCCGCACCCATCGCACCCCGTCCGGGCCGGTGGTGGCGGCGGTGGACGGCTCGCCCGGCGCGGAGCCGGTGCTGCGGTTCGCGGCCGAGACCGCCCGGCGCCGCGGCGGGGCCCTGCACGTGCTGCACGTGGCCGCGCCGGGCCGGGCCACCGACGGCGGGCCGGTGCTCGCCGCGGTGCTGAAACGGGTTCCGGAGGCGGACGGGGCGCTGCGCCGGGTGCTCACCGGCAGTCCGGCGGCCACCCTGATCGGCGTCTCCCACCGGGCCGGGCTGCTGGTGCTGGGGCCGCGGGACACCGCGCCGGGCGGGCGGCTGGGCACGGTCGCCGACACGGTGCTGCGCCACAGCGCCTGCCCGGCTGTTCTGGTCCGGGCCTCGCTGGAAAACCCGATAAGGGCGGAAGCCCGGTAACATCCCTGCCCGAATTGCTACCGTTGGCCCATCTATTGATCTTCGGGCCGTACGGGAGGAATGCCCGGTGCGCTCCGTGCTCCCCACCGCCGTCATGCTCCGGTTGTGGCAGGTCATAGCCGCTGCCGGCATCGTCGTCACGCTGATCTACGCCACCGCTCCGGACTCGGCGATCGCCACCGCCGGTTTTGTCGGGCTCGGCGTCGCCACCGTCGCGGGCTGCTTCGCCGGGCCCCGCCGGTGGGGTGCCCAGCCCCGCAGCGCCTGGCTGACGATGGCCGCGTCCGCGCTGTTCTTCCTGATCGGCGTGATCGTCCGGCCGACCGTCACCGAGCAGCCGATGCCGTGGCCGCTGGTCGCCGACGTGGCCAGTTTCAGCGGGTACCTGCTGCTCGGCGCGTTCCTGGTGGCCCTGATGCGGCAGCGCGGCAGTCTGGACCGGCACGCGGTGCTGGACTGCGCGATCGTCTTCATCGCCGCCGGGCTGGTCAGCACCCTGCTGCTGGCGGTTCCGGCGGCCACCGTCCCGGGCCGCAGCCCGCTGCTGTCGATCATCCAGGGCACGTACCCGCTGCTCGACGTGATGTTGATGCTCCTGCTGCTGAACCTGACCTTCACGGTCAAGCACTGGCCGGTCAGCCTGATCGCCTACCTCGCCGTGATGACGATGCTGGCGGCCGGTGACCTCGCCTACGCGATCGCCGGGGTGAACGGGCAGATCTACGCGTCACCGCTGCTCAACGTGCCGTTCCTGCTGGCGTACACGGCTCTCGGGGTGGCCGCCCTGCACCCGTCGGTGGCGGACATGAGCCGGCCCGACAAGCTGCCCGCCCAGGCCTGGTCCTGGCCCCGGCTGGCGCTGCTGCTGCCCGCGCTGGCCACCCCGTTCCTGCTGCTGCCCACCGCCGGCGCCCGGTCCGGTGCGGCCCGGCTGCTGATCGCCACGTCCGGCCTGGTGATCGTCGGGCTGCTGCTGCTCCGGGCGGTCGCCGCGGTCCGGGCCCAGGTCGCCGCCCAGCTGCGCTCCGAGCACCAGGCCACCCACGACCCGCTGACCGGGCTGCCGAACCGGCAGTCGATGTCCGCCGAGATCACCCGTCTGGTGACCGTGCCGGACCCGGAGGGCCACAACCGGATCTGGGTCTACATGCTCGACCTGGACGGCTTCAAATGGGTCAACGACTCGTGGGGCCACGACACCGGTGACCAGCTCGTCATCGACGTGGGGCGGCGGTTGCGGACCGCGGTCCGCGGCGGGATCCCCCTGGCCCGGGTGGGCGGGGACGAATTCCTGCTGGCGTACGTCGGGGAGAAGGGCGACGCCCTGCGGCTCGTCGACGACATCCGCGGCTGTTTCGCCAGGCCGTTCCTGGTCCGCGACCACGAGGTGGTGATCAGCGCGTCGATCGGCATCTCGCACGCCGAGGCCGACCCGGCCAACGCCACGGTGATCGCCGAGGCGCTGATGCGCGACGCCGACACCGCGATGTACCGGGCCAAGGGCGAGGGCCCCGGCCGGTCCACCATCTTCGACACCAGCATGCACACCCAGGTCCGGGAACGCATCGAGCTGGAGGTGGCGCTGCGGCAGGCCCTGGAGAAGGACGAGCTGCACGTCGCGTACCAGCCGATCGTCCGTCTGGAGACCGGCGTGCCGGTCGGCGCCGAGGCCCTGGTCCGGTGGGACCACCCGGAACGCGGGTCGATCCCGCCGATGACGTTCATCCCGATCGCCGAGGACGCCGGGCTGATCACCGTGATCGGCGCCTGGGTGCGCAAGGAGGCGCTGCGCCAGCTCGGCGTGTGGCGCTCGGAGGGCACCGTCGGCGACGACTTCTACCTGTCGATCAACGTGTCGCCCCGGCAGCTCAACGACCCGGAGCTGCCGCTGATCGTCTCCGGCGAGATGGTCCGGTACGGGGTCCCGCCGCACTGTGTGGCCCTGGAGATGACCGAGTCGGTGATGGTCGACGGCTCCAGCGTCACCGCCCGGGTCCTGTTCGAACTGCGCGAGCTGGGCGTGAAACTGCTGGTCGACGACTTCGGCACCGGCTTCTCGGCGCTCGGTTACCTGCGCCGCTTCCCGGTCACCGGGGTGAAGATCGACCGCTCGTTCGTGACCGGTCTCGGCGTCAACCTGGAGGACGACGAGATCGTCCGGGCGGTGGTGGCGATGAGTCACGCGCTCGGGCTGTCGGTGATCGCCGAGGGTGTGGAGACCCCGCTGCAGCGGGAGGCGCTGCACGCGGTCGGCGTGATCAACGGGCAGGGCTGGCTGTGGGGGGCCGCGGTGTTCGCCCCCGAGTTCTCCGACCGGTGGCGGGAGATGGTCCGTCGTACCCCCGCCACCGCGATCGAACCCCGCCTCTACGGCGCCTAGACGCGCCGGCGTTCGGAGCCGCCGCTGACCCGGCGGTCCCGGATCAGGCCGCGCCGTTCCTCCCGGCGGGCCGGCAGACCCGCCTTGGGGAACTCGTACAGCCAGAACGACTGGGCGTCCATCCGGGTCGGCTGGGCCCGCCCCGCCGCCCGGCCCAGGATGATCGAGATCATCCGGGGCAGCGAGTGCCGGTCCTCGTTGTAGGAGCAGATGTCCACCACGACCTTGCCGTCCACCTCGCCGATCGGCTGGTACATCCGCCGCAGCAGGGCGATGAACACCCCCGAGCCGCGGGTGCCCCGGTCCGCGCCGACAAAACTGACGTAGAAGATCCGGTTCTCCCGGTACAGCTCCGGCCAGTGGTACTCGAAGTACTCCGGAGAGATCAGCGAGATCGCGTCCAGTTCGGTGGTCATCGCGGCCAGGCCCACCACCCCGCCGTCGTCGGCTCTCGCCACGTACTTCGGCACCCGCTGGTCCGTCATCAGGTCGTCGAACTCGTCGCGGTACAGCAGATGCCTGTTGACCGCGAGAACCCTCAGATCGTTGAAACAGTCCAGGTAGAAGTTCCAGGCCTCGTCCAGCAGATCGGCCGGCAACTCCGGCAAGACCTCCACATGCATGATCCGCCTCCTCTCGGAGACAAACCTTTCAGGGACCCTGGTGCCATGCGGGCAACTCCGGCATTATTCGCACGCGGATTCCACAGTTATGGGAGGGATCATGACCTTGCTCGTCACGCTCCTGGTGATCCTGATGGCGGGGCTGCTCACCGCCCTGGCCGCCGCGACCCGGTAGAACGTCTGTATGCGCTTCGCCACCTGGAACGTCAACTCGGTCCGAGCCCGGCTGCCGCGACTGCTCGACTGGCTCGCCGGCACCGCCCCCGACGTCGTGTGCCTGCAGGAGACCAAGGTCGCCGACTTCCCCGAGAAGGAGGTCGCCGACCTGGGGTACACCACCGCGTCGTACGGCCAGGGCCGGTGGAACGGGGTCGCCGTGCTGTCCCGGATCGGTCTCGACGACGTGCGCCCCGGATTCGACGGGATGCCCGGGTTCCCCGACCCGGAAGCGCGGGCCGTCAGCGCGGTCTGCGGCGGGATCCGGTTCATGTCGGTGTACGTGCCGAACGGCCGCACTCCGGAGGACCCGCATTACGCGTACAAGCTGCAATGGCTCTCCGCCCTGCGCCAGGCCCTGGTCCCGGACCTGGCGGCCGGCCCGCTGGTGGTGGCCGGCGACTGGAACGTGGCGCCGGACGACAGCGACGTCTGGGACATCTCGGTCTTCGCCGGCGCCACCCACGTCACGCCGCCGGAACGGGACGCGCTCGCCGCGATCCGCGGGATCGGGCTCACCGACGTGCCGGCCCGTCCCCTCAAAGGTGATCACCCTTACACCTATTGGGACTACCGTGCGGGCATGTTCCACCAGAACAAGGGCATGCGGATCGACCTCGTCTACGCGAGCGCCGGAGTGGCCGCGAAGGTCTCCGACGCGTACGTCGACCGGGAGGCCCGCAAGGGTAAAGGGCCGTCGGATCACGCCCCCGTGGTGGTCGATCTGACCGGTTCGCCGGGCGACCACGTAGGCTGATGAATGTGAGACGGACGAGACGGGAGGCACGATGACAGCTCTGCTCCAGGCATCCTTCCTGACCGAGGCGGGTCACCGGCTGTCCGCGTCCCTGAACACGCGGCGTGTCGTGCGGACCACGGTGGAGCTCGCCGTCACCCACCTCGCCGACGCCGCCGTGGTCGTCCGCCCGGCCCACCGCCGGCAGAGCGCGTGGACCAGACTCGCCCCCGGTAACCAGATCGAGGAGGGCACCCTGCGGGAGAGCCTGCTCGCCGAGGTGCCCGGCCTGACCGAGGCGCTCGGTGGCTTCCCGCCCATCCCGAGCCGCTGGCTGGACCCGGCGCAGGCCCCGGCCTGGCTGGTGCCGGCCTCGCTCGGCCCGATCGGCGCGCTGCTGGTCGTCCCGCTGCCCGGCAACGCCGAGCCGGCCGGGGCGCTGATCCTGGCCCGCGGCGGTCCGGACGCGGTCTTCACCCCCGAGGACGAGATGCTCGCCCGGGTGTTCGCCGCCCGCGCCGGCACCGCCATCGCGGCCGCCGTGCTCTACCAGGAGCAGGTCGAGATCACCGCGGTCCTGCAGGCCGACCTGCTGCCGCCCGAGCTGCCGCGGGTCGACGGGATCGAGCTGACCGGCTCCTACCAGGCCGCCCGTGAGGCGCTGCGGATCGGCGGCGACTTCTACGACGTCTTCACCCCCGACGACGACAACACCGACACCGTGATCGCCCTCGGCGACGTGTGCGGCACCGGCCCGGAGGCGGCCGTGCTCACCGGCAAGATCCGGCAGACCCTGCGGGCGCTGCGGCTGGTCGGCACCGGGCCCGAGCAGATGCTGCACGTGCTCAACAAAGCGCTGCAGCAGTCCGGCCGGCAGTCCCGGTTCGTGACCCTGGTGGTCGGCTCGGTCACCCGCTCCGACCACGGGCGGGTGCGTCTCGACCTGGCCACCGGCGGCCACCCGCCGCCGCTGATCCTGCGCACCGACGGCACCGTCGAGGAGGCGCCGGTCAGCGGCACCCTGATCGGTGTGCTGCCGAAAACCGTGGTGCGGCCCGCCACCGTCGAGCTGGCCCCCGGCGAGCTGTGCCTGATGTTCAGCGACGGCCTGACCGAGGCCCGCGGCGGCCCGGCCGGCAGCGAACAGTACGGTGAGGAGCGCCTGCGCCAGGCCCTGTCGTCCTGCCGCGGCATCCCCGGCGCCGCCGCCGTCGAGCGCATCCGGCAGCTGGTCTCGGACTGGTCACACGGCGGCCACTCCGACGACATCGCCATGCTGGCGGTCCGGGCCCCCACCCGAACCCCCCTGAGCCTCCGCGGAGGCGGAGCGGCCACCCCGTCCCCCTGGGCGATCCCGGACCGACCGCCCCGCCCACGCCCGTGACCACCACCGCCGTGCCCGTCTCCGCGCCGCCCGCGCCCGCCGCCGTGCTCAGCTCCGCGCTGCCCGCGCCCGTGACCGCCGCCGTGCTCATCTCCGCGCCGCTCGCGCCCTTTGCTCCGGCGGCCCGGCGATGACCGCCCATCAGGTTGTCACCCGGATCGACGGTGCGCTGGCCGACCATTACCTGTCGCTGGTCGCCGACGGTGACGAGCAGGCCGCCGCCGAGCTGGTCCTGGGCCTGCTCGACGACGGCGTCCCCGCCCAGCGGATCATCGTCGACCTGATCGGCGCCACCCAGGCGAGGGTCGGCGAGTTGTGGGCCGCCAACGAGTGGTCGGTGGCCCGCGAACACGCCGCCACCGCAGCCGGCGAACGAGCCCTGGCCGCCCTGGCCGGCCGAACCCCACCCGTCGGCCGATCCGGCCGCCCGTTCCGCGGCCGGATCGCCCTGGCCTGCGTGGACGGCGAATGGCACGGCCTGCCCGCCCGCATGCTGGCCGAGCTGCTGCGCCTGGACGGCTGGCGCGTCGACTACCTGGGCGCCAGCGTCCCCGGCCGCCACCTGATCACCCACCTGCACCAGACCGGCCCGGACGCGGTGGCCCTGAGCTGCATGCTCCCGACCCGCCTCCCCAGGGCACACGCCGCCATCACCGCCTGCCGAGCGGCAGGCGTCCCGGTGATCGCCGGCGGCCGAGGTTTCGGCCCCGACGGCCGCTGGGCCCAACGCCTGGGAGCCCACGCCTGGGCCGCAACCGGCGAGGAGGCGGTGACCCGCCTGTCGGTCGACTGGCCCCCGCCGTACGTCTCCGACCTGTCCCCCGACGGGCCCAACCTCGGCGACGAGGAGTACACCCACCTGGTCCGCAGCCGACCGGAACTGATCACCACCGCGATGCAGCGCCTGGCGGCGGCGTACCCCGAGGCGGACCACTACGACCAGTCCCAGGCGGATTCGACAGCCGAGGATCTGGGCCACATAGTCGACTTCCTGGCCGCAGCGTTGTACATGGGTGAGCCGGCCATCTTCCTGGACTTCACCCGGTGGACGGCCGAGGTCCTGCAAGCCCGGAACGTCCCCCCGAACGCCCTACGGGCAGGCCTGCACCTGATCCAGGACCAGCTGTCCGACTTCCCGTCCGCAGCCGACTTGCTGAACAGGGCTTCGACCCAGATCCCCAAAACCTGACCCCTTTTTCGGTACGAGTCAGCCAGAGCCCCGTGGCCACGACGCGAGGCAGGCGCCGGGTCACCACCGCCCCGCGACCGCCGGGCCGGATGCGGTGGTCCCGAACTCCTACCGCGACGTCTTCTCCCCGGGCCGGCCGAGCCATCGCGGGGTCTCCCACGCGTGCCTGCCCAGCAGGGCCATGAACGCGGGCAGCAGCACCCCGCGTACTACCGTCGCGTCGATGACGACCGCTACTGCCATGCCGACACCGAGCATCTTGTACTCGATGGCGCTGAGCACCACGAACACCAGGAACACCGCGGTCATGAGAACGGCCGCGCTGGTCACCACCCCGGCGCTGCGGGCCACCCCGTCCACGATCGCGTGCCGGGACGGCGCGCCACCGGCCCAGCGCTCGCGAATCCGGCTGAGGATGAAGATGTGGTAGTCCATGCTCAGCCCGAACAGCATGACGAACATGAACAGCGGCAGCCACCCCACCACCCCGCCGTAGGGGGTGAACCCGATCGCGCCGGCCAGGTGTCCCTCCTGGAAGACCCAGGTGAGCACTCCGTAGGCGGCACCGATCGACAGCAGGTTCAGCAGGATCGAGACGACCGGAACGGTCCACGACCGGAACATCACGACGAGCAGCACGAAGGCCAGCGCGAGCACGAATGCGAACACCCACGGCGCCCGCCCGCTCATCCGGTCCGCGAAGTCGTGCGCCGTGGCGGTGCGCCCGCCGACCGCATACCTGACGTCACCGCCCGGCCGCGCGGGACCGTCGACGGCGCTGAACGCGGCCGGCAGGACCCGTTCCCGCAGATCCTTCAGGGCACGTACCGAAATCTCGTCGGTTCCCGAACCGGCCAGCGGAACCCGGACCACCAGCGCGTTGCCGACCTCCGCCACGGCGACCGGGCCGCCGAGCAGGCCCCCGGGCCGCTCAGCCTCGGCCGTGAGCGCGGCGATCGCGTCCCGGACGGCCGGGGTGCCGGCTTCGCCACCGTCCGGCTTCCAGATCACCACCTGGGACGGCGCGGCCGCCCCGGGAAACGGGTCCTGCATCCGGATCGCCGCGTCCACGACCGGCACGGTGCGCGGCAGGCTGTCGATCACCGCCGGGTCCTGCGGGCGCATGCCGATCGCCGGCGCGGCCAGGACGAGCAGCGCCAGCACCGAGACGCCACCGGTGATCAGGGGGCGCCGCACCACGGCCCGCACCACGACGGCCCACACCCGGGACTCCCCGGCCTCGGTACGCTGCCGGCCCAGCCACGGCAACCGGAGGCTGTCGACCCGCCGGCCCAGCACGCTGAGCAGCGCGGGCAGCACACTGACCGACCCGGCGACGGTCAGCCCGACGACCAGGATCGTGCCGACGGCGAGACCACGGAACACGCCGATACCGGTGAGCAGCAGACCGCTGAGACAGAGCATGACGGTGAGCCCGGAGGCGAGCACCACCCGGCCCGACGTACGAGCGGTGATCCGCAGCGCGGCGCCCACATCATGACCGGCCAGCCGTTCCTCCCGATGCCGCCGCAGGTGGAACAGGCAGTAGTCGATACCGACGGCCATGCCGATGAGCAGGACCATCGCGTTGACCGCACTGTTGATCGGCAGCCAGTGGTCGACGACCCGTAACAGCCCGAACGTGGCGAGCACCGCCGTGGCCGTCAACACCAGCGGAACGGACGCGGCCACCGCTGATCCGAAGACGACGAGCAGCAGAACGAGGCTGATCGGCAGCGCCAGCAGGTGCGAGGTCCGGAAGTCGTCCTTGATGGAATCGTCGACCGCCGTCGCCAGGCTGCGGTCCCCCGCCTGCACGACACGAACTCCGGGATGCGCGGCGGCGGTGGCGTCGACCGCCGCCACCGCGGCCCGGAAATGCGGTCTGATCTGCTCCGCGGTCCCGGCGATCTGGAAGGTCACCAGAGCCGAGCGACCGTCGGCGGACACCAGATCGGGGCGGTCACCGCCGAGCGGCGACCCGATGCCGGTGACCGCGCCGGAAGTGCCTTTCAAGGCCCGGACCAGGTCCCGGACGGCCGACCGGAGAGCGGGATTCTCCCGGAACCCGGCACTGCCACCGTTCCCTTCCCCGGGCTGGATCAGGACGCTCTCCCGAACCGGGTTGAACCCGTCCTGCGCCATCAGCGCCCGCGTCGCCGTCCCGGCCTCACCCGGGTCGACGTTGCGCGCACCCGCACCGAACGAGAGGGATCCGGCGGCGACCGAGACGGCGACGAGAAGGATCCAGGCGGCGACCGCCTTCCCGGGATGGCGGACGGACCAGCCGAAGACCCGGGTGGTGGCTCCGGTGTCTTCCGGAACGTGAGCCCGAGCCCGTACACCAGGCAATTCCGGGGCCTTCTCCCCCAGCGCCTCCGGGGGCCGTTCAGCGAGCATGGAGTATCGTCCTTTCCCAGATCAGGGGCATTGCGGAGAAACTCGCCGCGAGGCGAGGTGATGTTTCCTGTCCGGGTCGCCGAGTTGCAGCTCGGCGGCCCGGTGCACTGTCTGCAGGGTGTCACTCGACCTGTTTGAGCACCGTCTCGATGCGATCGATCCGGGTCCGCAGGCCGGCCAGTTGGTCATTGGCCGACACGAGCTGCTGTGCGATCGACTCCTGGCCGGCGACCAGCCGTTCGGCGAGTTCGCGGTACTCCGAGTCCCGGCGCTGTCGCGCACGGGACCGCCCTCGCGCGCCCAGGAGCGCCGCCGCGACGATGATCACGGTGATCAGGAGTGCGAACATCCCGACAGCACCGACAACCTCGGTCCAGTCGCTGCTGCTGGTCATGACAAGTTGTCCTTTCCGATGTCCGGACCGTGATCTCTGATGTCCGGATCGTGATCGTCAGGGCCGGTGAGACTGCCGGCCGCATCACGGACGACTTGCGGCGTCAACGTGAGTTCAAAGGGAACGACCTCGTAGAACTTAAGAGCCTTGCCGTCCTCGGAGAATTCGAGATCCGAGGTGACCAGCCCCGCCGCTTCGAGCTTGCGCAGGTGAACCTGCAGCAGGGCACGGCTGATTCCGAGATCCCGGGCGAGTCGGCTCACATAGTTCCGCCCGCCGGCAAGAGCGGCCAGAACCCGGAGCCGATGCGGACTGGCCAGGGCGGCCAGAACCCGGAGCAACTCATCCCCGCCGCCCTCAGTCACAACAAAACCCTGCACATGCAAAGAAACGTTAGCAGGTACTCCGGAGATCGGTAACCCTCCATTCCCGGCGGCCCTGAGCGGTGCGGCCCTCCACGGTGCGGCCCTGAGCGGTGCGGCCCTGAGCGGCGCGGCCTTGAACGAGCCCAGTCACCCTGCAGCCACCGGCACCCCTCAGCGACCACCACATCCGGCCCGCGGTCGCCGGACGGTCTTAAGCAGGGAAAACCTCGCGTGGCAGTCCGTGACCTGTCGACTTGTGCGAGGCCTCGGTGGCGTACCGAATAAATGGGTTGCGGGTCTTCGGGCACCGCAATAGCGTGAGCGCCATGCTGTGATTCCTTCCCGCCGCCGCCCGCCGTGCCTCGTGTACCGGCTCGGGCCGCGCTGTTCTCCGCATGCCGCATCGAGCCGGAGTGGGTTGGTTCACGCTCTTCTCCGGTCGGCGGCCGACAGCCCCGGGCAGACCGATCACCTGCCGCCCTTCGTCACCCCGGCCCTGTTCCGGCCGGTGACACCACGGTCAAGGCTGTCGTCGCGATCACGGATCGGCTCTGTCCAGCTGTGATCCGGCACTTCTGTTCTCACCGTCCCGGTGGCACCGGATGATCCGGCCCCACCACGTTCTCGGCGAGTCCCACCATCATCCCGGCCGATGCTGCGTTCCCGGTTCGTCCGCGTTCCCGGTTCACCCGTGTCCTTGGTTCACCCGTGTCCTCGGTCGATCGGATCCTCGATCCGGTCGGGGTGCTCGGCTGGGTCGTGAACCTGATGGTTCCGTCGTGGATTGTTCTGGTGGTCAATCGGTTCGGGGATCGCCGTTCGCTTCTCCGCTCCTCTGTGGAGCGCTCAAGGAGGTTGCCTCATGCCTGCTGAACCGTTTTCCGTACGACTGGATCCGGATGAACTCGCCGAGCGGGACATCGCCGCTGCCCTGCGGCCGTCGATGACGGCGGGGTCCGGCAAGGATCACTCACGTGGGTCCGGCGCCGCGCATCACGGCGCCGGGGACGATCGTCAGGCGGCGCGGGAACGTTCCGGCCGCGCTCGGGCGCATCACTCCGGTGGAGGTCGCAGCTACGCCTTTCGCCGCAGCTAGGCCGACCCCTCGCGGCACGACGATCGGCGCCACCCAATGAGAGATGCCCGGCACCGGGATCACCGGTACCGGGCATCTCTCATTACGGTGGGAGTTCAGTCCGCGGCGCGCCTGTCCGGAACCGGTCAGCCGAGCTGGATGAAGATGTCGTCGAGTTGGCCGTGGTACATGTCGCCCGCTCCGGCCAGGTTGGGGCCTCCGACGCGCATCGGCATGTCGTTCTCCACCGACACCGTGGCGGGGACTGCCATGCGGCCGCTCACCACGCCGTCGACGGCTACCGCGAGGGTGCCGTTGGCTCGTTCGCAGGAGATTCGGTGCCAGCTGCCGTCGGCGACCGGGCGGGCCGAGGTCACCGCGAACGTCTGGGCGCTGCCGCGTGCCACCAGCACGCACTGCACCCGGCCGGTCTTGCTGGTGACCTGCATCTTCCACTGGCTCTCGGTGTTGGCCACGCCCTTCTGCATCACGTTGGCGTTGCCGCTGAGCTGGGCGGCGGTCAGCCGCACGCTGGCGGCCCATTTGAAGTTGCGGGTGCCGGGGTCCAGGTCGGCACGGTCGGGCGTTTCGAGGAGCGCCTTGGCACAGTTGGGTACGGCGGCGGCGCAGATGGCGGGGAAGGCGGCGTACCGGCCGGCCCCTTCGGTGAGGATGCTGACCTGGCCGGTGTTGGCGCCGCGCAGGGTGAGTGCGGCGCCGCGACCGGACAAGTCGTTGATCTTGCCGTCTACGGCGCCGCCGTCGAAGTTGTAGCGGGCGACGAGCGCCGGACCGGTCGGCTCGACGGCCGCGGACGCGGGGGCGCCGAGGAGGGGAAGCGTGAGGAGGGCGGACAGGGCCGCGAGCCGGAGGATCTTCATGCAGTCAAACATCCCCTATTGGGAAGTTTCGTGCATTAAGTCCGGTTCAGATTACCTCGTTCGAGGTCACCGCCAGGAGGCAGATCGCGACCAGGCGCAGCAGCGGGAAGTCCGCGGCGGCCCACTCGGCGACGGTCGTCGGGGCGTCGCCGGGCTCGGGCAGCGGGCGCCCGCTGCGGACCGCGGCGGCGGCGAGGCTGCGGGCGTACGCCGCGAGCCCCTCCGCGTCGACCGGGCGGCCGGCGTCCAGAAGCGCGTCGCGCACCGCGGCGGCGTGGCGGTCGACCAGGGCGAGCAGCCCCGGCTCGGCGAACGCGGCGGTCAGGCCGTCGACACCCACACGGGCCATCATCTCGTCGAGGTAGGCCCCGGCGGGGCGGACGGCGGCGACAGAGGCGGCGAAGGCGAAGTTCGTCATGCCGAGAAACCTAAACTGTGCCGCCCGGTCACCACCAGACGAGTGACCGAACGGCACCAGGGGCGAACCGACCTGCTCCTTTTCAGATCGGCAGCGAGTCCATCGCCTTGAATATGCGCTTGTCAGAGACGGGATAGGCGGTCCCCAGAGCCTGCGCGAAGTAGTTGATCCTCAGTTCCTCGATCATCCATCGGATCTCCCGCAAGCCCTCTTCGGCGGGACCGTTGCGTCCCGCTTGCGAGCGAAGTTCGCGGTATTCCGACTCGATCTCGTGAATCTGCGTGGTCAGTTGCCGGTCCCGTCCGAGGCTGCCGCCGAGCCGGTCCAGCCGGTGCACGATGCCGCGCAGGTACCGGGGCATCTGGTGGATCTGCCGCCACCCGGCCTCGGTCACGAACCCGGTGTGCACCAGGCCCTTGAGCTGCTGGCGGATGTCGGCGAGCGCGGGCAGCAACTGCGGGTCGCGCAACGACTTGAGCCGCTGTTCCACGTCGTACGCCGTGGCCAGCACCGCCTGCACCTGGGTGACCAGGTTGGCCACCGCGTCGACCAGGTCCTGCCGCACGGTGTCCCGCAGCGACGCGAACTCGATCGACGACCAGACCGGTCCCCCGGCCTCGGCGACGAGCCGGTCCACGGCGGCGCCCGCGCAGTCGTCGAGCAGGTCGGCGATCGACTTGTACGGGTTGGCCCGGGACAGTTCGAGCTTGGCCCGGTTGTCGAGGCGCCCCTGCAGGAAGCGGGCCGCCGGGGGCAGCGTGAGCAGCAGCAGCCGCCGGGTTCCGGCGGCCATCGCGACCCGCTGCGACGCCTCGTCCTCGAAGACCCGGATCGCCACGCTGTCGGTCTCGTCGACGAGCGCGGGCCAGACGTTGACCTCGTACCCGCCGCGGACCTGGCCGATCCGCCGGGGCAGCATCCCGAAGTCGTTGGCGGTGATGCCGCGCCGTTCCAGGTCGCCGGCCGCTTTGGAGATGGTGGCCTGCACCTTGGGCGCGAGTTGCCGCCGCAGCACCTCCAGGTCACGTCCCTGGGCGACGGTCTCGCCGGCTTCGTTGACGATCCGGAAGTTCATCCGCAGGTGGTCGGGCACCTGGTCGGGCCGCCACGCGTCGCGGGGCACGACGGTGCCGGTGAGCCGGCGCAGCTCGCTGCCGATCGCGTCGGGCAGCGGGCCGCGCCGGACCGGCGCCCGGTCCAGGGCGGCCTCGGCCCAGTCCGGGACCGGCACGAACGCGGTGCGCAGCTGTTTGGGCAGGGCCCGGATCAGCGCGATCACCACGTCGCGGCGGAACCCGGGCACCGACCAGCCGAAGTCCTCGGCGTCGATCTTGTTGATGAGTTCCAGCGGAACGGTCGCGGTGACGCCGTCGGCGGGGGTGTTCGGCTCGAACGTGTAGGACAGCGGAACGCGGACACCGTTGCTGATCCAGGCGTCCGGGAACGATTTCGGATCGACCGTGTCCCGGCCGGCGTTGACCAGATCCTCACGAGTGAACGTCAACAGTTCCGGATCGTCGTGGCGGGCTTTTTTCCACCAGCTGTCGAAATGCCGCGCCGACACCACGTCGGCCGGGATCCGCGCGTCGTAGAGGCCGTGAACGGTCTCGTCGTCGACCGCGATGTCGCGCCGCCGGGCCCGGTTCTCGGTCTCGCCGATCCGTTCCAGGAGCCGTTTGTTCTCGGCGAAGAACTTGTGGTGGGTCTCCCAGTCGCCTTCGACCAGCGCGTGCTGGATGAACAGATCCCGGGACGCCACCGGATCGACCCGGCTGTATCCGATGCGCCGTCGTGGCACGATCGGCAGCCCGTAGAGGGTGACCTTCTCGAACGCCATCACGGCGCCCATCCTCCGGTCCCAGTGCGGTTCGCTGTAACTGCTCTTGACCAGGTGCGGCGCGAGTTTCTCGGCCCATTCCGGTTCGATCCGGGCATTCACCCGGCCCCACAGCCGGCTCGTCTCGACCAACTCGGCCGACATCACCCAGCGCGGCTGTTTCTTGAACAGCGCCGAACCGGGGAAGATCGCGAACTTGGCGCCCCGCGCGCCGATGAACTCGCGTTTCTCCTGGTCCTTCATGCCGATGTGGCTGAGCAGTCCCGCGAGGAGGGCGGTGTGCACCGGTTGCGGCGCGACTCCGGCCTCCCAGTCCTCCTTCAGGACCAGATTGAGGGTACGCGCGACCTGCTTGAGCTGCGAGTAGATGTCCTGCCACTCGCGGATCCGCAGATAGTTGAGGAATTCGTTGCGGCACATCCGGCGGAACTGGTTCCCGGACAGCTCCTGCTGTTTCTCGCGCAGATAACGCCACAGGTTGAGATAGCTGAAGAAATCCGATTCCTTGTCCACGAACCGGGCGTGCTTCTCGTCGGCCTGCTGCTGTTTCTCGGCCGGGCGCTCGCGCGGATCCTGAATCGACAGGGCCCCGGCGATCACCATCACCTCGGCCAGGCACTCCTGCCGGTCGGCTTCGATCACCATCCGGGCCAGTCGCGGGTCGACCGGCAGCTGGGCCAGCTGGCGCCCCATCGGGGTGAGTTTGCGCGACTCCAGGGCCCCGAGTTCTTCCAGGAGCTTGATGCCGTCGGTGATGTTGCGCTGGTCCGGCGGGTCGATGAACGGGAACTTCTGCAGATCGCCGAGCCCCAGGTTGGTCATCTGCAGGATGACCGAGGCGAGGTTGGTGCGCAGGATCTCCGGTTCGGTGAACTCCGGCCGCTGCTCGAAATCCTCTTCGGAGTAGAGGCGGATGCAGATGCCGTCCGACGTACGGCCGCAGCGGCCTTTTCTCTGATTGGCGCTGGCCTGGGACACCGGCTCGATGGGGAGACGCTGCACCTTGAGCCGATGGCTGTACCTGCTGATCCGGGCGGTGCCGGGGTCGATCACGTACTTGATGCCGGGAACGGTCAGCGACGTCTCGGCGACGTTGGTGGCCAGCACGATCCGGCGCTCGCTGTGCCGTTCGAAGACCCGGTGCTGTTCGGCGGCGGACAGCCGGCCGTAGAGCGGGACCACGTCGGTGTTGTACAGATTCTTCTTGGTCAACGCGTCGGCGGCGTCCCGGATCTCCCGCTCGCCGGAGAAGAAGACCAGGATGTCGCCGTCGCGGGGCAGCTCGTCGACGGCGGCCGAGATGCCGTCGACCACGTCCACCGGCTCCTCGGTCTCGTCCTCGGTCACCGTGATCAGCGGCCGGTAGCGGACCTCGACCGGGAACGTCCGCCCGGACACCTCGATCACCGGCGCGGGCTTGCCGTCGGCATCGGCGAAGTGCTGCGCGAACCGCTCGGTCTCGATCGTCGCCGACGTGATGATCAGCTTGAGGTCGGGGCGTTTCGGCAGCAGGTCGCGCAGGTAACCGAGGATGAAGTCGATGTTGAGGCTGCGCTCGTGCGCCTCGTCGATGATCAGCGTGTCGTACCGGTACAGCATCCGGTCGTTCTGGATCTCGGCCAGCAGGATGCCGTCGGTCATCACCTTGACCATGGTGTCGTCGCTGACCTGGTCGGTGAACCGCACCTTGTAGCCGACCGTCGACCCGAGCGGCCGGTCCAGCTCCTCGGCGATCCGCTCGGCCACCGTGCGCGCCGCGATCCGCCGCGGCTGGGTGTGCCCGATCTGACCGCGGACGCCCCGGCCCAGCTCGATGCAGATCTTCGGGATCTGGGTGGTCTTGCCGGATCCGGTCTCACCGGCGACGACCACCACCTGGTGGTCCCGGATGGCGCTCGCGATGTCGTCCTTACGAGCCGAGACCGGCAACCCTTGCGGGTACGACACGACGGGCACCGAGGCGATCCGGCTTTCCAGCCGTTTCAGGGATCGACCGACCTCGGTCTCGATCTCGGCGAGCGCGGTGGCCCGCGCGTCGTCGTCGCGGATCCGCCTGGTCCCGTCGAGGCGGCGCTGGAGCCGCCGCTGATCGCGGGGCAGCAGTTCGGTGATCTGGGTGCGCAGGGCGGCAGGCGTTATCGACATGGCGCAGCAAGGATAGGCGCAACCGCCGCCGACCGCCCCGTGATTAACGACGCCCTCGACCACCCGGTGGCTCCGGCGGGTCAACGGCCGTTTCCCGGCACGTGGGTGGATCGATATCCCAGACGACGGGATTCGCGCCTAGAGAACGAGGGCGAAACGGTGATCGTAGTTGCGGAAGATCACGATGACATCCGGTATGTGCTGAAACGCTCCCTGGAGCGGGCCGGGCACCGGGTCGTCGCGGCGACGGACGGGGCCGCCGCCCTGGCCGCGGTCAAGGAGCATCGGCCTGATCTGGTGGTCACCGATGTGGACATGCCGAACATGACGGGGCTGGATCTGTGCCGGGCCATCCGGGCCGACGACGATCTGCGGCACATCCCGGTGGTGGTGGCCAGCGGGTCACTGATTCCGGGAGACGGACAGGCCGAGGACGCGGGAGCCTCGGCGACATTGCTGAAACCGTTCCAGCCGGCGCAACTGCTGGCTCTGATCGCACGGCTGCTGCCACCCCGCGTCGTCACGGAGACGTAGGGCTGCGCAACGGGTTGGGCGAGGCGAGTCCGGGCAACCGGGTCGCCTCGATCAGCGCGGCCCGGTCCCGCATCGCCTGGGCCAGGGCGTCCCTGATGTCGGCGTCGGAGGATGCGGTGGCGTCCGAGTCGGCGGGGGCCGCGGCCGGGAGCGTGAACCAGAAACGCGTACCGCCGCCGGGTCCGCCGTTGTCCTCCACCCCGATCTCACCGCCCTGCCGTTCCACGATGCGGCGGCAGATCGTCAACCCCAGACCGGTTCCGGCGTACGCCGCGGCGGCCTCGGCCCGGTGGAAGGATTCGAAGACGTACGGTTTCTCGGCGTCCGGGATACCGATCCCGGAGTCGGTCACCTCGATCCGCACCCGGTCCCCGGCGGTCGTGGCGGTGACGGCGACCCGCGGGGTGGTGCCGGGCCGGACGTATTTCAGGGCGTTGCCGATCAGGTTGTCCAGGACGTGCCGCAGCATCGCCGGGTCGGTCTCGATCAGCGGCAGCTCCCCGATGCTCCACTCCGGCTCGGCCGCGTCCGGCCCGAGCGCCGCGATCCGGTCCTCGACGACGTCCCTGGTCAGCGGCGTCGGGTCGAGGGTGACGGTGCGCAGCGGGGCGTGCCGGGCGGTGGTGTAGGCGAGCAGCGTCTCGATCAGGGCGTCCATCCGGTCGACGGAGCGGATGATGCGCCGCAGCGCGTCGGGTGACGCCTCGACGTCGTCCAGGGCGAGATCGGCATATCCGCGTACGACCGAGAGGGGCGCCTTGAGGTCGTGGGCCACCACCCCGGCGAAGATCGAGAGGTCGGTCTCGTAGCGGCGGAGCTCGGTGATGTCCCGGCTGACGGCGACCGCCCCGTGCTCCCCGGCGCTCGGGTCCAGCGGCCGGGCGTCGATGCTGACCAGCACCCCGTCCGGCCGGCCGGCGTTGCGGACGAACACCTCGCACCCGTCGACGGCCTCCCCGGCGAGGGCCCGGATCAACGGCATCTCCTCGACCGGCAGCGGGGTGCGCCCGTCCGGCCGGTAGACGCCGTAGAGCTCCTGCCATTCGTCCGGGTTCCCGGGGTTCTCGGTGACACCGAGCAGTCGTTTGGCGGCCGGGTTCTCCAGCAGCACGTGCCCGGTGGAGTCGACGACGCTGACCCCGTCCCCGATGGTCGTCATGATCGCGCCGAGGAGTTCGGCCTGCCGGCGGCTCCCGGCCTCGGCCTCGCGCAGCCCGGCGGTGGCGGTGTCGACCTGTTCGCTGGCGCGGGCGTGCCGGGTGGCCAGCACCTGCACCAGCCACGCGGCCAGGCCGGTGAGGATCAGCCCGGCGACGACGGCGACGACCGGCAGGTACCAGCCGGCCCCGGCCAGCCGCCGGTAGTCGCCGCTGGTCTCCAGGATCCAGTCCCGGTCGGCGACCCGCAGCGGCCCGGCCTCGTGCAGGTCACCGCCCTTGTCGGCGTCCCAGGAGGCGACCACGTCACGGCCGCCGGAGGCGGACACCGAGACCAGTTGACCGGCGATCTGGTCCTGGCCGGCGTTGTCCAGGACGTCGCGCAGGAAGTCGCCGCCGCGCAGCCCGGAGACCACCCAGCCGCGGAACTCGGGGGTGTTCTCCTGGGTCCAGACCGGTGCGGCGAAGGCGAACGACTGCTGCTGCTCGGTGGTCGGCAGCTTCCGGTCGCGCATCAGCACGAACGCGTCGGACACGGTGGTCTGGCGGGTGTCGCGGGCGTTCTCCACGGCGGTGGTCACCGGCGGGAACGCGGCCAGGTCGGTGCCGGTGAGGGTGCTGTGCTCGTTCTGGTCGAGCACCCGGGTGTAGACGGCGAACCAGTGCTCGCCGACCGACGGGGCCGGGTGCAGGGTGAGACCGCTCGAACCCTTCTCGCGCCACCGCCGCTCGGCCTCGGACAGCTCGCCGGTGCGCACCGGGACGACGTAGGCGACCGGGGCGGCGCCGATCAGGGCGGCCTGGACCAGCGGGTCGGCCGCGGCGGAGAAGTCGTCGGCGGTCATGTCCGGGGCGTTGGCGATGCCGGCGGCCAGGGTGTCGATCATGCCGCGGTACCGCTCGGTCTCCAGCCGGATCGTCTCCAGGGCGGCCTCGTGCCGCTGGGTCATGATCCGTTCGGCGGTGCCGTGCTGGGCGTCGTAGAGGGCCACGGCGGACACCGCGGTCGCGACCAGGCCGATCAGGAGCACGGAGACGGAGAGCAGCGGGCCACCGGCCCGCCACACCCCGTTCTCCCGTTGCCCCACCATAGGGAGCGTAGGCCGCGAATCACTTCCAGGTGTCGTACCGGTACAAATCGTGTTTCACCATGATTTTGGTGACCTTGGCGACGTACTCCGGGTCGGTGGCGTAACCGGCCTTCCACACCGCGGCGATGAACTTGTCGGCGTCCTTGGTGAAGCTGAACGCGGGCGCGTACCGCTTGTTGTTGCGCAGGAAGTGCCCGTGGTCCTGGAAGGAACGCGCCATCGTGGCGTACGTCCGGAAGGCGTCCTCGGTCACGAAGCACCTGCCGGCCTTGTCGCACTCGTTCGTCGTGTAGACGTGGCAGCCGGTGGCGTGCGGGCCGTACGCGCCCCTCTGGCACTTGATGCCGAAGAAGTTCTTGTCGACCGAGGAGAGCCCGCTGCGCCCCCAGCCGGACTCCAGGATCGACTGGGCGATCGTCACCGAGGCCGGCACCCCGTACTGCCGCCAGCCCTGCTGCGCGCCGGGGACCGCGGCCTTGATGAACTGCTCGGGCGTCAGCACCGGAGCGGGAGCGGGTGCCGGCGGCGGGGTCACGGCCGGGCACGTCTTGATCGCACCGGCGGCGAGCACGTAGGCGTGCGCGACGTAACCGCCGTCGGCCAGGCGGTCCCACAGGCTGCTGGTCCGCACGGTGCCCTTGATCGGGGTGCCGGGGACCGAGCACTCCAGCTTCACGGCGCCGCCGTTGGCGATCTTCCGGAGACCCTGGGTCTGCGCGGAGGGGCCGCTGCGCACGTTCACCGCGCCGTCGCTGGTGCGGACCTTCCCGCTGACGTACGCCGGGCCGGCCGCCTGTGCCACGCCGGGCGATCCGATCGTCCCGGCCCCGGCGGCGAGCGCCAGCAGTACGCCGGTGAGCAGTCGTCGGGTGGTGTGCCCCATGTATGCAGGTCCCCTCGTATCGGCGCCGGCACAGGTGCGCCGGCGTCGAGTACGAAGATCCGTGTCCCGTGGTGCGGGGCGAGAGCGCGAACGGGTGCGGAACCGTTGCCGACGTCACGCTTCAAATTCGCGGCGAATGGGAAAGCGCGTTGCACACCGCACGCCCAGGAGGCCTCATGACAGCCGTCGCGTCCCGTCCGGGACCGGCCCCATCGCCCGTGAAGACACAGGTCAGCACGTGGCACACGATCAGCCCGCTGGTGGTGGCGCTCTTCGCCGCGGCCGCCGCGTACGCGGTACACCGGCTGTTCATAGGCACGTCCCTGGGACAGACCATCGACACAGCCGCACTGCAGGGCGGCGACATCGACCATCCCCGGGTCAGCGAGGTCCTCGGCCGCACCCTGAACGGCACCCGGCTCGTGGTGCTCGCCGGGGTCTGTCTGCTGGCCGCCGCGTTCGGGGCGCTGCGCCGCCGGATGGACCTGGCGCTGGCCGCCGGTTTCCTGGTGGTGGCCGCGAACGTGGCCACCCAGCAGCTCAAGGCCGGCCTGGAACGGCCGCTGCTGGACGGTGTCCCGATGCCGAACTCGTGGCCCAGCGGTCACGCCACGGCGGCCGCCTCCGCCGCGTTCGTGCTGGTGCTGGTCTTCCCCCGGGCGATGCGCGGCATGGTCGGCCTGGCCGGCGCCGGTTACGTCGCGATCGTCTCGGTGGCCACCGTGTGGGCCGAGTGGCACCGCCCGAGCGATGCCATCGCCGCCCTGTTCATCGTGCTGGCCTGCGGATCACTGGCGCTGTTCGGTGTCCGGCTGGCGCGCCGGGGTGGCCCGAGCCGCTCCCTGCAACTGCCGAACCGCCTGGTCATGATCTGCCTGGGCATCGCCGCCGCGCTGTCCGTGGCGGGCGCGGTGTTCGGGATGGCGTCGGTGGCGGTCTCCGAGCGGGCCCTGCCCGAGCTGGTCTCGGACCGGTTCGCCTTCCTGACCGGCACCGCCGGGATCCTGGCCGCGACCGCCGTCACCTTCATCGTCTGGGTCCGCCTGACGGCGGCCGAGCCCGCCCCCGCGCCCCCGGCTCCCGCACCCGCCCGGACCCGGCCGGCCGTGCCCGCCAGGTCCTCCACCAAGTCTTCCGTCAAGACCTCCGCCAAGCCCGCTACGAAGCCCTCCGCCGAACAAGGAGCCAAGTCATGACGACCCCCACCGAGAACCGGCCCGAGCCGGACACCAAGTCGACCGTCTCGCTGAGCCCCGCTCCCCCGGTTCCGCCCGGCCCCGCCGGAACCGTTCCCGTCCTGCCCGCACAGACCACCGGCACCGGCACGGCGGCGACCGGCCCGACCGTGGTGGTCGGCACCTACCCCGACTACGCCCTGGCCCAGCAGGCGGTGGACCACCTGTCGGACAACAAGTTCCCGGTGGAGCGCACCACTATCGTCGGCACCGACCTGCGCCTGGTGGAGAACGTGCTGGGCCGCCTGACAGTGGGCCGGGCCGCCGGCGCCGGCGCCGCCAGTGGCGCCTGGTTCGGTCTGCTGATCGGCCTGTTCTTCGGCATCTTCAGTGACTCCAGCTGGATCTCGATCCTGTTGACCACCGTGGTGATCGGCGCGATCTGGGGCGCCATCTTCGGAGCCATCGCCCACGCCGCGACCGGTGGCCGCCGGGACTTCACCTCCCGCAGCTCCATCCAGGCCGCGTCCTACGAGGTGCACGCCGACGCCGAGGTCGCGGACGAGGCCCGCACCCTGCTGATCAGCCTGAACTGGCAGGCGAGCGGAGCGCAGTAGGCACCCCGCCGCACCGCAGTGGCCGGGCCGAAGCCGTCGAGGCTTCGGCCCGGCCACTGTGTAGGGATCGAACCGGTGACCACCGCATCCGGCCCGGAACCCGCGGGGACACCGCGACCGGCCGCCCACCCGGCGCGACAGCCACGAGACGCGCCGGTGCTTCCGGGTTCCCCACTCCCGTACCGGAGGAAGAGGGGTTCAGATCGTGGTGTCCAGCTGGTGGCGGAGCTTGGTCAGGGCCTTGGTGAGCAGCCGGGACACGTGCATCTGGGAGATGCCGATCTGGTCGGCGATCTGGGACTGGGTCAGGTTGCCGTAGTAGCGCAGCGTCAGGATCTTCTGCTCCCGGTCGTCGAGGGTGGCCAGGGCCGGGCCCAGGGCGACGCGCGTCTCGGCGATCTCGAACTCGTGGTCCTCGCCGCCCAGGGTGTCGCCGAGTTCGGTGGTGCCGTCGGCGCTGATCGGTGTGGACAGCGACGTCGCGTTGTAGGCCCGGGCGCCCTCCAGGCCCTCCAGCACGTCCTCCTCGGTGATGCCCAGGTGGACGGCGATGTCCGGGACGGTCGGCGAGCGGCCCAGGGTCTGTGTGAGGGTGCTGTTGGCCTCGGTGATGGCCAGCCGCAGCTCCTGGAGGCGGCGCGGCACCCGGACCGACCAGGTGCGGTCCCGGAAGTGGCGTTTGATCTCGCCGATGATCGTGGGGATGGCGTAGCCGGCGAAGTCGACACCGCGGTCCGGGTCGAACTTGTCGACGGCTTTGATGAGGCCGACGGTGGCGGTCTGGATCAGGTCGTCGGTGGGTTCGCCGCGACCGGAGTACCGGTGGGCGAGGTGGCGGGCGAGAGGCAGCCAGGCCTCGATCGCCCGGGCGCGCAGCCGGGCCCGTTTCGGGCCGGCCGGGGCGTTGTGCAACTCGGTGAGCAGTTCGGAGGCGCTGGTCCCGGGCACCGTGTGTACGGGCTGCCGTGGCGCCATGAGCAGGGTCATGAGTGGTCCTCCATCAGCGGGCAGAGAGCCGTGCCCGCACGCGGCGACCGTTCTGAAGTGCAACGTTAACCAAATAGCCTAGACGCCGTAGACCGAAAGTATGAGTCACTTGACGTGAAGCCGTCAGTTACGCAGCGAATTCACTCCCAGGGGGCAGCGGTTGGGACGGGCACCCACGTGGTAAACACCATCCGCGGAAACAACGGCAGAACGGAAGACGCATGACCATCCTCGGCATCGACATCGGCGGCTCCGGCGTGAAGGGGGCCCTGGTCGACCAGGCGCGTGGTGAGCTGATCGGCGAGCGCTTCCGGGTGCCGACCCCGCAGCCCGCCGACGTGGCCAGCGTGGTGGAGGCGGTCGCCGAGGTCGCCGCCCAGTTCGACGGGTTCGACAGCGTCGGCGTGACGTTCCCCGGCGTGGTGGTCGACGGCGTGACCCGCACCGCCGCGAACGTGGACAAGTCGTGGCTGGAGGCGCCGGCCGCGCGCCTGTTCTCCGAACGGCTGGGCAAGCCGGTGACGGTGCTGAACGACGCGGACGCGGCCGGGGTCGCCGAGGTGGCGTTCGGTGGCGGCCGGGACCAGTCCGGCCTGATCATGATGCTGACCTTCGGGACCGGGATCGGCAGCGCCCTGTTCCTGGACGGGGTGCTGATCCCGAACACCGAGTTCGGCCACCTGGAGCTGGACGGGGTGGACGCCGAGTCGCGGGCCGCCGACCGGGCCCGGGAGTCGGAGGATCTGAGCTGGGAGCGGTGGGCGGTCCGGGTGGAGCGCTACCTGCGTCACGTGGAGATGCTGTTGTCGCCGCGGCTGTTCGTCATCGGCGGCGGTGTCAGCAAGAAGTCGGAGAAGTTCTTCCCGCTGCTGGACATCAAGACCCCGATCGTTCCGGCCACGCTGCTGAACAACGCGGGCATCATCGGAGCGGCGATCGCGGCGGCACAGGCCGCCGAGGGCCCGGGCGGCCAGGATCCGGGCGCGATCGCCGTCGACACCACGGAGGTGCACTGATGGCTCGCACGGTCGCGACCAACAACAAGGTCGAGCGCGCGGAACTCCTCGAGTTCCTGCGCCCGCGGCACCACGCGATCCTGCTGACCACGAAGAAGGACGGCCGGCCGCAGTCGTCACCGAACACGTGCGGCGTGGACACCGAGGGCCGCATCGTCATCTCCAGTTACCCGGAGCGGGCGAAGGTGGCGAACATCCGCCGCGACCCCCGGGTCACGCTGACGATCCTGTCCGACGAGTGGAACGGCCCGTGGGTGCAGGTCGACGGGGTGGCCGAGGTGATCGACCTGCCGGAGGCGGTGGAGCCGCTGGTCGAGTACTTCCGGGTGATCTCCGGTGAGCACTCGGACTGGGACGAGTACCGGCAGGCCATGACCGACCAGGGCAAGTGCCTGATCCGGGTGACGATCGAGTCCTGGGGCCCGATCGCCACCGGCGGTTTCCCGGCGCGCCTAGCTTAGGAGTTCGAGACGCTTCGCGGCGGCCTTCACCAGGCCCCGCACCTCGGCCGGTGACGCGGTGCCCGACTCGTAACCGATGGTTTCGAGCATGGTGACCGCGTCGCCGTCCCGGACGGCGGCGATCCACGTGACGCGACGGCCGCCCGCGACGCTGCCGTCGTCGTTGTAGGCGGCGGTCGATCGTTCCACCAACAGGGCATCGTCGCTGTTTTCGACGAGCCGGAACTTCGCGGCGCGAGCGCCGAAACGACCCAGCGGACATTTCCGTACGGCGGTGCGCAGCTCGGTGATGAACTGTGCGGCGCCACCGGCGCGGTAGACGGTGACGGTGTTGTGCACGGTGTCGGTGGGGATGTAGTCGGTGCTCAGCCGGGCCGACCGGTACTGGAGTTCGATCGACGCCCGCGACCGCACCAGCCGGTCGCTGGGGAAGTCCGCGTCACAGACGGCCGGGGCCCGGTACGCAGCGGCGACCGGTGGGCCGACGTGACCGTCCGCCTGGGTGAGCAGGGTGCCGGGCGGAACCGGACCGGCCAGGACGAGAGCCAACAGAGCGGTCTTCATGCCGCAGGAGTATCAGCGCCCGGACACGCCCGGCGGGACCGATTGTCCGATGTCACAGAAAAAAGGAGGCCGCGGGAACAGCAGGAGGACTCGCCGTTCCCACGGCCTCCGGAACCCCTCCCGATCCGGCGGGACCGTCTGCACCCGCGTGCGCGGACGGTCCCCTCCGGGAGGGGGTAGCCGATTTCAGGCCGCCAGGGGGGTGCGGTCCTGCTCGGCGTCCAGGAGGTAGAGCAGCTGGTCGCGGTGCATCGAGGCGATCGGGTCGAGCAGGTCGGGGTGGCGCAGCAGCGAGGCGGCGTCACGGTCACGGGCGTCCGGCTGCAGCAGGCGGCGGAACTCGTTGGGCAGGCCACCGCGGCGACCGTGCGGGCGGGGACGCTGGTCCGGGACCGGCATCGCGGCGATGACCGCGTCGACGCCGCGCCGGGCCAGCAGCGGGTCGGCGAGCAGGCACGCGGCCCAGGAGACGACGACCTCGTCGACCCAGGTGCGCCAGCCCTCGCCGTCGGCGAACTCGTCCTCGGGCTCGCTGCCGGCCCGCCAGTCCAGGATCGCGGAGCCGCCGGGGCCGGCGATCGCGACCAGCGCCGCGTCGACCTCGGTGGGGTAGCGCAGCCAGGCGGCGACCGTGATCGCCTGCCGGGCCTGGAGCTCGGCGAGGGTGTGGGAGACCGTGTTGGCCTCGCCGCCCGGGTAGGCACGCGCCAGCCAGTGGGTGCTGGCGGCGATCACCGGGGACAGGGCGCTGGACGGTCCGGCCACAGTTCATCTCCTCCGTTGTGCGCTCGCCGTCGGCTTGCGTCGAGGGATGTTTCGGTGCCCCGGGACCGGGTTTGAGCGATGGTCCCCGATGGCAACCCAGGGCAACCGACGCGCTCCCGACCGTGTTTTAAAGGTGAACGCCTGTTGCGAACAGGTGAAATCATCGCGATCCGCGGTGGCACCCGGCCGCGTCTGGATGCGGTGCGGGGGTCCGGCTCCGGTAGGTTGGGACGCATCGGCGGTCGGCCGTTTCAAATTTCCCGCTGCGGAGAAGTCTTAGGGACACCGCGCGCTGGTTTTCCCGGTCGCCGAGTCCTCCCGCACCCCTCTGACTACGGTGGAGATCATGACCGGTCGCTTCCCCATCGAAGACGTGACACCGGCTGTTTCCGGTGGCCGCTACCCCGCGAAAGCGGTCGTCGGCGAACTGGTTCCCGTCTCGGCGGTGTCCTATCGCGAAGGTCATCACGCGCTCGGCGTGAACGTGGTATGGCGCGGCCCCGACGGCGGCACCCAGGCTTTCACGCGGATGACCCCCGGTGAGCCGGGCCTCGACAAATGGCACGCCGCGATCCGCCCGGACGAGGTGGGCCGGTGGACGTTCACGGTGGAGGCGTTCGACGATCCGTACCGGACGTGGCGCGACGCCGTGGTGAAGAAGATCGGCGCCGGGCAGGGCGCCGAGGATCTGGCGAACGATCTGGCCGAGGGCGCCGAGACGCTCGACCTGGCCACCAAGATCGTCCCGGCGGACCAGGAGGAGCGGGTCCGGGAGGCCGCGGCCGCGCTGCGCGACACCGAGAAGTCGCTGTTCGCCCGGGTCACCCCGGCGCTGGACCTGGAGGAGCTGCTCTGGCACAACCCGGTGCGGCACCTGGTCACCACGACCCGCTCGTTCGCGCTCTGGGTGGACCGCAAGCGCGCGCTGTACTCGTCCTGGTACGAGTTCTTCCCGCGCTCGGAGGGCGCCGAGATCGGCCCGGACGCCACGCCGATCAGGCACGGTGACTTCCGGACCGCGGCGAAGCGGCTGCCGGCCGTGGCGGCGATGGGCTTCAACGTCGTCTACCTGCCACCGATCCACCCGATCGGCAAGATCAACCGCAAGGGCCGCAACAACACCCTGGTCGCGCGGCCGGAGGACGTCGGCTCGCCGTGGGCGATCGGCTCCGACGAGGGCGGTCACGACGCGATCCACCCGCAGCTGGGCACCCTCGAGGACTTCGTGGCGTTCCGGGAGAAGGCCGAGGAGCTGGGCATGGAGGTCGCGCTGGACCTCGCGCTGCAGGCCGCTCCGGACCACCCGTGGGTCAAGCAGTTCCCGCAGTTCTTCACCACCAAGGCGGACGGCACCATCGCGTACGCCGAGAACCCGCCCAAGAAGTACCAGGACATCTACCCGATCAACTGGGACAACGACTACCGCACGCTGCGCGACGAGGTCTACCGCGTGGTGATGCACTGGGTGGAGAACGGGGTCCGGATCTTCCGGGTGGACAACCCGCACACCAAGGCCGTCAACTTCTGGCAGTGGCTGATCCCGAAGGTCAAGGAGACCCATCCGGACGTGCTGTTCCTGGCCGAGGCGTTCACCCGCCCGGCGATGATGAACGGGCTCGGCAAGATCGGTTTCACCCAGTCGTACACGTACTTCACCTGGCGCACCTCGGCCGCCGAGATGAAGGAGTACATGGGGCAGCTGCTCGCCTCGGTCGACTGGATGCGGCCCAACTTCTGGCCGAACACCCCGGACATCCTGCACGAGTCGCTGCAGAACGGCGGCCCGCCGATGTTCAAGATCCGGGCGGTGCTGGCGTCGATGCTCACCCCGTCCTGGGGCCTCTACTCCGGGTACGAGCTGTTCGAGCACGTGCCGCGCCCGGGCGCCGAGGAATACATCGACAACGAGAAGTTCGAGCTGAAGCCCCGGGACTGGGCGGCGGCGGAGAAGGCCGGCCGCTCGCTGGCCCCGTTCCTGACCAAGCTGAACCGGGTCCGTGACGAGAACCCGGCCCTGCACTGGCTGCGCAACCTGCGGTTCCACGAGATCGACAACGGCTCGCTGCTCTGCTTCTCCAAGCGCGATCCGGAGACCGGGAACACGGTTCTGGTGATCTGCTCGTTCGATTCCAGCAACGTGCAGTGGGGCAACACCACTCTGGACATGCCGGCTCTCGGCCTGGACTGGCACGAGCGCTTCACCGTGGTCGACCAGATCACCGGGGCGTCGTATGAGTGGGGGCAGTACAACGCGGTGCGGATCGATCCATTCGTGGAACCGGCGCACGTGTTCGTCGTACAGGCACGGTAGCAACAAGGGGAGAAACACGATGGAGCTGTCGACGTCCGAACACGATCCGGCTGAGGGAAGCCACACCGAGGACGGGGTGGTCGAGCATCCGACCTCCGAGGACTTCGGGCACGCCCGGACCCTTCCCGCCGACCGGACCTGGTTCCAGCGGGCCGTCTTCTACGAGGTGCTGGTCAGAGCCTTCTACGACTCGGGTTCGGACGGCGGCGGTGACCTGCGCGGCCTGATAGAACGGCTCGACTACCTGCAATGGCTGGGTGTCGACTGCCTGTGGCTGCCGCCGTTCTACGACTCGCCGCTGCGCGACGGCGGCTACGACATCCGCGACTTCTACAAGGTGCTGCCCGAGTTCGGCACGGTCGAGGACTTCGTGGCCCTGCTGGACGCGGCGCACAAGCGCGGCATCCGGGTGATCACCGACCTGGTCATGAACCACACGTCGGACTCGCACCCGTGGTTCCAGGCGTCCCGGCACGACCCGGAGGGCCCGTACGGCGACTTCTACGTCTGGAACGACACCAGCGAGAAGTACCAGGACGCGCGGATCATCTTCGTCGACACCGAGGAGTCGAACTGGACGTTCGACCCGGTGCGGCGGCAGTTCTACTGGCACCGGTTCTTCTCGCACCAGCCGGATCTCAACTACGAGAACCCGAAGGTGCAGGAGGCGATGCTGGACGTGCTGCGGTTCTGGCTCGACCTGGGCATCGACGGGTTCCGGCTGGACGCGGTGCCGTACCTCTTCGAGGAGGAGGGCACCAACTGCGAGAACCTCCCGCAGACGCACGCGTTCCTCAAGCACTGCCGCAAGGTGATCGACGACGAGTTCCCCGGCCGGGTGCTGCTGGCCGAGGCGAACCAGTGGCCGGCCGACGTGGTGGAGTACTTCGGTGACGCCCGCTCCGGCGGCGACGAGTGCCACATGGCGTTCCACTTCCCGCTGATGCCACGGATCTTCATGGCCGTACGGCGGGAGTCGCGTTTCCCGATCTCGGAGATCCTGGCCCAGACGCCACCGATCCCGGAGAACACCCAGTGGGGCATCTTCCTGCGCAACCACGACGAGCTGACGCTCGAGATGGTGACCGACGAAGAGCGCGACTACATGTACTCGGAGTACGCCAAGGACCCGCGGATGAAGGCGAACGTCGGCATCCGCCGCCGGCTCGCCCCGCTGCTGGAGAACGACCGCAACCAGATCGAGCTGTTCACCGCCCTGCTGCTGTCGCTGCCCGGTTCGCCGGTGCTCTACTACGGCGACGAGATCGGGATGGGCGACAACATCTGGCTCGGTGACCGCGACGGGGTGCGCACCCCGATGCAGTGGACCCCGGACCGCAACGCCGGTTTCTCCACGGCCACGCCCGGGCGGCTCTACCTGCCGGTCAACCAGGACCCGGTGTACGGCTACCAGGCGGTCAACGTGGAGGCCCAGCGCGACAGCGCCACCTCGTTGCTGAACTGGACCCGGACCATGCTCGCGGTCCGGCGGCGGCACGAGGCGTTCGCCACCGGCACGTTCCGGGAACTGGGCGGCTCCAACCCGTCGGTGCTCGCCTTCCTGCGCGAGATCGGCGACGACGTGGTGCTCTGCGTGAACAACCTGTCGCGCTTCCCGCAGCCGATCGAGCTGAATCTGCAGCACTGGAACGGGTACACCCCGGTGGAGTTGACCGGGCACGTGAACTTCCCCCGGATCGGGCAGCTGCCGTACCTTCTGACCCTTCCGGGGCACGGTTTCTACTGGTTCCAACTGTGCGGGTCCGAGGAGAAGCAATGACGCTGCCGTACGCCGAGTGGTTACCGAAACAGCGCTGGTACGCCGGGCGCAGCCGGGTCCTGTCCTCGGTCAAACAGGCGTCCGCGACCCCGCTGGGCGAGGACCTGGAGCTGGTCCTCGTCGACGTGGAGTACACCGACGGCAGTTCCGAGCGCTACCAGATCGTGGTGGGCTGGGGTGACGGCCCGATGGCCGAGTACAGCGCGGTGGCCACCATCGGCACCACCGACGACGGCCGGACCGGCTACGACGCGGTCTACGACCCGGCGGCGGCCCGCTACCTGCTGACCCTCTTCGACCGCTCCGAGCTGACCGGTGACATCGCGTTCGAGAAGGAACCGGACGTCACGCTGCCGCTGGAGGCCTGGCCGCGGGTGTTCGACGCGGAGCAGTCCAACACCAGTGTGATCTTCGACGAGGCCGCGATCTTCAAGATGTTCCGGCGGGTGACCAGCGGCATCAACCCGGACATCGAACTGAACCGGGTGCTCGGCCGGGCCGGGAACCCGCACGTGGCCCGGCTGTTCGGGTCGTACCGGGCGGCCGACGACTTCTCCCTGGGCATGGTCACCGAATACGCGGTGAACTCGGCCGAGGGCTGGGCGATGGCCACCGCCTCGGCCCGGGACCTGTTCGCCGACGCCGCCTACGGCGCGGACGAGGTGGGCGGCGACTTCCAGGGCGAGTCGTACCGGCTCGGCGAGGCGGTCGCGTCGGTGCACCTGACGCTGGCCGAGCAACTCGGCGGCGGCCCGGCGCCGTTCCCGCTGGACGCGGTGCTGGCCCGGTTGCGGACCGCCGCCAACGCGGTGCCCGAGCTGCAGCAGTACGTCCCGGCGATCACCGAACGGTTCACCGCCCTCACCGGCGAGCAGGTCGACGTCCAGCGCATCCACGGCGACCTGCACCTGGGCCAGGTGCTGCGCACCCCGGAGAGCTGGCTGCTGATCGACTTCGAGGGTGAGCCCGGCCAGCCGCTGGACGAGCGCCGGCTGCCCGACTCACCCCTGCGGGACATCGCCGGAGTGCTGCGGTCCTACGAGTACGCCGCCTACCAACTGCTCGTCGACTCCGACGACGACGAGCACCTGGCGGCGCGCGCCCGGGAATGGGTGGACCGCAACCAGGCGGCGTTCTGCGACGGATACACCAGCGCGGCCGGCACCGACCCGCGGGACCGCGGTGCGCTGCTGGCCGCGTACGAGCTGGACAAGGCGGTCTACGAGGCCGCCTATGAAGCCCGACATCGGCCCGGCTGGCTGCGGATCCCCCTGCGGTCCATCGCCAGGCTCGTCGGATGAACCCCGGAGGGCACCGCAAAACCATGATCGGTCAGACCACCGCCCCACTCGCCGCCGACAAACGCCTGATGGACGGTGTGATCGCCGGGGACACCCACGATCCGCACGCCGTCCTCGGCGCCCACCCGCACGACGGGCGCACCGTCATCCGGACCCTGCGCAAGGACGCCACCGAGGTGACCGTCGAGCACGACGGTGAGCGTCACCCGATGACGAAGGTGCACGACGCCGGCATCTTCGCCGCCGAACTGCCCGGCACCGTGCTCGACTACCGGCTCGACGTCGACGGGACGACCCACGACGACCCGTACCGGCACACCCCCACACTCGGTGAGCTCGACCTGCACCTGATCGGCGAGGGCCGGCACGAGAAGCTGTGGCGGGTGCTCGGCGCCCGTCCGCACGGCACCGGCGTCGCGTTCGCGGTGTGGGCGCCCGGCGCGCGCGGCGTGCAGGTGGTCGGTGACTTCGCCGGCTGGGGGCCGCACGACGGCTGGCCGATGCGGTCGCTGGGCTCCAGCGGCGTGTGGGAGCTGTACATCCCGGCCGCGCACGTCGGCACCCGGTACAAGTTCAAGATCCTCGGCCGGGACGGTACGTGGCGCGAGCACGCCGACCCCCTCGCGCAGCACACCGAGGTGCCGCCGGCCACCGCGTCGGTGGTGTTCCAGTCCGAGTACGAGTGGGCCGACGAGCAGTGGATGCGCGAGCGGGCCGCCAAGTCGTGGCATCAGGAGCCGATCAGCGCGTACGAGGTGCACCTGGGCTCGTGGCGGCCCGGCCTGTCGTACGTCGAGCTGGCCGAGCAGCTGGTCGACTACGTCGTCGAGACCGGCTTCACGCACGTCGAGCTGATGCCGGTGATGGAGCACCCGTTCGGCGGGTCGTGGGGTTACCAGGTCACCGGCTACTACGCGCCGACGTCCCGGTTCGGCACCCCCGACGAGTTCCGGTACCTGGTCGACAAGCTGCACCAGGCCGGCATCGGCGTGATCCTGGACTGGGTGCCCGCACACTTCCCGAAGGACGAGTGGGGCCTGGCCCGATTCGACGGCAGCCCGCTCTACGAGCACGGCGACTGGCGGCGTGGCGAACACCCCGACTGGGGCACGTACGTCTTCGACTTCGGCCGCCGTGAGGTCCGCAACTTCCTGGTCGCCAACGCGCTGTACTGGTGCGAGGAGTTCCACGCCGACGGTCTGCGGGTGGACGCGGTCGCGTCGATGCTGTACCTGGACTACTCGCGCAAGGACGGCGAGTGGACCCCGAACCAGTACGGCGGCCGGGAGAACCTGGACGCGATCAGCTTCCTGCAGGAGATGAACGCGACCGTCTACAAGAACCACCCCGGCGTGATGACGATCGCCGAGGAGTCCACCGCGTGGCCCGGCGTCACCCGCCCCACCCACCTCGGCGGTCTCGGGTTCGGCTTCAAATGGAACATGGGCTGGATGAACGACACCCTGTCGTACATGGAGCACGAGCCCGTCCACCGGCAGTGGCACCACCACCAGATGACCTTCGCGACGGTCTACGCGTGGAGCGAGAACTACACGCTGCCGATCAGCCACGACGAGGTCGTCCACGGCAAGGGCTCGCTGACCGGCAAGATGCCCGGCGACCTGTGGCAGAAACTCGCCAACACCCGGGCGCTGCTCGGCTTCATGTGGGCGTTCACCGGCAAGCAGCTGCTGTTCATGGGCGCCGAGATGGGCGACCTGCGGGAGTGGAGCGAGGAACGCGGCCTGGACTGGGACCTGCTGAGGGATCCGCAGTTCGGTGGTGTCAAGGGCCTGGTCGGTGACCTGAACCGGGTCTACCGGGACACCCCGGCGCTGTGGACGCAGGACACCACGCCGTCCGGGTTCCGGTGGATCACCAGCGAGGACTCGCAGCACAACACGTTCTCGTTCGTCCGGTTCGCCCCGAACGGCGACGCGCTGGCCTGCGTGGTCAACTTCGCCGCCGTCCCGCACGAGGGCTACCGGATCGGTCTGCCCCGGGCCGGCCGCTGGGACGAGGTGGTCAACACCGACAGCGAGCTGTACGGCGGCTCCGGCGTCGGCAACCTCGGCGGTGTCGAGGCCGAGCACCTGCCCTGGCACGGTTTCGACGCCTCGGTGTCGCTGCGGATCCCCCCGCTCGGCACGGTCTGGCTGCGCTACACCGCGTCCTGATCGCTATCGGTCTGCTGGTCGCCATTCGGTGGCCAGCAGACCGTACAGCAGGTCGTCGGTCCACTCCCCCTTGATGAAGGTCTGCTGCCGCAGCAGCCCCTCCCGCTGGAACCCGAGCCGCTCCATCAGCCCCGCCGACCGCACGTTCCGGGCGTCACACTCCCCGGTCACCTTGTGCAGGCCCTGTTTGAGGAGGAGCCGGTCCAGCACGGCGGTCACGGCCTCAAAGGCGAAACCCTTGCGCTGGTACGCCGGGTCGAAGGTGAACCCGATCTCCCCCTGTTTCAGGTTGTCGTGGATCCGCACCCCCACGTCCCCGATGAGGCGCTGGTCAGCCGTGTGCTCGACGGCGTATTGAAACCACCCCGCCGCCGTCGGCGACCCTTCGGCATAGGCCTTGACGGCGCCGTCCGCCTTCTCCACCGGATAAGGCACCGCCCAAGGTTGATACCGAGCCACCTCAGGAATCGATCGATAGGCCGCCAGCATCGGCGCGTCCGACGCCCGGAACCGCCGCAGAATCAATCGCTCGGTAGTCATCAGCACGCGCTGAGAATAGGCGCTCCCCCGTTCGGACGACGACAGCTCCCCACCGCCTTCGGAGTAGGCGAAGGTGTCGTCATGGATTTCATCATCGATGTCCCCGATGACGTCGCCGCCTACCTTCAGCGTCACGGGGACCCGTCCGCCGCCGTGGTGGAAGCCGTCGAGCGCCTCCTCGGCGAACAGCGGGCCGACGACGATCCGATTCCACGCGACACCGAAGCGTGAACCGCGGCCGGGGGCCGACGTGGCCGGGGGTTGGAGGCGCCCGTTCCGGTTCGTCGCCGGTCAGGCCCACGGGAGCACACGATGACTCATCGTCTGCTCACGCCGGGCCGATGACACCAATGCGCGCGCATACGGGCCGGACCGTGACGCCCGGCCGGACGTGGAGCCGGGCGGGCGCACACGTTCGCTGATCGTGGGCGCTGATCGGGGCCGGTCAGGCGGCCACCGCCGGACCGGGCTCCCGGCGAGGGCCGGTCAGGCGTCGACGATGTCGGAGACGATGACCGTCACGTTGTCGGGGGCTCCGTTTTCGAGGGTTCGGTTGACCAGGGCCGCGGCGCACTCCTTGCGGTCGGCGACCTCGCGCAGGGTCTGGGCGATCACGGTGTCCTCGACGTAGTCGGAGAGGCCGTCGCTGCACTGCAGGAAACGGTCGCCGACGCGAGCCGGGATGGTGCGGCCGGCCGGGCGGTACGGCCCGCCCTGGACGGCCTGGGTCACCAGGGCGCGCTGCGGGTGGCGGCGGGCGTCGTCGCGGGTCAGGACGCCCTGGTCGACGAGCGCCTGCACATACGTGTCGTCCCGGGTGAGCTGCTGGAACTCGCCGTCGCGGAGCAGATAGCAGCGGGAGTCGCCGACGTTCAGCACGGCCAGGCGATCACCGGACAGCAGCAGGGCCGTCACCGTGGTGCCCATGCCGTCGCGGGCGTCGTCCTCGGCCACCGACGCCTCGATCCGCTGGTTCGCCGTCTCCAGGGCGGAGATCAGGTCCTGCAGGGGCTCGCCGTTGTCGGGCGCGGTGTCGACGGAGCTGAGGGTCTGCACGACCATGTCGCTCGCCAGCTCACCGGCGGGGAGCCCGCCCATGCCGTCCGCCACCACGAAGAGTCGATTACCGACGAAGACCGCGTCTTCGTTGTTGGACCGGACCAGGCCCTGATCAGTGGCGGCGACCGCCCGGACAGCAAGCGTCATGCTGCAAGAGTGCCAAAGGCCAATTCCGTTGTCTCTAGTACCTCCTACCAAGTGTCGCGGCTTCCGTTTGATACCCCGGACGGCCACACACCCCCGGTAGCCGGATGATCGCGCAGGTCACAGCTCAGCCGGCCCCTCCGAAGGGCCGATCTTCGAGCCTTTCCCCGCCGTACGGCAGCAAAAAAGGTCGTTGATCCGGACCGGGAAGCCACAGTGACATTCGCGACATCGGGGTACGGACGGGCCGCCCTGGGCGGTTCATGAGCGATCCGGGCATCCCCCGCGAGAGGGACGCCGCGACGTGCGGTTCATGATCGCGGGCGGGTGACAGTCCGGGGCGGCGCGACAAGCCGGGGCGGCGTCGGTGACAATCGTCGACGTGACGACAGCTATCCATCAGCGCATCGCCTCGGAGCTCGGGGTACGGGAAGGGCAGGTCACCGCCACGGTCGAGCTGCTCGACGGTGGGGCGACGGTGCCGTTCATCGCCCGATACCGGAAGGAGGTGACCGGCACACTCGACGACGCCCAGCTGCGCACCCTCGAGGAGCGGCTGGGTTATCTGCGGGAGCTGGAGGACCGCCGCGCCGCGGTGCTGGAGTCGATCCGCTCCCAGGGCAAGCTCGACGACGCGCTCGAGCGGCAGATCCTCGAGGCCGACACCAAGGCCCGCCTGGAGGACATCTACCTGCCGTACAAGCCGAAGCGCCGCACCAAGGCGATGATCGCCCGCGAGGCCGGTCTGGAGCCGCTCGCCGATGGCCTGCTCAGCGACCCGACCGTGGACCCTAAGGCGGCCGCCGCCGCGTTCGTCGACGCCGACAAGGGTGTCGCCGACCCGCAGGCCGCCCTGGACGGGGCCCGCGCCATCCTGATCGAACGGTTCGCCGAGGACGCCGACCTGATCGGTGAGCTGCGCGAGCAGATGTGGACCCGGGGCCGCCTGGTGGCGAAGGTCCGTGACGGCAAGCAGACCGACGGCGCCAAGTTCTCCGACTACTTCGACTTCGCCGAGCCGTACGGCAAGCTCCCTTCGCACCGCATCCTGGCGATGCTGCGCGGCGAGAAGGAGGACGTCCTCGACCTCACCATGGAACCGCACCCGGAGGAGGACGAGGGCTACTTCGAGGGCCGCATCGCCGGGCGCAACGGGGTCACCGACCACGGCCGCCCGGCCGACAAGTGGCTGGTCGACACGGTCCGTTGGGCCTGGCGCACCCGGGTCCTGATCCACCTCGGCGCCGACCTGCGGGTGCGGCTGCGCGAGGCGGCCGAGGACGAGGCGGTGCGGGTCTTCGCGGCGAACCTGCGGGACCTGCTGCTGGCCGCCCCGGCCGGCACCCGCGCCACGATGGGCCTGGACCCGGGTTTCCGTACCGGTGTGAAGGTCGCCGTGGTCGACGCGACCGGCAAGTGCGTCGACACCGCCGTGATCTACCCGCACGTGCCGCAGAACAAGTGGGACGAGTCGATCCACAAGCTGGCCGCGCTGGCGTCGAAGCACAACGTCGAGCTGATCGCGATCGGCAACGGCACCGCCTCGCGGGAGACCGACAAGCTGGCCACCGAGCTGATCAAGCGGCACCCGGACGCCAAGCTGACCAAGGTGGTCGTCTCCGAGGCGGGCGCGTCGGTCTACTCGGCGTCGGCGTACGCGTCGCAGGAACTGCCCGGCATGGACGTCTCGCTGCGCGGCGCGGTGTCGATCGCCCGGCGCCTGCAGGACCCGCTCGCCGAGCTGGTGAAGATCGACCCGAAGTCGATCGGTGTCGGCCAGTACCAGCACGACCTGTCCGAGGTGAAGCTGGCCCGCTCGCTGGACGCGGTGGTCGAGGACTGTGTGAACGGCGTCGGCGTGGACATCAACACCGCCTCCGCGCCGCTGCTGACCCGGGTCTCCGGCATCACCGCCGGCCTGGCTGAGAACATCGTGCTGCACCGGGACGAGAACGGTCCGTTCAAGAGCCGTACCGAGATCAAGAAGGTGGCCCGGCTCGGGCCGAAGGCGTTCGAGCAGTGCGCGGGCTTCCTGCGGATCCGCGACGGCGAGGACCCCCTGGACTTCTCCAGCGTGCACCCGGAGTCGTACCCGCTGGTCCGCACGATCGCCGCGGACGCCGGCTCGGACGTGTCGACGCTGATCGGCAACAGCCCGCTGCTCAAGGGCATCCGCCCGGACAAGTTCGTCACCGAGGCGGTCGGCCTGCCGACCATCACCGACATCCTGAAGGAGCTGGAGAAGCCGGGCCGTGACCCGCGGCCGGCGTTCACCACCGCCACCTTCGCCGAGGGCGTCGAGAAGATCGCCGACCTGCAGCCCGGCATGGTGCTGGAGGGCCAGGTCACCAACGTGGCCGCGTTCGGCGCGTTCGTCGACATCGGCGTGCACCAGGACGGCCTGGTGCACGTGTCGGCGCTGTCCGACAAGTTCGTCCAGGACCCGCGCGAGGTGGTCAAGTCCGGCGACGTGGTGAAGGTCCGCGTCCTGGAGGTCGACCCGGTCCGCAAGCGGATCTCGCTGACCATGCGGCTCAGCGACGAGGCGCCCAAGGGCCGCCCGCCGCGCGACGACCGCGGCCAGGGCGCTCAGCGCGGCCAGGGCGGCGGCGGAGGCCAGCGGGGTGGGCAGGGTGACCGCCGGGGCGGCCAGGGCGGCCAGCGTGGCGGTCAGCCCCGCCAGGGCGGCGGCCAGCGCGGCGGCGGCGCCCCGGGCAGCATCGGCAACAACGCGATGGCCGACGCGCTGCGCCGGGCCGGCCTCGCCAAGGACTGAAAGCGGGCGGTCAGCCGGGGCCCCGGAGGCTCCGGCTGACCGCGCGGGTCACAACTTCCAGATGTCGAGGTCGCTGAAGGCGACCTCGTACGGCCCGGGCGCCGGATCGCGCTCGTTGTAGATGCCGAGCACCACCCGGCCGACCGTGATGCCGGCCTCGTCGAGCGGCGCCTCGCCGACCGGGACGCCGTCCCGGAGGATCTGCACCACGTCACCCTTGGCCACGAGCGCGATCCGGGTGGCCACGGCGATCTCGATCGGGCCGCTGGTCAGGGGGAACGTCCGCTTGACCGTGACATCCCGGGACCGGTGCACCCCCAGGTACAGGTTCCGCTCGCAGACCCGGAGCTGATAGCCGGTGTTGCCCTCGTTGCGGAACCAGACGGTCGCGCAGCTGTCCGGCGTGTTCAGCCGCACCGTCACGTCGATCCGCAGATCGGCGGGGAGCTGGTCGGACGGGCCCTTGCACTTGAAGGTGCCCTCGGTGGCCCGCCGGGCGACCAGCCCCTGGGCGGCGTCGAAGTGGCACTCCCCCTCGCCGGCCTGGTCGCTGGGTTTCCAGTACTCCTGCTGCCGCAGCGCGTCCTTGATCCACGGCGCGACCGCGGGCACCGACGGCGCGACGATCAGGGTCGGGTCGGCGGCCTGCTCGGACTGTCCGTCCCGGTCGCGGACCGACAGCGCCAGCATCACCGCGCCGGCGATGATCGCCAGGATCAGGAAACCGACCGCGGCGGGCAGCGCCCAGCGCCGGGCCGGTTCCGGGGGCGGCGGGCCGGGCAGCGGCAGCGGGCCACCGGGCGGCGCCGAGATCGGCACCGTGACGATCGAGTTCTCGTCGTAGCCGACCAGGCCGGGCGGGATGCTCAGGGTCGGCACGGCGGTGGTGCCGGCGGTCGGCGGGCCGGTGACCCCGGTGACGGCCTGCGCCTCGACCGCGGCCGCGCGCAGGTCGGGCTGGTCGGCGAAGGCGGCGGCGGTCGCGGACGGCCGGCCGGACCCGGACACCAGCAGATCGAGCAGCTCCCGGGAACTGGGCCGGTTCTCCGGCTCCTTCTCCAGGGCGTGCCCGACCAGGTCGCGCAGCGGTCCACTGAGGCCGTCCAGCCGGGGCGGCTGGGTCAGGATGCGGGCCGCCAGGGCGGGCGGCGAGTCGGCGTGGAACGGGGTCTGGCCGGTCCCCGCGTACGCCACCACGGTGCCCCAGGCGAACACGTCGGCGGCCGGGGTGATCGGGGTGTCCTCCTCGGACCCGAACCGCTCGGGCGCCATGTACGCCACCGTGCCGACCATCTGGTCGGTGCGGGTGTTGGCGCTGGTCGCCTCCATGGCCCGGGCGATCCCGAAGTCGATCACCTTGGGGCTGCCCGGCGCCAGCAGCACGTTGCGCGGTTTCAGGTCGCGGTGGATCACCCCGGCGCCGTGGATCGCGGTCAGCGCGGTGGCCACCCCGATCGCCACGCCGTGCAGGTTGGCGCTGGTCAGCGGGCCGCGCTGCTCGACCACCTCGGCCAGGGTGGGGCCGTCCACGAACTCCACCACGAGGTAGGGCTGCTCGTGGTCGGGGTCGGCGTCCAGCACCTCGGCGGTGCAGAACGGCGGGACCTGCCGGGCCCGGTTGACCTCGCTGCGGAACCGGCGGCGGAACTCGTCGTCGTGGGCCAGATCGGCGCGCACCACCTTGACCGCGACCAGCACCCCACCGGCGGTGCGCCCGAGGAAGACCGTGCCCATCCCGCCCTCGCCCAGGCGGCCGACCAGCTCGTAGTCGCCGAGGGCACGAGGATCCCGTGGGCGCAGCGGTTGCGTCCGCTCACCCGGCAGTGTGCCGTCGCCCATTCCCGTCCCCCCGAAGCGTGCCGCTCGCACTTTATAGGGCGCTGTCTCTACCCGGGCAGGCGGTCTCATGGAGATCCCCGAGTCGGAGATCGGGGGGAGACCCGATGCGCAAGCACCCGTCCGGAGGACACCATGGAGTCATCAGTTCACACCTAGTGAAGGCAGGGATCACCGAATGAACGCCGTGCACGACTCTCTCGCTCGCCAGGGCCTGGTCCGCCCTCTGCAGGGCCGGATGATCGCCGGCGTCTGCGCCGGCCTGGGCCGCCGGTTCGGCCTCGACCCGTGGATCGCACGACTGCTGTTCGTGCTGATCCTCTTCCTCATCCCGGGCAGCCAGATCCTGGTCTACCCGATCCTCTGGTTCCTGATGCCGAACGAGAAGAACGCCTACTGAGGAACCACGCGCGGGCCGGGCGCGTCCTACCGGCCATGAAGCCTCCAGTCGCAGCGGCCACCCTCGCGGTGGCCGCTGTTCTGCTGTCCGCCTGCGCCTCTTCTTCAGCGCCCTCGACTTCCGCGCCCTCGCCGGGGGAGGCCGTCGAGACCAGCTTCTTCGAGGCGGTCCGGCCCGGCCCGGCGATGGATCTCAAGGCGCCGCCCGCCAGTCTGAAAGCCGCCTACGCCGAGACCACCGCGGTGATCGAGGCCGACGTCACCGGAGTCCGGACGGGTCGTGAGATCGGTGGCATGAGCAGCGTGATCGTGACGCTCGCCCCGGTCCGGGTGCTGCGCGGGGAGCTGCGGCCGGCACTGCCGGTCGGGGTCGAGTTCGGCCCGCACTTCGAACCGGCGGCGGTGGAGCGGATCGCCGCGGAGATGAACGCGTCACCGGCCGGCCGGGGTGTCTGGCTGCTGCGCTGGCAGGGTGAGCCGCCGCCGGCCCGCAAGCCGGGTACCCCCAAGATCGACACCACTGCTGACGTACGCCTGTACCGCACCGTCCACCCGCAGTGCGGCGTCTTCGTCCAGGGCGCCGGCCACGTGGACGCGGCCACCGCGCGCGACGACGGCGAGAGGACCGGCGCCCGGGTCGAGGGCGAGCGTTTCGCCACCCTCGCCGAGCTGGCCGATCACGCCGTGATGGCCTGAACCCGCTGGGTCAGCTGGAGGTCGTCCAGGTACCCCTTGTAGGTCTCCTTGCCGTTCTCGTCCAGGAACACATACCAGCTCTGCTGCACGATCCCGAACCGTTTCCACAGCTTGCCGGGCGCGTCGTTCAGGTGCGGCACGCCCTGCAGCTCGAAGTCGGCGACGAACCGCTTCATCTCGGCGTTCTTGCCCATCCCGGCGATGCCGAGGATCTGCAGACGGTCGCCGTACTCGTCCTTGAGGTCGCCGATCGACTGGGCCTCACTGGCACAGGTGGCGCACCAGGGCGCCCAGAACCAGAGGATCGCCGGTTTGCCGGCCAGACTCGCGGCGTCGAACTTCGCCCCCTCCAGGGTGGTCCCGCTGAAGGTGAGGTTCTTCGGCACGGTCTTCTGCACCGGGGCTGCGCTCGCGGAGGCGGTGCTCCCGGAGGCGGCGACGGCCGGGGACGTGCCGGCCGCCGCCACCTCCGGAGGCGAGGAAGACGCGACAGGTGTGGTGCCACAGGCTGCGGCCGCGAGGGCGGTCGTCAGTGCCATCAGGGCCAGCTTTGGTACGCGTACCGAGTCGCGTTTCCTCATGTCACTCCGTCATTTCGCCGGGGTCGGCTCGGTCAGGCGCAGGGCCAGGGCCGGGCAGACGTTGACCGCCTTGCGCGCGCCGTCCTCGAGCCACGGCGGCAGCGGGGTCTGCGGGAACGCGGGGAACCCGTTGTGGTCCAGCCGGATGATCTCCGGGGCCACCGCCGAGCAGAGCCCGTGCCCGTCGCAGCGCGACCAGTCCAGGGCCAGCTTGCGGGCGCCCTTCTCGGCCGTGTACGGCAGCGGCAGGATGCCGCGGACCGACTTGCCGCAGCCTTCGCCGTTGGCGTGCGCCTCGACGTCGGCCTTGAACACCTCCAGCGCGGACAGCGCGAACCGGCCGGTGCCGTCCGGGTGCGAGCACGCGCCACGGCCCTTGACCAGACCGGCCGCCTGCCGCACCTCCTTGACCGCGTTGCCGCCGAGCGCCACCAGGGTCACCGCGCGGGCCAGGTCGGGCAGGCCGATGCGGCACGGGCCGCACTGACCGGCCGACTCGCCGGCCAGGTACTGCACGACCTGGGCGACCTCACCGATCGGGCACGTCTTCGAGCCGATCGGGATGAGCATGCCGGCGCCCAGGGTGCCGCCGACCTTCGCGAACCCCTTACGGGAGATCTTGATGGTCTTCGCCTGCTCGGCGGTGACCCACTTGCCGTGGTAGCCACCGACCAGCAGTCCCGGGCCGACGTCGGCGCCGCACATCTCCAGCACCTCCATGAGCGGGGTGCCGCTGGGCGCCTCGACCACGGCCGGCGCGGTCGCGGAGCCACCGACGGTGAGCATCACCGTGCCGGGCTCCTCGGGCATGCCGACCGCGTTGTACTCCCACGGCCCGAGCCGGGCCGCGATCGCCAGCTGCGAGTACGTCTCCGCGTTCGACAGCAGGGTGGGCAGGCCCATCACGCCGTTCTCGCTGGACCGGACCTTGCGGCCGGGCGGGATGTGCGCCTCGCCGTTGATACCGCGGACCAGCGCGCCACCCTCACCGGAGATGAACCGGTGGGGCACCACGACGATCCGGGTCGGCGCGGGCATCTTGCGCTCGGCCAGCGCCGCCGCCAGGGACTCCTGGCCGACACCGTCGTCGGCGACACCGATGACGATCTCCTCGGCGTCCAGGGCGGCGGCGGCCAGGGCCGCGCCGTCCAGGATCAGGTGCGGGCCGCGGGTGAGGACGGCCTTGTCCTTCCACGACGGCGGCTCGCCCTCGGTGGCGTTGACGACGATCACCGGCGGGAGCTCCTGCCGGCGGCAGGAGTCGACCACCGCGCGCACCTTGCGGGCGAACGGGAAGCCGGCGCCGCCACGGCCGCGCAGCTCGATCCGGTCGGCGAGACCGATCAGCTCACCCGAGGAGAGGGCCGCGAACCCGCCGTGCACCTCCTGGTGCGCGATCAGGTCGAGACGGCCGTACTCGTCGAATCCGGCGGTGATGCGTGGTGTCCCGACCGCGGTGACCGGGGGAACCTGTTCCGCGCTCAATTCCGGTCACCACGCAGCTGGGAGAAGTACCCGTCGTCGGCGTCGTCCCGGCCACGGCGACCGCCACGGCCGCCCTCCTCCGGCTCGCCGCGGCGGGACCGCCGTGAACCGGTGTCGACCAGGGTCGGGCTGTCGTCGGCCGGGGCGTCGGCGAAGTCGACGAACTCGCTACGGCTGGGCCGCCGCGGCGGCGGCTCCTCGTACCGGGGCTCCTCGTACCGCGCGGACCGGGCGCCCCGGGGGGCGTCGTCGTAGTCCTCGGCACGGCGGCGGCTCGGACGGGCCTCGTACTCCGGCTCCGGCTCCCGGCGGCGCGACCGCGGGGCGTCGTCCTCCTCGTACCGGCGCATCCGGCCACTCGGGGACTCCAGGTCGTCGCGGCGCATCCGGGCGCCGGTCGGCTCCTCCTCCTCGTAACGGCGCATCCGGCCGCTCGGGGACTCGAGGTCGTCCCGGCGCATCCGGGTGCTCGTCGACTCGAGGTCGTCGCGGCGCATCCGGGTGCTGGTGGACTCCAGGTCGTCACGACGGCGCGACCGGGTGGGCGGCTCGTCGTCCTCGTAGCGGCGGCCACGCGGGGCGGGCTCGTCGTACCGCTCCGGGGAACGACCGCCACGGGACCGCGGGGCGGGCTCGTCGTCGTACCGGTAGCGGTCGTCCTCGACGTCCCGGCGCGACATCCGGGTCTGGGTCTCGTACCGCTCGTCGTCCTCGGCGGCCCGGCGCTGACGCGGGGCGGGCGCCTCCAGCTCGGGCTGGCGACGGCCACGGGGCTCCTCCTCGACCACGGCGACCGGCTCGGGAAGCGGTTCCGGGGCGGGTGGGGCGGGCGGCGGGACCGGGGGTGCCGGCGGAGCGTCCATGCTCCAGGACTGGGTGACCTGCCCGCCGCCGCCACCGGCCGGGGCCAGCAGGTCGGGAGCGGGCTCGGCCCGGCGGCCGGCGGCGCCACCCGGGCGGCGGATCGGCGCCGTGGCGGTGGGGACCAGGGTGCCGGTCTCGTTCGACCGGACCGCGCCGACACCTGCCGGTGAGGCGAAGTCCTTGCGCCGGTTGAGGCTGACCGAGAGCCGGACGGCGAGGCCGATGATGACGCCGACCACGCAGAGGATGTAGCTGACGATGACCCAGGTGGCGGCGGGGCGGCCGGCACCGAGACCGTGCAGCAGGGCGATCGGCCAGATCAGGTAGGAGACGGCGTGCAGACCACGCCACATCCACGGCTTGCCGCGGCCGATGAACTTGGCGCGGGCCAGGCCGGACCACATCACCAGGACCATCACCCATCCGGAGATGGTGCCCATGCCGATCCAGCCGTTCACCAGGAACGGGATGAAGACGTCGATGATACCGACCAGGCCGTCGGTGACCTTCGTCCAGACGTGGACGAACAGACCGCCGACCGCGATGACACCGGTGGTGCGGTGCGCGGACTGGAGCAGTACGCGCTGACGGATGCCGAGTACCAGTCGGTCGGTGGCGACCAGCCCGATCATGATCGTGATGGACAGCGACACCAGGGCGACGACGCCCATGTAGTACTTCAGGTACTCGAAAAGGATGTAATAGCCGACGCGACCCGGGCCGGTCATCATCGCCACGGCCCAGACGGCGGCCACGATGCAGATGATGAGTACGGCTACCGCACCTTTGGGGACCGTACGGACACCGGTTGATCCGACGTCTACCGCCGCCCGGGTGGGGGCTGCCTTGTTGTTCTTCGAGCGGGCCATGGACTCCTCGTTTTCCTTGGTGCGGTCACGTCCCGTGGGCGGTGGGACGCCGGCGTCCGTGGGGAACGCCCCGCGCTCAAGCTCTGCGCTGGACCCGGGCCCCCGGCGGTACTTCCCCTGCGTGCCGCGGTCCGTGTCCTCCCCGGATTACGTGCCGGACCCGGGATCGGATGAACACCGTCCGAACTTTTTGCGTAATTGCTTGATCACCCTCCGCGCAGGGCGGCTGAGCTGCGGTAATGCCCGAACGGTTGTTCAGTTAAGGAAAAATTAACGAGATTGCCAGGAGTGACTCAGGTCGCCTTTCCGGGTGTGACCCAGGCCACTGAGTGAACCATTCGCGCTCCGTAGGCGAACTAAGTAATGCAGACGCATGTAGAAGGGGGATCGTCATGCGATACCGGATCGCCGCGCTCACGGGCGCGGTAGTCGCCGGCGCCGTGGTGAGTGCGGTGCCGTTCGCGACGCCGGCCTCGGCTGACGAACGTGGATTCAGCGTGCGGGTGAGCGCGCCGGGCGACTTCACGGCCGGCCGGTCGGCGGAGACGCTGACGGCGGTGGTCACCTCGGACAACCGGCGTTGCCGCAAGGTGCGTTTCGTGCTGCTGATGCGCTCCCGGATCGACGCCGGGCAGTACCGGGTCACCCGGGTCGAGGAGGACGGGCCGTTCGCGACCACCGACCGGACCGAGGGCACCACGACGACCTTCGTCGACAACGACCTGGACCCGGGCACCTCCTGCCGGGGGCGGACGGTGACCGGCCGCTGGCAGGTCGGGTTCGAGGGCCCGGCCGGCGGTGACGTGCAGTTCGAGGTGCGCGCCTTCGACGAGCAGAACACCCTCCTCTCCTCGGCCGGCGCGAACGCCTCGGTCGAGGGCGAGGAAGAGGAAGAGGAGGAGGAGCGCTCCCCCTCCCCGTCGCCGGAGCCCTCCGAGTCCGAGGAGGCACCGGTGGAGGAGGAGAGCGACCAGCCCGCCGCGCCGATCGAACAGGAGCGGACCGCGGACACCGGCGGCAACAACGCCGACGCCGCGCTCATCGCCAACCAGTCGTCGCTGCTCGGGCCGGGCCTGATCGTCGGCGGGATCTGCGTCTTCCTCGGCGTGATGCTGCTGATCCGGTTGCGCTCGCGGGCCCGCCGGACGCAGATGGCCGACCGGGCCGCGCCGACCGGTTTCTACTCCTCGTCGGGTAACTACCGCTAGCGGGTGATTTCACCTGACAACGGGCCTGTCCGGGGCCGGTGGCCGTTAGCGTGAGAGCGCAGCGGCACCGTCCATAGGGGAGGACTCCGTGGCCCTTGCCAGGAAAGACATCAAGGTCGCCGTAGCGGTCGGCGGGCTCGCGCTGGTGTCCGTCGGCGTACCGGCGGGTGTCTCGTTCGCCGGGACCGACCGTGTCCCGGCGCCGGAACGGCCGGCGACCACCCAGGCCGACAACTACGGCGCGGATCCCCGGGTGCCACCCGAACTGGAGCCCCCACCCGGCCACCGGGTGCACGCGGTCCTCAAGGCCCGGGGTGTCCAGGTCTACGCATGCCGGTCCGGCGCGTGGGCCCCGCTCGAACCGGCCGCCTCACTCACCGGGGTCACCATGCGCCCGGTGAAGAAGGTCTCGGTCCTGCACTTCCGGGGGCCGAGCTGGCAGTCGGACCAGGACGGATCCCTGCTGGAGGGCGACCCGGCGTCGGTGGTCCGGGCCCCGTCCGGGCACCGGGACAGCATCCCGCAGCTGCGGATCACCGCGAAGTCCACGCGCGGCGGCGGACTGTTCGGCCGGGTCACCTACGTCCAGCGGCTGGACACGGCCGGCGGGCTGGCGTCCGGGCCGTGCGCCGGGGACGGGACCGTCGCGGTGCCGTACCGGGCGGTCTACCGGTTCTTCACCGCCGACTCCTGATATTCCCGGGCCGCCGCGACCAGGGCCTCCGGGTCGTCGGCGTGGAATCGCACGGTGCTCACCGGCTCGCCCTTCGTCTTGCGGACCGGCAGGACCAGCGGGGCGGTCAGGCGTACGTCGATCGAGGTCTGACTTGCCATGCCGAGAGACAGCACGCCGTCCTCGAGCTGGGTCTGACCGCCCGGCGGCATCGAGCGGCGCCGCACCTCGATCGTGTCGATCGACGCCCAGTCCAGCGGCAGGTCCAGGCTGATGCCGTTGCGGACGCGCAGCCCGGCCGGGCCGACCAGGTGCGGGTGCACGACCATGGTGGCGGCCAGTCCGATCATCCAGATCAGGCCGTAGACGCCGAGGAACAGCGCCGCGTTCGCCACCGGCCGCCAGGGGATCATCAGCTCCAGGATCGGGATCTCGATCGCGGAGACGACGATCAGACAGATCAAAATCATCTTCACCGCGCCGATGTACGGGTGACGAGTCGTGCCCGCCGCGACCGGCACCGGACGGCGGGCGATCCAGCGGAACAGCGCCGCCCAGAGCCGCAGCTCGTAGACGGCCACGAACTTCAGCAGTCTCCACATGCCTAGTACGGTAGGTTGCAATGCAGTCGCATTGCAATAGCCGTTCGGACATGACGGACCGGCCGGCACCCCTGGTGAGGGCACCGGCCGGTTTGTCGCTTGTTGATGCCTTACAGGGCCGGGTAGGCGTTCGCCATCAGCTGCGAGAACTGGGCGGCGAACCAGGCGCCGGAGATCGGGGCGCCGGCCAGCGCGCCCGACATGCTGTTGCCGTTACGGGCGTTACCGGTGTAAGTCGGGTCGCACATCCGGTCGAAGCCCTTGCCCTCGTCGTTCGGGATGAGGGTGCTGGAGCCGTCCGACTCACCCGGCGGCTTCACCCAGACGTAGGCGTCGATACCGGCGGCCGGGGCCGCGGTCGGGCGCTCGCCCAGGCCGGCGCCGGACTGGTTGCACCAGTTGCCGGCGTGGATCCGGCGGTCGATGCGGGACTCGTTGACGAAGGTGTCCACGTTCGTGCTGGTGCTCGCCGCGGTCGGCCGGGCCGAACCGCCCCAGCCGTTGCGGGAGGTGTCGATCAGCATGCCGATGCCCGAGTCGAAACCGATCGAGACCAGCTTCGTCCGGAACGCCTGGGCGAAGCTCAGCTCGTCCACGTACTGGTTCCAGTCGACCCACTTGGACTGCCGCACCGAGGTGCCACCGACGTTCGTACCGACGGTGAAGAAGGTCTCGCGCAGCGCCGAGTAGTTGGCCGTGTTGGTGATGAAGCCGTGCACGTTCTTCACGTTGCCGGACGCCTGGGCGGCCTGCAGCATGATGTCGGCGGTCGGGGCGAAGTTCGAGTCCCAGCCGATCCAGCCGTGGTGGGCGGCGTCCACGTAGTTGTAGGTGTTGGCGAGCGCGCCCAGCTTGTTCAGGGCGTAACCGATGCCCTGGACGTAGCCGCCGTTCGCCTTCATCGTGTCGCAGGCCGCCGTGGCGCCGGGAGCGCTGCCCACGTTGGTGACCAGGTTCGGCAGCGAGTCGATCTCGACGATGTTGATGATCCGCAGCGCCGCGTACTTCGGGTCGGCCTGGATCGCGGCGATCGGGTCGATGTACGCGGTCTTGTACCGCGGCAGTTCGGACGGGCCGAGCTCACCGTTGGAGGCCAGCGCCGCGCAGTCCCGGCCGGGCAGGTTGTAGATGACGAACTGGATGTAGCCGGCGCCCTGCGTCAGCGCCCGGTCCAGGTGGTCCCGCACACCCATCGAACCGTTCGAGCTGCTGCCGTCGGTGCCCTCGATCGCGGCGATCCGGTCGATCCAGACCGCGGTCGGGTTGTTCGAGACCCGGCTGCCACCGGAGACCGACTCCGCCTTGGCCTTCCACTCCGGGTTCACATAACCCCGGGCTCCGGCGTACGGGTTGTCGACCTTGTTGCCGGGCGGCGGGTTGCTCGTGCCCGGCGACGGTGAGGTGCTCGGCGACGTGCTCGTGCTCGGCGACGGCGAGCCGCCGGTCGAGCCGTTGCAGACCGTGCCGTTCAGCGAGAACGACGTCGGAGCCGTGTTCGTCCCCGGGTAGTTGGCGTTGAAGCCGAAGGTGGCGGTGCCGCTGGTGGGCAGAGAGGCCGACCAGGACGGGCCGACCGCGGTGACGTTCGCCCCCGACTGGGTGATCGTGGCGCTCCAGCCCTGGGTGACCGTCTGACCGCTGGGCCAGGCCCAGGTGAGCGTCCAGCCGTTGGTGATCGCGTCACCGAGGTTGGTGACCGTCACGTTGCCGGTGAAACCGCTGCTCCACTGGTTGACCGAGTAGTCGACGCGACAACCGGCCGCGGCGCTGGCACTGGTGGCGACGGCGACGGCCCCCGAGGCGGCGACGACACCGACGGCGGCAGCGGCGGTGAACGCCCTGGCGCGGGTGGGGATGGGTCTCATAGAGAACTCCTCGAGACGGGGACGGCGTGGGAGCACGCCGGGGAACGGGTTCGACGTGGGAGCACGCCGGGCTCGACCGACCAACACATCGGTGGGGATCGTTGGCCGATGTGGACAGCTTCGCATGGGAGCGCTCCCAGCGCAATCATTCAGAAACAGCAAGGCAACTGAGAGTTCACGCCGCCGGGAGGGGTCGCTTTCCAGCACGCCAGCCCCACTCACCGGGCGTCCAGCACCCCACGGCCCCCACGGCCCCACGGACGTCACGGCCCCCACGGCCGTGACGGCCGTCACGGCCGTCACGGCCTGAGCCCACGCCACCCCGGCCACCCCGGCCACCACGGCCACCACGGCCACAGCCCATGGCACCACGAGCAACCGCGGCCTGAACCCAGGCCACACAAGCCACCACGGCCTCACCCCATAAGCCAACACGGCCTGAACGGCCTGAGCCCACGCCACCACGAGCCATCGCGGCCTGAGCCCACGAGCCACCACGCCAATACGGCCTCAACCCCGAGCCACCACCGCCAATACAGCCTCAACCCACGAGCCACCACCGCCAACACGGCCTGAGCCCACGCCGCCACGAGCCATCGCGACCTCACTGCGACGTCAACCCACGCCACCGCCGCGGGCTCGCCGGTCACGGATGCCGGCACCAGCCCGGTCGCCCCTTCCCCGAGGTCTCGTCCCTCCGCGCGGTCTCATCCCTTCGCCCGGTCCGGCCCCCTCGCGATCTCACCGATTCGCGGTTCCATCCCTTCCGCGCCGCCCAGCCCTTTTCAGCCACCCCTCCTCCTCGCGCAGTCCTCCACCCCTCCCCGGCCGCGTCCCCATCCGCTCCGGGCAGCCCCCATCCCTTTCGCACCGCCCAGCCCTTTTCAGGCGCCCCTCCTCCTCCCGCGGTCTTCAACCGTTGCCGCTCGGCGGTTGCCGGTTGCTCACGACGTTAGGCGCTTCTCGGTGGTAGGCCGCTGGTTGTCCACAGCGGCGACTTATCCACAGGGCCGCGCCCGGCCCGGCACGATCGGCGTAACTTCGGAGCCGAAGCCGAAGCGGGACGGGCGCCAGGTCGGGGCGGACTCGACTTCTCGGTGCCGTACGACGGAGAGGGGTCACCAGGTGTTGATCTGGGTCAGGACGTCGGGCAAGGCAGCCGCCGTGGCTGTGGGCAGCAGCAACGTGGCGTGGGGGAAGCGGGACGGGTCGGTGTGAGCGTTGGGGATCGCCACGCACCGGAGGCCGGCCCGGGTGGCGGCCGTGACCCCGTGCGGGGTGTCCTCGAACGCGAGCGCCTCCGACGGCTGCAGACCCAGGCGCTGCAGGGCCAGCAGGTAGACCGCCGGGTCCGGTTTGGGGGCGGCCACCTCGTCACCGCCGGCCAGGACCTCGAAGCGTGGCAGGTCACCGGTCCGTTCCAGGTTCGTGGTGAGCCAGATCCGGGCGGAGCTGCTGGCCACCGCGAGGCGCAGGCCCGCGTCTTCGGCTTCGGCGAGCCAGGTGGCGATGCCGGGGGCCAGGCCGAGTGTCCGGTGCAGTTCGTCGCGGTACGCGGTTCGCCGCGTGTCCCCGGCCGTGCGGTCGAAGGCGGGGCCCACCGCGGCGGCCAGTTCCGCGTACCGCGCCTCGCTGATGTTGCCGCCGTGGTCGGCGAAGAACCGGGTCTCGTCGAGGGTCAGCCCGTGCCACCGCCACAGTTGCCGCCAGCTGTCCAGCAGGGTGGTCTCGGTGTCCATGAGCAGGCCGTCGAAGTCGAAGATGAGTGCTTTGATCCCCATCCGCCGATTCAATCGTGCCGCGGCCGACGGGGCCAGATCGGGCCCGGACCCGGAACCGCACCCGTATTGCGACCTGTGGCATGCGCTCGGCTTCTCAACCGTGGCCCGCGAATGCCGACCCTACTGCCATGAGCGTGGGCAGCGAGATGCACACCGCCGGTCCCGTCGCGGGCGCCGGCGGCGAGTTCGTGACACCGGACCGGCATGGGCTGATGCTCGCCGAACTGGTGGCGTTCATGACCCGGGACACCCCCTCGGCGCAACACGTCCTGGACCTGACGGCCCCGCATCTGCGGGCGATCGCCGGGCTGACCGCCGCGACCGTCTTCGAGCTGGACTCGGAGACCGGCATGATGACGGTCAGTGCCCAGGTCGGCGAGCCGGGCCGACGGGACCAGATGGTCGCCGGCAAGGTGTTCCGTGCCCCGGCCGGCGGCAAACCGGTGGTCTCCGGCGAGCAGATGGCGATCCGGTTGCGTATCGGCGGGCAGACCGTCGGTGTGCTGCTGCTGACCGCCCCGGCTCTGGAGGAGCTGCAGCTCGACACGATCTCGACGATGGCCCTGCACTTCGCGACCACCCTGCAGGGGCTGGCGGCGGAACGGCAGCGGCAGTTCGTCGCGCACAGCAGCTCCACCATCCGGGACATGTTCGAGCAGGGCATGAACGCCGGCGACGTGGAGGCGGCCGCGGAGCTGCTGGCCCGTTCGTGCGCGGCCGCGTTCCGCACCGAGCACGCGGCGTTGCACCTGATCGACGCGGACGGCCTGATCCGGTACGTGCACGGGGTGGGTTTCCCCGACGAGGTGCTGCGGTCGGTGGCCGTGAATCTGCTGGGGCAGCCGGCCGACGAGTCGCCGGTGTGGCGCAACGCCGCCGGGAAGGGTGAGCCGCTGCTGGTCGCCGACGCCGGCTCGACGAAGGTGCGGGCCGGTGGTTTCGTCCAATCGATCGGTTTCCAGTCGTTCATCGCGATGCCGCTGATGTCCGCACAGGGCCCGGTCGGCATGGTGATGTGCGGTGACTCCAGCGGCGCCCGGGACTGGAGCGCCCAGGACCGGATCTTCGCGCAGCAACTCGCCTTCGAGGGCACCCTGATCATGGACAGCGCCCGGATGCGGGAGGCCGCGGCGGCGCACATGAGCGAGCTGACCCGCCAGGCGAACCACGACTCGCTGACCGGGCTGCCGAACCGGAAGATGCTGCTGGACCGGGCCGGGACCGCGGTGGAGATCGCCGCCGGCACCGGTACCCGGGTGGCTCTGTTGCTGCTCGACCTGAACGGGTTCAAGCAGGTCAACGACACCATCGGGCACCATGCCGGTGACGTGCTGCTGCAGTTGGTCGCCAAGCGCCTGCAGGGTGTGGTGCGCCGCCCGGACCTGGTGGCACGGCTCGGCGGTGACGAGTTCGCGGTGCTGCTGACCGGTGATCCGGACGAGAGCACGGCGAACATCGTCGGCAAGCGGATCTGCGAGCGGCTGCGGGAGCCGTTCGACATCGAGGGCGAGCCGGTACGCATCGGCGCCAGCATCGGGGCCTCGCTGTTCCCCGAGCACGGGACCGAGGTGACGCAGCTGATCCGGGCCGCCGACGCGTGCATGTACCAGGCCAAACGCGCTGGTGGCGGGGTGTGCGTGGCCGAGGGGTGACCCGGCCCGCAGTGAACCCGTCATAAGTGACTTAAGGCCTATTCCACCCTGGTAGTTTCCGGTTGAAAGATCATGAAACTACCCCACGGGAGGACAAGGTGGGCGTATCTCGCTGGCTCGTCGCCGGCACCACACTGGCCGTTTCGATGGCCGGTGCGACCCCGGCATGGGCGGCCCCGGACCCGCCGCCCCCGCCTGCCGTCTCGGAGGAGCCCGGAGCAGCGGCGGACGTGCCGGAACCGGAGCCGGAGCCGCAGGCCGACATCGAGTTCACCGCCGCGCCGAAGGAGACCACCCCGGGCGCGACCGTGGTGTTCACCGGTGTCGCCGGGATCATCGACCGGGACAGCGGCAATGCCGGCCGGGTCGATTTCTATTTCGTACGCGGACAGAAGGGCCCCCGGAAGTTCGCGGGGTCGGCCACCGCGAGCAACTCCGGCCGGTTCCGGTGGTCCACCAAGGCCACCGTCTCCGGTGACTACATCGCCGAGTACCGGAACCGGAAACTGGCGATCGTCGCGAACGCCACCGAGTACCTGAGCGTCTACACGCATCGCGCGACCGATCAGAAGCTCTACTCCTGGACGGCCGGCAAGATGTCCTGCCTGCCCGCGTGCAAGACGGTCGGGCCGGAGCAGTTCGTCGACGCGGCGCCCATCCACGTCACGCTGTCGCGGGAGTGTCTCCAGCCGAAGTCCGGTGGCCGGATCGGGTTCGCCGACAGCCAGCAGAACGCCTTCAAGCCCGGTGATCCCGGCTGGCGTGACTTCCCGGAGGGCCAGGGGCCGGCCGAGTTCGACCTGAACCCCGGCCTTACCCGGGGCCGCTTCTACTTCGAGTGGACCAGCGCCCCCGCCCCGGCGGGTGAGCTGACCCAGTGCAACCTGTCGTTCACCGCCACCCAGCGGATCGTCCGCAAGGTATACCTCTGACCGTTCTCCCGCTGGTCGCGGGCCGGTGCGTCCGGTCCGCGACCACGGGCGCCGGGCTCAGACGAAGGCTCCGTGACCGGTGATGGCACGGCCGACGATCAGCGAGTTGATCTCACGGGTGCCCTCGTACGAGTACAGCGCCTCCGCGTCAGCGACGAACCGGCCGATGTCGTACTCCAGCACGATGCCGTTGCCGGCCAGCAGCTCACGGGCCCAGCCGACCACCTCTCGCATGCGGGTCGTGCAGTACGCCTTGGCCAGCGCCGAGTGCTCGTCCTTGTAGATTCCGGCGTCCTGCAGCTGGGCCAGGCGCACGCACATGCCCATCGAGGCGGTCACGTTGCCGACCATCCGGACCAGCAGATCCTGCACCAGCTGGAACTTCGCGATCGGGCGACCGAACTGCTTGCGCTCCCCGGCATAGGCGAGGGCGATCTCGTACGCCGCGAGCATCACGCCGACCGACTGCCAGGCCACGCCCGCCCGGGTCTGCTGCAGCACCCGCGCGGTGTCCTTGAACGAGTGGGCCTCCTGGAGCCGGTCGGCCTCCGGAACCCGCACCCCGGCCAGTTCGATGTCGGCGTTCTGCACGATCCGCAGAGCGATCTTGTTGTCGATCTTGGTGGCGGTGAACCCGGGGGTGTCCTGCTGCACCACGAAACCCTTGACCTGGTCGTCCGCCTCGTCCCGGGCCCAGACCACGATCAGGTCGGCGAAGGTCGCGTTGCCGATCCAGCGCTTACGCCCGTTCAGCACCCAGGTGTCGCCCTCGCGCCGCGCCACCGTCCGCAGGCCGGCGGCCACGTCGGAGCCGCCGGTCGGCTCGGTCAGCGCGAACGCCCCGATCTTCTCGAACGACGCCATCGACGGCAGCCAGCGCTCCCGCTGCTCGGCGGAACCGCACTCCTGGATGCTGCCCATCGCCAGACCGGCGTGCACCCCGTAGAACGTGGCCATCGACGCGTCCGCGTGCCCCATCTCCAGCGCCAGCCAGCCGTCGAGCAGGGAGGACCGTTTCGTCCCGGCCAGACCCAGCCCGGCGAACCGCTTGATCAGGTGGTGCGGGAACTCGGCTCGCGCCCAGTAGTCGTTGGCGATCGGTGTCACCTCGGTGGAGAGGAACTCGCGCACCCGTTTGACGGTGGCGGTCTCCTCATCCGTTAGGAGGTCCTGGAAGGTGTAAAGGTCTCCGGCGAGCATATTTGCGTACCTACCCCCGTGCGGGCGCACCTAGACTTCGGTCCCATGCTCACCATGCAGGACGCACTGGCCCGGTTGACCACGTATTGGACAGATCAGGGGTGCCTGGTCGTTCAGCCGATGAACACCGAGGTCGGTGCCGGAACGCTCAACCCGGCGACTCTCCTGCGGGTGCTCGGGCCGGAACCGTGGCGTGTCGTTTACCCCGAGCCGTCCGTGCGGCCCGACGACTCCCGTTACGGCGAGAACCCGAACCGGCTGCAGACCCACACCCAGCTCCAGGTGATCCTCAAGCCCGACCCGGGCAATCCGCAGGAGCTTTACCTCGGCAGCCTCGCCGCCATCGGCATCGACGTGACCGCGCACGACGTGCGTTTCGTCGAGGACAACTGGGCCGCCCCCGCGGTCGGCGCCTGGGGCCTGGGCTGGGAGGTCTGGCTGGACGGGCTGGAGATCACCCAGTTCACCTATTTCCAGCAGGTCGGCGGGCTCAACCTCGACCCGGTCAGCGTGGAGATCACGTACGGCATCGAGCGCATCATCATGGCGCTGCAGGAGAAGACCCACTTCAAGGAGATCGAGTACGCCCCCGGCGTCAGTTACGGCGAGGTCTTCGGCCAGTCCGAATACGAGATGTCGCGCTATTACCTCGACGACGCCGACATCGAGGCCAACCGGCGGCTGCTGGAGCTTTACGCCGGTGAGGCCCAGCGGATGGTCGACGCGGGGCTGCCGGTGCCCGCCCACTCCTATGTGCTCAAGTGCTCGCAGGCCTTCAACGTGCTCGACTCCCGGGGCGCCGTCTCCACCTCCGAGCGGGCCGCCGAGTTCGCCCGGATGCGGCGGCTCGCCGGAGAGGTCGCCAAGCTCTGGGTGGACCGCCGCACCGAGCTGGGCCTGCCGCTCGGCACGGTCGCCCCGCCCGACGCCGCCCGGCCGGCCGCCGCCGTGCAGACCGCCGACGGCGCGCGCACCCTGGTCTTCGAGATCGGCACCGAGGAACTGCCGCCGGCCGAGCTGCGGTCGGCCCGTGAGCAGGTGAAGCGACTGCTCTCCGAAGGACTCGCGGGCACCCGGCTGGAGCACGGCGAGGTTCGTGTCTTCGGCACCCCACGGCGGATCATCGCCGTGGTCGCGGCCGTCGCCGCCCGTGAGGACGATCACGTGCGCACGGTCAAGGGCCCCAAGGCACAGGCCGCTTACGGCGCCGACGGCGCTCCGACCAAGGCCCTCGAAGGCTTCGTCCGCGGGCAGGGGGTGACGATCGCGGAGGTCACGGTCGAGGAGGTGAACACCGTACCGACAGTGGTGGTCAAGAAGCACGAACCCGGTCGCGCGGCACCCACCGTGCTCGCCGCCGTGCTCGCGCAGGTCGTCACCGGTCTGCGGGCCGCCAAGAACATGCGCTGGAACGACCCGAAGCTGGCTTTCAGCCGGCCGGTCCGCTGGCTGACCGCGCTCTGGGGCGATGACGTGGTGCCGGTGGCGGTCTCCACCCTGGCCGCCGGGCGGCGCACCCGACTGCTGCGCACCGCCGTGCCGCCGCACATCGACGTCGACTCGGCCGAGACCTTCCTCGAGACGCTCGGTGTCAACGGCATCGTCGCCGACCACGAGGACCGGCGGGAACTGATCGTGATCGGTGCGCAGGACCTCGTCTATCCGGACGGGAAGATCGACGTCAAGGGCGAGGCCGCGCTCATCGACCAGATCACCGACCTGGTGGAACAGCCGCTGCCGCTGCTCGGCACCTTCGACGAGAGCTATCTGTCGCTGCCGGACGCGGTGCTCACCACGGTGATGCGCAAACACCAGCGTTATCTGCCGGTGCGGGACGCGGACGGGGCATTGCTGCCGATGTTCGTCACGGTGGCCAACGGGCCGGTCGACGTGGAGCTCGTGCGGGGCGGCAACGAGGCGGTGCTGCGGGCGCGTTACGAGGACGCGGCCTTCTTCTACCGTGCGGATCTCGCGACGCCGATCGCCGAGATGAAAGCCCACCTGAATCGCCTCACCTTCACTGACAGACTCGGCTCGATGGCCGACCGGGCCGACCGGATCTCGTCCCTTGCTCTCTCTATCGCCGAGCGCGTCGGTTTTGGTTCACCTGTTCTAAAGAAGGCCGCTGAGCTGCTGAAATTCGACCTCGGATCGCAGCTCGTCACGGAGATGACCAGTTTGGCCGGCGTGATGGCGCGCGACTATGCTCTGCACGCCGGGGAGGACCGGCCGGTGGCGCAGGCCGTCTACGAGGCGGAGTTGCCGCGCAACACCGGTGACGTGCTGCCCGCGTCGGTGCCCGGTGCGCTGCTGTCGCTGGCCGACCGGCTCGACCTGGTCGTCGGCCTGGCGGCCACGGTCGGCCTGCCCACCGGCTCCAGCGACCCCTTCGCGGTCCGGCGTGCCGTGCTCGGCCTGCTCGCGGTGCACCGCGCCACCCCGGCGCTGGCCGACTTCTCCCTGGTCGAGGGCCTGCGGATGGCGGCCGCGGCCCAGCCGGTGCCGGTCTCCGACGAGGTGCTCACGGCGGCCGGTGAGTTCCTCGCCAAGCGCCTGGAGCAGGTCCTCACCGAAGATCAAAATCCGATTGACCGGGTACGGGCGGTGTTGCCGCACTTCGCGCGTCCCGCACAGACCGACGTGCTGCTCGGACAGCTCGCCACCGCGGTCACCGACCCGGGCTTCCTGGCCGTGGCCGCGGCCGTCCAGCGGTCCCGCCGGATCGTGCCGGCCGGGACGCCCGCCGGGTACGATCCGGCGCTGCTCAAGGAACCCGCCGAACTGGCGCTGCACGAGGCCGTCGTCGCGGTGCCCGCCTTCACCGACGTGTCGTCGTTCGTCGCCGCGACCCAGGGCCTGGTCGGCCCGGTCGGCACCTTCTTCGACGAGGTGTTCGTGATGGCCGACGACCCGGCGTTGCGGGCCGCCCGCCTGGGCCTGCTCGCCACCGTCCGCGACCTCGGCGACGGCCTCCTCGACTGGGATCACCTGCGGCTCTAGAAATGTCGTACCCCGGCTCTAGGGTTCGGTCATGTCCTTCGACTGGGCCGGGATCGACCGGTGCGTGCTCGACGGCGACAGTGGGGCGGCCACCGCCCTGCTGCTCGCCGCGAGCGACGCCGAGCGCCTCGCGGCCTTCAGCGAGCTGACCGCGCGCATCCGGTCGGAGCACGACGTGTGGTGGCGCCGCGGCCGCCACTTCACGCGCATCCACGCCCTCGCGGTGATCGCCTGTGCCCCGTCCGCGGCCCGCGCCGCCGTCCTGCTCCGGCATCGCGACATGGCGAACTGGAACGGCATACCGATCACCGACTTCGTGGCGATCGCCCGCGCCCGGCGGCTGACCTGGACCGCCGACCTCGGGGTCCGCCTCGCCACCAAGCTCCCGGCCGAGGGGGTTCGGCCCCGGGAGTGGGAGTTCCTGACCACCCTGCTCGCCGAGGACCCCGCCGAGCCACCGGTCACCCTCGGTGTCGTCCGCTCCTGGGTCGGTGCGGCCTTCCACAAGGACCGCGACCTGGCCGCGGTGCCCCATCTGGACCTGCTGCTGCCGGCCGCCTTCGAGATCGACGGGGTCGGCGCGTCACTCACCGACCCACGCGTCGCGGAGAGTCTGCTGGCGCTGGTCGTCGACGGGCGGATCGATCGGGAGTGGCTCCTCGGCAGGACCCTGGATCGGCTCGTGCGCGGTGACCGGCCCGGGCATCTCCGGCCGTTCCTGGCTCTGCACGACCGGATCGCTCCTGGTCCGGCCGAGATCAGCGGGCATGCGGCCGACTACGGCCGTCTGCTCGTCTCCGCCCCGCCGGTTGTCGCGGGTTTGGCGCAACGCTCCCTGCGGGTTGCCGACGAGGCCGGGCTACTGGCGGTGGAGGTGCTGCTCCCGGTCAGCGCTGAAACCCTGCTGCGGCCGGAGAAAGGGCTGGTCAAGGCGCAGCTCACCTGGTTGGGCCGGGTCGCCCGGCGGGAGCCTTCCCGGGTCGGGGAGATCGCCGCCACGGCTGCGGTGGCGTTCGGGCATCCGGCCCTTGACATGCAGGAGCAGGCGCTCACGCTGGTTCTGCGCCATCTGAACGACCTCGATCCCGGGGTTCTGGCCGACCTCGCGGTGGCGGCCACCGCTCTTGCTGACGTCCTGCGGCCTCGGGCGGGGGCGCTCCTCATCACTCCCCCGTCGGTTTCGGCTCTCGCTGGTCCTGTTCCGGCGCACTCCTCCGGGGCGGTCGTGGCTGCTTTCACCACCGAGTCCGCCTCCGTCGCCATGTCTGCCATTGCCTCTGGGCCGGCCTCCGTCATGGGGCCCGCACGCGCCACCCTCGCGCTTTCCTCCGCCGTGCCTTCCTCCGCTGCGCCTTCCTCTCGCGGCGTTCCGGGCGCTGGCGGTTTTGCTGTCCCTGTGGACGGGTCCGCCATCGCCGTTGAAGGGGCCGGCGGTCCACAGGTGGCTGGGGTCTCGCTCATGCCGCCGGGCATCGGGAGCGCTGCCGAACTGGCTGAGGAAGTGGTCGCTCTGGTGACGGCCGAGAGTGCGATCGGGTGGGAACGGGTCCTGGACGCTCTGGTCCGGCTGCACGCGGCGGGCGAGCGCGAGACCTTGGCCACGGCCCTGAAACCGGTGATGCACCGGTACGATTCCGCGTTCGCCGATCGGGACGGTGGGCGGCTCGCCTTCCTGGGCGAGACGATCCGTACCGTCATCGGCCACCAGCCACGCCCGGCGATCCGGCGGTTTCTGCTCTCGGTCGCCAAGGCATCCACCCGTGACGTCCTGGATCGTGCCGTCTTCACCGGTCCGGAAGTCGTGCTCACCCTGCGGATCGCTGAACTGGCCGTGAGGTTGTCGCCCTCGTCCGGCACCAACTCCCCACCCTCTTCGGGCGCCACCTCCCCGGCCTCCTCGGGCACCACCTCCCCGGCCTCTTCCGGCACCGATTCCCCGGTCGGGCCGTCCCGCGATCCGCTCCCCTTCCTGCTGGCCACACCTACCCATGTCACCGGCGCCATCGACGCCGACGTCCTGATCACGCGGCTGGCCCGGGCCGAGGCCGACGGCTGGGATCCACCGGCCATCGATTTCGAACAGGCACTGCTCCGGGTCACCCCGACCACCGGCCCAGAAGTCCGTGCCAGGGCCGAGACCTTGAGTTCCCCATCGGGCAGACGCCTCGCGGACTGGCTGGCGGCCGGCGGCCTACCGGCACCGATCAGTACTCGTCACGACCAGACCACCACCGACAGCGTTGGAGAGGTGATCGCTCGCCGGGCTGTGGTCGACTTGCGCCCCGCACACAGCCTCAGCCTCGCAAACGGCCTCAGCCCCACGCACGGACTCGGACCCCCGGGCAACCTTGGAACCTCAGGCGGACTCGGACCCCCGGGCAACCTTGAAACCTCAGGCGGACTTGGAACCGCGAGCGACCTTGGAACCGCGAGCGACCTTGGAACCGCGGGCGGACCTGGAACCGCGAGCGACGTTGGAACCGCGAGCGACGTTGGGCCCGCGAACTGCGTCCGCCCGATAGCCGACCTTCGCTCTGCCCCGGGCACCTCGACGTCTGATTCCGCCGATAGATCTACGGCTGGTTCTCACCCCACCGGCACGGACTCGGCACCGCGACTCTCCAGTCCGGGCATTCCCGACAGCCGAGCGACCCACGCCGGCCCATCGTCCGACGGAGCCGAGGCCGGCCTTCAACCTGCGTACGCCGGCCCGCCACCACCCTCCAAACCGGTCACCAGCCTTCGACCTGCCCTCGGTGATTCGGGGACTCTGCTCTCCGAGCGGGCCGGGAGTGGTTCGGGGATTCTGCTCTCCGAGCGGGCCGGGAGTGGTTCGGAGACTCTGTTCTCCGAGCGGGTCGGGAGCCGGTCGAGGACTCTGCTGTCCGAGCGGGTCGGGAGTGGGAGGCTGGGGCTGGCGGTGTCCACTCTTGTCCGGTCATCGGGGCTCTACCAGGACGGCTACTGGTTCTCGGGGGACAGTGGGCGGATTCTTGCCATGGTGCTGCCGCATCATCGTGAGGTGGCGGCTGCCTGGATGCTGCCGGAACTGGCCGTTCTCTCCGGAGACGACGGGCTGGACGGGGCTCTGCTGCCTGTTCTCGCCGAGGCCTCCGGGCCGGTCGGGCCGGCTATGGGGCTCGCACTCGCCTACGGGCTCGGCGCACGCGGGCACTCCGGGCGGGTGGCAGCGGTCGACGCGTTTCTGCTGCTGGCAGCTGGGAGCGAGCCATTTGCCGAACAGATCGGGATCGCGCTCGGCGACCTGGCGGCCGACGGTACGGTCAAACTTCTCCGGGTCGTCCCGGCACTCACCGAGGCCCATCAGGCGGGAGCTTCGGCTGCGGTCTGGACCGTTGTGCGGACCGCGCTGCCACCGTTGCTGGCCACGGGTCCGCGCGGTCTTCCCGATCTTGTCGAACTGGCCACTCTGGTAGCCGGATCCTTCGACAGCAGCGCCGAGATCGCCGGGCCTGGCGAAACCGACAAAATCGCCGGGCTGGCGGAGACCGCCGCCCGCCGGGGTTCCTCCCGCCTGGTTCGCGAAGCTCGCCGCCTGAGCGAAGTCCTCACACGCTGACCTCAGCGCAGATCTCAGCGCTGGCCTCAGCCCGGATCGGCGGACATGTGGGCCTGCGCAGCCGGTGGAACGGGAGACCACGGCCAAGAGGCAGGGCAAGCAGGTCGCAAGAGGGTCGGCGGCAGATCGAACGGATCGGCGGCAGGACGAGCGGATCGGCGGCAAGTCGGAAGGATCGACGGCAGGACGAGCAGGACGCCGCCCGCCGACGTCCCACGCCATGCGGTGTGGATGGGGTGATGGCGAATCGCGGGGCTCGGAGCTGCGGACATGACCAGGCCTGGAGGTTGTGTAGCGACGGGGATGAAGCGCGGCACCGGGAAGCCGGTGGGCGAGCGTCATCCGGGCCGAGCTTACGATCACGGCGACCACGCCCCGGGCCGGACAGAAGGGCTTGGAGGTTGGTAGCGGTGGAGGTGAACCACGGCACCGGAAAGGGCCGGGACGCTACGCGGTGGCGAGAGTGAAACGCCGCAGCGGGAAAAGCCGGGACGCTACGCGGTGGCGAGAGTGAAACGCCGCAGCGGAAAGAGCCAGGACACTGCGTGGCGGTGCAGGTGAAACGCGGGAGCGGGAGGGGCCGGGACGCTGCGTGGCGGTGCGGGTGAAACGCGGGGGCGTGGGCTGGATGTCCGGGAACGACCATTGACCCGGCGTTTGCGTGGATGCCATGCGATGGTCGTCTGGGGGATGGATCGGTCGCGTTGATTCTGAGCGGATCGCCGGTGACGGACGCCGGCCTGTGGGAACCGTGGAGGACACCGTGGCAGATCGCCGTCAGGTGCTGCGTATCGGGGCTGTCGCCGCCGCCGCTCCGGCTCTGGCCGGGGCCGCCGTCGCGCCCGCCCATGCCGCGACCGGGCCGAACGGGACCGGTGCGGACAGCGCTGCCAGTGCGAACGGCGCTACCGGCGCCGCGGCACAGAAAGGGCACGGGAAGAGCAAGGCGCTCGTCGTCGGGCACCGGGGCGCGTCCGGGTACCGGCCGGAGCACACACTCGCGTCGTACGAGCTGGCGGCCCGGATGGGCGCCGACTACATGGAGCCGGACCTGGTCATCACCAAGGACGGGGTGCTGGTCTGCCGGCACGAGCCGGAGATCGGCGGCACCACCGATGTGGCGTCGCGGCCCGAGTTCGCCGACCGGAAACGGACGGTTTCGCTGGACGGGGTGAGCGTCACCGGCTGGTTCACCCACGATTTCACCCTGGCCGAACTGAAGACGCTGCGGGCGATCGAGCGGATCCCGGCGGTACGGCAGCGGAACACCCTGTACGACGGGCGGTTCGAGGTACCGACCTTCCAGGAGGTTCTGGACCTGCGTAAGCGTCTTTCCAAGGAACTGGACCGGGATCTGGGCGTCTTCCCGGAGACCAAGCACCCCACGTACTTCCGGCGCCTCGGTCTTGAACTTGAGAAGCCCCTGGTCCGGGTCTTGCGACGGAACGGCCTGGACCGGCGGGGCGCCAAGGTGTTCCTGCAGTCGTTCGAGGCGGTGAACCTGCGGATCCTCGCCGACGAGCACCGGGTCGAGGTGCCGCTGGTGTTCCTGAGCAGCGCGGCCGGGTCGCCGTTCGAGGACCCGCGCAGCTACGCCGACTACCTGACCCCCAAGGGCCTCAAAGAGCTTTCGCAGTACGTGGACGGCCTCGGCCCCGACAAGAGCCAGATCATCCCGCGGAACGCCGACGGCACCCTCGGTTCACCGACGTCGCTGGTGCGGGACGCGCACGCGGCCGGCCTGCAGGTGATCCCCTACACGTTCCGGGCGGAGAACTCGTTCCTGCCCACCGAGCTGCGTGTCGGCACCGACGTGGCGGCCTACGGCAAGGCGATCGACGAGCAGGTGACGTTCCTCCGCACCGGCATCGACGGCCTCTTCACCGACAACCCCGACGTGGGAGTCCTCGCCCGCTCTCTCGTCTGATAAACCTATAAATCCCAAAAAACGGACAAAGGGGTTGAGTCCACGGCCTGAAACGCACGAGCGGCGGGCGGCGGGCAGCGGGCCGAGGGCGAAAAGGTGAGCACACGGCCCGGGCTCACGCGAGGGCAGCGGGCAAGAAGGTGAGCCCGGTGAGCCCCCGGCCCTGGCTCACGCGAGGGCCGAGGGCCGAGGGCAAAAAGGTGCGCACACGGCCAGGGCTCACGCGAGAGCGGTGAGCAAGAAGGTGGGCCCCCGGCCCTGGCTCACGCTAGGGCCGCGGGCAAAAGGTGGGCACGCACGAGGGCCGCGGGCAGAGGTTGGCCTCGTGGGCCAAGTGCACGTGAGGGCGGCGGGCGAACGCCGGGCTCACCGACCAGGCAGAGCTGTGGTGGCACTGAACGGTGCGGGCCCGGCACACATGGTGTGCCGGGCCCGCACCGTGTGCAGCGGGAGACCTGGGTCAGGTCACTTGGCGACCAGGGTCGGGTAGATGTGGGAGAAGTCGAGCTTGTAGCCGAAACCGCTGGAGACGATGAAGGTCAGGCCCAGGAGTACGCCGATGATCACGACGGCGAAGAGGGCGTACCCGAGGGCCGTGCCCAGCGGGCGGCGGCCGGCCGGAGCCGACGTCGGTGTGGTGACCGTTGCGGCTCCGGCGCCCCAGGCCAGGGAGCGGATGCCGAGGGCGAACAGGATCGGCAGGCCGGCTCCCAGGGCCAGGCCGGCGATCAGGACCTGCCAGGCGCCGTCGAGGGCGAATCCGAGGTTGTGCATGAGGGGCTCGCCTTTCAGTTCGCCGCGACGGCGGGGACGGACGACGTGGTGGCCGGGGTGCCGGTGGTGGACGGGGAGTCGCCGTCCCAGTCGTCGTTGACGTTCTCGTGGTCGACCTTGCCGGTGCGGGAGCGCAGGTACATGGCCACCGAGGCGATGCACAGCAGGGTGAAGACGACCAGGGCGCCGGCCGTGCCGCCGACCGCGTCGCCGACCCAGAACATCAGCGCGCCGATCAGAGCCGCCGACGGCAGGGTGATCAGCCAGGCCAGGGCCATCCGGCCGGCGACCGCCCAGCGGACCTTGGCGCCGGGGCGGCCCAGGCCGGAGCCGATGACCGAGCCGGTGGCGACGTGCGTGGTGGAGAGCGCGAAACCGAGGTGGCTGGACGCCAGGATGACGGCGGCGGCGCCGGACTGGGCGGCGGTGCCCTGCGGCGGGTTGATGTCGGTGATGCCCTTGCCGAGGGTGCGGATGATCCGCCAGCCGCCGAGGTAGGTGCCGGCCGCGATGGCGAAGGCGGCGGAGACCTTGACCCAGAGCGGGATGTTCTCCAGGTCGCTCCAGTGGCCGCTGGCGATGAGGGCGAGCGTGATGACACCCATGGTCTTCTGCGCGTCGTTGGTGCCGTGCGCGAGGGAGACCAGGGAGGCGCTGCCGATCTGGCCCCAGCGGAAGCCCTGCTCGGTGAAGCGGGCCGCGACCCCGGTGGTGATCTTGAAGATGACCCAGGTGCCGAGGGCGGCGACCGCACCGGCGATCACGGGTGAGATGACGGCGGGCAGGAGGACCTTGCCGACGACGCCGTCGAGTTTGGAGCCGTCGCCGTTCCAGTTGACGCCCGCGATGCCGAGACCGGCGAGGGTGGCGCCGACGAGGCCGCCGAAGAGGGCGTGCGAGGAACTCGACGGCAACCCGAGCAGCCAGGTCAGCAGGTTCCAGACGATGCCACCGACCAGGCCGGCCAGGATGATCAGCAACAGGGTGCTGCCGCCGTCGGCGAGGAGTTCCGCCTTCGGGGCGCCGCTCTTGTCCTGGATCTTCACGACGGCGTTGGTGACGGTCAGCGCGACCTCGACCGAGAGGAAGGCGCCGACGAGGTTCAGGGCACCCGACAGGGCCACAGCCGTTTTCGGTCTGAGCGCCTTCGTCGCGATGGAGGTGGCCATCGCGTTGGCGGTGTCATGGAACCCGTTGGTGAAATCGAAGGCCAGGGCCGTGATGACCACCAGCGCCAAGATCACGGATGTTTCTGTCACGACGTGATCGTGACCGAGTTACGGGCGCACTGCCAGAGCAGAAACGGGACATGTACAAGCTTCCGCTTCCGTTAACCTCCCGTTTTCCATTTTTCAACGCTGCGCAGTCAATCGATCACACAGCGTTGACGTCAACCACCTCTAAATGAACTTTTTTTTAGCTATGCGCCACCTAGAAAACGTACAAACTGCTTATACGGTACGAATCTCCGCCTCGGCCATCGCGACGGCTTCCCGCAGGATTCGCAGCCCCTCGCCCGCTTCCTCCTCGGTCAGCGTGAGCGCCGGACCGATTCTGATCACGTTGCCGTGCAGTCCGCCCTTGCCCACCAGGAGACCGTTCTCGCGGCAGAGGTCGAAAACCCGTACCGTCGCGGCCGGATCTGGATCTTTGGTTCCCGGCCGGACGAACTCGAGACCGATCATCAGGCCCCGGCCCCGCACCGCGGCCACGATCGAGGTGTCCAGCGCGCGCAGCCCGTCGAGCAGGATCGTGCCCACCCGCTTGGCGTTGGCCTGCAGATCGTGGCTGAGCACGTAGTCGAGGACCGCGTTGCCGGCCGCCGCGCTGATCGGGTTGCCGCCGAACGTGGAGAAGCTGATCGCCGGGACCGCGTTCATCACCCCGGCCCGGCCGACCACGCCGCCGAGGGCGTATCCGTTGCCGATGCCCTTGGCGAAGGTGATCAGGTCCGGGACGACGTCGTGCGCCTGGTAGCCCCAGAAGTGGTCACCGGTCCGCCCCCAGCCGGTCTGCACCTCGTCGGCGATCAGCAGGATGCCACTCTCGTCGAGCACCTTGCGGTACGCCCCGAGCAGCCCGTCCGGCCCGTGCACGAACCCGCCGACACCCTGGATCGGCTCGGCGATCAGCGCCGCCACGTCGCCGGCGGTGACCGTGGTGAGGACCTCGCGCAGGTCGTCGACGGCCGCGTCGATCAGGTCGGCGTCGCTCAGCCCGGCCATCCGCCCGCGCAGCCGGTCCGCGGAGGCCAGCCAGTTCACCGAGAACGGGTTGAGCGAGCTGGACGACCAGCTGCGGTGCCCGGTGATCGCCATGGTGCCGAACGACCGGCCGTGGTAGCTGTTCTTGATCGCCAGGATCTGGTTGGACAGGCGCACGTTGGTGGCCATCAGCAGGGCGGTCTCGTTGGCCTCGGTGCCCGAGTTGGTGAAGAAGACCCGGGCGTCCGGGATGCCGGAGACCCGGGCGATCTTCTCGGCCAGCTCGACCTGCTGCCGGATCAGGTAGAGGGTCGAGGTGTGCGCCACACCGGTGTCGACCTGGCCGCGGACCGCGTCGCTGATCTCGGCGACGTCGTAGCCGACCATGTTGGTCAGCACCCCGCCGAAGAAGTCCAGGTAGGAGCGCCCGGTGGCGTCGGTGACCCGCCGCCCGCTGCCGGAGACGATCTCCAGCGCGTCCTCGCCGTAGTAGACGGGCATCCAGCTCGGCATCACCGCGCGGTGCCGGTCGAGCAGGCTCATGGTGGTTCCTTTCAACAGGTGCTTACCGCCAGCCGGGCGGGTGGGCGAGCCCACGCCGGCCGCTGCCGCGGGTGGTCGGGAAGGTGGCCGCCGCGAGCACGTCGGCCAGGTCGTCGTAGCCGTCGGCGACCAGGCCCACGGTGATCCGCAGGTGGTCGCTGTCCAGCGGGGTCACGCAGAACGGGGCTCCGGGCGCCGCCGCGACGCCGTGGGCGGCCAGCGCGACCATGGCGTTCTGCTGGTCCGGGACCTCCATCCAGAGGTTGATCCCGTCCGCGGCGGTGGCTGTCACACCGCGAGCATGCAGGGCTTTCAGGAGCGAGGAGCGGCGTTCGGCGTACGCCGACCGGGCCGCCGTCACCCGCGAGACGGCCGCCGGGTCGGTGAGCAGGTCGACGAGCACCCCCTGGAGCAGGCGGCTGGACCAGCCGGGCCCGAGCAGCCGCCGGTCGGCCAGCGCGTCGATCACGTGGGCCGGACCACCGACGGCGGCCAGCCGCAGGTCGGGCCCGTGGCTCTTGGAGAACCCGGCCACCCGTACGGTCCGCTCCGGCAGGTAGCGCCCGAGGCTGACCACCGGCGCGGTGGCGATGTCTCCGGCGTGGTCGTCCTCGACGATCAGCAGATGCGGCGCCTCCAGGAGGACGTTCGCCAACAACGCCGCGCGGGCGGCGTCGGTGCTGGTACCGGTGGGGTTGTGGGCACGGGGCTGAAGGAAGAGGGCGACCGCGCGGTAGTCGCGGATCGCCTGCCGCAGGGCGTCCGGGACGAGGCCGGCGGAGTCCATCGGCACGCCGATCACGGTGGCGCCGACGGCCTGGAGCAGGTCGAGCAGGGGCGGGAAGGCGGGGTTCTCGACGAGCACGTGGTCGCCGTAGCGCAGCACCGCCCCGGCCACCCGGTCCAGGGCGTCCATCGCGCCGTCCACCACGGTCAGGCGTTCCGGCGGGTACGGCCACCGCTCGCGCAGCAGGGTGTCCAGTTCGGGCAGCACCGGCACGTCGAGGTAGCTGCCGGACCACCTGCCGTCCCCGATCCGCCGTAACGCGCCGCTCAGGTCGGGCAGCAGCAGCGGGTCGGGCACGCCGGTCGACAGGTCCCGGGGCAGGTTCAGCCGGGCGCCGCTGAGCTGGGCGTACCGCAGCCGGGCCCGGGGTGGCAGCGGCCCGGACACGAAGGTGCCGGACCGGCCGCGGGTCTGGATGGCCCCGGCCAGGATCAGGTTGCGCCAGGCCTCGCTGACCGTGGTCGGGCTGACCCCGAGCCCGGTCGCGACCACCCGGACGGTGGGCAGCCGGACACCGGCGGGCAGGTGGCCGGACGTGATGAGCCGGCTCACCGCGGCCGCGATTCCCCGGGCGCTTCTGTCCTGAACCGCCCCGGTGATCAGGGTCAGCAAATTATCGTCTCCGAAACATTCCGTAACGTACGGGCAATTGTTCGCCTCAATGTGTGTCGTTAGTGTCCTACGGCATCCGGCATCGACAAGCAAGACCTGGCGCAGGACCTATGACGAGGAGTAAACACACGATCACAGGCGCTTCGAGGCGCACTGCGCGTGCATGAATTGATCAAAAGAGAGGGGCCGCCATGACGACCGGAGTCGTCCGCGCCGCCCTCGTCCAGACCACCTGGACGGGCGACAAGGAATCGATGATCAAGGCACACGAGGATTACGCTCGTGAGGCCGCCGCACAGGGCGCGAAGGTGATCTGCTTCCAGGAACTCTTCTACGGGCCGTACTTCTGCCAGGTCCAGGACGCCGCGTTCTACGAGTACGCCGAATCGATCCCGGGCCCGACGACCGAGCGTTTCCAGGCGCTCGCCGCCGAGTTGGGCATGGTCATGGTCCTGCCGATGTACGAGCAGGAGCAGCCGGGAGTCCTCTACAACACCGCCGCCGTGGTCGACGCCGACGGTAGATACCTCGGTAAATACCGCAAGAACCACATCCCGCAGGTGAAGGGGTTCTGGGAGAAGTTCTACTTCCGGCCCGGAAACCTGGGATATCCGGTTTTCGACACCGCGGTCGGCAAGGTCGGCGTCTACATCTGTTACGACAGGCACTTCCCGGAGGGCTGGCGGGCGCTGGGCCTGAACGGCGCGCAGATCGTGTTCAACCCGTCGGCCACCAGCCGGGGCCTGTCGTCGTACCTGTGGCAGCTGGAGCAGCCGGCCAGCGCGGTCGCCAACGAGTACTTCATCGGCGCGATCAACCGGGTCGGCGTCGAGGATCTGGGTGACAACGACTTCTACGGGCAGACCTACTTCGTCGACCCGGAGGGCAAGTTCGTCGGCGAGGTGGCCGACACCCACAACCCCGAGCTGATCGTCCGCGATCTCGACCTGAACCTGCTGACCACGGTCCGGGACCGGTGGCAGTTCTACCGGGACCGCCGGCCGGACTCGTACGACGGGCTGGTGGCCCCGTGAGCATCAAGCTGATCAAGGGCGGGACCGTCGTCGGGCCGACCGGGGCGATCCTGGCGGACGTGCTGATCGACGGCGAGACGATCGCCGCGCTGTACGCGCCGGGCCGGGCTCCCGAGGTCGAGGAGACGATCGACGCCTCCGGGAAACTCGTCATCCCGGGCGCCGTGGACGCGCACACCCACATGGAGCTGCCGTTCGGCGGCACGCACGCCAGCGACACCTTCGACACCGGCACCAAGGCGGCAGCGATCGGCGGCACCACCACGATCATCGACTTCGCGGTGCAGCGGACCGGCGAGGTGATCCAGGACGGGCTGGCCGCCTGGCACGGCAAGGCCGAGGGCAACTGCCACATCGACTACGCCTTCCACATGATCATGGGTGGGGTCGACGACGAGTCCCTCAAGGCCATGGACCACCTGGTCGCCAGCGAGGGCATCAGCAGTTTCAAGCTGTTCATGGCGTACCCGGGCGTCTTCTACTCCGACGACGGGCAGATCCTGCGGGCGATGCAGAAGGCCCGCGACAACGGCGCCATGATCATGATGCACGCGGAGAACGGCCCTGCCATCGACGTGCTGGTCAGGCAGGCCCTGGAACGCGGCGAGACGGATCCGATCCACCACGGGCTGACCCGGCCGCAGGAGTTGGAGGCGGAAGCCACCAGCCGGGCGATCTGGCTCGCGTCGGTGGCCGCGGACTGTCCGCTCTACATCGTGCACCTTTCGGCCTCGAAAGCGCTCGACCAGGTGAAAAACGCCCGTGACCTGGGGAAGAACGTCTTCGCCGAGACGTGCCCGCAGTACCTCTACCTGACCCTGGAGGACCAGCTCGGCGCGCCGGGGTTCGAGGGCGCCAAATGGGTCTGCTCGACGCCGCTGCGCAGTAAGCACGAGACGCACCGGGCCGACCTGTGGCAAGGGCTGCGCACCAATGACCTGTCGGTGGTGTCGACCGACCACTGCCCGTTCTGCTTCAAGGACCAGAAGGAACTGGGCCTCGGCGACTTCTCCAAGATCCCGAACGGGATAGGTTCCGTCGAGCACCGGGTGGACCTGCTCTATCAGGGTGTCGTCGACGGGAAGCTGTCGCTGAGCCGCTGGGTGGAGACGATCGCGACCACCCCGGCGCGGATGTTCGGCCTCTTCCCGAAGAAGGGCATCATCGCGCCCGGCTCGGACGCCGACGTGGTGATCTACGACCCGGCCGGGCGGACCCGGATCAGCGCCGAGACCCATCACATGAACATGGACCACTCGGCCTGGGAGGGCTGGGAGATCGACGGAAGGGTCGACACGGTCCTCTCCCGCGGCGAGGTGATCGCGTCCGGCGGCGAGTACCTCGGGCGGGCCGGGCGCGGTCAGTACGTCAAACGCGGCCTCAGCGACTACCTGATCTGAGGAGGACCGACGTGGACATCGGAGTGGTGTTACAGAACGACCCACCGGCCCTCGAGATCGTCGAGTGGGCGAAGAAGGCCGAGGCGGCCGGCTTCAGCCACTTCTGGACGTTCGACTCGCACGTGCTCTGGCAGGAGCCGTTCGTCGTCTACTCGGCGATCCTCGGCGCCACCGAACGGATCGTGGTCGGGCCGATGGTGACCAACCCGGGCACCCGGGACTGGACGGTCACCGCGTCGACCTTCGCGACCCTCAACGAGATGTACGGCAACCGTACGGTCTGCGGGATCGGGCGTGGTGACTCGGCGCTGCGGGTCCTCGGGCTCACCCCGCAGACCCTCGGGCAGCTGCGGGAGAGCGTACTGGCGATCAAGGGTCTGGGTAACGGCGAAAAGGTCACCGTGCGTGGTCAGGAGCTGCAACTCGCCTGGGCCGCGGACAGCCGTTTGGAGGTCTGGGTCGCCGCGTACGGCCCGAAGGCGCTGGCGATCACCGGCGAGGTCGGCGACGGCTTCATCCTGCAGCTCGCCGACCCGGACATCGCCGAGTGGATGATCAAAGCGGTCCGGACGGCAGCGGCCAAGGCGGGACGGGATCCGGACGCCATCAAGTTCTGTGTGGCGGCCCCGGCCTACGTCGGCGACGACATCGAGCACCAGCGGGAGCAGACCCGGTGGTTCGGTGGCATGGTCGGCAACCACGTCGCGGACATCGTGGCGCGCTACGGGTCTTCCGGAGCGCTCCCGCAGGCGCTCACCGACTACATCAAAGCCCGCGAGGGGTACGACTACGCGGAGCACGGACGGGCCGGCAACAGTCACACCGCGTTCGTACCGGACGAGATCGTCGACCGGTTCTGTGTCCTCGGCCCGGTCGAGGCGCACACCAAGAAGCTGGCCGAGCTGAAGGATCTGGGTGTCGACCAGTTCGCGGTCTACCTCCAGCACGACGCCAAGGACGAGACCCTCGCCGCGTACGGGCGGCACGTCATCCCGGCGTTCACGTGAGGCGCGTCCTCTCGGTGATCGCCGGGCTGGTCGCCGCCGCGCTGGTCTGGGAAGGCTACAAGGCGGTCGGCGATCCGGAGGGGACGGTGCTGTTCGGCGTGCGGGTGCTCCCGCGCGCCGACGACCTCTCCATGCCGCACCTGTGGACGGTTCTGCAGCGGCTGGCCGATCCGGAGATGACCGGTGGCCGGCCGGTGTGGCTGGTGGTCGCCGAGGCCTGCCTGTTCACGCTCGGCATCACCGCGGCCGGGTTCCTGGCCGGGGCGCTGATCGGCCTGCTGCTCGCCGCGATGATGCAACGGTTCCAGATCATCGAGCGGGGCCTGCTGCCGTACGTCATCCTCTCCCAGACCGTCCCCCTGGTCGCGCTCGCGCCGCTGATCGCGGGCTGGGGTGGCACCCTGATGCCGGCCTGGGCGACCGTCTCGGTGATCGCCGCCTACCTGGCCTTCTTCCCGGTCGCGGTGGGCATGCTGCGCGGACTGCAGTCGCCGTCCGCCGCCGGCGCCGAGCTGATGCGCAGCTACGCCGCCGGATGGTGGCGGACGCTGGTGAAACTGCGGTTCCCGGCGGCGCTGCCCTACCTCTTCCCGGCGCTGCGGCTGGCCGGGGCGGCGGCGGTGGTCGGCGCGGTGGTCGGCGAGATCTCCACCGGCACCCGCGGCGGCATCGGCCGGCTGATCATCGAGTACTCCCGGGAGGCCACCTCGGATCCCGCCAAGGTCTACACGGCGATGCTCGGCGCGGCGGTGCTCGGCCTGCTCGTCGCCGGTCTCGTCGCCCTTCTCGAACTGCCGTTGATGCGGCACCGGCGCCATGTGGAGGTGGTGACCCTGTGACCGCGGTTTCCGTCGAAGGCCTGACCAAGATCTTCAACCAGGGCCGGTCGGACGAGGTTCTCGCTCTGTCGGACGTGGACCTCACGGTCGGTGACGGGGAGTTCGTCTCCCTGATCGGGCCGTCGGGGTGTGGCAAGAGCACTCTGCTGCGGCTGATCGCCGATCTGATCGAGCCGACCACCGGGAGCGTCACCGTCGCGGGCAAGCCGGCCGCGCAGGCCCGCCGCGATCAGGAGTACGGCATCGCGTTCCAGCAGGCCGGGCTCTTCGAGTGGCGGACCGTGTGCCGCAACGTGGAACTGCCCCTGGAACTGCGCGGGGTGTCCAAGGCCGAGCGGAGGAGCAAGGCCGAACAGATGCTGGAGCTGGTCGGGCTCGCCGACTTCGCCGGGCACTACCCCGGTCAGCTCTCCGGTGGCATGCAACAGCGGGTGGCGATCGCCCGTGCCCTGGCCGTACAGCCGCCGCTGTTGTTGATGGACGAACCGTTCGGGGCCCTGGACGAGATGACCCGCGAACGCCTGCAGTCGGAGCTGCTCGGGATCTGCGCCACCACCGGCAGCAGCGTCGTCTTCGTCACCCACTCGATCTCCGAGGCGGTCTTCCTCTCCGACCGGGTGGTGGTCATGTCCGCCCGGCCGGGCCGGATCACCGCCTCCATCGAGGTCAAACTCCCCTCCCGGGACGAGGTGGGACGGCAGGCTCCGGTCTACTTCGAGAAGATCACTGAGGTACGACAGGCGCTGCGGTCATGAGACGCGTACTGCCGCCGGTGATCTTCGGTGTGATGGCTCTTGTCCTGTGGGAAGTCTTCGTGACCCTGGGGCGGGTCGCGCCCTTCATCCTTCCCGCACCGTCGGCGATCGGGGCGCAGATCCTGGAGCAGCGCGGCAACATCTGGGACGCGGCCCTGGCCAGCGGCACGAACGCCCTGGTCGGCCTGATCGGCGGCACGCTGCTGGCGGTCCTGGCCGCGCTCGCCGCCAGCCGGTCGCGACTGCTCGGCGAGGTGTCGATCCCGTTCGCGGCGGTGATCAACGCGCTGCCGATCATCGCGCTCGCCCCGATCCTCAACAACATGTTCGAGTCGACCAGCAGCCTCCCCCGCCGTCTGGTCACCGGCATCGTGGTGTTCTTCCCGGTCTTCCTCAACCTGCTGCGCGGGCTGCGCGAGGTGAACCCGGTCCATCAGGAGCTGATGCGCACCTACGCGGCGAGCGGCTGGACGTTCGCGGCCAAGGTGCGGCTGCCCGGCGCGCTCCCCCACCTCTTCACCGGCCTGCGGCAGGCGTCGTCGCTGGCCGTCATCGCCGCGGTCGTCGCCGAGTACTTCGGCGGGCTGCAGGACGGGCTCGGCGCGCGGATCACCTCCGCCGCGGCGTTCACCGCCTACCCCCGTGCCTGGGCCTTCGTGGCCGGCGCCTGCCTCCTCGGACTCACCTTCTACCTGGTCACACTCCTGCTCGAACGTGTGGCCATGCCCTGGAAACAACGGCTTCTCAGCTAAGGGGTTCGCGTCTTGAAGTTCTCCCGCATCCTTCTCGCGTCGGTGCTCGCCCTGGGCGCCTGCGGTACCGCCGATACCCCCACCACCCCCGCCCCGGGCGCCAGTGGCGCGCTCACCCCGATCAAGCTCCAGCTGCAGTGGTTCTTCCAGGCCCAGTTCGCCGGCTACATCGCCGCCGTCGACCAGGGCTTCTACCAGCAGCAGGGCCTCGACGTCGAACTGCTCGAAGGCGGCGTCGACATCGTCCCGCAGACCGTGCTGGCCACCGGCAAGGCCGACTACGCGGTGGCCTGGGTGCCGAAGGCGCTCGCGTCCCGGGAGCAGGGCGCCGGGATCACCGACGTCGGGCAGATCTTCGCCCGCTCCGGCACCTACCAGGTCGCCTGGAAGGACAGCGGCATCGGTTCGGCCGCCGATCTCAAGGGCAAGAAGGTCGGGAACTGGGGCTTCGGCAACGAGTTCGAGCTGTTCGCCGGGATGACCAAGGCCGGGCTCGACCCCAGCAAGGACGTCACCCTGGTGCAGCAGCAGTTCGACATGCAGGCGCTGCTGAAGAAGGAGATCGACGCCGCCCAGGCGATGAGCTACAACGAGTACGCGCAGTTGCTGGAGGCCAAGAACCCGGCGACCGGGCAGCTGTACACGGCCGACGACTTCGCGATCATCGACTGGAAGACCGAAGGCTCCTCGATGCTGCAGGACGCGGTCTGGGCCAACACCGAGAAGCTGAGCGACCCGAACTACCAGGCACAGACGGTGAAGTTCCTGACCGCCACCATCCAGGGCTGGGCGTTCTGCCGGGACAACGCCGAGAAGTGCCGGGACCTGGTCGTCGCCAAGGGCTCCAAGCTCGGCAAGAGCCACCAGCTGTGGCAGATGAACGAGACCAACAAGCTGATCTGGCCGGCCCCCGGCGCCGGGATCGGGACGATCGACGACGCGGCCTGGAAGCAGACCGTGGACATCTCGATGACCACCAAGAACCAGACCGGCGACACCGTGCTGACCAAGACCCCGGAGGGACTGGCCTTCACCAACGACTACATCAGCCAGGCGATCGAGCAGGCCAAGGCGGCCGGGGTCGACGTCACCGGATCGGCGTTCCAGCCGGCCACCGTCACCCTCACCGAGGGCGGCGCGTAGGGCCCTCAGGCCCTACCTACACCGGGATGAGACGAGCCGCCAGGGCGACCGCGGTCAGGTCGCCCTGGCGCAGTTTCTCCGCCGCCTCCGCCTCGCCCAGGCCCTCCAGCCGGATCGCGGACGCGTCGACCAGGGCGTCCTCCCCGGCGAGCAGGCGGCGGGCGATCCGGGACTGGGCCGGGGTCAGCTCCGCGTAGGCGCACCGGTCCAGGGCGCTGACCGTCTCGTCGTCCAGATCACCCGTCATCGCCCGCTCGGTGACCACGCCGATCAGCCAGCTCGGCCACCAGCTGTACTTCCCGACGACCAGGCCGGACTGCATCGCGGCGGCCGGCTGGTGCCCGGCGGCCAGCATCCGCACCGCCAGGTTCACGTCGAAACGCTCCATCCGCAGCGCGGCGACGAACAGACGCAGGATCTCCTGGGTCTTCAGGAACGCCTCGGCGGCGTGTGCGGCGTCCCCGAATCGGCCCTGCAGCAGCAGCGCCACCGCGTGCGCCTCGACCAGGGAGAACCCGTCACCGGACCGCTCCTCCAACCGGGCCACCGTGGCGACCAGCCGCTCCGCCGACTCCCGCGCCTGACGGGCGAACTCCTCCGCCTGGGGCCGCTGGAGGTGCCGGACCACCGTGTAGGTGGCCAGCTCGGCCTCCCGGCGCAGCAGCGGCGAGGCGATCCGCGGGTTGATCAGATCGCCGAGCCCCTCGGTCAGCTGGGCGGCGTCGAAACGCTCGGAGGCCTCGGGGAACTGCGCCCACCATGACGCCGGGTGTGAAGTCACGCGACCTAGCGTGACCTATCCACCACCGTCCGGCAAATGATTCGAAGGGGTGGAATCCGTGACCAATGCCATGGTTCACACCTCCCACAGCGGGGCCTCCACCCCGTCCGTGCCGCTCGCCGAGTGCTGCGGGGCGGGCCGCTGAGCCGTCGCGGTACGCCAGCGGCCGGACTCCCGGGCCGCCTCGACCGTGACCAGGTGCACCGGCAGCGGCGGGGCCGGGAACGGGCCGGCGCCCCAGCGCACCCAGATCGCCAGCCGGCCGGCGGCGGCCTCGGCGAGCAGCTTGTCGACGGTGCGCTGCCGGTCGGTGCGGTCCACCTCGATCACCACCGGCTGCTCACCGGGGCGGGCGCAGGCGACGTCGATCACCGAGTGGCCGCGCAGCGGCGGGGGCAGCGGGAAGACACTCGGCGCGCGCCGGTAGACCCGCCAGCCCTGCCAGTCGGCCCACCGGGCGATCTCGCCGGTGATCCGGGCGGTGGCGTCCCCCTCGGACAGGCCCTCGAACGCGAGCCGGCCCAGCCACTCGGACAGAGAGTCGGCGGCTTCCATGGGCCGTACGATATCGGGCTCTCAAGCGGCGGCTCCGAGGTGGCGGGTGGCCAGCAGCTCGGTGATCCGGTCGGCCGGCATCGGGCGGGCCAGGTGGTAACCCTGGCCGACGGTGTAACCCAGCTTGAACAGGCGGTCGGCCTGCTCCTGGTTCTCGATGCCCTCGGCCACGGTGTCCAGGCCGAGAGCGCCGGCCAGCTGCACCACCGCGCGGGCCACCGCCTGCCGGGCGTCCGCCTCCGGGGTGCCCGGCTCGTCGTCCTCGATGTGGTCGACGAACGACTTGTCCAGCTTGACGATCGCCGCCGGGAACGACCGCAGCAGGCTCAGCGACGACTCGCCGGTGCCGAAATCGTCCAGGGCCAGGCGTACGCCCATCGCATGGATCTCGTGCAGGACCTGGGAGACGTGGTGCCCGCGCAGCACCGCCGACTCGGTCAGCTCCAGCGCCAGCCGGGTGGCCGGCAGTCCGGTGTCGGCCAGCGCCGCCGCCACGTCGGCGACGAAGTCCGGGTCGTGCAGCTGCCGTACCGACACGTTCGGCGACACCTTGTCCAGGGCGTCCGGGCCGAACTCGGCCAGCCACGCGGCCGCCTGCCGGCAGGTCTCGCGCAGCACCCACCGGCCCAGCGGCACGATCAGCCCGGTCCGCTCGGCCGCCGGGATGAAGTCGATCGGCGGCACCGTGCCGCGTTCCGGATGCTCCCAGCGGACCAGCGCCTCCACCCCGACGATCCGCCGGTCGGCGAGCGCCACCAGCGGCTGGTAGAGCAGGGTGAACTCGCCGTCGTCGAGGGCCCGGCGCAGGTCGCCGCCGAGCCGTACGTGCGCCGACACCGGGCGTTCCATGCCGTCGGCGTACCGCGCCCAGTTCCCCCCGCCCCGCTCCTTGGCGACGTAGAGGGCGGCGTCGGCGCGGCGCAGCACCTGACCCACCTCGGCGCCCCGTGGCACGGTGTCCAGGCCGGCGCTGAACCGGACCAGCAGCCGCTGCGCGCTGATCGGCATCGCGGTCGCCGCCGAGATCCGCCCGGCCACCTCCTCGCCGGTCGTGCCGGGGGAGCCGCCGGGCAGCAGCACCGCGAACTCGTCGCCGGCCAGCCGGGCCACCTCCGCGCCCGGGCCGGCCGTCTCCCGGAGCACCTGCGCGAACGCCACCAGCAGCCCGTCCCCGGCGTCGTCGCCGAGCGACTCGTTGACCGTCTTGAACTCGTCCAGGTCGGCCAGCAGCACGGTCACCGGGCCGGTCGCCAGCGCGGTCTCCAGGGCCTGCCGGAACAGCGCCCGGTTGGCCAGCCCGGTCAACCGGTCGTGGGTGGCCTCGTGCCGCAGCCGCGCCTCGGACTCCCGGTTCTCCCGCAGCAGGGCGGTGTTCTCCCGCCACACCACGTACTGCCGCAGCGCCACCAGGGCGGTCACCACGACCGCCGCGCAGACCGCCAGCCGGCCCTCCCAGACGCCGGGCGCCCAGAACCCGGGGCGGATCAGCACGTCCACGACCGGCACGTCGACCGCGAGCACCGCCAGGTAGGGCAGCCAGACGTTGCCGGCGCTGACCGGGCGGGTGCCGGTCGCGGCCACCCGCTGGCGGCGGGCGGCGAGCGTGATCAGCAGTCCGCAGACCGGCAGGCAGATCGCGGTGCCGGGCAGGATCCCGCCGGGCCCGCCGAGGACGGCGAGCAGCAGCATCACCGCGATGGCCAGGCCGGTCGAGGCGACCAGGCGGAGCGCCGCCCGGTCCACCGGGCCACCGGCCACGTAGGCCACCTTGGTGATCGAGCCGGCCGTCAGCAGACAGCCCGCCACCAGGGTGGTCACCGCCGCCGGGGTCCACGGATGGTCCGACCACAGGATCGGGGCGATGCCGAGATGCCACAGCACGGCGGTGCAGCCGAGGAACGCGATCGCCCGGTCCAGCCACTGCTTGCCGCGTTCCGGCCAGGTGGTCACGCCGAGCGGCACCTGCCCCACCGCCCACATCGCGACCAGCGCGCCGGCCCCGATCAGCGCGGCCGACGCCGCCGGCATGGTGGCCAGCTCCGGGGCGTCCCGGAACGCGGCGAACGCCAGCACGACGTACCCGGCGGTGAGCAGGTGGCAGCCGATCTCCAGCAGCAGCCAGAACCGGCGGGCCGCCGGGACCAGCGGGGTGCCCCGGCGCATCCGGCCCACGGCCAGGCCGGCGCAGGCCATGCTGACCGGCATGAACAGGTAACCGGCCGCCACGGTGCCGGGAGACGCGATCATCCAGCTCAGGTACCAGAGGGCACCCAGCAGGCAGACGACTCCCGCCGCGACGGGCCGGCCTCTCATGGCGTCAGAGCCCGGCTGCGTTGTTTCTCCTCGTACATCCGCAGGTCCGCGGCGTGCAGCAGCTGGTCCGGATCGGCGGCCGGTCCGGTGGCCAGGCCGATGCTGGCGCCCGGCCGGACCGGGCGGCCGGCGATCTCCGCGGGCCGGAGCAGGGCGGCGCGCAGCCGGGCGGCGATCCGCTCACCCGCCGCGGTGTCCCCCGCGACCAGGACGGCGAACTCGTCACCACCCAGACGAGCCGGCAGGTCGTCCGGGCCGGCGCACTCCCGCAGCAGTCCGGTCACGTGTCTCAGCATGGCGTCACCGGCGGCATGCCCGTACGTGTCATTGATCTGTTTGAAACCGTTCAGGTCGATCAGGAGCACGGTGACGTCCCCGGAGTGCCCGGCCATCGCCGCGGTGAACTCGCGCCGGTTCGCCAGCCCGGTCAGCTCGTCGTGCCCGGCCTGGTGACGCACCTGGTCGAGGAGTTCGGTGAGCCGCCGTTCGCGGTCCCGGATCTCCTCGACCAGACTGTTGTTCTCGGCCAGCGTGACCAGCTGCCGGGCGATCACCAGGGCCACGTTGACCAGCAGCCCGGCCAGGGCGCCCCAGGACGGCACGCCCAGCCCGCGGGTGGCCAGCACCAGCACCAGGGTGATCGCGCAGACCAGGGTGCCGGTGTACGGCAGCGCGCTGTACCGCCGGCCCCGCAGCCCGGACCACTGCCGGTTCAGGCCGGACCGGCCCTGCAGGACCTGGATCCGGGGCGCGAACAACAGCAGGAGGCAGGGAGTGAGCACCAGCGCCGCCTGGGTGCCGAGATCCGCCACGGTGCCGGCTGGCACCACGACGTCGGCCACGGCCAGGGCGATCGTGGACAGCATCAGCGGGACGGCCGCGGACAGACCGGCCGGGGCGTCACCGGTGAGGGCGGCCCGGAGCCCGGCGTACACCGCGCACAGCATCACCCCGCATTCGAACAGGGCCGTCGCGTACGCGCCCGGCCCGGCGCCGGCCCGGCTGACCAGCGCCCAGGCCACCACCACCGAGGCGCTGCTGACGATCATCAGGTCCAGCGTCATCCGGACCCGCTCGCGGCGGGGGCGGCCGGTGGCCCGGTCCGGGCGCATCGCGGCCACGCAGATGGTCGCGATCCCGGCGATCGTGGTGACCGACTGCAGCGGGCTGAGCGCGATCGTCTCGGCGCCCGGATCGCTCAGGGCCGACACGAGCCGCGTCCCGTCGCCGATCAGGTAGAGCAGACCGGCGACCGAGATGGCCCGCCAGAACCGGCGGGCGTACCGGGGCAGACCGGGAATCCGGCACACTCGCCCGGCGAGGTGGAACTGCAGGACGTCCAGGATCACCGCGATCGTCCAGCAGGCCACCAGCTGGGTGCGCGGGGTGCCGGCGCCGGACAGGAAGGCGCCGGTCACCAGCACCGCCGCGACGGTCAGAGCGATCAGTCCGGGATCACGCAGCAGCCTGGCATGCGGCGCCGGCGTCATAGCGCACTCCGTCCTGTGGGGCCTTCCCCGCCAGGTATCGGCCGGATCGCGGCAAGAATTAACGAACACCGCCGGCCGGTACGCCCCGGATGGTGATCGCGGGTGGGGGCGTACCGGCCGGCGGTGGTCCCGGTGACGGCTGGTGCTCAGTTGCCGCCGGGCTCGATCGAGACGGTCGGGGTGGGCGTGACGGTCTTGGTGGCGGTCACCGTGACGGTCACGGTCGGGTTCGGGGCGGCGGTCGTCGGGGTGCCGCCGGGCTCGACCGAGGTGGTGGGGGTGGGCGTGACGGTCCGGGTGGTGGTGACGGTGACGGTGACGCCCGGCTTCGGGGAGGTGGCGGTCGCGGTGGGCGCCGGGGTCGGTGACGTGCTGGGCTTCAGGCCACCGAGGTTGATGCCGGCCTGGATCAGGCCCGCGGTGTAGGTGTCGCCGGTCCGCAGACCACCGACCGTGACCTTCAGGTCCTTGGGCGAGGTGCCCACCTTGATCAGGTTGTCCACGCCCTTGAGCAGGTCGTCGGTGAGCACCTTGGTGCCGTTCGTGACGACCTGGGCGATCTTCGGGACCTTCACCGTGACGTCGGTGCCGATCAGTTCCTTGGTGCCGCCGGTGGTGTCCACGGTGATCGTGCCGGCCGCGAGGTTGACCGCGTCGATCGTGCCGGTGGCGACGAACGGCAGGATCAGGCCGGCGCCGGTCGAGCGGCTCGCCGAGGGGCTGACCGACACCGAGGGGCTGACCGTCGGGTTCACGGTCGCCGTCACCGACACCGATGGCTTGGGCTTCGCCGATTCGGTGGGCTTGGGCTTCACCGAGTCGGTCGGGCAGGGCTTGCGATCCTTGCCGTTGCCGTTGTGGGCGTAGGCGGCGGTCCCGCCGGCGACGGAGACGGTGAGGGCGGTGGCCACGGTGGCGACGGCGACTGCGGTGCGACGCATGCGCATCGGGGAGCTCCTTGGTGGGGTTCGTAGCTGGGGTTCGTTGCGGTCGTTCTCTCGGGGAGGACCTAAGATTCGCCAGCGCAGGGTTCAAACCGGGGGGCCCTGCGGGTGCGGATCGGTTGCGCGACTTTGTGCCTTTCGACGGTGAGATGCGCCCCGTGGAAGCCCCGGAAGTGTTGACATGCCCGCCGCACTACGTGAATGTCCTGGGATGCACGAAGTTTGGCCGGACACGGGCGTCCTGCTCGCCTCTCGATACCGCCTGGTGACGCTGTTGGAGACCGGGGGGATGGCACAGGTCTGGCGGGCGACCGACGAGCTGCTGGACCGGCCGGTCGCGGTCAAGCTCCCGGCCGGTGACACCCGGGCCGCGCACCTGGCCTGGCGCGAGGCCCGGCTGGCCGCACGGCTGTCGCACCCGGGCATCGCTGCCGTGCACGACTACCGGGAGGCGGTCCGCCCGGACGGCTCGGTCGCCCCGTTCGTGGTGATGGAGCTGCTGGCCGGCGAGACCGTCGCGGCCCGGCTCTGCGACCTGGGCGGGCCGATGCCGTGGGGCGAGGCGGTGTCGATCGGGACCGCGGTCGCCGAGGCGCTGGCCGCCGCGCACGCCGCCGGGGTGGTGCACCGCGACATCAAACCGGGCAACGTGATGCTCTGCCCGGGCGGGGTGAAACTGCTCGACTTCGGGATCAGCGCCGCCGCCGGTGAACCGGACGACGACGAGACCGGCGCCAGCTTCGGCACCCCGGCCTACGCGGCGCCGGAACGGATGGACGGCAAACCCGCCGAACCCGCGACCGACCTGTACGGGCTGGGCGTGCTGCTGTTCGAGATGGTCACCGGTGATCCGCCGTACGACGTGAACACCTGGGAGGAGCTGGCCGCCGCCCTCACCCACGGGCCGACCCCGCTGCCCGAGGCGCTGCCCGGCCGGCTGCGCGAGCTGATCATGCGCTGCCTGGACGAGGACCCGCACCGCCGGCCGACCGCCGCGCAGGCCCGCCGGGTGCTGTCCCGGCTGATCCCGTCGGCACCGGCCCGGCTGACCATCCCGCTGCCCGGCCGACCACCCACCGGCCACGCCAAGGTGCTGCCGTACGCCGCCCGGGAGGGCTCGCCGGTGCTCAAGCGGGTGGGGGTCGGCGCGGCCCTGGTGGCGCTCGCGATCGCGTTCGTCTTCGTGGTGCAGGCGGTCGGGACGTCCAGCCGGGAGGGCGACTTCGCGGCCGGGCCGGGCAACACCACCGAACCCGCTGTGCCGGAGGCCACCGTCACCGGGAGTGCTCCCCCGCCCGCACCGCCCAGCCTGTCACCGCGACCGTCGCCGACGGAACCGGCCGAGTCGCCCAGCCCGTCGGCCGCCGTCACGTCGGCCAGTCAGGCGGTCACCGCGTCGCTGAGCGTCGACACCGCGCTGCGCCGGGTGCAGAACGCCGTCGACCGGGGTGAGGAGCAGGGCGAGATCCGGCAGGACGTGGCCCTGGACTTCCGCAACCTGCTGCGCCTGATCGACCCGGAATCCGACGCCGACCTCGGCGATCAGGTCGACCAGCTGCGGCGCAAGGTCCGCCAGCGGCTCAACGAGGGTGGGCTCACCGAGAACCAGGCGGCCATCCTCCAGGAGCGGATCGCCGACCTGAAAGCGGTGGTGTAGTCCCGCGGGACCACCGCGTCCGGCCCGGCGGCCGCTGGTCGGTCCCGGCCCCGCGCCGACCTTGCGGGGTCGGAGCGGGGCTGTTGACGGGCGTACAAAATGAAAGGTTTTAAGCGGAGCCCCGCAAGATCAGGCGGGTGGGCAGCACCGTCTCCCAATCGGTGTGCTCCACGCCGTCGATCTTGGTGAGCAGCAGCCGGACCATCTCCTGGCCCATCTGCTCGACCGGCTGATAGACGCTGGTCAGCGGCGGGTCGGTGTGCCGGGCGACGACCGAGTCGTCGAAGCCGATCACGGCGACGTCCTGCGGCACCCGGCGACCGGCCCGGCGCAGCACGCGCAGCGCGCCGGCGGCCATCATGTCCGAGGCGCAGAACACCGCGTCGATCTGCGGGTACTGCTGCAGCAGCCACTCCATCGCGGTCGCGCCGCTCAGCTCGCCGAAGTCACCCCGGGCGGCCGGGCCGTCGCCGACCACGTCGCGGTACCCGTCGAAACGGGCGATGCCGACCGCCATGTCGAGCGGCCCGGTGATCGTGGCGATGCACCGGCGGCCCTGGTCACGGAGGTAGGTGACGGCGGCGCGGGCCCCGGCCCGGTTGTCCGCGTCGACAAAACTGACCGGCTCCGGGTGGTAGGGACGGCCGGCGCGCACCGTCGGCACACCACGCTCCTCCAGCACCGCGGGCAGCGGGTCGTCGCCGTGCAACGACAGCAGCAGCGCGCCGTCCACGTGCTGGCGGGTCAGGTAACCCTCCAGCTGGCGGCGCTCCTCGGCGGCCTGCGCGATCATCAGGACCATCTGCAGGTTGCGGGCCACCAGCACGGTCGATATCGACTGCACGATCCGGCCGAAGAACGGCTCGGCGAAGAAGCGCTCTCCCGACTCGAACGCCACCAGAGCGATCGAATCAGTACGCTGCGTGACGAGGGCCCGCGCGGCCCGGTTCGGTACGTAACCGAGCGCGTCGATGGCGTCCTGCACGGCCTGCCGCGCTCGCGGGCTGACCTGCGCCGACCCGTTGACCACCCGGGACACGGTCCCGCGGCCCACTCCGGCCCGGGCCGCGACCTCTTCCAAAGTCGGGCGCCCGGTCGAGCGGTTCCGGTCTTCCCTCATCGCTGACCGTCCTTTCCGCGACCGACCCACGGTACACGCGCCACTAAAGCGTTTCCAGGCACCGGGCACGATTGTTGTGTGCGAGCACATCGAATCGCGGTCCTGGTCCTACCCGGCGCCAATCCCATGGACGTGGGGATCATCAGCCAGATCTTCGCGCCCCGGCACGGCCTGGGGTACGAACTGCGGCACTGTTCGGTCACCCCGGGCCAGGTTCCCGGGCGGGACGGGCTCGGCTTTACGGTCGAGCACGGGCTGTCGCTCCTGTCGTCGGCGGACACCGTGATCGTGACCGCTTTCAACACCTATCTCGATCCGCCCGCACCCCCGGTGCTGGACGCGCTGCGGCTGGCGGCGACCCGCGGCGCCCGGATGGTGTCGATCTGCACGGCGGCGTTCGCGCTCGCCGCGGCCGGGCTGCTCGACGGGCGGCGGGCCACGACGCACTGGCTGCGGACCGCCGACCTGCAACGCTTCCATCCCGAGATCTCGGTCGTCTCGGACGTGCTCTTCGTCGACGAGGGGAACGTCCTCACCTCCGCGGGGCTCGCCGCCGGCATCGACCTCTGCCTGCACATCATCCGGCGGGACCACGGCGTGCAGGCCTCCAACGAGGTGGCCCGGACCATCATCGCCGCACCGTACCGCAGCGGCGGCCAGCCCCAGGTCGTCCCGCGCAGCCTGCCCGAGACCCTCGGCGACACGCTCGCCGCCACCCGCGAGTGGGCGCTGCGCCGGCTGAACCAGCCGATCGGTGTCCCCGAGATGGCCCGGCACGCCCGGGTGTCGACCCGCACGTTCGGCCGCCGGTTCGTCGAGGACACCGGCTACACCCCGATGCAGTGGCTCCTGCGCGCCCGGATCGACATGGCCCGCTGGTACCTGGAGGGCTCCCCGCTCGGTGTCGACCAGATCGCCGCCCGGGTCGGGCTCGGCACCGGCGCCAACCTGCGGGTGCACTTCCAGCGCATCCTCGGCACGACACCGACGGCGTACCGGAAGGCGTTTGGCGCAAAGCTTGCGGAAACCGGCGCTCAGCCCCCTCCTGATCTGCGGCTGATCCACGGAGAGTCGACGGCATGAGAATCGCCATCAACGGGTTCGGCCGGATCGGGCGCAGCGTGCTGCGAGCGTCGGTGTCCAGCGGCGCCGGCTTCGAGATCGCCGCCGTCAACGACCTGGCCGACGCCCGGACGCTCGCCCACCTGCTCCGCTACGACAGCACCCTCGGACGGTTCCCCGGCACCGTCGAAGCGGGCCCGGACCACCTGATCGTGAACGGTCACAAGATCGCGGTGACCGCCGAGCCGGACCCGTCGAAGCTGCCCTGGCCGGACATCGACGTGGCGGTCGAGTCCACCGGCCGGTTCACCAGCGGGGCCGGGGCGCACGTGACCGGTAAGGTGCTGGTCACGGCGCCGGCCAAGGACGCGGACATCACCATCGCGTACGGGATCAACCACGGCGACTACGACCCGGCCCGGCACCGGATCGTCTCCACCGCGTCCTGCACCACCAACGCGCTCGCCCCGGTCGCGTCGGTCCTCGACGACCTGGCCGGGATCGAGGCCGGGTCGATGACCACGATCCACGCGTACACGCAGGAGCAGAACCTGCAGGACGCCCCGCACCGTGACCTGCGCCGGGCCCGGAACGCCGCGATCAACATCGCGCCCACCACCACCGGCGCGGCCACCGCGATCGGGGCGGTGCTCCCCCGCCTGGCCGGGCGGCTCACCGGCTACTCGGTGCGGGTTCCGGTGCCGGTCGGCTCCCTGGTCGAGCTGAACGCCCTGGTCAGCCGGGAGGTGACGGTCGAGGAGATCAACAGCGCGTTCGCGGCGGCGGCGTCCGGGCCGCTGCGCGGGATCCTGGTCCACTCGTCCGACCCGCTGGTCTCCTCGGACATCACCGGTGACCCGGCCTCGTCCGTTTTCGATTCCCTGCTGACCGCCGCGAACGGGCGGCTCGTCAAAGCGGTGGCCTGGTACGACAACGAGTGGGGATTCGCGAACCGGGTCGTGGACACATTGACGTTGCTGTCCCGCTAACCTGTGCGGATGGCGGTCACCCTGGCGGATGTTGCCCGGCTCGCCGGGGTGTCCCCGGCGACCGTTTCCCGCGTCATCAACGACAGTGCGAAAAAGGTCAACGAGCAGTTGCGGGAGCGGGTTCTGGCCGCCGTCCGCGAGCTGCACTACGTGCCCAACGCGCACGCGCAGAGCGTGGCCCGGCCCCGCAAGTCCGCGGTCGGGGTGATCGTGCACGACGTCTCCGACCCGTACTTCGCCGAGATCACCCGCGGGCTGCAACGCCAGGCGGGCGCGCACGACCGGCTCCTGGTGATCTGCAACAGCTACCGGGAGCCGGAGCGGGAGCTGGCCTACGTCGCCCTGCTGCGCGCCCAGCAGGTGCACGCGCTGATCCTGGCCGGCTCCGGCTACCACGACGACGAGTTCACCGAGCGGCTCAACGGTGAGCTGGGCGCGTATCAGCAGGCCGGCGGCCGGGTCGCGGTGATCGGCCGACACCGCCTGGTCGGCAGCGCGGTGCTGCCCGGCAACGAGGCCGGCGCGCACACCCTCGGCCTGCGGCTGCTCGGGCTCGGGCACCGCGAGGTCGGGGTGATCGCCGGGCCGCGCTACCTGACCACCACCACCGACCGGCTCACCGGCTTCCGGCACGCCTTCGACGAGCTGGGCGTGCCGCTGCCGGCGTCCCGGATCGTCTACTCCGACTTCACCCGCGACGGCGGGGCCACCGCCACCGCCGGGCTGCTCGACGCCCAGCCGAAACTGACCGCGATCATCACGCTGAACGACTCGATGGCGGTCGGCGCGATGGCCACCCTCCGGGAGCGGGGCATCCGCGTCCCCGACGACATCTCGGTGACCGGTTTCGACGACATGCCCATCGCGCGGGACGTGACACCCGCCCTCACCACGGTCAAGCTGCCCCTGGTGGAGATGGGTGAGCGGGCGATGGCGCTGGCTCTCGGCGACGGCGCCGAGCCGCACATCGAGTCGGCCGACGCCACCCTGATCTGGCGGTCCAGCTGCACCGCCCCCGCCGTCCCCGACTGACCCCACCGCCTCCGGCCTTCCCGATCAACTTCCGGCTGCGGTACGCGGGGAGCGGCCCCCGCCCCGGGATCTTTCCCCGCGCGCGTGTCCGCAGGCCGGGGTCATTCGTGCACGTCAGCTCGCTCACCGGCCGGGGCCACTCGCCCGCACCGGACCGCCGGCCGGGGCCACTCGCCCGCGCCGGACCGCCGGCCGGGGCCACTCGCCCGCGCCGGTCCGTCGGCCGGGGTCACTCGTCGACGTGGGTTCGTTCGCCGTCGGGGGTCAGGACCGCGATCACCTCGGCGGGGCCGCCGCGGGCGCCGAACGCGTGCGGGACCATCGTCGAGAACGACGCCGCCTCGCCCGCCTCGACCACCACCACCCGGTCGCCGAGCACCAGCTCGATCGTGCCGGACAGCACCGTGAACCAGTCCTTCCCCGGATGCACCCGCAGATCCTCGGGGCGCCGGGACGCCGGGCGGGTGATCCGGATCCGGGCCACCGTCATACCGCTGCGCCCCTCCTCCCCGGTCAGCACCCACGTCGTGATGCCGCGCTCCGGATGGTGATGCGGTTTGATCACCACCGCGTCACCCCCGGAGTCGACCAGCTCGTCCAGGCTGGCGCCGAGCGCCCGGGCGATCGTGGTCAGCTGGTCCAGCCCGATCCGCCGGTGACCGGTCTCGATCCGGCTCAGCGTGGACGGGCTCAGATAACAGCGGGCACCCAGCTCGTCGAGTGACCAGCCCTTGGCCAGCCGGAGCCCCCGGATGCGGGCCCGGACCAGTGCGTCGACATCAGCGTCTTGCGTCATACGCAAGACTGTATGCTCCAGACGCAAAGCCGACCTACAGTCGATCGCATGGCACACGAACAGCACTCCCCCGCCCACGGCCACAGTCACAGCCACAGCTCCGCCGCCGGTCACGCGGGCCCCGGTCACGGCGGTCACGGCGGTCCAGGGCACGGGCACGGTTCAGGGCACGAGCACGGTCACCATTCGGGGCACGGGCACGGGGGCTCCGATCACGGCGGGCACGGGCACGGGTTCTCGCACGACATGACGGAGATGCTCGATCTGGATGCCGAGGTCACCGCCGGGCAGTTGGCCGATCTCACCGCCACGGTGGCCGGGCTGGCCGGTGACCACCAGGTCCGCGACGTCGTCGACCTGGGCGCGGGCACCGGGACCGGGACGTTCGCGCTGCTCCGGCGGTTCCCGGAGGCCACCGTCACCGCCATCGACACCTCGGCGGACATGCTGAGTCATCTCGGCGGATCGGCGCAGCGGCACGGTGTCGAGGGCCGGATCCGGCCCCTGCTGGCCGACGTCGACGCGGGCTGGCCGGAGACCGGACCGGCCGACCTGGTCTGGGCGTCCTCGTCGATGCACCACATGAAGGACCCGGACCGGGTGCTGGCCGACATCCGCGCGACACTGCGCCCCGGCGGCCTGCTCACGATGATCGAGATGGATTCGGTGCCGCGCTTCCTGCCGTACGACATCGGTCTGGGCCGTCCGGGTCTGGAGGACCGCTGCCACGAGATCGCCGGCCGGGCCCGCGCCGAGCACATGCCGCACCAGGGTTCGGACTGGGCGTCCCGCCTGATAGCCGCCGGTTTCACCGTCCGGGAGGCCCGCGAGCAGGTGATCGACCTGTCCGCCCCGCTGCCGGAGCTGGCGGTCCGCTACGCCGTCACCACCCTGCGGCGCTTCCGCGCCGGCGTCGTGGCCCAACTCGCCGACGACGACCGCGAGGCCCTGGACACCCTCCTCGCCGACGACGCGAAACTGCTGCGCGACCTACCCGGCCTCCGCGTCCACAGCGCCCGCTCGGTCTGGATCGCCGCCCCGACCCGGTGAGGAACGTGGTTCCTCGGCCCCGCCCGATGGAGGCCTTGCCCGATGGAGGCCTTGCCTCCTCCGCCCTGGCCCGGTGAAAGCTTTTTCCTTCTCCGCCTCGGCCCAGTGAAACCTTGGCTTTTCCGCTCCCGCCCGGTGAAGGCCTTGTCCTCTCTCCTCCTAATCCGGTGGAGTCCCTGCCTTGTCTCCGCCAACCCGGTGGAGTCCCCGACCTCTCCGCCCCGGCCAGACGAAAGCGCGCCGCCCGGACCGTTGGTCCGGGCGGCGCGTGAAACACGGTTTGTGGAATGGAGAACGGCAGGTCAGGCGCTTGCGGTTTCGGCAGCCCGGTCCTCTATGGTCGCCTTGATCCGGTCGGCCTGGACCCGGCTCTTGATGCCGGTCACGGCCTGCACCTTGTACCGGCTGAGGCGGCCGGTGCTGCGCAGGTGCTCGAACAGCTCGGCGCCGTGCACCTCGAGCAGGTCCTCGTCGCTGGCCGGGCGGGCCGACTGCGGGCGGGGCATCAGTTCGGCCCACGGCTGGCCGGCGCCGGCGGCGGACATGCCGTTCAGCGCGAGCACGTAGTCGCCGATGAACGAGCGGACGGTCGCCGCGTCCAGGCGGGGCGCGCTCGGGGCGAGCACGTTGGTCAGCTCGTCCGGGTCCATCGGCTGGCCCTCGCCGAGCTCCTCCTCCAAGGCGGTGCGCAGGTCGGCGAGGGCGGCCAGCCAGGCGTCGGAGCCGGGCTTGGCGGCTGCCGGGGCGGGCAGGAAGTCACGCCACGGGTAGGCCGACTCGACGTGCTCGCCGTCCAGCTCCCGCACGTACTCGCCGATGAATGTCCGGACCACGCCCTCGCCCAGCTCGGAGACCCGGGGGTGGAGTTTGCGGGCCAGTTCGTTGATCCGCAGGTAGTTCATCTCCGGCAGCTCCTCCGGGGTGATCTCCGCGGCGACCAGCTTGCTCAGCCGGTCGACGGCCAGCCGCCACCAGGGCGATCCGGCGATGCTGACGGCCGGGCGGGCGCCGGTGCCGGTGGACGCCCAGGCCGGGATGGCGGGCGGGGCGGACGGCTCAGCGGCCGGCGGCTCGGCGGCGGGACGCCCGGCGGCCTGGGCGTCGGCGACCCGGATGACCGGAACCGTGGCGGTGTCCGAGACGCGCTGCGCCGGCACCACGACCTGGGCCGGAACCGGGGCCTTGGACTGCGGCGGAACAACGGCGGGCGCCGCGGCGACCGGCGAAGCGACGGGCTGCGGCTGAGCGACGGGCGCGGTCTGAGCGGCCGGCTGAGCGACCGGCGCGGACGGAACAACCGGCGCGGACGGCTGAGCGACAGGCGCGGACGGAACGACCGGCGCGGACGGCTGAGCGACGGGTGCGGACGGAGCGACGGGCTGGGGCGCGGGCTGCGGGATCGGCGGCGCCGCGTTCTGCTGGCGGGCGAGAACCGCGGCCATCGCGGCGGCCTGCTCGTCGGTCAGCGCCGAGTCGAGCGGATCCTCCATGACCGGCTCGGGGGCGGGCGGCACGAACCGCACCGGCTCGACCGTCTGCCGGCCGTTCGCCGTCGCGGGCGCCGGGCCCGCCGGGGTGGCCAGGGTCGCCGGTTCGAGTTCCCGGGCCGGGCCGGTGACCGGCTCCCCGATGGTGTCCGGCCGGGGCGTGGCGGCGGCCCGCAGCGCGTCCGGGCGGGCCGGCACCGGGATCCGGGCGGCGCCGGGGACCAGCAGATCCATCACCCGCTGGATGCGGGCGAGCTGCTCGATGACGTCGTCGACGACCGGTTCCCCGGCGGTGCGGGCGTCCTTGAGCAGCCGGCTGCGCCACCAGGCCTTGGGGAAACGGCCGCCGCTGACCCGGTGGTAGTTGGAGACCATGCGGCGGATCTGGCGCTCGGTGCCCATGCGTACCAGATCGGGGTCGTCGTCCGGAATGAGGAAGCCCCAGCGCTCGGCGAGACGGCGCGGGCTGTAGGCGAACCGGCCCCGGCGCACGCGCTGACCGGCGGCGGTCAGGGCCGCCCACCACATCAGGAAGATCATGCAGGGCACGGCGAGGCGGAGCAGCTGCTCGGTGAAGGTGACCGCGTTGCTGGCCACGATGACGCCGGAGAGCCCGGCGATGAGCGCGGCGATCCACAGCATCGGCCCGGGGTGGCCGGGTGTGACGATCGTCCCGTCCGGGGCGTAGACCGACGTCCGCCGGTACTGCTCGGCCGCCAGTGAGGTGGCGGTCAGGAAGCAGATCTCGAAGACGGCGAAGACCAGCACCGCGAAGATCGCCGGGAGTTTCAGCTGGTCGATCGCGATGACCCACATGCCCTCGGCGTTGAGCAGCAGTGCGAGGTTCATGCTGAACGCCAGGGCGAGCGGGCGCAGCGGCTTCTTCGACCGCTTGGCCCAGATCGCGAAGGCGATCAGCAGCACCACCCCGAGCAGGCCCGCGGCCAGCAGGACCAGGGCGGCATAGTCCCGCCAGAAGTCCGCGATCAGGTCGTTGAACTGCTTCACGGGGTCACGCCTTTCAGGGGTGCCGGGGTGCCGGCCGGGAGGAACTCGTCGAGCGCCGCGGAGATCAGCGCGGAGCGGTTGCCGGTAGTGTGCCGTGCCGCCAGCTCATCGATGACGGCGAGGTTGGCCGGATGGGGACGGATCGACACCTGCACCCGGTCCTCGGTGTGCCGGCGGCGGCCGGACCGCTGGGCCAGGAAGATGCCGTCGGCCGGTCCGGGCTGTTCGGTGAACGAGCCGAGCAGGCCACCGAGCCGGGTGTGGGTGGCGTTGAGGGCGTCGAAGACCAGCTGGGTGTGTGACCGGCCGGTGCTCGCGGCACGTTCCCGCAGGCGGGAGCGGAGGCTCACGGACAGATAGACGACCACGCTGCCGCCGGCCCGGACGCCCTCGCCGCCGGTTCCACCGATCGTGTCTGTGCTGCCTGGCAACCCGGCCCTCCCTGATCGATCTCCGTCGGCGCGATTTCTACCACGCCGTTGTTACGTGAGTGGCGCATGAGGCTATCGGACAGTGCTATCACTGAGCGATCGGGTCACACCGATTGGCGATCCGACGGGTGATCACCTTACGGTCGGGTGGATCGACGGCGATGAGGGAGGACCGGCAACGATGGACTGGACGTGGATGGCCGGGGCGGCCGCCGTCGTCGTGGTGATCCTGGGCAGCGTGGCGGTGGTGGCAGCGTGGCAGCGGCCCCGGCAGGCGCCCGCCGAACCGGATGAACGCCTGGTGGAGGCGGGTGCGGTGCGGGCCGCCGCGGGCCGTGCGGTGCGGGAGGCCGACGACGCCTGGTACAAGGCGACCGAGGCGGCCGGCGAGCGGGACCGGGCCGAGGATCGTTTCCTGGAGGCGCGCTGGGAGGCCCGGGTGGCCACCGCGGACGAGACGCATCTGCTGGTGCAGCGGGCGGCGCTGGCCGCGTACCGGCGTGGCGAGCTGTCCGTCGAGCAGCTCAACGGCATCTGGTCGGCGGCCGGCCCGGCGGCGGTGGAGATCGACGACGGCCGGGTGCGTGACGCGCTGCAGGCCTACGAGGAGGCGGTCGCCGAGGCGGCGCAGGTGCGGGAGCGTTCGCACGTGGCGTCGGTCGCGGCCGAGGTCCTGGTCGAGGAGGCGCAGATCGTGGAGCGTGACGCTCTGGAGGCCCGCGAGCAGGAGGCCGCGGTCTCCGGCCTGAACGGCCTGTTCGAAAAGTAGGCCCGGCTGTCGGGAAACAGCCGGGCCGGGTCGGGACTTACGTCAGGGGATCAGGAGTTCAGCGAGCACACCGACAGGGTCTCGGCGTTGAGGTCGGGCTTGGCGGCGTTGCGGCCGATCGCGGTCTCCATCCGGTTGATGGTGGAGAGGCGCTTGTCGGCCAGCGGGCCGAGGATCGCGTTGTCG
>NZ_BOMG01000007.1 GCF_016862075.1 Actinoplanes couchii | reverse complement strand
GAGGTCGGGCTTGGCGGCGTTGCGGCCGATCGCGGTCTCCATCCGGTTGATGGTGGAGAGGCGCTTGTCGGCCAGCGGGCCGAGGATCGCGTTGTCGATGAACGCGGCGCCACCCTGACCGGCCGAGCTCTTGATCCGGGCGTTGGCCTCGTCGATCTGGGTCTGCAGCAGGGCCAGGTTGCGGTCGATCTCGGCCTGGGCCTGCGCCGGGATCGCCACGTTGATGACGACGTCCGGGCAGTTCACGGTCCCGGTGCCGTCGTTGACGCCACCGGCGTTGTTGTTGCCACCGCCGTTGTTGCCACCGTTGTTCGCCGGGGCCTCGGTGGTCGGGGCGGCGGTCGGCTCCTCGGCGGCCTCGTCACCACCGGCGCCGGCCTCGTTCAGGGAGCAGGGGGCGAGGCCCTCGGCGTCGAGGTCGGGCTTGGCGGCGTTGCGGCCGATCGCGGTCTCCATCCGGTTGATGGTCGCGAACCGCTTGTCCTCCAGCGGGCCGAGGATCGCGTTGTCGATGAACGCGGCGCCACCCTGGCCGACGGTGTTCTTCAGGCGGGTGTTGGCCTCGGAGATCTGGGTGTCCAGCAGGGCGAGGTTGCGGTCGATCTCGGCCTGCGCCTGCGCCGGGATCGCCACGTCGATGACGACCTCGGGGCAGTTCACGGTCGGGACGTCGGCGACCACGGCGGCGCCGGACGAGGCAGCGGCCTCGGGCACCTCGGTGGGCTCCGGCGAGACGTCGCCGCCACCGTTCTCGTTGAGGGTGCAGCCGGACAGGCCCTCGGCGTTCAGGTCCGGCTTGTCGATGACCCGGCCGATCGCCGTCTCGATCCGGTTGATCGTGGAGAACCGCTTGTCCTTCAGCGGGCCGAGGATCGCGTTGTCGATGAACGCGGCGCCGCCCTGACCCTGGGTGGTCCGGATCCGGTTGTTGGCCTCGGTGATCTGCGTGTTCAGCAGCTGGAGGTTGCGGGCGACCTCGTCCTGCGCCTGGGCCGGGACGGCGCCCAGCTTGTCGGCGACGGTGGGACAGTTGACCGTGGGGATCGCGTCACCCTCGGCCGCGGCGGCGACACCCAGGCCCGCACCGACGATCGCCACAGCGACACCGGCCACCCCGGCGACGCGCCAGCGCCGGTTGTTGGATCCACCAGTGTTGCTCCGGTACCGCTTCATGATGAGTGCCCTCCTCGTCGAACCGCTCTCTCGAGGGGTCCATACGGGAACGCTCCCAACGACGGATCACCGAAGTTCGGAATAAAGGAAAACTTAAGAAACCAGGGGTGACCGCTTTAAATCAGGCTCACCAGGCGAAAGTCTCCTCGGCGCTCACGCTCGTCGCCCGGGCCCGCAACACTCCGTTGAGGTTTCCGGTGAAGGTGGTCTCGGCGGCGATCCAGCGCCTGGTGTCCCGGGCGTAGAACGAGAACTGCCCGCCGGGCGCGCTGTTGGAGTAGTACCGCTCCCAGCCCTCGACCTTGTTCGCCTGGGCGCGCAGCATGCCGTACCGGGCGCCGGCGTAGTCGAGTTCGGCCGAGACGTAGTCGTCGTTGGCCTGCGCCTTGATGTTGGTGATGCCGGTGTCCGGATCCCGGCAGACGGTGAACCGTTCCCATTTGCCGACGGTCAGCGCGCGGGCCCGGAGCGCGCCGTTGAGGGGCCCGGCCCAGCCGATCTCGGCGGAGACGTAGCGGCCGCTGGCCGTCGATCTGATGCTGAGGTCGCGCCAGCAGCGCACATCGGCCGATCCGGTCTCGGCGGCCACCTCCCGGCGCATCCGTTCCTGGAGGACGGTGGTGGCGGAGGCCGGCGCGGCGAGGCCGGCGAGCGGTAGGAGAGTGACGGCGAGAAGGACCGCAGAACGCATGTGAACCACCCGCGTAAGAACGCTTTACGGCGAATGGGGGTAAGCGTAGTTCCTCCGATTCCCGGCCCGTCGGGAAATCGGGCCGGGAATCGGAGGAGTTCACAGCCGGCCGGCCCCGGCGCCCCTGCCGACGACCGCCGGCACGTGGACCGTCGGGGTCACCGGACCGGCCCGCAGCACCGGGGTCCAGCCGGCGTCGGTGCCCAGGTCCGGGTCGTGGGTGGCGTTGTACTCGCCGACCAGGCTGACCGCCCGGATCGGGCCGGTGCCGGTGCGGGTCAGCGTGCCGATCTCGGTGATCGCCGTGCCGCCCCAGTCGTAGACCACGTCGTCGAGGGCCAGGTCGGCGCTGCGGAGCAGGAAGTTGTTCTCGGCGTATATGGCCGAGTAGACGCCTACTCCCCACGAGTACACATAGGTGTCCTCATCGGTCTGGTAGTACAGATTGTTGTAGACGTCGACCTGCCCGAAACGGACCCGGGGAACCCGTTGCCCGACATTGGCGAAACGGTTGTGGTGCAGGGTGACGCGCAGTTTTCCGAGATCGGCGCCGACGGTGTTGGTGGACCCGATCAGCATCGTCTTGTCGTGTTCCTGGAAATTGTTCCAGGAGACCGTCACGTGATCGGAGGCGCGGATGATGTCGAGCGCCCCGTCGTGCACCTGATAGGGCCGGCCCAGGTACAGCGGCTGGTTCGCGTCGACGTTGTTCCCGTCGCTGAACGAGTTGTGATCGGCCCACACGTGGGTCGCCCCGGTCAGCGTGATCAGGTCGTAGTTGGAGTTCCAGTTGCCTGTCGTGCCGTCGGTCGGATCCCACGCCGGGAAGCAGTCGGCGGCGTCCTCGAAGCGCACGTTGCGCACGATCACGTTGTCGACGTTCTGGATCAACAGGTTGCCGCCGATCAGGCGGGCGTTCGGCAGGCCGTAGATCGTGGTGTTGGCGCCGACCTTGAGCTGCACCCGCGCTGCCTGATTGCGTTGCGACCGGACCCGGGCGTCCTCGAGGGGCCCGGTGGGCCTGGTCGCGGTGCCCCACACCGCCGGGTCGTAGGCGGCCAGGTAACCGTCCAGGGTGTATTCCGGGTCGGCGTAGTCGGCGCAGGTCAGAGCGTTGCCGACGTCGTCCTCGTTGGCCCGGATCGTGCCCTTGATCAGCACGATCCGCGGGGTGGGGTCGGTGCCGCCGGCCAGGGCGGCGGCCAGTTCGGCGCGGTTGCGGACGACGAAGACGTTCGCGTCGTCGGCTGCCGACCCGCCGGTGGTGCCGGTGGTGGCGGCGGCCCATCCGTCGTTCGCGGGCAGGACGGCCCGGGCCTCGGCCGGAATTTTCGACGAGGCGGAAGCGGGGACTGCGGCGACACCGGCGGCGAGGACGAGGCCGACGGTCGCGGCGAGAGCGGTACGCACGGTTCTCCCTTCTGTTCTTCTCAAGCGGTCCAGGGCACCCCGAGTTCGGACGGCAACCGTCCGCTGCGGGCCACGTCCCGGACCACGTCGTCGATGCCGGTCACCACCGAGCCGCCGCCGTCCGGATGCGGCTCCAGGAACGCGGCCGGGATGGTCACCGGGGCGGGGGCGGTCACGATCGCTTCGACGACCGTGGTGAACCCGGCGGTCCGTTCCAGCGGCGCCAGCAGCCGTACGGTCGGGTCGTCCCGGTGTTCGATCAGGTTCTCCAGCAGCCCGGTACGGCCCGCCACGTGGGTGAAATCGGCTTCGCCGGGCAGGCGCAGCCGGTCGGTCGGGTACTCCAGGACCGCGCCGCCGACCTCGATCTCCCCGGCGATGAACACCTGCGAGGCGAGGGTCACGGCGATCGTGATCCGCCGCCCGTCCACCCCGGTGAGCCGCAGGAACGTGCTGTCGTCGGTCTCGATGTCGCGGGACCGGTAGCGTTCCAGCTCGATCGTCGCCGGGTGGAACGGGGCGGCGATCACCAGGGACTGCATCAGCGCGTGCGCGAACGGGTTGACCAGCGCCCCGTCCAGGACCGGCCGGCCGTCGACGGTCCGCCGCCCGGCCCACGGCGCGCGGCGGTAGTAGGTGTCCGGCCGCCACCAGGCCCCGGACACGCCGATGTCACCGGCCGGGTCGGCCGCGCTCAGTTTCGCCAGGGCCGCCGAGCCGAGGGCCTGGAACCCGATCTGCAGCACCCGGTTCCCGGCGGTGACCGCCGCCTGCAGCCGCTCGTGTTCGGCGAGCGACATCACCGGCGGTTTCTCCAGCAGCAGGTCGGCGCCGGCCGCGAAGACGTCCAGGGCCAGCGCCAGGTGGGTGTGCGGCGGGGTGCAGACGACCACCACGTCCGGCCAGGTGGTGGCGAGCATCTCGCCGTGGTCGGTGAAGAACGGCACCCCGTCCAGCGGTGCGTCCGGGTGCGGTTCGACCGGCTGCCGGTCGCAGATGCCGACCACGTTGATCCGGCCGTCGTCCCAGAGCCGTTGCAGGACCTTGCGGTGCCACAGGCCGTGCCCGCCCGCGCCGATCAGCGCGACCCGGGTGCTCACGCCAGGCTCCGGACGGTCGCCTCGACGCCGTGCCGTTCCAGGTCGCCGTACCAGCGGATCAGTTCGCGCCGCAGTTCGTCGTCGCCGGCCAGTTCGGCGGGGAAGATCTGGTCCAGGGCGAGCAGGGCGCCGACCACGCCGGCCGGGGTGTCCGGCGCGGCGGCGAGCGCGGCCCGGATCCGGTCGGCGAGCGGGTCGTCGAGCACCGCCGAGACCCGGGCCAGGCGCATCCAGGAGGCCAGCACGAACGCGGCGAGCACCGGGAGCGCTCCGGCACGACGGCGGTCGGTGATCGTACCCAGGAGGCGGTGGGGAAGTTTTTGACTGCCGTCCATCGCGACCTGGACGTTGGTGTGCCCGAGTTCGCGATTGGCGAAGCGCTCCAGGGAGGTGTCGCCGTAGCCGATCACGGTGACGCCGTCCGGCGGCCGGACGGTGGGCGCGACGTCCTCGGCGACGAACCGGCGCAGCAGCGCGGGCAGGCCGGGGATCTCCAGGGAGTCGGCGATCAGCTCCCGTCCGGCGATCACCCCGAGGTAGGCGCAGGCCGAGTGGACCGCGTTGAGGGCCCGCAGTTTCAGGTCCTCCCAGCCGGTGACGTCGTCGGTCATGATCGCGCCGACGCCGTCCCAGCCGGGCCGCCCGCCGGGGAAGTCGTCCTCGATCACCCACTGCAGGAAGGGTTCGGCGACGACCGGGGCCGCGTCGTCGGCGCCGAGCGCGAGGGCGGCGCGGCGCCTGTGGTCCGGGCTGGTGGCCGGCACGATCCGGTCGACCATGGTGGCCGGGAAGGCGACCCCGGCCGGCAGCGTGGCCCCGGCGACCTCCAGGGCCTGCTCGACCAGGCCACGGATCCGGGGGCCGTTGCCGCGCAGGTTGTCGCAGCAGAGCACGGTCAGCGGTCCGCCACCGGCGGCGTTGCGCCGCAGGATCCCACGAGCCAGCAGCGCCGGTACGGTCGTCGGCGGCGCCGCTCCGGTGAGCTGGGCCCGTAGCTCGTCGTCGAGCAGCAGCCGTCCGGCCGGGTCGAGCCGGTAGGCCTTTTCGGTCACCGTCATCGACACGATCCGGATGCCGGGGTCGGCGATCGCCGCGACCACGCCGTGCGGGTCACCGGCCGCGTGCCCGAACCCGGCGAGGATGCCGACCGCCTTGGCCCGGTCGCCGGTGCCGTCCACGGTGAGCACGCTGTAGAGCCCGTCCTGGGCCCGCAGCTTGTCGAGGATCTCCCGGGATCGGGGCGCGACGCCGACGATGCCCCAGTCCCCGCCGGACCGGGCGACCGCGGCTTCGGTGTAAACCGCCTGGTGGGCGCGGTGGAAGGCGCCGAGACCGAGGTGGACGATGCCGGGCCAGACCGAGCCGGGCACGACGGCGGGCCGGTTCTCCGGCTTGAGCGAGTCGAGTGTCGCACGCTGGAGAGTCATAGCCGGAAGACCTTCTTGGGCAGGTGGTACGCCAGGTCGGCGATGGTCTCGGCGGCCTCGTCCAGCGGCAGCGTGCCCTCGGCGACCAGCCGGGCGAGGTATCCGGCGTCGATCCGGCGGGCCACGTCGTGCCGGGCCGGGATGGAGCAGAATGCCCGGGTGTCGTCAACGAAACCGGAGGTGTTGTAGAAGCCGGCCGTCTCGGTGACCGTCTCCCGGAACCGGCGCAGGCCCTCCGGGCTGTCCAGGAACCACCAGGGCGCGCCCAGGTAGAGCGACGGGTAGCCGCCGGCGAGCGGGGCGAGTTCCCGGCTGAACGCGGTCTCGTCCAGGGTGTAGAGCACGATCCGCAGCCGGGGGTCGGTGCCGTGCGCGTCCAGCAGCGGGCGCAGCGCGTGCACGTAGTCGGTGGCCGACGGGATGTCGCCGCCGGTGTCGCGGCCGTGCCGTTCGTACAGCGCGGTGTTGTGGTTGCGCACCGAACCCGGGTGCAACTGCATGACCAGGCCGTCGTCCAGCGACATCCGGGCGAACTCGGTCAGCATGTGCCCGCGGAACACCTCGGCCTCGGCCGCGTCCGTCCCGCCGCCGAGGGCCTTGCGGTAGAGGACCGCGGCGTCGGCGTCGTCCAGGACCACGGTGTTCGCGGTCAGGTGGCCGTGATCGGAACTGGTCGCGCCTGCTTCGATGAACGCCTGCCGGCGGCTGCGCAGCGCGGCCAGGAACCCGGACCACGTGCCGACGTCCAGCCCGGTGAGCGCGCCCAGGTCGGCGACCCGCCCGGCCCAGCCCGGCCACTCCGGGTCGACCAGGTTGTCCGGGCGGAACGTGGTGATCACCCGGCCGCCCGGCCCGCCCCAGCCGTCGGCGGCCAGTTTCGCGTGCGCGTGCAGCTCGTCGAGAGGGCTCTCGGTGGTGGCGAGGACCTCGATGTTGAAGCGGGTGAAGAGGGCGCGGGGCCGGTACTCCGGCTCGGCGAGACGGGCGCTCAGCTCGTCGTAGATCTCGTCCGCCGTACCCGCGGAAAGGCTTGGGGAGATGCCGAAGACCTCGGCGAGCACCTTCTCGGTCCAGAGTCGCGACGGGGTGCCGCGGAACAGCTTCCAGTTCTCCGCGAGCAGCCGCCAGATCGCCCGGCCGTCGGTCTCCACGTCGGAGCCGTCCACGCTGGGCACCCCGAGGCGGGCCGGTGGGATGCCCTGGCTGGCCAGCATGCGGGTGACGTAGTGGTCGGGCACCACGAACAGCCGGGCCGGGTCGGGGAACGGCACGTCGTCGGCGAGCAGCACCGGGTCGACGTGCCCGTGTGGGCTGATCAGGGGCAGGTCCTTGGCGTGCAGGTACAGCTCACGCGCGATCCGCCGCTGGATCGGTTCGGCGGGGAACAGATGGTTCTCGTCGGTCACCTGAGGTCCTAAGCCAGTCGGCAAACGTTTGCAACAGATTACGGAGTAGAGCACGACGAAAGTCAATGCATGTCGCCTCTTTGTCCAGATTTGGATGCACTACGTGATCATCAGGCAACAGAGAGGACATAGAAGGGCGTTGACACCACCGCAACCGTTTGCATTAATGGCTGTCACCGAGAGACCCGGGTCACACTCCGGGTCGCTGTCAAGGAGGACACCGTGGCTGTGACGATCCGTGACGTCGCTCGAGCGTCCGGCGTGCACATCTCCACGGTGTCGCGCACGTTCTCCGCACCGCACCTGGTCAACCCCGAGACCCGGTCCCGGGTGCTGGCCACCGCGGAGCAGCTCGGCTACCGCCCGAACCGGGCGGCCCGGGCACTGATCACCGGACGAACCCACAACATCGGCCTGATCGTGGCCGACATCGCCAACCCTTTCTTCCCGCCTCTGATCAAGGCGGCCGAGACCCACGCCCGGCGGCGGGACTACCACGTCTTCGTCGCCGACACGGACGAGGATCCGATCGTCGAGCTCGACCTGGTGCAGGCCCTGGCCAAGCAGGTCGACGGGATCCTCCTGTGCAGCCCCCGGATGACCGACGACCAGATAGAACAGCTGCGCCGCGAGGTGCCGCTGGTCGTCGTCAACCGCCTGATCACCGGCCTGCCGGCAGTGGTCATGGACGTGGGGCACGGCGCCCGGGAAGCCGTACGTCACCTGCTCGCCCTCGGGCACCGCGACCTGGTCTACCTGGCCGGGCCGCGGAGCTCGTGGACCAACCGGGAGATCCGCCGCGCCGCCGGGGCCACCGCCCGGGCGGCCGGCGCCGATCTGACCGTCCTCGGCCCGAACCATCCGGTCGAACAGACCGGCGCCGCCGCGGCCGAGGCGGTGCTCGCCACCGGCGCCACCGCGGTGCTCGCCTACAACGACCTGATGGCGATCGGCCTGCTGCAGGCGTTGCAGGACCGCGGGGTGGACGTACCCGGGCAGGTGAGTGTCGTCGGGATCGACGACATCGCGTACAGCGGCCTGGTCCGGCCCCGGCTGACCACCGTGGCCACCCCGACCGCGGCCGCCGGCCGTGCCGCCGTCGACATGCTGCTGCAGCAGGGCGACGACGGGGCGACCGGGCAGGTCACCCTCCGGACCGACTTGATCATTCGCAACTCCACCGGCCCGGGGCCGTACGCCCCGGCCGTAGCGATCGACGCTGAGGTTGCCGCAACCGTCAAGGAGTGACGAACCCCCATGACCGCATCCCGATTTCCCCGGCGCCGCCTGCTCAGCGGCCTCGTCGCCGGAATGCTCGCCCTCCCCCTGGCCCTCGGTGGCTGTGGTGGCGAGGAGTCCAAGGACGACGGCAAGGTCGAACTGAGCTTCTTCTGGTGGGGCGCCGAGGCCCGCGCCCAGCTCACCGAGCAGGCGCTCGCCCTTTACACGGCCAAGCACCCGGAGGTCACGTTCAAGAAGACGTGGCAGGCCAACCAGGGCTACTTCGACAAGCTGGCCACGCTGACGGCCGGCGGTGACGCCCCGGACATCTTCCAGATCGACGACAACTACCTCGCCGAGTACGCCACCCGCAACGTCACGCTGGACCTCGCCGAGTACCAGAAGTCCGGGAAACTGGACACCACCAAGTTCCCGGAGGGCCTGCTCACCTACGGCACCGTCGACGGCAAGCTGGCCGGGCTGCCGTTCGGCGAGAACACCCAGGGCCTGGTCTACAACCAGACCAAGCTGGAGGCGGCCAAGGTCGCCCTGCCCACCACCGGGCAGACCTGGGAGCAGCACATCGCCTGGGCCAAGGACGCGGCCGCCAAGACCGGTGTCCCCGGCACCATGGACCCGAGCGCCGACTACAAGGCGTTCTGGGTGTGGCTGCGGCAGACCGGCAAGGAGCTGTACAACGGCAAGGAGCTCGGCTTCACCCAGGCCGACGTGCAGGCCTGGTTCGAGCTGTGGAAGGGCGCGCGGGACGCCAAGGCCACCCCGACCGCGGACGTGATCCACGAGGGCAACGCCACCGACGTCAGCAAGCAGCTGGTCGTCACCGGCAAGGCGCTCACCTCGTGGGTGTGGGCCAACCAGATGCCCGAGCTGCAGAAGAACACCAAGGACCAGCTCGCGGTGATCGCGTACCCGGGTGACGCGTCCAAGCAGTGGCCGCGCGCCTCGATGTACTTCTCGGTGTTCCGCGGCAGCGAGCACAAGGACACCGCCGCCGACGTGCTGAACTTCCTGGCCAACGACCCGGAGGTGGGCAAGATCCTGGGCACCGACCGGGGTCTGCCGTCCAACACCGACATCCGGGCCGACGTCGCCGCCTCCACCGACAACCCGTCGATGAAGCAGACCATCGAGGTCGTCGCCGAGCTGGCGAAGAACTTCGGCCCGGCGCCCACCGTGCCGCCGGCCGGTCACAGCACCGTCCGCTCCGAACTGATCAAGGCCGCCGAGGAGGCCCAGTACGGACGCGCCACCCCCGCCCAGGCCGCCGAGAAGTTCTTCACCGCCGCGCAGGCCGCGATCAAGAAGTGAGTTCTGGTCCCATGGCTACCACCACGGCCCGGCCCTCGCCGACCGCGCCGACGACCGGTCCCGCCGCCACGCGGCGGGGCCGGCCCGCGCGGCACAAGGCGGAGGGCACAGCCGGTTACGTCTTCCTCTCCCCCTGGCTCCTCGGGCTGCTGACCATCACCGCGGTCCCGATGCTGATGTCGCTCTACCTGAGCTTCACCAACTACGACGTCCTCTCCGACTGGGAGTCGATGGAGTGGGTGGGGCTGGACAACTACCGCACCATGTTCACCGAGGACCCGTCGTTCTGGCACGCGGTCCAGACCACGCTGACGTTCGCCCTGGTCGCGACGCCGCTCAAGCTGGCCGCCGCGCTCGGGGTGGCGGTGCTGCTGAACCGCTCGTTCACCGGGGCCGGCCTGTTCCGCGGCCTGTTCTACCTGCCGTCGCTGCTCGGCGGCAGCGTGGCGCTGGCCATCGTCTGGGTCAGCATGTTCAACCGGGACGGCGCGGTCAACTCGTTCCTGGGCTGGTTCGGCATCGAGGGCAAGGCCTGGGTCAACGACCCCGACTACGCGCTCGGCACCCTGATCCTGCTGGCGGTGTGGCAGTTCGGCGCCCCGATGGTGATCTTCCTGGCCGGTCTCAAACAGGTGCCGGTCGAGCTGTACGAGGCGGCCGAGGTGGACGGGGCCGGACCGGTCCGCAAGTTCCTCAGCATCACCCTGCCGATGCTGTCCCCGGTGATCTTCTTCAACCTGGTGCTCGAGACGATCAACGGTTTCCAGGGCTTCACCTCGGCGTTCGTGCTCAGCAACGGCACCGGCGGCCCGGTCGACTCGACCCTCATGTACACGCTGCACCTCTACATCAAGGGCTGGAACGAGTACCAGATGGGCTACGCCTCGGCGATGGCCTGGGTGTTCCTGCTCGCTATCGGCCTGGTCACCGCCGTCGTCTTCCGTACCGGCAGGTTCTGGGTGCACTACTCGGACGGAGAAGACTGATGACCCTGCGGCGCCTGGCCCGGCCGATCACGCTGGTCCTGCTCACGGCGGTGGTGCTCTACCCGCTGGTGTGGATGTTCGGCAGCTCGTTCAAGGCCCAGTCCGAGGTCCTGAACAACATGTCGATCTTCCCGGACGAATGGACACCCGCCAACTACACCGCGGGCTGGACCAACTTCGACGTCAGCTTCGGCCGGTTCTTCGTCAACAGCGCGCTCGTGGCCGGCCTGACCGTGGTCGCGAACTGCGTGTCCTGCCTGCTGGCGGCGTACGCCTTCGCCCGGCTGAAGTTCCGGCTGCGCGGCTTCTGGTTCGCCATCATGATCGGCACCCTGCTGCTGCCCGGCCATGTGCTGATCGTGCCGCAGTTCGTCATGTTCAAGACGTTCGGCTGGGTCGGCGGCGACTGGCCGTACGCCCCGCTGATCGTCCCGCAACTACTGGCCACCGAGGCGTTCTTCGTCTTCCTGATGGTCCAGTTCATGCGCGGTGTCCCCCGGGAACTGGACGAGGCCGCCACCATCGACGGCTGCACCCCGTACGGCGTCTTCCGGCACGTGATCCTGCCGCTGTCCCGCCCGGCCCTGGTCTCCACGGCGATCTTCTCGTTCATCTGGACCTGGAACGACTTCTTCCGGCAGCTCGTGTACCTGTCCGACCTGGAGAAGTACACCGCCCCGGTGGCACTGACCCTGTTCATCGACTCCAGCGGCCAGTCCTCGTGGGGCCCGATGTTCGCCATGTCCGTACTGTCGCTGGCCCCGGTCTTCCTGTTCTTCGTGGCCTTCCAGCGCATGCTCGTCGAGGGCATCAACACGTCGGGCCTGAAGGGATGACCGACCTCCGGTGGCCGGTCGACGAGGAGCCACGGACCCGGCCGGACTGGCGGGAACGGTTCGCCCTCGGCACCGACCTCGCCCTGATCGGGATCGTGGTCACGGTCGCCGGGCTGCCACTGCTGACCCTGCCGGCGGCGCTGGCCGCCGGCTCGGTCGCGGTCCACCACCGGTACACCACCGGCCGGCTGCCCGGGTTCCGTCCGCTGCTGCGCCGGTTCGGGCGGACCCTGCTGCCCGGGATCCCGTTCGCGGTGGCGGCGGCGCTGCTGCTGCTCGACCTGGTGGCGCTGAGCCGGGGCTGGGTGCCCGGCGGCGCCCCGGTCCTGGTGCTGACCACGGCGATCGTCGCCTGGCTGGCCGGCGCCGCCACCCTGATCCTGGTGGGTGTCGGCCGGGACACCACCGCCCCGGCCAGCTGGGCCTGGCAGCAGGCGACGGCCCGCCCCTGGTCGGCGCTGGCCCCCGCACTGGCCGGCGCCCTGGCGTTCTTCCTGGCGCTGTCGATGCCGGCGACGATTCCGCTGGTCATCGGCTTCCACCTGTTCGCCGCCCATGTGATCAGTGATCGGCTGGCCCCGTCATCGCCGCCCACGGGAACGGGCCACCAACGCTGAGACCGCGAACGCCAGCAGGACCGAGACCTCGGCCCCGATCAGCACCACGATCACAACCGTGATCAGGTCGAAGTCGAACATCGGCGGGTCGCCGGGCCGGACCGCGCCGGACGCCAGCACCTCGTCCGGCACGTCCAGGGACTCCACGTCACCGGCGGCCCCGAAGTCGTCACCGGACAGCAGCACCGCCCCGGTGCCCAGTTCGACCAGGCTCGCCGTCCGGATCATGTCCTGGCTGGTCAGGTCGTCCTGGCCGCGCACGTCGTCGAAGAGGGTCACCGTGGCGTCCACGGTCGGCGTGTACTCGACGGCCACCGGGTGCCCGGACGTCCACCAGCCCAGCACCCGCAGCGCGTAGACCCCGTCCCGGCTCCACGACCGGCCGGTCGGCGCGCCGGCGTCGACCGCGATCTCGGTGACCGTCCACCGCACCGGATGGGTGCCGCAGTCACACTTCGCACCCGACACCACCAGCAGGTTCGCCCCGTCCCGCGTCCACGCCCCCTTGCCCGCCAGCCGGGCCCCGGCCGGGAGCGGCACGTCGACACCGGCGCCGTCGAGCGTGATCACGCGTACCGCCGCGCCGTTCTGATAGGCCAGCCGCGACCCGTCCGGTGAGAACGCCACCGTCCAACCGGGCAGGGCAGCGGGGGCCCGCAAGGCGGCGATCTCCCGGTTCGCGCCGGTCGCGGCATCCACCAGCAGCAGCCGTACGTCCGGAGAGAGGCCGTCGTGGTCGGTCCAGCCGGCCACCAGCACCGCCACCGACCGGCCGTCCGGGGACCACGCCTGCGGCTCGGCCTGCTCGTCCTCCGCCGACACGCCCTCGTATCTCACGACCCGCCCGGTCACCAGGTCGGCGATGCCCTCGTCGGCGGCCAGCCGCGACCCGTCCGGCGACAGCACCGTGCCCATCCCGGCCGCACCGTAGAGCTCGGACAGCCGGTAACTGTCGTCGGACCGCCCGACCAGCCCGATCAGCCAGCCCGACCCGTCCGGGAACCAGGTGTTCGACGTGTACAGCACGGACGCCGCCCCGATCGGCGACTCCAGGGCGTCCGCGGTCCACGGCGTCGGCGCACCCACCGTGGCCGGCACCGACCCGGCCCCCTGTGTGCGGGGTGTCCGGTCGCCACCGGCCGGTCTCCACTCCAGCAGCCCGGTGAGCCCGAGACAGGCCCCGAACACCGTCAGCACCATGGCCAGCACGGTCCACGCGACGACCCGGCCCGCCCAGAACGGCAGCACCGTCCGTCGCCGTACGTCACCTGCCCGGTCGTTCACGTCCTCCACCTCCGCGCGGGGTTCCGTCATCGCAGCGGCCTCGCCGATTCATGATCTCCGATGATCGCCCACCACCGGATGATCAGCCACCAGAGCAGGATCGTCAGGACCGCGGCGATCGAGATCCCGATCACGGTCAACGGGAGGAACACCAGCAGCCCCATGGTGAACAGCGGCGGATCCCCGGCCCGGACCGCGCCCGACGCCAGAACCCGGTCGGCGACGTCGAACGATTCCACGTCACCGCCACCCAGCGGCATTCCGGCGCCCGCCAGCAGCACCCGGCCGGAGTCCAGTCCGATCAGGCGAGCCTCGTCCACCGCGTTCTGACTCGTCAACCCGGACTGTTCCTCGCCGGTCCCGAAGAACGTCGGTGGTGTGCCGGCCGCCGCGGTGTACTCGGCGGCCACCGGCTCACCCGACGGCCACCAGCCCAGCACCCGCAGCGCGAAGACCCCGTCCCGGCTCCACGACCGCCCGGTCGGCGTGCCGGCGTAGGCCGCGATCTCGGTGACCGTCCACCGCACCGGGTAGCCCGCACACCCGCAACTCGCGCCGGAGACCACGAGCAGGTTCGCCCCGTCGGAGGACCAGGCGCCCTTACCGGCGAGCCGGGCCCCGGCCGGGAGCGGCACGTCGACACCGGCGCCGGCCGCGTCGAGTGTGATCACGCGTACCGCCGCGCCGTTCTGCACCGCCAGCCGCGTCCCGTCCGGGGAGAAGGCCACCGTCCATCCCGGCAGTGGCTCGTCCCCACCGATCCGGGCCAGCTCACGGATCTCCCCGGTACCCGGAACCAGCAGGTCGACCCCGGTGGACCCGGTGTCGCCGACCTCGACCAGGACCGCGATCGTGGCGCCGTCCGGGGACCAGGCCTGCGGACGCACCCAGAGGTCTTTCCACGCCGGCGGGTACTCCCGCAGAACATCGGTCGCCAGGTCGTGGATCCCCAGGCTGCTCGCCGCCCGGGTGCCGTCCGGGGACAGGATCTCGCCCATCCCGGCGGCCTCACCGTCGGTCGTGTACACCCGGTAGACGTCGTCACCGGCACCGACCAGGCCGGCGAGCAGGTCACGGTCGGAGAACCAGGTGTTCGACGTGTACAGCACCGACGCCGACCCGATCGGGGCCTGCTCCAGCAGCGGGGTCCACAGCGACGGCGCACCCACCACCGCCGGCAGGCTCGCGGAGCCCTGCGCGGGTGGCTGCTCCGGCCCGTCGGCCGGCGACCAGTTGATCAGCAACGGCATCGAGAACCAGGTGATCACCGCGGTGGCGACACCCACCAGCGCGGACACCACCGCCGTCCATCTCGCCCAGACGGGTAGCCGCCCAGTCCGCATTCCGTCCCCCGTGGTCCCGCTCCGATCGTCCTGACAACTTAGGTGATCATGTGAAGATGCTCGGATGGAGATCCGGGAAGCGACTGTCGCCGATATCACCGCCATCGTGGACATCGGTCACGCGACCTGGCCGGAGACCTACCGGTTCGCCGGCCCGGAGTACATCGCGCACGGTCTGGCCACCTGGTGGTCGCCCGAGGCGGTGGACCGCAGCCTGCGCACCACGACGGTCCTGGTCGCGGTCGGTGACTCCGGCCCGATCGCGACCGGCAACATCGATCTACGGGGCGAGATCCCGATCATCTGAAAGCTGTACGTCCACCCGGGCGCCCAGTCCACCGGCGTCGGCTCGGCGCTGATCCGGGCCCTGCTGGCGCTCGCCCCGAACCGCCCGGTGCGCCTCGAACACCTCGACGGCAACGACCGGGCCGCCCGTTTCTACGCGGCGCACGGTTTCACCGAGCTATGCCGGGAGCCGTCCGAACAACCTGATTGGCCCGACACCGTCTGGCTCGAGCGCTCCGGACTTCCGGCCGCCCGGGATCTCTCCGCGACTTCTCCGGCCGCCCCGGGTCTCCCCGCGACTTCTCCGGCCGTCGTCGATCTCCCCGCGACGGAGACGCTGTGTGTCACTCCGGGTGGGGTCGAGATCGCCGGATTCCGGTCCCAGGGGGACGAGGCGCTGCGGTGGTGGGAACGGCTGCGGCAGGCGTACCCGGAAAGTGGCTTGTGGCCCCTGATCCTGGAGACCGACACACCCGGCCTGATCGCGGAGACGGATCCCTATGACACCTTGGCCGATGCGCTGGCCGCGGCGGAGACGCTGGACGGGGCCGCCCTGCTTGCCGATTACGGTGCGCGACGACTGACAGGTGACTCGGAGTATGCCGTGGGGGTCCGGGCGGAACTGGCCGGCGAGGGCGCCTGGCCCGAGGACCCGGAGCAGCCGGGGTTCGGTCTGCCCTACAGCTGGGGCCGGCCGGAGCCGGTCCTGGTCGCCCTGGTGCCGGCGGCCGAACCGTGGCTGGTGCCGGTGACACTGCAGTTCGAGGGCTGGAACGGGTATCCCGGCCCGGCGGCCCACGCCGCGATCATGCGGTACTGGTATCAGCGGTACGGCGCCGAGCCGGTGATCATGAGTGGCGAGACCCTGCAGTACGCGGTCGCCCGCCCACCCGCCACCCGGGCCGACGCACTGGCCCTGGCCTGGGAATACCGCCAGTACAACGACGGCGAGTACGACCTGTACCACGCCGACACCCTGACCGACCTGGCCGGCGGCCTGCTGAACGCGCCGGTCTGGCGGATGTGGTGGGACTGAGCGGCGTCACGCTCCGCGGCGGTGCTCGAAGATCAGGTACGTCTCGGTGCCGGCGATCAGGCCGGTGCCGCTGAGCCGTTCGGTGATCACCGCGCGCAGGTCGTCGACGTCGGCGCAGGCCACGTGCAGCAGGAAGTCGTACGATCCGGAGATGAAGTAGACGTCCCGGACCGCGGGGATGCCGGCCAGCGACTCGGCGAACCGGCCGATCGCCTCGCGGGCGTCCGGCCGGATCCGCACCGCGATCATCGCCTGGATCGGGCGGCCGATCCACGCCGGGTCGACGTCGGCGTGGAAACCGCGGATCGCGCCGATCTCCCGCAGCCGCCGGATCCTGGTCAGGCAGGTGGACGGGGCGATGCCGACCCGGTCGGCGAGCGCGTTGTTCGGCATCCGGCCGTCGGCTTCCAGCAGGCTCAGCAGCTCCAGGTCGATGTGATCCAGACCTCGAACATCCTTCGGTACGTCGGTCAACGCGCGCCGCCGCTCAGCAGCAAATGCGCCACAGCCGTTACGAACAGAATCTTCTTCGTTCGGGTTGCCGGGATGCAGCACATCGTTTCACTCTAACGACAGTGGAGTCGGCGGAAGGAATCCTCATGCACATCGGCGTGCCATCAGAGGTCAAGAACCACGAGTACCGGGTGGCCATCACCCCGGCCGGCGTGGTCGAAGCGGTCCGGCACGGACACGAGGTGTCGGTGCAGTCCGGAGCCGGCACCGGGAGCTCGATCACCGACGACGACTTCGTGCGCGCGGGCGCCCGGATCCTTCCCGACGCGGATGCGGTGTGGGGCGCCGCCGACATGATCCTGAAGGTGAAGGAGCCGATCGCCGCCGAGTACCACCGTCTCCGCGAGGGGCAGGTCCTCTTCACCTATCTGCACCTGGCCGCCGACGCCGACGGCACCAAAGCACTGCTGACCAGCAGGACCACGGCCATCGCGTACGAGACCGTACAGCTCGCCGACGGGTCGCTCCCCCTGCTGGCGCCGATGTCCGAGGTCGCCGGGCGGCTCGCGCCACAGGTCGGCGCCTACAGTCTGATGCGTAACAGCGGCGGCCGTGGCGTGCTCCCCGGCGGTGTTCCCGGCGTCGCGCCGGCCGCCATCACGATCATCGGCGGCGGGGTCTCCGGGGTGAACGCGGCCACCATCGCGCTCGGTCTCGGCGCCGACGTCACGGTGCTCGACCTGAGCATCCCCCGGCTGCGGCAGATCGACGAACGGTTCGGCGGGCGGGTGAAGACGCTGGTGTCGAACTCGTACACCATCGAGCAGTCGGTGACCGGCGCCGACATGGTGATCGGCGCCGTCCTGGTGCCCGGCGCCAAGGCTCCCACCCTGGTCGGCAACGCGCTGGTCAAGCGGATGAAGCCGGGGTCGGTGCTGGTCGACATCGCCATCGACCAGGGCGGCTGCTTCGAGGACTCCCGGCCGACCACCCACGAGAACCCGGTTTACCAGGTGCACGACTCGGTCTTCTACTGTGTGGCCAACATGCCGGGTGCGGTCCCGAACACGTCGACCTACGCCCTGACCAACGCCACTCTGCCGTACGTCCTACGCCTGGCCGATCTGGGCTGGCGCGACGCATTGCGCGCCGACCCGGCCCTGGCCCTGGGGCTGAACGCGCATCACGGCGCCCTCACCAACGACCTGGTGGGCACGGCGCTGGGCCTGCCGACCGAGACGATCTCCACCGTCCTGACCGCCTGAACCACCCGGGTCTCAGGCGGCGGTGTGCAGGGCCCGCTCGTGCTCGAGGCTCAGGGCCGTCGCGGGGTGCTGGTCCGGGCGGCGGGTGTCGACCAGCTCGATGACGTCGTCGGGGAGGATGCGCGGGGGCAGGATGCCGAAGCGCTCGGTGCGGAGCCGCGCGGCGACCTCGGCGGGTCCGGTCTGTTCAGCCATGGCTTGATGATGCGCCTGGTCAGGTCTGTTGAATAGAGCTTTGAAAAGAGCAGCGCCCCGGGCCGCCGATGGGCGACGGACCGGGGCGCCGGTGCTGTTTTTTCTCCCGGATCAGAACGCGGCTTCTCCCGGATCAGAACGCGGCCAGCACGGAACCCTGGTACTTGTCCTCGATGAACTTCTTGACCTCGGCGGAGTGCAGCAGCTTCTCCAGCTTGACGATCTTCTCGTTCGTCTCGTCGCCGGTGCGGACCACGACCAGGTTCGCGTACGGGTTGTCGTCACCGGTCTCCAGCGCCAGCGAGTCGGTGGCCGGCTTGAGACCGGTCTCGATCGCGTAGTTGCCGTTGATCACCGAGATCGCGGTGTCCTCCAGGCTGCGCGGGAGCTGGGCCGCCTCGAGCGCCTTGAACTGCAGGTTCTTCGGGTTGGCGGTGATGTCCTTCTCGGTCGCCTTGACGCCGACGCCGTCCTTGAGGGTGATCAGGCCGTTCTTGGCGAGCAGGTTGAGCGAACGGCCCGAGTTCGACGGGTCGTTCGGGATCGCGACGACGCCACCGTTCGGGACGTCGGCGATCGCCTTGACCGTCTTGGAGTAGACGCCGAGGGGCTCGATGTGCACCGGCTTGAGCGCGGTGAACTTGTAGCCCTTGGTGGCGACCTCCTCCTCCAGGTACGGGATGTGCTGGAAGTAGTTGGCGTCCAGCTGCTTCTCGCTGAGGGCGACGTTCGGCTGGATGTAGTCGTTGAACTCGGTGATCTCGATCTTCAGGCCCTCGGCGGCGGCCAGGTTGTCCGCGACGTACTTGAGGATCTCACCGTGCGGGACCGGGCTGACGCCGACCTTGAGGGTGTCGGACGCCGCGCTGTCACCGGCGGCGTCGTCGGAGGAACCACAGGCGGCCAGGCCCAGGGTGAGGGTGGTGGCGGCCAGGACGGCGGCGAAGGAGCGGCGGCGCATTTCTTTACCTTTCATTTCTATGGGCAAAACAGGAATTCGGACGGAACCCGGCGATATCCGGGCGCCTGCCCTCAGCGGTGCGACAACCTGCGGACGAGCAGGTCACCGACCATCTGAACGAGCTGGACGAAAACGATCAGGGCAACCACGGTGGCGATCATCATGTCGGTCTCGAAGCGCTGGTAGCCGTAGCGGATGGCCAGGTCACCGAGACCGCCGCCACCGACCACGCCGGCCATCGCCGAGTAGCCGACCAGCGCGATCACCGTGATCGTCAGGCCCGCGACCAGACCCGGCAGCGACTCGCGCAGCAGCACCTTGCCGACGATCTGGGTGCGGGTGGCGCCCATCGCGGTGGCCGCGGCGACCACGTCGGCCGGGACCTCGCGCAGCGCCGACTCGACGATGCGGGCGAAGAACGGGATCGCGCCGATGGTCAGCGGCACGATCGCGGCGTCGGTGCCGATCGTGGTGCCGACGATCGCCCTGGTGAACGGGATGACCGCGACCAGCAGGATGATGAACGGCAGCGACCGGCCGACGTTCACGATCAGGCCGAGCACCGCGTTCAGCGGGCGCAGCGGCAACAGGCCACCCTTGTCGGTGAGCACCAGCAGCACGCCGACGAGCAGGCCGCCGACCAGGGTCAGCAGGGTGGAGACCAGCACCATCCAGGCGGTCTCCTGCAGGCCCACCTCGAGCAGTTCGAAAACCTCGGACCAGGTCATGCCGTCACTCCGCGTTTGCGCAGGTAGTCGAGAGCCGCGGCGTTGTCGTCACGGGTGCCCGGCAGGGCCAGCCGCCAGCGACCGGCACGCGTCGTGGCCAGGGTCTCCACCGAACCGCCGAGGATCCGCACGTCCACCCCGAACTGCCGGGCCAGGTCGGCGATGATCGGCTCGTCCGCGTCGGCGCCACTGACCGTGATGTCGACGATCGTCTCACCCGTCCGGTCACTCGCCGCGCTCCGGCCGTCGCCGCCGCCCGCCACGCTCCGGCCGTCCTTGTCGCCCGCCACGCTCCGGCCGTCCTTGTCGGCTGCCACGCCGTCGCCGACGGCCGCCGTCTCCGGAGTTCCGCCGGTGTCGCGCAGGCCCAACGGGAACAGGTCGCGGGCCAGCTCGGAGCCGGGCCGCTTCAGCAGGTCGGTGATCGTGCCGGACTCGACGAACCGCCCGTCCCGCATCACCGCCGCCGACGTGCAGATCCGCTTCACCACGGTCATCTCGTGGGTGATCAGCAGGACGGTCAGGCCGAGCCGCTTGTTCAGGTCGAGCAGCAGGCGCAGGATCGACTCCGTCGTCTCCGGGTCGAGAGCCGAGGTCGCCTCGTCGGAGAGCAGGACCTTGGGCCGCGCGGCGAGCGCGCGGGCGATCCCGACCCGCTGTTTCTGCCCCCCGGACAACTGAGCCGGGTACGCGTCGGCACGCTCACCGAGGCCCACCAGCTCCAGCAGCTCGGCGACCCGGGTCCGGCGCTCGGCCCGCGGGGTGCCGGTGACCTCCAGGGCGAACGCGACGTTGCCGGCCACCGTCCGCGAGGACAGCAGCGCGAAGTGCTGGTGGATCATCCCGATGCCCTGGCGCGCGATCCGCAGGTCCCCGCGCCGCAGCTTCGTCAGGTCACGGCCATCGACCGTCACGGTGCCCTCGTCCGGGCGCTCCAGCATGTTCACACAGCGCAGCAGGGTGCTCTTGCCCGCGCCGCTCTGCCCCAGGACGCCGTAGACCTCGCCCTCGCCGACGCTGAGATCCACCCCGTCGACAGCCACGACGGCCCGTTTCCTGGAGCGGTACGTCTTGCGAAGTCCGCTTATTTCGATCACGTGAACACCCTGGTCAGCAGTTGTGACGGCCGTCGCAAAACATACTCAACCTGTGGGTTTTGCGTCGGGACTCAAACTAGTCGTTGTCACCGTCGATAGCCACCTCGTGTAACGACCCTCACGACTTCCGTAACTTTCACGCTCTCCGATGCCCCGACTCGTGCACCAGCACCGCGACCTGGACCCGGTTCGTGCACCCCAGCTTGTCCAGAACCCGCGACACATAGGCCTTCACAGTCGGCACGCTCATGTGCAGCACACTCCCGATCTCCGCATTCGAGGCCCCGGTAGCAACCGCCTCGGCGACTTCCCGTTCCCGCCCGGACAGCCGCCCCAGAGTCCGAAGGGCCCGCTCCCGACTGTCCTCAACCTCCGAACGACCACCACCGGCGGCGCCGCCACCCCCACGCCCGCCGCCGACCCCGCCTCTACTGCCCCCGCCCCCGCTCTCCCCGTTTCCGTTGCCCCCGCCGCCCCTCTCGCCGTTTCCGCTATCCCCGCCGCCGCTTTCGCCGTTTCCGCTATCCCCGCCGCCGCTTTCGCCGTTTCCGCTGCCTCCACCCCCGCTTTCGCCAGGACGGCTTTTCCCGGCGCCGCTTGCCCCGCGACCGCTGACCCCGCCGCCGCTCTCCCCGCCGCTGCCCACCGCGTTCTCCCCGGCACGGCCCACCGCGAAGTCGATCAGCCGGGGCACCAGTGACGGCGCCAGGATCGACTCGCCGGCCGCGCCCCGCCGAACCGCGCTGATGATCTCGGTAGGAGCGATGTCCTTGAGCAGGAATCCATTCGCGCCGAGCCGCAGCGCGCGAATCAGATTGGCGTCGGTATCGAACGTGGTCAGCACAATGATCACGGGCGACGGCCCGTCCCGCCGCAGTTCCTCGGTAGCGGCCAGCCCATCCGTCCGAGGCATCCGAACATCCATCAGAACAACGTCGGGCTTCAGCTCACGGGTCATCGCAACCGCCTCACCCCCATCCCCGGCCTCCCCGACGATCACAATCGCCGGATCGGCCCCGAGCACCAGCGACAGCCCCATCCGAACAAGCGGATCATCATCAGCGATAAGAACGCGGACCGTCTCGGTCATCAATTTCCTTCCATGGAAATTCCAGCGCTAGAGGCCGGAACGAAAACAAGAGTCCCGCGAACAGCCCAGGCACAGCAGCTCCACACCCACGGCCCACCAGCCACCAAGGCAAGCCCGACCGTCACGGCAGACCGGGCCGTCACGGCAAACCGGGCCGTCACGGCAAACCAGGCCGTCACGGCAAACCAGGCCGTCACGGCAAACCAGGCCGTCACGGCAAACCGGGCGGCTGGCGAGCCGGGGTTGCCCGGCTGGCAGGCCCGCGGGCCGGGAGTTGCCCGACTGGCAGGTTGGCGGGCCGGCTGGCAGGTTGGCGGGCCGGCTGGCAGGTTGGCGGGCCGGCTGGCAGGTCGGCGGGCCGGGAGTTGCCCAACTGCGGGCTGGCTGTTGCCCGGCTGGCGGCTGCCGCCTGTGGAGCTGGTGCAGAAGCTCGATGGGAAACCTCCGTCCGGAAGGATCGGAGGTGGAGCGGAGGCGGGAGAACCGGCAGGCGCCCACGCCTCGAAGGCGGAGATGCGGAGATGCGGAGATGAAGTCAAGACTCCCCGGCATTCCCGGCTGGGACGGGCGCGGGCTGCGCGGGCCACGGGAGCCAGGCCTCCAGGTCGAAGGTCAGGCCGGTCCGTGGGTCGCCGCGCAAGCCGTGCCTCAACCGCCCGTCGAGCAGGTCGACCCGCTCGGCGAGACCGATCAGCCCACTCCCCGAGCCGGGAACAGCGTGCCCGCTTCCCGAACGGAAAACGGCCGGGCTGCTGCCCAAGCCAGAACCAGTAGCACCGCCGCCCGAACCGGAAACAGCAGCGCCGTTCCCCGAGCCAGAAGCAGCGGCACGGCTGCCCGAGTCAGGACCAGCGTGCCCGCTCCCCGAATCGGAAACAGCAGCGCCGCTGCCCGAGCCATGACCAGCGGTGCCGCTGCCCGAGCGGGAAACGGCCGGGCTGCTGCCCGAACCGGGACCAGCGGCACCGTTGCCCGAACCGGGACCAGCGGCACCGCTGGCCGAACCGGAAGCGGCGGTGCCGGGCCCGGAGCCGGGGGCGGTGGGTGAGCGGCGGGAGCGGGTGGGCAGTGGGTTGGAGACGTGGACGTGCAGGAGGTCGGCTGACGGATCCGCGGTGAGCCGGACGGTGACGGGAGTGTCACGGGAATGTTTGGCCGCGTTCGTCAGGCCCTCCTGGACCAGGCGGTAGACGGTGCGGCCCAGCGACGCCGAGACCGGCCGGCCGCCCAGGTCGTCGGTCAAGGTCACCGACACTCCGGCCCGCTCGGACTCGGCGATCAGCTCCGGCAGGTGGCTCAGGTCGGGTTGGGGGCGCCGGTCGTCGGCCGGGCCGGCCCGCAGGATGCCGAGGATCTCGCGCAGGTCGTTCAGGGCCTGGTGGGCGCTGTCCCGGATCAGGGTGGCGGCCGTCGCGACCTGCTCGGGAGTGAGGTCGGGCCGGATGTGCAGGGCGCCGGCGTGCAGGCTGACCATCGAGATCCGGTGGGCGAGGGCGTCGTGCATCTCGCGGGCGATCCGCTCCCGCTCCAGGACGCGCAGCGAGTCGGCCCGCAGCCGGGCCTCCTCCTCGGCGCGGGCGGCCCGCTCGCGCAGCGACTCGATCAGCTCCCGCCGGGACCGGGCGCTCGCGCCCAGCGCGGTCGTGGTGGCCAGGATGGCGAGGCTCAGGACGTGGGTCACCACGATCGGGATGGACGGATCGGGGAACAGGGCCCCGTAGGCGAACCCGCCCAGCAGGTTCGCCACCACGACCACCAGGACCGCCCGGCCCCGGCGCAGCGAGACAGCGGTGTAGAGGCCGATCAGCGCGGCGAGCCCGGCGGCGTCGTTGACCACCGAGGCGACCGCGAGGAACACCGCGACCGGCACCGGATGGCTGCGCCGCCACCACAGCGTCAGGGACAGCACACAGCCGCCGACGAACATCAGGAAAGCGGTGTCGTCCTCGATCTTCCGGATCGAGGCGGCCTCACCGAGCAGCAGCAGCCCGCCGAACCAAGCGGCCAGGATCGCCACCACATCCCAGCCCCGGCCACTCCACCGCCGCCCCGAGGAGACGCCCGAAGAGACGCCCGGCGAGACGCCCGGAGAGACGCCCGGAGGGAGACCCGGCGAGACACCCGGCGAGACGACGGGAGGCGAGATGCCAGAAGGCGGGACACCAGGAGAGGTCATGAGCGCACCAGCGGCCGCCACAGCTGCCGGTCACCGTCGTCGCGGATCGCGTAGCCCAGTTTCTCCAGCGAGCCCCGCAACTCCGCGGCCTCCTTGTGAGCTTTCTTGCGCACCGCCAGGGCACGGGCCGACAGAACCGCCTCGACCGCCACCGGCAGCTCCCCCGAGTCGGGCGCCCACGGCCGGTAGAGATCGGTGAACGGGTCGTCGTCACGCCACGGGTACCCGTACTCCAGGAAGGTCTTCTCCAGCGGCACGGGATCGGCCTGGGGCTCGCCGTGGAACATCTGCCGGGACTCCCGGTCGAGAATGATCAGGCTCTTGCGCTCCATGAAGACGAAGTCGATCTCCACCCGGGGCACGGTGACCTGCCGGTCGCCGGTCTGCAGCCGCACCCCGTCGGCGTCGACGGTCACCCGGGTGCTGCGGCGCAGGATCTCGACGCTGACCAGCGCACCGACGACCGCGAAGATGGCGGCCTGGACCGCGACCTTCCACCAGTCGTCGACGGCGGCGAGCACCCGCCACACCACGCCCAGCAGCGGGAAACCGACGCCGGACAGCCAGCGGCCGAGGATCGGCAGGAGGACGGCCAGCAGGACACCGAGGGCGGCCGGGCCGATCATCACGAGCGCCCGCTCGAACGGGGTGAACGCGAGGACGGTGGCTTCCCGCCGGGATGAACTCATGCCGCCACGCTATGCCGCGCGAAGAGCCACCGGACAGTTGCCGAAAGTCGATGCCTCAAGACTTTGGTATATCCCACGACGGGATGGCCAGCGCGATGGTCAGCGCCAGCACCCACTGCGGATCCCGGAGCCGGTCCCCGTACAGCTCCCGCAGCCGGGCCATCCGGTACCGCACCGTCTGCGGGTGCACGAACAACTCGGCGGCCACGTCGTCGCGCCGCCCGTGGTGCAGCAGCCAGCTGCGCAGCGTCTCGATCAGCTTGGCCGCCGCCGCGCCCCGCTCCCCCGCGAGCGGGGCGAGAGCCCGGGCCCGCAGATCCTCCAGAGCGCTGGAGTCCGCGGTGACCACGACCTCGGCCAGGTGATCCTCGGTGTCGACGACGGCGCCGTCGGCCGGCGGGCAGAGCCGGTGCACCCGGAGGGCCCGGTCCACCGAGCTCTTCACCAGTGCCCACGGCCGGGCCGGGCCGATCACCACGTCGTGCCCGGTGAGCAGCCGGTTCAGGGTGGGCCGGGAGGCGCCCTGCGGGTCCGGGACGAGCAGCACGGTGGTGCCCGGCAGGTCCGGCACCACGTCGGCGATCTGCAGGGTGCGCGGGTCGAGCAGATCGATCACCCAGCGGGCCGCGCGCTCGGTCAGGAGCAGGGCGGTGAGCGTCTGCGGTGGTGGCCATTCGGCCTGTTCGGCGAGGCCCTGCAGGACGTGGGCGGGTTCGCCGGCGATCAGGGCCTGCCCGAGTTCCTGCAGGCGGCGCTGCCGGATCCGGCCGGTGGCGGCGAGTTCGTCGGCGTGCCCGGCCACGCTGGCGGCGGACAGTTCGTCGATGTAGGCGAAGACCAGTTCGGCGAAGTCGGCGATGGTGGCCGACGGCTGACCCTCGCGGACGCTGATCGCCGCCAGCTCCCGCCAGGCCACCCGGGCGCCGACCCGGTACGCCGCGAGCAGCGCGTCCAGGCTGCGGCCGTTGCGGGCCTCGCCGCGACCGAGCGCGTACGCCGCCTCGACCGCGGACGCCATCGGGGTGCCGGGGTCGGCGCCGGGCCGGGACACCAGCCGGAGGAAGGCCCCGAGCGCGGCCCGCACCGCCCGCGCGATCTTGAGGCCGAGTTCACCGGCGAAGGGTTCGGCGTACGCCGGCACCTCCTTGATGATCGCGGCGATGGTCTGGGTCGAGACCGCCGACAGGCCGAGCCGGAGCGGATCGACGACCTCGACCGGCAGGCGGTAGGAACCGATGTCGCTCAACGGTGGTTTCACACCGACTCCTCCGCACGATCCGTCCGACTCTTGTACTCAGCGAACAATTATGACCCCTCCGATTCACTTCTCCAGGTCAGGACTTCGCCGCCGTGAGGCAGCAGTCTTGAGATGTGCCTGTTACACAGACATTGCGCGACGGCGCGTGGCGAGTTGTCGAGCTGATCACCACCCCGGTGGTGCCGGCCGACTACCTCGACGTGATCGCTCCCCTGCGCAACCCCACCGTCCTGCGTGCCCGGATCTCCGACGTGCGCCCCGAGACCGCGACCGCGGTCACCCTGGAGCTGCGGCCCGGCCGCGGCTGGGAGCCGCACGAGCCGGGCCAGTACATCCGGGTCGGTGTCGACATCGACGGTGTCCGTCTGTGGCGTGCCTACTCGGTGAGCAACGCGGCCTCCCGCAAGGACGGCCGGTTCACCATCACGGTGAATGCGGTGCCCGACGGGGTGGTCAGCTCGTACCTGCGCTACCAGGCCCGCAAGGGCGAGATCGTGCACCTGGACCTGCCGGCCGGCGACTTCGTGCTGACGAAGCCGCGCCCGGCGAAGGCGCTGTTCGTCACCGCCGGCAGCGGCATCACGCCGGTGATGGGCATGCTGCGCAGCTGCCTGAGCGAGATGCCGGACGTGGTGGTGGTGCACTCGGCGAAGACTCCGGAGGCGGTCGTCTTCGGCGCGGAGCTGCGGGAGCTGGCCGCGGCCGGCCGAATCCGGCTGATCGAGCGGCACACCACCACCGAGGGGCGGCTCAAGCCGGCCGGGATCGCCGAGCTGGTGCCCGACCTGCTGGACCGGGAGACCTGGGCGTGCGGCCCGGCCGACCTGCTCGACGACCTGCAGGAGCACTGGTCGGACGCGGGCGCCGCCGAGCGGCTGCACGTCGAGCGGTTCCGCCCGACGGTGCTGGTCGCGGGCGACGGCGGCACGGTCACCTTCGAGAAGTCCGGGGTGACCACCGAGGTGCCGGGCGGCACCACCATCCTCGACGCCGGCGAGGCCGCCGGGCAGCTGATGAAATCCGGCTGCCGGATGGGCATCTGCTTCAAATGCGTGCTGCCGATGCGCGAGGGCATCGTGCGCGACGTGCGGGACGGCGCCATCACGACCGCTACCGAGGTCGACGGCGACAACGTCCTGATCCAGACCTGTGTCACCACCGCAGCCGGCCCGTGCCGGTTCGACGCCTGACGAACATCTAGAAAGCTGGGAAGTGCCGTGACGACGCTGCAGCGCAAGGAATCCAACCCGATCGCCCACCTCTCTCCCGAGGACATCGAGGAGATCGGCCGTGAACTCGACGCGATCCGCGACGAGTTCCTGGCCATCCGCGGTGAGAAGGACGCAGCGCACATCCGCCGGATGATCAAGATCCAGCGGCGGCTGGAGCTGGCCAGCCGGGCCACGCTGATGCTGTCGGTGTTCCCGCCGGCGTGGATCCTGGGCACGGCGGGCCTGGCCGTCGCCAAGATCCTCGAGAACATGGAGATCGGGCACAACATCCTGCACGGCCAGTACGACTTCATGCGCGACCCGAAGATCCACTCCACCACGTGGGAGTGGGATCACGCGTCCCCCGCCGAGCAGTGGAAGCACTCGCACAACGAGCTGCACCACAAGTACACCAACGTGGTCGGCCGCGACAACGACCTCGGCTACGGCATCATGCGCGTCGACGAGCAGCAGCGCTGGACCAAGGCGCACCTGGGCCAGCCCCTCTACAACCTGATCAACGCGCTCCTCTTCGAGTACGGCATCGCCGCGTACGACCTGGAGCTGGGCCGTAACCTCAAGACCAAGAAGCGCCGCAACAACCCCGAGTTCCGGGAGCGCCTCCGCGCGGTCGGCCGGAAGATCCGCAAGCAGGCCACCAAGGACTACCTGGTGCAGCCGGCCCTCGCGATCCCGGTCGGCCTGGCCGTCGGCAACCCGGTCGGCGCGTTCTTCGGCACCATGGCGGCCACCGCGGTCGCCAACGTCGTCCGCAACCTCTGGTCCCACTCGGTCATCATCTGCGGCCACTTCCCGAAGGGTGTCGAGACCTTCGAGCGCACGTCGATCACCGGCGAGACCCGTGGCGAGTGGTACCTGCGGCAGATGCTCGGCTCGGCCAACATCTCCGGCGGCAAGCTGATGCACATCATGACCGGCAACCTGTCGCACCAGATCGAGCACCACCTCTTCCCCGACCTGCCGTCGAGCCAGTACGCGCAGATCGCCCCGAAGATCAAGGCCCTCTTCGCCAAGTACGAGTTGAAGTACGTCTCCGGCCCGATGATCGTGCAGGTCGCCTCCGCCTGGGCCAAGGTCATCCGCCTGGCGCTGCCGAACCGCGAGCCGGCCCGCGAGATCGACCACTCGATCCCGCCGCGTCACCCGGCCGAGGTCGGGGCCGGGGTCTGATCTTTACGGGACGCCCAGGCCACCGACGACGCTGAACTCCTGACTGGTGAACTCGCCGGTCAGGAGTGGCATCGCGGCGCCGATCGCCGCCCTGGTCTCCGGGTTCTGGAGCGAGGCGTCGTGGTGTTCCTTGCTGTCCCACACTTCGTGGACCCAGATCGTCTGGTCGTCCTCGTCGGCCACCCCCACCACGTAGAGGTGGCAGCCCGCGGCCTTCACCTGCTCGGAGGCGCGCAACAGGACGGCCACCACCTCCTCGCGGTGGCCGGGTCTGGTCTTCATCGAGCCGAAGTATCCGTACATGGGCCCCACCCTGCCAGGCGTGGCTGACATCTTCTGTCAGTCTTCGGGAGTCGCGTCGGACAGTCTCGCGATCGTCGCGGTCGCCCGGTGCACGGCGTGCCGGCTGCCCGGCGGGATCACGTCGGTGAGGAACCCGAAACGCCGGGCCAGCTCGGCGCGGGACGGGTCGGTGCGGACCGCCTGCCACCAGTCGTTGATGTCGCCCCAGCCGGGCGCCGACAGCGAACCGCCGAAGTGCTGCACGGACAGGGCGCCGACCAGCGTGGCGAAGGCGACCCGGTCGGCCAGCGGCCAGTCGCCCAGCGAGGCGGTGATGAACCCGGCGGTGAAGACGTCACCGGCGCCGGTCGGGTCGAGGGCGTCGACCGGGACGCCGGGCACCGACACCACCTCGCCGGTGCCGCTGTCGACGGCCAGCGCGCCGTCGGCGCCGCACGTCACCACCACCACCGGCACCAGGCCGGAGAGTTTCTCCAGCGCCTGCCGGGGGTCGTCGGTCCGGGTGTAACGCATCGCCTCGACCGCGTTCGGCAGGAAGGCGTGGCAGTCGGCCAGCACCTCCAGCACGTCACCGGACCACTGGTCGGTATCGTCCCAGCCGACGTCGGCGAAGACCCGGGTGCCGGCCGCGGCGGCCCGCCGGATCCAGCCCATGCCCTCCGGCGCCAGGCTGACCGCCGCGGTGCGGGCCTCCGGCAGGCCGTTGACCAGGCCGTCCGCGTCGGTGGGCAGGGGATGGCCGTGGGTGATCATGCTGCGATCGCGGTGGTACGCCAACGAGACGGTCACCGGGGAGTGCCAGTCGTCGACCCGGCGGGACGCGGACATGTCGATGCCCTCCTGGTGACTGAGCACCCGGTGGCAGAACTCCCCGTACGCATCCGAGCTGAGCGCCGTGCCGAGCCCGGTGTGCACGCCGAGCCGGCTCGCGGCGACCGCCAGATTGGCCACGCCGCCGGGGCAGGAGCCCATGCCGGAGGCACGCACCTCCGTCCCGGGACCGGGCAACTCGTGCAGACCGGTGAAGATCACGTCGAGGAAGACGACTCCCGGTACGAACAGGTCGAGCTGTCCAGGCATCGTCCGATCTTAGCGCTGCTCCTATCGATCAAGTCGTGATTGATCGCCGGGCTTCCGCAGATCGGCATGACTGGCACGCAGCGTGTCGGCGGCGCGGTCGGTGCCCGGTGGCCGCATCGTGTCGATCATCTGCCACGCTTCCTCCAGCGCGCGGGACAGCTCACCGATCCGGCCGGCGTGCTGCCGCCGGACGTCCTGGCGGACTTTCTCGATCCGGCGCATCCAGCCCTCGGGATTGGGCGCGGAAGCCGGTTTCTCGTCGAGATCGGCGACGGGAACAATGGCGGCGACCGGGCGACCACCGTCGACGACGACGGTGACCTGCCCGGTGAGCCCGGTGACCCGGACCAGTTGCTGGAACCGCAGGCGAGCCTCAGAGACCGTGAGCTCGATCCGGCGGCGAATCGGCATTGCTGGTTCTCCCATACCCCGATGATGCTCCGGGGGTATGACAAAAATGCGTAGCCGCTGGTCAATGAGGATGGATAGGTTGCCACAGTGATTGATTCAGAACAAGCCGCGTCCGACGTACGACAATCGGTTTCGCTTGCTGCCGCGACCCTCCGCGATCTTGTCGGAAGGGATTGGCAGCAACCCGCCGCGGACCTGAAATGGACCGTGTGGGAAACGATCGAACACATTGCCGATGATCTTTTCGCCTATGCCGCGCAGATCTCTCTCGACAGTCCACCCCAGGACGACTACGTCGGATTCGGCTGGCGCAACATCCGCCCCGACGGCCCCGCCCTGACCGTGTACGCGCGGGAGGGCACGACGCCGCACGGCCTGATCGACGTGCTGCTGTCCAGCGGTGGCCTGCTGTCCGCGACGGTCCTGACGGCCCCCGCCGACCGGCGCGCCTTCCATCCGTACGGCGTCTCGGATCCGGTCGGTTTCGCCGCGATGGGCGTGATCGAGACGCTGGTCCACATGCACGACGTGGCGACCGCCCTGGACGTGCCGTGGGCGCCGCCGGAGGATCTGTGCGACCGGGCGCTGCGCCGGCTGTTCCCGGACGCGCCGGAGAGCGGCGACCGCTGGGCCGACCTGCTCTGGGCGACCGGCCGCACCGAGCTGCCCGGGCTCCCCCGGCGGACCGGATGGCGCTGGGACGGCACCGTTCAGAGCCGGTGACCGTCGAGCAGGCGCATCACCCGCTCCGCCCCGTCGGTGAGCACGGCCCGGTCGACGTCGGTGAAGACCCGCGGCCGGGCGTCGATGACGCAGTGCGCGCCGATCACGTGCCCACCGAAACCGGTCAGCGGCACGCCCAGATAACTGCGCAGGCCGGTGGTCCGGACCAGCGGGTTCTCCGCGTGCCGCGGGTCGGTGCGCGCGTCGGAGACACAGAACGCCTCGCCGGCCAGCACGGTGTTGGTACACATGGCCCACTCGGCGGGGGTCTCCCGGGCGTAGGCGACCCAGGCCGACAGTCCGTACGAGCCGATGATGAACTGGGTGGTGTCGAGCAGAACCGACACCATCGAGACCGGAGCCTCCAGCAGCCCGGCGCTGCGTCCGGCGAGCGCGTCGAGGTCGGCACGCAGGTCGGCGGCGTACAGGTCGTACCCGGAGATCTCCCTGATCCGTTCCGGCATGCCCAGGTGTTCGAAGAGTGCGGTGCTCATCTCGGGGCCCCTCAGTGTCGGAACCCGCCGACCAGGACGGTGAGGTCCCCGGCGAGTCGGGTCAGGTCGGCGGCGGCCCGCTGGGAGGCGCGGGCGCCCTCGGCGGTGGCGGACGCGACGTCGGCGACCCCGGAGACGGTCCGGGCGACGTCGCCGCTGCCGGTGGCCGCCTCGGCGACCGAGCGGCTCATCTCGCCGGTGGTGGCGGTCTGCTCCTCGACGGCCGAGGCGATGGTCGTGGTGTAGTCGCCGATCCGCTCGATGACGTGGGTGATCTCGCCGATCGCGGCGGCCGCGGAGTTGCTGGACTCCTGGATCGCGCCGATCCGCTCGGTGATCTCCTCGGTGGCCTTGGCGGTCTGCTGGGCCAGCTCCTTGACCTCGCCGGCCACCACCGCGAAGCCCTTGCCGAGTTCACCGGCGCGGGCCGCCTCGATGGTGGCGTTGAGGGCGAGCAGGTTGGTCTGCTCGGCGATGCTGGTGATCAGCCGGACCACGTCGCCGATCTCCTGGCTGGCCACGCCGAGTTCGGCGACCTGGCTGTTGGTGCGCTCCACGACGGCCATGCCCTCCTGGGCGACCCGGGCGGCCTGCGCGGCGTTGGTGGCGATCTCGGCGATCGACGCGCTCATCTGGTCGGCGCCGGCCGCGATCGACTGGACACCGGCGTTGACGGTCTCGCTGGCCGAACTGGCCGACCCGGCCTTCGCCGCGACCTCGGCGACACCGGCCTGCAGCTGGGCGCTGACCGTGGAGAGTTCCTCGGAGGCCCCGGCCAGGGTGACCGCCGAGCCGCCGATGGTGCTGACCGTCTCGCGCAGCCGCAGGATCGCCGCGTCCAGGGCCCGGCCCATCCGTCCCGGCTCGTCCGTCGAGGTCAGGCCGGTGCTGCGGGTCAGGTCACCGTCGGCCAGCCCTTCACACACCAGGATCACCCGGCGCAGCGACCGGACGATGGCCCGGGACACGAACGCACCGAGCGCCAGGGCCGCCGCGATCCCGGCGACCAGCATCACGATGACCTCGATCCGGTTGGCCCGGTACCCGGCCGCCGCACTGCCCGCGTCCGACGAGGCGGCCTGCTGTTCGGCCGCCCCGATCGAGGTCAACAGGTCGGTCAGCTCGGTGACCACCGGACCGACCTGCTCGGTACGAATGGACCCCCAGGAGGCCAGATCGTTGTCCCGGGACGCCGGGATCAGCTTGTCCCGGGCGATCGTCACGTAGTCCTGCCAAGTGGCTCGCAACTTCGTCACGTTCTCGTCCGGCACCACCGGACCGGCCGCCTCGTACGCCGAGAATCCGCCCTCGACCACGGTGAGGTTCTCGCCGAACGTCTTCTCGTACCCGTCCTTGGCCGCCCGCTCCGGATAGACCGCGTGCAACGTCAGATCGAGCCGCGACTGGGTGATCCCGTTGCGGACCACGCCGAGCGCCGACACCCCCGCCAGGTTGCTGCCGTAGATCCGCTGCGCCGCGGCGCTGGCCTCGCTCAGGGCGCTCAGCCCCAGCAGCCCGACGACCAGCGCGACCACGGCCGCGACCCCGATCGACACCAGGATCTTGATGTTGACGCTGAGATCGGCCCAGAACCCCATGGCGGCGTCACCCCTTCCCTGCTCCCGTTCGGCACCGGAAGGCGGCCTGCTGAGGCCCTAGCTCTTCTTGATCCCCACTGCCGCGACCACCGCCCCGAGCAGGCACAACACTCCCGCCACCGACGCCGCCAGGTGCACGCCGCCGAGGAAGGCGGTGGCCGCGCCCTCGGTGACCGCCGCCCGTACCGCATCGGTCATGCCGTCCGCGACCGGCGCGACCCCCATCGCCACCGCGTCCTTCGCCCCGGCCAGCCCGGCCGCCATCGGCGCCGGCACTCCCGCCGCCGTCAGGTCACCGACCAGGGTCGATCCGACGCTGCCGCTGATCAGCGAGATCAGCACCGAGGTGCCGAGGGCGCCACCGATCTGCAGCATGGTGGCCTGCAGCCCACCGGCGACCCCGGCGTCCTTGACCGGCGCGTTGCCGACGATCGCCTCCGACGAGGCGGCCATCACCATGCCGATGCCCAGGCCGAGCCCGATGAACGACGGCCACATCGCCCAGTACCCGGAGTCGGCCGCCAGCCGGGTCAGCCCGAACGACGCGGCGCCCTGCAGCAGCATCCCCAGCGGCATCGTCAACCGTGGTCCGCATCGGTCGGTGAGCGCGGCGCCGACCGGCGAGGCGATCACCGAGGCGACACTCAGCGGCAGGGTCAGCACACCCGCCCAGACCGGGCTGAAACCGCGGACGTTCTGCAGGTACAGCATGATGTAGAAGATCGATCCGAGCAGCGTGAAGAAGTTGATCGCGGTGATCACCGCGCCGATGGTCAGCGCCGGGCTGCGGAACAACCGCATCGGCAGCAGTGGATGCTCGATCCGGGTCTCGTACCAGCCGAACAGCCCCAGCACCACCAGCCCACCGGCGATCGTGCCGATGGTGGACGCGCTCGCCCAGCCCCAGGTCTCGCCCTTGACCACGCCGAATACCAGGGTCAGCAGTCCGAGTGCGAGCAGCAGCACCCCCGGCACGTCGAACCGGTGCCGCCCGGTCTCATGACGGCTTTCAGCCAGAACCAGGGAACTGAACACCAGAGCGATGACACCGATCGGCGCGTTGATGTAGAAAACCGACTCCCAGCTGACGTGCTCGACGAGTAGCCCGCCGACGATCGGCCCGAGCGCGGTCGACACCGACGACACCATCGCCCAGATCCCGACCGCCATGCCGAACCGCTGCGGCGGGAAGGTGGCCCGCAGCATGCCCAGCGTGTTCGGCATCAGCAGGGCCCCGAAGAACCCTTGCGCGGCCCGGAAGACGATCACCCCTTCGATCGATCCGGCCAGCCCGATGGCCACCGACGACAGCGTGAACCCGGCCACCCCGATCAGGTAGTACCGCCGCCGTCCGAACCGGTCACCGAGCTTCCCACCGAGAATCAGGGCGGCCGCCAGGGCCAGCAGGTAGGAGTTGGTCACCCATTGCAGTTCGGCGGTGCTGGCGCCCAGGTCACGCCCGATCTCCGGATTGGCGATCGACACCACGCTGCCGTCCAGCCCGACCATGAAAAGCCCGAACGCGACAGCGATCAGAGTCAGCCAGGGCCGCCCCCGCCGCCCCACTCTCCCCGGCGCCGCCTCGACAGTCTGCGTCATCTTCTTTCTCCGTCTCAGCGCATTCTTGCGAACACCTTGACCCCGAAACCCCAAGGCGCATTTCTTCTTGTACGACCGGAAACGTCCCGCCAAAGCCCGGTCCGCCCCGTGACCATGCGCGGCGACGCAGGCGCCCCACCAGATCGTTGGGCGCTGCCGACTCATGCATGCCCCCGCGGCCCAACCCCCGCCAGGCGGTTCCCCCAGGAAGGCCACCACCAGACCGGCGGGCGCTCCCCGCACGGGCCACCGACCTCCGCAGACGGCCAGTTCCTGTCAGGCAGCCAGTTCCTCTGTCAGACCGCCGACCCCGCTGACCGCCGCTACCTGTCCGGCAGGCACTCTCCCTGCTGGACCGCCGACCTCGACTGACAGCCATTACCTGGCCAGCAGCCATCCCCTGGCAGGCCGCCGGCCTTCACTGACCATTACCGCCTACCCAGGCGGGAGGGGGACACCCGCAGGTTCAGGCAGGTGGGCGACGACCTCCGTCGCGGATGTGGCGGGCCACCTGATCCAACGCCGGCAACGCGGCCCGGACGGCGGCACGCTGCTCCTCGTCGAGGTCGTCGAGGGCCGCCGTGAGGTAGCCGGTGAAGAGCCCTTGAACAGCGTCCATCCGCCGCCCGGCCTCTTCGGTGGCATGCAACCGCACCACCCGGCGATCCCGCTGATCCGCCTCCCGCCGCAGCAACCCTTCGTTGACCATGGCGGTGACCAGCGCACTGGCATTGTTCGGTTTGAGCTGAAGATCATCAGCCAACTCCCGAACCGTGGTCCCCGGCCGAGCCTGCACCTGCCAGAGCACAGCAATCTGGACCTCAGGCGGCTTCGGATGAACAAAATCGGTCTCCACCCGACGCTCCAGACTCCGATGAAGCTGATGCGCCAGATGCATCAGACCCACCGCGGTCCCACCGTCCTCACTCATGCCACCCATTATTAGGTATGACGGCATACCTATTTCAAGCCCATGCGTCCCTGATCACGTAACCGAAGCCCGGACAAGGGCCACATGGTCAGCGAGGGCGGTAGGACTCGCGGGCCTCGATCAGCCCCAAACCCCCAGCAGCCAACCAGCCCCGCCTGGAATGGCCGAACTACTCGCGGTGGCCGGACGGCTCAGGGCGGCAGGACGGCTCGCGGTGGCCGAGCTACTCGGGGCGGCCGGACGGCTCACGGTGGCCAGACGGCTCGGGGCGGCGGGACGGCTCGGGGCGGCAGGACGGCTCGGGGCGGCAGGACGGCTCGGAATAGCGAGAAGCATCCGGACGACGGGAAACCTCAGGACGGGGTGAGGCCGACGGATGCCAAGACTGCTCAGGATGACGCGACACCGACGGACTCCGGAACTCATCCGGATGGTGCAGTGGCGACGGGCGCAAGGGCTCCGGATGATGCGATGCCGACGGACGCCGGGACTCCTCCGGATGACGCGACGGCGACGGACGCCGGGTCTCCTCCGGATGACGCGACGGCGACGGGCGCGGGGGTGCCTCGGGACGACGAGACGCGGAGGTGCGGCGAGGCGTGAACGAAGGTGGAGTCGCGGGCGGGCGTGAGGGCGCGGACGAGCGTGGGGACCTCGCGGAACGGGGGATGTAGCGGACCGCTGGGGTTACTCGTATGCGCCGCAGGAAGGGGGTGAACGGGTCGCCGAAAGTTCGGGCCGCCGTGTTCAGGAGTAGGGCCGCGGCGACCATGCCCACCACCGGCATGCCGATGAGCAGGGCGATCACGCCGATGGTCAACCCGGCCCAGACCATGACCCGCAAGCCCACGTCGGCGACCCGGATGCCACTGGGGCGCTGCCTGGTCCAGACCGGCAGAAACGACGACACCAACGCCAGCCCCACCGCCCCGAGCATCGCCGCGACCGTCAGGAACGCCTGCGACCAGTGGTAGTGCTGCCCCACCGCCCAGGCGCCCGAGACCAGCACCCCGAACCAGATCTTGGCAAGCGCCCAGCGCCCGAATCGGACCAGCACATCATCGGTACCCGTCGACATGACGAACTCCAGCCGGACACGGTGGGCGCACAGGCGGTAACCGGAACCCTACCGCCCGCAGCACACTCCCGCCGGAAACCCGACCACGGCTGTGGACAACATCCTGTGGACGCGGAGAAGAGCAGCAGCCAAGGCGGGGAAGGTGCTCAAGGGCCGGGATTTTCTACACAAGGCGGCGGGCAGGAGGAAGACGGCCAGCCGCCGGAGGACCGCGGGGAGACAATCAACCACCCGAGGACCGCGGGGAGACGATCAGCCGTTCGGGACCGAGGGACAGTTCAGCCGCGCCGGGGGCGGAACAGGTCAGTGGAAGGTGGCGCGGAAGGCGTCGCGGATGGTTTCCCGGCGGTCCAGGATGGCGAACACCACCCGGTCGAATGACGGGACGGCGGTCAGGGCCGCGGCGAAGGCCTGTGCCACCTCGGACGGGTCGTTGCCGAAGACACCGCAGCCCCAGGCGCCCAGGACCAGGTTCCGGTGGCCGTGCGAGGCGGCCACCCGTAGGACCCGTTCGGCTCGGGCGGTCAGCGCGCCGGAGACCTGCGGCAGAAGGTGCGGCTGGTCGCGGACGATCATGGCCCGGTTGGGGGCGGCCGCGGTCAGGAAGGAGACGGGGTACGCCGAGGGCAGCAGGCGGCCCCGGTCGTCCCGGAACACCGGCACCTCCGGTGAGTAGATCACCCGGTCGGTGTAGAGGATGCCGCGATCGGCCCGGTGGAAGGCGTAGAAGTCACCGGCCGCCCGCAGCGAGGGGTAGATCGCCGAACTCCGCGCGATGCTCTCCTCCTGGGCTTGCGCTCCGTTGAGGAAACCACCGCCCGGATTGCGGGCCGACGCGAAGTTGAGGCAGGCGACACCGGCCCCGAGCCGGCGTGCCGCGTCAAGGCTGCTCTCCCCGGTGATCTCGACGGTGACCGCCCTGCTCGCCGCAGAAGCATCCGAGGCCACCGGCCCCGGCCCCGGCGAAGCAGCCGCCGCCCAGGCCGCGATCGAGGACGAGGGCGGAGGTGAGGCGGAGGCTGCCGGCAGTAGTGGCGGCGGAAGGCTGTCGTCGGGTAGGTACAGGCGGGTGCCGGTGACGACGTGAGCCACCTGCACGGAGATGTCGACTCGGCCGGCGGGGCCCTCGTACCAGCCGCGCTCCACGATGGAGACCGTTTCGTGGGCCATTCCGCGCAACCTGCCACTCATGTCAGTGATCATGAAGTAAGGGGACGCCGGGGTTCCAGCGATTTTCTCCTACGCCCGGCGGCGTAGTCGAGGAGAAGGCGGGGCACTGCGGGCGTAGGAGGGGATACCGCTGGGGGCGGATGACGGGTGGGTGCGGGGACGGAAGGCTGCGCGCTATGACGCGACTTGACGTTCCGGCGGCTCGGGTGGCTCAGCGGGTTCCGGGGTTCGTAGTTCTTGTCGGACTGGTTCTGATCATTTCCGGGGTGCTGCATCTCGGGGTGTTCCTTGTCGACGACACGTCCTGGTACGGGCCCGTCTCCTGGCGTAAGCCGGTCACGTTCGGGCTGTCGTTCGGGATCACGCTCATCAGCATCGGATGGGTTGTCGGGTATCTGGAGATGGGGCGGCGGCTCAGTTCCTGGCTGCTCGGGGTGTTCACCGTGGACTGCGTGGTCGAGGTCGGCGGGATCACCCTGCAGGCCTGGCGTGGGGTGCCGTCGCATTTCAATACCGAGACTCCGTTCGATCGGGGGGTCGCGATGACTCTCGCGGTGGGTGGGGCCGTGCTGGTGGGCACGCTCGGCACCTATGCCCTGGTGGCTCTGCGTGGGTGGAGGCGCGGGGCCGGGCGGGTTCGCGGGGACTCGGCTGAGCGGCTGGCGGTGCGGGCCGGATTCGCTCTGCTGCTGGTCAGTCTGGCTTCCGGTGTGGCGATGGTGGCTCGCGGGACGATCCTGTTCCGGACGGTGAGCCCGGAGGTGGCCTACGAGACCGCGGGTGCGCTCAAACCGGTGCACGGGGTGGCTCTGCACGCGGTGCTGGTGCTCCCGCTGCTGGCCGTCGCGCTGCGCCGGCTGAGCCAGGCCGCACCGGGCCCGGACACGGCGCGCCACGGTGCGGCGACGGCCGGGGAGCGGGAAGGCGGGCGGTGGGCTCGGCTGGATGAGCGTGGGCGGGTGCGGATCGTCGGGTGGGCTGTCGGGATCTATGTGGCTTGCACCGTGCTGGCCTTGGTGTTCTCCCTCACCTGACCCCGCATCGACGTATTTACACTCTAGTAAATCAATAGGATTACTAGGTACGCTGCGCCGCATGAGTGCCGTGCCGCTGCAGATCTCCGGTGTCGGGCGGGAGTTCGCCGCTCGTGGGCGGCGGCATGCCGTGTTGTCCGGGATCGACCTGGACGTCGCGGCCGGCGAGGTGGTTGCGCTGCTCGGGCCGTCGGGGTGTGGCAAGTCGACACTGCTGCGGATCGCCGGTGGGCTGGACCGGCCCACCTCGGGCAGTGTTCGGGTGGACGGGCGTGAGGTTCGCGGGATCGAGCCGCGCTGTGCCGTCGTCTTTCAGGAACCTCGTCTGCTGCCGTGGCGGACGCTGGAACGCAACGTCGCCTACGGGCTGCCCCGGGACGTCACCGGTGAAGCCGCCCGGGCCGAGGTCGCGCACTGGCTCTCCGTCGTCGGGCTCGGGGACTTCGCCGGACACCGGCCCCGGCAGGTCTCCGGCGGCATGGCGCAGCGGGCCGCGCTGGCCCGGGCCCTCGCCCGGCGGCCGGGGGTGCTGCTGCTCGACGAACCGTTCGCGGCCCTCGACGCGCTGACCCGGCTGCGGATGCAGGACCTGCTGGCCGAGGTGCAGCGCGAGGCCGGGACGACGGTGCTGCTGGTGACCCACGACGTCGACGAGGCGCTGCATCTGGCCGACCGGGTGGTGCTGCTGGGGCACACCCGGCCCGACGAAAAGGCCGCCACGCCCGATGAAAAGGCCGCCACGTCCGTGGAAAGGACCGCCACGCCCGGCGAAACGACCGGTGCGAGCAGCGTTCGGCTGGTGCTGGACGTGCCGGGTGGGCGGCCACGGGACCGCGGCGATGCCACGCTCGCCGCTCTCCGCTCGTCGCTGCTGGCTGAGCTCGGGGTTCGTACCGCAGCAACCGCAGTGTCCTGAGCCCGGGCCACCGCCCCACCGCAAGTGGAAGGACCGAGATGAAGATTGTGCGTGCCGTGGTCGCGGCGGCGACCGCGACCGTCCTGTTGACCGGATGTGTTCAGGGTGAGAAGACGCCCGCGACCGACGGCGGAACGGTGTTGCGGCTGGACTACGCCTACTACAACCCGGCCAGTCTGGTGCTGCGTGAGCAGAAGTGGCTGGAGACCGAGCTGGCCGGCCGGGGTGTCACGGTGAGCTGGCAGCTGTCGGCGGGCAGCAACAAGGCCAACGAGGCGCTGCGTGCGGACGCGATCGACGTGGGTTCGACGGCGGGCGCGGCGGCACTGGTGGCCCGGGCGAACGGGGCGCCGATCAAGACGATCGACGTTTTCAGTCAGCCGGAGTGGGCGGCGATCGTGGTGCCGAAGGACTCCACGGTCACCTCGGTGGCGCAGCTCGAGGGCAAGCGGATCGCCGCCACGAAGGGCACCGACCCCTACTTCTTCCTGCTGCAGGCGCTGGACGAGGCGGGGCTGAAACCGGCCGACGTGACGGTGACGAATCTGCAGCACGCCGATGGAAGAACCGCACTGGAACGTGGTGATGTCGACGCGTGGGCCGGTCTCGACCCGCTGATGGCGACGTCCGAGGTGGATGCCGGGTCGAAGCTGATCTACCGCAACGTCGGGTTCAACTCCTACGGGGTGCTCAACGCGCGGGAGGCGTTCCTGGCCGAGCACCCGGATCTGGCGCAGGCGGTGGTCGACGCGTACGAGAAGGCCCGGCAGTGGATCAAGGACAATCCGGACCAGGCGGTTTCCCTGTACGCCAGGGAGGCCAAGATCTCCGAGCCGGTCGCGAAGTCGGTGCTGACCGAGCGCACCCGTCTCGACGTCGATCCCGTTCCGGGGGCGGCGCAGCGGGCGGTCTTCGAGAAGATCCTGCCGGTGCTGGTCGCCGACGCCAACGTGAAGAGCGAGGCCGACGCCCGGACCGCGATCGACACCCTGTTCGAGCCGAAGTACGCCACCGCACGGAACGTTTCGTGACCCTGCGCGCCGTCGGTGTCGTCCTGCCGGTGCTGCTGCTGGCCGGATGGCACCTGCTCGCGTCGGCGGGGATCTACTCCCCGGCCCAGCTGCCGCCGCCCGGTGAGGTGGTGACGGCGCTGGGCGAGCTGGTCCGGCGCGGCGAACTCTGGCACCACCTGGCGATCAGCACCCAGCGGGTGCTGATCGGGTTCGCCGCGGGGTCGGTGCTCGGGCTGGCGCTCGGCGGCCTGGTCGGGCTGTCCCGGACGGTGCGGGCGGCACTGTCCCCCACGATCCAGGCCGTCCGGGCGGTGCCGTCGCTGGCCTGGGTGCCGCTGCTGCTGCTCTGGCTCGGCATCGGCGAGACCCCGAAGATCGTGCTGGTGGCGATCGGGGCGTTCTTCCCGGTCTACACGACGGTGTCGGCGGCGCTCGCACACATCGACCCGCACCTGATCGAAGTCGGACGGGCCTACGGTCGGCGGGGCCTGCCGCTGCTGGGCACGATCCTGTTCCCGGCGGCCACCCCGGCGATCCTGTCGGGGCTGCGGCTGGGGCTGGCGCAGGGTTGGCTGTTCCTGGTCGCTGCGGAGCTGATCGCCTCGTCGATGGGGCTGGGTTTCCTGCTGATCGACAGCCAGAACACCGGGCGCACCGACGTGATGCTGCTGGCCATCATCCTGCTCGCGGTGCTCGGCAAACTGAGCGACACCCTGCTGAGCTTCGGGGAGAACAGGCTGCTGGCAAGCTTCTCATGAGGCGATCAACCGGCGGATCTCCGCGACGATCACGTCGGGGTCGGTGAACGGGACGTCGTGCGCCGAGTTCGCGGCCAGGGCGTGCCGGCCCGACGGGGAGGTGCCCGCGCGGTGGGCGTGGGAGGCGTTCGCCGCCGCCCGGTCGGTGGTGCTCATCCCGCCGCCGGGGCGGGCGCCGGAGATCACCGTTACCGGGACGGCGCCGGGAGCCGGTGGATCGGTGCGCCACGCTGCCAGCTCGTCCATGAAGGTGCGGGCCTGGTCGGCCGCGGTGCGCATGACCTGTGGCGTGAAGGCCTCCCGCCGCATCTCCGCGCGCACGTCGTCCGGCATCACCGCCAGCTGGGAGCGGAACAGCAGGTGCAGGACACCCAGCCGGGCCAGGGCCGTGCCGGCGCGCAGCGACAGCCGTTCGTTGCGGCGGAAGCTCTCGGCGAACACGACCTCGGCGGCCTCGTCGATCGGGTCGACGAGCACCAGGCCGCTGATCCGTTCCGGACGGCGGGCGGTGGCCAGCCGTACGATCGGGCCGCCCGCGCTGTGTCCCACCAGGATGACCGGGCCCGGGCCGAGCGTGTCGAGGAGATCGTTGAGGTCGTCGGCCATCCGGTCCAGGGTGCGCCCGGCCGGGTCGGGGGCGCTGCGGCCGAGACCGGACCGGTCGTAGGCGACGGCCCGGGCGAACGCGGCGACCCTCGGCTGGACGAGACTCCAGCTCAGCCGGGAGGCGGCCGCCCCGGCTTCGAAGACCACCGTCGGCGGCGCGTCACCCAGCGTCGTGGCGTGCAACCGGCGGCCGTCCCGGGTCGGAACCCACAGCGACGTCATCCCCCGATTATCGAGCACCTCGCTGGAAGGAGATCACCCCGCCAGACGGAAGAGTTCGGCGTGGACCTGCCGGGACGGGACCTTGAGTTTGCGCAGCGCTGCAAGAACCGCGCTGGTCAGGGCGTGCGGGCCGCAGACGTACACGTCCCGGGTGGTGATGTCGGGGACCATCCGGAGCAGGTTCGGCGGGTGGAAGGGCTGGTTGCCGGGCCCGGTCCGCCCGGTGATCACGTGCAGGCGAGCGCCCCGGCGGGTGGTCAGGTTGCGGATCTCGCCGAGCAGGACGGCGTCGGCGCCCCGCCGGACCCGGTAGATGACGATCGTGTCGGAACCCAGCGCCGGATCTTCCAGCAGGGACCGGATCGGGGTGACGCCGATGCCGCCGGCGATCAGGAGCGTGGGCCGGCAGGTTCGGGTGGCGAGCGTGAAAGCCCCGTACGGTCCTTCGGCAAAAACGCGCGCGCCGATCGGCAGATCCCGCAAGCCCGCGCTGGTGGTGCCGACGGCTTTTGCGGTCAGCCGCAACGAGCGGTCGTTCGGCGCCGCCGACAGGGAGAACGGATTGACCTGCCACCAGCGGTGGTGGCCGGGGAACCGCCACAGGAAGAACTGCCCGGCCCGCGCCTGCAGCCGGTCCAGATCACGCCCGGTGACGTGCACGGACACCACGTCGTCGGACTCCGGGACGACCGCGGCCACCCGCAGCCGGTGCCGGCGGTTCCGGATCAGCGGGACGATCAGCCGCCCGGTCAGGAGCGCGCCGAGCGCGGCGGTCCACAGTCCCCACCAGTAGATCCGCGTGACCAGGTTGATCGTGAAGGCCGTCCCCTCGTACACCTGGTGGATGATCCCGAGAATCAGAACCACGTAGAGCAGCAGGTGTACGGCATGCCAGGTCTCGTAGGACAGGCGTCGCCGGGCGATCCGCACCGACAACCCGGCGATCACCACGATCAGACCCACGGCGATCATTCCCAGCAGTACGGGTACCTGCCGGGACAGTGCCGCCGCCGTGGTGAGCACCGGCACCCGGTCGTACCGCGCGAATCCCAGCACGACGAACGACGGGTGCAGAACCGCCAGCCAGAACACGGTGAACCCGGTCCACCGGTGCCAGCCGGTCAGGCGGTCCATGCCGAACGCCCGGTCCAGCAGCGGCAGCCGGGCGACGAGCAGCACCTGCACCGTCATCATGAACGCCAGGTAGAGCCCGAGCAGCCGCCCGACCTGCCCGAACACGTTGTGGGCGGGCGTCACGCTCAGGAACAGCAGGTGGATGATCGCGAGGTTGCCCAGCAGGTAGGCCCCGACGGCGAGGTGCGCGAACATCCTGAGTCGGTTACGGACGGCGACGAACGGCTGAGCCACGGCGATCATCCCGGTTCTCCCCCGGTTGAACTCCCATCTTCCGGGGTGTACCGCTGGTGACGCCGTCAGGTTCAAGACAGAGACCGCAGCCGGATTCGAACCGGCGTGGACCGATTTGCAATCGGCTCCCTGACCACTCGGGCATACGGCCGTGCTTTTCGTCGTGCGTGCGGGCGGCAGGATTCGAACCTGCTCAGCACTCAGGCAACCGGTTTACAGCCGGGTCCGACTCTCCGTCGTCGGCGCGCCCGCGGGAAAAGAGAACTCTGGGGACAGAGAATCTCGGGGAAAGAGGAACTCGGGGAAAGAGAACCGCCCGCCCCTGATGATCAGGGACGGGCGGCGTGAAGAAGACGCTGCGAACAGCCTCAGCCACACCACCGGTCCGGGGCGTAATAGAGACAGCGCATGATTGCTCTCCTCAGAGGTCGTTCGAGCTGAGATCGACAGTAGTCGCGGCCCGGAGGCCCCGGCAACCGATTAATCAGACGCGGACGACGAGGGTTTTCGCGGCCATGTCACCGAGGCGGCGGCGCTGGCCCGAGTTGACCACGATGATCAGCCCGACCAGGTAACCGGCGAGGCCGTCGATGATCCGCAGCGCGGTCCGGACGACGGCCGACACCAGGCCCGCGGAGCCGCCCTCCCGGCTGACCACCCGGATGCCGGTGGCGTACTTGCCGACGGTGCGGCCGGTCGTCCCCTCGAGCAGGATGTAGTAGCCGAGCACCACGACCGCGACGGTCAGGCTGCCGTTGAACGAGAGCTGGGTCAGGTCCCGGCCGCCGGTCGGCACGTCGACGCCGAGCACGTTGATCAGCACACCGAGCACGATGCTGTCGATGATGGTCGCGACGATGCGCCGCCCGGTGACCCGCGTGTTGAGAGAGGGCTGTGGATGTCCCATCACCACAGCCTAACGCCGGTGATCAACGGTGCTCAGCGGAAGCGGGCGTCAGTGGCCAGGCCGGCCAGCTCGGGGGCGGTCCGGGGCAGGGACACCAGATGATTCACTCGCAAGCTCGCTCATGCCGTTGCCCCCATCCTGTCGGTCGGGGTGATCACGAGCCGACAGGATGGGAGGGTTGCACGGCGGAACGAACTTTCTACCGCGGAGCGTTTTCTACTGCGGAGCGCCCAGGTCGTCCAGCGCCTTGGCGGCTCCCCGGTGGACCGGCACCGGCGCGGTCTTGCGGGCGGTGTCCAGGCTGATCTCCTCGGCGGCCGCGTTCGCCTGTTCCAGTTGCGGCTTACGGTCGAAGAGCGCCCTGGTCAGCACGCATGCCACGTTCGCGTCCAGGTCTTCGCGGACCAGGAGCACGTTCGGTACCACGATGGTCTTCACGTCGGCCGCGGTCCGGTACGTGGCGGCCGGGATCGTACCCTCCTGATAGACCTCGTTGATCTTCTGCATCGCGGGCAGGAGCGGGGTGATGTCCAGGAATTCGACCTGGCCCGCGCCGGTGGTGAGCAGATCGGTGATGCCGGGGGTGGGCAGGCCGCCGGACCAGAACAGCGCGTCGATGGTGCCGTCCTTCATCCCGTCGACGGTTTTTGTCAGGTCCAGCTTCTGCGCTTGCACGTCGGTGTCCGGTTTCAAGCCGGCCGCGGTCAGCAACCGGTTCGCGATCACCTCGGTTCCGGACTTCGGCGAGCCGGTGGAGACCCGTTTGCCCTTCATCCCGGCGACGTCCTTGATCCCCGCCTCCTTGCGGACGATCACCTGCGTGTAGTTGCTGTGGATCCGGGCCAGGGCGGCCACCGGCTGCTTCTCGGTGAAGCTGCCGGTGCCGTTCACCGCGTCGGCGGCGGTGTCGGCCAGGGAGAACGCGACACCGTAGGTGCCGGCCACCAGCTGCTGGACGTTCTGCACCGACGCGCCGGTCTCCGAGGCGGTGGCCTGCACGTTCTTGCCCGTGGTGTTGACCTGTTCGGCGTACGCGTTGCCGAGTGCGAAGTAGACGCCGGTGGCGTTGCCGGTCGCGATGCCGATCCGGGTGGCCTGGCCGACCTCGCAGGTGACGGCGCCGCCGGTGTCGGTGGTCGCCGTGTCCTGCCGTCCACCGCACGCCGTTGTTGCGGTCGCCAGTGCGGTTACGAGCAGGATTCTCGTCATTCGTCTCATGCTTCTCCTCCGGGAGGGGTGGTGCGGCAAGGGCGAACTTCAAGGGGGGTCTGTGGTCCCGGTTCCGGGACGGGTTCCGGCCGCGCGCCGGGTCGCGGCCGGTGCAGAGCCGCGGTGAGTACGGCCACCGACAGCACCGCGATCCCGGCCACCACGGCCACCGGCTCCAGGTAGAGCAGCAGCAGCCCGGCGAGGCCGGCGAGCACCCGGCTCACCACACCGGCCGGTCCGATCCCGATCACCCAGCCGCCGGTCGCGATCGCCAGAGCGAGCACCGCCGTCGCGGCCGCCAGGGTCGTCCACAGCACCCCGGTCCACGGCCCGCGGGCCAGCAGCAACCCGCCGTTGGCGGTGAGCACGAAGGCGATCGGGGCGAGGAAGGCGGGCAGCGCGTACTTCAGCGCCTGCCACATGGTGGGGACCGCCCGGCCGCCGGTGATCGCGCTCGCACCCACCGCGGCCAGCGCGGTCGGCGGGGTGACCTCGGACAGCACCGAGTAGTAGAAGACGAACATGGCCGCGGCCGGCGCCGGGACGCCGAGTGTGAGCAGGGCCGGCCCGATGATCACCCAGCCGATGATGAAGCTGGCCGTCACCGGGATCGCCAGCCCGAGCAGGGCCAGTGCGATCGCGGCCAGCACCACGGTCAGCGCGAGCACCAGCTGCGGTTCGTCGGTGACCGCTTTCGCACCGTTGACCAGCAGCGAGGCGAGTTGTGCGCCCAGGCCGGTCTTGGTGGTGGTGGCGGTGATGATCCCGGCGGCGGCGCACACCGCGACCACCGGCAGCACCCCGCGCACCCCGGCGGCCAGCGCCGCGAAGACCCGCTGCGGGGTCAGCCACGCGCTGCGGTCCAGGAACGACAGGGCGGCGGCGAGGATCGTCGCGTACACCACCGCCCGGGTCGCGCTCTGCCCCAGGGCGAGCAGCACCACGATGACGATCAGTGACGAGAAGTGGTACCCGAACCGGAGCAGCAGCCGCCCCGCGCTCGCCTCCGGCGCGTCCACCGCCCGCACCCCGAACCGCCGCACGTCGATCTCCACCGCGAGCAGGATGCCCAGGTAGTAGAGGACGGTCGGGATCATCGCCCAGCCGAGCACGGTCAGGTAGGAGACGTTCAGGTACTCGGCGACGATGAACGCGGCGGCCCCCAGCGTCGGCGGCGACAGGATCGCCCCGACCCCGGCGGCGGCCAGCATGCCACCGGCCTGCTCCGGCGGGTAACCGGCCCGGCGCAGCATCGGCCAGGTGACCGCGCCGACGCTGACGGCGGTCGCGGTCCCCGATCCGGAAACCGTGCCGAGCAGGAAACCGGCGGCCACCGCGGTGCGCCCGGCCGCACTGCGCGATTTCCGGAAGGCGGCCACCGAGAGGTCGACGAAGAATCGGCTGGCACCGGAGAGATCGAGGACCGCGCCATAGATGGTGAACAACACGATATAGGTGGCGGCGACGTCGAGCGGTGTTCCGTAGAAGCCGCTTCCGGAGTTGTAGAGCGCGTCGACGATCTGCCCGAAGTCGAGTCCGGCATGCGCCACCGACCAGGTCTGCGGTAACAGGCCGCCGTAGTAGCCGTACCCGAGAAAGAGCAGGCAGACCGCGGGCAGCGCCCAGCCGGTGGTGCGGCGGCAGGCCTCGACCACGAGGATCAGGAGAACGGCGCCGAAGGCGACGTCGACGGGTTCCAGCAGACCCTGCCGGTCCAGGAAGGCGTTGTATCCGCCGGCCACCGGATAGAGGCAGACGGCGAGCGCGGCGACGGCGAGAAGCCAGTCGGTCCCGGTCGGCGATTCACGCCCCTTACCCCAGCCTGATCGGTACGCCAGGAAGCACAGCGGCAGTGTCCCGGCCAGGAAGATGATCAGGTAGAACTGGCTGCCCTGGGCCAGCGGCCGGAAGACCTGCCACAACACGAGCACCGCAACCGCGAACGCGACGACCGAGACGGCGGCGCCGACCCGCCCGCCGAGCACCCGCGCGGGCCGCTCCTCGTCGTCGTAGTGCACAGCGGGCGACGCGGCCTCCACCTCCGCCTCCCCGGCGGCAGAAGATCGATCATCACCCATGAAACGGACAGTACTATGCGCCCACCTCCCTGTAACGATCCCACCGCCACCCCATGACGCTTTCGTTACCGAGCCCTTCGACTCCGGCGCGCCGGACAGACTGTCTGCTTTGCGGCACATCCGCCGGTACAACATGAAAGTCATGACGATCATTGCGTGCGCCGAGCGGCGGAGCGACGTGCCGACTGGCGTACATTGTGCGTACGATCGCAACATGGAGGCCAAGGCGGAACGACTGCACCTACGGTTGGACACGGAGCAGAAGGCACTTCTGGAGGCGGCCAGCCGGGCATCGGGCGCGAGTGTGTCGACGTTCGTTCTCAAAGCGGCGACCGACGCGGCGGCCGACGTGCTGGCCGACCGGCGGGTGTTCCTGCTGGACGAAGAGGCCTGGCAGGTGTTCGACGAGGCCCTCCAGCGACCGGAACAGGATGTCACCGGGTTGCGGGAGCTGATGTCCCGGCCGACGATCCTGGATGCCCGGCCGGATGCGGAAGGGCAGTGAGTCTCCGGTTCTCACCGGTCGAGCCGCTGACCGCGGCGCACGTCACGGCCGGTTTCGACTGCGGATCCACCGCTCAGTCCGTCTGGCTCGCCGAACACGCCCTGCAGGCGCACCGGGCGGGGCTGTCGAGGGTGTACGTCGTCAGCAACGCCGGTCATCCGGACCAGCGGGTGGCCGGGTACTACTCGCTGGCCGCCGGAAGCGTCGCACCGGCGGACGCCTCGCCACGGCTCAGACAGGGTGCCGGCCGCTACCACCAACCGGTCGTCATCCTGACCCGGCTCGGCGTCGACCGGAGCGGCCAGGGCTGCGGGCTCGGTCGGGCGCTGGTGGTCGACGCGCTGCGCCGGACCGCAGCGGCCGCCGAGGTCATCGGGGTACGGGCGGTGCTCATCCACTGTGAGACCGAGGTCGCCCGCGACTTCTACCTGCGACTGGCGAAGTTCGAGACGAGCCCCACCGACCCGATGCACCTGCTACTGCTGATGAAGGACCTCCGGCGCGCCCTCGACGGCTAGCGGGAAAGTCGGAGGGGAGCGCGACCCTGGCGGTGAATCGCGCTCCCCCGGCCCCGTGTGGTGTTACGGGGTGAAGGTCGTGGTGGTGCGGGTCACCACCTCGACCGTGTCGATGGACAGCAGCTGGGTCTCCGCCTCGGTCAGGCGGTTGCGGACCTCGGCGGGGACCGAGACCGGGGAACCCGCGGCCAGCGGGAGCAGGTGCAGGGTCAGGTCGGATTCCGGGGTCCAGCCGATGTCGGTCAGGTTCACCGTCCAGACCGCGCCGTCCCAGTAACGGTCGGTCACCGGGGTGTCGTCGATCCTCAGTTCGCCGATGTCGCCGGCCCAGCGGATGCGCAGCAGCGGGTCGGCGGAGCGGTCGGCGGCCGATGCGGGCAGGGTCAGGCGGTGGACCGCGGCCAGCTCGGCGAAGACCTCGGGGGACGGGGCGGACGGGCGGCCCTCGTGCTTGCCGTAACTGACCGGGACCGTGGCCGCGGCGGGGCGCAGTTCCTCGACCGTGACCGGCTCGACGAAGGACGAGACGGCCGGCCCCTCGGCGATGGAGGAAGCCGCGGTGGAAGCGGTGACCGGGGTGGAAGCGGCGGTCACCGTGGTGAAGGTTCGGGACGCGGGGGTGTAAACGCGTACGTCAGCGGGCTTTGAAGCCTTCACCGTGACCGTGCCGCCGGCGTCCCACTGCAGCTCGTCCTCGCTGAGGAAGAGGCGGCGGTTGCCGTCCTCGGTCACCCAGACCTCGGCGGCCGACGACGACGGGAGGACCAGGACGTCCAGGCCGCCCAGGGACAGCGGCGCGAAACCGGGCTCCACCGTGTGAACGGTTTCGGACACGGCGATCTCGGCGGGGATGCCGGGCTCGGCGATCAGGACCAGGGTGGGTACGCCGCCGGTTTCGCCCGGAAGGCCGGATTCGCCGGGCAGGACGGTCAGGGCCGAGGCGGTGGCGTACCGGACGGTGACGCCGCCGAGGGTGAGGTGGAGCGGCCAGCGGGCCAGCGTCCCGGGCTGCACGTCGACCGGCTGCGCCGGGAACTCGATCTCGGAATCGGCCAGGGCCACCCGGAACCGGGCGCCGGTGTAGACCGGGAGCGGGAAGTGCGGCTGGTGCCAGGCCAGGAACAGGAAACCGCTGGTGCCGTCGCTGCGCAGCGCGAAACGGAGTGTCGACGAGTCCTCGACCCCGGTGGGGCGGATCGCCGGCAGGCTGGACGGCATCTCGGCCAGGGTGTGACCGAACGCGGACAGGAACGCGTGCTGGCGGCGCAGGTGCGCGTGGCTGGCCGCGAGGGTGCCCGCCTCACCGATCGGGGCGTGGAAGTCGTACCCCAGCGGGGTGATGTCGTTGGGGTAGCCGGTGGCGTGGGATTCCTGCAGGTCACGGCCGGGGTTGGTGCCGCCGGCGTACATGTAGTAGCCCTGCCACGCCGACCCGTTGCCGATCTTGCAGTGGGCGATGGTGGCCACGTCCAGGGCCTCCGGGCGCGGGCGGCGGTGGTACGCGGTGGCCATGCCCCCGCCGAGCTCGCAGGTGGCGGCCGGGAACAGGTCCGACGGGGTGCGCGGTCCACCCGATGCGGCCTCGATCGCCTGAGCACGCCGCACGTCGGCGCCGATGCCCGCATCATCCCAGATGTGGGAGAAGAAGTAGTGGTCCCGGAATGTCGGATCCCAAGGGGCGTCGGCGTCGACCCAGAAGCCGTCGCCGTACCCGCCGTAGAGGGGCAGGACCTCCTCCTCGGGCAGGTCGGCGCCGCCCCACGCGGTGGCGGTCCAGAGCGGCGCGGACAGTCCGGCCTCGCGGGCCAGGCGCTTGAGGGTGACCAGGTGCTGCGGCTGGTCGTACAGCTCGTTCTCGAGCTGGAGGCCGATGACCTTGTGGATCGACGGCGCGACGGCCGCGCCGACGGCGGTGAACCAGCCGGTGACCAGGGCGAGGTAGTCGGGGTCGTCGGTGCGGTGCCGCACCGGGGCCTGCTGGACCCAGTCGGGGAAGCCGCCGTTGCGGGCCTCGCCGTGGCACCAGGGGCCGACGCGCAGGACCACGTCGAGGCCGGTCTCCACGGCGAGGTCGACAAACGCGGCGACGTCGAGGTTGCCGTCGAAGCGCGCGGGCTCGCCGGCGGCCGGCTGGTGGTGCAGCCAGAACAGGTAGGTGGCCACCACGGTGACACCGCCGGCCTTCATCTGGCGCAGTCGCTCCGCCCAGCGCGCGCGGGGAACCCGGCTGTAGTGCAACTCGCCGGAGACCGGGATGACCGGAACGCCGTCGCGGGTCAGGTAGCGACTGGTGAGCGACAGGCCGGGAATCGCGTCCTCGGTGTTGCTCATCCGTGGCTGCTGCAGCGGAGTCGCCCAGGCTTGGTGGCGAACAAAAAGCGGCTCAGGCCACGACATGGGATCACTCCTTGCTGGTTTGGCTGTAACCGGTCACAGGCCGGTCGCCTCGCACGATACACAGGCGTAACGGGTTGGACGCAAGGGCTTGACACATCGCCGTAACACCAGCACTGTAACCGGTCACAGGGGTTGTGCTGAGCGACACGCTTCCGGCGCAGCATCCGTCTCCGGCTTCCCGCTTTCCGGCCAAGCCGACCAAGGAGGATCGATGAAGAAAAAATTCGCACCGCTGATGGCGGCAGTCACCGCAGCGGCTTTGTTCACCGTTACCGCGTGCAGCAGCTCCGACTCCTCGGAGGAAGGTGCCGTCGACCCGAACGAGAAGGTCTCGCTGACCTACTGGACCTGGACTCCGAACATGGACAAGGTCGTCGCGGCGTGGAACGCGAAGAACCCGAACATCCAGGTCACGGTCAACAAGCAGGACGGCGGTGACCCCGCGGTCACCAAGCTGCTGACCGCGGTCAAGGCGGGTTCCGGCGCGCCGGACATCATGCAGGCCGAGTACCAGAAGGTCCCCACCCTGGTCTCCGCCGACGCGCTCGCCGACATCTCCGCCGAGGTCGGCTCGCTCAAGGACAAGTTCCCGGCCGGCGCCTGGAGCGGTGTCTCGCTCGGCTCGGACGCGGCCTACGGCGTCCCGCAGGACTCCGGCCCGCTGATGTTCTTCTACCGCTCCGACGTCTTCGAGAAGAACGGCCTCGCGGCCCCGAAGACCTGGGACGACTACGCCGCCGCCGCCGAGAAGATCCACAAGGCGGACGCCAAGCAGTACCTGGGCACCTTCTCGGCCAACGATGCGGGCCTGTTCACCGGTCTCGCACAGCAGGCCGGCGCCTCCTGGTGGGGTGTGAACGGCGACTCCTGGACCGTCAACATCAACGACGCCGCCACCCAGAAGGTCGCCTCGTACTGGGGTGGCCTGGTGGAGAAGGGCGTCATGGACAACAAGCCGATGTACACCCCGGAGTGGAACGCGGCCCTCAACGACGGCACCCAGGTCGGCTGGGTCAGCGCGGTCTGGGCGCCGGGTGTGCTCGACGGCAGCGCCAAGGACACCAAGGGCAAGTGGAAGGCCGCCCCGATGCCGCAGTGGGACGCCGCGGCCCCGAAGACCGGCGCCTGGGGCGGTTCGGCCACCAGCGTGACCACCCAGTCGAAGCACAAGAAGCAGGCCACCCAGTTCATCACCTGGCTGAACAGTGACCCGGAGGCCCTGAAGCTGCTCGCCGACACGGCGTTCATCTACCCGGCCGCGAACGACGCCACCAGCGTCCTGACCGAGCCGCCGGCGTTCTTCGCCGACCAGGCCGACTACTACACCATCGCCGGTGAGGCCTCCAAGCAGCTGTCGCCGTTCACCTACGGCCCGAACGTGAACGTCGCCTACAGCGCGTTCAACGACGCCTTCGCCAAGGCCGCCGAGGCGAAGAAGGCCGCCGCCTTCACCGAGTCCCTGGCGACCATGCAGAAGACCACCGTCGACGACATGAAGAACACCGGGTTCAACGTCGCCGGATGAGTTCGTCTCCGGGTGGGCCGGCCCCCTTCGTGCCCACCCGGAGCGCTCCGAAAGGAAGATCGGCGATGTCGCTGACAAGCACCGCACCGAGGAAGACCGAGGCGCCCCCGGCGGGCAGCCCCCGGCGCCGCAAGGCGAAACGAGCCGGTACCCCGTACGGCTTCCTCGCCCCCGCCATGATCCTGTTCGCCGCGTTCCTGGCCGCACCGATCTTCTACGCGGCCTATCTGAGCCTGCGCAAGGTCAAGGTGAGCGGCCTGGGCCTCGGCTCCAAGTCCCGCACCGAGATCTGGGCCGGGCTGGACAACTACACCCGGTCGCTGACCGATCCCGAGTTCCTGCCCAGTGTGGGCCGGGTCGGGGCGTACGGCCTGATCGTGGTCCCCACCATGCTGGGCCTGGCCCTGATGTTCGCGCTGCTGCTGGACGCGAACCGGACCCGGGAGTCGATCGGCAAGTTCGCCCGGATCTCGATCTTCCTGCCGTACGCGGTGCCGGCCGTGGTCGCCTCCCTGCTCTGGGGCTTCCTCTACCTGCCGCGGGTCAGCCCGATCAACGACATCGCCGAGGCTCTCGGGTTCGCCGGCCCGAACCTGCTCTCCGCCGATCTGACGCTGTTCGCGGTCGCCAACATCGCGATCTGGGGCGGCACCGGCTTCAACATGATCGTCATCTACACGGCGCTCAAGGCCGTGCCGACCAGCCTGTACGAGTCGGCCCGGATCGACGGCGCCTCGGAGATGGCCATCGCCTGGCGCATCAAGATCCCGATCGTGATGCCGTCGCTGGTGATGACGTTCGTCTTCTCGCTGATCGCCACCCTGCAGGTGTTCGCCGAGCCGATGACGCTGCGCCCGCTGGCCAACACGATCTCCACCACGTGGACGCCGCTGATGAAGGTCTACCGGGACGCGTTCGCCCGCAACGACATCTACGCGGCCGCCGCCACCTCGGTGATCATCGCGCTCGCCACGTTCATCCTGTCCTTCGGCTTCCTGAAGCTCGTCGGGCGCCGGGCGTTCAACCAGGAGGACTGATGCACGCCATTAAAAGGAGCAAACTCGCCACGCTCCTGCTCATCCTGGGCGCCGCCTACTGTCTGCTCCCCGTCCTCTGGGTGCTGATCGCGTCCTCGAAGAGCGCCAGCGAGCTGTTCTCCACGTTCACCCTGATGCCCAGCACCCACCTGTGGGACAACCTGGTGGACCTGAACGGCTACCGGGACGGCCTGTACTGGCGCTGGATGGCGAACACCGCCCTCTACGCCGGTGTCGGCGCCGCCGCCTCCACGCTGATCTCGGCGATGGCCGGGTACGCGCTGGCCAAGTTCGACTTCCCCGGCAAGAGCGCCGTCTTCAACACGATCCTGGCCGGTGTCCTGGTACCCGGCGTCATCCTGGCCATCCCGCAGTACCTGCTGCTGGCCAAGCTGGGCATGACCAACACCTACTGGGCGGTGCTGCTGCCCAGCTTCATCAGCCCGTACGGCATCTACCTGGCCCGGATCTTCGCGGCCGCGTCGGTGCCGACCGAGATCCTGGAGGCGACCCGGATCGACGGCTCGGGAGAGTGGCGCACCCTCGGCACGGTGGTGCTGCCGATGATGCGGACCGGTCTGGTGACGGTCTTCCTCTTCCAGTTCGTGGCGATCTGGAACAACTTCATGCTGCCGTACATCATGCTCGGCGACGACCGGCTCTACCCGATCACGGTCGGCCTCAGCGGCCTGCTGAACCAGGGCGCCAGCCAGCCGGCCATGTACACCGCGGTGGTCACCGGAGCGCTGGTGTCGATCGTCCCGCTGATCGCGCTGTTCCTGACCCTGCAGCGGTACTGGCAGGTCGACCTGGCCGCCGGCGGAGTGAAGGCCTGACTATGATCCCGAACGTGTCGCGTAAACGCCCCACCATCCGCGATGTCGCTCGCGAGGCGGGGGTCTCCTACGCGACGGTCTCCCGGGTTCTCAACGGGCGCGACTGGGTCAGCCCGGAGGCGGTCCGCTCGGTCACCGACGCCATCGCCCGCACCGGTTACACGGCGAACCCGCATGCGCGGTCGCTGGCCACCGGCAAATCCGGGTCGATCGCGTTCCTGCTGACCGAGCCGCAGCACCTGCTGTTCGAGGACCCGAACTTCGCGGTGCTGCTGCGCGGGGTGGCCCAGGCGCTGTCCGACCAGGGGCTGACGCTGATATTGATGATCGCGTCCACCCCCGAGGAGCGCGAACGGACCGTCACCTACCTGGGTGGCGGTCACGTCGACGGGGTGCTGCTGGTGTCGCCGCACTCCGGTGACCCGCTGCTCGGGCAGCTGGTCCGGGCCGAGATCCCGATCGTGGCCTGTGGTCAGGTGCTCGGGTTCGAGGACTCGATCAGTTCGGTGTCGTGCGACGACTGGATGGGCGGGCGGATGGCCGTGGAGCACCTGCTCGCGGCCGGCTGCCGGCGGATCGCCACCATCACCGGGCCGCAGGACCAGTTCGGCGGGGTGTTCCGGCTGCGGGGTTACACCGACGCGCTGCTCTCGGCCGGGATCACCGTGGACCAGGCGTACATCGCGCACGGCGACTGGAGCCGGGAGAGCGGCGCGGCGGCGATGCGCGAGCTGCTGGCCCGGGTGCCGGACGTGGACGGGGTGTTCGCCGCCTCGGACGCGATGGCCGCCGCGACCCTGCCGGTGCTGCGCGAGGCCGGCCGGGACGTGCCGGGTGACGTGCGGGTGGTCGGGTTCGACGACTCGGTGCTCGCGGTCACCACCGAGCCGACGCTGACGACCGTGCGCAACCCGATGGAACGCATCAGTGAAGAAATGGTCCGGCTGCTCACCGACGTGATCGCCGGGCGTACCCCGCTCTCCATCACGGTGCCCACCTCACTCGTGGTGCGAGGCAGTTCCCCCGCTTAAAAATACGCCCTTTTTGTCACGGAAGACGAAATGGAGTGTCATGAAACCGTCCCTCATTGCCGCCGCTTTCCTCGCGGTGGCGCTCATCCCCTCCCCCGCCGTCGCGCATCAGAAATCCTCGTGGGAAATGCGCGGCGCCGACGTCTCCACCCTGCAGAGGTCGGTCGAACTCGGGCAGAAGTTCTACGACGCCCGGGGAAAACGCGACAATCCCTATGACATTCTGCGGCAGGCCGGCGTCAACTATGTGCGGCTGCGGATCTGGAACAACCCGACCAGCGGCTATTCGAACAAGGCGAAGGTGCTCCAGCAGGCCCGCGCGGCGAAAGCCAAGGGCATGAAGCTGCTGATCGACTTCCACTACTCGGACACGTGGGCCGACCCGGGAAAGCAGTTCATCCCGTCAGCCTGGGCCGGACACGATCGGGAGCAGCTGGAGAAAGATGTCTACGACTACACGTATGACGTCTGCAATTCTCTGAAGAAACAGGGCACGACCCCGGACAGTGTGCAGATCGGCAACGAGATCAACAGTGGCATGCTGTGGCCTGCGGGGCAGGTGAACAACAGCGACTTCGGGCCGCTGACAAAACTGCTCAACGCCGGTTATGACGCGACCAAGGCCTGCAACCGGAAGACCGGGGTCATGGTGCACACGGCACTGGCCGGCAACATCGACGCGGCGCACTGGTTCTATGACGGAATCTCGGCGGCCGGAGCGAAGTGGGACATCACCGCACTGTCCTACTACTGCATGTGGCACGGGAGTCTCGACAACCTGGCCACGGTCGTCGGTGACGTGAAAGCCCGGTACGGAAAGCCGGTCGTGATCGCCGAGACGGCGTATCCGTACACGACCGAGAATTACGACCATCTCGAGAACATCATGCTGTCCGAGGCCCCGTGTGACGGAATCTCCGCCACGAAGAAGGGCCAGGCGCAGCAGTTCGCCGCCGTGCAGACCACGGCGAAGAAGGCCGGCGCCATCGGTGTCTTCTACTGGGAACCCACCTGGACCGCGATCCCCCGCAACGGCTGGGACACCGAGGACATCGAGAACTCCGGCAACGCCTGGGAGAACATGGCGACATTCGACGACAGCGGGCGCATCAATCCCCTGATCCGCTGGCTCCGGTAAATCCCCGTTGAAGGAGCGACAAATGAAAATCAAGGCCGCCGTCACGACCGCGATCCTCGCGATCGCCGTGATGGTCAACCCCGCCCCCGCACAGGCCGCCTCCCTCACCATGCTCGGTGCCGACGTGTCGTCGCTGCAGCGCACGCTCGATCTGGGCGGCAAGTACTACAACGCTTCGGGAGCCGAGGCGAACGCCTACGACATCCTGAAGACGGCGGGCGTCAATTACGCCCGGCTGCGTGTCTGGAACAACCCGGCCAGCGGTTACAACAACAAGGCCAAGGTGCTCCAGCAGGCGGCGGCCATCAAGGCCAAGGGCCTGAAACTGATGGTCGACTTCCACTACTCCGACACCTGGGCGGACCCGGGAAAGCAGTATCCGCCGGCCGCCTGGGCGTCCTATTCGCTCAGTCAGTTGCAGACCGCCGTCTACAACTACACCTACGACGTCTGCACCAGCCTGAAATCGGCCGGGATCACCCCGGACAGCGTGCAGATCGGCAACGAGATCAACGTCGGCATGCTGTGGCCGAGAGGCCGGGTGGTGAACAACGATTTCGCGCCGCTGGCGTCGCTGCTGAAACAGGGTTACAACGCGACGAAAGCCTGCAACAGCGGGACGCAGGTTCTGATCCATGTGGCTGACGCGGACAGCATGGCGAACGCGCGCTGGTTCTACGACGGCATCAAGGCGCAGGGTGTGCAGTGGGACATCAGCGCGCTGTCGTACTACTGCATGTGGCACGGCACGCTGGCCAACCTCTACAACGTGATCACCGACGTGCGGACCCGGTACGGCAAGCCGGTGGTCATCGTGGAGACGGCGTACCAGTTCACCAGCGCGGACGCCGACAGCGAGAAGAACTCGATCCCCGGCACGGTGCTCTGCGACAGCATCCCGGCGACCTGGGCCGGCCAGGCCCAGCAGTTCACCTGGGTGCAGAACACGGCCCGCAACGCCGGCGCGATCGGCGTCTTCTACTGGGAGCCGACCTGGTACGCGATCAAGGGCAACGGCTGGGATCCGGCGAACATCAACGGCACCGGCGACGGCTGGGACAACATGGCCGTCTTCGACTGGGGCGGCAAGGTCAACCCGTACATCAAGTGGGCGGCCTGACGCTCGGTTAGCTGTCCGGTCCGGGTTCTCCCGGACCGGACAACGCCATTTTCGGTACGAATGACGAAAAGCCCCGTGGCCACGCCGCAAGGCGGGCGGCCCGTCACCACCGATCCGCGTCCGCCGGGCCGGATGCGTCCGTCCCGGGCACCGGGGCACCCTGGATCACCACCCAGTCCAGATCGCCCGCGTAGTAGTCGCAGCCGACCTTGATCTGGTCACAGTCGGGTTTGCCGCCGATCGACACCGGCCAGTCGTTGTCGATCGTGCCGACCCGGCCTTCCCGGGCGGCCACCACCTGACCGTCGACGGCCAGGTAGACCCCGGACGCCAGCCGGGAGCAGCGCACCAGGTGCCAGCCGCCGTCGTTGATCCGGTCCGGGGCGATCAGCTCGATGGTCCCCTTGGAGCCCCGGAACGTGCAGGTGGCCCGGCCGTTCGGGAGCTGGATCTTCCAGTTGCCGCCGGGTACGGTCGCCTGGCCCTTCTGGATCACGTTGCCGAACTTGTGTGTGGTCTTGAGCCGCAGTGTCACCACGAAGTCCCGGTCGCCCGGGTCAAGATCCGAATGGTCGGGAACGTTGACCAGGTGGCCGGGACGGGTGGGCGGAGTGTCCGGTTCCAGCCGTTCGAAGCGGTATCCCACGGCGACGCCGTCGAACATCCCGACTCCGACCTCGTGCCCGATCCGCCCGTGATGCCCGCGTCCGCTGCTGTCCACCATCCAGGTGCTACCGGACGGTTCACCCATCGTCCAGGCCGCCATCATGCTTGCCGAATACGCCTCCGCGGGCCCGGCGAGCGAGGAGAATAAACAGCTCAGAACGGTTGATGCGGCCAGCGTGCGACGTAAAACCATGGCTCGTCCTCGAATGATCGGAGAGGGGGACCGAATGAGCTTATTGCGAGTCTTGTCCGATTTCGCGTCATGCACCGTGCGTGTTGGTACGGACACCGCTGCCGCTCTCGCAGACTGCCGCGCCGGCTTGGTAGCATCCGCCGATCATGGCCAGCGCTCCGGCCACACCCTTCACGACGAACCCGGCCGGGTGCCTGTCTCACCCCTGTAGATAAGGATCGTGTCGAAGTGCTTCTCAATGGGACGGACAGTCAGACCTCGGAGCATTCGGTGATCGCCCCCAACCCAGGCCTGCCGAACCAGGCTCTGCAGGTGCTGGCGCTGGCTCAGCGCACCGCCGAGGAGCACGTGGCGAGCGCCCAGCACCACGCGGACAAGATCCGGACGGACGCGCTGGCCGCCGCCGAGCAGATCGCGCGCGACGCGCAGGCGCACGCCAACAACGTCCGCCGGGAGGCCGACCGGGTGCTCGCCGAGGCCCGCGCCGGCGCCGAGCAGATGGCCCGGGACGCCCAGGCCCGCGCCGAGGAGGCCCGGCGTACCGCGGAGAAGATCGTGGCCGACGCCCGGTCCCGGGCCGAGACCATCGGCGCCGACGCGCACGCCGGAGCCGAGCAGCTCAAGCACCAGGCCCAGCAGCGGTACGACGACGTGGTCGGCAGCCTCGGCGCCAAGCGGGAGGCCCTGCAGCAGCAGATCGAGGCCCTGGAGCAGTTCGACCGGGAATACCGCGGGCGCCTCACCGGGTTCATGCAGAGCCAGCTGCGGGCCCTCTGGGTGGACGCCCCGCAGATGAACGAGTACGTCGAGGAGGAGCCGGTCGCCGAGGTCATCGAGGCGGCGCCGGTCCAGCAGTCCCGGCACGCGCAGGCGGAGACCGCCGACGAGGAGCAGGACGAGGACGAGGACCAGCAGCAGCCGGACGAGAAGAAGTAGGTCAGAACACCCGGGTTCCGTCCACCCAGGTCGACACGACCCGGGTGGACGCGATCTCCGCGGGCGGGGCCAGGAACGGATCGCGGTCCACCAGCACCAGGTCGGCCCGGTTGCCGATGCGGATCGTCCCGGTGTCGTCGAGCCGGTTCACGTACGCCGAACCGGCCGTGTAGGCCGCCAGCGCGGTGGCCAGCCCGAGCCGCTGCTCCGGCAGGAACGCCTGATGATCCGCGCCGTCGTGCACCCGGTTCACCGCGACGTGGATCGCCTGCCACGGATCGGGGGTGCTGACCGGCCAGTCGCTGCCGGCCGCCAGGTGTGCCCCGGCCCGCCACAGGTCACCGAACGGGTACTGCCGCCCAGACAGCGACTCCCCCAGGAACGGGATGGTCAGCTCGTCCATCTGCGGCTCGTGCGACGCCCAGTAGGTCTGCAGGTTCGCCGTCGCGCCCAGCCGCCGGAACCGCGGCACGTCGTCCGGGTGCACCACCTGCAGGTGCGCCAGGTGCGGCCGGGTGTCCCGGAACCCGTTCGCCGCCCGGGCCGCCGCCACCGCGTCCAGCGCGTCGCGGGCCGCCCGGTCGCCGAGCGCGTGGAAGTGCGGCTGGAACCCGTGCGCGTCCAGCGCCGTCACGTAGCCGGGCAGCTCCGCCGGATCGATGAAGGACAGTCCCCGGTTGGCGGTGACACAGCCGCAGGCGTCCTTGTACGGCTCGGTCATCGCCGCGGTGAAGTTCTCCGCCACCCCGTCCAGCATCAGCTTCACGCTGTCGCAGCGCAGCCGCCCGACGGTGAACCGGTCCCGTTTCGCCAGCAGCTCCGGGATCTGCTCGGCGCCGCGCTCGCGGTCCCACCAGAGCGCCCCGATCACGCTCGCGGTCAGCCAGCCCTCCCCGGCGGCGGCCAGGTAGGCGTCGGCCACGTCCGGATAGCCGTTGGTGGCGCACACCATCGCGTCCTGCCAGGCGGTGATTCCCAGCGAGTGCAGCAGCGTCTGCGCGCGCCGCAGCCCGGCGATCCGGTCGGCCGTGGTGACCTCCGGCAGCAGGCACTCGACCAGCTCCATCGCGCCCTCCTGCAGCGCGCCGGCCGGTGAGCCGTCGGCCAGCCGGTCGATCCGGCCGTGCTCCAGGTCCGGGGTGTCCGCGGTGATCCCGGCCAGCTCCAGGGCCCGGCTGTTCACCCAGGCGCCGTGGTGGTCCCGGTTGATCAGGTAGACCGGCCGGTCCGGCACCACCCGGTCCAGCAGCTCACGGCCCGGCACCCCGCCGGGGAAGCTCTCCATCGACCAGCCGCCGCCGACGATCCACTCGGCGTCCGGGTGGGCCGCGGCGTAGCCGGCGATGCGGCGCAGGTACTCGCCGACGTCGACGGTCTCGGTCAGGTCGCACTGGTTCAGCTCGACCCCGCCGACCACGGCGTGCACGTGGGCGTCCTGGAACCCCGGCAACAGCAGCCGCCCGGCCAGATCGACGACCTCGGTGCGCGGCCCGCGCCAGTCCCGCAGGTCGTCGCCGACAGCGGCGATCCGCCCGGCCCGCACCGCGACCGAGGTGGCCGGGCCGTCGCCGGCGCTGAACACCGGGCCGCCGGAGAAGAGCAGGTCAGCGTACTCGGACGGCATCGGCGTCTCCGATCTTCGGACAGGGCCCAGGGCCCTCATTCAACCCTGCGTGGTTTGATGCCCGCCGCCGGGCACAACTATGGTGAGCGGATGGCGTCGACCCTTGTCGATCTAGAGCATCCGTCGAATCGGAACGAGGGGTTCTGCGCCGCCCTGGAACTGGCCGTGGCCGCCGCGCGGGAGCTGGAGCCGGGCCCGGTTCCGGCGTCGCGGGACGCCGGGCTCGACGAGCGGGTGCAGCGCGACGCGATCCTGCGGCTGCGCTCCGGCGCCACCGCCAATCCGGGGCTGCTGTCGCTGCTGGCCGACGGCCGGTTCGCCGAGCACTTCGGTGACCACGAAGCCGATGACCGGGACGGCGCCGACGAGGTCAGCCGGGCGCTGGCCGTGCCGGACCTGTTCTGCCTGGCCTCGCCGCCCGGCACCACCCGCACGCTGACCGTTCTGGAGATCGTCCGGGCCGCCGCCGAGCGCGGCGAGCGGGTGCTGATCGCCGCGCCGACCGCGCCGGGGGTGGAGGCGATCGTGTCCCGGCTGCCGCCCGGCGCCACCGTGATCCGCACCGATCAGGCGGGTTCCGGGCCGGGCAGCATCACCGCCGCGGCCGACGGGGTGCAGCACCGGGTCCTGTCCCGGTCGCAGGCCGCCGCCCGCGCGCTGGAGCCGTGGCTGGGCGAGCCGTCCCCGGCGCTGGGCTGGCTGCGGCGGCTGACCACGGCGCTCGGCGAGGCGGCCGAGGCGCGCGAGCGGGCCGAGCGGGCGGTGGCGCACCGGGACGCGACGACCCGGGACACCCGGCTGCGGCTGGGCGCGGCGGCACGGGCCGCGGAACAGGCGCGCGACGAGGCCGGCGCGGTGGTCACCGGCACGGCCGGCGAGGTGGAGCGGCTGACGGCGGCGTTGCGGCGGGCCGAGGGTTCCCGGCTGCGCCGGTGGAGCACGGGCGGGCTGCGGCGGCGGTTGAGCGATGCGGTCCGGGTCGCGGCGGTCGCCCGGTCGGCGTTCCACCAGACGATTGCGGCGTACGAGGAGAGCGCTCACTCGCTGGACCGGGCCGTCGAGCAGGACGGTGCCGTGCGGGCCGCCGCCGACCGGGCCGCGTTCGCCGACCTGGCCGCGCTGCGTGCCCTGGAGTCGGCGGAACGGTCCGCGCACCACCTGACCCGGCTGCTAGACGGGGTGGACGCGGCGCCGAAGTGGACCGCCGACCCGGCCGGGCTGGCCGGTTTCGCCGAGCACTGCGCCGCGCGGGAACCGGTGCTGCGCGGCCGGGCCGGGCTGCTGCGGGAGTGGCGGCAACGGGCCGCCCGGCCGACCCGGCAACTGCACCCCGAGCTGCTGCGGTACGCCGACGTGGTGGCGTCGACGTGCCTGGGCGCGGGCCGCCCGGAGTACGGCGAACTGGAGTTCGACCTGCTGGTGCTGGAGGACGCGGCCCGGATCCCGGTGCCGGCCGCCCTGGTGCCGCTGGTCCGGGCGCGCCGGGCGGTGCTGGTCGGCGAGACCCGGCGGCCGCTGTTGCGCGACACCGAGGTGGTGCGGGCCTGGGTGGCGGCACGCTGCCCGGCGGGCGCCGACCCGGACGAGCTGGCGGCGCTGCTGACCGGGAGTGTGTTCGAGCGGGTGGTGGCGCGGGCGCCGGAACGGAACCGGGCGGTGACGCTCTGGTGACCGAGGCGGCACATCTGCCGATGCGGGAGGTGATCCGGCGGGCCGGGGCGCTGCCCAACGTGCGCCCGGTGCGGTTCGTGCCGCTGCTGCTGCCGATGTGGGCGGTCGAGGTGGTGGCGACGGTGCGGGAGTCGCACGCGTACGACGTCTTCGACCGTTATCTGACCCGGGCACTGGCCGAGGCCGGGCTGTCCGGGACCGCGGAGCTGGCCGGGTTCTTCGGGGTGGAGCCGCTGCTGGTGGAGCGGACCGCCCGGTTCCTGGAGCGGATCGGGCACGTCCGGCCGGGCGACGGCGGGTGGGAGCTGACCGCGCTGGGCCGGCGGTCGGTCGCGGACGGGCGCCGCTATCTGCTGTCGCCGGGCCGCCGGATGACGCTGCGGTTCGGTGGGAGCCGGGCCGAGCCGGTGCCGTTCGCGCACGCCACCCACTCGGTGTGGCTGGACCGGCCGGCCCTGACGCTGCCGGACGGGACGGTGTTCGCGCCGGCCGGGGCGTCGCCGGAGCTGCCCGCGGGGTCGGTGTCCGGGCTGCTGGAGCGTGACGATCTGGCCGACTTCACCGGGCCGGCGGTGCCGGTGCGGGTGGAGGCCCCGCGACCACGGCGGGTGTGGCTGCCGGTCTATCTGGTGGAGTGCGAGGACGATCCGGTGGTCTTCGGGTGGGCGGTCGACGGGCCGGATCCGTACCTTTTGCGGGTTTACCTCAGTCACGCCGGGTAATCAGATCTGAACCTTTCGCAGTGTGGGGACCGCCACGGTCCCTCACGGACCAGGTTGGTCCATAACGGTCTACGGTGGTCCCATGCCCCGTCCCACCAAACAGCAGATCGACGACGAGATCCTCGAGGCCGCCGCCCTGCTCTTCGCCCGGCACGGCTTCCGGGAGACCTCGATCCAGCGGATCGCGAACTCGGTCGGCTACTCCAAGACCGGCCTGCTGCACCGCTTCCCCACGAAGGAGGCGCTGCAGGCGGCGGTCATCGAGCGCTGCGTCGAGCAGATCCGGGAGACCGGTTCCGGTGTCACCGAGCTGCCGGCCGGCCCGGAGCGTGACCGGATCGTGGTCGCCCACATCGCCGAACTGGCCGTGGGCAGCCCCGGCATCGTCGCCCTGCTGTTGTCGTCGCTGCTCAGCGAGCCGGAGAGCGACATGGGGTGCGCCCTGGAGAGCATCGGCGAGAGCATCGCCGCCGCCTTCGGGGACGATCCGCACGCCGACGTCACCCGGGCTCTGCGGGTCACCGCCGCGCTCGGGGCCGTCGCCGTGGCCAGCGTGACCCTGCGCGACCAGATCACGCCCGACGCGACCGCTCTCCTCGCCGAGATCGGGTTCGACGCGCTCGGGCACTGAACCAACGGAAACAAGGGAACCCCTCATGGCAACACTGCTGCACCGCCTAGGACTCGCTTCGGTCCGGCACCGGCTCCTCGTCACGATCGCCTGGCTGGTGGCCCTGGTCGCCGTCGGCGTCGGGGCCGGGACTCTGGCCGGGAGCACCGCCAACACGTTCAGCATCCCCGGCCAGGAGTCGACCACCGCGCTGACCCTGATGGAGGAGAGATTCGGCAAGGCGTCGTCCGGTGCCACCGTGCAGGTGGTGTTCCAGGCCCCGGACGGGCAGAAGATCACCGACCCGGCGAACGCGGCGAAGATCGCGGAGACCGTCGCCGCCCTCGGTGAGCTGCCCGGGGTGGTGAACGCGTCGAACCCGCTCGACCCGCAGGCGCCCACCGTCTCGCCGGACCAGGTGGCGGCGTACAGCTCGGTCACCTACCCGGTGCAGCCGTCCGAGGTCACCGACGACGAACGTGCGGCGATCATCGACGCGGTGGACCAGGCCCGCGCCGGTGGCCTGACCGTCGAGGCCCGCGGCGAGGCCCTGGAGAACCCGGCCGACCTCGGCGGCAGCATCTCCGAGGTGATCGGTGTGCTGATCGCGCTGATCGTGCTCGCCCTCACCTACGGCTCGCTGGTCACCGCCGGGATGAACCTGCTGACCGCGATCGTCGGCGTCGGCCTCGGCGCGGCCGGGATCATCACCCTCACCGGTTTCATGGACCTGCAGTCGACCACCCCGATCCTGGCGGTGATGCTGGGTCTGGCGGTCGGCATCGACTACGCGCTGTTCATCGTCACCCGGTTCCGGCACGAGCTGCGCCGTGGGCTGCCGGTGGAGGCGGCCGCCGCGATGGCCGTCGGCACCGCCGGGGCGGCGGTCGTCACGGCCGGCCTGACCGTGGTCATCGCCCTGGCCGGACTCGCGATCGTCGGCATCCCGTTCCTCAGCGAGATGGGCATCGCCGCCGCGGCCACCGTCGTGATCGCCGTCCTGGTCGCGATCACCCTGGTCCCGGCCATCCTCGGCTGGATCGGCATGCGGGCCCTGCCGCGCCGCCTGCGGGACGTCCCGCTCGCCTCCTCCGACATCGCCGAGGGCCGGGGCTTCGTGCACGGCTGGGCGAACATGGTCAGCCGGCAGCGCTGGCTCAGCCTGATCGGCGCGGTCGCCCTGCTCGGCGTGATCGCCATCCCGTTCTCCTCGATGCAGACCACGCTGGTCCAGCGGGCCGCCGAGGGCAGCACCCAGGCCTCGGCCCAGGCGATCATGGACGCCCGGTTCGGTCCCGGCGTCAGCAGCCCGCTGCTGATCCTCGTCGACGGCCCGAACTCCACCGCCCACGCCACCGAGGTGCAGAAGCAGGTCGCCGGGCTGGAGGGGGTGGCGATGGCGCTGCCGGCCACCCCGAACCAGGACGGGTCCGCCGCGCTGATCACGATCATCCCGGCGTCCGGGCCGGACGACCAGAAGACCGTCGACCTGGTGCACGACATCCGGGACCGGGTCGACGACGCCGACGGCGCCGAGGTGTACGTCACCGGCAGCACCGCGGTCAGCATCGACGTGTCGCAGAAGCTCAACGACGCGCTGCCGGTCTACCTGGCGCTCGTCGTCGGACTGGCGTTCGTGCTGCTGGTGCTGGTGTTCCGGTCGCTGCTGGTGCCGGTCGTCGGGGTGCTCGGCTTCCTGCTGACCATCGGCGCGGCGTTCGGCGCCACCGTCGCGGTGTTCCAGTGGGGCTGGGCCGCCGACGCGGTCAACGCGGGCTCGACCGGGCCGATCCTCAGCCTCGCGCCGATCATCATCGTCGGCATCCTGTTCGGCCTGGCCATGGACTACCAGGTGTTCCTGGTGTCCCGGATGCACGAGGCGCACGCCCACGGCGCGTCCCCGCGGGACGCCATCGTCACTGGGTTCCGGCAGGCGGCGCCGGTCGTCGTCGCGGCGGCGACCATCATGTTCGCGGTGTTCGCCGCGTTCGTCCCGGAGGGCAACGACACGATCAAGCCGATCGCGTTCGCGCTGGCGGTGGGTATCGCCTTCGACGCGTTCATCGTCCGGATGATCGCGGTGCCGGCGGCGCTGGCCCTGATGGGGCGGGCCGCGTGGTGGCTGCCGTCCTGGCTGCGCCGGCTCCCCGAGCTGGACGTGGAGGGCGCCGCCCTGGAGCGCAAGCCCCCGGTGATCGAGCCGGCCGCCGGCAAGGAGCCGGTTCCGACGTCGGTCTGACAGGCCTGGGCCGCGTGGTGGATTCCGGTTCGGCACCCACCACGCGGCGGTCTCACCGTCACGGGCCGCTTCCGGTTCTGCCGTCGCGGGCCGCTTCCGGCCCGGCGGTCGCGGGTCGGCCGGGACGGGCCGCCAACCTCGCGCGGACCCGGCAGAGCTGTCCTCAATTCGTAAAATATCCGCTTTGAGAGCAGTGGCCCCGACCGGCGCGAACCGGTCGGGGCCGACGTGCGTCTAGCGGCCGAATCCCCGGGCCAGGCGGTGGTAGGCCTGGTTCCAGCGGACCTCCTTGGCGAACGAGCGGGTCGTGGTCGACTCGTCGATGACCAGGAGTTCGGTGCCCACCATCTCGGCCAGGTCGGCCAGTTCCTCGGTGCCGACCGCGGACGACATGACCGTGTGGTGCGGGCCGCCGGCGGTCAGCCAGCACTCGGCGGACGTGGACAGCGACGGGGCCGGCTTCCAGACCGCGCGGGCCACCGGGAGCTTCGGCAACGGCGCGGTCGGCGGGACCACCTCGATCTCGTTGGCCACCAGGCGGAAGCGTTCGCCCAGGTCAGCGAGGCCGAGAACAACGGCCGGGCCGGGAGCGGCGTCGAAGACCAGGCGGACCGGGTCCTCGCGGCCGCCGATGCCCAGCGGGTGGATCTCCAGCTTCGGCTTGCCGGCGGCGATCGACGGGCACACCTCGAGCATGTGGGCGCCGAGGATCACCTCGTTACCGGGCGTGAGGTCGTAGGTGTAGTCCTCCATGAACGACGTGCCGCCGCCCGGGGCCATCGCCTTGAGGGTGTGAACCAGAACGGACGTCTTCCAGTCGCCTTCGCCGCCGAAGCCGTAGCCGTCGGCCATCAGCCGCTGGACCGCCAGGCCGGGGAGCTGGCGCAGGCCGCCGAGGTCCTCGAAGTTCGAGGTGAACGCCCGGAAACCGCCCTCGGTCAGGAACTGTCGCAGGCCGAGTTCGATCCGGGCGCCGTAGCGCAGCGAGTCGAGCCGGTCGCCGAGCAGCTCCGGGACGACGTCGTAGGTGTCCCGGTACTCCTCGACCAGCTTGTCGATCTCGGCATCGCCGATCTGATCGACAACGGACACCAGATCATTGACGCCGTACGTGTTGACCGACACGCCGAACCGCAGCTGAGCCTCGACCTTGTCGCCCTCGGTGACCGCGACGTCCCGCATGTTGTCGCCGAACCGGGCCAGCTTCAGGTTCCGCATCGCCGAGTAACCGCGGGCCGCCTTCACCCAGGTCGCGATCCGGGCCACCACGGCCGGGTTGCTGACGTGCCCGGCCACCGTCTTGCGCGGCACCCCGAGCCGGGCCTCGATGAACCCGAACTCCCGGTCGCCGTGCGCGGCCTGGTTGAGATTCATGAAGTCCATGTCGATCTCGGACCAGGGCAGCTCGACGTTGTGCTGGGTGTGCAGGTGCAGCAGCGGGGCACGCAGCGCGTCCAGGCCGGCGATCCACATCTTCGCCGGGGAGAACGTGTGCATCCAGGCGACCACACCGAGCACGCCGGGTGTCGAGGAGGCGCGGCGGCAGACGTCCAGGATCTGCTCCGGGCTGGTCAGCACCGGCTGCCAGACCACGTCGGCGTCGAGTTGCGCGTCCAGTTTCGCAGCGATCTCGCGGGACTGGGCGGCGACCTGGTCGAGCGTCTCCGGGCCGTAGAGTCCCTGGCTTCCGGTGAGGAACCAGACTTCCCCGTTACTCATGTGTCCCCTTTTTGCTGTCATTTGGCTTTCCTCGTGACCAGGCGCTGCATCACGATGAAGACGAACAGGAGCACGCCGACGACGATCCGGGTCCAGGCGGCGTTCAGGTCGCCCTGGAAGTTGATGATCGTCGTGATCAGGCCGGCCACCATCACCCCGAGCAGGGTGCCCCACACGTAACCGGCGCCGCCGGTGAGCAGGACCCCGCCGATCACGCAGGCGGCGATCGCGTCCAGCTCGTAACCGTTGCCCTGCAGGGCGTGCCCGGACGTGGAGTTGATGCTGTAGAGCACCCCGCCGAGCGCGGCGCAGAAACCGCTGATGGTGTAGACGACGATCCGGGTCCGGCCCACCGGCAGGCCCATCAGCAGGGCCGAGTCGGAGCTGCCGCCGATCGCGTAGACGTTGCGGCCGAACCGGGTCCAGGCCAGCACCGCCGCCGCGATGATCACCACGAGCACCGCGATGATCGCGTTCGGCTTGGTGACCACGCCGTCGGCCAGCTCGATCCGGTAGTCGGAGATCGCACTCCACGTCTCGTTGCGGATCGGGATCGACTGCTGGTTGATGAAGAGCGCCAGCCCGCGGGCCAGGAACAGCCCGGCCAGGGTGGCGATGAACGGCTCCACCTTGAAGAAGTGGATCACCGCGCCCTGTCCGGCGCCGATCAGGGCGCCCAGGATCAGCACCGCCGGGAGCACGACCAGCGGCGGCCAGTCACCCTTGAGCAGGGTCGCGGTGAGCACGGTGGTCAGCGAGATGACCGCGCCGACGGACAGGTCGATGCCACCCGTGATGATCACGAAGGTCATCCCGACCGCGACCACCAGCAGCACCGCGTTGTCCCGGAACAGGTTGACGAAGACGCTCGGGTCGCCGAAGTTGTCGTAGTTGGCGATGCCGGTGATGTACATGATCGCGAGCAGGCCGAGGGTGGCCAGGATCGGGATGTACTTGGCGTTCGGCTTGTAGACCCGCCGGCGTTTGTTGAGTTCCGGGCCCTTGGTGACCGGTGTCATGGATGCTGTGGTCATGCCGCGACCGCCTGTCGGGTCTTGAAACGGCCGAACACCTTGGCGCGGAAGTCCGGCGACTGGGACAGACACAGGGCGACCACGACGACCGCCTTGAACAGCAGGTTCGCCTCGGGCGGGATGCCGATCGCGACGACCGTCACCGACAGGGTCTGGATCAGGATCGCGCCGATCACCGTGCCGGCGATCGAGAACCGGCCGCCGATCAGGGCGGTCCCGCCGATCACCACGGCCAGGATGGCGTCCAGTTCGATCAGGTTGCCGGCCGAGATGCTGTCGGCGCTCTTGATGTTGGCGCTGTAGATCAGGCCGGCCAGACCGGCGAAACCACCGGCCACCACGTACACCATGATCGTGATGCGGCGGGCGCCGATGCCGGCCAGGCGGCTGGCGGTAGGGCTGCCGCCGACCGACTCCAGCAGCAGACCCAGCGCGGTACGCCGGGTGAGCAGCAGGATCAGCGCGACGGCGGCGGCCGCGATCAGGAACGCCACCGGCAGGCCGAGGAAGAACCCGGTCGCGATGGTGGCGTACGGCCCGGACTGCACGTTGATGATCTGACCGTCGGTGATCAGCTGGGCGATGCCCCGGCCGGCCACCATCAGGATCAGCGTGGCGATGATCGGCTGGACCCCGATGATCGCCACCAGGGAACCGTTCCAGAGGCCCATCACCAGCGAGACCCCGATGGCCACGGCGACGACCCCGAGGACCGGGCCGATCGCGTTCTGGTTCGGCAGGTCCTGGATCAGCAGGCAGGCGACCGCGCCGGAGATGGCCATCACCGCGCCCACCGACAGGTCGATGCCGCCGGTCGCGATCACCAGGGTCATGCCGAGCGCGACCAGGATCAGCGCCGAGCTGCCCCGCAGGATGTCGATCAGCGAACCGAAGAGGTGGCCGTTCTGGACGGTGATGAACTGGTTGGACGTGAACGCGTTGACGACCAGCAGCACCACGAGGATGACTGCCGGCCAGAAGAGGCGGTTCTTCACTATGGAGTTCATGACGTTGCTCCGCTGGCGATGGTCTGCATGATGCGGTCGGCGTCGACGCCGGCGGTGTTCTCCAGCTCCTCGACCAGGCGCCGGTCCCGCAGCACCTCGATCTTGTGGCTGAGGCGGAGGACCTCCTCCAGCTCGGCGCTGACGAACAGGACCGCCATGCCGCCGTCGGAGAGTTCGGCGACCAGCTTCTGGATCTCGGCCTTGGCGCCGACGTCGATGCCCCGGGTCGGCTCGTCGATGATCAGCAGCTTGGGCTCGGTGATCAGCCACCGGGCGAGCAGCACCTTCTGCTGGTTGCCGCCGCTGAGGTTGCGGACCGGGCGCTCCGGGTCGGCCGGGCGGATCTGCAGGGCCTTGATGTACTTGTCGACGATCTCGTCCTGCTTCTTGCGCGGGATCGGCCGGGTCCAGCCGCGGGAGGCCTGCAGCGCCAGGATGATGTTCTCCCGGACGCTCAGGTCGCCGATGATGCCCTCGGTGCGCCGGTTCTCCGAGGAGAAGGCGATGCCCCGCTTCATGGCTGCCTGCGGGTCACGCAGCGTGGCCGGTTTCCCGTCCAGGTGGATCTCGCCCTGGTCGGCCTTGTCGGCGCCGAAGAGCAGGCGGGCCAGTTCGGTACGGCCGGAGCCGAGCAGCCCGGCCAGGCCGACGACCTCGCCGGCGTGGATGGTCAGGTCGTACGGGGCGATCGCTCCGGTCCGGCCCAGGCCCTTGGCCTCCAGGACCGGCTTGGCCTCGGCGGCACGTTCCCGGTTGCGCTGGGCCTTGTCCTCCAGGTCCTCCAGCGCGGCCAGCTCCTTGCCGATCATCTTCTCGACCAGCTGGACCTGGGGCATCTCGGCGGTCTTGTACTCGCCGATCAGCTGGCCGTTGCGCAGCACGGTGAGCCGGTCGGAGATCTCGTAGATCTGGTCCAGGAAGTGCGAGACGAACAGGATCGCCACGCCGGACTCCTTGAGCCGGCGCATGATCCGGAACAGCTGCTCGACCTCGGAGGTGTCCAGGCTGGAGGTCGGCTCGTCGAGGATCAGCACCCGGGCCTCGATGTCGATCGCGCGCGCGATCGCCACCATCTGCTGAATCGCCAGGGAATAGCTGCTCAGCGGCGCGGACACGTCGAGGTCCAGGTCGAGCCGGGTGAGCAGTTCGGCGGCCCGGCGGCGCATCTTGCCCCACTGGATCCTGCCGAACTTCCGGGGCTCCCGGCCGATGAAGATGTTCTCCGCGACCGAGAGGTTGGTGCAGAGGTTGACCTCCTGGTACACCGTGCTGACGCCGGCCTGCTGGGCCTGCAGCGGGCCGGAGATCCGGACCGGCGCGCCGCCCAGTTTGATCTCGCCGCCGTCGATCTCGTAGACGCCGGTCAGCACCTTGATCAGGGTGGACTTCCCGGCGCCGTTCTCACCCATCAGGGCGTGGACCTCGCCCGGGAACAACCGGAAATCGACGCCGTCGAGGGCGACGACGCCGGGGAATACTTTTCGGATCCCGGCCATCTCGAGGACCGGAGACTGCTCGCCCATTGTGGCTCCGTTTCGAGCGCCGTAGGTCGCCACGGCTGCAGCCGTGGCGACCTACGGGGCATCTGGAATCAGTACTTGCGGTTCGGGAGCTCGGTCTTGGCCTGCTCCTGGGTGAAGGTGGTCTCCTCGGTGAGGATCCGCTTCTCCACCTTCTCGCCGGCGTTGACCTTCTTGGCGATGTCCATCAGCTGCGGGCCGAGGAGCGGGCTGCACTCGACGATGAAGTTGATCTTGCCGTCGGCCAGGGCGGTCATGCCGTCCTTGACCGCGTCGACGGTGATGATCTTGATGTCGGTGCCGGGCTTCTTGCCGGCCGCCTCGATCGCCTCGATCGCACCCAGGCCCATGTCGTCGTTGTGCGCGTAGAGCACGTCGATGTCCGGGGTGGACTGCAGGAAGGTCTCCATGACCGTCTTGCCGTCGGCACGCTTGAAGTCGCCGGTCTGGGTCTTGACGATCTTGAAGTTCGGGTTCGCCTTGATCGCGTCACCGAAGCCGGTCTGCCGGTCGATGGCCGGAGCCGAACCGGTGGTGCCCTGCAGCTCGACGATGTTCACCGGCTCGGACTTGCCCTCGTACTCCTTGAGCAGCCACTCGCCGGCCTTCTGGCCCTCGACCTTGAAGTCCGAGCCGAGGAACGACTCGTACAGGCTGTCGTCCTGCGAGTCGACGGCGCGGTCGGTCAGGATCACCGGGATGCCGGCGTCCTTGGCCTCCTTCAGCACCGCGTCCCAGCCGGAGGTGACCACCGGCGAGAAGGCGATCACGTCCACCTTCTGCGTGATGAAGCTCCGCAGCGCGGTGATCTGGTTCTCCTGCTTGCCCTGCGCGTCGGAGAACTGGAGCTTGATCCCGGCGGCCGCGGCCGACTCCTGGATCGACTTGGTGTTCGCGGTACGCCAGCCACTCTCGGCACCCACCTGGGAGAAACCGAGAGTGATCGTGCCGTCGTCGCCCTTGTCACCGGAGCCGCTGTCGCTGCCCCCGCAACCGGCCAGCGCCGACACGGCCAGGAGACCACTGAAAACCGCTACAGACAGAGACCTGCGCACTACAACCCCTCCAGAACTGTTACCGTTCACAAATAAGCAGCGCTATGGGCTACCAGCCCAAACACGCGGGAATCGGCGTCCTACTGCGACCGCCGTCACAGCTTGCGTTTCGTGAGTGTTACCGTTCTCAACCCGGCCGTCAAGAGATAACGATCAACGTTTCGTATCTGTTGCAAGAAGGCCTATCTCACCCGTGGTGATCGAACGGAAGCTGCTAGGAATCGTCCAATGGCGACATCTGACCCCGAGCCGGCGCCCTTCGCGCCCCGGCCGAAACCCGGGAGGGAACGCGGCAGCGTCATGCGTGACGTGGCCAAACTGGCCGGCGTCTCGCACCAGACCGTGTCGCGGGTGATCAACGAACACCCCCACGTCCGGGCCGAGACCCGCGAACGGGTGCTCGCCGCCATGCGCTCGCTCAACTACCGGCGCAACCTGGCCGCCCGCACCCTCGCCACCCGCGAATCGCACACCCTCGGGATAGTCGGCTTCGAAACCACCCTGTTCGGGCCCGAATCCATGCTCTACGGCATCGAGAGCGCCGCCCGCGCCGCCGGATACCTGGTCAGCGTCGCCACCGTCCGGGACCTGTCGCACCGGCCCGTCCTGGAAGCCGTCGACCGGCTCGTCCAGCACGGCGTCGACGGGATCATCGCCATCGCGCCCAAACACGCGGTCACCACGGCCCTGACCCACGCGCCCACCGGAATGCCCTGCGTCGCCGTCGGAGGAGACGGACAAGCCGGATTTCCTACGGTACGGGTGGACAACGCGGCCGGGGCCCGGCTCGCCACCCGGCACCTGCTCGACCTGGGCCACGCCACCGTGCACCACGTGGCCGGGCCGCTCGACTGGCCCGAGGCACAGTCCCGCGTCGACGGCTGGCGGGAAACCCTGTACGCGGCAGGCGCCGTCGTCCCGCCCGTCACCGCCGGCTGGTGGGACGCCGCCGCCGGGTACGAACAGGGCCGCCGCCTCGCCGCCGACCCCACCGTCACCGCCGTGTTCTGCGCCAACGACCGGATCGCCCTCGGCGTGCTGCGCGCCATGCACGAATCCGGGCGGCGGGTACCCGGCGACGTCAGCGTCACCGGATTCGACGACATGCCCGACTCGGGCTACTTCCTGCCGCCGCTCACCACCGTCCACCAGGACTTCGCCGAACTGGGGCGGCGCGCCCTGGCCCTGCTGCTACGCCACATGGCCGTGGCGGACGGCGCCAGCCCGCCGGAGGACGTGGTGGTCGCGCCGCGCGTCGTCGCCCGCGCCAGCGCCGGCCCGCCCCGGCCCTCTTGAGATCGGCCGCCTGCCGTCTTGAGATCGGCCGCCTGCCGTCCTTGATATCCGCCGCTCGCCGTCCTTGAGAATCGGCCGCTTGCCTTCCTTGAGATCCGCCGCCTGCCGTCCTCGAGAATCGGCCGCTTGCCGTCCTTGAGGTTGGCCGCTTGCCGTCCTTGAGGTTGGCCGCTTGCCGGCCTTGGAGTTGGCCGCTTTGCCGATCGCCGATTTGTCGGCCGTCGCTCGGCCTTCGGGAGGGTCGGGGGCGGCCGAGCCGGGTGGCGGTGCCAATCTGCCCTCGCTCCGGTGACCGAGGGTTGCGCGGCGGCGGCACACGGCTACAGTCCGAGGGGTGTTCATCGACGACACACCGTTCCTGGACGGCCCGGCCACACACGCCGGGCTGCCGGCGACCTCGAAGGGACGGTGACCGATGACCGCCGGGGCGAACTCCTGGTTCCGGCGGAGGGCCCCACGGCTCTCCGGCACCCTGCACATCCGCAACGCCGACGGTCACGAGCTGACGATCCCGCTTCGCGGCCGCGACACCCTGCTGACCACACCCGGCAGCACCCTGCCCGGTTACGGCGAGGCATGGGCGATAACCACCGGCCCACCCCCGGCAACCACCGCGACACCCGGCACATCAGGCAAACCCGGCGGAACACCCGGCGCCGCGCGCAGAACCAGGGCGACATCCGGTAACGCGGCCGGCGCGGTGAGTGAAGTCGGTCCGGTGGGTGAGGTCGGTCCGGTGGGCGAGGTCGGTCCGGTGGGTGACGGGACCGGTGTGATGATCGTTTACGGTCCTACCGAGTCGGTGGAGGACCGGCGCTCCGGGATCTGCCCGCCCGATCGCACCATCACCCTCGGCGGTGTCGACTTCACCTGGCTGACCGGAGCCGGGGTCCGGATCCCGGCGCCCCGCAAGCCCGCGCGCAACGTCTCCCCCGGCCTCCACGCCCCACGCCCTCGCGCCACCAACGCCCGCGCCGAGGCCGGCCGGGCAGGGGTGGGAGGGGAAAAGGCCCGCCGGGCCGGAGGCGAAGGGGCCCGCCGGGCCGGAGGGGAAAAGGCCCGCCGGGCCGGAGGCGAAGGAACCGGCCGGGCCGGAGGGGAAAAGGCCCGCCGGGCCGGAGAAGGCAGCGGGAGGCCTGGCCGGGAAGGCGCGGACCGGGACTGGGCCGGGCGGGAGCGGGACTGGGCCGGGCGGGAGAAAGCGGCCGGGCTGGGTGGGCGCTTCCGTAACATGGTTCGCGTCGTCACCCGGGCACGTGTGAAGAGGTAGGTTTTCTCCTGTTGCCGCTAACATCCGGGTGTTTCGGCCTGGTGTCGTGGTGATCGTGCTCGGCTATCGTGAGCGCTAACATCCGCCGGTCGAGGAGAAGACGTCGTGACTTTCGGTTCGCCGGCCCTGCGCCGGGCCGTCCTGTTGGCCAATCAGAGGATTCCGGCGGCCGGGCTCGCCCAGCTCACCTGGGGGAACGTCAGCGGCATCGACCGCGAGGCCGGGCTCTACGTGATCAAGCCGTCCGGGGTCGCCTATGACGATCTGACCGAGGACGACCTGGTGCCCGTCGACCTGGCGACCGGCAAGGTCCTCGACGGTGACCTGCGCCCGTCGGTGGACAGCGAGAGCCACCGCGCGTTCTATCTGGCGTGGCCGTCGATCGGCGGGGTCACCCACACCCACTCGACGAACGCGGTCGCCTTCGCCCAGGCGAACCTGGACGTGCCGGTGCTCGGCACCACGCACGCCGACACGTTCGACGGCCCGGTTCCGGTGACGCGCGGGCTGACGCCCGAGGAGTGCGAGACCGACTACGAGCTGAACACCGGCCGGGTCATCGTCGAGCGCATCGGTGACGACGAGGCCGCCGCCGGGATGCCCGCCGCCCTGGTCGCCAACCACGGCCCGTTCACCTGGGGCGCCACCCCGATGAAGTCGGTCGAGCACGGCATCATCCTGGAGGCGGTCGCCGAGATGGCGCTCAAGACCCTGGCCCTGAACCCGGCCGCCACCACCCCGCAGCACCTGCAGGAACGGCACTTCAAGCGCAAGCACGGCCCGGGCGCCTACTACGGCAACCCGAAGAAGTAGCCGACCGGCGACCCGGAGATGTAGCCGACAGGCAACCCGAAGAGGTAGCCGACAGGCAACCCGAAGAGGTAGCCGACAGGCAACCCGAAGAGGTAGCCGACAGGCAACCGGGAGAGGTAGCCGACAGGCAACCGGGAGAGGTAGCCGACAGGCAACCGGGAGAGGTAGCCGACCGGCGACCCGGAGAAGTTGCCGCCCGGGCGCCCGGAGAAGTGACCGTCGGGTAGCCGGGGGAGGGAACGCTCACCCCATGGCCGCCACACTCGCGGCCACCTGTTCGCGGAGGGCTGCCGGCAGCGGGGCGAACCCCGCGCCGGCGGCCGCCTCCTGCCCCACCTCACTGGCGGCGTAGGCGAGGAAGCTGCGCGTCACCCCGGACGCCGTCCCCTGGCAGACCACCTCGTAGGTGACCGACACGATCGGATAGGCGCCACCGTTCGCCCCGGCGTGGTCGATCTCCAGCCGCAGATCGCCGGCTTCACCGGAGGTCCGGGCGGCCGCGATGGTCAGACCGGCCGCCTGGTCGGTCGGGTCGGTGAACCGCCCGTCGCCGGTGCCGACCTTCACCCCGGGAAGATCGTTGACGCGGGCGTACGACGATTCCACGTACCCGATCGCGCCTTCGGTCCGGGCGATCGCGGCCACCACCCGGTGGCTGCCCTTCTGACCGTCTCCCCCGCTGACCGGCCAGGTGCTGCCGGTGCCCCGGGTCCAGACCGACGGGGCGGCCGCCGCCAGGTAGGCGAGGACGTTCGCGGTGGTGCCGGAACTGTCCGACCGGTGCACCACCCGGATCCTGGTGGCGGGCAGCGCGACGCCCGGGTTGTCGGTGGCGACGGCCGGGTCGTTCCAGACGGTGATCGCCCCGCTGAAGATCTTGGCGATGGTGTCCGGCGCCAGACGCAGCCCGTCGACTCCGGCGACGTTGTAGGCGAGCGCGATCGGCCCGGCCACCAGCGGCAGGTGGACCGCCGGACCGGTTCGGCAGCGGGTATCGGCGGTGCGCTGGTCAGCGGCGCTGAGCGGGGTGTCGGTGCCGGCGAAGTCCCCGGTCCCGGTGAGGAAGGCCCGCACACCCGCGCCGGAGCCGATGCTGGCGTATTCGACGGTCGCCTCCGGACAGGCGATCTGGTACGCCTTGATCCACGCGTTGACGGCGTTGGTCTGCGCCGACGATCCCTGTCCGGTCACCGGCCCGGAGCCGCAGGCGATCCGCTCCGGCTCGGGTTCGGGCGCCTGGCAGCCCGCGGTCGCGAGCAGCACCACGACGGCAAGTGAGCGCAGCCACATCTTCAGTGTCCTTTCAGGGCGACGGGAGCAGAGTCAGGGCACGGAAGAACCGGAACCGGCAGGACCACAGCCAGTGGCACCAGGGCCGGTAAAACCGAGGCCGGCGGGACCACAGCTGACGGGACCACGGTCGGCGAGACCGGGGCCGGATGGGTGACAGTGCGGAAGGGAGGCGTCATCGGTATTCGGCCAGGCGACGGCGTACCGCCAAGGGGATGAGAGCGACGACGACCGCGAGGAGCACGCCGGGCAGCACCGTCGAACCGGTCAAGGTGGTGTCCGCGGCGCGCAGCGCCCGGTCGAAATCCCGCTTGCGCTCGTCCGCGACGGTCGCCACCGAGGCGTCGAACCAGGCGAAGTCGAAGGCGGCGTCCCCGCGCCGGATACCGGTCAGGAGGCGGGCCGCCTCGTCGGTCTTCCCGGAGTCGGCGAGGTTGAGGATCTTCAGGTGGACCCGCTGGTAGCCGGCCCACCGTTCGGCGGCCTCGGGCCCGGCGAGACGGGCCAGGCCACCGCCGGTGGTTCCGGCGCCAGTACCGATGGTTCCAGTGCCGGTAGTGCCGGTGCCGGTGGTGCCAGCGCCGGTAGTGCCGGAGCCAGTGCCGGTGGTACCGGCGCCGGTGGTGCCTGTGCCAGAGCCAGT
>NZ_BOMG01000006.1 GCF_016862075.1 Actinoplanes couchii | reverse complement strand
GGTGGTGCCGGAGCCAGTGGTGGTGCCGGAGCCGGTGGTGGTGACGCAGGGTGAGTCGCCGGTCAGGCAGGCGGCCTTGGTGGTGAAGTCGTCGCGGTAGTAGGAGAGTCGGTCGCTGACCAGGTAGCGGCCGGTGTCGGCGCCCGCGTCGTAACCGACCGCCCGCATCTCGGACAGCGCCAGGTAGGGCATGAGCCCGTCGTCGCGCCCGCCAGCCAGTTGCCGGGCTTGCACCTGCAGCACCACGACTGCCGAGGCCAGCAGCACCAGGCCGAGTCCGGTGGCGGTGATCAGGGCCAGGTTCCAGGTGCGGCGGAAGCGGCGGGCCATCCAGATCTGCGTGTGGATGAGCAGGGCGAGCAGGGCCCCGCCGAGCAGGACGACCACGGCGAGGCCGGCGGTTTCGTAGAGCGCCTTGGTCTCGTAGGCCGCGTCGAGCCGGTCGCTGCTGGCGGTGCGCAGTTCGGCCGCGTCGGGCAGGATCCGCAGGTGCAGCAGGTTGGTGGCCTGGGTCCAGTGGCCGCGGTCGTCGGGCGTGGTCAGCGCCTGCCCGACGCGCTGCCGGTAGACGCCGAGGGTGTCCATGACGCGGAGCACGACCGCCGGCTCGGCGGCGGTGGCCAGCAGGAGTTGCAGGTCGCGGTCGACCTGGTACCCGCGGTCCCGGTAGGCGCCGAGCGCGTCGACCCGGCTGCCGGCGAGTTCGTCGCTGTCGCCGGCCAGCAGGATCCGGGTGACCTGGGCGTCCAGGTCGCTGAGGGCGAAGTAGAGGTCGGCGGCGGTGGCGGCCTGCGGCGCGGCCTCCTGGCCGATGACCCGGACCTGTTCCCGCACACCGGCCATGACCAGGGTGAGTGCACCGAACAGGACGATGGCCGCGATCGCTGAGCCGAGGGACGACAATCGCAGCCGGGCCGGTGTCTCGGAGCGGAGGATATTGGCGGGCACGCGGCCACGGTATGCCATTACCGCAATTCCGCGATAGCGCGCCTACCAATTTCCCTGCCGTTAATAAATCGTTTTCCTACCGGCCTTGAGCTGGAAAGATGCGCTTGTCGGGCTGGAGTGAGCGGGGCAACTCAATGGTGATCCACTCATTGTTGTCGGCAACTCCGGCGGTCCGCCCGGAGGAGAACGGGAAGTTGTTGTCGTTCAATACCGCGATGGTCTTCTCGTCCAGGACGACCACGTCTTCGATGGTCTGGAACTGGAAGGTGAACGTGGGGCCGAAGCCGCCGATCCGGCGCGGGTTGGCGACGTTCATCAGGTCGACGAGCAGTGTCTTGTCGAGCAGCCCGTCCCGGTTCCGGTCGCGCTTGTCGGCCAGGTAGAGCCGCTTGATCACGGCGGTGGCGCCCTGGCCGCCGTCCCGCTCGATGATCAGGAAGCGGTTGTCGTCGATCGCGATGGCGTCGCCGATGGCCAGGTTCGCGGCGCCGAGCCGGTAGACGTACCGCTTGCCGGTGTATTTCCCGGTCTTGGTGTCGAACTCGTTGAGCCGCAGGTCGCCGGGGGTGTCGCCGGTGACGCTGCCTTCCAGCAGGGCGTAGAGGTAGCGGCCGGACGGCGATTTGGCCAGGCCTTCGAAGCCCTTGCTGCTGCCGAGGGTGGCGGTGGCGCCGGTGCGGACGGCGGTCTCCGGGGCGGTCACGCCGTCCAGCGGGACCGGGGCGGAGAGCAGCCGGCCGGCTCGGTCGAAGTGCAGCAGGTACGGGCCGAACTCGTCGCCGATCCAGTAGCCGCCGAACGTGTCCTTGACGATCGACTCGACGTCGAAGTCGGCGCCGGTGAGCACCCGGTCGTCGCGGGTCAGTTTCCACGGCACGTGGCCGTCGGGATCGGTCAGGTTGACGCCGCCGAGCACGTCGACCTTGCCGGTGCGGAAGACCGGGGCGAGGCGGTGGATCCGGAGCAGGAAGTCGGCCGAGTTGGCCTGGTTGCCGTATCCGTTGTCGGAGAGCACGTCGTAGGTGCCGTCACCGTTGTCGGCGATCCCGGAGAAGCCCTGCACCGGCTGGTCGGCGAAGGGCACCGGGATCCCGTTGGTGCTGCCGGTGACCAGGCTGCCGGACGGCTCGCTGCCGGGCACGAAGGTGGCCGCCGGAAGCGAGGCGAACCCGGTCAGCGTAGGGGTGGTGACCTGGCCGGGGCCACCGGCGCCGGCCGGGCCGGACAGCGCCGCGGTGAGCGCCAGCGCCAGCGCTCCGATGGGGACGATCTTTCTCATGTGGCCGGACCCTAGACGTCGTGGATGAACCCGCGCCGACGGATCGATGACCGTCAGGCACCGACCTTCTTCCGGGACCGGGACGCGGTGTGGTGCGGCAGGGCGAGCGGGTCGGGCAGGTCGTGGGCGGCGCTGAGCCCGTCGTCACGACGTTCCAGCAGGCCTTCCTCGACCAGGTCGGCGACCAGCCCGGTGAGCCGGTCGTCCAGTTCGGCGGATCGGCGGGCCGCCCAGCCGAACAGTTTCCCGGTCGCGGTGAGCAGGCCGTCCACCTCGATCGCGCCGGCGTCCTGGACCAGGTGTTCCAGGGCCACCCGCAGTTCGGTGTCGGCGATCTGGTCGGCTTTGCGGGACACCCCGCCGGCCCTGGTGCGCACCGACGGCACGAGCTGGCCGGGGTCGCCGAGGAACTCGTCGGCCCAGGTGACCCGGGCCATCTCGGCCTGCTCCTCGATCTCGGCGTCGACCGCGGCCCGGGCCTGCCTGGTGATCGCCCGGATCGCCCAGGCCTCGCGCATCCGCTGCAGGACCAGGCTGATGTGCACCGGTCCCTCGACGGCGGCGATCCGCCGGATCGCGTCGGCCAGGCGGGGGCGGCACTCCGGGTCGGCGAGGCCGGTTCCGGCGGGCAGCGGGGCCAATTTCGCTTTCTGGTACGCGTGGGCCCACTCCTCCGGCCCGTGGTGCACCTCGACCGGTTCCGCCGCGGCCTTCGCGGCCGTCTTCGGGGCCGTCGACTTCTTGGGCGCCGTGGCCTTGCGGGGCGCCGCGCTCTTCTTCGGCGCGGCGGTCGTGCTCTTCACCGGCCGGGCCCGGGTCCGCGGGGGCGCCGGGATCTCGACGGTGGCCTCGGCCGGTGTCTCGGCGGGTGCGTGCGGCTCCGGCGCGTGGAAGTCGGCCACCGCCCGGATGGCGTCGGCCAGCGCGAGTTCCGCCTCCTCCGCCTCGATCCGGGCCGCCTCGACCCGCTCGGCCTCGGCGCGGGCCGCTTCGCGACGGGCGGCTTCGGCCCGGGCGGCTTCGATCCGCGCGGTTTCGATCCGCGCGGTTTCGATCCGGGCCGCTTCGGCCCGCTCGGCCGCGACCCGTGCGGCCGCCGCCACCAGCGCGGCCTCGGCCCGTTCGGCTTCGGCCCGCTGCAGGTCGGCGCGGCTCACCCGTTCGAAGACGGCCGCGGTGACCCGGTTGTCCTCGATCTCCTCGTCGGCGATCAGGTTCCCGGACCGGCCGACGGCGGCCCGTGGCTCCGCGTCCGGGTCGATCTTCTGGAAGACCGCCGGGCGGACCCGGGACACCTCCTCGAAGACCGCGGCCCGGACCTCCGGTTCCTCCTCGGCGGTCCCGGCCCGGGACAGCCGCTCGAACACCGCGGGCCGGACTCCCGGCTCCTCGATCAGCACCGGCTCCTGGACCGGTTCCTCCCCGGCGGGCGGCCCGAACGCCACCGGCAGGTCGAACTCGGCGGCCAGGTCGAACTCGGCCGGGAAGGCGTGCTCCGCCGTCATCGGCTCCAGGTCCGGGTCGAGGTCCATGGTGGGCACGCCGGGCGGAGTGTCCTCCCAGGACAGTTCCTCGTCGTGGGCGCCGGGGAAGGCGTGCGACCACTCGCGGGGCGGTGCGACGTGCTCCCGGGTCTCCTCGAAACCGGCCAGGTACGCCTCGGCGTCCTCCTGCAGGTCGGCGAGGTCGGCGGCCAGTGGGGCGAAACCGTCGAGGGTCTCGACGACCACGACCGGTTCACGCTCCTCGTCCTCGGCCTCGTACTCGTGGTCGGCCGGGTCGGGCAGCGCCGTGCCGTCCAGTTCGGGCGCCGTCTCGTCGGCCGGGTACGCCGCCAGGGCGGCCTCGATCGCCGCGTGCAGCCGCTGTTCCTCGTGTTCCCGGTCCAGGTACCAGGCGGTGCCCCAGATCCGGTGCAGTCGCCAGCCGAGGCTCTGCAGGACCTGTTCGCGCAGCCGGTCCCGGTCCCGGGCGGCGGGCGCCGAGTCGTAGGTGGTGCCGTCGCACTCGATGCCGAGCGCGAACGGGGCGTTGCGCCGGGACGAGGCGCGGACGGCCAGGTCGATCCGGAAGGCGCCGGTGCCGACCCGGGACCGGACCCGGTAGCCCCAGCCGCGGATCACGTCGCGGACCGAGTCCTCGAACGGGGTCTGCGCCTCGGGCCGCGGCTCGTCCAGCCCGAGGGCGGTCTCGCCGCGGGTGGCGTAGTCGAGGTAGGCGGCCAGTGGTCGCAGCTCCTCGGTGTCCGGCAGGTCGTGGGCCCGTACGGTGGAGACGACCTCGACCCGGCGGGTGGCCCGGGTGCTGGCCACGTTCAGACGGCGCCAGCCGTCCTGCCCGCCGAGGCCGCCCAGGTCGTCGCCGATCGCCAGGACGATCACGTCCCGCTCGTCGCCCTGCACGGTCTCCAGGTCCTTGACGAAGAAGCCGTGCAGCCGGTCGTCCTCCGGCGGCACCACCATGTCGGCGACGGCGGCCTCGACCAGCGCGGCCATCAGCGGGGTCGCGGTGATGACGCCGAGGCTGAGTTCCGGCCGGGTGACGAAGTGGTGCGCGACCCGCCCGGCGACCAGGCTCGCCAGGGCGTCGTCGCCGCCTTCCGGGTCGGCCGGGAACATCTGCACCCCGGCGTCCGGTCCGGCCGGGCCGACCGGCGGGAACGTGTTGAGCCGTCCCTGGTAGAAGGTGTGGTTGGCGAACGCGATCAGCGACTCGTGCCGGCTGCGGTAGTGGGTGCCGAGGTCGAGGACGGGGAACGCGGCGCAGCTGATGGCCAGTTCCAGCACCGACCGGCCGCCGCCGGGGGTGGGCATCGCGGTGAGCTGCCGGTCGTCGCCGACCACCACGAACGAGGCGCCGCGGTAGACGCAGGTGATCGCGTCCGGCACCGGCACCCGGGACGCCTCGTCGATGATCACCACGTCGAAGGTGAGATCGGCCGGGACGAGCCGGCTGACGTCGGCGGGCACGGTCAGGAAACACGGCTTGACCGCCAGGGTGGCGTGCCGGGTGCGGCTGATCAGCTCCTGCACCGGCAGGCGGCGGCCCTGCTGGGCGGCGGACGCCCGGACCAGGGCGGCCTCGGCCGCGGCGGCGCCGGTGGGCTGCATCTCGTCGACGGCGTTCATCACATCGGCGGCGGCGGCGCGCTGCAGGCGGGCGTCCCAGAGCCGGAACTCCTCGACCAGGTGGTCACGGGCCGCGGCGTCCAGCGGTGGGAGACGGTCGTCCTCGCGGATCACGGTTCCGGCCCACGACTGGAAGAGCGCCCGGCCGAGTACGGGGAGGATCTGCTCGACGGTCAGGTCCTCCCGGGCGCAGAAGTCGATCACCTCTTCCAGGCCGTGTTCGGCCAGGATCGCGCGGGCCGACTGGTACTCGAACCACTCCTGCTGGCCCTTGGCGTCCGCCAGCAGTGACTCCAGCAGGGTCAGGGCGGTTTCGTGGTCGTCCAGGGCGGCGGTGAGCGAGGCGTGCCGGCGGGGTGCGAAGGCCCGCAGGATCCAGTCCTTGGCGGCCTGCCACTCGGCCACCCGGGCCGGCAGCGTGTCGGTGGGGCGGGCCTCGCGCAGGGCCGCCACCTGGTCCTTGGTGAGGGCGGTGTCGACGCCGCGCCGGATCCGGCGGGCCTCGGCGGTCCAGGCCATCGCCTCGGCCAGCGCCTCCACGTCGGTCTGGGTGCCGCGGTAGGCGGTGCCGAGCATCCGGGCGTACTCGCCGGCGTTGGCGGACAGCGCCGCCGCGGCGTCGGCGGCGGTCTCCCGGAGCAGGCCGACCGACGCCGACTCGGCGAGGGTGAAGTCCCGGCCGGACGCCGAGCTGTACGCCTGGACCAGTTCGGCGGTGGCGGTCAGCGGTTCCACGTGGGCCCGTAGCCAGGTGATCGCGTCGTGCACCGGCCCGGCGGCGAGCTGCGGCCGGGGCGCCGGTTCGGGGGCCGGGCGCAGGGCCGCGGTCCACCGTTCGAACTCCTTGCGGCCCTCCGCGACGATCCGGATGATCGCGCTGTTCGGGGTGGCCGCGCTGACCCGTTCGATGACCGCGGGCAGGGCCTCCGGCGGGGTGACCCGCATGACCTCGTCGGCGGTGGCCAGGGCCCGGCCGATCGCCTCGAAGTCGGTGTCCAGCCGCCGCCAGTGCCGGCCCAGGATCCGGGCGTACTCGCGTTCGGTCTGGTCCAGCTCGTTCAGCGCCTTCTTCCAGGCGGCGGCACTGGACAGGTTGGCGACGGCCTGGCTGCGCTTGACGTCGGGCCGGGCGATCTCGGCGGCGGCCTTCTTGTCCCGCCGGTACGGCGACCGCAGCTTGCCGATGCCCTTGTGCATGTGGGCGAACCGTTCGGCCAGTTCGTCGACCGGGTGGGCCAGCGCGGCCTCGTTGAAGTGCTCGCGGGCCTTGTCCTCGGCGACCCGCACCACGTCGACGGCCCGCTGCAGCATCCGGGACGCGGTGTGCGCGGCGGCCATCCCGGCCACGTCGAACCAGCCCGGTTCCGGCTTCTCCGGCCGGTTCAGCAGGTCGACGATGGCGGCGATCCGGTTGATGTCGGAGAACGCGATCACGTTCGGCAGGCCGAGCCGGGCGGTGACCCGGTCCAGGCTGTGCAGGTTCTGTTCGAGGCGGTCGGCCTCCTCGGCGAACCGGCGGGCCAGGCCGCGGGCCTGGGCGGCGGTCAGCGGCAGCAGTTCCACCGGCGGCGGGGACAGGTGCGCCAGGCTGGGGACGATCGGCAGCTTCGCCGGGGACGGCAGCGCCGACCAGGAGACCCCGGACCGGGCCTTCACCGTCTCCTCGGCCTGGCTCAGCGACCGGAGGTGGCCGAGGAGACCGTCGGCGGTGCGGGCCACCGGTTCCAGGCCGTCCAGCAGCAGCCACTCGTCGGCGGCCTCGGCCGGGCGGCGGGCGGCGTGCCCGACCAGGGTGGTCAGCGCGATCGCGTCGGCCAGGTCCCGGGTCCGGAAGGCGATCGCCAGCCGGTCCTGGCCGGCGGCTTCGAGCAGGTGCTCCAGGGCGGTCCGCGCCTGCTGGAGGCGGGCGTCCAGCCGGTTGCGGTCGACGACGTCGCGCCACAGGAAGTTCTCCGGCTGTACGGCCGGTCGCCAGGCGCGGCCCAGCTGCTCGGCCGCGTCCCGGACCCGCTGCAGCGACTGGGTGGTCAGCGGGACCGGCAGGACCTGCGGGATCGGCGCGGACGCCACGTCGGTCATCTGCGCGCACATGCCCAGCACGTCGTGCAGCCGGTGCCCGAGCGGCTCGCGGACCTCGTTCATCGCCTCGGCGTACGCGTTGAGCCGTTCCCGGTGCTCACGCAGTTGCAGGCGTTCGTCGGTGGACAGCGCGGGCGGCGGCAGCGGGATGAAGTCCAGGGCCGACGAGAGGGCGCCGGCGACCTCGTCCCGCCCGGTCCGGTCGCTGTGCAGTTCGAGCAGGTAGTCGTCGAGCCCGGCGCGGGCCAGCCGGGCCTTGACCACGTCCAGGGAGGCGGCCTTCTCGCTGACCAGCAGCACCCGTTTCCCGGCGTGGATCAGCGCGGCGATCATGTTGGCGACGGTCTGCGACTTACCGGTGCCGGGTGCGCCGCGCATGATGAAGCTGCGCCCGCCCAGGGCCGCCGACACGCAGGCGCGCTGGGCCGCGTCCGCGTCCAGGACCAGCGGGATGTCGTCGGGCGGGGCGATGTCGTCGATGCTGCGGGCCGGGATCGGCTCGAACTTGAACGCGTCGATCTGGGAGCGGGCCTCGGTGGCCAGCGCCCGGATCACCGGGTGGGCCAGGATCTGGCGCTCGTTGTCGACCAGGTCGTGGTAGACGACCTCGCGGTGCACGGTGAACCGGGACAGCAGGATCGCCTCGTCGGTGTGCCACTCCGGGTGCTCGCCGATCGCGGCGTCCAGGCGGGCCCAGAAGACGGTGACGTCCAGCCCGTTCAGGCTCTCCACCCCGGGCAGGACGATGCCGTGCTCCTTGAGGCGCACGGTGAGGGCCGGGTTGACCAGCGGATCGTCCGGCCGGGCCCGCAGCCGTGGGTAGTCGTGCGGGTCGCTGTCGGCCAGGTCGACGGGGAACAGCAGGATCGGGCTGGCGTAGTCCCGGTCGTCGTCCTTCCAGTGCAGGGTGCCGATCGTCAGGTAGAGCGCGGACAGGCCGTACTCCAGCTGGTCGCGGTGGGCGGAGCGGCGCAGCGACCGGAGCGTGGCGTCCATGTCGGCGTCCGGCATCGGGGTCTGGAAGGCGCTGATCGCCCGGGGCCGTGGGCCCTCGGCCTGCTCCTCGGCCCCGAGGAAGCCGCACTCCTTGCCCTGTTGCAGTGCCTCCAGGACGCCGCGCGGGGACGGGCTGTCGATCGCCACCACGCCGGGACCGTCCGGGTCGACGTGGATCAGCGGGTTCGCGGCGGTGAGGTCGAGCAGACCGGTACGCCACGTCTCCAGCACTCCACGGACACGAGCGTCCGGCCGTCCGGTCAAGCCGTCAGCATCATCCCACCGCATCTCCTTATTCCAGCAAGGCGAGGTGGGTCACCGTGGCGCTTTTCCGGGTTAATCCGACGTATCCCACCCAAAAAAGGCGACTAAAACCCCCGAATCAGTCATACAGCGCCCGTCCGGGTGGTTCCGTGCCCGCCCGAGCCCAGCATGGCCCGGACGGGACAGAAGGCCTGATCAGCCCCAGGTGGGAACCCACCACTGCCAGTCGGCCGGGGCCGGCGGCCAGGCCGGATCCGGGATCCAGCCCTCCGGCGGGTACCAGCCCTCCGGCGGGGTCGGCCAGCCCTGCGGGACCGCGAACCGGATCCCGGTCGGCGCCGGCGGGATCGGCGCGTGCGGGTTCGGCATCTCGGGAACCTCGGCGACCTCGGGCATCGCCGGGGAGACCGGCGAGACGCCCGCGATGGCGCCGGAGTTCGCCGCCACCACCGCGGCCAGCGCCGGGATCACCGTGGTCTCGGCGATCGCGTACTCCTGATCCCCGGCCGAGGGAGCCAAGGACGAGGGAGCCAAGGACGAGAGAGCCGGGGACGAGGGTGTCAGGGACGAGGGTGCCGGGGACGAGGAGGCGGGTGCCGAGGGGACGGCCGGGCTGACCGGGCGGGTCAGCGGGTCGGCCAGCAGCGTGTCGGACCCCTCGGTCTGCCGGACCGGGAAGGTGGCCGACGCGCTGTGCCGGGCACCGCCGGAACCGGCGGGCACGTACGGCATCTCGCCACTGGTCGCCGACCAGGCGGGACCGCCGTCGGCCGGTTCGGCCCAGCCGGACCGGGCCTCCTCCTGCCGCGCCCAGGAAGGCTGCACGCTCTCCTGCTGCGTCCAGGACGGTGACATCTCCTCCGGCTGCGTCCAGGACGGCGGCACGTCCTCCGGCGGTGACCACGACGGCTGGATGTCCTCCGGCGGCGTCCAGGTGGGCTGGCCGTCGCTCGGGCCGGCCCAGCCGGGCACGGATCCGTCCGGGCCGGGGAACCCCAGACCGGGCGACGACTGCTGCGGTACGGGCGGGGCCGGCGCGGCGGGCGGCGACGAGGTGGCGCCCAGCGAGGCGGCGAACGGCGACGGGAACGACGGCGCCGGCATGTCCTGCACCGGGGCGAACCCACCGTCCGGCGCGGCCGGGAACCCGGTGTTCATGGTCGGCGGCATCCCGGCGCTCACCGCGGGCGGCATCCCGGAGTTCGGCGCGGCCGGGAAACCCGCGGGCGGCATCCCGGTGCCGGGCGCGCCCGGGAACCCCGCGGGTGGCGGCCCGGCGTTCGTCGCGCCCGGGAACCCGGCGGAGGCCGACGGGTAGGAGCCGGACGGGAACGGGCCGGCCGGGGAGACCGGCGCCTGCGGGGCCGGTGCCGGGGGCGGCGGCGCCGACGGGCCGGAGGCCCAGCTGGGCAGGGCGTCGCCGGAGACCCAGTTCGGCACCAGTCCACCGGCGGCCGGGCCACCCGACATCAGACCGGGGGCGGGGCTGCCGGGGGCGTTGATGCCGGGGATCGGGGAGGACGCGGTGGAGGTGGGCGTACCGCCGCCGGGGTTGACCGCCGGGACACTCGCCGTGCCGCGACCCGCGGCCGGGACCGCGGCGGGCCGCTTCGCCGCGCCGTGCCAGCTCTCCGGCAGGTCCTGGACCCGGGCGACGTAGAGCATGACCTCGCTCTTGCCGCTGTTGCCCTTGACGATGGCGCGGGCCGCGGTGATCGCGCCCTGGTCGGCCACGTGCCGCAGGACCGGGAGCAGCTCACCGCTCATCTTGGGGCTGAGGTCACCGACCCGGGTGTCGCCGACCCGCACCTCGACCAGGTGGCCGTCGATCTCGTGCAGGGTGACGTAGGCCCAGCACTCGCCCTCCGCGCGCAGCAGTGGGGTGAGCGCGGCCAGGGACTGCTGCTGGCCGGTGACCTGCACGGCCGAGCCGGAGGGCAGCAGCCGGTACTCGTGGGCGGGCGGGGCGTTGGCCGGCACCAGCATGTGCGGCTCGCCCAGGTCCAGCCGGACCGTCGCGTCGAAGGCGGCCGGGCGGCCGTCGACGGCGCCCCACTCGCGGCCGGTGATCCGGGCGTTGACCTCGGGCACCAGGCCGCGGGTGGTGAGGGCGGTGAGCGCGACGACGTAGCGGGCGGCCTCCGGGCGGGGCAGGTGGCCGAGCAGGTGGGTGCCGGACCAGACTCCGACGGCGTTGCGGTCGCGTTTGTCGGAACGGTCCGGGATGAGCTGGACGGGAACGGTTATGTCGGCGCCGCGGGGGTCCAGTTCAGCGTCGAAGAGAGCACGTATCGCTTTCGCGTAGTGCGTCTCGCCGACCACTTCGGCACTTGCCCAGCCCGCTTGTCCCCAAAGGGGGAACCGATTCGCCACACGGGAACGCTAGTGTCTGCTTTCCGTCAGTGACCTCACCCGTACGGATGAGTGCGATCAACCATACGTTCCGTATCCGGTCCACTCGCGAGAGCGACTGAATTGCCGTTCAGTGTTGGTCATACCCGGCGACAGGCCCCAAACCGGTCGCCGGATGCACCTTAACCGCTGGTTAACCCACCTTGACCACCATCTTGCCGATGTTGTCGCCGCGCAGCAGACCGAGGAAGGCGTCGGGCGCGTTCTCGATCCCGTCGACCACCGTCTCGCGCGCAGTGATCTTTCCCTCACGGAGCCAACCGCCGACCTCGGCCACGAACTCGGGCATCCGGGCCGAGTGGTTGCCGACGATGAAACCGCGCAGATTGATCTCCTTGCCGATCGCCGAGGCGAGGTTGCGCGGGGCGGCCGGCGGGGCGGCCTCGTTGTACTGCGCGATGGCGCCGCACATGGCGATCCGGCCGAACTTGTTCATCGACGCGATCGCCGCCTCCAGGTGGTCGCCGCCGACGTTGTCGAAGTAGACGTCCACTCCGTCCGGCGCGGCCGCCTTCAGCTGGTCGCGGACCGGCGCCTCCTTGTAGTTGAAGGCCGCGTCGAAGCCCAGCTCGTCGACCAGGTGACGGGCCTTCTCCGCGGAACCGGCGCTGCCGATCACCCGCTCGGCGCCGCGCAACCGGGCGATCTGGCCCACCACGCTGCCGACCGCGCCGGCCGCGCCGGAGACGAAAACGGTGTCGCCCTCGGTGAACCGGGCGATGTCGAGCAGGCCGACCCAGGCGGTCAGGCCGGTCATGCCGAGCAGCCCCAGGTAGGCCGAGAGGGTGGGCGCGGCGGCCGGGTCGACCACCCGCACCTTGTCCGCACCGATCACCGCGAACTCGCGCCAGCCCAGCCCGTGCACCACGAACGAGCCCACCGGCACCGACTCGGACCCGGACGCGACGACCTCGCCGATCGCGCCGCCGTCCAGCGGCTGCCCGATCTGGAACGGCGGGATGTAGGACTTCACGTCGTTCATCCGGCCGCGCATGTACGGGTCCACCGACATGTAGACGTTGCGGACCAGCACCTGACCGGGACCGGCCTCGGGCACCGGGATCTCGGCGACCTCGAAATTCTCGGCGGTGGGCCAGCCGGACGGACGGGACGCGAGGCGGATCTCTTTCACGGTGACTCCTCTGGTGTCGTGGATTTTCGACAGTACGTCGAAAAAGTCGACACCGCGTTAATCTGTCTGCATGAGCACACTTCCCGGCCGTCGGCGCGGGCCCAGCAAGGGCGACCGCCGCGAGCGGGCGATCCTGGAGACTGCCCGGGCGCTGCTGGCCCGCAAACCCCTGGCCGACATCACCATCGACGAGCTGGCGGCCGGCGCGGAGATCTCCCGGTCCAGCTTCTACTTCTACTTCGACTCGAAGATCGCCGTGGTGGTGGCGCTGCTGCACGACATGTCCGGCGACCTGGGCCGGGACTCCGGCCCGTGGCTGGACGGCTCGGGCCCCGACGCGGAGTCGCTGCGGGCGGCCCTGACCGCGCTCGCCGTGCTCTGGCGCGACCAGAGCCGGCTGCTGGCCGGTGCGCTGGCGGCCGCGCCCGGCTGCCCGCCGATCGCGCAGTGGCGTGCGGGCCTGCGGGCCGCGCACGTGCAGCGGCTGGCCGCGCGGATCGAGCGGGACCGGGCGGCCGGCCTGGCCCCGGCCGGTCCCGGCGCGCGGGTGCTGGCCGGCCTGATCGACGACCTGCGGGCGGCGGCGTTCGCCGGGGCGGAGGACCCGGAGGCGCTGGTCGGTGACCTGGTCACGGTCGAGCTGCGGATGATCTACGGGAATTTCGGCGATCACCACCCGGCCGGGTGATCCGCACTGCACGCTGACTGCATGCGTATCGGTGTCATCGGAGCGGGTCGGATGGGCGGCACCCTGGCCAGGTGGTGCGCGGAGAGCGGCCACGACGTCGCGGTCACGTCCCGGCACCCGGAGCGTCTGCACTTCGAGGACGAGGCGTCGGTGCAGGTGCTGTCGATCCCGCAGGCGGCCACCTTCGGCGACGTGGTCATCTTCAGCCCGAACTGGTCGTCCGCCTTCGAGGCCCTGGAGCAGACCCGCGGGCTGCTCGCCGACAAGGTCATCATCGACGTGACCAACCCGGACATCCCCGACGACATCTCCGGGCTGGAGGCTCTGATGGACCGGGCACACGAGGGCCACTGGGCCAAGGCGTTCAACACCGTGCCGGCCGACGTGCTGAGCCGCCGGCGCGGGCACGACCCGCTGATGACCGAGTTCGTCTGCACCGACGACCGGGACGCCCGGCAGGCGGCCGCGCAGATCATCCGCGATCTGGGCTTCGCGCCGGTGTACGCCGGTGGGGCGCACGCCGCCCTGCTCACCGAGACCGGCGGACCGCTGCAGATGCGCGAGGTCGACGTGAAGGACGCGACCGACGTGCTGGCCGAGGCCATGACCATCCGCCCGCTCTGAGGGCCCGGCCGGTCTCAGACCAGCACGTTCACCAGGCCGGGCGGCGTCATCCGGGCGATCGCGTCCCGGCTGGTCAGGACGGCGACCTTGTCCTGCTTCAGCCGGTGCTCGCCCATCTCCCGGGCGGCGTCGGTGGCGAGCCGGGTGCAGTTCTCCCGCAGTCGCAGCCAGGCGGCGTGGGTCTCCCAGGCGGTCGGTGTGGTCGACGTGCCGATGCTGATGGTCATGGCGGCCTCCGGTGGTCCTCCGCGGTTCAGGGCCCCGACCATCGGCCGGCGATCCCGGTCCTGAGAGAAACCTTGGAAAGAGTTCCGGGCGGGATCATCAGGACCGGGCTGAGCCCGGTCGGGGTGCCGCTGCCGGCCGTGCCGAGCAGCAGGTCGCCGAGGTGCCCGCGCTGCCGGATCCCGGCGATCAGCAGCCGCCCGCGGCGCGACGCGCGGTCCAGCGTGTACGCCACCTCCGGCTCGGGGATAGCGAGCGGTTCCACCTCGACCCGCGGGTACCGGCCGGCCCATCCGGCGAGCACCTCGACCAGGTAGCGCCGGGCCCGCGCGGGTTCCTCGCCGGGCCGCCACACGTGTACCGCGACCAGCCGGGAGCCGGTGATCGACGCCTCCTCGAAGGCCCGGCGCACCGGGGCGGCCGGTTCGTCGGGGCCGGGCACGACGAGCACGACCGGCCCGTTGCGGTGCCCGCCGCCGCGCTGGACCAGCAGCGGCGACCGGTTGTGCCGGGCCAGGTAGGCGGCGGTGGATCCCCAGCCGGGGCGGCCCGGGCCGTCGTCGCGGCGGCCGGCCACGACCAGGGCCGCGGTCTCGGAGAGTTCGGTCAGCACCCCGGCCGGGCTGCCGGTACGCAGTTCGGTGCCGACACTCAGCCAGGGCGCCCGCTGACGGGCCCGGCGGGCGGCGGCGTCCAGGAGCCGACGGGCGTCGGCCTCGGCCGGGACCGGGCCACGACAGCGGAACCGGCCGGTGTACCGGCCGGGCCAGACGTGCAACAGGAGAAGAGGGGCGCCGCGCCGGGCGGCCTGGTCGGCGGCGAGATCCACGGTGACCGGATGCGTTCGTGAGCCGTCGATCCCGGCCACCACGGGCTGAGCTTCGGAGGTCCGCATGTTCGGACGGTAGTCCGGGCGTGACGGGGCGCGGCACGGCCGGGCGTCCCGTCCGGACGGGTCGGTCGATCCGGTGAACAGCGGCCGGATGGCACATCGGTTCGCGGGTATGGGGAGACCCTGGAGAGAAAAGGAGACCTGACATGCCCGTGCTGAGTTCCGACAAGAACGTCGAGACCCTGACCCTGACCTTCGTGGCCGAGTTCGATCAGCCACCGGCCCGGGTCTGGCCGGTCTGGGCCGACCCGCGTGTGCTGGAGCGCTGGTGGGGCCCGCCGACCTGGCCGGCCACGTTCGACCGGTTCTCGTTCGAGCCCGGCGGTCAGGTCCGCTACCACATGACCGGTCCGGACGGTACGAAGGCGCGGGGCTGGTGGGTGGTCACCGACGTGAACGAGCCGTCCCGGCTGGGGTTCGACGACGGTTTCGCCGGCGAGGACGGCGAGCCGATCGACCCGCAGGACGCCACCCACTTCGTGGTCGCCCTGGAACCCGCCGGCGACGGCACCCGGATGACCACGATCGTCACGTTCCGCAGCGCCGAGCAGCTGGAACGGATGGACGAGATGGGCATGCGGGAGGGCATGCGCCAGGCGATGGGGCAGATCGACGAGGTGCTCGCGGGCCGCTGAAAGCCCCGGCGGAGGGTCGGCGGGCACGGTAGCGTCGATCATCATGTCGCTGTGGTCGTCTCTCTTGCGGCGTCGCTCGGCGGGCGACGCCGGAAGCGATGCCCGCGCTCTGGCCGAGGTGACCGGGACGCTGCGGGACCGCGAGGCCGAGTTGGAGCGCCTGCGGGCCGAGATGGACATCCAGGCGCAGGCCTCGATGGTGCACCAGCGGGAGCTGAACAAGCAGCTGCGCAAACGGGCCCGGGAGGCGATCGACGACACCGCCGACGTGATCGGCGGCAAGCTCAAGGACGTGGTGGTGCAGGTCGGCGCGGCCCGGGACGTGGCCGCCGCCACCAACAAGCGGGTGACGATCACCAACGACGCGGCCACCGCCCTGGTCCAGCGGGCGCACACCGCGGGTGAGGCGGCCACCGCGCTGAACGCCAGCCTGCGGCAGGTCGCCGGGATCGCCAGCGTGATCTCCGGGATCGCCTCGCAGACCCGGCTGCTGGCCCTGAACGCCACCATCGAGGCGGTCCGGGCCGGCACCGCGGGCAGCGGCTTCGCGGTGGTCGCCGACGAAGTGAAGGGCCTGGCCGACACCACCGCCGACTCGACCGAGCAGATCACCAGCACGATCGCCGCCCTGGAGAAGGACGTCGTGCAGATGAGCCAGACCCTCGCCGCGATCATCAACGACGTGGGCGACATCGAGGAGACGATGCGCCAGCTCGGCGGGATCGCCGACCAGCAGCACGAGATCGTCGGGCAGCTGCACCGCAGCGTGGACGCGACGATGGAGCAGATCGGCGACCTGTCCGCGGTGGCCGACCGGCTGGAACGGCGCCGGCACGACCGGCTGCCGGTGAAGGGCGCGGTCACCCTGGAACGCGCCGGCCGGCCGGTGCTGACCGCCGATCTGATCGACCTGAGTTCGGACGGTCTGGGCTGCGCGGTGCCCGAGTCGACACCGCTGTCGGTGGGTGACGCGGTCCGGGCCGAACTGAGCATGGACGGGCTGAACGGCACCTTCGACGCCCGGGTGGTGCGCCGGGTGGTGCGTGGCGGCACCGCCGAGATCGGCATCCAGTTCGGCGAGCTGACCGACCAGACCCGGGCCCGGATCGGCTCAGTGATCTCCCGCATCGTCGCCGGGTTGTAAGCCCGGGAAGACGCCCGGCAGGTCGTCGACCAGGTAGCGCTGCACGGTGGGGCCCATCGCCGCGACGATCGCGTCGGGGGACGCCGACGCCAGCGGTTCGACCTTGATCACGTACCGGGCCATCGCCAGCCCGACCAGCTGGCTGCCGGCCAGGGTCATCCGCAGACCGCCCTCGCCCGGGTCCAGGCCGAGTTTCGGCACCGCCCGGCGCAGCACCTGGGTGAGCACGAACTCGCGGAACAGCCGGGTGGTCCACTCGGTGCCGACCGCGGACCGCAGCAGCGCCACCCCGGCCGCGCCGCGCGGGCCGTCCCAGATCCGCAGGAAGGCCCGCACCACCCGGGCGCCCATCTCGTCGCGCCCGCCGGCCGTCGCCTCGTCGAGCACGTCGAGCGGGTCCAGCGGTGAGTTCATCGCGGCCAGGAACAGCTTGTCCTTGGTGCCGAAGTAGTGGTGCACCAGCGCCGGGTCGACCCCGGCGCCGGTGGCTATCGCCCGGATCGAGGCGCCGTCGAACCCCTTCTCGGCGAACGCCTCGCGCGCCGCGGTGAGGATCACTTCCCGGGTGTCCGGGTTGCCGGGCCGGCGTCCGGTCCGTCGCACCATCGATCAAAACCCTTTCGTCGTACGTTCTACGCGGTCCTGCGCCGAAGTGTGGCGGCCCCGAGGACGAGCGCGACCACCACCGCCGCCACCACGACGGCGAGATCCCGCCACATGATGCCCGTCGGATCGGTGTGCACACCCACTTCGGTCAGTGCCTCCACGGAGTAGGAGAGTGGCAGGACGTCACTGATCGCCTGCAGCCAGCCCGCCATTTCCTCGCGGGGCACGAACAGGCCGCAGAGCAGGAGCTGGGGTGCCGCCACCACCGGCATGAACTGCACGGCCTGGAATTCGGTACGAGCGAACGCGCTGGCCAGCAGCCCGAGCGCCACGCCCAGCACGGCGTTGGCCACCGCGATCAGGACGACCAGGCCGATGCTTCCGGCGGTGTCCATCCCCAGCGCCCAGTGGGCGAAACCGGCCGCGACCGCCGCCTGCACGGCCGCCGCGAGACCGAACGCGATCCCGTACCCGAAGAGCAGGTCGAGTTTGCCGACCGGGGTGGTGAAGAGCCGTTCCAGGGTGCCGGTGGTGCGCTCCCGGAGCATGGCGATCGAGGTGATCAGGAACATCACGACGAACGGGAACACACCCAGCATGGTCAGCGCGATCCGGTCGAAGACGGCGGGCTGTCCCTCGTACATGAAAGAGAGAAGGCTGATCAGTAGGGTCGGGACCACGATGATCATCGCGATGGTCCGGGGATCGTGCCGCAGCTGCGTGAGGATCCGCCGGACAGTGCTGAGGAGAATCATGCCGCTGCCAACTCCTGCCTCTTGATCAGTGTGAGGAACGCCTGGTCCAGGTCGCCGGTGCCGGCCGAGCGCTTGACCGCCTCCGGGGTGTCGTCGGCGATCAGCGCGCCGTCACGGATCAGCAGCAGCCGGTCGCAGCGGTTCGCCTCGTCCATGACGTGGCTGGACACCAGGACCGTCGCGCCGTCGGCGGCGAGCCGGCGGAAGTGCCCCCACAGCTCGTCGCGCAGCACCGGGTCCTGCCCGACGGTCGGCTCATCGAGGACCAGCACCTCGGGCCGGCTGACGATCGCGCAGGCCAGCGAGGCGCGGCTGCGCTGGCCGCCGGAGAGGTTCGCGACGAGCTGCCCGGCGTGGCCGCTCAGGCCGACCGCGTCGACCGCGCCGTCGGCGTCCGCGGCGGTCAGCCGGTGCAGCGCGGCGAAGTAGCGGGCGTTCTCGGCGACGGTGAGGTCGGCGTACACGCTGGGGGCCTGGGTGACGTAGCCGATCCGGCGGCGCAGCGGCACCGATCCGGCCGGGTGGCCGAGCACGGTGACCCGGCCGGAGACGACCGTCTGCACGCCGACGATCGCCCGCATCAGGGTGGTCTTGCCGCTGCCGCTCGGCCCGAGCAGGCCGGTGACGGAGCCTTGCGGAACAGCACAGAAGAAGCCGTCGAGGACGGCTCGTTTCCCGCGCCGTACGACGAGGTTCTCCACCTCGATCGCCGTGGACATGGTTCCCTCCCGGAAACTCATCAAGTGTTGAATTCAATGCTAGACGAGTTCCCGGCCGGGGAGAAGTCCGCAATTCAACGCATGATGAAATCTGGGCTCCCGGAAAACCGCTAAGCGGCAACCGTCCCGCACCGATCTGGAGGGCGTCGAACACCGCACGGCCGGAGGTTGCGCCACACATGTCCATTCCCCGGTTGAACCCGTACCGAGCCTTCTCCTCCCCCAGCCCCGCCCCGGTCCGCGCGCCGTCGCGGGACCGGTCCGCCCGCGAGGACGCCGCCGCGCTCACCGACCGGGACCGGGAACTGATCCTGCAGGCCACCGGGCAGAACATCGGGCCGGGCGAGGCGAACGCGGGCTGGATCAACGCGCTGGCCACCGCGATCGGCGCGGACCGGGCGGCCGGGCGGCTCGCGCCCGGGCAGGAGATCACCGAGCTGTACCTGCGGGACCTGGCCCGGCGGTACGACGGGAACCCGGCCGGGCGCAACCCGATCACCGGTTACCTGGAGCCCGCCCTGCGCCACCTGCGGCAGCAGGGCCGCGGCGGCCCGAGCCGCCTGGACGTCAGCGCCTAACCGCGCTGGGTGCGCTCCACCAGGGCCGACGCGACGTCGCGCAGTTTGCGGTTGCTGTCCTGGGAGACCCGGGTCAGGATGGCGAACGCCTCGTCCGGGCTGCACCGCCGCTCGCCCATGATGATGCCCTTGGCCTGCTCGATCACCGCGCGGCTCTCCATCGCCGCCTGCATCTGCCGGGCCAGGCCGGCCGTGGTGTCGTAGAGATGGGCGTTGGCGAGGGCGACCGCGGCGTACCGGGCGAAGGACCGGGCCAGTTCCGGCATGCCGGCACCGGACAGCCCTGAGCCGTAGACGGTCAGGGCGCCGTTCACCCCGTCCCGGATCGGCAGGTGGACCGCGAGCGCGCCGCTCATCCCGGCCCGGGCCGCCTCCGCGCCCCAGTCGTCCCAGCGGCCGTCCGCCGCGGCGTCCGGGACCTCGACCGTCGAACCGGTGCGGGCCGCCTCCAGACTCGGGCCGGTGTCCCGGTCGTACTGCCACCGGTCCAGCAGCAGCGCCGCCGCCCCGGTGTGCGCACCCTGGTCGCGGGACAGGGTGATCGAGGCCTGCACCGCCCCGGGCAGGGTACGGACGGCGAGATCCGCGACCCGGTGCAGGACACCGTCGAGATCGGTTTCACCCAGCTTGATGTGACCGAGCTCCGCGAGAGCGGAAACAGCATCGGTCCGGTCGTGCGCCTTCAACGTCAGTGGTTCCCCGCAGCGGTGCGCGAACCGCCACCCGGCGGCCCGTGCCTGTCGATCGATGTGGATGTCCGCAGGTCTGCTGACCCGCGGTTTCGCGCCGCTGCTTGACGCTGGTGGACCGGTGCCGTGTCCGGCTCCGGTCGAAAGGCCGATACTACCGGCCGGTGTAGACGCCGGACCCACGGGTACAGCCCCGGGATGGAGACCGTCGACGCGTTCCGCGAGCTGGTCCGGATCAGCCTCGGTGACACCGGGCTGGACGGGGTGCTGGCCCGGGTCGCCGACCTGGCCGGGCAGGCGGTTCCCGGGGCGGACGAGGTGTCGGTGACGCTGGTCCGCGACGGCGGTCCGCGGACCGTGGCGAGCACCGGCACGGCGGCCTCGATCCTGGACGAGTGGCAGTACACGTACCACCAGGGGCCCTGCCTGGACGCCGCGGCGGACCGCCGGACGGTGACCGTCGGCGCGGTGGCAGGCGACCGGAGATGGCCGGGTTGGGCGGAGCATGCCGGAAGTGTCGGAGTACGCAGTGCGCTCTCGGTCGGGCTCCCGATCCGGCATCAGACGGTGGGCGCGCTGAACCTCTACGCGACCACCGAGCGGGCCTTCGACGCCGAGTCGGTGGAGCTGGCCCAGGCCTTCGCCGGGTACGCCGCGGTGGCCCTGTCCAACGCCGATCTCTACGACACCACTGCCGCCCTGGTCCGGCAGATGCAGGCGGCGATGGAGAGCCGGGCGGTGATCGAACAGGCCAAGGGGATCGTGATGGGGCAGCGCGGGTGCGGCCCGGACGAGGCGTTCGCGATCCTGGCCCGGGTCTCCCAGGACGCGAATCGCAAGCTGCGGGATGTGGCGACCGATCTGGTGGCCCGTACACATCGACGCCCTTGACAGTGAATTTGTGATCGTTAACATACTGGCAACACCCCGCACACCGGCCGTCTGCCGGCCCCCACCGGCGCACGCGCTCAGCACGTGCCGGGGTGATCCCCGTATCCCCTGAAGGGACTAGCCATGTCTCTCGCACGCCTCAGATCCGTCGCCGCCGTCCTCCTGCTGCTCCTGTCGATGGCCGTCGTCGCACAGGCCCGCCCCGCGCGGGCCGCGACCACGTTCAGCAACCCGGTCGCGACCGCCCCGTACGGCGCCGACCCGTGGGTGGGCTACTACGGCGGCTACTACTACCTGGCCGCGACGACCTGGAACAACCAGATCGTGATCAAGCGGGCGACGTCGGTGGCCGCGCTCCCCGGCGCCTCCGAGACCGTCGTCTACACCGGAACCGCGACCGCCAGCTGCTGCAACGTGTGGGCGCCGTCGCTGCACCGGCTGAACGGGCCGAACGGCTACCGCTGGTACTTCTACTACTCGGCCGGCACCGCGGCCTGCTGCGACGGGCAGCGCTCGTTCGTGCTGGAGAGCTCCGGCGACAACCCGATGGGCCCGTACACGTTCAAGGGCCAGCTCAACGTGCAGGCCGGCAACGGCTGGGCCATCGACGGCAGTGTCGCCACCATCAACGGGGCGAACTACTTCCTCTACTCGTCCTGGGTCGGTGACCTGCAGAGCCTGTTCATCGCGCCGATGAGCAACCCGTGGACGGTCTCCGCCTACGGGACACGGATCTCCTATCCCACGTACGACTGGGAGAAGGTCGGCGGGAACACCGAGGAGGGACCGTACATCCTGCAGCGGGGCGGGCAGACCTTCCTCACGTTCTCGGCCAGCTCCTGCAACACCCCCGACTACAAGATCGGCATGCTGACGCTGACCGGCACCAACCCGCTGTCCGCGTCGTCCTGGACCAAGAAGTCCACCCCGATCTTCCAGCGCTCGGACGCCAACAGCGTCTTCGGGCCCGGCCACCACTCGTTCTTCACGTCACCGGACGGCACCGAGACGTGGATGGCCTACCACGCCAACGAGACGACCGCCCAGGGTTGCGGCGCGACCCGCACCACGCGGCTCAAGAAGGTCAACTTCAACAGCGACAACAGCCCCAACTTGGGTACGCCGGACAAGCTCTCGACCAGCCTGACCGCCCCGTCCGGTGACCCGGGTGGCACGGTCTCGTTCCCGGTGGCCGGCACCCGGTACCGCCTGGTCAACCAGGCCAGCGGCAAGGTCCTGGACGCGGCCAACTGCGGCACCGCCAACGGCACGGCCATCCAGCAGTGGAGTTCGCTGGGCAACGCCTGCCAGCAGTGGACGTTCACGAAGACGACCAGCAACTACTACCGGATCACCAACGCCAACAGCGGCACCGTCCTCGACTCGGTCAACTGCGGAACCGCCAACGGCACCGCCCTGAACCTGTGGGCCAACCTGGGCAACTTCTGCCAGGAATGGAGTGTCACCCCGATCAACGGCGGCTACCTGATCGCCAACCGCGGCAACGGCCTGGTCCTGGACGTCACCAACTGCGGCACCGCCGACGGGGTCGCCGTCCGCCAGTGGACGTCCCTGGGCAACGCCTGTCAGCAGTGGAACATCACCGCCTGACACCCTCGAACGACCGGCGCCTCACCGGGTACCCAATCCCGGTGGGGCGCCGGGTCCACACCCTTGTCACCGGGTTCCGGTCGGCAAGGCCCGCTGTACCCGCCCCACCGGCGGCCGCCCGCGCGTCACTGACCGATCCGTCCCCCGGTTACCGCGCGCCCGGCCGCCCCTCCGGGCCGGAGCCCGCACTCCGGCCCGGAGCCGGGAACCGCTCCCCCGCGGCCGCCCGGACCTCGTCCTCCTCCACCGGATCGTCCCGCAGCGACTCCAGCCGCTCCCGAACCCCCGGCTCCGCGTCCGCGACGTGCTCGGCAGCGATCCGGCGGACCTCGGCCTCGCAGTCCCACAGCCCCTCGACGAGCAGCTCACCGCACCCCGCCGGATCGAGGACCAGCAACGCCCGCAGGTAGGCGGCCCGCTCGTAACTGTGCGGCGTGGTCCACAGCTCATGCAGCCACGGCACGATCCGCGCCACCTCCGGCCCACCGATCCGGGCCAGCCCCGCGGCGAGATCGTCGAACCCGCAGAGCGCCTGAGCTCCGGCCAGCCGCTCCCACTCGGCCAGCAGCACCGGCACATCCTCCGGACCACCGTGCGCGGCCAGCACGTCGATCACCCGCCAGCCGAACGGATGCCCCGGATCGGCGGCCCAGCCCCGGGCCACCGGCACCGCCGCCGCGCCCAGCAACTGCACCGCCCGGCTCAGCATCGCCCGCATCGGGCCCGGCCCGGAGCCCGCGCCCGCCAGCCGGTCCAGCATCGGCACCAACTCCGGCCGGGGCCCGCGCGCGTTCAGCTCGGCCAGCGCCGGCACCCACCGCGACCGCCGGTCCCCGCCGAGTTCAGCGAGCAGCTCCGCCACCGGGATCAGCTCCAGCGGCCGCTCCCGCCCGCGACCCGGCGACGGCGGCATCCGGGCAGCGATGAAGTCGTCGCCGACGGCCCAGTCCCGCCACGGCGGCGCATCCCACACGATCACCGGGCCGTCGTCCCCGGACCCGCCGGCCTCAGCTGCCTCGTCGGCCTCGATCCGGGCCCGGGCCAGCGGCAGCAGGTCGTCCCCACTCTCCCGGGACCAGCCGTCCGCGATCGTCTCCAGCATGTCCGCCCAGCGTTGCCCGTCCGCGACATACCGCCGGGCCCCGGCGAGGACCTCCTGGTCACCGCCCTGGCCCAGCACCGAGAGCACACCACAGAGGTTCTGGAACGTATCCACCTCCGACGGCTCCCGCAGGAGGGCGAACAGCTCCGCCACCGGAATGCCGAGGTCCCGGACCAGCCGCGCCAGGTAGACCCGCCGATCATCGACCTGCGTATCCCACCGTTGATCCCACCGCAGGCACCGGAACACCTCCGGCCCGGCCCCGGCCTCGCCCGCCGCGACCCGGATCGCGCCCCGGCCCAGCCCCCGCTGCAGAGCCCCGAACAGTGTCCCCGCCGATTCCCAGTTCTCCACCATCGCGGCTCACCGTAGAAGGGCCGGCCCTCCCCCGCGATCAGTTTTCTCCGGCGGTCTCCGACTGGAGGCGCAGGCGGGCGGCGGCGCGGACCTCGTCGTCCTCCAGCGGGTCCTCGCTGATCATTGTCAGGGCCGGGCGACGGTCGGCCGGGGACGCGTGTTCGATGGCGAGCAGGCGGACTCCGGGCTCGCAGTCGAACAGGCCCTCGAACGCCATGGCCGCACCGGCGCCGGGATCCAGGGCCAGCAGCGCCTTCAGGTAGGCGGTCCGTTCATGGGAGTGCGGGCTGGTCCAGAGCCGCTGCAGGCGGGGAACCGCGAAGTCGCGGACCCGGTCGCCACCGATCCGGGCCAGGCCGGCTGCCAGACGGTCGTAGCCGCAGCGGCCACCCGGGTCCTCGTCCAGCCTCGCCCACGCGGCGAGAATCTGCGGGACGTCCGATTCGTCGCCGTGATCGGCGAGCAGACCCCGGGCGGCGCCACACATCGGATGGCCCGGTGTCGCGGCCCAGGGCCGCAGCACCGGCAGCGCGCCGGCTCCGAGCGCACGAAGGGCGTCGGTGAGCGGTGTGTCCAGGTCGAAGAGTTCCTTCGTCACGTCGAACGGAATCCGTTCGGCCAACGGCAGGAGTCCCGGCTGCGGGCCACGGCGGTTGAGTTCCCGGAGTGCTTCGCGTTGCCGTTCGCCGTGGGCCGATCCGACGATCGACAGGAGGGTGCCGTCCGGTTCGCCGGCCAGCGGTCGCCGCGGTTCCGGGACGGCATGCCGCTCGGCTTCCCGGGCGATCCGGTCGTCACGCTTCGCCCACGTGTCCCAGGGTTCGTCGAGCCAGAGGCGGACGCCGCCGTCGTCCCGATCCAGCCGGGTCCGGGCCACCGGGAGCAGGTCGTCCCAGGACTCCACCGGCCATTCGGCCGGCGATCTCCTGGAGCACCACCAGCCAGCGAGGCCCCTCGGCCAGGTATCTCCGCAGGCCGCCGGCCGCCTCGGGGCCCGGCCCGGCCGGCAGGCGGCCCAACCGGACCAGCACGTCGAGCACGTTCTCGAAGGTGTTGTCCGGGTCGTTGTCGTCGTCGGGGTACCGGTCGAGCAGAGCGAGCAGCGGGGCGATCGGCATCCGCAGGTCGCGGACCAGGGCGGCCAGGTAGCCGGCGCGTTCGTCGATCCACCACATCCACCTGTGGTCGCGGGCGAGGCTGGCCATGACCGCGTCGGCGGTGTCCGGGTCGCGGCGCCGGGAGCGGGCACGCACGGCGCCCCGGCCCAGGCCGCGTTGCAGAGCTCCGGTCAGGGTGCCGGTCCGGTCGTAGTGCCAGTCGTCGTCGCTGATGGGCCGACGATAGATCGGCCGGCCGGGTCAGGGCAGCAGATTTTCCAGCAGGCCGGCCACCCGGTCGGCGTCGGCGCGGGTGGTGCGCCAGTTGCTGAAGGCCGCCCGCAGCGCGGGTTTGCCCTGGTAGACGGTGGGGGTCAGGAAGGCCTCACCGGAGTCGGCCACCGCCTGGGCCAGGTCGGTCACGTCCATCGGGACGGCGAAACAGACCACGTTCAATCGTACCGGCGCAAGCAGTTGAACTCCGGGGACGGCCTGGAGGCGCTCGCCGAGATGGTGGGCCGCATCGATCGCGCGGGTGACGATCTCGCGGTGACCGGCCACCCCGTAGGCGGCCAGGGTGAACCAGGCGGTCAGGGCGCGCAGCCGGCGGGAGTTCTCCGGGGTCAGGTGGAAGTGGTCGGGGGTGCCGGTGATCGGCGGGAGGTAGGCGGCGGCGTTCTGGAAGACCCGGACCTGCAGGTCACGGTGGCGGGTGAACTGGACCGCGCCGTCGTAGGGCACGTTCAGCCACTTGTGCAGGTCGACACAGACCGAGTCGGCTTCAGCGAGACCGTCGACCAGGTGGGCGTGTGCCGGGGAGAGGGCCGCGAATCCGCCGAACGCGGCGTCCACGTGCAACCAGAACGGGTAGCGCTCGCGCAGGGCCAGGATCGCGCGGAGGTCGTCGAAGTCGACGGTGTTCACCGTTCCGGCGTTGGCGACCACGATCGCGGGGCTGCCGTCCAGGGCTTCCAGTGCCGCGGCCAGCGCGGTCACGTCCACGGCCTCCCGGTCGGGCAGCGTGGCGACCGGGCGCAGCGAGTCCCGGCCCAGGCCGAGGATCGACAGGGATTTGAAGACGCTGGAGTGGGCGGCTCCGGACAGCACCGGGATCTCGCCGAGCGCGGCCAGGCCATGCCGGGCGACGCTGACCCCGCGCCGGTCGCCGACCCATTCCCGGGCGATCGCCAGGCCGACCAGGTTCGACATGGTGGCGCCGCTGACGAACGTCCCGGAGTGCTCGGCGCCGAGGCCGAACATCTCGCCCAGCCAGCCGACCGTCTCGTCCTCCAGGGCGGCGGCCGACGAGCCGGAGCGGTTGGAGCCGTTCTGGTCGAAGGTGCCGGTCAGCCAGTCGCCGGCGAGCGCGGCCGGGGTGGTGCCGCCGGTGACGAAGCCCAGGTAGCGGGGGCCGGCGCTGCCGGAGAAGCCGGGTGCCCAGCGGCGCTGGAACTCGGCGAGCGCCCCGGCCGTCCCGGCGCCCTCGGCGGGCAGCGGGGCGGCGGGGACGGATGCCGGATCCCGGGCCACCGGGCGGTCGTCGAGGCCCGCCAGGACGGAGACCGCGTAGTCCCGGGTGGTCTGCAGCAGGTCCGGCAGGGCGGCCAGGTCTCCGGCGAGTGGTGAAGTCACCCGTCACACGCTAGGCAAGGCCGCCCGGCAGGTCGCGGGCCAGTTCGCAAGAGCTGGCTCACGACAGGCGGTTGACCGGAACCGACCAGAGAGGGCTGAGGACCTCCCGGTCGGCGTGGCGGCGGACCGCGGTCAGCCACAGGACGCCGATCAGGGACACCACGATCAGGCCGCCCCAGGACAGCGCGGTGAACAGGTGCGGGTCGCGGGCGATGTCGGTGATCACCTGGGCGATGCTCTGCCAGCCGTCCCAGAGCGCGTGCAGGGCGGCCACCCCGATGAACGTGACCGCCAGGCGCTTGGTGAAGGCGTAGTGGCGGCGGCCGCTGGCGGAGAACAGGACCCCGCCCAGGATCGCGGTCCACAGGCCGTGCCCGACCGGGGCGAGGACACCGCGGAGCAGTTCCGTCTCGACCAGGGTCATCAGGGACAGGCCCTGCTGGGTGAAGAGGGCGGTGAAGGCGTACCCGGCGGATTCGAAGGCGGCGAACCCGAAACCGACGGAGGCGCCGAGGATGACACCGTCGACGGCGTACTTGTGCTGCAGGCGGCGGCACAGGAAGGCCAGGGCGGTGAGTTTCGCGGCCTCCTCGATCAGGCCGACGCCGAAGAAGAACAGCGGGTTCGGGTGCAGCAGGTATGTCTCCAGCAGCGACGCGGCGAGCACGCCGAGGACACCGCCGGTGACGAACGTGCTGAACAGCAGTTCCGCGGTGACCTCGCCACTGTGGCGTTTGGTGAAGGCCCACAGCACGAAGGTCACCGGAACGAGGAAGCTGCCGAGCAGCACCAGGGTGGGGATCAGGTTGGGGTTGCCGGTGGCGAACGTGACCGCGACGGTCAGCAGCCACAATCCGAGACCGGTGAGAAAGACCTTGGACCAGAGTTTCATCTGCGCCTCCCGCGCTTCAAGATGCGGCACCCGGGTACCCGCCCGGGTGCCGTCGAACGCGGAAGTGAGACGTACGAGTCAGCGACGTGAGTAGATGAGTCCCAGTTTGTCGACCTCGTCCCCGGCGCGGCCGTGGAAACCGGCGATCTGGAAACCGGACGGGGCGGTGCGGGTCACGCAGTCCGAGGTGGTGGTGCCCCCGGCGACGGTGTTGCCGAGGTTGGTGGTGAAGCGGGCGTAGAAGATCCGGGTCCGGCTGTTGTACTGCGCCCGGCACAGGTAGGCGCTGGTGACGTACTCCCCGGAGGCGAGCGTGCGGGAGGTGGCCGTGCCGCCGGTGCCGCCGTGCGCCAGCGAACCGATGCTGACCGCGTCGAGGCGGGAACCGGCGCGCACCCCGACCGTGGCGGGGTTGCCGGAGACGGCGTCGACGTCGTTGAAGTAGTCGCCGTGCGGGCCGCCGAACTGCTCACTGAACGCGAAGTCGCTGTTCGTCGACCAGGTGAACGACGTGCTGATGGGGAAGTGGTCGGAGAGCATCAGCCCGTCCGCCGTACGGAAACCGCGTCTTCGTTCTTGTAGCTCGTGGCGTCGAGCGTGACGAAACGGCTGCCCCGGTAGAGGATCTTGTCGACCACCTCGCACGTGTCGGTGACCGCGGCCGGGTCGCAGACCAGGGCGTCCGCACCGGAGGCCGGCGGGCTGCCGGCCCGCTTCAGTTTCACCCAGGCGTCGGTCAGCCCGTTCGCCGCCACGAACGTGCGGATGGTGTCGGCGGCCCGGGTGTACCGGGTGTTGGTGTCACCCATCACCACCACCGCGTTGCCCTTCGAGTGGGTGCCGATGAACGCGGTCAGCTGGTTCAGGTTGTCGGCGCGGGACGTCTGGTCGCCGCTGCTGGTGCCGGCGTTGGTGTGCAGGTTGTAGAAGTCGACGTAGACGCCCTCGGCGAGCCGGTGCCGGGCGAAGGTGAAGCCCTTGGGGGTCAGGCAGTCACCGGAGTCGAGCTGGCAGGAGTTCCAGTCGCCGCGTTCGAAGTCGTCGGTGTCGTAGGCGTACTTCGACAGGGTGTTGAGCCCCGAGCCGATGCCGGCGCCGCCGCTGGTCGGGGTGCGGTGGGCGTGCGTGGTGTCGGCCGCGTACAGATGGGCGTGGTAGTTGAAGTCCTCCTGCACCTGCACGATGTCGAACGGGCCGAGGCGCTGGCCGATGGCGGTGTGCGCGGTCTGCCTGTCGACCTCGGCGCTGGAGATGATGTCGGGAAGACCGGCCACGTTGTACGTCAGGACGGAGAACGACCCGGCCGCGGCCTGTGCCGGGGTGGGTGCGAGAAGGAACGGGCTCGCCAGTGCGGCGAGGGCGATGAGAGCGCGCCTCATGGGGATGCCTTCCATCGATGGGGGTTACCGGACGGTAGCGATCGGCAACCCGGCGATGGAAGGCCTTTTGAAAATAATTCACATCCCTACAAGCGCGCGTTGGTGGAACCGTCGTGTGCCCCGTCGAGTCTCGCTGCTCGTGAACCTCAGCCGCCGCACTCTCCTGCTCGCCGGCGCCGCCGCCGGCGCTTCCGGCCTGGCCTCCCCCGCCCGGGCCGCTTCGGTCTCCCCCTCTTTTATTGACGCCTACCGGACCAACACCACGGCAAACCTCACTGCGGAGACCAACGCCGCCGTACGGATCCTGTCCGGTTTCCAGAAGGTGTGGAGCACCGGCACCGCCTGGAACAACGGCACCGTCCTGGACCAGGCGTTCCTGCGGGCCAACGTCCGGTACGTGGTGACCACGACCCGCAACCGCACCGCCGCCGAGGCGGCCCGGTCGTTCGTCGTGGACCGTCAGCACCAGAGCTACTCGGTGATCGCCGGCCTCGGCCCGCTCGCCGACGCCTACAAGGCCGGCGCGCTCGCCGTCACCGGCATCACCGCGGCGCCCGCCACCACGCCCGCGACCACGGTCAGCGACACGATCCCGGCCGGTGCGCCCGCCGGGTCCGCTCTCGGCGCTGGCTCCCCCACCTCCGAGCTGGGCACCATCGTCACGCTGGTGAACACGCTGCGCGGCAACTGGTCGTCCGGCAACCCGAGCAAGTTCGCGTTCCAGTACCCGCGGCCGTGGCGGATGACCGAGAACGGTCAGGTCATCGACACCGGCGCGATCGACGCGTTCGGTTTCCCGGTCTACCAGTCCGACGTGGTGGTCACGCCGACCCTGCTCCGGCAGCGCAGCACCACCCCCGCCGAGGACGGCGGCTACGTCTCCGGGCACACCAACGCGCTGTTCCTGGCCGCGCTCGCGTTCGCCTACGCGGTGCCGGAACGCTTCCAGGAGATGATCACCACCGCCTTCGACCTGGCACATACCCGGATCGTCACCGGCATGCACTCCCCCGCCGACGTGATCGGCGGCCGGATCCTCGGCACCGCGCTCGCCGCCGCCATCCTCAACGACCCGGCCAACGCGACACTCAAGGCCGAGGCGCGGGCGCAGGCGTCCACCTACTTCAAGGACCTGCTGCCGTACGCCCGGTCCGGCGCCGACCGCGACACCAACGCCCGCATCGTCGCGCCGAAGTTCACCTACGGCCTGCCGTCACGCCGCTCGAACCTCCGTTTCGAGGTGCCGCGGGGCGCCGAGGTGCTGCTGGAGACCCGTCTGCCCTACCTGGACGCCGCCCAGCGCCGCGAGGTCCTGCGCACCACCGGCCTGCCCGCCGGCAACCCGATCCTGGACGGCCCCGAACAGTGGGGCCACATCAACCTGTTCGCCGCCGCCGACGGTTACGGCGCGTTCGACCGGACGGTCGCCGTCAGCCTGGACGCCGCCGCGACCGGTCTCGCCGCCGCCGACGTGTGGCGCAACGACATCGAGGGCCGGGGCGGCCTGATCAAGCTGGGCACCGGCTCGCTGACGCTCACCGGGGACAACGACTACCGCGGCGGTACGACGGTGGCCGGCGGCACCCTGGTCGCCGCTTCGAAGTCGGCCCTGGGCACCGGCGATCTGACGGTCAGCGGCGGCACCCTGCACCTGACCGCGGCGAAGACCCACGTCAGCGGTTCGGCCCGACTCAGCTCCGGCAAACTGTCCCTGACGGTCCGCCCGCACGGAGCACCCCCGCTCACGGTGGGCGGCGAGGCCGTCATCGGCTCCGGCACGATCCTCGAGGTGGCGGTAGCCAAGAACGACAAGTACGACGCCCCGATCCCGGTCCTGAAGGCCCGCTGGGTACGAGGCCAGTTCGCCAGGGTCATCGTGACCACCCCCGGCTACCGAGCCACCCTGCACCACCAGGGCGACACGATCACCGTCCGCCTCCGCAAGGCCTGACCCAGCCCCGACATACCAACCACCCGGCCCGCGTCCCCACCAGGCGCGGGCCGGCCGGCGTCCCGGACGCGACCCGATCGGAATCCGGCCGATACCGCAACCAACCTCACGCTTTCTCGGGATGAACCTCCGGAGGCATTCGCGCAACGGTTGAACCGGCATCGCGTCGACGTTTCACGGAAGCACGTCATCAAAGCCCTGACCAGACCAGTCGTCGTCTTGATTGCCGCGCTGGTTCTGGAACGAGCGATCGGGAAGCCTTTTCCAGCTTCACTGTCGAGCAGTCCACGGAGACGTCGACCCGCCCTACGACGATGCGATGGGGTTCCGGGGCCGTGGAGATTTCGTGTGGGTCCTGTGTCGGTGGGGGCCGGTGGTGCTGGTGGGTGGTTCGCTGCGGGGCATGATGCGGATGGTCTACGCGTTCTATGCCCGGCGGCTGCGTCGGCAACTCGATCCGGCGGTGGTGCCCCGGCATGTGGCGATGGTGATGGACGGCAACCGGCGCTGGGCCCGCCGGATGGGGTTCGGTGATCCGTGGATCGGCCATCGGTACGGCGCTGAACACCTCGACGAGGTTATCGGCTGGTGTGCGGAGCGGGGCATCAGGCATGTCACGGTGTTCGTGGCCTCGGTCGACAACGTGCGTAAACGGGACTCCGGCGAGGTGGACAACCTGATGCGGATGATCGAGGACGTGGTGGCCGAGCGCCTGTCCCGCCCGGTGTCGGTGTGGCGGGTGCACGTCGCCGGCCGTCTGGACGTGCTGCCCGATTCGACCCGGCACGCGCTGAAGCTGGCCGCCGACGCCACCCGGGACTCGGCCACCGGTTTCCATCTGAACGTCGCGATCGGTTACGACGGCCGGGAGGAGATCGTCGACGCCGTCCGTGAGCTGCTCGAAGCCGAGTCCCGGGCCGGCTACGGCGTGGCCGACGCCGCCCGGCGCCTGACCGCCGACCGGATCGCCGCGCACCTCTACACCGGCGACCAGCCCGACCCCGATCTGGTGATCCGTACTTCCGGCGAGCACCGCACGTCAGGTTTCCTGCTGTGGCAGGCCGCCCATTCGGAGCTGTACTTCTGCGACGCCTTCTGGCCCGGCTTCCGGGAGATCGACTTTCTGCGGGCGCTGCGCTCGTACGCGGCCCGGAACCGCCGTTTCGGGGCCTGAGCGACTATCGTGGTCGTCGATGGACATCATGGCCGGCACCCTGGACGTCGAGTGGATCCACGGCGCCGCCTCGTCCCCGGCGATCCAGGTGCACGCCTACAACGAGCACACGTTCGTCCTGCGGCAGAGCAAGACCGTCGACTACGAGGGCCCGTTCCTGTTCCTGCTGTTCGGTGACGACCGCGCGCTGCTGCTGGACACCGGCGCCACCGCCGATCCGGTGTCGTTCCCGCTACGCCGCACCGTCGACGATCTGATCGGGTCCTGGCTGGCCGATCACCCGCGGGACGACTACCGGCTGCTGGTCCTGCACACCCACGACCACCGCGATCACCGGGCCGCCGACGCCCAGTTCGAGGGCCGGCCCGCAACGACGGTGGTGCCCGCCGCCCGTACCGCCGCGTGGGCTTATCTGGGTCTGACCGGGGAGATCGGGTCGGCGGTGCTGGAGCTGGGCGGCCGGGCGCTGGACTGCCTGGTCACGCCCGGTCACAACGAGGCGGCGGTGACCTTCTACGACCGGCTCACCGGGCTGCTGTTCACCGGGGACACCGTCTACCGGGGCCGGCTCTACATCGACGACTGGCCGGCGTTCCGGTCCAGCATCGACACGCTGGTCCGGTTCGCCGAGGAGAACCCGGTCACCCACGTCCTGGGTTGCCACATCGAGATGACCACCGAGCCGGGTGTCGACTACCCGATCGGCACCACGTTCCAGCCCGGCGAGCCGCCGCCGCAGATGACTCCCGGCCACCTGCGGGACATCCGGGCGGCTCTGATCGAAACCGGTCCGGCTCCCGGGCGCTACGTCTTCGCCGACTTCATCCTCTGTCACGACCGGTAGCCAGGGCGAGCAGCGCCAGCGCCTCGACTGACGGGGTGCCGGCCGGTGCCGTGCAGGTGACCAGGATCTGTTCCGGGCTGCTCAGCGACCGCAGCGACTGCTGGGTGGTGGTGAGGCGCCCCACCAGCGGATGGTGCAGCTCGTAGTCGGTGGTGGAGCACGCCTGGACACTGTGGTCGGCCCAGAGTGTGGCGAATTCGGCGCTGCGCATCGACAGCCGGCCGATGAGCGCGGCCAGCATCGTGTCGTCCGGGTGGCGCCCGGCGGTGAGGCGCAGGTTGCCGACGACGGCGCGGGCCTTGGCGGGCCAGTCGACGTAGAGATCCCGCTGGTGCGGGTCGGTGAAGACCATCTCGGCCATGTTGGGATGCGCGTCCCGGTCGGTGCCGAAACCCAGCAGGGCGTGCCCGGTGGTGTTCCAGGCGAGCACGTCGGTGCGGCGCCCGAGCACGATCGCCGGCACGTCACCGATCGCGGCGAGCAGGCCGGCCAGTGCCGGATCCACCTGCTCCGGCTCCGGCGGCCGGATCGCCCGCCGGGCGGGGCCGGTGCCGGCCAGGACGTGCAGGTGCGCGCGTTCGGCGTCGTTGAGCCGCAGCGCGCGGGCGATCGCGTCGAGGACCTCGGGCGAGGCGTTGCGGGACTGGCCCTGTTCGAGGCGGGTGTAGTAGGAGGCGCTCATCCCGGCCAGCAGCGCGAGTTCCTCCCGGCGCAGCCCGGTGACGCGGCGCCGGTCGCCGTACGTCGCCAGTCCGGCGTCCTCGGGGGTGACCCGGGCCCGCCACGCCTGCAGGACATCGCCCAGCGGCCACTCGTCGGTGTTCACGGGATCGAGTATGCGCGGCCTGCCCCGGCGGTGCCTGACCCTGCCAGGGGTAGCCACGACCAGGGCTGTTGCCGTACCGCGGACCGGGCGCAGTGTCGGACTCGTGAACATCACCCTGAACCGCCGGGCCCTGCTCGCCGCGGTGCTGGCCGGTGCCGGCGCCGTGGCCGCCGGTGCGCCCGCCGAAGCTTCCGTCCCCGCACCCGTCTCCGGCGTCCGTATCGCCGTTCACTTCGACCTGGCCGCCGGGCAGATGCCGGAGAACATCGTCCTGGACCGTGACGGCAGCGTCGACGTCACCTTCGCCGGCAGCCGTCAGGTGGCCCGGGTCGGCGCCGACGGCCGGATCCGTGTCCTGGCCACGCCGCCCGCACCCGCCGACCCGGCCGCGGTGACCCCGGCCCTCGGGTTCCCGCTGGTCACCGGCCTGGTCCGGGACGGCCGAACCTTCTACGTCGCCTATGCCACCGGCTCCACCGAGACCGGTGTCTGGACGTTCACCGAGGGCGGCCGGCCCCGGCAGCTCGCCGCGCTGCCCTCCGGCGGCCTGCCCAACGGCATGACCCGGGATCCGGCGAGCGGCCTGCTCTACGTGACCGATTCGGTCCAGGGCACCATCCACACCGTCTCGCCGCGGGGTGTGGTCCGCACGGTCAGTGCGGATCCGGCGCTGGCCGCGAACGGGCTGCTCGGTGTCAACGGCATCAAGATCCACAACCGGGCGGTGTACGTCTCCAACCTCGACGAGGGCACCATCCTGCGGCTGCCGTTCGGCGCCCGGGGACTCGGCCCGGCCCGGGTGGTGGCCACCGGCCTGACCGGCGTCGACGACTTCACCTTCACCGGCCACGGCGACGAGATCATCGCGACCCTCAACACCGCCGACCAGGTCGTACGGGTGACCGGGAACCGTACCGAGGTCCTGCTCACCGCCGCCGACGGCCTGTCCAACCCGACCTCGGTGGTGATCCGCGGCCGCACCCTGCTGGTGCCCAGCGCCGCCTACCTCACCCGGAACGACCCGAACCTGCTCGTCGCCACCCTGCGCCACTGATCCACGGAGAGAGAACACCATGACGAACAACGGCACCTTCACCATCGGCGGCGACCTGACCGTCAACCGGATCGGCTACGGCACGATGCAGATCGTCGGCCCCGGGTACTGGGGCGAGCCGCGCGACCGATCCGAGGCGATCGCGGTCCTGCGCCGGGCGGTCGAGCTCGGGGTGAACTTCATCGACACCGCCGACGCGTACGGCCCGTTCGTCGCCGAGGACCTGATCCGCGAGGCCCTGCACCCGTACCGCGACGACCTGGTCATCGCGACCAAGGGCGGCGTGCTGCGGACCGGCCCGGACGAGTGGCCGCCGCTGGGCCGCCCGGAATACCTGCGCCAGGCACTGGAGATGTCGCTGCGCCGCCTCGGCGTGGACCACGTCGACCTCTACCAGCTGCACCGGATCGACCCGGTGGTGCCGCTCGAGGACAGCCTCGGCGAACTGGCCCGGATGCAGAAGGAGGGCAAGATCCGGCACATCGGGCTCTCCGAGGTGAGCGTCGCCGAGATCGAGGCGGCCCGGCCGGTCGCCGACGTGGTCTCGGTGCAGAACATGTACAACCTGAGCGCGCGCGGCGCCGAGGACGTCCTCGAGCACACCCGTACCGCGGGAATGGCCTTCATCCCGTGGTTCCCGATGGCGACCGGTGAGCTGGCCCGGCCCGGTGGTGTCCTGGCCGCCGCGGCCGACCGGCACGGTGTCACCCCGGCACAGCTGGCCCTGTCCTGGCTGCTGCACCGCGCCCCGAACGTGATCCCGATCCCCGGCACCTCCCGGATCGCGCACCTGGAGGAGAACGTCGCGGCGGCGACCGTGTCACTGAGCCCCGCCGAGGTGGCGGAACTCACCGCCCTGGTCCGGTGATGCCACCGAACTGACACGACGACGCCCTCCGCGCCACGGGGGAAGCGCGGAGGGCGTCGGGCGGTACGAGGTCAGAGGACCTCGGCGGCCAGCGGGAGCGGGTTGCCGAACCGGTGGGCGGTGATGCTCACCGCCTGCTCGTGCAGGAACGGCAGCAGTTCCAGACGGCCGGCCTCGGTCACCGGGCCGGACCAGACGGCCACGTCCGGGCGGCCGTTCGTGGCGGCCGCCAGGGTGGTGGCGTCGCCGCCGATCAGGCGGATCCGGCCGGCCCGCACCGACGCCGCGAACGTGGCGTCGTCCTCCACCGTCGCGGACGGGTAGCGGGCGGCCAGCCGGTCCGGCAGCGGGGCCGCCGTGGAGACCCGGACATCGGCGCCGGTCAGCAGGGCCGCGGACAGCACCCGGACCAGGTCGGCCACCGAACCGCCGTCGGCCAGCCGGACCGTCGCCGGGGCCGGCAGGTAGCGGAACACGTTGCGTTCCACCTCCAGGGCCGAGACGTCGGCGGCGGTTCGGAAGTCGAAGGCGGCGTCGCTGCGGGCGGCGCGGTCCAGACCCGCGAACTCGATCTCGTCGACCACCGCCCGGGCGTCGGCCAGCAGGGCCCGTACACCAGGGTGGTCGATCTCGGTCTTGGTGGTGGCCGGGCGGGACGCCCACCCGGTGAGGCCGGTCAGGTAGTTGGGGCCGCCCGCCTTGGTGCCGGGACCGACCGCCGACTTCTTCCAGCCGCCGAACGGCTGCCGCCGCACGATGGCCCCGGTGATGCCCCGGTTGACGTACAGGTTGCCGGCCTGGATCCGGTCCAGCCAGGTGCGGATCTCGCCCGCGTCCAGCGAGTGCAGGCCGGAGGTCAGCCCGTACTCCACCTCGTTGACGATGTCGATCGCCTCGTCCAGGCTGCCGGCGATCATGATGCCGAGGATCGGGCCGAAGTACTCGACCCGGTGGTACTCCGAGCCGCGGCGGATGCCGTCGCGGATGCCCGGGCTCCACAGCTTGCCGCTGTCGTCCAGCTTGCGCGGCTCGAGCAGCCACTCCTCGCCGTCACCGAGTTTGGTGAGGCCGTCGAGGAGCTTGCCGGCGGCCGGTTCGACGAGCGGGCCCATCTTGGTCCGCGGGTCCGACGGGTAGCCGACGTCCAGCGACGACACCGCGTCCAGCAACTGGGTGCGGAACCGCTGCGAGCGGGCCACCGACCCGACCAGCACCACCAGGGACGCGGCCGAGCACTTCTGCCCGGCGTGCCCGAACGCGGAGGCGACCACGTCCTTGACCGCCAGGTCCAGGTCGGCGCTGGGGGTGACGATGATGGCGTTCTTGCCACTGGTCTCGGCCAGCAGCGGCAGGTCGGAACGGAACGAACGGAAGAGCTCGGCCGTCTCGTACGCCCCGGTCAGGATGACCCGGTCGACCAGCGGGTGCGCGATCAGTTCCCGGCCCAGCGTGCCCTCGTCGACCTGCAGCAGGGTGAGCAGGTCGGCGTCGGCGCCGGCCGCGGACAGCGCGTCCCGGATGATCCCGGCGAGCACGGTGCCGCAGCGTTCGGCCGGACCGGCCGGCTTGAGCACCACCGACGAGCCGGCGGCCAGGGCGGCCAGCACCGAACCGGCCGGGATCGCGACCGGGAAGTTCCACGGCGGCGTGACCAGGGTGAGCCGGGCCGGAACGGGGACGGCCCCGTCGACGTGGGCGAGTTCCCCGGCCAGTTCGGCGTAGTAGTGGGCGAAGTCGATCGCCTCGGACACCTCCGGGTCGGCCTGGTCGACGGTCTTGCCGGCCTCGGCGGCCATCACCTCGAGCAGGGTGGTCCGGTGGATCTCCAGGGCGTCACCGACGGCGTGCAGGACGGCCCGCCGGTCGGCGGCGCCCCAACTGGCGGCGGCCGCCTTCTCCAGCGCCTGGTCCAGGTGCTCCCGGTCGCCGATGCGGGGCAGGTCCAGGCCGAGCCGCGACGACTCCACCCGGGCGAGCAGGGTACGGACCTCGGTACGGTTGACGGCGACGGCCGGGTCGGTGTCCGGGGTGTTCACGAACAGGCCCGGCACACTGCGCGGGACGGCGGCGAACCGGTCGGGCACCCGGTGCGTGGTCGGCTCCGGACTCGTGGCGAGATCCCGCAGGGACGCCAGGAAACGGTCGCGCTCCCGGTCGAACAGCGCCTCGTTCGTGTGCAGCTCGAACACCGCGGACATGAAGTTGTCGGTGCTCGCGCCCTCTTCGAGACGGCGGATCAGGTACGCGATGGCCACGTCGAACTGCTCCGGGCGTACCACAGGCGTGTAGAGCAACAGACCGCCGACCTCGCGCCGGACCGCCTCGGCCTGGCCCTCGGCCATGCCGAGCAGCATCTCGAACTCGATGCCCGCGCGGACCCCGCGCTGACCGGCGAGGATCCACGCGTACGCGATGTCGAACAGGTTGTGCCCGGCCACGCCGAGGCGCACGTTGCCGATCCGGTCGGCCTGCAGCGCGTAGTCGAGGACCCGCTTGTAGTTGGCGTCGGTGTCCTGCTTGCTGTCGCAGGTGGCGACCGGCCAGCCGTGCAGTTCCGCCTCGACCCGCTCCATCGGCAGGTTCGCGCCCTTGACCAGGCGCACCTTGATGCCGGCGCCACCCTGCTCGCGGCGGGCCGCGGACCACTCCTGCAGCCGCCGCATCGCACCGAGCGCGTCCGGCAGGTAGGCCTGCAGCACGATGCCGGCTTCCAGGTTCAGCATGTCGGGCCGGTCGAGGAGCCTGGTGAAGACCGCGATCGTCAGATCGAGATCCTTGTACTCCTCCATGTCCAGGTTGACGAACTTGCCGGAGTTGGCGGCCAGCATGAACAGCGGCAGCAGCTTCTCGGCGATGTCCGAGACGGCCTCGTCGAACGCCCACGGGTTGTGCGGGGCGACCGCCGACGACACCTTGATCGACACGTAGTCGACGTCCGGCCGGGCCAGCAGCTTCTCGGTGCTCCGCAGCCGGTGGGTGGCCTCACCCTTGCCCAGGACGGCCTCGCCGAGCAGGTTGACGTTCAGGCGTACGTCCCGCTGCTTGATCTTCTTGATCGCCTTGCCCAGACGGGCGTCGGTGGCGTCGACGATCAGGTGCCCGACCATGTGGCGCAGCGCGCGGCGGGCGATCGGGACCACCACACCGGGCATCACCGGGGCGAGCGCGCCACCGGCCTTGACCGCGAGCCGCAGGTGGGCGGGAAGGAAACCGGGCACGTCCCGGGACAGGGCGCGCAGCGTGCGGGCGCTGACCCGCAGGTCCTCGGGGCGGATAACACCGTCGACAAAACCGACGGTGAACGCCAGGCCTTTCGGGTCGCGCAGCACAGCGGCGAGCTGCGCGGCCGAACCGCCGACCGGGACGTCCGCGGCCTCGCGCAGCCAGCGCCGGACAAGGGCGATCGTCTCTTCGGCGATCTCAGACATCGGGAACTCCTTCCGTTATGCGCAACAGTCTGAAGTCCTGCATCACCTTAGGAAAAGCGATGCTTTCTGAGCTATGTGGTTAAGTTGAGCTAACGTATTGCGGTGCTGGAGATCCGCCGTCTGATCCTGCTGCGCGAACTGGCCGTCCGCGGCACGATCGCCGCCGTCGCCGAAGCCCTCAACTTCACCCCGTCCGCCGTGTCCCAACAGCTCAGCCAGCTGGAACGGGAGACCGGCACCCAACTGTTGCGCAAAGCCGGGCGCCGGGTGCAGCTGACGCCGCAGGCCGAGGTTCTGGTCGCGTCGGTCGGCGAGGTCCTGGACACCCTGGAACGGGCCGAGGCCCGGTTGCAGGCCGCCGCGGCCACCGTCACCGGCCGGGTGCGGGTGGCCGTCTTCCAGTCGGCGGCGCTCGCCTTCATGCCCGCCACGCTGCGTGCCATGGCTTCCCTGTACCCCGATGTGCGGGTGGAGATGACCCAACGGGAGCCCGAAGAAGCACTTCGTGAGACATGGGCCCGCGACTTCGACATGGTGATCGCCGAGCAGTACCCGGCACACGCCGCCCCGCACCACCCCGGCCTGGACCGGCACGACCTGACCACCGACGCGATCCGGCTGGCCCTGCCCCCACCGCCGCAGTCCCTGCACCCGGTCGACTCCCTGGACACCGCCCGGCACATGCCGTGGGTGATGGAACCGCACGGCGCCGCGTCCCGGCACTTCGCCGAACAGGTGTGCCGCCGCGCCGGCTTCGAACCGGACGTCCGCTACGAGACCGCCGACCTGCAGGCCCACATGCGCCTGGTGGAGTCCGGCAACGCGGTCGCCCTGATCCCCGACCTGATCCGGGCCGGCCGCGGCACCACGGCCCGCCTGCTGGAACTGGACGGCGCCCCACACCGCACCATCTTCACCGCCCAGCGCCTCTCCGGCGCCGCCTCTCCGGCGGCCCGCGCCTTCCGCGAGATCCTGGCGCACACGGTCGACGGGTACGCCGCATGATCGGCACGGCAGATGGCGGTGGGTGCTGTCTGAGCGAGAACGGCGATGTCGTACGACCGGAAATGATCGTCCTCACCCGGGACCTCTACGAGAAGCCGGCCGGCATCGGCTTCGCCGCGCTCGACCCGGATCCCTGGCTTCGGCCGGTCGCCTGAGCCGGTGCGGGGCAGGGCGCGAACTGCGGTCTCGTCCCGACGGTGAAGCGGCAGCCGAAGTTCGGGTCGGCCACCGCGCGCCGGTCCAGGATCGGGTCGCCGGCCGGGCGGCGGCCGTGTTCGACCCAGGTGACCAGGTCGTCGAAGCCTCGGGTCAGCTCGGGGGCGGTGAAGCCGCAGTGCGCCACGTCGCGGATGGCGCGGGAGACGAACCGCGGTGAGGTCCGGGCGTACTCCTGCTCCATCGAGAACGGGACGAACAGGTCGCCGATGCCGTGCAGGGACAGCACCGGGATCGTCGCCCGGCCGCTGATCCGGGGGACGCCGTCGCGGGCGGTCGGGGCGATCCGCAGCACCGAGGCGTTCAGCTTCTTCTCCGTCTTGGTGAGCTGCCGCCGGTCGTCGATCTGGTAGACCGTGCGCCTGTTGTCGGTCAGGTTGCCGGAGGCGATGCCGGCCGTGCCGCCGCTCAGGCCGGGCCAGAGGCTGAACAGGAACGGCAGCTCGTTCTGCGAGGCGGCGTCCCAGTAGGCGAACGCTCCGTCGAAGCCGGGCCGTTCGCCGCCGCTGCGCCGTTCCAGCACGTCGGACCAGGTCGGCTTGTCCAGGGAAGCCCGGATCTGCGCCACCTGCGCCGCCCAGCGCGCCGGATAGCCGGCGCCCGGCCGCAGCGGGAACTCGATCCTCACCCCGGCCAGTGCCGCCGCCGTCACGTTCGCGTCCAGGAAGTAGTCGAACAGTTCGACGTCACCGAGGACCCCGCAGTACGGCATCGCCCCGGCGAACGCCCGCGGATACCTCTCGATCGCCACCGCCGTGACGTGCCCGCCCATCGACGCGCCGGAGATGTAGACCAGGCTCGGCCGGGCGATCTTCCGGAAGATCCCGAGCAGCGCGTACGTGTCGGTCACGCCCTGCCCCACGTCGTACCCGTTGGTCGCGTAGCTGGACGCCGCCCACGCGAATCCCCGGTCGATGTAGTGCTTGCGCAGGTCGGGGTTGCCCACGTACACCGTGGTCCCGGTGCCGCGGTAGCCGTGCGCGTAGACGACCAGCTTCCCGTTCCACTCCCGCGGCACCTCGATCCGATAGGCCGCGCCGTCCTTGATCCCGGTGTGCACCCGCGCCCCGTCGAGCGCGGTGAACGGTGTCCCGTCCGGATCGCAGTCCGGATCGGCGACGAGATAGCCCGGCTGGGTGGTGCTGGGCGTGGGTGCGGTGCACACCGGCGGGGCGGCGGCGGCCGGAGTGCCGACGAGGACCCCGGCGATCAGTGTGGCGACGAGTACGGCCCGGCGAACGATCATCGCGTCACCTCCGGGTAACACTCAACGGCCGCCGTCGATCCCTGTCAAGCGGCGGGAATCGATGCCACGTCGTAGTAGACGGGAATTCCACGTTTCTGCGCGATTGCCACGTCCTGGTCGGCGCCCTTCGACGCGCCGGGCAGTCGCAGCACCGCGCCGCAGAGCTCCAGCAGGCGCTCCGCGGTCGGGTACATGATCTGCTCGGCCACCGGGTCGGCAACGCTCGTGCCGCCCGCCCCGCGCAGCACCGGCAGCGCCACCCACTCACCGATCATCGGCACGTGGCCGGCCTGGAAGACCGGCCAGGCAGCCTCTTCGAGACGGCGCAGGTTGGCGTCGAGCAGGGCCGGGTCGTCCCCGGTCCCGGAACGGTAGGGTCCGGCGATCAGAATCATCATGCCGGTTACCGTACACTCAAGAACACGCAACAGTCGACAGCAATAAGGAGAAACAAGGAATGCTGGCCGCGGAGCGCCGAGATTTCCTGCTGACCCGGCTACAGGCCGACGGCAAGCTGGTGGCCAAGGAGATAGCCGCCGAGTTGGGCGCGGCGGAGGACAGCATCCGCCGGGACCTGCGCGAGATGGCCGCGGCGGGCCTGTGCCAGCGCGTCTACGGCGGCGCGTTGCCAATCTCCCCGGCGATCGCGGACTACGCCACCCGAACCGGAGTGGCGACAACGAGCAAGGAACGGGTGGCGGCCGCGGCGGCAGCCCTGATCCGCCCGGGCAGCACGGTCCTGCTCGACGGCGGCACCACAGCCCTGGCGGTCACGGCGGCCCTGCCCGCCGACCTGCGGGCGACCATCGTCACGCACAGCGTGACCGTGGCCGCCGCCCTGGTCAGCCACCCCACGGTCGACGTCTACGTGCTCGGCGGCCGCCTGTTCAAACACTCCGCCGTCACCTCGGGCGCGGCCGTAGCCGAAGCCGCCCGGGACATCACGGCAGACCTGTTCCTGCTGGGCGTGACAGGAGTCCACCACGAGGCCGGCCTGACCACCGGAGACCCCGACGAGGCGGCCATGAAACGCACCCTGGCAAGCCGGGCAGCCGAAACATACGTGCTGGCCAGCGAGGAGAAGATCGGAGCAGCCTCCCCGTTCCGGGTCCTACCGCCGGACCACGTCACCGCCATCATCACCGACGCGCCACCGGCTCATCCCGCCCTGAAAGACCTACCCCTGCTTTCGGTACGGACATAGCGGGATCCCGCACCGCCCGGCGGCAGGGAGCACTCCTCACCCTCGGCATCCAGCTCACGCGCCTCGGGCGGCGATCCGAGAGCCCGTCGCCGGCAAATGCCGTGGCACGGAGATCGTCTGCGGCCATGAGCCGACCGTCGACGCCAGGAAGCGATGCCACCGGAAGCGGGAGCGTGCGAAGCGCCCCGTGAAGTAGGTCGGTGTGACCAACCGGAGTCGGGGCTCTGCATACCTGGATATCCGGCCGTCCGACGGAATCGTCCCCGTGGGCTTTCGCCACCTGCCGCTCACCTCGGACGCCGAGTTGCTGTTGAACTTCGGGGACGAGTTCGATGCCTGCTGGCCGCTCCGGATTTCTGGTTGCTGATCTGCGGAAACGTATGCCATCCACCGGCCCGGACGGCGCGTGTGGAGGGTGCCACCACCGCCTCTGGCGGACGAGCACCCCGGCCACGTGTTCCCGGTGCCCGGGCACCGGCTCAACGCCGCCGAGACGGGCTCCGGCCGAACCTCATCAGCTTGTCCAGGACCTTGTGCGCGTCAGCCCGGCGCTTGTCGTCCGGGTGGATCGAGGCGATCAAAGCGATCATGCCAATCAACATCAAATAGGCGGCCGCTGCTGCGGCTGAACTGGTGAGAACAAGATCCATTGACATGGGCTGCTCGCCTCCCGACTGTCGGTGAACTCATTCTGGGCGTCACCTGGGGCTGAGTGCAAATTGCCCGTCTTGGCATGTCGCAATTGTGGCTCCAGCATGATCACCTCTCGGAACTCGGTCACACTCGGCGGCTGCGAGTGTGGTCAGTAACCGTGCGATTCGTGCAGCCGAAGCCATTCTGACGAACTCCGAGATTCTCCGGAAAATCATTACCGGAACAATTCCAGATCGGAGAAGTAATGGGCACGCGAGGCCGAATGACTGCGTTTCCGGCCTCCCTGGACATCGCGCTTTCCGAAGCGGATCGGTACCGGCTGGGAGTTCTTGCCGACCGTCGCGGTGACTCGCTGGCGGCTGTGGTCCGGGATCTGATCGACGAAGAATGGAGGCGGCAGGATGACCGCGAAGCACCGAAGGATGACCAGGCCGAAGGGCGACACGGCGCTGTCGAAGCTCCGGGAGACGACGACCGCGATCCAGGAGGTCAAGGGCTTTGACCGGGAGATGGCCAGCCCAGCGAACCGTACCGAGCTGGTGAAGCGATTCCCGGCTCCGGTGCACAATCCCGGAAGCTCAGGCGTATCCAGCCCGGGAGCCTTGCCTCAGGTCGGCCCGGCGGCTGTGGGCGCCGGTGACCGCGTAGTCCGGGCTCGGTCCACGCGGTCTCCCAGCCGTTGGCCTCGGCCGCGACGTGCGTCCGGCAGGTTTGGCCGGGTCCTCACCCCGCGATGTCCGGGGATGATTCTCCAGCCGGCGGGACAGGTGGTCGGGAGGGTTCAGCCTTTGATGGTGCGGGCGCGAGTCGCCGGGATTCCTGCGGCAACGGGAGGGACCACCGCATACGCCCGGCGGTCGCGGGTCGGTCTCGGGACGCGCGGACCTCGCGGGGACCGGGCAGAGCTGTGGTGTGGCGTACGAGAAAAGGATCTAGACGATGGAGAAGCCCTCCGGGAGTGGGCCGCGGCCGGTGAGGGAACGCAAGGTTGTCAGGCCTCCGCCGGTCAGGGCGGCTACCCGGGCGGCGAGTGCGGTGGACTCGGACAGGGTCTCCGGGTCGAACTCGATGGGCAGGCCGGCCGCGGCTGCCACGTCCGAGGAGTGCACGACCAGCTCGAACGTGCGGGTGGGCAGCCAGTCGCGGACCCGCATGCCGCCGGCGGGGGTGGCGACCACGTCGTCGTCGGCGACGCTTGCCAGTGCCGCGGTGGCCTTGCCGATCCAGCCGCTGATCTCGCGGGCCGGGTCGTCGCCGAGGTCGGTGCCGGTGGCCCGGGCGTCGTCGGCGGAAGCGGTGCGGGCGGCACCGACCATCTCGGTCGGCGCCAGGCGGAGCAGGGCGAAATAGCCTTCCGGGACCGGTACGACGATGCCCGGCGCCCGGTCGGCGAGCACCGCGGGCACCTGCCGCAACGCCGAACTGACGGTGTGCCCGAGCAGGTCACGCAAGGTCCACTCGCCGAGGCCGGGGCCGTTCAGGTCGGCCGCGGGAATGCGGGAGACCAGGTCGGCGAAGACGATGGCGGCGGCGCGGTACGTGCGGCGGTAGTCCATGTCACCAAACTGCCATGTGTGCCCGCGCGCTCAGGCACGGGGCCGTAGCGTGCCGTTTGTGCTGCTACCCCTGCCGGACGGCGAATTCAAGGCCTACCTGTTCGACTGCGACGGGACCATCACCGACTCCATGCCCGCGCACCATCGGGCCTGGCTGGAGACCCTGGCCGAGTGGGGCGCCGAGTTCCCGCAGGACCTCTTCTACTCGTGGGGCGGCCGCACCGTCGTCGACGTGATCACCGATCTGAACCGGATGCAGGGTCTGGACATGCCGATCGACGTGGTCGCGGCCCGGCGTGAGGAGCTGTTCCAGGCGATGCTCCCGACGATCACCGCGGTGCCGGGGGTGCTCGAGCACATCGACGCGTCGTACGGGCGGGTGCCGTTCGGGGTGGTGTCCGGCAGTACCCGCGAGTCGGTGACCGCGTCGCTGACCGCGCTGGACCTGATGAACCGGTTCGAGGTGCTGGTCTGCGCCGAGGACTACGCGCGGCCGAAACCCGACCCGGAGGGGTATCTGACCGGCGCCCGGCTGCTCGGGGTGGCCCCGGAGAACTGCCTGGTCTTCGAGGACACCGACCTCGGGGTGGCCGCGGCGGAGGCGGCCGGCATGGCATATATCCGTGTACCCGCGCCGTGGGAACGATGACAATCACTGGATGATTCATCAGCGGGCTCTGGAGTTCCTGTTGGCGGCCGAGGGTACGGCCCTGATGCGTTCGTTCACCGAGGATTCGGATCCGGAGTTCGGCCGGGCCCGGGTGGCCGGGATGCGGCGGCTGCTCGCCATGGACGAGCTGGACGTGGAGCCGGTGGCGGTTCAGTGGGCCACCGCCGTGGACGGGTACCGGGTGTGGTCGCAGACCTACGACGATCCCGGTAACGGGCTGTTCGCGCCCGAGGAGGAGGTGGTGCACCGGCTTCTCGGCGGGCTGCCGCCGGGGGTGGCGGTGGACGCGGCCTGCGGGACCGGGCGGCACAGTGCCTGGCTGGCCGGGCAGGGGCATCGGGTGATCGGGGTGGACGGGTCGCCGGACATGCTGGCGGTGGCTCGGGGCCGCTCGCTGCCGGGCGCTTCGTTCCTCGAAGGATCCCTGCAGAGGCTCCCAGTGCCTGATTTGTCCGCAAATATCGTGACTTGCGCTCTCGCACTGACCCACGTGGCGGATCTGCGGCCGGTTTTCGCCGAGTTCGCCCGCGTGCTGCGACCCGGCGGAAGTCTCGTCGTCTCGGACGCGTCAGCCGAATTGAACGCCCTCGGTTCCGTCCCCCGGGTGCGCCTCGCCGACGGCCGCCCGGCCCTGATCGCCAACCACCGGCACCGGGCCTCGGACTACCTCAGCGCGGCATTGAGCGCCGGCTTCCAGGTGCGTTCGTGCGACGAGCCCCGGTGGACGGTGGGCGACCCCTGGACCACCGAAGACGACGACGCGCCGATCGAAATCGGACCGTGGGACACCTGGCCGTGGTCCCTGGTCCGCTACGTGCACCCGGCCTGGCACACCGCGGTGGCGGACATCCCCGTCCTGATCATCTGGCATTTCCAGAAGGAGCACTTCCAGAAGGAGTAATGCCAGAAGGAGCGATGACCCGGTTCCGGTGATGGGCGTAGATCACCGAACTGCGGAACCCGATGATCTCCCGCCGCCCGGAGAACCGGTCCATCAGGAACGTGTGCAGCCCCTCCACACTCGGCACCGCGACGTGCACCAGGAAGTCGTCACCACCGGCGAGCACAAAAACCGACAGCACCTCGGGCAACCCGGCCGCGTACGCCTTGAACCCCTCGATCACCTCCCGGTTCAGCGGCCGGACCTGCACGTTGAGCAGCGCCTGCACCTCCCGCCCGAGCGCGGTGAGGCTGATGTCCGCGTGATAGCCGGTGATCACCCCGCGGTCGCGCAGCAGGCGCACCCGCTCCAGGCAGGTCGAGGGCGCGATGCCGACCGCGGCGGCGAGGTCCCGGTTGGTCTGCCGGGCGTCGGCCTGCAATTCCCGCACGATCGCCGAATCAATTTCGTCCACGTACGCCATTCTGCCCGATCCACCGAACGAAGTTCGCCACGATCAACTACATCCCGTGGAGACGACTAGTTTCGGGGCAGAAGATCGAACAGGGAGTGCAAGATGCATCAGCGAGTCGTAGTGGAACGTGGCCTCCGATCCGGGCTCCCGATCATCGTGGCGGTGCACTCGACCGCCCTCGGCACGGCCATCGGCGGCTGCCGGATCGCGGCCTACCCGCACTGGCGCGACGGCCTGGACGACGCGTTGCGCCTGTCCGAGGCGATGACCGCGAAGGCGGCGCTGGCCGGGCTCCCGCACGGCGGCGGCAAGACGGTGGTGGCCGGAACGCATCCCGACCGCCGGGCCGTCCTGCACGACGTGGGCGACGTGATCGAGAGCCTGGGCGGCATCTACGCCACCGGCCCCGACGTGGGCACCGGCCCGGACGACATGGTGCTCATCGGGGATCGCACCGATCACGTGCTGTGCCGCACCGGCGACTCGTCCCCCGGCACCGCGGCAGGCGTGCTGGCCGCGGTGCGTGCGGTGGTGGCCGACCGTTTCGGCAGCCCCGACCTGGCCGGCCGCAGCTTCGCCGTCCTCGGCGCCGGCCGGGTGGGCACCCACGTGATCAACCTGCTGACGGCCGCGGGAGCAAGGGTGCACGCCGCGGACGTGGACCCGGCCCGCCGTATCGAGGGCGTGACGTGGACCGACCCGGACGCCTGCCTGACCGCCGAGGTGGACGTGCTGATCCCCGCGGCCCTGGGCGGCGTCCTGACCCGCGATGCCGTCCCGAGGTTGCGCTGTGCGGCGATCGCCGGCCCGGCCAACAACCAGCTGGCCGCCCCCGAGGTGGCCGACCTGCTGCACGCCCGCGACATCCTGTGGGCCCCGGACGTGGTGGTGAGCGCCGGCGGCATCATCCACGCCATCGCCACCGAGATCCACCACGAGACCCCCGCCCAGGTGGCGGCCCGCATCGACAGCATCGGCGACACCCTGGCCGGCATCCTGTCCGCGTCCCGCGAGACGTCATCCACCCCCGCCTCGGCGGCTTCCCGGTTGGCGGACTTCCTGGTGGGCGCGGCGGTCCCGGTCGCCGTTTAGAACTTCCAAGCCGATGGAGTACGCCGTTCGGCCCCACAGAAGCACCACTGCGTCCCGCCACGTCGACGCGAGGCCGGCGCGGGTCGAGGCCGACCCGCGACCGCCGGGCGTATGCGGTGGCGTGTGACGTTCCCTGCTGCCGGGTAGGTGCTGGGGGACGTCGATGAGGGAGGGTCGTACCGTGGGGCTCATGATCAACGCGGAGCGCACCAGTTTCTGGGGCAAGAACTACGCCCTCACCCGCGACGACGGGACCACCGTCACCACCTGGGACGTCAGCACGTGGACCTCGGGTGGTGGGTTCAAGCTGGACGGGCGGGAGTACAAGGTGCGGTCCAACGCCTGGGGCACCAAGTTCACCATGCTCGACGACGGTGGCGCGGTGGCGGCCGAGGCGGAGCAGGCCGGGCGCAAGCAGTGGAAGGTGCGGGCCGGCAGGCGGGAGTACGAGTTCCGGCGCCAGTCGTTCTGGAACTGGGATCAGAACCTGGTCGAGGGTGACCGGGTCGTCGGCACGGTCAAGCGCAGCAGCAGCTGGTCCGGCAGTCTCTCCGCCGACCTGCCCGGCCTGCCGACGGCCGTTCAGGTCTTCGTCATCGGCATCCTGATCTCCCAGTGGAACCAGGCGATGGCCGCCGCCGCTTCCTGACCGGCCCGGGGCGGGTCGGCGGCCGCTTCCCGAGCTGCCCGGGGCAGGCCCGCGGCCGCCTCCTGCGCGGCAGAAACTCAGGTCAGGTCGCGGCCGACCCCGCCGGGTGTGTCGAAGCGGATCGGCCGCGCCCCCACCAGCGTCGTCAGGTGCCGCTCCAGGGTCGCCAGCTCCTCGGCGCCGATCCGGGCCGCCCACCCGGCCCGTAACTCCTCGAAGATCGCCTCCCCCTGACGCATCACCTCGAACCCCAGCTCGGTGACGATCAGGCGCTTGCGGCGGGCGTCTCCCGGGTCCGGTTCGACGGCGACGTATCCGCGCTCCTGCAACACCCCGATGGTCTTGGCCGCCGACTGTTTGGTGACGGACAGGTGGCGCCCCAGCGCGGAGGCGTTGTCCGCCCCGGCGGCGATGGCACGCATGGCGAAGTCGTGGACCGGCCGCACGTCGTGGTGCCCGCGCCGGGCCAGTTCGTCGACCGCGTCGTCGACCAGGGTGCGGAAGCCGCCGAGCAGGAGTAGCGCCAGGTCGGCGCCGGTGCGGGACATGACCAGAAGGCTACGCGGCCCACTGGACAAAAGACAGCCTGGATGTCTATCGTCGTAAAAAGACAGCCAGGTTGTCTTTTTACGGAGGAGCGTCATGGAGCACCACTACGCCGAGGTCAACGGCACCACGCTGCACTACGTCTCGGCCGGCACCGGTGGTTCGCCGGTCCTGCTCGTGCACGGTTTCCCGGAGAGCTGGTGGGCGTTCCACGAGCTGATCCCGCTGCTCGCCGAGACCCACCGGGTCTACGCCGTGGACCTGCGCGGCTTCGGTGACTCCGCGGTCGCCGGCGGCGCGTTCGACAGCACCGTCGCCGCCGAGGACCTGCACGGGCTGATCCGGCACCTGGGCGCCGGCCCGGTCCACCTGGCCGGGCAGGACATCAGCGGCGCCACGGTGCTGCGCCTGGCCGCCGGCCACCCGGAGGACGTGCTCAGCCTGACCGCGATCGAGATGGGCCTGCCCGGGTTCGGCCTGGAGGCGCTGGCCGACATCACCCGCGGCGGCGCCTGGCACATCGGCGTGCTGGCCGCGCCCGGCGTCCCGGAGCTGCTGCTCACCGGCCGGGAGCGGGAGTTCCTCGACGCCATGTTCACCGCGATGGTCGCCACCCCGGGCGCGGTGACCGGCGCCGACCTCGACGAGTTCGCCCGGGGCTACGCGCGGGACGGCGGCTGGCGCGGCGCGGCCGGCCTCTACCGTTCGATGCTGCGCGAGGGCGCCGAGATCGTGGCGCTCACCGAAGCGGACCCGCTGCGGATGCCGGTGCTCGCGGTCGGCGCCGGTGGTGGCGAGTTCACCGCCGCCACCATGTCCCGGGCCGCCGGGAGACCGATCCGCACGGTCCAGCTCGACGGCGTCGGGCACTACGCGGCCCTGGAGGCCCCGCAGGCGCTGGCCGAAGCACTCCGGACCTTCCTGGCGCAGCCTCAGAACGGGTAGGTGCGCGGCTCCCGCCGGGCGGTCACCCACTGAACCTCGGTGAACTCCTCGGCGGCGAACCCGATACCGAAACGGCCGGCGCCGCTGTCCCGGACACCGCCGAACGGCATCTGGGGCTCGTCGTGGACCGGCTGGTCGTTGACGTGCACGACGCCGGCCCGCAACTGCCGGGCCAGATCCATCCCGCGGTACGGGTCACCGGTGATGATCCCGGCGGTCAGCCCGAAGTCGGTGGCGTCGGCCCGGCGAACCGCGTCGTGCGCGTCGTCCGCCTCCTCCAACAGGACCACCGGGCCGAACGTCTCGTCGAACGCCAGCTCGGCCTCCGGCGGCACCCCGGCCAGCACGGTCGGCGGGAAGCAGCGCCCGTCCGGCCGGCCGCCGGTGAGCAGCCGGGCCCCGAGGTCGACGGCCTCCCGCACCCGGCGTTCGAGCAGCGACAACGCCCACTCGTTGATCACCGGGCCGACGACGGTGGCCGGGTCGGACGGGTCGCCGGTCGGCAGCCCGGCGGCCTTCTCCACGAAGAGGGCGGCAAAATCCGGCATGACGGTACGTTCGACGATGATCCGCCGCGCGCACATGCAGGTCTGCCCACTGTGCACGAACGCCCCGTAGACCGCGGCGTCCACGGCGGCCGGCAGCGGGGCGTCGCCGAGCACGATCAGCGGATTGTGGCCGCCGAGCTGCAGGACGGCCCGTTTCAGGTGCCGCCCGGCGATCTCCGCGATCCGCCGCCCGGTGACCGTCGAACCGGTGAAGCCGATCCGTCGTACCCGCGGATCGGCAATCAGGGTTTCGGCCACCGCCCCGGCCTCCCCGGGCGCGTGCGTGACCACGTTGAGCACGCCCGGAGGCAGCCCGGCGTCCCGGAGCAGCCGCGCCCAGAACGCCCCGCCGGTGAACGGCGCCTCCTCGGAGGGTTTGAGCACGACGGTGTTGCCCAGCGCGATCGGCGCGACGACGGCCCGCCCGGCGAGCACCAGCGACGCGTTCCACGGGGCGATCGCGGCGACCACCCCGACCGGACGGCGGACCGCGAGGGCCCGGGTGCCGGGCAGGTCGGACGGCAGGATCTGCCCGGTGGGCGCGTAACCGAGCCCGGCGGCCTGGCGCAGCAGCCGGACACAGAAGTCGAGTTGCACGTCGGCGAAGTGCGCGCCGCAGCCGGTCTCGGCGGCGAGGTGCCCGCGCACGTCGTCGCGCTGCCGGTCGAGGGCGTCGGCGGCCCGGAGCAGGATCTGCTGGCGGTCGGCCGGCCGCGACCCGGCCCAGTCCGGAAGAGCGCGGTCGGCGGCGGTGACCGCGGCGCGGGCGTCGTCGGCGTCCCCGGCGGCGACCCGGGCGAAGACGTCACCGGTCCACGGATCACGCTTGTCGTACGTCCGCCCGCCGGCCGCGTCCACCCACTCGCCGCCGATGTGCTGCCGCACCTCTCTGACCCGCTCCATCGCGCCGCCGATGCTATCCGGGCCCGGCACGGCGTTTCAACAGTTCGAACACGAGGTTAGGCTGCGGCATGCCTCTCGACGACGACGACGCCGGCGGCGCGTTCTCCCAGTCGCTGGAGCGCGGGCTGACGATCCTGTCCTCATTCAGCGAGGCCCGGCCGGTGCTCGGCATCGCCGACATCTCCCGCGCGGTCAACCTCACCAAGAGCACCACCCATCGGTACGTGGCCACCCTGGCCCGGCTCGGCTACCTCCAGCAGGATCCGGAGACCCGGAAGTACTCGCTCGGGCCCAAGGTGGTCGATCTGGGGTTCGCCGCGGTCAACTCGCTGGAGATCAACCGGGTGGCCGCGCCGTGTCTGCAGGCGCTGGCCGACGAGACCGGCTACACGGTGAGCATGGCGGTGCTGGACGGCATCGACCTGGTCTACGTCGAGCGCCGCCGGAGCAGCCGGGCGGCCGGCGCGTACGCCCTCGGCCTGAACCTGCACGTCGGTTCCCGGCTGCCGGCGTACTGCACGTCGATGGGCAAGGTGCTGCTCGCCCATCAGGAACCGGCGGCGTTGCGCAAGATCCTGGACCGGGTCGACTTCGCCCGGCGCGGCCCGAAGACGCTGACCAACCGGGAGCAGCTGACCACCGCGCTGGCCCGGATCCGCCAGTGCGGGGTGGCGGTGAACGACGAGGAGCTGGCCGCGGGGCTGCGCTCGGTGGCGGCGCCGGTCCGGGACCGCACCGGCCGGGTGGTGGCGGCGATCAACATCGCGGTGCACCTGACGGTCTGGTCGACGACGGCGGACTCGGTGGTGTCCCGGCTGGAGCGCCCGCTGCGGCAGACCGCCGCGGAGATCTCGACCAGACTGGGCCACCGGTAGACCGCTTCGCTGAAACGGCGTTCGGATGACTGGAACACTCCGTTGATCTGCCGGAAACACGGGCATACCGTCAGCGCACCCCTGCGCTTGGAGGCCGACGCATGCTTCTCGACGACAAACTGTGGACCGGCAACATCTTCATCGGCGGCGAGTGGCGGCCCGGCCGGGGCGGCGCCTACGAGGTGAGCGAACCCGCCACCGGCGCCGTGCTCGGGCGGATCGGGCGGGCCACCGCCGAGGACGTGACCGAGGCCGGCCGGCTGGCCGCCGCGGCGCAGCGGGAGTGGGCGGCCACCCCGCACCCGAAGCGGGCCGCGGTCCTGCGCCGGGCCGCGCAACTGTGGTCCGAGCACGCCGCCGAGATCTCCGGCTGGAACGTCCGGGAGGTCGGCGCGATCCCGCCGATGGCCGGGTTCGCCCTGCACGTGGCCGAGCAGGAGTGTTACGAGGCGACCGGGTTGCCGTCCCGGCCGTACGGCGAACTGCTCCCCAGCGAGGAACCGCGGCTGTCGATGGCCCGCCGGGTGCCGGCCGGGGTGGTCGCGGTGATCGCCCCGTTCAACGTGCCGATCATCCTGGCCATCCGGTCGGTCGCGCCGGCCCTGGCGCTCGGCAACGCGGTGCTGCTCAAGCCGGACCCGCGGACCGCGGTGACCGGCGGGGTCACGCTGGCCCGGATCTTCGAGGAGGCCGGCCTGCCGCCGGGGGTGCTGCAGGTGCTGCCGGGCGCCGCGGACGTCGGCGAGGCCCTGGTCACCGACCCGTTTGTACGGGTCATCTCGTTCACCGGTTCGACCGCGGCCGGCCGCCGGGTCGGCGCGCTCGCCGGTGAGCACCTGAAACGGGCCCACCTGGAGCTGGGCGGGAACTCGGCGCTGGTGGTGCTGGACGACGCGGACGTCGAGGGCGCGGTCGCGGCGGCGTCCTTCGGGGCGTGGTTCCACCAGGGGCAGATCTGCATGACGACCGGGCGGCACCTGGTGCACACCCGGCTGTACGACGAGTTCGTGGAACGGCTGGCGGCCAAGGCGGCGGCGCTGCCGGTCGGCGACCCGGCGAACGAGCAGGTGGTGCTCGGGCCGATCATCGACGCCGGGCAGCGCGACAAGATCCATTCGGTGGTGACCCGGTCGGTGGAGTCCGGGGCCCGGGTGGCGGCCGGCGGCACCTACCGTGATCTCTTCTACTCCCCCACCGTGCTCGCCGACGCGGACGGCGACACGCCCGCATTCCGGGAGGAGATCTTCGGTCCGGTGGCTCCGGTCATCCGATTCTCCGACGCCGAGGAGGCGGTCCGGCTGGCCACCGCGAGTGAGTACGGCCTGTCGCTCGGCATCATCACCACCGACGTGATGCGGGGTCTGGATCTGGCCGACCGGATCCCCACCGGCATCGTGCACATCAACGATCAGACGGTCGGCGACGAGGCCAACAGCCCGTTCGGTGGTGTCGCGGCGTCCGGGACCGGTTCCCGTTTCGGCGGGGCGGCGGCCAATGTGGAGGCGTTCACCGAGACCCGCTGGGTCACTGTCCGTGACAAGCCGCCGGCTTACCCGTTCTGACGAAAACTGTTTCCGGGTGGTAACAGGCACTCCGGGAGGCTTGCGTCACATGTACGTTCATCAATAATGAGCGCCATGAATCGAGCCGAGGCGACACCGGTCGACGGAAGCTCGGCGGAGGCCGCGACGACGGCCCCGCCCACCGGTGACGCAGTGGTCCCCTACCGCAACGAGCCCGAAGCGCGGGCCGCCACCCGGGTCACCGTGACCCGGCGGGCCGGCCCGCGCCGCGGTGCGGTCGCCACCCGACGGGTGGTCGGCCTGTGAACACGGCGACCCGGCAGACCGGGCACCGCCCACCCCGGCGCGACCGGGCCCGCTCCGAACCACCGGACAGCCACCCACCGGTGCCGACGGGGGAACCATGCAGGCCACGCGCTGACCGTCGACGGGCACACCCGCGGCGGACCTCGGAACGTCTGCTGCTGCGGACCGCACACCGGACACCCACGCCCCTCCCGCCACCGGTCGCCGACCTCCATCCGGTGATCGAGCTCCTCCCTCCGGTGACCGGGCCGGACGGGACCACGGCCATGCGTACCCGTACCGCAGCAATCGACGGACCGTGCGACCCGCCAACCGTGACCCGGACCGCGACCCGGACCGGCGCAGCGCGCAGCACGCCGCTCCCACCACCAGGCGACCACGCCGCCCGCCCACCACCAGGGCTCCCGGCGCCACACCCAGCCCTCATTCGAACATGGGTACGCTTCCTGCCAGGTGGGTGCCGGAGCGTGTTCGGGAGTGAGCGGTGGGAAGCAGGTTGCGACGGATCACCGCGCCGGTCGTGTTGGCGCCGCCGACCGCGGTGACGGCCCGGACCCGGTTGCGGGTGTCCACCATCGACGCGCGTGTACTGCGCCGCCTCGGCCTGTACCTGGGTTCCCTCGCCGCCGCGGACCTCATGGCCCGTTGTCGCGACGGCGCGGGATTGGACAACGGCCGATGGGCCGAGCGTAAGCAGTGGTTGTCGCAGCGATCGTCGTCGCGGTGGGCCGGTGCGATCACCAAGGCGAACAACGCCCAGTACGCACTCGCACGTCGTGGACAGCAAGCACACCTCACGACCATGGGCGCGACGATCGCCGCGATCACCGCCCGGCTGCTGCTACCGGTGGGCGGGCCGAAGCCGGGCTATCGGTCGACGGCCCAGTGGTTCCAGAAGTCCCGCCGCGTGGCGGCATTGCAGGACCGTCACCGGCGGGTGCAGGCCGACCATGACGCCGGCACGGTCCACGTGGTGCGCGGTGGCCGCCGGTTGTCGAACACCCGCCACCACCTTGCCGAGGCCGGCCTCACCGAACAACAGTGGCGGGATCGATGGGACGCCGCACGCATGTTCTTGTCCGCCGACGGCGAGACCGGCAAGAGACACGGGAACGAGACGATCCGGATCAGCCCGGACGGCGTCGTGGAGATCAATCTTCCGGCCGAACTGGAACACGAGGCCAACGCCGCCCGCGGCCGCTACCGGCTCGACGCCCGCGCCCGGTTCGCTCACCGCGGCGCTGCCTGGGCCGAACGGGTGGCGCGCAACCGGGCGGTGGCGTACACCATCCGCCACGATGCGATCCGCGACCGCTGGTACCTGAATGCGACGTGGCAACCCGATGCGACCACTCCACAGGCACCTCTGTCAGCAGTGACCGCGGGCATGCTGGTCGGAGTGGACACCAACGACGACCACTACGCCGCCTGGCGGCTGGACGGGGCGGGCAACCCGATCGGGCGACCTCGCCGGTTCGCCTACGACCTGTCCGGATCAGCCACCCACCGCGACGCGCAACTCCGGCACGCCACCACCCGCCTACTGCACTGGACCCACCGCAGCGGTGCCCGGGCCGTCGCGATCGAGAACCTCGACTTCACCGACAACCGAGGACGAGAGAACTTCGGCGACCGGAAACGATTCCGGCAACTGATCTCCCGTTTCCCGACCGGCAAGCTCCGCACCCGGCTCGTCGCTCAAGCGCACGACGCCGGGGTCGCGATCGTGGCCGTCGACCCGGCCTACACCAGCAGGTGGGGTGCCGAACACTGGCAGAGACCCACCAGGGCCACCCGGCACGAGGCCGCCAGTCTCGTGATCGGACGACGCGCGCAAGGACATGCTGCCCGGCGACGGACCGAACCGCCCGCATTCCACCAGAGCGATGGAATGCGGCCTCGCCAAGTCCAGGCCACAGCAGTCCCCGCGCGTGAGGAACCCCGCCCCGCCCGGCCACCCGCACCGACACGATCGACGCGGGTTCCGGGACGGCGAAAGCGGGGAACCAGTCTGTCCAAGACCGTTCGGGACAGGCGCGCTGATGTGCAGGAAACACCCTTGCACAGTGGGTAGGAACGGTAAGAAGAAGCACCACCGCTGAAGAGGAGCCACCCTTCATGGGCCATACGCCTGTCATCACGCTCAACAACGGCGTCACGATTCCGCAGATCGGTTTCGGCGTCTACCAGGTCCCGGAGGCGGAGACCGCGGCCGCCGTCAGCTCGGCGATCGAGGCAGGCTACCGCAGCATCGACACGGCGGCGGCCTACCGGAACGAGGCGGGCGTCGGCGCCGCGCTGAAGTCCGCCGGTGTGCCCCGCGACGAGCTGTTCATCACCACCAAGGTCTGGAACAGCGACCAGGGGTACGACGAGACGCTGCGCGCCTTCGAGGCCAGCCTCGCCCGCCTCGGGCTGGACCGGCTCGACCTCTACCTGATCCACTGGCCCACGCCCCGGCACGAGAAGTACCTGGACACCTGGCGGGCTCTGGAGTCCCTCGCCGCCAGTGGCCGGGTGCGCGCGATCGGTGTGTCGAACTTCCTGCCCGAGCACCTGCGGGCGGTCGCCGACCTGGGCGGCACGGTGCCCGCGATCAACCAGATCGAGGTTCACCCGGCCCTGCAGCAGCGCGACGCCCAGGCGGCCAACACCGAACTGGGTGTGGTCACCGAGGCGTGGAGCCCGCTCGCCCAGGCCGGGGTGCTCGGCGATCCGGCGATCACCCGGATCGCCGACACCCACGACCGCACCCCGGCGCAGGTGGTGCTGCGCTGGCACGTGCAGCAGGGCCGGGTCGTGATCCCCAAGTCGGTGACCCCGGCCCGGATCCGGGAGAACCTGGCGATCTTCGACTTCGAGCTGTCGGCCGACGACCTGGCCGCGATCGACGCCCTGGAGAGCGACGGCCGGACCGGGCCGCACCCGGACCACTTCAACTGATCTTCCGGTACGGGGTGAGCTGACGGTGTTGTGACGGTCACGACCTGACGTGACCGTCACAGAGATCGCCAAGCCAGTTCACAGTTTTCCCCCGCATAGTGGGTGCACGTACCCCTCACACGGAGGTTCCGATGATTCTCGGCCTGATCAGTTTCGCGCTGCTTCTCGTCCAGCTGGTGCTGGTGGTCCGGGTGGTGCTGGACTGGAGCGTGGTGCTCGCCGGTCCCGCGATGCCCGGTTCGGCCCGCTCGAAGGCTATCGACGCGATCTACCGCGTCACCGAGCCGATCCTGGCCCCGGTGCGCCGGGTCCTCCCCCCGCTGCGGGCCGGCGGCATCTCGATCGACCTGGCCTTCATCGTGGTCTTCCTGGCGATCAGCATCGTCCGCTCGTTCATCTGATCCGCCACCTCCGTCCCCGCCGGCAGGCCGAGTCCGGCGGAGACCCCTTTCTCAGGCACCCAGCTCCTCGCGGTCCCGGCCGAGACCGCGAGGAGTTTTTCGTTCCCGGGCGGGGCCGGCCGGCCGGTCAGACCACGGGCTCCGGGTCCTGGCCGGACAAGGAGTTCGGGACCGGCACGGGGTCCTCCGAGGCCGACAACGGGGCCGTTCCGCCGGAGCGGCCGGCGAACCAGATCGCGGCCGGCAGGATCAGCAGGGCCGAACCGGGGACGACCGAGAGTCCGTCGGCCGGGTAACCGGAGCTGTCGATGGAGAAGAGGATGTTCGGGACGAACATCAGCAGGCCCACCCCGGCGTACAGCAGGACCATCGTCCCGGGCACTCCGGCCAGGGCGAACATGGTCCAGAGCAGCGCGGTCCGGCCCCGGCGGCGCGGGCGGTGGATGCGCAGCAGGGCCGCCAGCAGCACGGCCAACGGCAGACCGGCCAGGATGGCGGTGCCGGCGACGGTGTCGTTCACCCCGTTGCCCAGGAAGACACCGAGCCCGGCCAGGCCGGCGGCCGGCCCCGCGACCAGCAGGGCGGCGACCGGCCACGGCAGGGGGTACCGGCTGGTGGCCACCGCCGTGCCGGTGCCGAGCAGCACCAGGGCGACGGCCACCGCGGCGGTGGTGATCGGCAGGCCGATCGGCATGAACTCGTGGTTCTCGGCCGGTGTCGACTGGGCGTAGAGCATCGGGCCGATCGCCACGGCCGTGATCGCGGCGGCCGTCACCCGGACCCGGACCACCCGCACCGCCGCACCGGCCACCGGGTGACCGGCCAGGGACCAGGCCGCCGCGATGACGACGGCCGCGGCCAGCAGGGCGATCCGCAGGCCGGAGGCGCCGGTGAACTCGCCAGGCAGCAGCACCGCCTCGGTCCCGAGCAGGCCGGCGCCGAGCAGGATCGCGGCCCGGCCGGCCGAGCGCCGGTTCGCGGTGGCGGTCAGCACGCCGAGCGCGGCCAGCAGGATCGCGGTCCAGCGCAGTTCGGCCACCCACAGGTAGAGCTCGCCGTCGCCGCCCGGCATCGGGGCGACCGCCGACATCAACGGCATCGCCGGGGTCAGGTAGGTGACCGTGTACGCCCAGGTCAGCACCCCGGCGAGCAGGGCGGTCAGGCCCGCGCCGAGCAGCACCGGCGGCAGATCGGCCGGGCCCTGTTCGGCGACCGGCTCGGTGAACCGGATCGGGCGGTCCGGTGCGGCGGCGGCACGACGGCCGTACAGCACGGCCAGCCAGCCGTACGCGATGAACGGCCCGATCAGGGCGCCGGTGAAGACGATCATGCCGGTCCGGTCGGGTTCGATCAGATCCAGGTTCCCGAGCAGGAGTGAGGCGCCCGCGGCGGCCCGGCCCTGCTGGATCAGCAGCGGGACGGTGGCCAGCGCGGCGGAGACCAGGGCGGCGAGCGGGACGGCGCCCAGGGCCAGCCCGGCGGTGGTGGTGCGGCCGGCCCCGACCATGGTCCGGCCGATCAGCGCGGTCAGGACGGTCCAGGTCACCAGGCCGATCAGGGTGGACAGCGACGGGATCAGCGGGCCCTCGCCGCCGGAGGCGGGCACCAGCAGCGCGGGCAGCATGGCCACCGGGGCGAGGACGGCGGGGCCGGTCACACCGAGGCGGCCGTCGCGGTTCATCGGCAGCCGCCGGCCGAGCCACCTGCCGACCGGCACGCACCACAGGGCGAGCGCCACGCCGTGGCTGATGAGCTGCCCGGCCGGCCAGATCCAGCCGTAGTCGTCCATCCCGAGCAGGTCGAAGACCGGGAAGAACAGCAGGTTCGCCATCTGGCTCACGCCGAGGCCGAACAGGCCGGCGAACACCAGTGCCAGGGCCGGGCTCAGGCCGGACCGGGCCTCGGCCCACCCGCGCGGGACACCGGCGGCGTCGCGCACCGGCGGGGCGGCGAGCAGGCTGAGCGCGAACCCGAGACGCCGGCCGGTGGTGCCGGGCCGCCCCTCCAGATACGCGATCTCCGCCAGCCACTCGTGCAGCAGTTCCGCGCGCAGGTCGGCGGGCCAGCGCCGGGCGGCCGCCCGCAGCGCCCACCGGGTGAGCCGGGTCAGGATCATGCCCGACACCGTAACTCACCCTCACTAGTTTCTCTACATAGGGTGGGAGGCTCAGGAGAGACGGTCGTCCACGAACTCCAGGGCCGCCGTGTCGAAGTGGCCGCGACCGCCCTCGTGGCCGTCCCACTCGTACACCTCGATCTGCTTGGGCGCCTGGATCGCGTTGTAGGCGGCGAACACCCCGGACGGCGGGCACACCGCGTCCATCAGCGCGGTGGACAGGATCGCCGGCGCGGTAATCCGGCGGGCGAAGTGGACCGAGTCGATGTGGTCGAGCGTGTTCAGGGTGCGCTCGGCGGCCTGCGGGTTGGCCCGCAGGAACCGGACCACCTCGTGGAACGGGTCGCTGTCGGTGATGGTGACCGCGCGCCGGATGTCGCAGAGGAACGGCACCCCGGAGACGACCGCCGCGACCAGGTCCGGGGCCAGTCCGGCGGCGGCCAGGGCGAGCGCCCCGCCCTGGCTCTTGCCGGCCACGACCAGCCGGGACGCGTCGACGCCGGGCAGTTCGGTGGCGGTCTCCACGGCCCGGACCGCGTCGGTGATCAGCCGGCGGTAGTAGTAGGTCTCCGGCGCGGTCACGCCCCGGGTCATCACGCCGGGGTGGGCCGGGCCGGCGCCGTACTCGTCCGGGTCCGGAGTGTCGCCGCCCCGCCAGCCGCCACCCTGGCCGCGGGTGTCCATGACCAGGTGGGCGTAGCCGGCGCTGGACCAGAGCAGCCAGTCCAGCGGCAGCCCGCGCCCGCCGCCGTAGCCGATGAACTCGACCACCACCGGCAGCGGCCCGGTCGCCGCGGCGGGACGGTTCAGCCAGGCCCGGATCGGCTGGCCGGCGAACCCGGTGAACGTCACGTCGTACGTGGTGACGCCCTTGAGCGGGGTGCTGACCTCGGTCAGCTTCGGTGGCAGCGCGGCCCGGCGGGCGGAGGCGAGGGTGCCGGCCCAGAACTCGTCGAAGCCGGGCGGCTCGGGGAAGGCGGAGTGGTAGGTGCGCAATTCGGGGAGCGGGAAGTCAAAGAGCGCCATGGTGATCACGCTAGGCGTACGGGGTTGGCCGGTTCTACCCCTTCGCGGCACGATGGTCGCGTGCCGCCGGAAAAGAAGACGCAGACCATCGAAGCGGTGCTGGAGCGACTGACCTATGTGAACGAGGAGACCGGCTACACGGTGGCCCGGGTGGCGTACCAGAGCAGCAGTGATCTTCTGACCGTGGTCGGCGCCCTGCTCGGGGCGCAACCGGGGGAGAGTCTGCGGCTGTCCGGCTGGTGGTCGTCGCATCCGCAGTACGGCCGCCAGTTCGAGGTGCTGTCGTATTCCACCGTGCTGCCGGCCACCGTGCAGGGCATCCGCCGTTACCTGGGATCCGGGCTGGTCAAGGGGGTCGGGCCGATCTTCGCCGGGCGGATCGTGGACCATTTCGGACTCGACACCCTGGACATCATCGAGACCGCGCCGGAGCGGCTGATCGAGGTGGCCGGGCTCGGGCCGAAGCGGACCAGGAAGATCACCGCGGCGTGGGCCGAGCAGAAGGCGATCAAGGAGGTGATGCTCTTCCTCCAGGGTGTCGGGGTGTCCACGTCGATCGCGGTGCGGATCTACAAGAAGTACGGCGACGCCAGCATCGGCGTGGTGAAGAACTCCCCGTACAAGCTGGCCGCCGACGTGTGGGGCATCGGGTTCAAGACCGCCGACACGATCGCGCAGGCCGTCGGCATCCCGCACGACAGTCCCGAACGGGTGAAAGCCGGCCTGCAGTACACGCTGTCGCAGGCCACCGACAACGGGCACTGTTTCCTGCCGGCGAACGAGCTGATGGCCGACGCCGCCAAGATCCTCGAGGTGCCGGGCACGCTCATCCCGGCCTGTCTGGACGAGCTGGTCGAGGAGGAGGGCGTGGTCCGGGAGGACGACGCGATCTACCTGGTCCCGTTCCACCGCGCCGAGCAGTCCCTGTCCTCCACTCTTGTCCACTTGTTGCGCGGAAAGTCGGACAGAATGCCGCATTTTCACGATGTGGACTGGGACAAAGCCCTTACGTGGCTGCACAAGAGAACCGGATCGACACTCGCGAAAGAACAGGAGCAGGCGGTCCGGCTCTCGCTCACCGAGAAAGTAGCGGTCCTCACCGGCGGCCCGGGGTGCGGCAAGAGTTTCACCGTACGCTCGATCGTCGAACTCGCCGCCGCCAAGCAGGCCAAGATCCAGCTGGTCGCCCCCACCGGCCGCGCCGCGAAACGCCTCGCCGAGCTGACCGGCCATCCCGCCGCCACCGTGCACCGCCTGCTCAAGCTCCAGCCCGGCGGCGACGCCCAGTACGACCGCGACAACCCGCTGGACGCCGATCTGATCGTCGTCGACGAGGCCTCGATGCTCGACCTGATCCTGGCGAACAAGCTGGTCAAGGCGATCGCCCCGGGCGCGCACCTGCTGCTGGTCGGTGACGTCGACCAGTTGCCGTCGGTGGGCGCCGGCGAGGTGCTGCGGGATCTGCTGGCCGCCGACGTGATCCCCCGGGTGCGGCTGACCCAGATCTTCCGGCAGGCGGCGCAGAGCGGCGTGGTCACCAACGCGCACCGGGTCAACCAGGGCCGGTCGGTGCTGCTGGACGGGATGACCGACTTCTTCCTGTTCCCGTGCGACGACACCGAGGCCGCGGCGGCGCTCACCGTGGACGTGGCCTGTCATCGCGTACCGCGGAAATTCGGTCTTGATCCGCGCCGCGACATCCAGGTGCTGGCTCCGATGCATCGCGGCCCGGCCGGCGCCGGCGCGCTGAACACACTGTTGCAGCAGCAGCTCACCCCGGCCCGGGAGGGGCTGCCGGAACGGCGGATGGGTGGCCGGGTGTTCCGGGTGGGCGACAAGGTCACCCAGATCCGGAACAACTACGACAAGGGGGTCGCGGGGGTCTTCAACGGCACGGTCGGCGTCGTCACGGCGTTGTCGACCGACGATCAGACGCTTGCGGTACGCACGGACGAGGACGAACTGATCGACTACGACTTCGACGAGCTGGACGAGCTGGCCCACGCCTACGCGATCACCATCCACCGCTCGCAGGGTTCCGAGTACCCCGCCGTGATCATCCCGCTGACCACCAGCGCCTGGATGATGCTGCAGCGGAATCTGCTCTACACCGCGATCACCCGGGCCAAGAAGCTGGTGGTGCTGGTCGGTTCGCGCCGCGCGCTGGCCGCCGCGGTCCGCACGGTCGGGGCGGGCCGCCGGTACACCGCGCTCACCCGCCGCCTGGGTTCGTAGACGGCGGGTGAGCCGGGTGCTCACTGCTTGTTGACGCTGTCCTGGTTGGGCAGGGCCACGTACGGGAAGGTGGCGCGGAATCCGGCGCTGTTGCCGTTGACGCCGTCGCCCAGGGTCTTGACCGCGTCCGGCGGGTTCGGCAGCAGGATGCCCTCGGCGGCCTGCAGGGTCACGTCGATGACGTCGTCGGCGAGCCGCCGCCCGTTCGGGAAGCCGGCCAGGTCACCGCCGATCACGCCGAGGCGGTGCGGGCTGTCCGACGGCGGCACCGCCATGTTGAGGCGCAGCTGCTCGCTGGGGACGAACGCCTTCTTGACCACGTCCTTGTTGAGCATCTGCGAGTTGAGGTCGGCGGCGATCGGGCCGCAGGCCTTACAGACACCGGTCAGGAACACCTCGACCAGGTCCTTGCGCGGGGTGGCCGGGGCCGGGATCTGATAGATGGCCTCGATCAGCTTCGGCACCTCGGGGCTGATGACGGACGCACCGAACTTCGCGTCGGTGGCCGGTTTGCTGACGTTGAACTCGTTCTTGCGGCCGACCGGGATGACCGCCTCGTTCACCAGCGGCATGCCCAGCCGGGACACCTGCTGCAGCACCGGCGCCTTGCCCTTCATGCTGGCGCCGATCCGCGAGGTGGTCGACCAGATGCCGACGACCGGGTTGCGGGTGACGTTGCCCTTGAGCGCCAGATCACCCTTGGGCACCCGCAGGGCGATGGTGTTGACGTTGTAGCCCTTGAGGGTGTCCTCGCCGACCTCGCTCAGGTCGCCGCCGTAGAGCAGGTCGAAGACCCGCAGGTCGGCGAAGAACGGGTCGTCGGACTGGCCGGCGAACGAGGTGACCTTGCCCGCGGCGGTGATCGCCTCGTCGGAGACCGCGCCGTAGTTCGGCATCGACGCCTTGCCGGTGAACGACGGCGCGACCCGGGCCGACTTGATCACCTGTTTGGTCCCGGCCGGGGTGATCCGGTCCAGCGAGTAGCTCTGCCGGAAGTTGAGGTCGCCGTCGCCGAGCTCGGTGACCGGGCCGGTGTTGTAGAGGAAGCTGCCGGCGTTGCGGTAGCTGCTGCGGAACGTCCACCGGTAGGTGATGTCCGGCTTGGCGTCACCGTTGTTGTCGATGTTGATGTCGTACGCGGTCTTCTCGAGGAACGGATAGAAGTTCGGGCCCCCGTTCGGCTCCTCGAACGGCTGCCAGCTCGCCACCATGGTGACGGTGTCGGGCATGTCCGGGCTGACGAACGCGTACAGGTCGGTGTTGTCCAGGCCCGGTGTGCCGGCGATCAGCGGCGCCTCCCGGTGCGAGGAGGCGTTGCTCTGGACCGGTGCGAGCGAGGCCACGCAGACCACCGAGACGCCGAGTGCGGCGGCGCGAAGGACGGTTCTCATTCTTCCCCCGTGTTTTGGTGATGAACCTATTCGAATAGCTTTCACTAGTTATGTCTGCTAGGCGGGAAAAGGCCGATTAGTGCACGATCGAGCCATGCGACGACGATGGACGCGCCCGCTGCTGGTCACCGGCCTGGCCGGGGCCGTCCTGCTCGGCGCGGGCGTGGCGCTGACCCCGTGGCACACCGCGCCCGCCACGCCACCGGCCCCGGCCCCGGCTTCTCCGCTCGCCCGCCTGCAGGCGCATCTGGCCGCCGTTCCCGGCGACTGGCAGGGCTGGGCGGCCCTCGGCCTGGCCCACGTCCAGCTCGGCCGGATCACCTTCGACCCGGCGCACTACCCGGCCGCCGAGACCGCGCTGCGCCGCTCCCGCGAGGTGCGCCCGGACGGCAACGCCGCGGCGATGACCGGGCTCGGCGCGCTGGCCGCCGCCCGGCACGACTTCCGCGCGGCCCTGCGGTACGCCCGCTCGGCGGTCGCCGTGGACGCCTATTCCGCCGACGCCTACGGGGTGCTCACCGACGCGTACGTGGAACTCGGCCGCTACGACGACGCCACCGCCGCCGTCCAGCGGATGCTCGACCTGCGCCCGGACACCGCCTCCTTCGCCCGCGCCTCCTACCTGTTCGAACTACGCGGCGACCAGGACCGGGCGGTCGAGCTGATGACCCGGGCCCGGGAGTCGGCCGGCACCCCCGACGAGGTCACCTTCACCCTGACCCACCTGGGCGAACTGGCCTTCGCCGCCGGCGACCCGGACACCGCCGCGGCCCGCTTCGCCGAGGGCCTGGCCCGCGAGCCCGGGCAGCCCGCGCTGCTGGCCGGCCGGGCGAAGGTGGCCGCCGCACGGGGCGACCTGGCCGCCGCCGAACGTGACCTGCGGGCCGTCACCGACCGGCTGCCCATGGTGGAGTACCTGACCGCGCTCTCCGACGTGCAGACCGCGGCCGGCCGGACCACCGACGCGGCCCGGACCGACGATCTCGTCCGGTTCACCGCCCGGCTGCCCGGCACCGGACCGGCCGCCACCGACGTCGACCTGATCCTGTTCGACGCCGACCGGGGTGACGCGCGCACCGCGGTCGCCAAGGGCCGGGCGTTGCTCGCGGCCCGGCCGGGCGTCACCGTGCACGGCGCGTACGCCTGGGCCCTGCACGCCGCCGGCGACGACCGGGCCGCCCTCGACCACGCGAACCGCGGCCTGCGGCTGGGCACCCGGGACGCCCGCGCCCACTACCACCGCGCGATCATCCGGCTGGCCCTGCACGACCGGGCCGGGGCGCGCGCCGACCTCACCCGGGCCCTGGACCTCAACCCCTGGTTCTCCCCGCGGTACGCCCCGGCGGCCCGCGCCCTCCTCACCGACCTGGGCGGCCCCGCATGATCCACAGAAGTCTCGTCCCGCTGGCGCTCGGACTGCTGGCCGCGCTGGCCACCGGCGCTCCGGCCGCCGCACACCCGCTGGGGAACTTCACCACCAACCAGTACTCCGGGCTACGGGTCGGCGCCGCCGGGGTGGACGTCGACTACGTGCTGGACCTCGCCGAGATCCCCGCCTACCAGGCGCGCACCACCGAGATCGACGCCGACCACGACGGCGCCGAGACCCCGGCCGAGACCGACGGCTGGGCCGGGCGCACCTGCGCGGCGGCAGCGGCGGCCGGGACACTGACCGCCGGCGGCGCCACACTGCGGCTCGCCGTCACGGAGCACCGGCTGACGTTCCCGGTGAGCACCGGCGGGCTCACCACCCTGCGGCTGGAGTGCACCCTGCACGCCGCGGCGGCGATCACCGGGACGACGGCGATCTCCTACCGGTCGGCGCTGTTCGCCGACCGGCTGGGGTGGCGCGAGATCACCGCGATCGGCGACCGCTTCACCGTCGGCGACACCGACGTGCCCGGCGCCAGTGTCAGCGCGCTGCTCACCGCGTACCCGCCGGGGGTGTCCACCTCCGACGTGCGGGCCGCGAACTTCACCGTGCGGCCCGGCGGACCGGCCGCGGCGCCGCTCACCCCCGGCGGCGTGCCGCAGGCGCGGGACACCGACCGGCTCACCGCCTGGTTCACCGGGCTGGTCGGGCACCCCGACCTGACCCCGGGCATCGGCGCGCTCGCCCTGCTGATCGCCGTGGTGCTCGGCGGCGCGCACGCCATCGCCCCGGGACACGGCAAGACGATCATGGCGGCGTACCTGATCGGCGGCCGGGGCCGCTCGGGTCACGCGCTGACGATGGCCGCGACGGTGGCCGTCACCCACACGCTCGGGGTGCTCACCCTCGGGGTCGTCTTCGCCACCACGCTGCAGCTCGCGCCGGACGTCATGTACGGATGGCTGCGACTGATCAGCGGGATCGTGGTCGCGCTGGTCGGCATCCACCTGCTGCGCCAGGCCACCCACCGGCATCCCGTGCTGGTGGGCCATGCGCACCCGCACGAGCACACCCACGACCACGACCACGACCACGACCACGACCACGACCACCCTCACGTACACGTCCACAGCCACGGTGGCCGCCCGCACTCCCATCACCTGCCCGAACCGGGACGTCCGCTGAAGACCCGCACCATGCTGGCGATGGGGTTCGCCGGCGGGCTGTCCCCCAGCCCGTCCGCGGTGGTGGTCCTGCTCGGCGCCGCCGCGCTCGGCCGGGCCTGGTACGGCGTGCTGCTCGTGCTGGCCTACGGCATCGGCCTGGCCGCCACCCTGATCGGCATCGGCTTCGCCCTGGCCCACTGGGGTGCACACCTGCACCGGATGGGCGCCGGCCGGTGGGGCGCCCTGCTGAGCCGGCGGCTGCCGACCGCCACCGCCGCCGTGATCGTGGTCGCCGGGGTCGGCATGGCCGTGCTGGCGCTCCCCGGCCTGCTCTGACCGGACCCGATTACCACACACCGGGAAACCGCGTGCGGCGTTTCCGCAGATCCGGCCGAATGGCCGTGTTGTCCGCACTCTGGTACGGCTGTTCCGCGCCCCGCTTCCGGCACTTCGGAGAATCGCTAGGGTTATCCGGGTAAACGATTATCGAGATCCTTTTCCGAAGCATTTTCGAGGAGCCCGGAAAAGGAATACGAAACCCAACGGGGGGAATTCTCATGTTGCGTTCGATGACCGCGGGAACGGCACTTCTCGGCGCGCTCGCGATGTCCGCTCCGGTCCAGGCCGCGCCGGAGGCGGCGCCCAAACCGGACCGGATGATGGTGATCGACGTGGTGTCGGTGAACGGCTCCGGCTGCCCGGAGGACAGCGCGACCGTGCAGGTCTCGCCGGACAACACCGCTTTCACGGTGAGCTATTCGAAGTACACCGCGTCGGTCGGGCCGAAGGAGGGGCCGCTGGACTTCCGGAAGAACTGCCAGCTGGGACTGGACATCCGGGTTCCGGGCGGATTCACGTTCGCCATCGCCAGCGCCGATTACCGCGGATACGCGAGCCTGAAGTCGGGGGCCCGCGGCCAGCAGATCGCCAGTTACTACTTCCAGGGGCATTCGAACACCACCCGCAGCACCCACGATTTCAAGGGGCCGATGGAGGACTCGTGGCAGCGTACCGACAAGGTGGCGATCGCCTCGACGAGTTTCCTGCCGTGCGGTGAGCGCCGCTATCTCAACATCAACACCGAACTGCGGGTGAACCGCGGCACGTCGGACACCAAGAAGCACACCAACTTCCTGACCATGGACTCGACCGACACGTCGCTCAGCACGCTCTACCGGGTCGTCTGGCAGAAGTGCTGAATCTCGGGTCTCAACGTTCCACGAACGCCTGCCACGGATCCTCGGCCGGGCGCTCCCGATGTTTCGCCGGGCCCTTCTTCTCGGGACCGTCCGGCTTCCTCCCGGGAGCATCCGGCCGATGATGCCGGGCCATGTACCACGCGGCCAGCGCCGTGGTGATCGGCACCGCGGCGACCAGGCCGATCGTGCCGACCGCGCTGCGCACCAGCTCCTCGGCGATCAGCTGGGTGGTCAGCACCTCACCGACCGGGGTGTTGCCGGCGGCGAAGAGCAACATCAACGGCAGGGAGGCTCCCGCGTACGCCAGGACGATGGTGTTGATCACCGAGGCGATGTGGGCCCGGCCGATCCGGGTCGCGGCCCCGTAGAGGCGGCGGAACCCGTACGCCGGATTCGCCAGGGCCAGCTCGGTGACCGTGGCCGACTGGGTGACCGTGACGTCGTCGAGCACCCCCAGCGACCCGATCACGATGCCGGCCAGCAGCAGGCCCTGCATGTTGACGTCGCCGTGGGTGATGGTCAGGAAGTTCGACGTCTCGTCGGAGACGCCGGTCAGGTGCACCGCGGCGGTGGAGATCGCCGCCAGCACCGCGGTGATCGCCAGGCTGACCAGGGTGCCGGCCACCGCTATCGACGTGGTGATCGACAACCCGTGTGTCAGGTACAGCACGATCAGCATGATCGCGGCCGAGCCGACCACCGCCACCATGATCGGCGACTTGCCGTCCAGGATCGCCGGGACGATGAACCAGAGCAGGATGCCGAACGTGATCGCCAGCCCGGCCAGCGCGGTCAGCCCCCGCCACCGGCCGAACGCGATCACCGCCAGCGCGAACACCAGCCCCAGCATCCACAGCTCGGTGCCCCGCTGGTGGTCGGTGATCGCGTAGGTGGTCGCGCCGTCCTCACCGTTGAGCTGCATCAGCGCCACGTCGTCACCGACCCCGACGACCGGGGCGCCCGGCCCGGACGGGATCTCGGTGGTGATCGTCGCGCCGCTGTCCAGCCGCACCGTCAGGGTGCCGCAGTTCACCTCCGGGGTGTCACCGGCCGGCACCTCCGGGCACGCCACCGGGGTCATCGTCATCACCTCGCCGCCGGTCATCACCGGACCGGTGCCGCCGTCCACGGCCGGGACGTCGCGCGGCCACAGCAGCAGCATCCCGAGCAGAGTCAGCAGCACCGCGGGCACCAGCAGGTAGAGCGTGACGCGGCGGCCTCCGGGCAGCGCCGGCAGGTCGCCGTGCGCGTGGGAATGGTGGTCGGCGCTCATCGTGCTCCTCCGGGGCGGCTGCGGGGTACCGCAGAACCGTACCCGCGCTCGCTGATCAGCGGGTCGTGCGTGCCCGTTCCCCGGTGGGCCGGCCGAAGGTAAGCCAGAAGTCGGTGATCGCCAGGCTCGTCACCGGTCGGCGGCCGGCCAGGTAGCCGAGCGGGCCGGACCGGTCGGGACGCCACGCGGCGTGTGCCGTCCGCAATCCGCTCCGTCCCCGCACCGGGGTCTTCCGAACCTTGCCGGCCAGCTCCTGGGCCACCGTGAAGCCGAGCGGGAACCGGCCCGGGAGGCGTCTGCGCAGCCGGAACAGCGCGGCCACGTCCGGACCTGCCATGGTGGCGTCGACGAGCGGATCGTTCTCCGCGTCGATGGTGAACCCGGCCAGCTCCTTCGGGATGCCCCAGAGACCGCGGCCGCCCTCCTTCGAGACCTCGCTGTCCACCCAGATGTCGGTGATGCTCACCCGGGGACGGCCGCGCTCGTGCACCAGGACGGCGCTGAGCAGCTCCCGGTAGTGCAGGACACCGCCCGGTTCGTACGACACGAAAGCGGCGCCGACCGCGGCCCGTCCGCCGACGGTGACCGGGCGCACCGCCACCCCCAGCACCGGGGGCAGCGGTGGCAGGTCCCGCCGGGGGACCAGAAAGATCGAGAGGTACATCTGTCCGCGCAGGTGCCAGGGCTCAGGCGGGTACATACCTCCATCAATACACTGTGCTCAGGGTGCTGTCACGTCGGCCAGCGCCTGGAAGATCAGCCAGGTCGAGGTGGCCCCCGGGTCCTGGTGCCCGGCGCTGCGCTCGCCCAGGTAGGACGCCCGCCCCTTGCGCGCGGTCAGGGCCGTGGTGGCCCGGGCCCCGTCACCGGCCGCCCGGGCCGCGCCGGCCGCCGCCTCGGGCAGCCCGGCGCCGCCGATCACCGCCTCCTCGAACGCGGTCACCGCCGGGCCGAACGCGTCCACCAGGGTCTTGTCGCCGGGAGTGGCCCCGCCCAGCCGGGTGACCGCCTCCAGCGCCGCCCGCAACGCCGCGACCAGATCACCGAGGCCGGCCGACTCGCCCGGCGGCAGTGCCTTGCCGAACGCCCGGAAGGCGCTGCCGTAGAGCGGGCCGGACGCGCCGCCCACCTTCGCGATCAGGGTGCCGCCGACCTTGACGAACACCTCGCCCACGCCGGTGAACGCGGTGTCGTCCAGGACCGCGGCGACGGCGGTGAAGCCGCGCCGCATGTTGACGCCGTGGTCGCCGTCGCCGATCGCGGCGTCCAGTTTCGTCAGCTCGTCGGTGTCGGCGATCACCGCGCCGGCGGCGGCCCGCAGCCAGGCGGTGGCCAGGGCGACGTCCACGTCAGACGCCCCAGCGCAGGCCGGGCGTGTTCACCGGGGCGTCCCACAGGCGCAGCATCTCAGCCGTCACCCGGGTCAGCGTGATGGACAGGCCGGCCATGTCGAGGCTCGTCACGTAGTTGCCGACCAGGCGGCGGCTGATCTCGATGCCGCGCTCGGCGAGCACCGTGGCGACCTCGCCGTAGACCAGGTACAGCTCGATCAGCGGGGTCGCGCCGAGCCCGTTGACCAGCACGATCACCTGCTCGCCCGCGGCTGTCGGCTTGGCCTCGAGGATCGCGTCCAGAGCGGACCGGACCAGCTCCTTGGCCGGGCGGATCTTCTCCCGCCGGCGGCCCGGCTCGCCGTGGATGCCGACACCCGCCTCGATCTCGTCGTCCGGCAGGTCGAAACCCGGCCGGCCGGCGGCCGGGGTGGTGCTGGCGGTCAGCGCGTACGCGAAAGAAGCCGAAGCCGCGTTGACCTCGCGCCCGATCGCGGCGACCTCGGCCAGTTTGCCGCCCTCCTCGGCCAGCGCCCCGGCGATCTTCTCCACCAGCAGAGTGGCGCCGGTGCCGCGACGGCCCGCCGTCCACGTCGAGTCCTCCACCGCCACGTCGTCGTCGACCAGCACCGTCTCCACGGTGATCCCGTCGTCGGCGGCGAGCTCGGCGGCCATCCGGAAGTTCATCACGTCGCCGGTGTAGTTCTTCACCACGTGCACCACGCCCGCGCCGCCGTCGACCGCCTTGGTGGCGGCCACGATCTGGTCCGGCACCGGGGAGGTGAAGACCTCTCCCGGGCAGGCCGCGTCGAGCATCCCGGCGCCGACGAACCCGCCGTGCAGCGGCTCGTGCCCCGAACCACCGCCGGAGACCAGCGCCACCTTGCCCGGCCTGGGGGCGTCCGCCCTGGCCACATACTGTTCCACCGCGTCGACGCGCAGCTCCGGATGGGCGGCGGCGAGGCCGGCGAGCGCCTCGGCCACCACGTCGGCGGGATCGTTGACGAATTTCTTCACGACCGGCTCCTCCTCCTCGGGCCACGATGCCCCGCGTCCCAGCATCGTCGCGCACAGCGATTCGGCCAAGCCTTTCAGTGACTACGATCAGGATCCATGTCGTACGTGGGGATCGTCCTGGTGTCTCATAGCCCGTCACTGGCCTCGGGGCTGCGGGATCTTCTTGTCCAAGTCGCGGGTGACGACGTGCGGATCTTCCCGGCCGGTGGAACCGAGGACGGGTCGCTCGGCACCAGTTCCGACCTGATCATCGCCGCGATCGAACAGGCCGACACCGGGGCCGGGGTGGTGGTGCTCGCCGACCTGGGCAGCGCGGTGCTCACCGCTCGCGCCGTCCTGCCCCCTTCGGCGGTGCTGGTGGACGCGCCGTTCGTCGAGGGCGCGGTGGCTGCGGCGGTGCTCGCCTCCACCGGCGCCGACCTGGCCACGGTCGCCGAGGCGGCCCGGGAGGCCCGTGATGTCCCCAAGTTCTGAGGTGCCGGTCGTTCTTCCGGCAGCCCTGCACGCCCGCCCGGCCGGCGCGGTGGTCCGGGCCGCCGCGACGTTCACCGCCACCGTCGAGATCCGGTTCGGCGAGCGGTCCGCCCCGGCCCGCAGCGCCCTGCGCCTGATGTCCCTGAACGCTCCCGCCGGAGCCACGGTCACCGTGCACGCCGACGGTGCCGATGCCGCCGGCGCGGTGGCCGCGGTCACCGAAGTCCTCCGTACCGCGCAATAGGCCCGAAAGTTTCGGAGGGTCGCATGCTGGGATGATCACGGAACGTGGATTGAAGTTTCCGGAATGTATCGGTAGCGTTTCGATCGGCTTCGATGATGGTCGATGCCTCCAGATCCCCGACTGGAGTCCCCGATGCGACGATCCCACGCGATCCTCACCGTCCTGACGACCGGCGCCCTCACCGCCGGATCGTTCGCCGTCCTCTCCCCCAGCGCCGACGCCGCCACCACACTCGGCGCGGCCGCCGCCGGAAAGGGCCGCTACTTCGGCACCGCGGTGGCCGCCTACAAACTGTCCGACTCGGTCTACTCGACGATCCTCAACCGGGAATTCAACTCGGTGACGCCGGAGAACGAGATGAAGTGGGACGCCACCGAACCCACCCAGGGCACCTTCACCTTCACCTCGTCCGACACCATCGTGAACCGGGCCGTCTCGATCGGCGCGAAGGTCCGCGGGCACGCGCTGGCCTGGCACTCGCAGCAGCCGTCCTGGGCGCAGAACCTGAGCGGCACCGCCCTGCGCAACGCCATGGTCAACCACGTGACCCAGGTGGCCACCCACTTCAAGGGCAAGATCGACTCGTGGGACGTGGTGAACGAGGCCTTCGCCGACGGTTCCTCAGGCGCCCGCCGCGACTCCAACCTGCAGCGCACCGGCAACGACTGGATCGAGGTGGCGTTCCGCACCGCACGGGCCGCCGACCCGGCGGCCAAGCTCTGCTACAACGACTACAACACCGACGGCCAGAACGCGAAGAGCAACGCGGTGTACGCCATGGTCACCGACTTCAAGGCCCGAGGCGTCCCGATCGACTGCGTAGGTTTCCAGTCCCACTTCAACGCGGCTTCCCCCTTGCCGTCGGACTACCAGGCCAACCTGCAGCGCTTCGCCAACCTGGGGGTCGACGTCCAGATCACCGAACTGGACATCGAAGGCTCCGGCACCACCCAGGCGAACACCTACGCAGCCGCGACCAACGCGTGCCTGGCGGTGACCCGCTGCAACGGCATAACGGTGTGGGGAATCCGCGACACCGACTCGTGGCGGGCAAGCGGAACCCCGTTGCTGTTCGACGGAAACGGCAACCCGAAGGCGGCGTACACAGCAGTCCTGAACGCCCTGGGCGGAACGACGACGTCCCCGTCCACATCGCCGTCCCCGTCGACCAGCCAGCCGCCCGGCACAAAATCCTGCACCGCAACCGTCGCACTCAACACGTGGACCGGCGGTTTCGTGGCAACGGTGAAGGTGACCGCCGGTGCGACAGCCCTGACCGGCTGGACCGCAACGGTGACCCTCCCGGCCGGCGCGGCAGTCTCCAACACCTGGAACGCAACAGCAGCAGGTTCAACCGGAGCAGTCGCGTTCACGAACATCGCCTACAACGGCCCGGTGGCCCCCAGCGCCTCCACCGAGTTCGGCTTCCAGGGCACCGGCAGCGCCCCCGCCACCACAGCAACCTGCACCGCCCGCTGACCCGCCAGGCCGGCGAGCGGGCCACGGCACTCAGCTGCACCCGCTCGCCGGATCATCAGAGGCGGGCGTTTCCACCAAGGACTTAGGCCGCTCGGTCACCCATCACTACGACGTTCGGCGCCGTGCGAGTATGGCTTGTCGGATCGCCCACCCCGAGGCGAGCAACCACGAGAGGACCGGGATGGAACCGTTGGAGGCAGAGGTTGACGCCCTCACTCTCGTGTGCCTGGGGTCCTTCGCTCCCGGCGTGGTTCAGCCAGCCTGGCTTGCGCGCCATGATCTGATTCCGGCGGCTGAAGCGGATGCCACCGAACTCATTGTCGTGAGCAACGAATTCACCCAGTTCCGGACCGAGTGGTTCACGATCGAGGTGCTCCCTGAGCGCCTACAGGTGCATTCTGCACTTTCGGCATACTTCGCGCCCCTCGCGGATCTGGTCTCAGAGCTCCTTCGGGTCCTTCCCAGCGCGACCGTCGATGCGATCGGGATTAACCACCACGGTCATTTCAGGTTGCGTGACTCCGAGCAGTACAACCGTTTGGGGCATCGGCTGGCCCCGAAAACGATGTGGAACGACCTGGTCAAGCAGCCAGGGATGCGGAAGTTGGTCATCCAGGGCGAACGAACAGACGGGAACAAGGGCCACATACTATTGACTGTCGAGCCGTCACAAGCCGTTCAGAACGGGGTTTTCCTCCACTCGAACGATCATTACTCGATCCCGTCCGGAAACGAGCCGTCGGCAGAATTCGCCGCGGATCTGATCGCCGAGAACAGGCGGCAATCCCTGGAGAGATCCCAGGACTTCTTCCGGCGTGTCATCGAGTTCGCGCGCGAGGATCAACCGTAGGAGAAACCGATGACCGTCACCGAAAACGCGTCGTCCGACGAGTGGGCGATCCCCGGAACCACCGACGACACCTTCGCCGGCTCTCTACATCGCCCGATGAAGAGTATTTCTGAGCGCGGAACTCAAGGTTTTACCGAGACGTACTCGCAGACATCCAACGCATCGACGGATCTGCCCTCGCTCCAGCGAGCAGCGGTCCCGAAGTTCATCCGGCGATCGGGGCATCCTCGCCCGCACGGGCACTTCACCGCCCACGAATCCTGGGAAGGTGTGGTCGAGGAGATTTATGACACCTACTTCGTCGCCCAGGTCGTGAGCGACTCGAATCCGCACGCACCCGAATGCGCAGAAATATATCGCAGCGAGGTCTCCCCGTCCGACCAAGAACTCCTGCGGGTGGGCGGCGTCTTCTACTGGAGCATCGGTTACATCGATTCACCGAGCGGCCAACGAATTCGCTCATCGGTGATCAGATTCCGGCGGCTGCCTTCCTTGGCCCGAGTGCAACACGACCCCTGGATTGGTGCTGTCCGAGGCGTATGGCTCAAATCGTCCTGACTCCGCCGGAGGCGGATCACATCGAGATATCAGTTTTCGGCCCGGGATACGGAGAATGCATCGTCATTCATTTGGGCGGTGGCGACTGGCTCATCAACGACTCATGCGTGGATTCGACCGGGCGGCCCGTAGCGTTGAGCTATCTGCGAAAGCTGGGAGTCGATCCGGGACAGGTCAAGCTCGTGGTGGCCAGCCATTGGCACGACGATCACGTCCGCGGCCTGAGCAAGGTGGTCGCCGAATGCACCGATGCACGATTCATCTGCTCGGGGGCCTTGGGCAGTGAAATCTTTCTGCAGCTTGTCGCGGCAGCGGAACGCGACCCCACGTCGCTCCGATCGGGTGCCTCCGAGTTCAGGCGGATCATCACCATGATTAACGCCCGCGGTGGCGACTCGTTCCGCTTGGCCGGAGCGGATCAACTGATTTGGCAGAATGCGGTGACGAAGGTTCGGGTACACGCCCTGTCGCCCTCGGCCGCTTCACTCACCGCCTCGTACGCCGAAATCGCCAAGCTGGTCGATGAGGTCGCCACGAACCGGATACGCATCGCCGCGCACAGCCCGAACGCCTCCTCAGTCGTCGTCTGGGTTGACATCGCCGACACCCGGATCCTGCTCGGCGGGGATCTGGAAAACCATTCCGACTTCAGGCGGGGCTGGGAATCGATCATCCGGTCGGACACCAGGCCGCCAGGTCGTGCCGAGGTTTACAAGGTTGCCCACCATGGCTCACGGACCGCGCATAACGAAGCCATCTGGAGCGGGCTCCTCGACAGCGAGGTGGCCTCGGTGATCACTCCGTGGCGGCGAGGCGGAAATCATTTGCCGGATCCGGAAATCCTCAAGAACGTCATCGACCTGAGCGCCCGGACGAGTATCACCGCTCGGGAGATCCCTACCCAGATGAAACGATCGAGACTGGTGACGGAGGAGGTCTCGAAGGCCACTCGATCCATGCGAAGGCTCGAAGCCGGCACCGGCCAGGTCCAACTCAGGAAGGCAATCCACGGAGATTGCTGGACAATGTGTTCGACCTCCGACGCGGAGACCTACAACCGACCCGGATGACCATTTCCACCCCACGGCAGCTCGACGATCGTACCGGCGAGGTGGGGGTGTTTCGAGGTCAGGGCGAAGCCCTCTGCGGTGCTTTTGAACCACACCATTGCCGGCAGTGGGATCGGCTTCTTGAAGGCCACATCCACCGTGTACGCGTCGGGTAGACGGCCCTCCAACGCTGCCAGGCAGCGGGCCTTGGACCACATGCCGTGGGCTATCGGGTGGGGGAAACCGAAGGCTCGGGCGCCCAGGCGAGACGTGTGGATCGGGTTGCGGTCGCTGGAAATCGCGGCGTAGTCGGGGCCCACCCGGGCCGGGATTCGCCACCGGCTTCCGGTCGGGGCGAAAGGCCGGGCGAGTGGCGGGGCCGGGGCAGGGGAACCGGCGGGTGGGCCCAACCGCAGGTAGGTGGAGATGCCCCGCCACACTTCCTCGCCGGCGATCGTCGCGGTGGTGGTCACGTCGAACTGGCGGCCCCGGGCATGGTCTCGTAGGCCGGAAGCCCGGACCGTCAGGTCGAGGCGGTCGGTTGCGGTGAGGAGCCGGTGAACGGTGATCCGGTTCGCCACGTGGACCAGGCCGATCAGCGGCAGCGGGAAACCCGGGTCGGTCATCAGGCGCATGGCCAGCGGGAAGGCCAGGACCTGCGGATACGTTGCGGGCAGCTGGTCGGAGAGGCGGAAACCACAGATGCGGTCGTACGCCGCCAGATGCGCCCGGTCCACCACCACACCCCGGTGCAGTATCTCGACGTCCGGCAGCGTCCCGGAGCCGGCCGGGCGGAAGCCGGGGATCAGGCCCAGGGCCGCCCTGGCGTACGCCACGGTGATGCCCGGGCCGTCGCCGACCTCGACCGTCGCCACCATCTCAGGCCCCCAGCAGGCTCTGGCCGCAGACCCGGACCACGTTGCCGCTGATCGTCGCCGAACCGGGGGACGCGAACCAGGCGATCGTCTCGGCCACGTCGATCGGCAGGCCGCCCTGGGACATGCTGTTCAGGCGGCGGCCGGCCTCGCGCAGGCCCAGCGGCATCCGCGCGGTCATCGCCGTCTCGATGAAACCGGGGGCCACCGCGTTGATGGTGATGTCCCGGTCCGCGAGCAGCGGGGCGTACGACCGGACCAGCCCGATCACGCCGGCTTTGCTGGTGGCGTAGTTGGTCTGGCCCCGGTTCCCGGCGATGCCGGCGATCGACGCGACACCGACGATGCGGCCGCCGGCGGGGATCAGGTCGCGTTCCAGCAGCAGTTCGTTGACCCGTTCGGGGGCGGTCAGGTTGACGCCGAGCACCGAATCCCACCGGTCGGCGGACATCCGGGCGATGGTCTTGTCCCGGGTGATCCCGGCGTTGTGGACGACGATGTCGACACCGCCGTGCGGTCCGGCGGCCAGGTAACCGGCCAGCCGTTTCGGCGCGTCGTCGCTGGTCAGGTCGAGTTGCAGGGCCCGGCCGCGGGTCTCGTTGGCGACGTCGGCGAGCGCGTCGCCGGCGGCCGGCACGTCCAGCGCGATCACTTCGGCGCCGTCGCGGGCCAGCACCCGGGCGATGGCCGCGCCGATGCCCCGGGCGGCGCCGGTGACCAGGGCGAGCTTGCCGTCCAGGGGCCGCTCCCAGTCGGCCGGGGCCGGGGCGTCACCGGCGGCGACCCGGATGACCTGGCCGGACACGTAGGCGGACCGGCCGCTGAGCAGGAACCGCAGCGTCGACTCGACGGCCGTCTCGCCGCCGGGCGCCACGTAGACCAGCTGGGCGGTGACCCCGCGGCCGAACTCCTTGCCGATGCTGCGGGTCAGCCCTTCCAGGCTCCGCTGCGCGGTCGCCTCCTGCGGCGATGCGGTGGTCTCCGGAGGCGTGCCGAGCACGATCACCCGGCCCGAGGAGATCAGCCCCCGCGCGTACGGGTGGAAGAAGTCGTACAGGGCCCGGAGCTGTGTGGAGTCGACGATGCCGGTGGCGTCCAGAACGAGCGCCCCCACCCGTACACCATCGGGAAGTTGATCTGTGGTGGTCACCCCCGCCGCGGCGAGCAGCTTGCCGACCGGCTCGGCCAGGCGACCGCCGGGAACCGCGTCGAGCAGCACCGGGGCCGTGGTCAGCGGATCGCCGGTGGTGTGCCGGCGCAGCCGGGGCGGATCAGGCAGCCCGAGGCGCTTGACCATGGTCCGGCCGAGACCGGAGTTGGCGAAGTTCGCGTACCTGTCAGCCATGCGAGTAGCCTACCGGCGAGTAACTCGTCGCTGTGGACCCCATCGCTGTCGAACCCGTGGAGGACAGTCGTGCCGAACGTGCGCCGTGTGGCCGTGCTGGGCGGGAACCGGATCCCGTTCGCCCGCTCTAACAGCCGCTACGCCGAGGCGTCGAACCAGGACATGCTGACCGCCGCGCTGGACGGTCTGATCGCCCGGTTCGGGCTGGCCGGTGAACGGCTCGGTGAGGTCGCCGCCGGTGCGGTGCTCAAACACTCCCGCGACTTCAACCTGACCCGCGAGGTCGTTCTCGGCTCCCGGCTCGACCCGCGCACCCCCGCCTACGACGTCCAGCAGGCGTGCGGCACCGGCCTGGAAGCCGCCATCCTGGTCGCCGACAAGATCGCGCTCGGCCGGATCGAGGTAGGTGTGGCCGGTGGTGTGGACACCACCTCGGACGCCCCGCTGCAGCTCAACGAGGAAATGCGGCGTGCCCTGCTGGAGCTGAACCGGGCCCGGTCGCTGGGGGCCCGGCTCAAGGCGGTCGCCAGGCTGCGCCCGCAGCACGCGCTCAAGCCGGAGCTGCCCCGCAACTCCGAGCCCCGTACCGGCCTGTCGATGGGCGAGCACGCGGCGATCACCGCCCTGCGCTGGAACATCAGCCGCGACGACCAGGACTCACTCGCCCTCACGTCACATCAACGGCTTGCGGCGGCGTACGACAGCGGCTTCTTCGATGATCTTCTGACCCCCTATCTGGGGCTGACCCGCGACCAGAATCTGCGCGCCGACACCAGTCTGGAGAAACTTTCGAGCCTGAAGACGGTGTACGGGTCGGAGAACGCCACTATGACGGCAGGCAACTCCACACCGCTGACCGACGGCGCCGCCACGGTCCTGCTGGCTTCGGAGGAGTGGGCGGCGGAGCGGTCGCTGCCGGTGCTGGCCTATCTGGCGGACTCGGAGACCGCGGCGGTCGACTACGTGCACGGCGACGAGGGGCTGCTGATGGCTCCGGCGTACGCGGTGCCCCGCCTGCTGGCCCGCAACAACCTGAGTTTGCAGGACTTCGACTACTACGAGATCCACGAGGCCTTCGCGTCCCAGGTCCTGGCCACCCTGGCAGCATGGGAGTCCCCGGAGTTCTGCAAGGACAAGCTGGGCCTGGACGCCCCGCTGGGTTCCATCGACCGCTCGAAGCTGAACGTCAACGGCTCGTCCTTGGCCGCGGGCCACCCCTTCGCCGCGACGGGCGGCCGCATCGTGGCGTCCCTGGCCAAGCAGCTCTCCACGAGGGGCTCAGGCCGAGGCCTGATCAGCATCTGCGCAGCCGGCGGCCAGGGAGTCGTAGCAATCCTGGAGCGCTGAGTGCCGATCGCGACGCACCACGTGTGGCGGCCGTCCGCGGGGGATCCACTGCCGAAGGGCAAGCCGCTGTGGTGGACCGCCGGGCCGGCCGGCGAACTCGCGGTCCTGTTCGTTCGCCGGAGGTTCCTGACCCACACCCCCTACCTCGCGGGCTGGATCGGGTGGGGACCGCGAGTTCCCTTCGACGCGGTCCTGATGGTACGGGATGCCGACGGGTCGGTGCGATGCCTGCCGATCGAACAGATCACGATGCGTCCCGGTCAGATCGGGCTTCTGCCGGGCGGCCGGCTCCTGATCGTGAACGGTCGCTCCACCGAGGACGAGAACGCGGCATGGACGCCGAACGCCGCCGTGTACTCGCCTGAGGGAAAGCTGGCGGATTCCTTCTGCGTAGGCGATGACATCGACGTGCTGGTGACCGATTCCGCCGGGTCGCTCTGGGTCGCCTACGGGGACGAGGGCATCTACGGCGGGCATCCGGAGTCGGCGGCGGGTCTGGCCGGCTGGGATGAACGAGGGCGCCACATCTGGTCGCCGGCCGGACGTCTTCCTCAATGGCCGCTGGCCGGGTGTGCGGCCGCCACCGAGGACGACCAGGTCTGGCTGGCGTGGTATTCGAGTTCTGCCGAGGGCGACACGTTCCTGTCCCGGATCACGCCGCGGACGGGTGCGGTGACGACCTGGCCGAGTCCGGTCCGGGCGCCTGACGGGCTGGCCGTGTGCGGGGACCGGGCGGTTCTGACCCGCCGTGTGCACGGTGAACGGTTCACCGAGGTCACCCGCGCCCGGTTGGTGCAGGGGACCTGGACTGTCACGGAGCAGGAGCGGGTCCGGGTGCCGGGGCGGGTCGTGCTGCGGTGTGGCCAGGGCCGTGAGGGCCGGCTGTGGCTTCGCGCGGGCCGGACGTGGCTTCTGGTCGAGGCCTGAGGCCGGGACGGCCGGCGCCGGATCGGCGCCGGCCGTGGGTGGGCTATTCGGTCAGGACCACCTTGAAGCCGAGATACGTGGTGCCCTCGGCCGTGTAGGTCGCCACGCCGGTGCTGCCCTCCTTGTAGGAGACGGCCGCGTTGGCCTGGGCCGAGTCGCCCGCAACGGCGGAGCCGAACGGGATGACCGCCAAGGCGCTGTTCGGGACGCCGATGCTGCCGAGTTCCGGCGTGGTGCGGGTCTGACCGACCGGATACTCGTCGCTCTTCCAGTTGGCCGTGTACCACTTCAGGTCCTTGCCCAGGTACTGGACCTTGAAGCTGAAGACGTAGCCGCCGGCGTTGACCACCGAGATCTTCTGGACCACCTGCGGGTCACCGGGGCCAGCGGTGGCCGCGGCGGCCGGCAGGAGGGCGGAGAACATCAGGGCCGCGGTGCCGAAGACACCCGCGCGCCGTGTCATGCCGAACTTCTTCATGAGAATCCCCCGTCATAGATATGGCACTAACGGGACAAATGCTATTAATACCCCAGGGCCCCGCGCTGCCGGTAGACCCCCGATGTCACTCCGGAGATGAACCCGAACCCATCGATGACTGTTGTCAGACCCCGCACCCGGTCGGTAGGTTACCGGCGAGTTAACCTGCTGGCGGAAAGGGCTGCCGACGTGGAGTTCTGGCTCGATCTCAATGAGGAGCAGCGCGAGCTGCGGGACTGGGTGCACGGCTTCGCCGAGTCGGTGATCCGGCCCGCCGCGCCAGAATGGGACGAGCGGGAGGAGACTCCGTGGCCGATCCTGCAGGAAGCCGCCAAGATCGGTCTGTACGGGTTCGAGTTCCTCGCCAACACCTGGTCGGACACGAGCGGGCTGAGCCTGCCGATCGTGAACGAGGAGTTGTTCTGGGGTGACGGCGGGATCGGGATGGCGATCTCCGGCACATCGCTGGCGGTGGCGTCGATCTACGGTTCGGGCACGCCGGAGCAGATGGTCGAGTGGATCCCGCAGTGTTTCGGCGATCCGGCCGATCCGAAGGTGGGCGCGTTCTGCAGCACCGAGCCGGAGGCCGGGTCCGATGTGGCGTCGATGCGGACCCGGGCGGTCTACCACGAGGCCACCGACGAGTGGGTGCTGAGCGGGCAGAAGGCGTACGCCACCAACGGCGGTATCGCGAACATCCACGTGGTGACGGCCAGTGTGGATCCGTCGCTGGGTTCGCGCGGGCAGGCGGCGTTCGTGGTGCCGCCGGGCACCGCGGGGCTGGCCGCGACGCGGAAGCTGAAGAAGCTCGGCTTGCGGGCGTCGCACACCGCGGACGTGTTCCTGGACGACGTACGGCTGCCGGGCAGTTGTCTTCTGGGTGGTAAAGAGGCCCTGGACAAGCGCCTGGCCCGGGCCCGGGAGGGGCACCGCCGGTCCGGGCAGGCGGCGATGCGGACCTTCGAGCTGTCCCGTCCGGCGGTGGGCGCGCAGGCGCTGGGTATCGCGCGGGCGGCGTACGAGTACGCCCTGGAGTACGCGAAGAACCGGGTCCAGTTCGGCCGCCCGATCGTGGAGAACCAGGCGGTGGCGTTCGCGCTGGCCGACATGCGGATGGAGATCGACGCGGCCCGGCTGCTGGTGTGGCGGGCGGCGTGGATGGGCCGTAACGACAAGCCGTTCACCGCCGGCGAGGGTTCGATGTCGAAGCTGAAGGCCGGTGAGGTGGCGGTGGCGGTCACCGAGAAGGCGGTCCAGATCCTGGGCGGCGCCGGTTATCTGCGTGAGCACCCGGTCGAGCGGATGTTCCGGGACGCCAAGATCTACACCATTTTCGAGGGTACGTCGGAGATCCAGCGTCTCGTCATCGCCCGCGCCGTCTCCGGTGTGCAGATCCGCTGATGGGAGCCCTGTTCATCGCCGCCACGATGGCCCGGCGCGGTCTGCTGACGCCGGGGAATCCGGTGCGGATCGTGCGGCAGTTCGGCGCGCTGGGCCGCTGGGGTTTCGGCCTGGCCGGTGAGCTGCGGCAGGCCGCCGCCCGCAGCCCGGAACGGATCGCGGTGATCGACGACGAGCGCGAGGTGACGTACGCGCAGCTGCTGAGGAACGCCGAAGCCGTCGACGTGCGAGCCGGCGACCGGGTCGGCCTGCTCTGCCGCAACTCGGCCGCGATGATCGAGGCACTGGTCGGGGTGACGTCCCGGGGCGCCGACCCGGTGCTGATCAATACCGGTCTGTCGGCGCATCAGCTGGAGCAGGTGTGCGAGGAGCAGAACCTGGCGGCGTTGATCCACGACGACGAGTTCGCCGAACGAGTGCCCGGCGGCATCACGACAAAAGTCGAAATGTCCGGAGGACCCGGAAGGCCGCCCACCAGGCCCGGTCGGACCATCGTGCTGACCTCCGGCACCACCGGCGTGCCGAAAGGCGCCCGCCGCCCCACCCCCGGCGGATTCAGCCCCCTCTGTTCGGTGATCGACAGGATCCCCCTGCACGCCGGCGACCGCATCATGATCGCCGCGCCCCTCTTCCACACCTGGGGTTTCGCCGGCCTGCAGATAGCTCTCGCGCTGCGGGCGACGATCGTCCTGCAACGCCGCTTCGACCCGGCCGAGGCGGCGAAAGCCCTCGAAAAGCATCGGGTGGACGCCCTGATAGCCGTCCCGGTGATGCTGCAGAACCTGCTGGACCACCCGCCCGGTCGCAAGCTGAGAGTCGCCGCGGTCAGCGGCTCGGCGTTGCCCGGCGGCCTGGCCACCCGTTTCATGGACAGTTACGGCGACTGCCTGTACAACCTCTACGGCTCCACCGAGGCGTCCTGGGTCTCCATCGCCACCCCCGCCGACCTGAGGGACTCCCCCACCACCGCGGGCCGCCCGCCGCACGGCACCCGGGTCGAGATCCTCGACGATCAGAATAAGCCAGTCCCGCAGGGCGAGGTCGGCCGGATCTTCGTCACCAACGAGATGCTGTTCGAGGGCTACACCGGGCAGAACCAAAGATCAAAAACTGACGGCCTGCTCGGTACGGGGGACCTGGGTCACGTGGACACCCACGGCCGGCTCTACGTCGACGGACGGGCCGACGACATGATCGTCTCCGGCGGCGAGAACGTCTTCCCCGCCGAGGTGGAGGACCTGCTGGCCGGATTGCCGCAGGTCCGCGAGGTGGCGGTGATCGGCGTGCCGGACGACGACTGGGGCCAGCGGCTGGCCGCCTACCTGGTGCTCCGCGACGGCGAGACACTGTCCGAGGACGTGGTCCGCGAGCACGTGCGCCGTCACCGGGCCCGGTTCTGCGTACCGCGGGACGTGGTGTTCCTGACCGGATTGCCGCGCAACGCCACCGGAAAAGTCCTGGCCCGGGACCTGCCGCGCAACGCCTGAACGGGAGTTTTCCTCGGACTGCGTGATCGCCGCCGCGGAGTGGACCATTCGCATCGGCTGTGGTCAAGGTGTGGTCATGCGGTTACTGCGTGGTAAGGCGTTCGACGGGTTGTTCCGGGCGTTCGAGCGGACCGCGTTCCATCTGGAGGTGCGCGACTTCTACGACGCCCCGGACGAGGCGGAGCCGTTCCGCCGGTTCCGGGACGGCGAACCGGACGACTTCGGCTGGCAGCGGCCCTGGCTGGACCTGGTGCGGGAGGTGACCGACACGGGCCGCAGCGTGCGGCGGCTGCGGGTGGTGCCGGTGCCGCACCTGGACTACACGCGGTGGCTGCTGAACATCTCCGGCAACAACGTGGACGCCGGTGAGGACATCCGCTGGCTGCCCCGGCCCGCGACGGCCGGGCTGGCGGTCGGCACCGACGACTTCTGGCTGTTCGACGAACGGCGGGTGATGTTCACCCTGTTCGATCCGGACGGCTCGTTCGCCGGCGGCGCGGTCACCGAGGACCCGGAGATCGTCCGGCACTGCGCGCGGTCGCTGACGTCACTGTGGGCGGCCGGCATCCCCCACGCCGACTACGTCCAGGACTCCCGGGCGCCGGGGTAGCGACGTCGGGTCGGGCAGGTCGAGCAGGTCGTCCTCGGGCGCCGCGATCAGCCCGTTCGGATGGGCGATCAGCCGGCCGGCCGACACCAGGTCGTCGAGCATCGCGGCGAGCCGGGCCGGGGCGGTGCGGCTGCCGTTCCAGCCGAACAGCCGCCCGGCCGCGGCCAGCAGGTCGTCGCCTTCGACCAGGCCCGCGTCGAGGACCAGGTACTCCAGGGCGAGCTGCAGTTCGGCGTCGCTGATCTGGTCGGGTTTGCGGTTCACCCCGTCGCCGGGCACCCGGACGGCCGGGATCGGCGCGTCCGGGGCGGTGACGAACATGCTGTCGAAACCGGCCCGGGACTCGGTGATGGCCGTGTCGATGGCCGCCCGGATCTGCGGGGTGAGCCGGTTGATGCCCCACGCCTCGCGGATCCGCCGGGTCAGGGTGGCCACGTGCACCGGGCCCTCCACCTCGGCGACCCGCTCGATCACCTGGATCAGGATCCGGCGGGCCGGGTCGTCGTCCAGCCGGCCGGTGACCAGCGGTTCGATCCGGGCCTTCGCGTACGGCAGCGCCCATTCCGGCCGTTGCGCCGGGCGGCTGGCAAGCGTCTCGCCGGGCAGGTCGGCGAAGACGTCCGGGGCGGCCAGGGCGTTCTGCACGGCCACCCGCAGCCGGTTCTGCTCGGCTTCCCGGTCGGTGTACCAGGCGACGCTCCACACCCGGTGCAGCTGCCAGCCGAGCGAGTGCAGCACCTGGTCGTGCAGCCGGTCCCGGTCCCGGGCGGACGCCGCGGTCAGGCGGCCGGGGCCGTCGCCGCGGATGCCGAGCAGCAGGGTGCCGGACTGCCGGATCCCGATGCCGATCGGCAGGTGCTCGGCGGTGTAGCCCCAGCCGGTGAGGATCTCGTGGATCGACTCCTCCAGGGCGCTGGGCCGGTGCGGGGTGTCGACCGGGCCGCCCCGGGCCGCGTACTCCAGGTAGTCGGCCAGGCGCCGTTCGCCCTCGCCGTCGGGTTCGGCATGGTCGGTGACGCTGATCGAGGACACCACCTCGATCTTCTGCCGGGCCCGGGTGATCGCCACGTCCAGCCGCCGGGCCCCGGTCGGGCCGCCGGCCGCGCCCAGGTCGGCGCCGGTGGACAGGATGATCACGTCGCGTTCGTCGCCCTGGGCCGCGTCGGCGCCCTCGACCACGAAGTCGCCGAGGAAACCCTCCAGGTCGGGGCGCCCGGCCAGGGCGGTCTCGACGGCGGTGGCGATCTCGTCGGCGTGCGCGGCGGTCAGCGTGACGACGGCCAGCGACAGCGACGGCCGGTGGGTGAGGTGGTGCAGCACCCGGGAGGCGACCAGGCCGGCCTCCTCCCGGGGCGCCGCCGGGTGCAGCTCCACGCCGAGGTCCGGGCCGGTGGCGTGCGCGCTCGGGAAGGTGAGCAGCCGGTCCTGGTAGAACGCCCGGCCGGCGAACCCGATCAGGCTCTCGTGCCGGCTGCGGTAGTGGTTGGTCAGCGCCAGCCTGGTGAACGCGCCGCAGTCGTTCGCCACCACCAGCACCGACGGCTGGTCGCCGGCCGGTGGCAGCTGGGCGTCGTCGCCGACGATCACCAGCGAGGTGCCCCGGTAGGCGCAGGCGGCCGCGGCGGCCGGGGTCATCCGGGACGCCTCGTCGATCACCACGACGTCGAAGACGGCCTGCTCCGGCAGCAGCCGGCTGACCTCGGCGGGCGGCATGAACAGGCAGGGTTTCAGGGCGGCCACGGTGTCCCAGGCGGCGGCCAGCTGATCCCGTACCGGCAGATGTCCGTCGGTCTTGTGCCCTTCGGCCCGGATCAGGGCCGCCTCGCCGGTGTCGCCGGCGATCGGGCGCCGCGAGTTGAGGGCCTCGACCACCGTGCCGGCCGCGTCCTGCAGCAGGTCGGCGTCCAGCGTGCGGAACTCGGCGAGCAGCTCGTCCCGGCCGGCCGCGGCCAGTGGTAGCAGACGCTCGTCGGTCTCCAGGATCGTGTCGATCCAGGCCCGGCAGGCGGCTCGTTCCAGCACGTCACCGAGCAGGGTCACGTCCATCGCGTGGTCGGCGTACCAGTCGACGACGGTGTCCAGGCCGTACTCGGTGAGTTCCCCGCGGGCGGTCAGGTAGTCGAACCACTCGCGCTGCCCGGACTCGTCCTCGGCCAGGTCGCGCAGCAGGTCACGGGCAGTCTCGTAGCGGTCCAGGGCGGTCGCCAGGCGCACCTGCCGGGCCGGGCCGAACGCGTCGATGACCCGCTGCCGGGCCTCCTGCCAGCCTTCGATCGCCGCGGACATGTCCGGCGCCGGATGGCCCTCGGTCATCGCCTGCGCCTGCTCGGCGGTCAGCGCGGCGTCCACCCCGCTGCGCAGCGTGCGGGCGTGCGCGGTCCACTCGATCGCGTCCTCCAGGGCCCGCGGATCGGTGTCCTTGCCGGTGAAGACCGGGCCCAGGACGCTGTCGTACGTGGGAGCCGCGCTCTCGTAGGCCTGTTCGGCGTCGATCGCGTCCCGCCGTACCTCGATCACCCCGGCCGCCTCGGCGGTGTTCAGGTCCCGCCCGATGGCGTCGCCGAGCTGGCGCAGCGCGGTGGCGGCGTCCCGCAGCGGCCCGAGCTGGGCGCGCATCCAGTCGATGGCGTGCTGGATCGCGCCGTGGCCGAGTTCCGGCCGGCCGGCCGGGTCGGGTTCCGGGCGCAGCGTGGACCGCCAGTGCCGGAAGACGTCCCGGGACTCGACGACCATCCGGTGCAGCTCGTCGTCGGGGTGGACGCCGCAGACGTACTCGACGACCGGCCCGAGCGCTTCCGGCGGGGTCACCCGCAGCACCTCGGTGGCGGTGTGCAGGGCCCGGCCGATCGCCGGGAAGTCGGTGCCGAGCCGCTGCCAGTAGTGGCCGAGCAGTCCGGCGTGCTGGCGTTCGGCGGTGATCAGGCCCTCGTGGGCGAGCCGCCAGGCGACCGCGAGCTGGAGTTCGGCGATCGCGTCGTCGACGGTGACACCGGGCTGGATCAGGGTGGCCACCACCTCCTTGTCCCGGCGGTGCGGCGCGAGCAGTTTGCGGGCGCCGCGGTGCACGTGGACGAAGCGGTCGGCCAGGTCCTCGACGGGTTCGGTGAGCACCGCGGCGGTGAAGATCTCCACCGCCGCGGTCCGCGCGGTGTTGACCGCCTCCACGTGCAGGCGCAGGGTTCCGGCGGCGGCGTGCACCGCGGACTGGGCGCCCGGCGCGAACCAGGCCCGTTCCGGTTTGTCGTCCCGGGCGCCGAGTTCGGCGACCATGGTGACCAGCTCGACGTCCGAGAAGGTGATCACATCGGGCAGGCCGAGCAGGGTGGTGACCTGGTCCAGGTTGCGCTGCTGGCGTTCCAGCTCGTCGGCGTCGGCGGCGAACCGGCCGGCCAGTGACTTGGCGTCCGCGGCGGTCAGCGGGCCGAGCTGCACGGCCGGCGGGTCCAGGCGTGGCGCCTCCGGCAGCGTGTCCAGGTCCATCGGCGCGGCCAGCACCTCCCACGGCACCCCGGCGCGGGTGCGGACCGCGTCGGCGGCCCGGCGGCTCACCTCCAGGCGCTGCGCCAGCTCCTCGGCGGCCTGCCGGACCGGGCGCAGACTGGCCGCGGTCAGCCACTGGCCGTCGACTCCCGGCGGGCGCTGCGACGCGTGCTCGGCGATCTCGGCGAGCTGGGCGGCGTCGGCCGGCAGCCGCAGGTGGAACCCGGCCGCCACCGGCACGTGGTCGGCGCTCGCCTCGGCCAGGATCTCCAGGGCCAGCGACGCCTCGGTGAGGATGTCGCCCAGCGGCTCGCGTTCGGCGACCTCCCGCCACCGGAAGCCGCTGCGTTCGGTGGCCGGGCGCCACGCGTGTTCCAGGCGGGCGGCGGCGTCCCGGATGCGGTCCAGGGCGTCCGCGGTCAAGGCGTCGGGCGGGAAGGCCGCGGCCGGCGCCTCTGGCGTCGAGGCCAGACGGGAGAACCGGCCGATGACGTCGTGCAGGCTGCGGGCCAGCGGTTCCCGCGGTTCGTTCATCGCCTTGGCGTACGCGTTGAGCTGCGCCCGGCGTTCCCGCAGCAGTTCCCGGGCGTCCGCGTCGAGTCCGGTCGCCGGCAGCGGGACCGCGTCCAGGGCGGCGGCCAGCGCGGCGGCCACCTGTTTGCGGGAGGCGCGGGCCCCGTGCAGGTCCAGCAGGTAGTTCCCGAGCCCGGCCGAGGCCAGCCGGCGCTGCACGGTGTCCAGGGCGGACGCCTTCTCCGAGACGAACAGCACCCGTTTCCCGGCGTGGGTGAGCGCCCCGATCATGTTGGCGACGGTCTGCGACTTGCCGGTGCCGGGCGGCCCGTCGACGACGAAGCTGTGCCCCGCCCGGGCGGCCGCCACACAGGCCCGCTGGGCGGCGTCGGCGTCCAGCACCAGCGGCACGTCGTCGGGTGACGCCAGCTCGTCGATCTCGTCCGGGCCGATCGGGGTGAACGCGAAGGTCCCGGCGGTGCCGTCGGCCTGGGCCAGGGCCCGGACCACCGGGTGTGCGGCGATCCTGTCCTCGTTGTCGGCCAGGTCGCGCCGGGTCGCCTCGGCCGCCGGGTCGAACCGGGCCAGCACCGCGGTCGGCGCCACCCGCCAGCCGGCGTGGCCGCGGACCGCCGTCTCGAACCGGGCGGTCAGGTCGGCGATGTCGAGGGTGGCCAGGTCACCCGGCTCGGGCAGGACCACCCCGTGCGCGCGCAGCCGGGCGGCGAGCGCCGGGTTGACCATCGGATCGCCGGAGCCGGCCCGCAGCCGGGGCGGATCGCCCGGGCCGAGGGCCACCAGCTCCACCGGGATCAGCAGCAGCGGGCTGGAGATCTCCATCCAGTGCAGCAAACCCACCGCCAGGTAGAGTACGTCCACGCCCCGGTCGGACTGCTCCTGCTGGGCGTGCCGGCGCATCCGCCGCAGCAGCGGCTGGAGCACCCCGTCCGGCAGGTCGGTGCGCAGCACCCGGCCCCGGCCGCCGCGGCCGTTGGCGCCGCTGAGCGTGCAGTCCCGGCCGTGGCGCAGCGCCTCCAGGACACCGGCCGGGTCCGGGGCGACGATCTCCACCAGGTCGGCGCCGCCCCGGGGCAGGTTGATGAGTCGGTTGGCGCCGCCGGGTTCGACGATCCCGTCGCGCCAGGCCGTCAGCGTCGCCCGGACGTCGTCGCCCGGGCCGCCGTGTCCTTCAGCATCATCCGGCCGCATAACCCCATTCCAGCAACCGGAAGGCACCAACGTTGCCGTTTACCCTTTTTTAGGTCCCGTCCGGCGTGCTACCAGCACCGCGTCGTGCATGGTGATCTCGTTGCCCTCCGGGTCCCTCCCGGGACGGGGACGGGCCTCGGCGGTGACGATCTCCCACTGTCCCGGGGTCAGCAGACCGGCGATCTCCTCCGGGGTGAACAGCATGTCCGGGAAGTGCATCCGGCCCACAAAACCGGCCAGATCCCTCGGGTGGTGACCGGCCACCAGCAGGATGCCGCCGGGCGCCACCGCCCCGGCCAGACGGGTGTACAGCTCGCGGCGGGCGTCCGGGGGCAGGTGCATGAACTGGGCGCTGACCAGGTCGTACTCCGCAATCGGCTGGTCCTGCTCCGACCGGAGGTCGGTGTGCCGGAACGTGATCCGGTCACCGACGCCGGCCTCCTGCGCGTGCCCGGCCGCCCGGCCCAGCGCCACCGTCGAGATGTCCACCGCCGTCACCTGCCAGCCCTGCCGGGCCAGCCAGACCGCGTCGGCGCCCTCACCGCAGCCGACGTCCAGCGCCCGCCCGGTGTCCAGCCCGGTCGCCTCGGTCACCAGCACCGGGTTCGGGCGGCCGCTCCAGATCGCGTCCTTGCCCCGGTACCGGTCCTCCCAGGCGTTCTCCTCGAACATCGTCGCGATCCGGTCCCGGTAACCGGCCACCGCCACCCGGGTGTCCTCGGCGATCAGATCCATGTTGATCGCGGCGCCCGCGGTCTGCCCGGCGGCCATCGCCACCCCCACCGTCGCGCCCAGGTTCGTCACGTTCCCGGCCACCCAGACACCCGGCACCGAGGTCGCGCCCATCTCGTCCGCCGGGATCCGGCTGCCCAGGCTGATCCCGTGCATCTCGAACTCAGCCGCCTTCAGACCCAGCGACTCGGCGAACCCGGACCGCGCGGCGAACCGGGGCCCGACCACGATCGCGTCCAGGCCGACCACATGACCACCGGCCAGGCGAACCCCGGTCAGCCTGTCGTCGCCGGTCTCCAGCGCCTCGATCACCCCCGGCACCACCGGGATGCCCCGCGCCGCCAACTCCTCGGCCTTCTCCCCGGCCGGCTCGGCCGACCCGTTGAGCAGCAGCATCACCCGGTCGCTGAGCTGCCGCCACATCTGCGCCTGGTGCACACTCATCGGCCCCGACACGATCACGCCGATGCGCTGGTCGCGCAGTTCCCAACCGTGGCAGTACGGGCAGTGCGCCACGTCCCGGCCCCAGCGGTCGGCCAGCCCCGGCACCTGCGGCAACTCGTCCACCAGCCCGGTCGTCACCAGCAGCCGGCGGCCCCGGACCACCCGGCCGCCCTCCAGGGTGACCCGGAAGCCGTCCTCGTCCTTGACCGCGCTCTCGGCCCGCGCCGGCTCGAACCGCGCGCCGTACCCCTCGACCTCGGCCCGGCCCGCCGCCAGCAGCTCCCCCGGTGGCACGCCGTCGCGGCCGAGCACGTTGTGCATGTGCCCGGCCGGCGCGTTCCGCGGCTCGCCGCTGTCCACCACCAGCACCGACCGCCGGGACCGGGCCAGGGCCAGGGCCCCGCTGAGCCCTGCCGCCCCACCACCGATGACGACGACGTCGTAGTCCTGTTCCTCCACGGCCATGCCCCTCTCCGTCTCACGCCCCACCGCGCACGCTTCTCGCTGCCCGGCGGTCTGCGTCCCACCGTGCTCGCCTTGTTGCCGGTGGTCTGCGCGCCACCGTGCTTTGCCTTGGTGCCCGGTGGTCTGCGTCCTACCGTGCCCCGGCCTGAACGATCCGGCAAGTAAACTTGCTGTTATGGCAAAAGACCTGGAGACCGCGCTCGCCGCCGTCGGCCCCCGGCTCCGCGAACTGCGCCGCCAGCGGGACATCACCCTCACCCAGCTGTCCGAGAGCACCGGAGTCTCGGTGAGCACCCTGTCCCGCCTCGAGTCCGGCGCCCGCAAACCCACCCTGGAGCTGCTGCTGCCGCTGGCCGAGGCGTACCAGGTCTCCCTCGACGACCTGGTGGACGCCCCCGACACCGGCGACCCGAGAGTCCGGGCCCGCCCGATCGAACGGGGCGGCCACACGTTCGTCCCACTGAGCCGCCGCCCCGGCGGCCCACAGGCCTTCAAACAGATCCTGCCGCCCGGATCCCCCGGGTGCGACCAGGAACAGAAGACCCACGAGGGGTACGAGTGGATCTACGTGCTGGCTGGCCGGGTCCGGCTCCTGCTCGGTGACCACGACCTGATGCTGACCCCCGGGGAGGCCGCCGAGTTCGACACCCGGATCCCGCACGCCATCCTGAACCCCGACCCGGTCCCCGCCGAGCTGCTGAACATCTTCGGTCCACAGGGCGAGCGGGTCCACGTCCGGGCCCGCCCGTCCTAACGCCTTCTCGTGTCTTCCGGAACAGGCCTCGACCCCGCGGTCGACCACGTTGCACAGCCGGGCCCCGCTTCGGAACGGACCTTGGCTCAGCGATCGACCACGTTGCACGGCCGGGCCTCGGTTCGGAACGGACCTTGGCTCAGCGATCGACCACGTTGCGCAGCGGGGCTCCGGTCACGTAGGCGGCCAGGTTCGCGGTCAGCAGGTCCGAGGCGCCCTCGGGCCGCCCACCGGCCGCATGCGGCGTGATGATCACACCGGGTTCGTCCCAGAGCGGCGAGGACGACGGCAGCGGCTCGGTCTCGAAGACGTCCAGGGCCGCCCCCGCCAGGTCACCCGCCCGGATCGCGGCCAGCAGAGCGGCCTCGTCCACGGTACTGCCCCGGCCGACGTTGACCAGCCAGGCGTGCGCGGGCAGCCGCCCCAGCACGGTGGCGTCCACGATCCCGGCGGTCGCCGCGGTAGCAGGCAGGATGTTGATCAGCACGTCCGTGGCCGGAAGCAGCTCCGGCAGATCAGATTCGGTCACCACCGGGAACCCGTGCCGGGTGCCGCCCGTCCGGGCCACCCCGGTGACGTCAGCGCCGAGCGCCGCCAGCAGCGGCGCCAGCCGGGCCGCGATGCCGCCGAAGCCCCAGATGACCACGTTCGCGTCGGCGAGGGTCCGGAAGGATCCGGTGGGCCGGACCGGCTGGATCCCACCCAGCTCCCCCGCCCAGCGCCGGCCGATCTGAGCCCGGACCAGCAGGTTGAGCCGCCGGGCGGCGGCCAGAACCAGCCCGAGGGTGTGCTCGGCAACGGTCCGATCGTGCAGCCCCAGCCCAGCGGTGACCACCACACCCTCACCGAACCCGGCCTGCAACACCACATCCGGCCCGGCCGCAAGCGTCTGCACCCACCGCACCCCGGTCAGCCGCCGAGCCGCGTCCCGCAGGTTGTCGGAGGTGTTCCCCCAGACCACGAGCACCTCAGCATCCGTGTGCTCGTCCGGGATCGCGTGCTGGACGTCGTAGACGGCGGTCACCACCCCGGCGGGCAGTTCCGGTTCCAGCGCGATGGTGTCAGGCAGCAGAACTTTCATGGTCACCACCCTGCCACTCCGCCCACACCGAACGGAGGCGGCCGCAGCCACAGCGGGCGGGCGGTCACGACGGCGGGCGGCGGGCGGCGGGCAGCGGGCAGCGGGCAGCGGGCGACGGTGGGGATCCAGCTCGCCCACCACATCGCGGCCCGGTGTAGGTCTCGGCCGCTCTCCCACGCCCGGACGGCTGTTGGTCTCGGCCCCACATCCACCGCACGGCCAGCGGCTGGTTGCGGCCCCACATCCACGGCACGACCAGCGGCTGGTTGCGGCCCCAAATCCATGGCACGACCAGCGGCTGGTTGCGGTCTCTCATCCACCGCACGGCGAGCGGCTGGTTGCGCTGGGATGCCATGGCCGGGCGGACGGCTGGTCGCGGCCCCATATCCACCGCGCGGGCGGCGGTTGGTCAAGCTGGGATGCCATGGCGGGGTGGGGTGGTGCCGGGTGTAGTCGACGCCGGGCGGGGTGGGCCCGGATCGGGGATCATGCCGGTGCCGGGTCGTGCGCCACGCCGCCGGGCCGGCTCTGGCCGGCGCCAGACCGGAAACCTCGACTCGGACGGTCACCCGGCACCGGCAGTAACCGCAGCACCGGGCTCACCTCGCGCGGCGCCGGCAACAACCAGGCGCCACCCACCCCGCCATGGCATCCCCCGCCACCAACGGCCGGCCCGGATCAAGGAGATCCCACCGGGACCAGCCGCCCACCCTGCCAGCAACACACCAAACCAGGAGATCCCACCGGGACCAGCCGCCCACCCGGCCGGCGACACACCGGACCGGGTGCGCTCGCCGGGACCGGCCGCCGACCCGGTGCCCCGGCCGGCCGGCTGGTCAGGGGTTGCGTTCGTAGAGGGCGATGGTCGCCCGCTTCTCGTGCCAGACGCCGGAACGGTGGTAGTCGGTGGTCAGGAGGGGGCGTAGGTCGGGGCGCGCCGCCAGTGGATCAGCGCGGCGGTCGCCCACCACCAGCCAGATGCGCGGTGCGAACGCCACCTGGGCTGCCGCGTCGGTGTGTTCGGTGGCGATCAACCAGCCGGTTTGTGCGGATGGCACCCGGACCAGCGGGTCGGCGGGGGCGGTGGGGGACGCGAAGCCGGAGTCCGGGTCGCGGAGGTAGTAGTCCATGCCGGCGCGGATCGAGCGGTTCCGGGCCGGGTAGACGATCACGTCGCCGGGGACCGCGCGGGCGGTGATGACGGCGGCGACCGAGCGGTAGTCGGGGCCGGTCTTCGCGGTGGGGCCCCGGACGGTTCGCTGGGCCGGGATCGCCACCGCGCCGAGCAGCAGCAGGACGGTCACCACCCGCAGCACCGTGTACCGGGGCCATCCGGCGCGGCCGCCGGTGAGGGCCACCGCGGCCAGCATCGCCAGCGGGGCCAGGACCACCAGCAGGTAGCGGGCCACCCACATCGGGGAGAACAGGGCCGACACGACGGCCAGGACGGCGAGCGGGCCGATCGCGAACAGGGCGATCGGGGCGAGGCGGCGCAGTGGGCGCCAGGACACCAGGACGACCATGCCGATCAGGAACCAGACGACCTCGCGGGAGCCGGCGATCGAACCGGGCATGCCGTACAGGCGGCCCAGGGTGAGCGGTTCCACCCAGTGCAGCTGGGTGTCCTGCTGGTGCAGGCCGAGCCAGGCGATCGGCAGCAGCGGGACCAGTGCGGCGGCGACGGTGCCGGCCCAGGCGGCGAGCCGGTCGCGGCGGTGCAGGACGACGAACGCGGCGTGGGCGAGCAGCGTGGTCAGCGCGACGAGGTGGAACAGGCCGGTGAACAGGATGCTCAACCCGTACCAGAACCAGGGGGTCTTGGGTTTGACCAGCAGCAACAGGGCGAGAACCGCGAAGAAGCAGGCGAACGCGTAGGGCCGGGCCTCGGCCGCGTACCGCGACATGTTCGGGATCATGCACAGGATCAGGCCGGTGACCAGGCCGGTCATCGGGGTGAACAGGCGGCGGCCGAGTTCCGCGGCGGCGGCGACGGCACCGGCCATCGCGACGATCGACGGCAGCCGCAGGGCGATCTCGGAGGTGCCGGCGAGCGCCGTCCACCAGTGCAGCAGCAGGTAGTAGAAGCCGAAGACGGCGTCCAGGTTCGGGATCAGCTCGAGGATCTGCGGCACCGAGCGGGACGCGACCTCGGCGGAGGTGACCTCGTCCCAGCTGAGGGTGGGCCGGCCGGCGTGCAGGAGGCCGACGCCGAGCATCAGGGCCCCGGTCAGCCCGGCGGGCAGGATCCGCAGCAGGCGGTGGGCGGTCCGGGACCGGGGCGGGCCGGCCGCCACCACCGGCGGACCGCCGGCCACCGGCCTCGTCGTCGTCTGCGTCTCGCTCAACCCGGCACCCCCTCGACTGGTCAGGTACACGCCTACCAGCGCCGCGCGGATCATTTCGGCGGCCGATTGAGCCGCGGGACACGCCACGGGTCAACGGTGCAGGGGATCCGCGCTCCGGGGCGATCGAGCGCCGGGTGATGGCACGATCACGCGAGGTGGTCCCGGGATGTGGTCAGCGGGAGTTCGAGTGGACCTGCCACGCCTCGGTGAGCCGGGCGAGTTCGGCCTCGGTGCCGATGGCGGGCCGCAGGTCCGGGCGGTGCGCGTACTCGTGGATGGCGTAGGACAGGAAACGCGCGTGGATCCCGACCGCGGACAGCTTGGTCCGGCTCGGGCGCCAGCCGATGGACCGGAGCAGCTCGGGCCGGCCGTAGGTGAGCGCGATCCGGGTCCGGCCGACCGGGAAGGCCGGGTACGGCACGCCGGTGAACGTCTCCCAGGGCACGAAGAGGGTGCCGAGCGCCTGCTGGTCCTCGATGCCGTCGGGGCGCAGCCGGACCTCGGTCTTGCGGGACAGCAGGCCGCCGAGAAGGACGAGAAGTGTCACCGACAGGATCAGCATGACGAGGTCGAAACCACCCCGGTTCACGTCGCGGGCGTACGAGACGAGGTTGGTGCCGTTCTGGAGGGCGACGGCCGCGAGGAGCATGACCAGCCCGGCCGGCGGGTGGCTGACGAACGCCGGCGTCTCGGGACGGGTGATCAGGGTGGCCGGCCGGAACCCGTAGATCAGGAAGAGCGCCAGCACCAGCGCACCGAGCTGGACCACCAGGCCGCCGAGGGAGAACAGCTCCCAGTTCTGGTCGCTCGCCGTCGTCCGCAGGATGCCGAGACCGACTCCGAGAAGGACGGCGAGGCCGAAGACGGCCAGGCGGTACCGGCCCACCAGCGTACATACTTTGATCAGCACGGGGCCGATGGTAGGGGAGCCGGTAAACGGCACGGCCGCGACGCCGGGATGACGCCGCGGCCGTACCCGTGTTATCAGCTGCCGATCGCGCCGCCGTCGGCCTTCCAGGTCACGATGACGGCCGGCTTGGCGAAGTCGCCGTCCGGCCAGTGCGACGCCGGGTTCTCCACGGTGGCGCCGGTGATCTCGCCGGGGTGCTGGACCGCGACGAACACCGACTTGTCGTCACCGGTGATGAACGGGCCGCAGGTCTCGGCGCCCTTCGGCACGGTGAGGAACTGGCGCAGGTGGCCCCGCTCCTTACCCTCGATCGGGGTGGCGAACAGGCCGTCGTTGCTGCCGAGGGCGTTGCCGTCGGTGGAGATCCACAGGTTGCCGGCGCTGTCGAACGCGACGTTGTCCGGGCAGGAGATCGGCGACACCTGGGTCTTGTCGTACCCGCCGAAGTAGGTGTCGGCCGCGGCCGGGTCGCCGCAGACGATCGGCAGCTGCCAGGTGAAGGTCAGGCCGGTGTGGTCGCCACGGTCCTCGGTGATCTCGAAGATGTGGCCGTGCTTGTTGGCGTTGCGCGGGTTGGGCTCGTCGGCGGGCGCGTTCGTACCGACACCGCGGTTGGTGTTGTTGGTCATCGCCGCGTAGATCTTGCCGGTCCGCAGGCTCGGCTGGACGTCCTCGGGACGGTCCATCTTGGTGGCGCCGACCGCGTCACCGGCGAGCCGGGTGTAGGTGAGCACGTCCACGGCGGTCATTCCGGGCACGAACGACCGGTTGCCGGAGACCAGCTTGATCCACTTGCCCCTGCCGTCGAACCTACCGTCCGACGGGAGCTTGCCGGTGCCGTCGATCTCGGTGGCCGGGCTGTCACCGGTCACCTTGGCGACGTAGAGGGTGCCCGACTCCAGCAGGGTCAGGTTGTGCTTGCGGGCCCACGGGGCGTCGCTCTTGATGTACTTCTTCTCCGACACGAACTTGTACAGGTAGTCGAAGCGCTCGTCGTCACCCATGTACGCGACGACGTGCCCGTCCTTGGCGACGATGACGTTGGCGCCCTCGTGCTTGAACCGGCCCATCGCAGTGTGCTTGCGCGGGCGGCCCTCCGGGTCGAACGGGTCGACCTCGACGATCCAGCCGAACCGGTTCGCCTCGTTGGGGTGCTTGGCCAGGTCGAACCGCTCCTGCGCGCGCTCCCACTTGCGGCTGTCGCCGGGGTAGCGGGCAGTGGTGGTGATGCCGTAGCGGTTGAGCTTGGTCTTGGTCTCGGCGGAGACCGCGTCGCCGCCGACGAAGTACTGGTTGAAGTTCTCCTCGCCGGACAGGACGGTGCCCCACGGGGTGACGCCGCCGGCGCAGTTGTTCAGCGTGCCGATGACGATCTTGCCGGACGGGTCGGCGGCGGTCTTCACGGCCGCGGTGCCGGCGACCGGGCCGGTCAGCCTGAACTCGGTGGCCAGCGCGGTGATCCGGCGGTTGTAACGCAGCTTGTAGCCCTTGGCGGGCTTCCACTGGCCGCTCCTGCCGCTGCGCTCGATCTCCACCACGGAGAGGCCGTGCGCCGCCATGGCCACCTTGACCTGCTCGACGCTGAGCGCGTCCAGGGTGGTGAAGCCACGGAACATCAGGTTCTCGTTGGTGTACTCGTGGTTGACCACGAGCAGCGCGCGGTCCTTGCTGCCCGGAATCGGGACGACGCCGACGAAGTCGTTGTTGTAGCCGAACTGCTTCGACTGGGCGGCGGCGGTCTGCCGGTCCACGTTGAACGCGGGCGCGCCCGGCACGACCGGGTCACCCCAGCGGATGACGACGGAGGTCTGGTACCCGGTCGGGATGGTGACCTGGTCCAGGGTGTTCGGGGCGACCGGCTTGAAGCCGATCTTGCCGGCCTTGGACGGCGGGGTGGGCTTGGTCGGGTGATGGTGACCGCCGCCGCCGTGCGAGCCGCCGGCGAGCGCCGGGGCACCGAAGCCGAGCACCATCGCGCCCGCGGCGCCGGCGGCGATCACGCCGCGGCGGCTCATCTCGGCGTTCACCACGTCACCCAGGTACGGGTTGGCCGACTCGTTCGGCACCGGGTGGTCACACGCGTTGCCACATCGGTACATACAGGTCATCGCGTCTCGGCTACCGCCGCTGTGTCCCAGCAGCGGCAGCAGGCGGCGCTTGAAGTCCGTCATCGTGTACTTCTCCTCGGTCCCTCGCCACCTTGCGATGACGGGCAGCCCGGACGCTAGGAAGCCGAGGTGTCCGATGAGGTGGCGGAAACCTGAACCGACGGTGAACGTCCATAGATGACGTTAACCCTGGTTAGCGTTAACAACAGCCTGACGCATCGACCTTCAACTCTTGACAGGCCTGTCGATGTTTGCGTACACATTGCTGAGCTAGTCCACCGGAAACACTCTTGAAACCGTTGCGATCCGCACCGGAGGACCCCTCATGCGCAGAATCCCCTACCGCCTCGCGGGCGCGGCCGCCGTCCTGGTCTCGCTTCCGCTCGCGGTCTCGCCGCCGGTCGCCGCTCAGGCGGTCGAACCCGACTACACCATCACCGTGAACCCGGCCGCCACCGGCGCCACCATCCCCCAGTCCATGTACGGCGTCTTCTTCGAAGACATCAACTACGCGGCCGACGGCGGGCTCTACGCCGAACTCGTCCGGAACCGATCATTCGAGTTCAACAGCACCGACGCGTCCGGATGGAACGGGCTGACCGGCTGGACCGCCACCGGGTCCGCCACGGTGACCAACGACGACCAGCGGCTGAACGAGCGGAACCGGAACTATCTGTCGGTGACCGGCGCGGCGACGCTGGTGAACGCCGGTTACAACACCGGGCTCGCCGTGAAAAAGAACGACAAATACGACTTCTCCGTTTGGGCCCGCGGCACAGCGTCACTCCAGGTCACGCTGCAGACCGTCGACGGCACCGCGCTCTCGACACCGCTGACGATCGCGACAAAAGGTGACACCTGGAAGAAGTACACCGGCGCACTCAAGGCCACCGCCACCAGCGACGTGGCCCACCTGAAGATCAAGACCGATGCCGCCGTACGGTTGGACGAGGTCTCGCTCTTCCCGAAGAACACGTACAAGAACCACGGCCTCCGGACCGACCTCGCGCAGAAGGTCGCCGACCTGGACCCCGGCTTCGTCCGCTTCCCCGGCGGCTGCTTGGTCAACACCGGCAGCATGTACGCCTACGACGCCGCCAACAACTACCCGCGCGCCCGGGCCTACCAGTGGAAGGACACGGTCGGGCCGGTCGAGACGCGGGCCACGAACAAGAACTTCTGGGGCTACAACCAGACCTACGGCCTCGGCTACTACGAGTACTTCCAGTTCTCCGAGGACATCGGGGCCATGCCACTGCCGGTGCTCCCCGCGCTGGTGACCGGTTGTGGTCAGAACCGGGCGACAGTCGACGAGGCGCTGCTGCAGCGGCACATCCAGGACGCCCTGGACCTGATCGAGTACGCCAACGGGCCGGCCACCAGCACGTGGGGCAAGGTGCGGGCGGCCGCCGGGCACCCGAAGCCGTTCAACCTCACCACTGTCGCGGTCGGCAACGAGGAGAACCTGCCGAACGAGTACTGGGCGAACTTCCTCAGGTTCGAGTCGGCGATCAAGGCGAAGTACCCGAACATCACCGTGGTCAGCAACTCCGGCCCGGACGACCAGGGCGCCACGTTCGAGAACCTGTGGGCGAAGAACCGCGAACACGGCTCGGACATGGTCGACGAGCACTACTACAACAGCCCGGCCTGGTTCCTGCAGAACAACAGGCGTTATGACGCGTACGACCGCAATGGGCCCAAGGTCTTTCTCGGCGAATACGCCTCGCTGGACAACAAGCTCTACAACAGTCTCGCCGAGGCCGCCTACATGACCGGTCTGGAGCGCAACGCCGACGTGGTGAAGATGGCGTCGTACGCGCCGCTGCTCGCCAACATCGACAACGTGCAGTGGAAACCGGACATGATCTGGTTCGACAACGACGAGTCGTGGGGTTCGACCAGCTACCAGGTGCAGAAGCTGTTCATGAACAACGTCGGCGACCGGGTCGTCCCGACCACCGCCACCGGCAACGTGCTGCAGCCGAAGCCGATCACCGGCGCGATCGGGCTCTCCACCTGGCGGACCGCGGCCACCTACGACGACGTCAAGGTGACCCGGCCGGACGGCACGGTGATCTACGGCGACGACTTCGACGACGGCAACGCGGACGGCTGGACCTCGGTGACGAACCGCGGCAACTGGACGGTCAGCAACGGTGGTTACGCGCAGACGACCACCGACACCGAGGACACCATGGTCAAGGCCGCGACGATCAGCGAGACCGATTACGACTACACGCTGAAGGCCACCAAGCAGTCCGGCGCGGAGGGTTTCCTGGTCGCGTTCGGTATCCAGGAGACCGGCCAGTTCTACTGGTGGAACCTGGGCGGCTGGAACAACACCCAGGGCGCGGTCGAGAAGGGCATCACGTCGGCCAAGGAGCAGATCCTGACCAAGCCGAACACCGTGACGACCGGACAGACCTACGACCTCAAGGTTTCGGTACGCGGAACGAAGGTCACGCTGTTCCTGGACGGCGTGGAGTGGGCGTCGTTCGACGACAACGCGGTGACCGAGCCGTTCGCCCAGGTGGTCACCGAGGACACCAGGCGTGGCGAACTGATCGTCAAGGTCGTCAACGCCCAGGACATCCCGGCGGTCACCAGGATCGACCTGGGGAAGCGCAAGGTGGCCCGCACCGCGAAGCAGACCGTGATCACCGGTGACCCGGGCGAGCAGAACACCCGCTCCGCCGAGCCGATCCAGCCCGTGACGTCCACGGTCAGCGGGATCGCCTCCACTTTCACACGCGAGTTCCCGGCGAACTCGGTCACCTTCCTCCGTATCAAGACCACCCGGTGAGGGGCCCGATCATGAACCGACGAACCGTTCTGGCGGGTGGCGCCGTGGGTGCCATGGTCGTCGTCCTGCCCGCGGGCGCCTCCGGAACTCCTTCCGTGCGGGCCCGAACCGATGCTGAGATCTACGGTGTGCCTACCGTTGACCCCCTGATCAGCCAGCGCGCCGACCCCTGGATCACCAAGCCGGTCGCCGGTCAGTACTACTTCACCGGCTCGGTGCCCGAATACGATCGGCTGATCGTGCGCGGCGCGCCGACCATCGAGGGCCTGGCCACCGCCGAGGAGAGCGTCATCTGGCGGCGGCCCGCCACCGGCAAGATGGGCGGCCACATCTGGGCGCCGGAGCTGCACCGGATCGGCGGGCGGTGGTACATCTACTTCGCCGCCGGGGACGCCGGGGACGTGTTCCGGATCCGGACCTACGTGATGGAGTCGGCGCTCGACGACCCGCGTGACCCGGCCGGGTGGACGCTCAAGGGGCAACTGCTGACCGAGTGGGACGGGTTCACGCTCGACGCCACGTCGTTCACCCACAAGGGGCGGCAGTACCTGGTGTGGGCGCAGAGCGAGCCGGAGATCGCGGTCAACACCAGCCTCTACATCGCCGAGATGGCCAATCCGTGGACGTTGAAATCCAAGCCGACGCGGATCGCCACTCCCACTCGTTCGTGGGAGATCATCGGGTACAAGGTGAACGAGGGGCCGGCGGTGCTGATCCGGAACGGTCAGGTTTTCTTGACCTTCTCCGCGAGCGCCACTGACTCGAACTACTGTATGGGGCTGTTGACGGCGTCGGCTTCGGCTGACCTGCTGGAGCGCGCGAGCTGGACCAAGCACCCCGACCCGATTTTTACGACAAATGATGCTACCGCCCGTTATGGGCCTGGCCACAACTCGTTCACCGTCATGCCCGACGGCACGGACGTGCTCGTCTACCACGCGCGGGACTACCAGCAGATCACCGGCGACCCGCTGTACGACCCGAACCGGCACACCCGGATCCAGAAGCTGTACTGGCACGAGGACGGGACGCCGCTGTTCGGCATCCCGGTCGGGTCCGGCGGCTCGATCGTGCGGCTGTCGCCGGCCGACAAGCCGCGCTCGTTCGTCAAGCACGAGGGTGACGTGCTGCGGGCCGCGCACGCGCCGCGGGAGCTGGAGCTGACCCAGTTCCGGTTCGTGGCCAGCACCTCGCCCGGCACCGAGATCATCCAGTCGGTGGACCAGCCGGCGAAGTTCGTCACGGTCAGCGGTTCGACCGTGGCGCTCGGGACCACCGGCACCCCGGTCACCCGGATCCCGGTCCGCGACGGCGTGACCATCCGGGTCTCCCCCGGCAGGTACCTGGTGGTCAAGAACGGACAGCTCACGGTGGGAGACAAGGCCACGGTCTTCAAGCTCAGCTGATTCGACAGTCACGGGAGGGGGCTCAGCCCTCTCCCGTGACTTAGGCAATAAAACAGGACTTTCAAACTCTTCTTTTAGTACGTTGGTCTCGTGCGACTGAACCGATCAACCGACATCGGCCTCCGCGTCCTGATGCTCGCCGCCGCCCGGGCCGACGACCTGCTCACGATCGACGAGCTGGCCGCGTCGGTGGCGGTCCCGCGCAGCCACCTCGCCAAGGTGGTGCAGCGGTTGCAGCATCTCGGCCTGCTGGACACGGTCCGGGGCCGCAACGGGGGTGTCCGGCTCGCGACCGGCGCGTCCGGCGCGTCCGTCGGCGGTCTGGTCCGCGACCTCGAAGGAGACACCGAGGTCGTCGAATGCGGCGGGGAGACCCCCTGCCCGCTCAACGTGGGTTGCCGCCTGCGCGGGGCGCTGCGTGTCGCACAGGAGGCGTTCTACGCCTCGCTCGACCCCATCACCGTCGGCGACCTGGCCGCCCCACCGGTCCGGCAGGTCCTGCTGACCCTCGGCTCCCGCCCCTAGCTACAGGAGGAACAATGCTGTCCTCATCGAGTGCCCCGATCATCGAGGCCACCCTGCCCGTCGTGGGTGAGCACCTGGAGGAGATCTCCAGCGTCTTCTACGACACGATGCTCGGCGACAACCCGGAGCTGCTGAACCTGTTCAGCCGCAGCGCCCAGGCCACCGGCGAGCAGAAGAGCGCCCTGGCCGGAGCGGTCGCCGCCTACGCCGCCCACCTGACCGGTGCCGGCCCGGCCGGGCCCGCGTTCGAGCACATCGTCGAGCGGATCGCCCAGCGGCACTGCGCCCTCGGCATCCGCCCCGAGCAGTACACGATGGTCGGCCGCTACCTGCTCGGCGCCGTCGTCCAGGTGCTCGGCGCGGCGGTCACCCCGGCCGTCGCCGCCGCCTGGGACGAGGTGTACTGGCTGTTCGCGGCCCGGCTGATCGGCCGGGAGGCGCGGATCTTCGCCGAGGCCGGGGTGGACGGCGCCGACCCGTGGCGGATGTTCACCGTGGTCAGCAAGATCTCCGAGGCCCACGACACGGTGTCGTTCGTGCTGGTCCCGTCGGACGGGCAGCCGGCTCCGGACTTCCACCCCGGGCAGTACGTGACGGTCGCCGCCGACCTGCCCGGTGCGGGACGCCAGCTCCGGCAGTACTCGTTGTCCCAGGCCGCCACCGGTGGCACCCTGCGGATCACGGTCCGGCGGGTGCGCGGGGTGAACGGGGCTCCCGACGGGGTGGTCTCGGGGTACCTGCACGACCACGTCGGGCCCGGTGCCGAACTGCGGCTCAGCCGGCCGTACGGCGATCTGACCCTGACCCCGGGCCACGGGCCGTTGCTGCTGGTCAGCGCCGGGGTGGGGATCACCCCGATGGCGGCGATCCTGGAGCACGTGGCGCGCACCCAGCCGACCCGGGAGGTGACCGCGGTGCATGCCGACCGCAGCCCGGACCGGCACCCGCTGCGTGCCGACATGACCGGGCACGGCGCCCGGCTGCGCACGTTCCAGAGCCTGTACTGGTACGAGCAGGCCGTCGCCGAACCGGACACGTTCACCGGTCGGATCGACATCGACCGGATTCCCGTTCACCCGGACGCCGAGGTCTACCTGTGCGGGCCGGCGCCGTTCATGCAGGCGGTCCGGGCCGGGCTGCACCGGCGCGGCATCGCCGACGACCGGATCCGGTACGAGGTGTTCGGCTCCGAGCAGTGGCGGCGGTCCCCGGAGGCCGCGGTTCTCGTCTGACCTTTGGGGCCGCGCTTGCGGTCCGGCCTCAAGTCGGCCGCCGCCGGGACGATAGGGCGGGACGTGTTCACCGTCGAAGCCCCTCAGATCAGCGCCCCGCCGGCGGCCGCACTCCGGGAACGAGCCGTGGGCTCCACCGGGCTGGCCTACCTGCAGATCGACCGGTCCGGCGAGATCAGGGACTGGAACCCGGCCGCCCAGAAGATCTTCGGCTGGACCCGGGACGAGGCCGTCGGGGAACGCCTGACCGAGCTGATCATCCCGCCGGCCCTGCGGTCCGCGCACAGCGCCGGCTTCGCCCGGTACCTGGTCAGCGGTGAGAGCGACATGCTGGGCTGCCCGGTCGAGGTGCCCGGCGTGCACCGGGACGGGTCCGAGCTGCGGCTGTCGATGACCATCGACTCGCTCGGCGAGGACGGCTTCTTCGCGTTCATCACCGACCAGACCGACGGGCACCGCGCCCAGCAGGAACTCCAGCGCAGCAACACCCTGATCAGCGCGATCCTGCAGCACACCACCGCGATGATCTCGGCGAAGGACCTGGGCGGCCGCTACCTGTTCGTCAACGGCGAGTACGAGCGGGTCTTCCAGGTCACCGCCGCCGACATGGTGGGGCGTACCGAGGCGGATCTGCTGTCCGCGCCGGTCGCCGCCCTCGGGCGCACCCACGACCAGGAGGTCGCCGAGACCGGCACCGCCAAGACCGTCCTCGAGGAGATCCCGTTCGGCGACGAGATCCGCCAGTATGTGGTCACCCGGGTGCCGCTGACCGACCCGGACGGCTCGGTCTACGGGGTCTGCACCATCGGCATCGACGACACCGGCCGGCAGCGCAACGAGGCCACCATCGCCGACGGCGAACGGCGCTTCTGGAACACCGTCAACAACGCGCCGGGCATGCTCTACCAGTTCCGGATGGAACCGACCGGGGAGACGTCGTTCACCTTCGTCTCGGACGGTTGCCGCGACATCTACCAGATCGAACCGGACGAGGTCCTCGCCAACGGCGGCAACGTGCTGCAGACCATCGCGGTGGAGGACCTGGAGACCTACACCGCCAGCGTGATGCGCTCCGCCGAGACCCTGGAGCCGTGGGACTGGCGCGGCAGCGTCGTCCGCCGGGACGGCACCCGCCGCTGGCTGTACGGGGCGGCCCGCCCGCACCGGGAGCCCGGCGGCGCCACCGTCTGGGACGGCATGCTGCTCGACCGCACCCGGGAACGGCACACCGAACTCGATCTGGAAGCCGTCCGCGGTGACCTCGCCGACCTGGTGTCCCGTCTCGCCGTCCTCGACGTCACGGTTCCGGCCGGAGACGGGCCGGTCCCGGCGCTGTCCGCGCTGGTGACCGAGACGGATCAGGGTGAACTGGCCGGCATGTGGAAGTCCGCGGCCGCCGGCGACCGGGTCGACGCCGTACTGGCCGATGGTCTGCTGGTCCGGTTGCGGCCCCGCGGCGACCAGTCGATCGGTGTGTCCTGCTTCCGCCTGGACGGCTGCGCGTGAGCCCCATCCACGGACCGCGCCTGCCCCGCAAGCTCGGCGAGATCGGCGTGCCGATGACCCCGATGCCGGCGAGCACCCCGCTCAGCGAGGTGGAGGCCCTGCTCGCCGCCGACGCCCTGGTGCCCGGCGTCATCGTCGCCACCGGTGACGGATACCGGCTGCTCAGCCGGGCGGTCGTCGACCGGGTCCGATCCGGTGGGGCGACTCCGGAGTCCACCGCCTGTCAGATGGCCGGGGCCGCCACCCTGGAGTTGGCCGCCGACAGCGACATCGACGTGGCCGCCGAGGCCGCGCTGGCCCGGCCGGCCGCCGACCGGGAGGAGCCGGTGCTGGTGAGCTGGCCGGACGGCCGGTACGGGATCGCGCCGATCGTCGACCTGCTGGCCGCGATGGCCGGCCGGTTCGCCCGGCTGTCCCGCACCGACCCGTTGACCGGGCTGCCGAACCGCACCACCGCACAGACCGAGGGACAGCGCCGCCTGACCGCCGGTGACCTGGTCGCCGTGGTGCACCTGGGGCTGGACCGGTTCCAGGACGCCAACGACGTGCTCGGCCACCACGGCGCCGACACCCTGCTCAACCGGGTCGCCGCCGCGCTGCGGACCGCCACCGGACCCGGCAACCTGGCCGCCCGGCTCGACGGCGACCAGTTCGTGGTGCTGCTCTCCGACCTGCCGGCCGGGCAGACCCCGCAGAGTGTCGGCCGCCGCCTGGCCGCCGGCATCCGCGGCCCGCACCCGGTCGACGGCCTGCCGATCAGTGTCGAGGCCAGCATCGGCGTCAGCACCGCCGACCACCACGACGTGACGGTGCTGATGCGCCGGGCGGCCGCCGCCATGCGCCGCGCCAAACACGAACGCACCGGTGTCGTCGAGTGGACCACCGACCTGGACACCAACCAGCGGGTCGACCTGCGCCAGCTGACCGAGCTGCGGACCGGGCTGCGGGCCGGGCATCTGCGCCTGCACTACCAGCCGCTGCACGACGCCCGGACCCGGCGCATGCACGGCGCCGAGGCCCTGGTCCGCTGGCAGCACCCGCAGCGCGGCCTGCTCCCGCCCGGGGTCTTCCTGCCCGACGCGGAACGCTCCGACGTGATCCTGGAACTCACCGACTGGGTGCTGGCCGAGGCCCTGCACCAGGCGTCGGTGTGGCAGGCGGCCGGTCACCACATCCCGGTGTCGGTGAACCTGCCGGCCGCGTACCTGGCCCAGGACCGGGCCGTCGGCACCATCCTGACCCTGCTCGACCTGGAACGGGTGCCCGCGTCGATGCTGACCGTGGAGATCACCGAGACGGCCGTGCTGACCCGCCCCGAACAGGTCGCGGCCCAGCTCACCGCGCTGCGGTCCCGGGGCATCCGGGTGGCCATCGACGACTTCGGCACCGGTTACACGTCGCTGGGCCTGCTCCCCCGCCTGCCTGTCGACGAGCTGAAGATCGACCGCTCGTTCGTGATCCGCATGCACGACTCCCTGGCCCACGCCACGATCATCGACTCGGTGATCGCGATAGCCCGCTCCCTGGGCATGACGGTGGTGGCCGAGGGCGTCGAGGACGAGCCCACCGCCGCCGACCTGACCACGGCCGGCGTGGACCTGCTCCAGGGTTTCGGCCTGAACCGCCCCCAGCCCCCGGAACTGATCCCCACCCTCCCCGGCCTGGTCACCGGTTCCCTCACCGCCGTGTGATCCCGGGCCGCGCGGTCTCCAGCGGCGAGGGCACGCGGGCGCCGATCGCCTCCAGCTCCTGGACGGCGAATTCCCGGAGGGCCGGTGGCAGCCAGTCGCGCCAGGAGAGGAGGTTCAGGTACACCCGTGAACGGGGCTTGCCGATCCTGGCGAACGCCTGCAGGCAGCGTCGAGCGCCGGGGAGGTCCTCGTCGGCGTACAGACAACGCAGGAACTCTCGTTCCAGGGTCTCCACCGCGTCGTCGAACCGCAGCCGCACCAGCGCCTCGACGACGTGCGCCCGATCCGGCACCGGCAGGGACGAGTCGAGGAGCTCGCAGAGCACCGGGCCGACCTCGGCGACCCCGGCCGCGACCGCCAGCCCGGTGACCGCCTCGAAATCCGCCCAGCGCTCCCCGGCCGCCAGCCGCCGGACCATCGACGGCATCAGGAACGCGAACTCCGGCCGGACCACGTCGGGGTCCAGCGGACCCCGGCGCAGCTGACCGAGCAGAGACGCGACGGCACGATCGACCTCACCGGGATCCGCCACCTCCCCGTCGAAGGCCGGCGGGTCACCGCCCTGCCCGGGCCAGGGCGACGCGATGCGACCGGCCTGGATCAGGGCGCGTGACTCACGGTTGTTGCGGTAGGCCAGCGGAATGACGGTCAGCGGGAGTTCCTCGCCGGTCGAACGGGACAGGACCCGCACCACCTGGGTGTTACGCGGACCGGGCCCGCGCGCCATCCACTCGCTCAGCGATGTCTCCCCTGTCCCCCATGGATGGTCGACGACCAGCAGCAGATCGTCCGGATCCACGGTTCCGTCGTTGTTCACTCCGGGCCGAGGACTCCCAGCTCGACTTCCTCGAAAACCCTCGACCACCAGGAATCCTCGTCGTCGAACATCACCGGATCGGCTTGCCGGGCACGCCGCAACACGTCCTCGACGAGCCCCTCATAAGCGTCGTCGTCCTCGTGGACACCGGACCCGATGAACTCGTCCCACAGCGTGAGCAGCGCCTGCAACGCCGGCACCGACGTATTGATCCGGGCGGCCCGCTGCGGAACGTCGTCGTACCCGAACAGCATCCACACCGACCCGTCCCGCACGCTGACCCAGTAGGTGTTGACGCCGTCCTCGTACTGCCCCAGGAAGGCCGCGCTCCCACACCCGTCGAGTTCCCTCGTCTCCAACTCCCGAGCGGAGTCCCGGACGAACATCCTGCGCGCGTTGACCGGAAGACCAGAACCGGTCAACGCGGAGGCGGCGCGCTGTTCCAACCCGGCCCTGCGTACCGCGGATTCGCGGTAGGGAAGCCATTCAGAGGCCATTCGCTCCCGGCTTTCTCTGTGTGCCCTGTTCCCGGAGCGCCTCCGCGACGAGCCGGTGCAGCACCTCGGCCGGGAGGCGGGGGTTGGCCGCCGCATGTTCGCCGAGGTCCGGGTCGTCGAGCAGCTCGATCATCCGGGGCACCGGGAGGTGCGGGCAGGAGGCCATCGTCTGTCGTACCGTGACGTCCGGATCGTTCACCAGCCGCGCCACCAGTGCCGGTTCGGCGTCCGGGTCACGGGCCACCAGCCGCCGTACGGCGGGGTCGGCGTGATCGGCGAACGCGGCGAGCCCCGTTGTCGGGAAGCGCGGGTTGTCGATCAGCTCTTCCCGGCCGGGACCGCGATGCTCCAGGTAACACCGCAGGAGAAACTCCGGCGGTACGTCCGGGTGGTGCAGGGCGAGCAGGATCCGTACGCCGGGATCGGGGTCGTGGGTGAGAGCGTCGACGACCTCGGGCGGCAACCCGGGATGGCGGGCGGCCCGGCGGCGCAGCAGCGGATTCACCGAGGCGGCCCACCGCGACGCGTCGGCGAGCGAGGGCACCGGTTCCCCGGTCAGCTCGGGATTCCCGTCGCCGGCGGCCGTTGTGACATCGATGTCGATGTCGGCCCGCTCCTGCTCGGTGAGTCCGGGATGGACCGAGACCGCGGTACGGACCTCGGTTTCCGGGTCGGCGGCGAGTGCCAGCAGTTGCTCATGACTCAGGTCGGGGCGCTGCGCCACCCGGCTCCGGATGACGGCGGCCGGGTGGCGCAGCAGAGCCGAGACCACGTCCGGTGGGGTGCTCGGATTCACGGCCACGAAGAACAGGGCCTCGTCGTCCCCGTCGGCGACGACCTGATCGACGAGGGCACGCGACAGCGGCCGCTGGAGGACGGCCGCGAAGGCGTGGCGATGACGATCGGGCAGGTCCGCCGGTCGCATGACACGCTCGTCCTCCGCTGTCGCCGCGGCGGCGGCCGCCCGGATCTCCGGCACCGGGTCGGCGAGCAGCGCCGCGCGGGACGTCTCGTCGAGCCACTGTGGGAGGACTGCCGCGTGACGGCGCACCCGTGGATCCGGGTGCGCCGCGGCCAGGCGGTACAGGCGCCGGTCGTACCGCATGGCGGGCCACAGTTCGCTGTAGACCTCACCGGGGGTCAGGGGCGCGCCGGGCGGCAGGTCCTCGATCCTGGCCAGCAGCCCGGTCACCATGTCGTCGGACAACGGCGGCTGCCCGGGACCGCCGAAGGCCCGCAGCATCACCCGCATGTCGGGGTCGGCCAGGAGCCGGTCCCGGAACTCCGGCCGGACCTGCGGATGCCCGGCCAGCGTGCGGCGAACCTCGGGCGACGGATGATCGGCCATCGCTCGCTGCACCGCAACGGGCAGATCGAGCCGGAGCCCCAGTGCCCGGGACGCGCACGAGGGCGCGCTCCCGAGCAGCCGGAGCAGCAGGTCGACGGGTGCGGCCGGATTCCTCGCGGCCCCGCGGCAGAGCCGCTCCGCCGCGGACCTCGGCCCGTTTCTGCTCATCCCCCGCACCCTATCGACCCGCTGCGGATCACCTTATGTCAATCCTTCCCGCAGCTTGGCCCAGTTGGGTTCCGGGAATTCGTTCTTCTTGAGCATCTTGCCCTGCCAATAGAAGTCGATCTCATCCCATTTCCGGTCGTCGTCATCGTGTGGAAGGCGGATCCGGTTTCCGAGTTTCAGCATCTCCCACGCCGTTCCGTTTCCGCTTCCCGCCGCGATCTTCCAGGTGCCGGCGAAGGGCATTCCTCGTCGATAGGCGTTGGCGAAGGCTTCCTCCGGGGTGTCTCCCGGAAGACCGTCCAGCGTGACGCTCAGCTTCATGCCGGAGTCACCGATCACTTCCTCCACCTTCTCCATCCACAACGGCCGGCCACTGATTCCCGGGACGCCGTACTTGGCTTTGTTGTTGAAGGTGTGCGCCGACGGGTCACCCGCTTTCCGGAGTGCTTCCGCCAGGTCGTCCGAATGGGGATTTACCCCCAGCACGACGTGACAGTTGTGCACGAGAACGGATGCGCTGCCGGCCCGTACGTAAAAGGTGTGGATGTCGGCGACGGTGAGGTTGTGGACTCGGGCCTCGGCACCGCGGTGACGGATCGCCGAGATCTGGACGAACGTTCCGGCGCTGGTACGCAACCACTGCCCGGGGGCGAGATCCTCGGCGTCGACCCACTCCGCCAGGTCGGCCACCCAGAACGGGTGGTTGTGGGTGGCGGTGATGGTGCCGGTGTCGACGACGATGTCGACGAGCTTCTTGTCACCGGAGCCGGAGATGGTGGCGGTGACCGGCTTGGCGAGGGTCGTCCCGGTGATCGGGTCGGTGGCCAGGACCTGATCGCCGGCCGTCAGCTCCTCGATCGGCCGGGCGGTGCCGTCCGCCATCACCACGCGGGTGCCGGGCACGAAGCTGTTGCGCCGGATGTCGCAGCTCTCGTCGTCGCGGTCCTTCTTCTTCTTCAGCCGGCGGGCGAGGGCGACGAGTTCGTCACGGCGCTTCTTGGCGTCCTTGACCTTCTGGAAGAACTTGACGATCTTCGGAATCGCCTTGGCGATCTTGTAGCCGGCGCGGACGGCTTTGATGCCGCCGAGCAGGCCCGCCACGCTCCAGAGACAGGCCTCGACATTGCCGTCCCGGAAGCAGCCGACCAGGTCGCCGGCTCCGGAGAGTTCCCAGAGCAGGTCAGCGGCCTCGGCCTGGAGGAAGTCGAGGATGCTGAGCCCGGAGTCGCCGTGTGCCTGTCGCAACTCCGCCTGTTGTTCGGGTGTGAGGTACTGCAGCAGGTCCGGGTCGAGTGGGTCGAGGGGGTCGCCGGCCGCGGCGTCGGCGATGGCCTGGGCCTGTCGCTGGCGTTCGGCCTCCTCGGCGCGGTCGGCGGCCTTCTGGGCGTCGACCGCGTGCTGCAGCGCCGCGCCTGCCGCCTGGGCGGCGCTGTCCGCGTGACGTTGCGCGCCGTCGGCCGCGGAACGGGCCTCGGCGGCGTCGGTCTCGGCATCGGTTGCGGCCTGGCGGGCCGCTGCGGCGTCGGCTTCGGCGGCGGTGGCTGCCCGGTCGGCGCGGTCGGCGTCGTTCTGGGCGTCCTGGGCGCTGCGGCCGGCGGCATTGGCGTCGCTGGCGGCGGCGTTGGCGGCGGCACGGGCCGCGGTGGCGTCGGCACGGGCCTGGGCGTCGTGCCGGGCGGCGTTGGCGGCGGCGAGACGGGCGGCCGCGCCCTCGGCGGCGGCTTGGGCGGCGGCCTGTTTGGCCACGGCCGCGGACTGCGCGGCGTCAGCGGCCGACCGGGCGGCCTTGGCGGCCTCCTGGTAGGCGGGCCGGACGTGGGTCTCGGCCCGCTCGGCGGCCTCACCGGCGAGCCTGGCCGCTTCGAGCGCCTCGGCCGCGCGAGTGGCGGCGGCGGCGGTCTGCTCCGCACCGATGATCCGGGCCTGCTCAGCGACGCGGACCACGAAGTCGGCGTCGATGTCGCTGCCGGTGAACGGGCGCACCATCGCGATGGCGGTATCGGCGGGGTCGGCGATCCCGGCCGCCGACATCGCCGCCGCCCGGGAGGCGGCCACCGCGTCGTCGGCCTGGGCACTGGCGGCCACCGCCTCGGTGGTCGCCGCCTGCGCCTCGTCACGGGTCCGGTCCGCGGCCCGCAACGACTTACCGGCCTCGTCGTTGGCCTGGGACGCCAGCCGTTGTGCGGTGTTGGCAGCGGCAGCGGCCTTGACCTGCTGGGCGGTCGCCTGCGCGGCCTTGGAGTCGGCCAGGACCCGGGCAGCATGAGTCGCGCGGGCGCCGGACTCGGCCTTGTCCGCTGCCGCGTCGGCGGCCTGTGCCGCGGCCTGGGCCTTCTCAGCGGCGGCCTGAGCCTGATCGGCGGCGGACTGCGCCTGCGTCGCGGCGGCCCGGGAGTTCGCGGCCGCGCCGGTGGCGGTGTTCGCGGCGGCGCGAGCGGAGCGTGCGGCGTTCCCCGCGGTGGTGGCTTCCCGGCCGGCGAGGTCGGCCTGTTCCTGTGCTTCGCGCTTCTCGGCCTCGGTGTCCGCGGACGCCACGGCGGCACGCATCGCCTGCGCCTTCGCCTTGGCCGTCTGCTCCTCACGCTCGGCGGCGTTCGCCGCGTCGCGGGCCTGCCTGGCGACGGCCTCCTGCTGCCATGCCCGGTCGTCGGCGGCCCCGGCTGCCTTGGTGGCCGTTTCGGCTCTGGTCAGCGACTGGTTGGCGATCGCGGCCTGCCGATCAGCCTCACCACGCGCGGTGGAAGCGATGGCGGCCTGCCGTTCGGCTTCGGCGCGGTGGCGTTCGGCGTTGGCGCGCTCGTCCTCGGCGATCTTGCGCTGCCGGGCGGCCTCGGCGGCCTGTTCCTCGGCGATCCTGCGCTGCTGGGCGACCTTCGCCGCTTCGGTGGCGGCTTTGCGTTCGGCGGCCTCGGCCTGCTCGCGGGCGGCCTTGGCGCGCACCGCCGCGGTCTTGGCGGCAGCGGCCTGCTTCTCGGCGGCGGTGGCGAGTTTCGCGGCCGCGGCGGCGTGTTCCACCGCGTGCTGGTGCCAGGTGATCGCCTGCTGCTCGCGGGCTTCGGCCTGCGCCTGGGCGCCCTGGGCGTTGTTCGTGGCGATGGTCGCGTCGATGGCGTGCACGGCGGTCTGGGTCGCGTGGTCCGCGGCGGTGGCCGCCTCGTTCATGCCCTGGGTGATCCGGGCCCACTCGATGCCGTACTCCAGGCCGGTCTCGACCAGCACATCGGTGGCCAGCGTGGCCTTCGCGGCCGCGACCCGGGTCTGCTCCGCGGCGTTGCGCACCCGCTGCTGTTCGGCGGCGGCCAGATCCTTGACCGTGCTCAACTGGTTGCGTTTGACCGCGACGGTGGCGGTGCCGGTGATGATCCGCTGGGCCTCGCGGGCGTTGTTGGACGCCCCGCCCATGGCGTTGGCAACCTGCATCAGCGCCTTCACGGCCTCGCCGTGCGCGATCATCAGCTGCCGGCGGGCCTCGTTGGCCCGCGCCGAACGCTTCGCCAGATCGGTCAGCGCCTCGGCTGCCTTGTCCGCCTCCTCCAGGTCCCGGAGGTGCTGTTCCCACGCGGCGGCATCCGCGTTCGCCGCCGTCAGGTAACCGGTCTTCAGGAACGTGGCGATCGCCGTGTCACCACCGGCCAGCGCGGTCTCGGCGGCCCGTTTGACGTGCGACGCCTCCGGCGCGCCGGTCGCGATCGTCTGCACCCGCTGGCGGAGTTCCGCGGCCCGTTCCAGGGTCCGTTTCGCGGTCTGCTCGTCCCGGTCCCGGGCGATGCGGGCGCCGTAGGCCAGGAACAACACCCGGTCGTACGCCGAACCGGCCAGCACCCGGTCCACCTCGGCGTTGAAGTAGCCGCCGGCGGCACCGGTGCCCTTCATCGCCTTGACCTTGGCCAGGTTGTCGGCGGCCTCCTTGTACTTACGGTCGGTGACCTGCTGGTCCAGGACCGGCATGTCCTCCATGACGAACTTCATGATGATCGCGTTGTCACCGGTGGCCAGCGCGGCCACCGCGGCGTCCCGGATCTCCGGCTCCTCGGCGGACTCGGCGGTGTCGGCGACCCACTGCCGCCACCGTTCGTCCATCTCCGGCACGCCCTCGCTGCCGTCCCACGGATCGGTCACCAGCGGCGGGATCGGGATCTCCGCGAGCCGGGACGCCTTCTCCGCGACCGGGCGCGGTCCGGCCAGCGCCGGCGGCACGTGCACCATCGTCACGACCAGCGCGGCCGCCAGCGACATCAGCGTCGCCGAACGCACTCGTTTCCGCAGATTCATTTCGCCGGCCCGTCGCCGGGCGTGCCGATGCCGGTCACGACACCCGATTCCTGCATGCGCAGCTCACCGGCGAGCGCTTCCTCGTGACGGCCGGCCCAGAAGGCGGCCCGGGCGGCGGCGTTGTCCCGCTCGACCTGCCACTGCTGCGCGGTGGCCTGCGCCGAACCGGCGGCGGACTCCCAGTTCGGGTTGCCGGCCGCCGCGGCGGCCGCGTCCAGCGCGATCTGCCGCCAGTGCGCCGCCTGCTCGACGGCGACCCGCTCGGCTTCGGCCCACGTGCCGAGCAGCGGCTCGGCCTGGTCGCCTACGAGTTCCCAGGCGCGGGCGGCGGCGGCCAGTTTCTGTGCTCTCGCCTCGCCGGCGGCGGCCAGCGCGGCCTGCTCGGCGTTACGGGCGTTGGTCTCCAGCTGGGTCAGGTTCGACCGGCCCACCATGTCGGCGTCGGCGCAGCGCACCTTCAGGATCTCCAGGTCCACCGCGGCCGCGGCGGCCCAGTCGTAGGCGAAGAACTCCACCACGTCCGCGTCGGAGCCGTCGGCGCGCACCGCGTGACCGGCGGCGGCCCGCACGTTCATCCCCGGGTCGGTGTCCCGCAACCCGGCCACGAACGCCCGGTCCTCGGCCCGCAACGCGGCGGCCTGTTCGCCGACGGCCTCCCGGGCCACCCGGTCACGCTGCTTGGCCTCGGCGTACCCGGTCTTCGCGAAGGCGTCCAGCGCCGCCGCGCCCCGCGACAGCGCGAACTGTGCGGCGGCGTGCACCTCGGGCGCGAACTCCGGCGTGTGCGTGGCCAGGATCCGCTCGGCGAAATCGGCGTTGGCGGCGTTGAGCTCCCGCGAGTAGCTCACCGCGAACGGCATCTCCGACTTCAGGAATCGCGCCACCGCCGCCTTCACCAGGCGCGCCTCGACGGTGATCGCGTTACGGGCCGCGACCCGCACCAGCGCCCGCGTGTCGTACAGCGCCAGATAGGTCACGTAGGTCAGGTCGGCCGCCGCCGGATCAACCGCCGCGGCAGCCGTCACCACTGACGGCGGCGCGGATGCCCACGCCGGTACCGGGCCCACGGTCAGCAGGCCCGGAACTGTTACCAGGGCAGCCAGAAAAACGGCCCCACGGGCCGCTGGTCGAGAATTCATTCAATTATCCCCCGTGATTCACAGAAGCCCGCCGAGAAGCGCACGCCACGGATCCCCGCACCCTGAACAGGTAGCACCTGACAGGTCGGACAGCAGGGATGGTGGCGACGGGATCGACGACGGCAAACATGCTTCATTCATGTTCGCCGAATCCTGAGTGCATCTAACACGACCGCGGACCGCCCTGCCACCCCGTCCCGATCAACCTGAGAAACCCATTTCATTGATTGTTACAACCATGAATAATCGATTAACAGCGCGTCGAAAGGTTATTGACGCCCATCCACAGGTTCCGTACCGTTCGCGCTTCCGGGCCGAGAACACCACTGCGTTCTCGCATGCCATCGCCGTCCTCTTCCACATCGGCGGCACCAGCACGTCCACTCACTGACCAACGGGGATTTCATGCACACTTCCACCGGGCGACCACACGCCCTCCGCGGACTGTTCGTCGCGGCCACCGCCTCGGTCCTGGTGACCCTGATCACCGGCCCGGCCGCCGCGGTGACACCGAGCCCGATCCCGTCGCCGGCGGCCACCACCTCACCGGGAGCGCCGAAGACGGCCACCCGCCAGGCCGCGCCGGCCGACCCGTCCCCGGCCGGCGTCCCTGCCGCGGAGACCAGGGCCCTCGCCGACGCCGATCCGATCGAGGACGACGGGCTTCCCACCGGCATCCCGGACAAGATCAAAGCCGCCCGGGAGATCGGCATCGAGCCCGGCAACGACTGGCTCAACCAGACCGACCGCAACTTCGTGTTCAAGATCTGGCAGCACACCGCCGAACAGCCGCTGATCCGCAACGCCGCCGAGCTGGCACTGTCCGCCCCGGACAGCACCATCGACTGGGTCTGCAAGTCGTTCATCCTGCAGGGCATCTTCGACGCCAAGGTCGCCGACGACGCCAAACAGATCAGCGACGAGACCGCCGCCCGGCAGGCCCGCGACCTCAAACGCGCCGCCTACGCCGCCGCCAAGGTGCCGCTCGACGCGGCCGGCGAGATGCTGGTCTACCCCGAACACCAGGTCATTGCCGAGATCATCACCAAGGCTCCCGGCCCGCGTGTGAAGGCGGCCGCCACCACCGCGTACAACGGCACCGCCGAAGAACGTCACGCCTTCCTCGTCACCGGTGTCCAGACCGCCGCCGACCAGGACGTCCAGGACGAGATCATCGCCGCCGAGACCAAGGGCAAGGCCGAGCAGGAGCGCATCGCCCGCGAGGGCACCCTGCTCTCCGCCGCCGCCGTCCTCGGTGTGCTGGCCGACGCGGGCAAACTCGCCATGACCGACGACAACTTCGTCCGCTGGATCTGGGACCTCACCGACGGCGACACCCGCCGCACCGAGATCGCCACCGCCGCCCGCACCGCGGTCCGCAACAGCGACCCCGCCGCCTGGCGCGCCTTCATCGAGACCGGCATCTACACCGCCAACAAGGCCGACCGCGCCCGTCTGGAGGCCGAGGCCGAAGCCAACGACCGCCGCAACGCCGAGAGCATCCGGGCCACGGCCCGCACCGACGGCTTCGACAACCTCGTCACCGCCGCCACCTGGGCCCTGGCCGTGGCCGGCCCCGACGCCGTCAACGACTTCGTCCGCAACGGCCGCAACCGCGTCGCCGCGGACACCCTCAACCGGCCCAGCCGCCAGTCCTGGCAGTGGCGCAACCAGAACTCCGAGAAATGCCTGGCCGCCGCCAATGACAGCCTCACCAACGGCAGCCTGCTGGTCCAGGCCAACTGCGCTGACAACGACCGGCAGCGGTGGATGGCCATGCGCGTCTTCAACACCCCGGACCGCTACCGCATCGTCAACGCCTACGACCGCACCAAGTGCGCCGCGCTCTCCGAGCGGACCGCCGCCAACAACATCCGCTTCGCCATCGCCACCTGCTCCATCACCGAGGTCGCCGACCAGTCGTTCAAGTACACCAAGAGCGGCGAGAACTACACCTGGATCAACGGTTTCGCCGCCCGGGCCATCACCGTCCAGAACGCCAGCCGCGACCACGGCGCCGTCACCCTCACCTTCGACGCCAACGGCGGCACCAACCAGCTGTGGCACGCCACCAACACCCGGCTCCTGGCCAACCAGGAACTCGGTGAGGCGAAGTTCCTGACCTTCCACAACGGATACGCCACCCGGGTGCAGGGTGACGGCAACGTGGTGCTGACCATGGGCGGTCAGCCGCTCTGGAGCACCAAGACCACCGCCGGCGTCCGGCTGATCAACCAAGTCGACGGCAACCTGGTGCTGCGCAAGTCCGACGGCGTCGCGATCTGGTCGTCCAACACCCACACCAAGGGGCCCAGCACCCTCCGGATGCAGAACGACGGCAACCTGGTGCTGTACCGCAACAGCGACGGCGCGGTCACCTGGAGCACCGCGACCTACGACCACCAGGTGGTCAGCCGCTGGAACAGCAAGTGCATCAACATTCCGAGTACGACGTTCGCCGAAAGCACCCAGCTGGAGATGCGCACCTGCAGCAGCACCAGCACGTTCCAGAGATGGCAGTACGACCTGGACACCAAGCGCTTCATCACGTTCAACGGCAAGTGCATGGACGCGCGGGGCTCGGGCACGGCCAGTGGCACGGTGCTGCAGATCTACACCTGCAACACCTCCACGGCCCAGAAGTTCCAGTACTACACGGACAACTCCTATCGCAACGTGAACTCGGGACTCTGCATCGACATCCCGAGCAGCAACCGCAACGACGGCGCCAAGCTCACCACCTGGACCTGCAACGGCGGTACCAACCAGAAGTGGTGACCGGTTGACCGGCGGCGGGACCGGATCACCCTCCGGTCCCGCCGCGCGGCAGGAAGTCGGCGGGGTTCAGGTCCGCGGTCCGCCGGGCGTATTCCCGGGCCGAGCCGGGCCAGTTGGTGACGATGCGGCCGGCGGCGGTGCGGTACCAGGACTGGCAGGCCGTCCAGACGCTGGTGGACAGGCGGGACTGGATCTCGCTGTCGTAGGCGGCGGCCACCTCCCGGCGTACGTCCAAGATGTCGCCGGCCGCGACCCGGCGCACCGCCTGCGCGATCCAGCGGGCCTGGGCCTCGTGGAAGTAGATGACCGAGGTGTTGCCGGTGTTGGTGTTCGGGCCGTAGACCAGGAACATGTTGGGGAATCCGGGGACGGCCAGGCCCAGGTAGGCGTGGGCGCCCTCGCTCCAGACGTCCGCCAGGAGCGTGCCGTCCCGGCCGGTGATGCGCATCGGGGCCAGGAACTCGGTGGCGGCGAAACCGGTGCCGTAGATCAGGGTGTCGCACGGGTGGTCGGTGCCGTCGGCGGTGCGGACGCCGTCCGGGGTCACCGCGATGATCTTCTCGGTGACCAGGGCGACGTCGGGCCGGGCCAGCGCCGGCAGCCACGCGTTGGTGAACAGCAGCCGTTTACAGCCGATCGGCTCGTCCGGCGTGACCTTCGCCCGTAACTCGGGGTCGCGGACCTGCCAGCGACGCTGGGCCCACGAATAGCCGCGGACCAGCGCGTTCACCGGGCGGTTGCCGGCCAGCGCCGCACCGGGCACCAGCGTCAGACCCCAGGTGGCCAGGCGGGACAGCTTCATCAGCGCGGGGATCCGGCGGTTCGCGGCCCGGCGCAGACGCCCGTACCGGCGGTCCGGTTTGGGCACCGTCCACGGGGCGGTCCGCTGGAAGACGGTGATGTGGGCGGCCTTCCCGGCGATCGACGGGACCAGCTGGATGGCGCTGGCGCCGGTGCCGATCACGGCGATCCGCTTGCCGTCGATCGGGACTTCCGGCGTCCAGTGGGCGGTGTGGACGGCCACGCCGTTGAAGGATTCGATGCCGGGCAGGGCCGGGATGGACGGCCGGGACAGTTGGCCGACGGCGGGTATCAGCACGTCGGCCTGCAGTATTTCGCCGCCAACGAGCGAAATGCCCCAACTGCCGTCAGCCCAGACCGCACTCGCCACTTCGGCGTCATACCGCACCCTTATGCCCGTTTTTTCGGCATATCCGCGAAGATAAGCGAGAATCTCGCCGTGTGGCGGATACCGACGTGACCAATCCGGATTCAGGGCGAAAGAAAGAGAATAGAGCGGCGCCGGTACGTCGCACGCACACCCCGGATACGAATTGTCCCGCCAGACCCCGCCGGAGGAAGAGGCCTTCTCCAGGATCACGATGTCGTCGAAACCAGCCTTGAGCAGCGCGTCCGCCGCGGCGATCCCACCGAACCCGGCCCCGATGATCACCACCCTGGTCACGGCCGCCTCCCGATGGTCAGCCGCAGTGCCCCGGGCGCCGCAGCGGGCACCACCGGATCCCGGGGCGCCACCGGATCGACAGAGACGAATCCCGATGCGGGCCTGGGATCAGCATCGCCCCTGTTGGGCCAGAGCGCCACCGCCCGCTCGGCCAGCGCGGTGATGGTCAGCGAGGGATTGACGCCGAGGTTCGCCGCGACGGTCGAGCCGTCGATGACGTGCAACCCCGGATGACCGAACAGCCGGTGGTACGGGTCGACCACGCCCTGCTCCGGGGTGGCCCCGATCGCGCAGCCGCCGATGAAGTGCCCGGTGACCGGCCGTCCGATCAGTTCGGTGAACGCGCCGGTGGGCACCCCGTCGATCCGCTCGGCGACCCGGCGGGCCACGTCGTGGGCGGCCGGCACCCACACCGGGTTGGGTTCGCCGATGCCGGGACGGCTGCTCAGCCGCCGCCCGAACAGTCCGCGCCGGGTGTGCACGGTGATCGAGTTGTCGAGCGGCTGCATGGCGAGCAGGACGACGGTCTCCCGGGACCAGTGGCGCGGCCAGACGTACAGCCGCAGATCTTTTCCGGCCTTGACCAGGGTTTTCAGTGCGGTCAGCCAGCGCGGGCGGCCCTCGTCGACCAGGACCGTGGCGAGCAGGGCGAGCAGGTTGCTGCCGGGGCCGTACCGGACCGGTTCGACGTGGGTGACCGGGTCGGGGTGGATCGACGAGGTGATCGCGACGCCGTGCGTGAAGTCGCGGTCGGTGCGGCGGGTGCGGGCGCCGAGGATGGATTCCGAGTTGGTACGGCTCAACTCCCCGAGCCGTGGCGACACGTGCGGCAGCAGTCCGCGGTCGCGCATCCGGTGCAGCAGCCGCTGGGTGCCGAGGGCCCCGCCGGCGAACACGACCTGCTCCGCGGTGAACGTCCGCCGGCGCGTCCCGACCAGGTAGCCGCCGTCGTCTCGGGCGCGGACCGAGGTCACCGTGGTCCGCTCGTGCACCACGGCGCCGGCCTTCTCGGCCAGGTAGAGATAGTTCTTGACCAGCGTGTTCTTGGCGTTGTTGCGGCATCCGGTCATGCACGAGCCGCACAGTGTGCAGGTGCGCCGGTCCGGCCCGGCGCCACCGAAGAAGGGGTCCGGCACGTCGGCGCCCGGCGACGGGCCGAACAGCACGCCGACCGGGGTGGGCCGGAACGTGTGCCCGGCGCCCATCTCGTCGGCGACCGCCCGCAGCGCCTCGTCGGAGGCGGTCAGCACCGGGTTCGGTGTCACCCCGAGCATGCGTTTCGCCTGGTCGTAGTAGGGCGCCAGCTCGGTCTTCCAGTCGGTGACGCCAGCCCACTGCGGGTCGGCGAAGAAGGTGTCCGGCGGCTCGTAGAGGGTGCACGCGTACCCGAGCGATCCCCCGCCGACCCCGGCGCCCGACATGATCATCACGTCGCGCAGCAGGGTGAGACGCAGGATGCCGTAACAGCCGAGCGCGGGCGCCCAGAGGTAGTCACGCAGTCGCCAGGACGTCTTGGCGAACTGCTCGTCGGTGAATCTGCGGCCCGCTTCCAGAACGCCGACGCGATAGCCCTTCTCGGTCAGGCGCAACGCGGTGACGCTGCCGCCGAACCCGGAGCCGATGACGAGGACGTCGTAGTCGTACGACATCGCCGTACCATCACACCGTTATTGGCAACATGTCAACAACGCGTTTCCGGGTCTTGCGGCAGGAGCGAAGAAGACCCATAAAGGATTCATGACCGAGCTTGCGTACGATCGCCGCGGCACCGGATCCCCCCTGGTCCTGCTGCACGGGCTGGGCAGCAGCCGCCAGGTGTGGGCCCCGATCCTGGACGCCGCCGCCCGCGACCGCGACGTGATCGCCCTCGACCTGCCCGGCTTCGGACAGTCGCCGTGGCCGGGCGGGGACGGCTCGGTCCCCTGGTTCGCCGACCGAGTCGAGTCGTTCCTGGACGGTCTCGGCGTCGGCCGGTTCGCGGTGGCCGGCAGCTCGATGGGCGGCGGCATCGCCCTGGAACTGGGCCGCCGCGGCCGGGCCGAATCGGTCACCGCGTTCGCGCCGATCGGTTTCTGGTCATCCGCCGGCCGCCGCTGGTGCCAGTCCGTGGTGACCGCGGCCCGGGCCGCCGCGGCCCGCCTGGACAGCCGGTTGCCGCGGATCATGGCGTCCCCGGCCGGCCGCGCCGCGTTCTGCTCGCTCTTCTACGCCCGCCCCCGCCGACTGGACCCGGCCGACTGCGTGGCGGCGGCCCGGGCACTGGCCACCGCCCCCGGTTTCGCCGCGGCCCGCGACGCCTTCACGCGCCTACCCGTTCCCTTCTTGTCAGAAGCCACCATCACCATCGCCTGGGGTACGCGGGACATGGTCCTGCCGTTCGCCCAGTCCCACCGGGCGCGCGCCCTGCTGCCCACCGCCCGCCACGTCACCCTGCACGGCTGCGGCCACCTACCCTTCGCCGACGACCCGGCCGCCTGCGCCCGGTTGATCACCGGCCCGCCCACCGGGCCCGATGATCCGCGTTGAGGCGGGTGGCCTCGGCCAGTGCCCCGCCGGGTAACCGATCCGCAGCCCAACCGGCCAACCGCCCGGTCATCGCGGTCACGAACCGCCGGCCCACCGCGGTGAGCCGCCCGGATTCCAGCAGGTCGGCGCAGACCTCTGCGGCGGCCATCCGCCAGCGGGCATATTCGATCAACGCCTCGCCGCCCAGCCGCCGGCCTTCCCGTCGCCAGAATCCGGCGACCACCAGATGGGCGTAAGCGCCCTGGAGCATTCCTGACAACGGCCGGGGATCGTCACGCCACGGCACGTACCGCACCTCATCGGCTGACATGTCGACCAGTTCGAAGAGGTCCATCACCGCGGACAGTTTGAGGTGCCCGAGTTCGTGCAGCAGGGTGGCGGCGGTGGTCTGCGGGTCGGTCGGCAGGGAGACCGCCAGGCATCCGGAGGCATGCCGGTAGGTCCCGCTCACGTGCCCCGACTCCACCGGGGGCAACGGGAACAGGGTCCGGATCGCGGCACGGACATCGACCGCCCCGGCCGGGTGGTACCGGACCAGATGCTCCCACCCGGCTTCGATCCGCTTGTGCCAGCCGGGCAACCGGTCCGGCCCGATCAGCGGCTCGGCATCCGGGCCGAGGGTGTGCGGGTCGTCGACGGCGAGCGTCCACCGCCACCGGCCGGCGCCGAGTTCGAGGCGGTCGGCCGGCAGCCAGTCCGGGGAGTCGATCCCGGCACCGGCCAGCGGGTAGACGCGACCGTTCACCCGGAGCACCCCGGCCGGGGCGTCCACCCGGATCCGCTGGTCGCCGTCTACCGCGTCCAGTCGCAGGAATCCCAGCGACGGCAACGGCAGGCCACGCGGATGCAGTTCCCCGGCGGGCAGGACGAGGTCGGCGCCGGTCCCGCCCCGGATCGCCGCGGCCAGCGCCACCAGCCCGAGCCGGCCGGGACTCGCGGCGCCGCCGTCCGGGAGGAGCATCCGGGCCAGGGTGTGCATCGCCCAGTGCGCCACCGAAGGGTGGGCGAGCACCTCGGCGCCAGCGGGCGGGGAACGGCGCAGCATGCCGTACGCCGCGTCGATCGAGGCCGCGCGGGGATGCGACAGGCGGACCGCGGTGTCCCGGAGCGCGCGGATCAGAAGGGCATTCTTACTGCGCTGGGTATTGATCAAGAATGTGAGCGCCGCCCCGCCGTCGCCACGGGCCAGCCTGACCAGGAAGTCCTCCGGCATCGTGTGCCGGATCAGCAAATGATCATGTGAACCGAAGCCGCCCCGAGATCCATCATCAGTTGTCCACACATTGACAGATACTAGTGCGGTAGCGAATTCCCGACCGGATCACGCATAGGGCTGATGAGGGCGGATACAGTGAGCTCCACGGGACTGGCCACACATACTGGCGGGCGGAAAATGGGCGACGAAGGCGAATTGATCTCGGATCTGATCGACGTCTCCGGGTCCGACGGGGTGATCGATCTGGTCGACCGGACTGCGCTACAGGATTCCCTGCGGAGGCTTATCGCCGAAACCCGGAGTGGAAACTCGGAATATAGCGGATTTCAGAACTTCATTCCCGGCGTGCCCACATCGGCACGTCCCGTCGACGAATGATCGCGGATCGGCAAATGATCGATACAGATGTCACCGGAACCGCCCCGGGCAGGGCGGCCGTCGTCTCGTTCGTGGCGGCGGATCATCGGTCCGGCCGGACCAGCGTGGTCGCCAACGTCGCCTGGTCGCTCGCGGCCCGCGGCAACCGCGTCCTGATCCTGGACTGGGATCTACGTGGCACCCGGATCCACGAGTACCTGCGCCCGTTCCTGGTGGACGAGGCCCTCGACGACGAGGTGATCAGCCGGCTCGGCGCCGACCTGACGCGCGCGATCACGACCGCCTTCGGCGCCGCCGCGGAGTTCCGGCACTACCTGCCCGGTGGGCTGGCGGCTGTGCCCCGGCTGGACGTCGTGGTTCCGGCACCGGGCCGTCCGCCGGGCGGCCCGGACGAGCTGGCCCGGTTCACCCGGCTGCGTGCCTATCTGACCTCGTCGGAGTACGACTACGTGCTCCTGGACGGGCAACCCGGCGAGACTGGGACGGTGGTCCGAGATGCCCTGATCGCCGATCGGGTGGTGCTCTGCTTCGCCTCCCAGGACAACGCCGCCCGGGAAGCCGCCGGTCTGGCGGTCGCCGTGGCCCGGGACAGTCCGCTCGGGGCGCGGATCCTCGCCGTGCCGTCGTATCTGGACACCGAGTTCCCGCTCGCCCCGGAAGAGCAGGCCGAACAGTGCGGGGCGGTCATCCGGACCGCATTGCGGGCCGGCAATGTCCGGGTCGGCGACGAGACGGTCCGAGTGGTGCCGGTGCCGTTCCGCACCCCGGACGCGGTGCTCGTCCCGGTCGTCTACGCGCCGGACGACGAGCCGGAAGTGCTGGCCGCCTACCGGGCTCTGGTCGAGGCGGTGAGCGACGGCGCCGTCACCGAACTGGCGCCCACCTCCGAACGACTCCGCGACCAGTACCGCGACTACCTGCGCCGGCACACCGGCGCGCAGTCCGGCGACAGCAAGCCGATCGAGATTCTCTACTGCTCGCTGGACCGCCCGTGGGCCGACTGGGCCGCCGGCCAGTTGCGCGCCGCCGGCCTGAACGCCCAGCTGCATTGCGTGGAGACCGGCCTGCGGACGGTTTCGCCCGGTTCGGTGGTGGTGGCCGGACGGGGCCGCCCGCTGGACGGGGCCGGGCTCACCGCCGGCCAGATGGCCGAGCTGGTCCTGCTGCGAGTGACCGACGAAGCGGTTCCGGTGCCCGGCGTGCCCGACGTGGACCTGACCGGCTGCTCACACGCGCAGGCCCGGCTGCGGCTGCTGGCAACCCTGGCAACCTCCGGCGAGCTGCCACCGGGCGGCACCGGACGGCTGCCGTCGGACCGGCCGGCCGGCGTCGTCGGGCTGCCATCCCAGGATCCCGGCACGGTCCACCGGGTCCGAGAGACCGAGCAGCTCCGCGACCTGCTGCCCTCCGGGGTGCCGGCCCGGGCCTGGTTGTCCGGTCCCCCAGCGGCCGGCCGGACCGGGCTGGCCGTCGCCTACGCCAGCGAGTTCGGGTACGAGTACTCGCTGATCTGGCACGTCCCCGCGCACGACCGGCCATCGGCGAAAGCCTCGCTGTCCCGCCTGGCCGAGCGGATCGGCGTGCTCATCGACGACGAGGACCGCCCCACGGCAGTGCTCCAGCAGGTGGCCGCCGGATACCAGCCGTCACTGCTGATCTACGACGACGTCTCCGACCCGGCAACGGTCGAGGGGTTGCTCCCGGAGCCGGGCACGGGCCACGTCCTGCTGGTCAGGGACGCCGGTGGAGCACCGGACGAGAGCGTCGAGGTCGGCCCACTGACCCGGGACGAGGCCCGCGAACTACTCCGCGACAACCTCGGTGAGCACAGCGCCGGACGGCTCGACGCCCTATTGGACGCGGTCGGCGCCCAGCCGCTCAACCTGCGCCTGACCATCGGGTGCATCCGTGCGGCGACCGGGCTGCTGCGTGCCCGGGGGCTGCACGGCACCGAGGCCGCGGAGAAGGCCGCCCAGCTGTTTCTCAGCGCGCTCACCGCCCGTGAGCCGGGGAAGCAGCGGACCGACCGGTTGCGAAGCGTGGCCGGCTCGTTCCTCAGCCTGCTGGACAGCTACCCCGGCGGCCGGTTGGTGGCGGCGTTCGCGCTGATGTGCGCGCATCTCGCGCCGGACGGCGTCTCACTGCGGCTGCTCCGCAGCACCCCGTTCCTCACCGGGCTGATCAGCGCGGCCGGAGAGTCCGCCGACGACCTGGCCGGGGACGCCACCGAAATCGAGGTGGTGATGCACTCCGGCCAGCGGTTCGAACTGTTCCGGATCGACCGGGTCGGCGAACCCCGGCTGCGCATGCATCCGATCATGCAGCAGGCCCTGCTCGCCGTGGCCGGGCCGGAACGCGCGGAGCGGGCCCGCCGGCTCACCATGCAGGCGCTGGCGGCATGGGCACCGAACGACGCCGAGTTCCTGGCCGGTGACCGGGAGCCGGACCTGCGAGAGATCGGCCGGCACGTCCTCGGCCTGGGCGCCCTCGACGAACTGGATTCGACCCCGGTCCGTCGCCTGCTGGTGCTGCACCTCGCCATGCTCGCCAAGGACGGCCGGCCCGATCAGCTCCGGGCCGGGCTCGCGGTCGCCGAGCACCTCCAGCGGACCTGGCCGGACCGGACCGATCCGCTGGTCCGGCGGCTGGCGGTGCACCACGCCGACCTGCTCCGCTCACTCGGTGACAACGCCGGATCCCTCGCGGTCGACGTGGCGGCACACGGCGAGGAACCGGAACAACCGGCCCGGCTCCAACTGCGGGCGGCGGTCAACCGGCGCGGTGTGGCAGGCGACCTGCGCGGCATCGGCGCTTTCGACCGGGCGCTCACCGAGGATCGGGCCACCTACCGGGCGATGCGGGCGATGCTGGGCCAGGAGCACGAGCAGACCCTGCGTACCCGGCACAACCTCGCACTCTCCAACTATTTCGCCGGTTTTCAGGAGGGCGCCCGCAATCTGGAGACGGAGACCTTCCGGATCCGCCGAGGGCTGTCCGAGAACGATTTCCTCACCTGGTGGTGCGCCATCGACCTGGCCGTCTATCAGCGGGCGACCGGGGACTTCGCCGGCGCCCGGCGCCTGCTGGCGGAGGCGGAGACGAGGCTGACGAACCTCCGCGGCGCCGGCGACCCGTTGACGATCCGGGCGAAGGCCGCGCTCGCGGTGACCGAACGGCGCCTCGGCAAATATCCGGAAGCCCGGTTACGGAGTGGACAGGCGCTGGCCGCCTACCAGCGGACGGCCGGTGAGCAGAGCCTGGTCACCCAGGGGGCCCGGCTGAGCCTGGCGGTCGACCTCTCCTACACCGGCGACATGCCTGCCGCACTGGCGGCGGCGGAGACCGCGCTGGCCGCGATCCGGGGACTGCTGCTGCCGGACCATCCGTTCGTGGCGGTCGCCGAGATGACCGCGGCCGGGCTGTTCCGGCGGGCCGGGCGGACGATGCCGGCGCTGGAGACGGCCGGCGAGGCGGTGCGGCTGCTGGCCGATCGACTCCGGCCCGGCCACCCATGGCTGATAGCGGCCCGGATCAACCAGGCCAACGCACTTCTGGACAGCGGGGAGCGGGACCAGGCGGCGGCGGTGCTGGGCGAGGCGGCCGAGGCGGCCGAACTTCTGCCGGAGGGGCACCCATATCTCGCGATCTTGCAGAATAATTCGATGGTCCTCGATGGCGGGAATGGCAGCCCCGTGGACGTGGACGTCGAGATCGAGTCGACATGAGAACGGATGACGGGCGTACGGACGACGAGGTCCCGCGCCTCCCTGTGACGGGAGCGGAGGAACCGGTCATGGAACCGGGATGGAGCGAGATCCTCGATCGCATCAACGCGCGCGCCGCGGTCGGCGCGCGATGGCACGAACCGACCGGTGCCCGGATAGTCGACCGGGATGACAACGCCGACGCGGTGGAGGTGTGCATCCGGACACTGGAACAGGCGACGGCCCTCGGGCACATCGCCCGGTACACCTTCGGCTCGCCGGACTACACCGTCGATCTGCTCGCCCAGCGTGCCGAGGGGCCGGACGACGCGCTGCTCAACGACGTCAACGAGGCCGGGCGCAACCTCTACGACTACATGCTCCGGTTCAACGACGAGCTGTCCGGCCTGCGTACCGGCGCTCTGATCCGGTTCTTCCTCAGCGCGGAGCTCGGGACCGTGCACTGGTACGAGGTGACCGACGCCCAGCACCTGATCGCGGTCTCGTTCGCCCCCTCCGCCGAGTCGAGCCGGACCGTGCCCGCGGACCGGATCGCCATCGACCAGGAGGTCACCCGGCTGGCCAACCGGCTCCGGCGGTCGCTGAGCCAGCAACCGGTCGACTACGGCGGCTGGCTGGCCGCCGAGTCCAAGCCCGACGATCCCCCGCCTCCGGTGGCGGCCACCGGCACCGGTACCGGCCGGGTCGACCCGCACGTGGCCGGGCGGCTCGCCCCGGTCGCGGCCCGGTGCGCGGAGGCGCTCGACCTGTCCGCTCTGCACTACGCCGCCGTGTACCACCGGGACGAGCAGGTCGCCGCCGCCGACATCCTGGGCCATCCGGGTCTGCACCGGTTCGATTTCGGCACCAACCCGGAGTTCCGGCGGGCCGGATACGGCAGGCTCGGCCCGCGCCTGGGCGAATACGCGCGGGATCTGACCGCGATGCTGTACCGGGTGTCCGGCCGGCGCATCACCTACTTCGTGCTGGACGTGGCCCGCGGCGCGGTCTTCTTTCACCGGCTACGGCCACGCACCCACCTGGTGGCGGTCACCCTCGACCAGGACCGGGTGGTCGAGGCCGAGCGCGAGGTGCTCGCCCTGGCCGGGCGACTGGCGGATCAGTGGACCACGTGATCCGGGTGGTCCGCGGGCCGTCGTGGCCGCGGATCGCGCCGGTGGTGCGCATCCTCACCTTCGCCGGTGTCGCCGCGCTCGGCTGGGCCACCGGCGCCGGGCTCGATCTGCGGGTGGCCGAGTCGGGTGGCGTCTACGCACACGTGGTCACCGGACTACTCGCGGTCGGGCTGGTTGCCTCGGTCCAGGGCATCGATCTGGCCGATGCCCGCCGGCACCGGTCCACGGTGGCCGTCGCGGTCACCGTCGGCGTGCTGGTCAAGGCGGCGCTCATCGGGGGCGTCATGGTGGCGGTGTACCGGGATCCGGCGTACCTGATCCTGGGGGTGGCGGTCGCCCAGATCGATCCGCTCTCGTTCGCCGCCATCGGCAAGCGCGGCGACATGTCCTCGCGGGCGCGGACCGTGCTGGCGGCGTGGGCCGCCTTCGACGACCCGGTGACCGTGCTGCTGACCGTCTATGCCGTCGGCTGGCTGACCGGCGCCACCGGCCATCTCGGTGGCTTCGCCGGCGACCTGGCGGTCAACCTGCTGCTGGCCGGGGTCGCCTGGGCGCTCTGGCGGTTCAGCCGCCGTCTTCCGGCCGGGAGACCGCGAACCACTTTCGAGTACGCGTTACTGGCCACCGTGACCGCGCTGGCCGTCTGGCAGGTGCTGATGCTCGGCCTGGCACTCGTGGCCCTGTTCCTGCGCCCGCTGCCGGACCGTGTGCTGGACCTGATGTCCCGGACCGCCCTCCAGCTCGCGGTCTTCGCCCTGGGACTGCTGCTGGTTCCGGGCATCGACGTCGGTGCCGGCATCGTGTTGGGAACCGCCGCCTACACCGCGCAGATCGTCGTCGGTTCCCTGGTGGCCGCCCGGTTCCCCCGGCGCGACCGGCACGACATCGCGCTGGGCCAGCAGAGCGGGATCACGGCGGTGCTGCTGGCGCTGCTGCTGGAGCAGACCCTGCCGGGCACGGTGGCGATCGTCGCGCCGGCGATCATCACGGTGAACGTGCTGCACGCGCTGGCCGGCGCTCTGCCCCGGGATCGCCCGGTGCCCGCCGCGCCGCCCGGTCCCCCGCCACCCGAGCCGGCACCGGCGACACCGCCCCGGCCACCGGGCCGGTCCTCGCCTGTTCAGCCTGTCGTGAAGCCGGTCAGCACCTCGGCTTTGACCCGAGCCGACAAGGAGACCAGGGCGTCCTGAATCGCGGCCATGCTCTCGTCCGCCGACGCGTCGGAGAGTTGGGCGACGAGCCAGCCGATGTCGGATTTCGCGACCAGCGCGATCTGGGTGTCGAACGTCGCCACCAGATCGTCCAGCCGCTGCCATGAGCCGGCCGCCGGCTGACCGTCCGGATCGTTGCGGACCACGGCGTACCAGTCCACCACCTCGGAGCGGAACGCCTCGGTGAGCACCCGGATCAGCACCGACTGCCCGGTCGCCCGGCTCGCCCGGCCACGTGGCAGCATCGCGTTGACCTGGCGCCGGGCGATGATCCCGGCCGGCCCACCGTCGAAGGTCCGGCGGAACACGCCGGCCAGCGGGCCGTCCACGCCGACCGTGCCGATCACGTCGTCGAAGAGTGCCGCCACCGGCACGGGCAGGCCGGTCCGGTCGTCGACCGGGAGCGCCACCGTCTCGGTTCCGGGTCGATCACCGACCCGCCGTTCGATGGCGTCGAGCCGCTCCCCGGTGGAGTCCCGGAAGGCGTCCATGCTGCCGCTGAGCTGATGCACGATCTCCAACACGTTGGACTGCTGCCGGATCAGCCGGGTGACCCGGCTCAGCAGCAGGCCGCCCTGATCACCGCCGGTGGACCGTTCCAGGCGGACCTCCATGCCCTTGATCGCCGCCGCGAAACGGTCCATGAAATGCAGCCGGTCGTAGACGATCGGGTCCTGTTCGGAGGTCAGGCGCAGCTCCGTGACGAAACTCTGCGGCACATGGCCGCCGAACACCACCAGCACCTGCCGGTCCGGCCGGAACAGGCGGGACACCTGGACCTGCAGATCCGCGCGCTGCCCGGCGTCGAGGCCGTCCTGCCGGGCCAGCACCGCGATCCCGGCGCCCTCGGCGCCGATGGCGATCCAGTAGTCGACAGGCGTGCCGTTGAGGAACCGGTTGCGGATCGTCTCCAGACCGCTGGCGAGCAGCACCTCCTGGATCTCGGTGTGCATCCGTTCGGTGCTGGGAGCGTAGAGCTCCTCCTGCGCGACGGCACGGATCATCGGGCCGTTGACCGGGCCGTCCTGTTCCCGGGCCCGCGCGTACAGGTGGTAGCAGAGTGACACGATGCGGCGCGGGGATCCGTCGGTCACGTCGACGACGTACCCGACGGTCTCGGGGGTGAACGGGAAGAGATCGTCCGAGCCCTGCCGCATCCGGATGTAGGCCTCGGCGTCCGCGGCGGTCAGCGGCTGCATGCCGATCCGCCTGGTGATCCGGGCGCCGACATCGTCCCGTAGCTCACGCAGGAAGTCCGGCAGGCCGGCCAGGACCAGGAACGCGCCGGCCGACTCGAAGACCTGCATGAGGTGCTTGAACGCCGACTGGGCCTCGTCGTTGTGATCGTTCTCGCGATGACCGGCCGCCGACAGCAACTGGTCGAGTTCGTCGACCACCACCATGAAATGGAAGGAGCGATAGCCGATCAGCAGGGCGAAGACACCCATCGCCTCCAGCGCGGTCTGCTCGGAACCCACGATGGCGAAGGTGATTCCGCGCTCCTGCAGGATCCGATCCGGGACCTTGCCCTGGAACCACTCCCAGACGGCGTCCTCGAACCCGTTGCGCAACAGCAGGGTCAGCGCCGATCCGAACGCCTTGTTCTCGGTGACCTGACTGAGGCGCTGCTGCACCTCCTCCAGCAGGGATATCTCCGCGAGGTTGAGTTCCCGGACCACTTCCACCGGGTCGGCCTCACCGGCACGCAGTCTCCGGACCAGCTCCGCGAAGAACTCGGAGTCGCCCAGATCGTTTGCCACCACCTCGGCGTAGAAGTGGCGCACCCGGCTCAGCACCAGGTCACGCTGCTCGTTGAGTTTGTAGGCGAACGCCCGGTACAGATCGACGAAGGTGCCGGCCGGGGCGTTCAGGTAGACCTGTTCGACGGCGGGGCCACCACGCTTGCGGGCCGTGCTCATCAGGTGGTTGACGAGGTGGGTCTTGCCGGTGCCGTAGTCGCCGATCACCGCCAGCACCCTGCCGGGCGGTGTGTCGGCACCCGATCCGGTCACGCCGTCCGCTGCGAGATAGCCCTCCAGCTCCGCGACCGCGCGCTGGAGGGCCGGGGTGGGTATGGTCGCCACGTCACCTGTTCGAGGTGATATCCGGGCCACCGCGGTGGGCGGGTAGGGATTCGTCCCACTGAAACGACCAGGCGGTTCGCTGCCTTTCATTTCTTCCCCCCGAACTCGCTGTACTTGAGGTAATGCTTCAACATCACCTTCATGGTGACGCTCTTGGCCGGGGGTTTGTGGGTGGATTCGTCGTCGTACAAGTCATACAGTATCCGCTGGAGCTCACCGACCGACATTGGTCGTGTGCCCAGTAGCTCCGGCCACACGTTGTTGGCGGGCGCAGGAATCTTGGCGTCATCGGGATACAATTCCCGTCGCTTGTTGTAAAATGTGACGCCATCGGCCGGCCGCAGCTTTCCCAGCCGCAGGACGACAGGCGGGATACGCGCACCACGAAATTCGGCCGCCTTGTCGTCGAACTGACGCGCATAGGCTGTCTCACCGAGCAAGATTACTCTTCTCGGAACCATCTTCGCATATGCGACCAATTCCTCCTGGACGTCAGCCGTCGGCGGCAACTGCACGATGACCAGGCGATCTTCCCGGAGCCAGCCGTCCAGGTAGGGAAGAACGTCCTCAGGCGGCGGCTGCTCCTTCCCCTCACCCCAGGGCTTCTCCAGGCAGTTCAGGTAGTCAAGTCTCTTCATCAGGTGATGACATACCAGTTTCATCCGCTCCTCCGTCGTCTGACCGTCGGCAACCGGAACCCACTTCAAGTCGACGACATCGGCGACCATGGAATTCGAACCGGGAGCATTCAACGTCTCCCGGAGCCAGTACGCACAACGATTCAGTAGTGCGGTCTTCCCGAAATGACGGTCCCCCACCGCGATCGCCATGGCGCCGGACCGGTCGAATGATTCCGGAGAGCCGAACCGTTGCTGAAACAGGGTGAATGCGGCCTCGAATCCGTCGAGATCCACGTAGAGATCGGCATGCTCCGGGTGTTCGAGCGGATCGAGCGGCTGGAGAGAGTCGCCGAAATGGTCCGGGAAACGGAAGGGATTGGTCACCGGCTCCTCCTCCACATTCCCGGATGCGGCATTCCGGGCCGTTGCGCGGCGAGCGCCACCGACTCGACGCCGAGCCTGACCCGGCGTACCGCGACCCGGGCCTCTCGGACGTTCTTCTCGCCCTCCGGGCCACGGGCGCCGAGCAGGCTGTCCCGCATGGCCGCCCGCAGCTCTTCGCCGTCCAGGTAGTCCCGGATCTCCCGGGGACGCTTCCACCAGCGGTGCATCACGACGATCTCGTCCAGTTGATTGGAGAGATCGGTGCGGGCGTCCCGGTAGCGGCGCTCCGGATCGGTCTCACTGCCGGTCCGCCGGCCCCGCGCCTCGATCAGCGCCTCCGCCTCCCGGTCGAACTGCTTCTTCGCGGTCCGCAACGCCCCGGCCTGCGCCCGCCGGGCGCCCACCGTGGCCAGCCGGAACGAGATGACACCGGCGACGACCGCCGACAGCAGGGCGGTCAGCACGGTCCGGAGCTGGCTGGACGCGGGAGCGGCCGACTGCGGGACGCGCGCCGCCTCGATGAGCGCCGCACACGCCTGACGGAAGGCCGCCGGGGCATCAGCCTTCCACCGCTCCAGCGAATCGTCACCCGATGTCAGGACCGGGCGCGACGGCGAGACCGCCGGTGCGGGCGCTGGTGAGAGCGCTGGCGAGGGCGCTGGTGAGAGCGCTGGCGAGGGCGCTGGTGAGAGCGCTGGTGAGGGCGCACCACGGTACGCCAGGCTGAGAGCCACCGCGGCGTCGACCAACCCGGCACGCCGATCAGCACCGAGGCAGAAGACGACGTCACCATCCTTCTCAGCCGCCAGTACGGACCCGGCGAGGAGAGGGTTCACCATGACACCACAGAGGACCGCCACGACGGCGGTCCACGAAGGACGTAGTGACGTCATAGGCACGCACTGTATCGGCACGAGGCATCGGGTGGGGTCGCCGATCCGCCGCCGGTCCGTTCAAAAGGTGACACTGCCGTCGATCCCCGATCGGGTCAGCGCATCAGCCAGATGACGAACATCGCCAGTAGGAACACCGCTGCGGTGACCGCGGTGACGATGCGTACCAGCAGGTTCATGTTCGCGTCCGACCAGCCCGGACGGTCCGGTGGTGTGGGCGCGGTCCAGTCCCCGACCGCGGTCAGCAGCCGGTTGCCCACCTGTCCCCAGCGGCTCTTCTCTTCCGGATTCGGCATCAGCACCTCCGTCGCGACGCCAACTCCCCCGCTCAACGAAGCACTTGGGAATCAGGTTCTGCGACACTCGTCCGTGCTGGTACATACGTTCATCTGAGGGGACGGGGATCGAATGGACGACCTGCACACCGCGGCGGGCGCCCTGGCAGCGGCGCGACGGGTCGTGGTGTTCACCGGGGCCGGCATCTCGGCGGAGTCCGGTGTGCCGACGTTCCGGGACGCGCTGACCGGCCTGTGGGAGCGGTTCGACGCCCAGTCGCTGGCCACGCCGCAGGCCTTCCAGGACGATCCGGACCTGGTCTGGGGCTGGTACGAGTGGAGACGTTCGCTCATCCAGCGGGTCTCCCCCAACCCCGGCCACGCGGCGGTCACCACGATCCAGAACCGGGCGCCGCGTACGACGGTCATCACCCAGAACGTCGACGACCTGCACGAACGGGCCGGTTCCACGGACCCGATCCACCTGCACGGCAGCCTGTTCGCCCCGCGGTGCGCGTCGTGCGCCCGCCCCGCCGAGATCCCCGAGGCCATTGAACCGGACGAGGGCCGCCGCCTGCCCCCACCCCGCTGCCGGGCGTGCGCGGCCCCGATCCGCCCGGGCGTGGTCTGGTTCGGCGAGCCGCTACCGGAGGAGGCGCTGGAGACCGCGGTCCAGGAGGCCACCGACTGCGACCTGCTGCTGACGATCGGAACATCCGGCCTGGTCTACCCGGCAGCCGAGATCCCCAAGGTGGCAACCATGTTCGGAGCCACCGTGATCCAGATCAACCCCCAGCCGACCCCCCTGGACCCCACCGCCACGGTGAACCTGCACGGCCCAGCCGCCGAAATCCTCCCGGCCCTGGTCGAAGCAGCGTGGCCGCAGTCCTCCTGAACCCGGCGGCCCCCGGTGTCCTTCCCCGCCGGGCAGGATTTCGATAGCGTGGCCGGACACCGGTGGAGGTGGAGCCGAATGACCGACGTGGACGCGGCTGAGGAATGGCTTGACTCCTGGGTGGCGCAGGTGGATGCCCGGGCGCAGAGCGCCGTCGAGTTGTCGCGGCAGGTGGCCGGGGCGTCCGGCTCAGCGGAGGCCCGCGGCGGAGCCATCCGGGTGACGGTCGGGTCCTCAGGTCAGGTCGAGTCGCTGGATCTCGACGACCGGGTTCGTGCGATGTCCGGTTCAGAACTGGCGCGGGAGATCCTCCAGGTGATCCGGCGGGCTCAGGTCGACCTGTCGTCCAAGGTGATCGAGCATGTCCGCGCAACGGTCGGCGAGGACAGCGAGGCCGGCCGGGCGGTGGTCCACTCGTTCGCATCACGCTTTCCGGAGCCGGACCCGCCGGTCGAACGATGAGCGCCGAGATGCGGTTCCCGGCCGAGGCCGTCCGGGATCACGCGAGCACGATCGCTGAGATCGCCGGCCAGTTGGATCTGGCCCGGTCGGCGGTCCACGAGGTGAGCATGGGCCGCGATGCCTACGGGGAGATCTGCCAGTTCCTGCCCGGCCTTCTGGAGCCGTTGTTCAACGGCGCACTGGACGCCTTGACCGCCTCGGTGGATTCGCTGTCGGAGACGGCGTTCAAGCTGCGGACCACGGCGGATACGGTCGAAGCGACCGACGCGCACAGCGCCCGGCAGGTCACTGAGGCCGGCGGCGGCCCGGTACTCCCGCTGTGACCGACCCGCTGGTAGCCCAGCCCCACGATTCGACCACGTGGTCGACCGGTCTGGGCCTGGTCGAGGATGCTCGCCTGATCAGTGCCGGCATCCAGGACAACAGCTGGGTCGACGTCACCCTCGGTGGTTTCGGTGGCGCTCTGGACACCCTGGCGGTGACGGTAGATCCGCTGGGATCACTGTTCGCCTGGGGCGTCGGCTGGCTGATGGAACATGTCAAACCGCTGCGGGACGCCCTCGATTGGCTGGCGGGCCGACCGGACGAGATCGCCGCACATGCCGAGACGTGGCGGAACGTCTCCGCGGCCGCGGCTGCGGCCGGTCAGCGGTACACCGACGCGGTGCGCACGCAGACCGCCGGATGGCAGGGCCTGGCCGGTGACGCCTACCGCGGGCACGCCGGGGAACAACTCGCCGCCGTCGAGGGAATCGCGATCGTCACGAAGGCGATCTCGTACGCGGTCGAAGGTGCCGGGCTCCTGGTCGCGATGGTGCGTGAGATCGTCCGTGACCTGGTCGCCCAGTTCGTGGCCACCCTGGCGGTACGGCTACCGCAGTGGCTGGCGGCGGAAGGTGTCACCCTCGGTCTCGCCACCCCGGTGGTGGCCGCTCAGGTCGCCACCCTGGTCAGCCGATGGGTGAACCGGATCCAGCACTTCATCCGGGCCCTGCTCGACAGCCTGCGCCGTCTCGACGGCAGGCTCGCCGAACTCGGCGGCATCCTGAACCGTCTCCAGCAACTGCTCGCCCGGCTCGGCCGAACCGATCCGGTGGGCTCCGGCACGGGTTCCGGCGTCGTACTGCACTCGCGATCCGGAGCATTGTCGAATCGCGAGGTCCTCGAGCAGGGCATCGGCCTGCCCCGAAACGCGGACACCATCCGGCACTACACCGAGCTGGCCGGTGTCGACTTCCGGGGAAAGCCGGTCGAAGCCGTCGAGGGCGACGGCGACATCGCCTACCTGGACTGGGCGGGCGCCATCGCCAGAACCGATCCGATGGGCGTCCAGCTGGGCCCGGCGGCCTTTCAGGACGAAGAGACGCTGGTACGGACACTCGGACACGAGAGCGTCCACGTGCGCCAGCACGAGGAGGGCCGGGTCAGCACCATGACCGGCTCGTTGGAGGATGAGGCGTACGCGGCGGAGCAGAGCTTCGTCGAGACGTGGAGGAGGAATCTCGGATGAGCAGGCTCGTCGTGGAGCGGGTGCACCGGCTGTCGAGTCGTCCGTGGGCGTTTGTCAGTGGGCGGCTGGAAGGGGAGGCGCTGCGGGTCGGGGACGAACTCAGCGTGTCGGTGGGGGACGTGGTGTCCGGGCAGGTGGTGGTGGAGTCGGTCGAGCTGCATTCGGCGGGGGCGACGACCACCATCGCCGTCGACGGGGCCGCCGCTGAGTCCGTCCGGGAAGGTAGCGTGCTGAGCAGGCCGTGACCGCCGGACGGTGATCCGCCGGTACGGTTTTCTCCGATCGGGGCCCGGGGCGCCGATGAGGGGGCATGCGAACGAGCGGGTCACTCCGCCACCTGTGGTGGATCTACCTGGTGCTCGCGTCGTCGGCTGCCGCTGCCTACGTGTTGTTGCCGTTCACCCCGGCCACTCGGTGGATCTATGTGGTGTTGAACTGTGTGGCGCCGGTGGCCACCTGGGTCGGGATTCAGCGGAACTCTCCGCAGCGCCGTCGTGGGTGGCAGATCATCGTGGCGGGGCTGGCGTTGTCCGGGGTCGGGGACGTCATCTTCGCGGCGTACACGGCAAGCGGGGTCATGCCGCCTTTCCCCTCCGTCGCGGACGGGCTGTATCTCGGGGCGCATCTGGCGATCGCCGGTGGCGCGGCGATGCTGGCGGCCCGGTCGGGGCGGACCGCGTTCCTGGATTCGGCGGTGCTGCTCGCGCCGTTCGCCAGCATCGCCTGGCTGCTTGTCGTCAACCCGATCCTGGCGGGGGACGAGACGCTGCTCGCCCGGATCATCGCGATCACGGTGCCGGCCAGCACGCTTGTCGTGGTCTACTGCGCGCTCGCGCTGGCCCTCGGGGTGGAGCTACGCGCGCCGGGGGTCCGCTGGCTGCTGGCGGGACTGATCGCATGGTTCGTGTCGGACGCGTTCTACACGCATCAGAGCCTCACCGGGACGTACACCGAAGGGAAGTTGATCGACCTGGGGTGGATGGCGATGCCGATCCTGATCGCCACCGCGGGACTGCATCCCTCGATGGTGCACACGGTGCCGCGGCTGTCGACCCTGACCACGTTGACGCTGACCCGGGCGCTGACCCTGTTCGGGGCGGCGCTGGTGCTGCCCACCCTGCACCTGTTCTGGGACCTGCCGTCGGACACCCCGCTGGTGATCGGCACCTGGCTGTCGGTGCTGCTGGTGACGTTGCGGCTGGTCACGCCGATCCACGACCTGAGCCGCCGGGTGGGCCACGACGCGCTGACCGGGCTGGCGAACCGGGCGCTGCTGATGGACCGGCTGGCGCTGGCGCTGGCGTCGCTGCCGGACGACGGGCACACCCGGGTCGGTCTGCTCTTCTGCGACCTGGACCATTTCAAGAACGTCAACGACAGTCTCGGCCACGACGCCGGTGACCAGCTGCTGGTGGCGATCGCCGGCCGGATGTCCGGGGCGGTCCGCGCCGGGGACGTGGTGTGCCGGCTGGGCGGCGACGAGTTCGTGATCCTGATGCCGGCGGTCACCGACGAGGAGGCGGGCACGGTCGCCGCCCGGGTCGCGAGCGAGCTGGCCCGGCCGATGCGGCTGACCGACGGCAGCGAGTTCTTCGCCTCGCTGTCGATCGGGCTGCGCACCACCGGCGAACTGGACGCCGACGCGGAAACCCTGCTGCAGGACGCGGACACCGCGATGTACCAGGCCAAGGCAGCCGGGCGGGGCCGGCTGGTCCGGTTCGACGGGCAGGCGCGGGGCGAGGCCGTCAAGCGGCTGCGCCGGGACGCCGACTTCCGCCGGGCCCTGACCCGGCCGGGCGAGCTGTTCTGCGTCTACCAGCCGGTGTTCCGGGTGGACGACGGCAGCCTGAGTTCGGTGGAGGCGCTGGCCCGCTGGCAGCATCCGGTGGACGGGATCCTGCTGCCGGCCGCGTTCGTCGGGGTCGCCGAGACCACCGGCACGGTCGCCCAGCTGTTCGCGCTGGTGCTGGACCAGGCGCTGGTGGAGCAGCGGTCCTGGTACCACCGGACCGGCCGGTGGGTGCCGGTCGCGGTGAACCTGTCGCCGCGGCAACTGGACGCCACCACCGCCGGGATGGTGCTGGCGGCGCTGGACCGGACCGGCACCCCGCCGGGCGCGCTCACCCTGGAACTGACCGAGCTGGGCCTGGCCATGCCGGAGACGGTGGAGGCCGCCCTGGGTGCGCTGCGCCGCGCCGGGGTGCAGATCGCGGTCGACGACTTCGGGACCGGTTACTCGTCGGCGGCCCGGGTCGCCGACCACGGCTGGGACGTCGTCAAGATCGACCACACGGTGGTGAACGGGATCGCCCGCGACCCGGCCCGCCGCGCCCTGGCCGACGCGATGATCGGGATGGCCCGGGCGCTGGGCATGGCGACCCTGGCCGAAGGGGTCGACGACGACGCCGACCTGGCGGTGCTGGCCGAGCTGGGCTGCGAGTACGCCCAGGGTTACCTGCTGGCCCACCCGGTCGACGCCACCGGCATCGACGACATGCTCACGCCCCGGCCCGATCGAGCTCTGCCAGGTGCTCGGCGGTCAGCTTGACGTCGAGGGCGGGAACCAGGTTCTCGAACTGCTCCGGGGTACGCGGCCCGATCAGCGGCAGCACCGGCGGCTCGCTCTGGTGCAGCAGCCAGGCCAGGACCAGCTGGTTCGGGGTCACGCCCAGGCCGGCGGCCAGACGGCCGACCGTGTCGATGCGGGCGTCGCTGTCCGGTCCGGCATAGGACTCCATCATCCAGTGTTCGGCACGTCGCGCCGGGTCGTCGTAGATGCCTTTCACGATCGGCGAGTACGCCACCAGGCCCAGGTCCCGGTGCTCGGTCAGGTAGTCCATCTGCTCGTCGTCGACGATCGACAGGTTCGTCGACCCGGCCCGGCGGCGCAGGTAGGAGTGCTGCTGCTGGAGCGCCACCGGCGCCGGCCAGCCGTAGCGGTCGCAGAGCTGCCGGATCCGCTCCAGACGCCAGGTCCGCACGTTCGACCAGCCCAGGTAGCGGACCTTACCGGCGGTGACCAGCCCGGCCAGCGCCTCCAGGGTCTCCTCCAGCGGGGTGGACCGGTCGTCGACGTGCACGTAGTACAGGTCGACGTGGTCGGTGCCGAGCCGTCGCAGGCTGCCGTCCAGCGCGTGCCGCAGCGTGTCCGCGCCCGCACCGGCGAACGTGCGCCGGGCCAGCTCCCAGTTCGGGGTGCCGTCGGCCGCCCACAGCTCCGGGTCGTACGCCGGGACCGCGGTGCCCTTGGTGGCCAGGAAGATCTCGTCCCGGTTGCCGCGGTCCCGCATCCAGCGGCCGAGCAGCTCCTCACTCTCCCCACCGCGGCTGCCCGGATGCGACCACCACTCGTAGCAGTCCGCGGTGTCCAGGAACGACCCGCCGAGTTCGCGGTAACGGTCCAGGATCCGGATCGCCTCCGGCTCCGGGGTGGCGCCACCCATCTGCATGGCGCCCAGCGCGAGACTGCTCACCTGTTCGCCGGTCCGGCCCAGTTCGATCGTTCCGATACGCGTCTCACTCATGGACCTGACGCTATGACCTGGAGCGCGCTCCAGGTCAAACCCTGATCCGCCGGAGAGACAGGAAGAGTGCTCCGGCCAGCAGCGCGACCAGCCACGCCGACACCAGGGCGGCGAGCGGGTCACCGGGGAACACCACCCCGCCCAGGTAGCCGATCAGCACCGCCTGCGCCGCCCACAGGATCGCCCCGGCCAGCGTGAACGTCACGAACCGGCGGATCGGGAAACCCAGCGTCCCGGCCAGGTACGCCGTCGCCGACCGTACGCCCGGCAGATGACGCCCGAACATCAGCAGCAACGGACCGTGCGTGCCCATCACCACCGTGAGCCGCGCGAGCCAGGCGGCCCCTCGCCGTCCGCGCCGCAGGCGGCGGGTCAGAGCCAGACCCCCGATTCGGTACGCCACCAGATCGCCACCGAGCACCGCCGTCGCGGCCACCGTCACCAGCAGCAACGCCAGCCCCGGCGAACCGTGGTGGGCCACCGCCACCCCGGCCGCGAGCAGCACCGTCTCCCCGGGCATGAACGGCAGCAGCGCGTCCAGCACGACCATCACGAACACCAGCACCAGGACCCAACCGGTCGCCGTCGGAAGATCGACGTTCGGCATCGCGGCACCTCCCCCGCCGACGCTGAGATTCGCAGTCGCGGGCACCGCCGGAATGAACGCCGGGCGTGCTTCTCGGGACTTCTACGTGCGCAGCCAGTCCCGGATCGCGGCGGTGGCCAGAACGTCGTCCTCGTTGTAGGTGAGCAGGCGGGTCGCGGCGGCACGGTCGCCGAGGCGGGCCGCGGTGTGCCACTGCTGGGACTGCAGCCCGCCCGGGTCCGCATCGCGCCAGGTGTGCCCGGCGCCGTGGGTGGCGACCGCCTTCAGGCCGTGACCGGCCCGGGAGTCGACGGCGGCACGCACCAGCGGCAGCAGATCCACCCAGCGGTCCGGGTGGGCGGCGCCGGACGGCAGCGGGGCGAACCGGGCGGCCCGGCGCGGCTCCGGCGGCGCGTAGTGGAAGACCAGCAGGCTGCGACCCCGGGCTTCGGCGTCGCGGGCCAGTGTGTCCAGATGGTCCAGGCAGCGGCGGGCCAGATCCGCCTCGCCGGCCGGGTCGTCGACCGCCGGGTCGAAGAACGGGGTGTACGTGCGGTTCCGGCCCTCGGTGACCAGGACACCCCACAGGTAGACCAGGTCGTCGGCGCCCCACTCCACGTCGATGTCGATCTCGACGTCGGCGCGCGGCACGTCGGCCGGGCCACGGCGGCGCACCGTCACCCCGTCCCGGGCCAGCTCCGCGGCGATCACCGCCTTGCGCAGGCGGAAGGCCCGATTGCGGAGATGCGTCACCTCACCGCCGTAGGGCCCGGCCAGGAGGGTCGCCGGGTCACTGCCGGCCAGATCGGCTGTGGTACGGATACCAGTCGCGCGCAGAGCCAGATACTCGCGTACGCCCAGGGTGCCCCGCAGTGCCGCGCTGAGATCGTCGCCCGGCAGTGTCGTCACACACGCCGAGGACCAGCGGCAGGTGGCGCACTCCTCCTGGCCGATCGGCTGGACCAGCGGCGGGTCGCCCCGGCGGGCGGTGTCGGCGACCCGGCGGCGGAAGCCGTGCTCGTGGTCGTAGCGTTCCAGGGCGCTGCGGGTGGCCACGCCGCTGGTACGGGAGAAGGTGCGGAAGGCGGGGCTGGTCAGGTCGTACCAGATCAGCCGGGGGTCGCCGGGGCGGTCGTCGCCGATGATCGCGCCGCGTGGGTGGGCCGCCTGGTGGCCGCACGCCTCCAGCATCCGCCAGTAGTGGGCGAGCTGGAGCAGGTCCTCCTCGCGGTGTCGTGCGCCGCCGTCGGGCAGTGGGGTGACGTGCTCGAACCCGGGCGTCTTGAGGCTGCTGGCGGGGGCGTCGTCGTAGCGTTTGTCCAGGACGTGGTGGGCTTTGATGTCGGCCGGGTAGTAGCGGTTCTTGTTTCCTCGGAGCAATATGTCCGGTTTTCCGGTTCTTCCGCCCTCGTGATCATCGGGTAGGCGGCCACCCACGATCACCGCCGCGCCCGCCCGCATCGCGCCGATCGTCGCCCCGATATGGGTCCGCTTGTCGCCGTCCAGATCACGCAGGTCGACATATCCGGGCAGTTCCAGCGCCGCCCACTGGTCGAACACCTCCGCCTCGAAACGGATCCCGGAATCGAACAGCGCCCGCAATTCCGGCGGCACCGGCTGATCGGGGCGCGCGATGGACTCGTCGTACTCGTTGTGCACGGCACGCGGGCACGACTTGGCCGCGTAACCACTCAGCAGAACCGGGCGCACCGTCAGGGCCGGAGCGTTCCGGAAGTGAGCCCGTCCCGGGCCCGGCAGATCGCCTTCACCCCGTCGGCCGCCAACTCCAGCAGCATCGACTCGGCCTCGTCGAGAGCGCGGAACGCCGCCCCGTACCGCCGCTGTTCCTCGATGTCCATCTGCGGAATCCGGGAACCACGGACGTCGACCCGATGGGTTCCGCTGCTGCTGGTGTTCCTCGACGTATTCGCCGAACTGCGCAGGAAACCACGCAGATAATCGGTGTCCAGCTGATCACTCGCGGACGTCGCCGTGCGTTCGCCGATGTCGACCAGGCCCGCCTTCGCCAGATCCGCCATCCGCACCGGCGGGCCCTCGAACGCGCCCGAACCGGCCGGCAGCTCCGGCAACAACTCGGCGATCCGGGCGGTCAGCTCCTGGATGCGGCGGCGGGCCTCGGCGTACTCACCGGCCAGGTCGACCCGGCCGCCCTGCGTGTGCGCGGCCGGGGTCAGGTCGACCGTCTCGTCCAGCAGGTCGATCACCGGCACCTCGGCGACCTGGGCCGGATCGGGCACGAACGGGCCGTCCGGGTCGGCCACGGTGAGGTCGGTCATGCGTACCGAAGAAGGCGGCCTTTCGCCCTCGGGAAGACGGCGCAGCACCCAGAGATGAACCGGCTGCGCGTGCGAGGCCACCATTCCCGGCGGCAGGGCGACGATCTGCTCGACGATTCCGGCACGCAGCAACTCGGCCCGGATCCGTTTGCCGGCCCGGCGATAGGCGACCGACGGCGGCATCACGAAGACCACCCTGCCGCCCGGTGCGGTGTGCGCGTAACAATGCTGCAGCCAGGCCAGCTCGCTCTCGGCCTTCGTCGGGATGCCGAACTCCCAACGGCGATCCAGCAACAGGGTGTCGCGACCCCAGTCGGTCAGGCCCACCGGCGGATCACAGACCACCAGATCGGCCCGCAGCGACGGCCAGGCATCCTCCTGGAACGAATCGCCGATCCGCATCTCCAGAGTGACGCCCGCCAATGTCGCCCGCGCCTGGGCCAGCGCGGCGGCGGCCGGATTGCCGTCCTGGCCGGCCAGGACGACCCGGCCCTCGGCTTTGCGCTCGGCTTTGGTTTCCGTCTTGCGCTCGGCTTTTCGGGGGGTCGCGCAGGCCAGCAGCAGGGTGCCGGCGCCGGAGGCCGGGTCGAAGACGGTGCCGGTGATCCGCCCGGCGAAATGGGCGACCGCGCGGGCCAGATGGGTGGTGGTCATCGCGGTGCCGGAGGCGATCAGCCGGTCGGTGAACGCGGTGACCACGGCCGCCGGCGACGTCGCGTCGACCATGGCCCGGAGCCGGGCCCGGATGCCCTCGTCCAGCCCATCGCCGCCGCCGGCCACCGCGGCCGCGACCTCGGCGACCGCGCCGGTCATGTCGTCACCCCAGCGGGCCCGCAGCTCCTGCCAGATCAGGACCTCGTCGGAGACCTCGGTGTTCTTGCGCTGCCGGTCCAGCCAGCCGGTGATCTCGGACAGGGCGAAGAGGGCGTTGCGGCCACCACCGACCGGCTCCGGGAAATCCGGGTGCCGACGGCGCCAGTTGGAGACCGCGGCACGGGTCACGCCGGCCAGGCGCGCCACCTCCGCGGCAGAGATCAATCGGCCGTCGTTAGCTGACGATGGGGCGGTCACGGCCCGACCATACACGTTTGACCAGCGGATTAACACGCACCACGCAATATTTTCGTTGACAGTGCCAACTCGCTGTTAGAGGATCGATGCAGATCGTCACATCGACCGCCGGGGGACAAACCGTGACCAGTCACTGACGCTCACCGCACCCTTCCACCGCCGCCACGCCGCTCCGTGGCCGCGCCTTCCCTTCACCACCCACACTTCCGCTGTTTCCTGGCCACCACGCCCTCCGCACCCGCGGTCCTCCTTGACCGTCACGCCGCTCCGCGACCACGGTCTGCCTTGACCGTCATGCCCCTCTGTGACCGCACGCTTATTCACCACCCCGC
>NZ_BOMG01000005.1 GCF_016862075.1 Actinoplanes couchii | reverse complement strand
GCGCGGCACCGCACCTCATCTCGCCCCTCGCGCGGCACGGCACCGAGCCCCTTCGCCGCCGCTCGCGCGGCGCGTCCTTGTCACGCCGCTGCGCGCGGTGATCCCGATCGGGCGACAACTGATCTCTTCGCCAAGCGGGGCGTCACCTAGCCAGGCTGGCATCGGCGGGGCGGGGCGCCTGGCGGGACCGCTGGGTCAGGACCACGCAGGTCAGGACCACCGCCGCGGCGGCGATCGCGGACGCGCCCACCGTTTCGCCCAGCAGGAGTGCGGACCAGAGCAGGGTCAGTACCGGCTGAGCGAGCTGGAGCTGACCGATTCGCGCGATGCCACCTCGGGCGAGTCCCGCGTACCAGGCGAAAAATCCCAGGAACATCGAAACCACCGTGAGATAAGCGAATGCGACCCAGGCCACCGCCGGGCCCTGCGGCGGGTTCGCCGCCGCGGCCACCAGCGTGATCGGCACGGTCACCGGTAACGCCACCAGCAGCGCCCAGCAGATCGTGCGCGCACCGCCGAGATCACGGGCGAGCACGCCGCCCTCGGCGTACCCCAGCCCGCACAGGGCGATGGCCACCAGCAGGTACAGGTCGGTTCTCGTCGCCGAACCGCTGACCGTCCCGCTCGCCACCAGGAACGTCAGCACCGCGACCAGCCCGGCGCCACCGGCCAGCCAGAACCGCACCGGCGGGCGCTCCCCGGCCCGCAGCACCGCGAAGACCGCCGTGATCGCCGGCAGCAACGCGACCACCACCGCGCCGTGGGCGGACGTCCCGTCGATCAACGCCAGCGACGTGAACAGCGGAAACCCGGCCACCACACCCAACGCCACCACCGCCAGCCGCGCCCACTGTGCCCGGGTGGGCCGCGGGGCGCCGGTGAGCCACAAACAGCCCCCGGCCAGCATCGCCGCCCCCACCGCGCGCCCGAACGCGACGAACCACGGATCAAGATGCCCGACCGCGACCCGGGTGGCCGGCAGCGACATGCTGAACGCGACGACCCCCAGCGCTCCGAGCGTTATCGCGCTGGCTGGAGTAGTGCTACTCTTGTTCCTCATGGAGAACAGTAGCGCATCGGATCGGATCGTCAAAGATCTGCGGTTCCAGGTGGCCGCCGCGACACCCGGCACCCGCCTTCCGTCGGTGCGCGTCCTGATGACCCAGCACCAGGCCTCACCCGTCACGATCGCCGCCGCGATCCGCCGCATGGTCGCGGAGGGCCTGGTGGAGACCAGGTCGGGGCAAGGCACCTACGTCGCTTCCCGACCATCGGTGTCCGACGACTCACCACCCGACATGTCCTGGCAGACGGTCGCGCTGGGCCCCCGGCGGTTCGGCGAGGAGGAGATGCGGGCGTTACTCGCGTTACCGTCTTCTGGCGCGATCCCGCTGTCCGGCGGTTATCTGGATGCCGACCTGCAACCCGCCGCGGCTCTGGGCGCCACCCTGGCCCGGGTCGCCCGCCAGCCGGCTGCCTGGCAGCGGGGCCCGGTCGAGGGCCGGGAGGATCTGCGGGCCTGGTTCGCCCGGCCGCTGGGCCCGGTCCAGCCGTCCGACGTGGTGATCTGCCCCGGCGGTCAGGCGGCGCTCTCGTCCACGCTGCGCGCCCTGACGTCTCCGGGCGACACCCTGCTGGTCGAGTCGCCGACCTATCTAGGGGCTCTGGCGGCCGCGCGCGCTGCTGGCCTGCGGGTGGTTCCGGTTCCCGCAGACCACGATGGTGTACGTCCGGAGCACCTGGCCGCCGCGTTCCGCCACACCGGGGCCCGGTTGTTCTACTGCCAGCCGTTGTTCGCCAACCCGTCCGGGGCCACGCTGTCGCCGGAGCGCCGCCCCGAGGTGCTGGCGGCGGTCCGGGAGGCGGGTGCGTTCCTGATCGAGGACGACTACGCCCGGGACCTGGTCATCGACGGCGATCCCCCACCACCGCTGGCAGCCTCCGACCCACACGGCCACGTGATCTATCTGCGCTCGCTGACCAAGTCCGCAGCGCCCGGCTTACGGGTGGCCGCCCTGTCAGCCCGGGGCCCGGCCGGCGCCCGCTTACGAGCGTCCCGCCTACTGGACGACTTCTTCGTGGCCGGCCCACTACAGCAGGCGGCAGTGGAGTTCGTGACGAGCCCGGCATGGACACGCCATCTCCGGGCCCTGCAGTCGTCGTTGCGTGCCCGCAGAGACGCCCTGCTGACAGCGTTGCACCGCCACGTGCCGTCCTTGGTCCCGCCATCGATCCCCCGAGGCGGCCTGCACCTGTGGACCCCCCTTCCCCCAGGCACCGACGACACCGCGGTAACCCGCGAGGCGGCAGCCCAGGGCGTGGTGGTCTTCCCAGGCAGCCCATGGCACGCAGCCGAGCCCCCGGCCCCGTTCTTACGCCTGACCTACGCAGCAACCCCACCCGACACGATGGACGAGGCGATACGCCGCTTGGCCGCAGCCCTCTAGCCCTCCCCGTCGCCGTCGCCGTCGCCGTCGCCGTCGCCGTCGCCGTCGCCGTCGCCGTCGCCCTCGCCCTCGCCCTCGCCGTCGCCCTCGCCCTCGCCGTCGCCGTCGCCG
>NZ_BOMG01000004.1 GCF_016862075.1 Actinoplanes couchii | reverse complement strand
CCTCGCCCTCGCCCTCGCCCTCGCCCTCGCCCTCGCCCTCGCCCTCGCCCTCGCCCTCGCCCTCGCCCTCGCCCTCGCCCTCGCCGGGGATTTTGCCGCTCTTGCCGGTTTGGGGGCGAGCGGCTGGGTCTCGGTTCCCTCCGGGCCCGGCCCGGGCCGGCCCGGGCCGGCCCGACCTGGCCCGACCTGGCCCGACCTGGCCCGACCTGGTCTGGTCTGGTCTGGTCTGGCCGTCGCGTTCGGGGACCGGGGCTGGGCTGTGGATACGCTTCTTGGGTGGTTGGACGGGAACTCAGTGGTGTTGAGCGGCGGCTGCTTTCGGAGCTTTTGGCGCATGACTTTTCGGGGGTCGTCGCTCTTCGGGAACAGGCTGTCGCGGTGCGGGCGCGTGCGGGCTGTACCTGTGGGTGCGGAACCATCGATCTGATCGTGGATGAGCGGGTCACCGTTTTGTCCGAGGCGGAGAGCCCGGTTCCGGTCAGCGGGGAAGTTTCCGGGATCGACGGGACGGCCGGTGGTGGGTTGATATTGCTTCTCGAGGACGGGCGGCTCGGCGCGCTGGAGATCTACTCTTACGAGGACGAACCTCTTCCCATGCCGGAGCCTGCCCAGGTGACCTGGGTGCTGGCTGCGGATGCTGACGGGGCTGAGCTGACGGCTGACGGCTGACGGCTGACGGCTGACGGCTGACGGCTGACGGCTGACGGCTGACGGCTGACGGCTGACGGCAAGCATCGCTGTTCCCGACATCTTGGTGGGGTGGCACGCCCGAACTTCCGGTCGGAACCGCGGCGCGAGCGGCAAGCATCTCGACGTCGGTGTCGCGGCGACGGCCAGGTCTACGAGTTGCCCGGGACCGGGGCGGTGCGTCGGGTGAGTTCCGGATTTGCAGGAAGCCGGGCGAATTCCGGATTCGTAGGTGGATGTCGCCGTTCGGGCGGTAGCGCAGCTCGGCCGACTTCGCCGGGGTTGGGGTCTGGCGGGACGTCGGCGCCTACGGCCAGCCGGGAACATGCCGTCTTCGGCACTTCGCCCATGGACCGTAGGGAACACGCTGTCCTCGATAGCTCGCCCGTGGGCGGCAGGGAACTCGCTGTCGTCTGTGTTGTGGACCGCTGCGGCGAATGCACCTATACGCTCCCCTCAGCTCGCGGCTTTGAGAGGGCGTCGGGGGTAGCGGTGACCACCGCATCCGGCCCGGCGGTCGCGGGGCGGCGTTGGGATGCGCTCACCTCGCGTGGCCGCCAGGGGACCGTTTGGTCAATCGTACTGAATCAGGTTCCGCAGAAAGTTTGGTAGACGCCGGAGCCGGGCGGAGCGGGTGTGGCGAATCGGTCCTGGCCCGGTATTTCGGTGAATGGGTTCGTGACCATTTCCAGAAGCTCGCGGAATGGGATGACATCGCCGTCGGTGGCCGCTGACAGGGCCTCCTCGACCAGGTGGTTGCGGGGAATGTAGACGGGATTCACGCTGTTCATGGCCGCCACATTCGGGTCGAGAGCCTTCCAGCGCTTCACCCAATCACCGAATTCCGCCGGCGCCTCCTCCTTGGCCAAACTCCGGAAGAACGACGTGAAATCGGCCTCCTGCGCCTTGAGGAGGGCCAGTAGATCCTCGGTGAGCGCGGTAACCGTGGCATCGTCCACCGCCACGGAAAGACCAAGCTTGGCACGGAACCCGTCGAGCGTGACGGAAACATAGCGGGCGCGGAAACCGGCCAATTCCGCCGTCGCCTTCTCGATCGCGGTTTCCTGGTCGTCGTCGATAAGTGGAAGAAGTGCCTCCGCGAGACGCGCCAGATTCCATTGGGCGATGGCGGGCTGATGGCCGTACGCGTAACGCCCACCCTCGTCGATGGAACTGAAAACGGTGGCCGGATCGAAGGCGTCCATGAACGCGCACGGCCCGTAGTCGATGGTCTCCCCGGAAATGGTCATGTTGTCGGTGTTCATGACGCCGTGGATGAATCCGACGAGCATCCAGCGCCCGACGAGTTCGGCCTGCGCCTCGATGACCCCGCGCAACAGGCCGAGCGGATCGACGCCCGGATAATGCCGGGAAACCGCGTGATCGGCGAGCCGCCGCAACAGGTCGACATCACCGGAGGCCCGGGCGAACTGGAAACTCCCGACCCGCAGATGGCTGGCCGCGACCCGGACCAGGATCGCGCCGGGCGCCAGATTCTCCCGGACGATCATCTGTCCGGTACGAACGACCGCCAGCGACCGGGTGGTGGGGATGCCGAACGCGTGCATCGCCTCGCTGATCAGGTATTCCCGCAGCATCGGGCCGACGGCGGCGAGCCCGTCCCCGCCGCGTGCGAACGGTGTCCGCCCCGACCCTTTCAGGTGCAGATCCCGGTCACCGATCTCGCCGAGCAGAAGCGCCCGCCCGTCCCCGAGCCTCGGCGAATAACCGCCGAACTGGTGCCCGGAATAGCCCTGGGCGACGGGTTTGGCGCCGTCCGGCAGTTCGAGCCCGCAGAGGAATCGCACCCCGGCCTCGGTCCGCAGCCATTCCGGATCGAGGCCGAGTTCGACGGCGAGCGTTTCGTTGAGCACGATCAGCTCGGGTTTCGGCGGCACGGCGGCCCGCCACGCCACCCCCATCTCGGGCAGCTCGTCGGCGAACCTGGTCCCCAGCGTCGGCATGTCACTCACCGGACCAACGCTACGTCGGGAATCCGGGGTGTCGGGAATCCGGGGCAGAGCCACGTGGGGACATCGACCTCCCGAGGATCCCCCTTGATCGCCTCTATCGGCGGCCGACTCCGGCTCGGTCGCAGGTCTGGCACTCGTGGCGGGTTTCCGGGGTGCCGCGGATCGACGTCTCGAAGCGGATCAGCAGGCGGCGGCAGCGGGTGCACCTCTGTGCGGGGTGGCCGGAGCCGGGGGCCAGGTTGGAGCGGCGGCGCTGGGCCTGGCGTACCGCGGTGGCCAGGGCCGGGTGGGTGGTGCGCAGGATCTCGCCGGGGGCCGGGCCGAGCAGGGCGTTCGCCGACGACCAGACCACGTCGCCGATCACGGCGAAGGACTCCGGCATCGGGGTGACCGGGCGGATGTTGACGCCGTCCCGGTACGCCTGCCGGGCCTGTGCCGGCAGGTCGCCGTGGGCGTCCGGCTCCACCCAGACGGTGACCCGGCCGGCCGGCACCGCGCGCAGTTCGCGGACCAGCGGCTGCAGGTTGACCAGGTCGGCCCTGGGCAGCCAGATGTCGGCGGACGACGCCGCGCGCAGGTCGATGCGCAGCCGGTCGACCAGGTGCCGGGTGACGTGTTCGGTCACCGGGGAGTCGTAGAGGAGGTCCTGCCAGTCGAGGTGCTCGGCGCGTACCTCCAGTTCCTCGAAGAACGTCCAGACCGCGTCCCGGTCGGTGTCCCAGCAGTGCAGGCTGTCCATCGCGCCGACGATCACCAGGTGTTCGCGGGCGCGGCTGGCGGCGACGTTGAGCAGGCGGGCGCCGGTGCTGCCGGGGTGGCCGTCGGTGTACCACTGGTGCAGGTCGCGCACGCCGTACCCGGTGTCGACGGTGTCGTAGACGACCACGTCGCGTTCGCCGCCCTGGAACCGGTGCACCGTCGAGGCCGTCCAGGAGTCGCCGCGGTTCGGTGGGAGCAGCGATTCGAGCAGCCGGGCCTGCGATACGAACGGGGTGACCAGCCCGAGACTGCGGACCGCCGCGCCACCCCGGACCAGGGCGGCGCTGAGCTGCAGGTGGGGCACGTTGTAACGGGTGCCGGTGGTGCGCGGCCGCAGGCCGGAGGTGTCCAGCAGCAGCAGGTCGCTGGTCGCCCACGAGGCCCGGCGCGGGCGGCGGCGTTTGCTGACCGTGCCGGCCGTCCGCAGTGGGCGTTCCGGGTAGAAGGCGCGGCCGACGACCCGGCCGATGTCGTCCCGCATCCGGTGCTGTTCGGTGAGGGTGACCAGGCCGGGCGGTTCCTCGCCGCGGGTCACGGCCTGGGCGATACCGGCCCGTTCGAACGGGCTGCGGTACAGCCAGTCCAGCACGTCCAGGGTGTCGGCCTGTGCGGTCGGCGGCAGCTGCCGGAAGTCGCCGGCCAGCACGGTGTGGCCGCTGCCGGAGCCGGCCACCAGCATGGCGAGTACCGCCGAGGTCATGTTGGCCTCGTCCAGGATCACCACGTCGAAGGTCAGCTCGCGCAGCGTCTCCAGCACGACCTGATGGGCGGTCGCGGCCACGATGCCGGCGTCGCGGCAGATCCGGCGGCGGTCCTCCAGAGGCTCGCCGCCCAGGTCTGCGAGCCGGACCAGGACGCCGCCGGCCAGGGCGGGGGTCTGTTTCAGGACAGCGTTGACGGTGACGTCGAGGGCGGCGTTGGTCGGTGCGGCCAGCAGGACCCGCAGATCCTTTTCGGCCAGCTGGGTGACCAGGGTGGAGAGGGTGGCGGTCTTGCCGGTGCCGGGCGGGCCCCACAGCCAGGTGACGCCGGGGGTGACACCGAGGCCGACCGCGTACCGCTGATCGCCGTTGAGGTGGGCGGCGCTGCCGCCGATGAAGGGCGCGGGCGCACGTGCGGGCCGCGGCGCATCCGGTGACCCGACGGCCAGCGCGGCGGCGGCGTCGAAACCGGGCCCGCCGTCGATCACCTCCTGGAGGCGGCGCGACTGCTCACGCAACAACCAGGAGTGGTGCGTACGCCGGTGTTTGTCGGCGTGGTGAAACTCGTGCTGCAGCGCGCGGATCGCGGATTTGGCGACTCCCGGCCACGCTGCCGGAACAGTGCCCGGTGTCACCGAGCATGGCGCCAGTCTCATCCCCGTTGCCCCTCCCCCCGGCCAGGTGCAGCCAGGAACGGCAGCCTAAGCCAGTCCGGTTGGCAATGTAAACGGGTCAGCGCAGATGCCTGGGGGCGGGATGTGAACGAAGGTTGACCAAGTGGACGAACATTCCGCCCTGCTCGCGCCGGCACACCGCGAAAGCTGAACAGGTTTCATCTTGATGGGAGCGCTTCCCTTTCCGTGAACAACTCACAATCTTGTGTTGACACTCTCGCCAGACGTCTCGTACATTGACTTCACACAAAGCGAGCTATCGACTTGGAGCGCGAACACCATGACGTCTCAGCGGAAGATGTGGACCTGGATCGCCGGCGGGGCGGTGGCCCTGGTGCTGCTCGGGTGCGCCAGCGGCGGGGCCGACTCGGCCGACTCCTCCGGCGCAGCGGCCGACGGCGTCGAGGCCGCCGCCGGAGAACCTGCCGAGGCGAAAAGAGCCGAGGTCAAGAAGATCGGCGACGCGGTACGGGACGGGAAGTTCCAGTTCACCGTCACCAAGGTCAAGTGCGGGGCGACGCTTGACGGGACAGCTCGACAAGCTGAAGCTGCTGCGGGGACGGAGCCTCTACCTCGTGGTACTCCCAGTCACTCGGGACGTACCCGGTCGAACGGGTGCGGCGCCAGAACCGCCACTTGTCCAGGCGTTCCTGCTTCTCTTCGTCTTCCAACTCCTCGGCCTCACCGGTGCTGGTGAAGTAGTCGAGGGGCTTCGGGTTATTCGCGTACAGCTCCGCGGCGGAATCGAGCGCCATCGCCCGACGGATCGCCCGCGCGCCCACGACCAGCAGCGGTGGTGAGACGGAATCGAACCGGATCAAGTCCGCCCATGAGGTCTGCACACCGTCCACGTACACGGTGGCACCACGCGGATCGATGCCCGACGGGAGCGGAGCCGGGGACGTGCGCCCGTTCGCTGGCCGGACCACCACCGAGGACAGCGCCAGGTGCCGGACCGAAATCGGGAAGCCATCGAAATCCCGGGCCGTCACCAGCCACCAGGAGACCCCCTCGAACAGGAGATCATCCACGGTCTGGCCGAGGTGCACGACGTTCGGAACGTCCGGGTCGAACTGCCGCAGGAGCGGGTTGTCCGTCAGAAAGTTGTCCGCGCTCCGATAGGCGCCGAGTGGGAGCGTGGCGACCGCGCCGATCATCCGGCGCCCCTGCTGCACGGCAGCGACCGAGAGAGCCTGCTCGCGGGAGACCGGGAGCCCACCGGCGCTGTCGCGCATGCCGGCGAACATCTGGCCGATCGGGAGTGGGGCGCTGTCGAATCTGCGGGTGGCACGGTGCGGCTTGCTCCCAGGGCCCCACGTCAGCTTCACAGCGCCATTATTGCACTGAGTGCAAACTTGCTCAACAGGCAAGTTTGCACTCAGTGCATTAGGCGCCTGCAGCTATTTCGGCGGGAGCATTCCCCGATGCTCATCCCACAGTCGCTGGATCTCTTTGTGCAGGTCAGAGAAATCGACCACGTGTGCTTCGTTGCCGACACTGTTCGGCTCACCGATCCCGACGGTCACCTCGTTCGCCGCCTGGAATCGTGCGTTTTGCTGGTCATCGGTCAGACCATGCAGCGCGATCAGCTCCCACGCCTGTTCGGTGATGCTCTTCGGTTCCTCGTCCACCTCGGGCTCCTCTCATCGCGGCAAACGGAGTGTTTGCCTCTACTAAGAGAATCGGCACGAACGAGAACCAACCTCCGAATCAGACCGAACTGCCGATCATCCGGCCTGGCTTACGCTTCACCGGGAGCACTCGAGCGAGGTGTGCGGCGCCGGCCGCGGCGTAGAGCGCATCGGCGTGAACGGGCGGGCCGCTGCTCCCGTTCACCGGCGGCGGCGGGGCGAACACGAACCCACCGCCGGGCTTCTTGACCTTCTCGGCGACTTCCACCTGAGCGTTCAGGAGCATGTCCTGCCCGTTGTGCACGATGCGGCGAGCCTTCACCTGTTCGGTGAACCCGACGCAGACCGCAGTGATCTCGGTCCGGATCTCCTCGATCGTGACCCCGGGGGGTGGCCACCCGAGCCGGCCGGCCTTCCGGCGGTCCTTCAGATCAGCGGCCAGGACAGCCCCCGAGCTGGGGAACCAACCGAGCACGGACGGCTTCACCCGGTGCACCCATCCCCGGATCTCGTGCCGCATCTCGTCCACCGCGCGGGCGCCGCTCCAGCTCGCCACGTGATCGACTCGGACCCGGCCGTCATCAAGCAGGGCCGCGGCGTACGCGGAGACATGCTCCATGTCCGGCGACACGTCCACCACCATCGCCACCCGGGACCGCACCTCGGACAGGTCACCTGGTTCGCCGGCCGCAAGCCAGTCCGCGTAGTCGATCGCCGGATCCATCGAGCCGACCTGCAAGCACATGTACTCCGTCAGGAACCCGGACAGCGACCTGCCACCCCGGCGCTTCGCCCCGCGCGCCTTGCCGAGCAGATCGGCCAGGGAGTATCCGTGCCCGACCCGGGGATTCGCCTGCAGCAGCGCGCTCACGTCCTCGGGGTCCGAGCCCTCCGGGGCCGACCACTCCAGGATCCCGAGCCGCTCGTCACCGATGCCGTTCTCGATGAACTCCAGCGCATCGGCACGCAGATCGTTCAGCACGACCGACCGCGCGGAGCCCGCGTTGCTCAGCGCCCAGATCTGGCTGTGCGGGTGCGAAGCGGCCGGCTCCGCGGCCTCCCATGCGTCCCGAGTGTGGTGCTGGCGGAGTTCGTCGATCACGGCCCGGTCCAGGGTGAGACCGCGGCCGCCCTCCTCGTTCGCCGCGCTGATCAGGTACCGGCTCTCCTCGCCGATCGTCCAGCACTCCTGCTCACCGTTGGTGTTCCGGACCCACTTGCGCCCCGGCTCGTGGAACTCGTCGAGCGCTTCGGTCCTGTTCACGAGCCGGATCATCTTGCGCCAGGGCTCCCGCGCCGTGCTGATCTTCGTGCTCGTCCCGAGGATCACGGCCAGGGAGAGCTTGAACATCCAGTACGCGCACAGCACGGTCAGCAACTCGGTCTTGCCCTGTTGCCTCGCGATCAGCAGCAGCAGGATCCGGAAGCGGGGCCGGCCGTCGGGCAGTAGCTCGAGACCCCGGATCGCCGCGGTTTCCTGCCACGGCAGCAGCGGCATGTTGAGCACGTCGCGGGCATAGGCGATCACCGCGAAGCCCTCAGAGGTTTCCGGGGTCAGCTCGCGCAACGGCGGGGTGGCGATCCGGGGCTCCGCGCTGCCGACCAGTGCGGAGAGATCGGTACGGCTCATGATCGGGTTCCTTCCGTACCGATCGGTACGTATCGGGGAGAGAGAAGATACAGGTCAGCGGGTGTTTGTCAAGGCCTTATGAGGAAGAATCGCGACGGATTCTCACCAGCGCGTGGACCCGGTGCCGGGTGGGTCGCCTGATCTGCTCGGATCACCGATCGCGGTGTTGCATGCGGTGCACGAGGCCACCAGGTAGCGCGGGTCATCGCCGGCACGCAGGCCCAGCGTGTGGTGCACTGCCTGTTGCTGCCCCGTGCACACGTGCTGCTTCACACCGGGCCGTGCGCACCACCCATCCCTGTACGCACGACACCCACGCCCCGCGTCTCTCGCCAGCACCTCAGCCCGCACCCTGCGCCATGCGCTGGTGCTGCCGTTGCGCTGAGTCCAGGTGCTCATCGGACTGCCGTCCGCCAGAACCTGGTGAGCACCATCGGAATTCGCGACAGCGAGAGGCATCGATGATCATTCCGCAGAACTATCCGCTTTGGGTCAACGCTGAGCCGAAGCCGCTTTTGGTGATCGGGTGGTACGTCAGCGACATTGATCCTGAGAGCGAACCGCGACCGATCACGGTCCGCAGTGTGGACTACCGCCTGACTGAGCCGAGACCTGCCCTGCCGCCCAATCGCGCCGTCAATCCGATTCCACGCCCCACTGCCCCGCGCCCCTCCACTGACGGAACCCCTCGCCCCATCACGCCCAGGCGGGTACAGCTCCCTGTCGATCCCAACCATCCGGACTTCCAGTAGCGCGTTCATCTCGGCCAGAAGATGAAGAGCAGGACCCCGATCTTCCCGGCGAGCATGAGCCAGAGCCAGGTTCGGTACGACATGGGAGCCTCCTGAGTTGATCTTGATTCTTTGTTTCTCAGATCCGCTGTTCTTTCGGTCCCGGACGGCGGGGTCAGTACTACGTAACTGACCCCCCGCACGGACCGGTGACACGGTCCGGACGGATGGACCGGGCCTGAGCTGGGGCTTTATTGCGCGCCGTCCGTCCGGATCGCGCGGACCGGACGGCTCCGGACGGACCCCCTCTGAACTGGGGTTTTGGAAACGCCGTCCGCGCTCCGGACGATCTTGCGACGGACGGCGCAGACTGCCTCCGACCTGGGGTTCTTCTCCCTGGCCGATCGAGCCGTCCGCGCCGTCCGGACGGAGATCATTCTTCGTCCGAGGCCCTACGGAGCCGCAGCACGCGTCCCAGCAGATCGTTCGCCATCGAGATGCCGGCCGCCTTCAGTGCATCCCGGGCTTTGTCTCGCGAGGCGTCGATCGGCACCTGCGCCGTGTCCAGGTCGCGCAGCGCTCCGAGGATCTCCGGATCCACCGGGGCGCCCGTGGTGTGTGTCAGGGTGGGGCTCGTGACGCGGTTCAGCGTGATCGCGTCGTCCCCGGGGTAGTGCACGCGGTTCTTCGCCCGGGTGAGCACGAGCGCCCCCTCCGCACTGCCCGGCATGAGGGCGTACGCGATCGAAACGTTGTCCCGCTTCACACCCGAGTCTCGTTCGACAGGCTGACCGCCCTTGCCGGTGTGGTCGATCTGCATGATCGCCACGCCCCGATCCAACAGCGGCACGAAGGACCGGTTGTACCTCGTGGTCCAGCGGTCGGACTGGGTGGCCTGCCCGACCGAGCTGAACTTCGAAATCGTGTCCAACACGATCAGGTCCGCCATGTTCCGCTCAGCCATGCCCGCGAGCGCCGCCGCGCCCTCGGGGGTCGCCAGGTCGGGGATCTGGACGAACGGCAAGATGGTCAGGTTCGCCAGGTCGCGAGGTGCCTTCATCGCCTTGAGCCGCGCCTTGATCGCCGCCCGCGGGTTCTCTTTGTTGAGGTAGAGCACCCGGATCCCGCGCTGCGCCATCCGGAGCGACCAGTCGAGCATGAGCAGCGACTTGCCGAGCCCAGACGGCCCGAAGAGCGAGAGGTAGTCCCCCTGGCCGATCAGCCCCGGCAGCAGCCACTCCCGGTCGTCTCCGGCGTCGTCATCGTCGAGGGTGAGCGTGCCCTCGATCTCCTCCGGCTCGGTACGAACCGACACCGGAGGGTTCGCGGGCAGGAGGTCGATCTGAATCTCCGGGCTTCGGTCGTCCCGGTCCCAACGCGTCGCGAGCGGGCAGCTTCCCGAGTACGTTCCCGACTCGAAGTGGTGCCCGGACTTCAATGTGTGCGTCGCCCAGACTCCATGAACGTACGGTCCCGCAGCAGCCGGCGAACCGCACTCCGGGCACATGAAGCGAACTCCCCCACCCGTCTGCGGTGCGAGTTCCAGCGCTCGGTCATGCGTGTCGACGAACGATCGCCACGCCGTGGCAGCCTTGCACTCCTGCTCCTGCTCCCGAGCGAGCCTCTCGGCTTCGATCCGGGGGCGATCCCGTTCCCACTGTTCCTGTTGGCGGCGTGAGTCAGCCCTGTGACGCAGAGATTCGGTGGCCTTCTCGCGCCAGATATCGAACTCGAACCAACGTGGGTCTCGATACCCAGCAGCGGAACCGAGCACCTGGCAGAGACGCCAGAGGTCCATTCCCGTGAGCGCGTGCGCTGCGGCTAGGGCCTCTTCCTCTTCCATCTCGGGAATGGCGAGAATCTCTGACCTCTGAGTCCATTCGATGTCGTTGGTGTGGACCTTCGTGTTCAACCAGCACGCCGAATCGCTGCGGTGCTGCGGGGGCTTGACTCCGGTAGATGAGTGCCGGACGACCCAGAACGGATCCCACAACAGCCGCTCGTCGCACTCAGGACAGTTCAAATCAGTTGCCATTACGACTGCTCCATTCCAGGGGTGCCGAATCGGCGCGCAAGGCGCTATGATCGGCTGGTCTCGGACAAAGACACGAACGGGCGGTGCTGATCTTGAATCGGCCGCCCGTTCGTCATACCCGGGCTTCGGCGGCGACGATCGGCGCGAGCAGCGCCGCGATCTCTGCCCGCTTCTCGGTGGACAGATCCGGCCAGCGAGCAGCGATGGAGCGGGCGTACGTTTCGGGTGAGTGCCGCTCAGCACCAGCGCGCCGGGCACGTTGGGAGCGGAACTCGGGGTCGGCACTGCTGCCGCGAAGAGCCGTTTTAGACACGGCAATTCCTCCGGAAGTAGGTGGAAGATTGCGCGCCATGTGAAGAGACATTTGTTGCAGTTGAAATCACGACCCACGCCGGCCGGAGCCCTGCGGCTCGATCGATACGTTACGAGCTAGCTAACGGCATCCGCAAGATGACATTTCAAGGATCGGGCGGACATTCGAAAAGGGCCCCCGTTTCCGGAGGCCCCTCACCATTCTTTACATGCATATCGATAAAGTTTTTGTCGCAGGTCAGAGGGGTTCAACCGTGATGAAACGCTTCGGGTCGAAGGGCTGCCTGCCCCGGAGCGGCGTACCGAGGGTGATCGTCATTACCCGGCGGATCAGGGCCTGCCTGCGGTGGACATCGCGCATCGCCCGCCATGCCGCTACCGGGTCATCCCCGAGCACCTCCGTCAGCGGGTCCACCCGTCCCGCGGCAACCACCGCCGCGTCGATCTCCGCGAGCCGCGCTTCCGCCTTGTGGATCGCGTCCTGCAGCGCCTTGCGCACCGCGCCGGACTTCGCCAGAGCGAACTCCGCGGCTACCTCGCCGAGGTTCACGCCGATCACGCGGCGTTCCTCTTCGAGCGCTGCCGTGTCCACCGCGCCTGCGGACTTCTCTGGCCGAGGGAGTAGACGTTGCCGCTCGTCTTCCTTCGTCAGCAGCAGCTCGACGATGCCGCCCGCACCGGCAATCCACTCGTCGATCGGCTCGGCCTTCCAGGTTCGCCAGCAACCGGGGCATTTGTAGGTCCGCTGCTTGGCCCGGTTCCGGCTGCTGGCCACCGTCCTCCCCTCGCAGCGCTCGCACCGATACAACCCGGTGCCGAGGAACTGGAGCTGCACGGCGCCGCCGTTGGTCAGCCGCTTCGGGTCGTCCAGGATGACGCGCAGAGCGCGCCAGGTAGCCACTGGCACGATCGCCGGGTGTGCAGCTGGGTACTCGATCGGCTCGGGCGGATCCTCGCCCGGTGGGGTCGGTGGTTGGTAGAGCCGAAGTCCGGCGATCCGTGGCGCGCGGAGGATCCGGCCGACGTTCGCCGATCGCCAGATGCCGCCGTTCGCGCTCTTGATCCGACGCTCGTTCAGGTCATCTGCGATCGCCTTCAGCGATCCACCGGCCAAGACGTGGGCTGCCCATCGCTCGATCTCTGCCGCCTCTTTCGGGCGCAGAGCGCGCCCGCCCTTGCGCAGGCCGTACGCCCGGCCATGCCCGTGCGGTTCGGCTTTCTCGGCACGCTGCCGGGCTGCGTCGAGCACGCGCTCCGAGGTCTCCTCCGCCTCCTCAGCGGCACGAGCGGCCATCGTCCGGCCGATGCCCCGGCCCTGCGCGGTGTTGAGATCGAAGCTCGGCGACTTGACGTACAGGAACCGGACGCCATACTTCGTCGCCAGGTCGATCAGGTCTTCGTACTCCCGCGGTGTCCGGGTCAGCCGGCCTTGCGTGAGAGCGACGATCACCTTGATCCGGCCGGCGCGGGCATCGGCCAGGAGGCGCTGATACTGCGGGCGCTCCTTTCTGGCGCTGGTGCTGGCTGAGATGTCGTTGTCCGTGTACGGCTCCCCGCCGATCAGGGCCAGTCCCTCACGCTCGGCAAGAGACCGATTCTCTGAGAGCTGCCGGGTCACACCCAGCTCTCGGCCTTCCCGGTCGGCTGAAATCCGCTGGTAGGTGGCTGCCATCTGCCCGCTTGTCGTCTGCCTCATAAGGCAGTAGTTTATGCATACTCGACTCGTCGGCGGCTATCTACGCCAATGAGGACGGGCAGGTGCTATTCGAGGAGATCAACCCGGGCAACAGCGTCAAGGGCAAACTGGTCTTCGACATCCCGGCGGACAAGAAGCTCACCTCACTGGAGCTGCACGACTCGATGTTCTCCGGCGGCGTGACGGTGGCGCTGCGATGAGCGTGAGCCGGCTGGAACGTACCAAAGCGGGCTTTACGGTCGTCGCCGAGTGGGACGGGTCGGACTTCGAAGGGCCGCAGCGGGTCACGGTCGACGGGGCGGAGATCGGGGCCCGGACGATGCGCCTGGTGGGGCGGCTGGTCGACGACATGACCGCCGAGTTCCACGAGATGCCGTTCGTGGGGGCGTTCCAGGTCATGGTCCGGCAGTACGCGGAGGACCGGCTCGCCGAGCTGCCCGCCGACGAGTTCCACAGCGGGCTGCTCGCGCTGCACGACAAGATCGACTCGAGCGGGCGGGTCGAGGCGGTGGCCACACTCGCCGCGGCGATGCGGATGCCGGAGGAGACCGTCCGGGCCTGTCTGCGGGTCGCCCGCCAGCGCACGAGTGACTGACATGGAATCGTCATCGTGGCCTCTGTCACGTGCGAATCGGGTTTACGAATCCGATCTTCGGACGAACGCGCCCGGAATGCCGTCATTTGCGGCAGTCACGGAGCGTGAATTCGAGTCTTCGCAGGCCATGCCTCTCACCGTAAGGTTCCATCGATCGGATTAGGGGTCGCCTCAACCGGGGTCGCACCTTTATGCTTCCCGGGCTTTCCTGATCAGAGGTGTTTTCGTTGCGCTTGTTCTCCGTGCCTGAGCGGATCGGCGGCTTCGGCTGGCTGGTCGCGGCCGCGGCTACGGTGTGGCCCGCGCTCGTCGACCACACCGGGGCGGCTCTGCCGTGTCCGTTGCGGACGGTGACCGGCATACCGTGCCCGGGCTGTGGTCTGACCACCGCCGCCGTGGCACTTGTGCGCGGGCAGTTCGGTGCGGCGATCGAAGCCAATCCTCTGATCTTCGGCCTGGCGGCGTTCACCGTCGCCGTGGTCCCGCTCGTGGCACTGCGTGCCGTGGGATTGCTGGGACCGCCGCGTCCGTGGTCGTCCGAGCGACGGCGGCTGATGGGCTGGATCGCTGGACTGCTCGCCGTCGCGAGCTGGCTATATCAACTGCAACGGCTCGTGTAGAGCCGCCCCGATTGAAGGAACTCGAATGAGCTACCCGCCCCCGCCCGCCGGCGACCCGTACTCCAACCAGCAGCCGCAGCAGCCGTATGGTCAGCAGGCCTATGGCCAGCAGCCCTACGGTCAGCCCACCGCGGCGTACGCCGGCTGGGGCACCCGCGTCGGCGCCTCCCTGATCGACGGCCTGATCGTGGCACCGTTCTCGATCCTGGCCGCCACCCTCGGCATGGGCACGGACGCCGCGACCGGTCTGCCGACCATCAACGCGTTCTACTACATCTTCATCCTGCTCGCCTTCCTGGTGGCCGGCTACAACCGCTGGTACCTCGGCGGCAAGACCGGTCAGACCTGGGGCAAGAAGGCGCTCAACATCCGCCTGGTCAGCGAGAACACCGGCCAGCCGATCGGTGCCGGCAACGCGTTCGTCCGGGACCTCGCGCACATCCTCGACGGCATCCCCTGCTACATCGGTTACCTGTTCCCGCTCTGGGACCAGAAGAAGCAGACGTTCGCCGACAAGATCTGCAAGACCCTCGTCGTTCGCTGACGTTTTTCTTCCGGAAGCCCCGCCACGGCGGGGCTTCCGTCTTTTTCACCGGCTCGCACAGAACCGGGCCAGCTCCTCGGCGCCGTGCGGCTCGATCCACTCGTACCTGCCCCGCAGCAGGTCGGCCCGCTGATCGACGGTGTTGACCGCGGCCGTCAGCTCACCCCACGGCATCGTGACGTGCACCAGAGTGCGTTCTATCCCGTACGGCAACGAAGGCAGGTTGTCGTCGGCTGTCGCCCTCAGCAGCAGGCCCGCCGTCGAGATGTCCTCGACCCGCCCGCTGACCGCGACCAGGTGCCGGCCCTCCACGTTCTCGATCCGGGCCGTGCCGACCGCCGGATAGGTGCCCGGCCGCCGGGTCGCGGTGCGCCGCTGCACCACATCGGTCGGGGCGTCACCGATCACCGACAGCAGGTCGTTGCGCAGCTCCGCCTCGACCCAGGTCACGCCCGAGCCGGTCACCAGTTCCAAGACGCCGATTCGCCGTACGCCGGGACCGTCCAGACTCAGCACCGGGATCGGCGGGAGCTCGCTGATGAACGGCGCCTCCACCGCCTCCAGCGAGACCAGGACGATGCCCTGGATGTCCGGGCAGCGAAGGGTCAGACTGCTGCCCGCCGGGACGGTGATCATCGTGCCTCCCCGGTGCGCTCGCGGGCCGTCGAACCGCACGTTACCTGCACCGGGGCGCCGTTTCGCCGGTTTCCCCAGTTCTCCGGGGAACCGTCAGTCCTGGGATCCACCGGTCCTAGGACTGACCAGACCTAGGACCCACCAGACCTAGGACCCACCAGCCCTGGGACCCCCCGGTCCTAGCATCGTCCGGTCCTAGGACCCGTCAGTTCTCCGGGATGCGGATGTCGTCGACCTTCACCGTGCACTCGCTGACGTGCAGGCCGTAGCTCTCGACCGCCTTGATCACCTTGGTCCGCACCTCGGCGGTCACGTCCGCGATCACCTCGCCCGCGGAGATCACCAGGATCACCGTGACCTCGACATCCGTGCCGTCCACCTTGGCCCAGACGCCACGGGTGGCGTCGCCGACCTTGTCCAGGCCGATCTTGTCGAGCACCGAGTTGAAGAACCGCGCCACGTCACCGCCGAGCTCCACCACACCCGGCACCGACCGGGCCGCCGCGGACGCGATCTTCTCGACGACCTCGCGCTCGAACTTCGTCTCGCCACGGAACGCCGCGACCTCGATCACCTCGGCACCCCCGTGCGCCGGCGGCACGGCCGGGACCACGGCCGACAGGTAGAACTCCTGCGTACGGTCCGCGTGGAACTCGGCCTTGTCACTCATATCCGTCTCTACCGCGCCTTCTCGCCGTGCCGAATCAGATCCGGCTCGAAGCCTACTAGTGAAAGTTCCTCGGTCTACTCGCGAAAACGCGCCACGTCATTTTTGTCGTACCCCTCACCTACAGTTCGTGTGCGGTCGACTCCACAGAGGAATTTTTCGATCCCTCGACGTGGGGCGATCGGCCGGGCCCGGCTCCACGGCCGCTGGTCAGGTCCGCTGTGGCGGGCCGATCCCGCGGATCGTGGACCTGCTCCGCAGTCGTGGATCCGACTCGGAGTCGACAGCGGTGGGCCCGGTCCGCTTCGCCGTCGGACGTTCCTGCGCCTTCGTGTGGGTGACTCGCCCTCGAGCGGTTCCACCCCTTCACTCGCGGGGGCTACCGACCGGCTGACTGGCTCGCGGTGCCGACTCGGTCGCGGGCGCGGGCCGTCGCTGCTCGGGAGGACCGCGGTGGCGGGGGGGTGAGGCAGCGCTGGAGGGCTGCGACGGCAGGTGCGGTGGGGATGGTCCGGTAGGGAGGGGTTCGATGGCTCGGCGGGGGCGGTTCACGATGACTCGGCGCCGGCGGCGGAAGCGTGGTGGCCGGATCCATCCGATGGTCGCGCTGGTGGGCCTCTCCGGGATGATCCTGGCGCTGGGGCTGCTGGTCGAGGCGGTTCGCGCGCATCCGGTGATCGCGGCGACGGTGGCCGGGACGGTGCTGGCCGTGGCCGGGGCCTGGTTCCACCTGCTCACCGGGAAACAACGGCGGTTGGCCGACCACGAACGGCACATCTCGGTGACCGACGGCATGTCCGGCCCGGAGTTCGAACAGTTCGTGGCCCGCCTGATGCGGCACAGCGGTTGCAGCAGCGTGCGGGTCTCCGGTGGAACCGGCGACATGGGCGCCGACGTGACCGGTCGCGCCCCCGACGGCCGCCGCCTGGTGGTCCAGTGCAAACGCTACGCGGGCTCGTTGGGCAGCCCACACGTCCAACGTTTCGCCGGCACCGCCCGCGAGATCCACAAAGCCGACGTGGCCCTCCTGGTGACCACCGGCCAGCCCACCCGCCAGGCTGTCGAAGTGGCCCGCCGCTGCCGAATCACCCTGGTCGACCGAGCCGCCCTGGCCCACTGGGTGACCACCGGAATCCCACCCTTCCCCTGATAAGAGCCAGGAGTCCCACCCTTCCCCTGACGGGAGCCAGGAATCCCGCCTTTCCCCTGATGGGAGCCATCGGGTCAGCCGTTGGCAGCCTCGGTGCCTGGTAACCGCGAGCGGGTGAGCACTCCCCGCCCCTGACCCGGCATTCGCCCACCCTTCTTCGCCACCATTCCTCGCAGCCGGGCCTCGGGTTGGCCGACGCGCAACCCCTCCTCGGCCGGGCGCTCAGTTCTCCCGGTGGCCCGCTCACCTGCCGCCTGACCTACGGGCCAGTTGGCTTCCCGGTGGGATCGGCCGTGTTCGCCTTCGTGCCCGACGAGGCCCTGATGCGGGCCCGCTCGCTGGAGAACCAGCCGGGGCCTCGCCTTGGCTTCTCCTTGTTGCCGGTGGTCAGCGGGACCGGGGATCGAAGACTGCCTCGAAGCGGGCTCCGAACTCGGCGGATCGATGGGAGCGCCCGCGCTGGTGTCGCCGGGGTCAATTCGGAGGGCTGAAAACCTGCTGCGCCGCTGGTCGGCATGGGTGGCCGGGAGACCCGTCGAGCACCGGAGCGCTCTGCACAATGGTGTGGGGGTTGTGATGGTGTGTGAGACACAGTATCGTTTCTGGCATGACAATGGATGCCACGCTCGCAGGGCATCTGCAGGAGTTGCGGCGCGGCACTGTTGTGGTCGCCAGCCTCACCGTCCTGCGGGAGCCGGGATATGGGTACTCGCTACTGGAAACGCTCGGTGCGGCCGGGTTCGAGGTGGAAGCGAACACGCTCTATCCGCTGCTGCGGCGGCTGGAGACTCAGGGACTGCTCACCAGTGAGTGGAACACCGATGAGGCCCGGCCGCGGAAGTTCTACCGGACCACGGCACAGGGCGACGCGATCGCGGCCGCGCTTCGGGGCGAGTGGGGCCGGCTGGACAAGGCGGTCAACGAGTTGGACGCGCCCGCCGGCGACGACACCGGCGAGACATGAGAAGGACCAGCACCAATGCACATCAGGGCGGCGAACGGCGCGAATGCCGCGGCGCCCGGAAAGGCCCGGCCGGGAACAGCGGTGGACGGTTCGGGCAGGTGGGGCGTCGGGTCGGGGTGGATCCGGTGGGCGGTTCGGTGGCGGTTGCGGGACGGACTTGGGGAGAGAGCGATGACGAGCATCATTGACCGGTACGTCTGGACCGTGCTGCGCCGGGTGCCCGAGCAGCAGCGGACGGACATCGAGCGGGAACTGCGGGCCTCCATCGAGGACGCCGTGGACGCCCGGGTCGACGGGGGCGAGGACCGGGAACCCGCCGTGGAACGGACGCTCCTCGAACTGGGGGATCCGGACCGGCTGGCGGACGGGTACGCGGAGCGGCGGTCCTATCTGATCGGGCCGGAGTTCTACCCGGTGTGGCGGCGGTTGCTGATCACGCTGGTGGCGACCGTACTGCCAATTGTGGTGATCGTCGCCGTTGTCCTTCGGGTGCTCGGGGGCGCGACCTTCGGGGAAGTCGTCGGCACCGTCTTCGGGACACTGTTCACGGTGGGGGCGCACCTGGTGTTCTGGGTGACGCTGACCTTCGCGATCATCGAGCGGGCCGGGGTCGGGCGGGGCGAGCTCCGGGGGCGGCGGGCCTGGGGTCTGGAGGATCTGCCGCGGTACGAGCCGGGCGTCATGACTCCGGGGCAGCTCGCGGCGGCCGCACTGTGGCCGGTGCTGCTGATCGCGGCTCTGGTGCTGCAGCAGTTCACGTTCACCGAGGTGCCCGTGTTGAATCCGGGTAACTGGACGTTCTGGTGGCCGTACCTGATCGTGGTCCTGGTGCTGGAAGTCGGTTATGCGGCTTGGCTCTTCCGGCGTGGTGGCTGGGGGCACACGGTGACGATCGTGAACGCGGTGCTCGCGGTGCTGTTCTCCGGGCCGGTCGTGTGGCTGGCGGCCAGTGGCGGGTTCTTCAATCCGGAGTTCGTCGCGACGCTGGACTGGGGGACGGTGGATCCGGCGCGCTGGCTGGGCAACTCGGTGATGATCTTCGCGGTGGTCGGGGCGGTGTGGGACATCGCCGACGTGGCGGTGCGGACCGAGCGGGCGCGGCGGGGCCTGCCGACCATGGTTCCGGGGACCGGGCGGGAGTTCACCTCACCGCTGTCCTGACCACCGGCAACACGAAGCTAGAAGGACGCGATGTCCCGATTTTTCGGGACATCGCGCTTTGCTTTGTGCCGACGGCTGGCAACCGGCGACCGACCGGCAAGGCCAGCGAGGAAGGTAAAGGAAGAAGGCAGGCCGAACGCGGAAGGCAGAAGGAAGGAGAAGGAGCAAGCCCGCGAGGAGAGCGGAGGGAAGCCAGGGCTAGAAGGGCGAACCGCGCGGAAGAGCGAACCGCACGGAAGGCGGAGAGCCGGAGAGGAAGAAGGGCAGGGAGGGCGGAGAGGAAGGCGGAGGAGGGGCGGGGCGGGCGGAGTTCGGAGACGGGTCTGGAAGAGCTCATGTGGGGGCCGGGGCTGCCGATTCTCGCGGCACTACCGGAGAAGAGCCCGGCTGGAGAGCCGGGCAGTGATGCTCCGAGAACCGCACACGGATGAGCGGGAAGGACTCGGCAACAATCATGAACAGAGTTACGCGGCTGCCTGTGCCAGTTCGGGACGACCGGTGGAAACCGTCGAATCCGCTGCTGGAGAACGTGATCCGCAAGTACATCGACGAAGCCCGGAGCGAGGTGTGTGACACCACCGGCAGTGCCAGCACGCTGGCCGCGGGTGGCATGGTCCTGGTGGCGCTGGGGATCATCCTCGCGGCCGGCTCCGGGGATCCGGTGCTGGCGATGATGGTGGTGGTGGCGCTGGGGCTCGGCGGTCTGGCCTACACCGGCGTCAAAGCACCGCCGCTGCGGCTGGACACGCTGCAGATCCTGGCGCCGATGGGTGGCCCGGGCAACCTGCCGGCCGGCTATCTGGTGCACCCGCTGGCGTGGGAGGCCGGATTGCCCGCCTACCTGGTGGGTATCCCGGAGCGGCGGCTGCGTGTCGCGATCGACCTGTGCCGGGAGCATCCGGGTGCGGTGACCGATCTGCTGCGGCTGGTGGAACGGGCCGAGCGGCACGTCGCCGAGTTCAAGCCGGGCCGCGACTTCAGCCCGGAGGGGCGGCTGCAGGAGGTTCACAAGATCGCGACGAGAATGGTGGAATACCAGGTCCGGCTCGTTCCGGCGCTGACGCAGGGCTGAACCTGTCCGCCAGTTACCAGTGTGCGAGCCAGACCGTCGCGGAGAAGAGGCCCTGACTCATGATCAAGATATGCGTTCGGTAGCCGGCCGGATGGAACTGACGCCGGGGCAGCAGGAGCGGATCCGTGGCCTTCTCGAGGAGGCGCTGCGGGAGGCCGGCCGGGCTGCCCTGGAGAAGCACGACGCGGCGGCGGTCAGCGATTTCATCACCGACCGCCGCCGAGCCCTGGAGCAGATGTCAGCCGGCCCGCACGATCCCGAGGACGTGCTGGACCAGGACGGAGAGGGCGGCGGGGTCGGTGAGCAGCGCTGACACCCGCTCGTCGGAGGCCGGCGCCCCGATCGGGCCGTGATCGATCTCGTCCGCGCCGGTGCCGCCCAGGAAGAGTGTGGTGAGCACCTCGACGACCGTGAACGTCGGGTCGTCGCCGCGCCGCAGCCGCTCCTGAAGGGCCAGGACGGCCAGCCCGGCCAGGTCACCGATCCGGGCTTCGAGGATCTCGGCGGGACCGGCGGCGAGCAGTGGCCGGGGTTCGCCGGGCTGTTCCCCGGGTGACCCGCCGACCGGCGCGGTCTTGCGGCCGAGCGGCTGGTCGATGTTCTTCTCGTACCACCCGGGGCGGCGGCGCATCACCGCGAGGACCCGGTCGACGTCGGCGCGGGCCCGGTCCGGGGTGCTGCCCCGGTGGTCGCCGGTGAAGTCGGCACGGTCGCGGGCCCAGCTGCCCACCGGCCACTCGGTGGCGCCGACCCCGGCCGGCAGCCCCACCCAGGTGAGGATCTTCAGCGCGAGTTCCTCGAGCCACGGGTCGTCGAGCGCTTCGGCGAGGGCCCGGGTCATCCGCGGGCGCTGCTGGGCGCCCTGTTCACCGCGGCGGCGCCGGTGGCCGTCGATGGCGGCGTTCTGTGCGCGCCGGGCGAGCCAGCCCTCCAGGTCGCTGATCGGCGCGGTGGCCGACATCAGATGGTCGATGACCGCTTCCAGGTCGTCCTGGAACCCGTCGAGACAGGTGTCCTCCATCTGGTGCAGACCGTGCCCGCACTGGTTGTGACCGCGGTTGCGGGCCACCCGGCGGGTGATCACGTCGTAGACGATCGGATAGGCCACCTCGAAGGCGGCCGGGAGCAGCCGCCGTCGCTCCTCGGCGCCGAGTGTCCCGAGCAGGCCCTGCGTCGCCAGATGACGCAGGCGGGCCCGCTCCTCGGCGGCCCCGTCACGCTGGCGCGGGATCCGTGGCCGCGAGGCCGGCCCGCTGTTCGTGCGCGCACGGGTGAGTGACGACGTTTGATCGTCACTGTCAGTGACCCCATCCCCCCAATTCATCGAACCATCCTGGCGTGTGCCAATTCCGGATTGCGGCCCTTCAGTGGCCAGGTTTCTGGCCGCCACGATGGCCATCCGGGTGATGACGGTCCGTAGCCACTCGACGGGCCTCTCAACGGGACCGCAGATATGGACTACGGTCTGTCTGTGCCCGACTCCGATCTGTACGAGGAGCTGAAGAAACTCCGCAGAGGGCGGGGTGTCGACCGACCGGGGCTGAGCCGTTACATCGGCCCGGAGACCCGTCGCCGCTGCCGCCTGGGCCCCGGCGACAAGGAGTCCCGGGTGCGCGCCGCGGTGGTGGCGATGCTGTCCGGTCTGGCCGCCGGGCTGGCCCCGGACCTGCGCCGGGCGGCCGAGCTGGCGTTCGGGCTGGACCGGGAGTTCCGGCTGGCCACGCTGGCCGACCGGGAGAGCCGGCTGGCCGATCTGCAGACGGTGTCGGTGCGGACCGCCCGCCGCCGGATGAACGACGCGCTGGCCGCGATGGCGGTGGCCGGTGAGGACGTCCCGGCGGCGCCCGAGGATCCGGCGGCCGGGTCGGGCTGGCGGGTGTCGTCGCTGCGGGCGCTGTTCCGGTTGGACACCTGCACCCCCGAGCTGTACGAGATGCGCACCATCACCGCCACCCGGGAGATCGACGAGATCACCATCCGGATCGGGTTGCCGGAGGCGCCGGCCGGTGTCGGGGCGGCCGAGGTGGACGCCCTGTTCGGCGCCCGGATCAGCGCGGTGGAGCAGCGTAACGGCGGGAGCAGTCAGAAGGTGGTGCTGCGGCTGCCGGAGCGGATGCTGCCCGGCGACACGCACGAGCTGTGGCTGCGGGTGGTGCTGCCGCCGGGCCAGCCGACCTGGTCGCACTACGCGATCGTGCCGCTGGACCCGTGCGAGTCGGGGGTGGTGCGGGTGCGGTTCGGGGACCGGCGCCCGGCCGAGGTGTGGCTGATCGACGAGGTGCCGTACACCGATCTGCGCGAGCCGCCGGAGAAACGGGCGCTGATCGAGCCGTCCGCGCTGGGCGAGGTGATGCGGGAGTTCCACGGCCTGCGCGAGGGGTACGGCTACGGCCTGGCGTGGACTCCCCCGGCGCCGGTCAGATCCACTCCGCCGATTCGGTGAGCGCCCGCAGCCCGGCCTCGTCCAGGACGACGATCCGGCGGTAACCGGTCCGGACCAGCCCGGCCCGGCGCAGGTCCCGCAGCGCCCGCTGGACGGTGTCCTCCCGGGCCCCGATCAGTGACGCCAGCTCGGTCTGGCTGAGTTCGACCCGGATCAGCACCCCGTCGGCGACCGCCTCGCCGCAGCTGGTGGCGATGTCCAGCAGCACTCGGCCCAGCCGTACCTGCACCGGAAAGGCGGTGAACTCGGTGCGCCGCCGGTTGGCCCAGTGCAGCCGCCGCCCGACCGAGACGGTGAGCTGGGCGGCGACCAGCGGGTGCTCGTTGACGAACCGCAGGAACCCGGCCTGCCGGATCACCGTGGCGACGACGTCCCCGCAGGTGGTGACGGTGGCGATCCGGCCGCTGCCGGTGAGGGCGGCGAACTCGCCGACCAGGTCGCCGGGCAGCCGGATGGCGAGCAGCCGGGGTGTGCCGCCGACGGTGCTGGTGACCTTGACGTGGCCCTGCCGGATCACCTCGACCTGGGTGTCCTTGCGGCCCTCGATGAGCAGGTGCCGGCCGCCGGGGACCTTGCGGGTGGTGCCGAGACCGAGCAGTTCCTCGCGTTCGGCGTCGCTGAGCAGTGTCAGGAAGGAACCGGGGGCCCACGCCGGGTCGCCCTCACTCACCATGGTGGATTCCTGTCGCCGGATTGGCGGCCGGGAACGCGGAGAAATCCGGAATCCCCGGCGCCGGTGTGCGGTCGGATGCCGACATGGAATCACATCGATAGACCCTCACCCAACCATCTCCAGGACAGCGGCGACGATCCGGTCGAGCCGGGCCGGGTCGGTGAGGCCGCCGATGATCCCGCCGAGGGGATCGGCCGTCACGTGCGGCATCTGGTCCAGGGTGCCGGCGCAGGCGCCGCCGAAGATCGTGTGGATCACCTCGACGACCACGGACTCGGCGGCCTCGCCCTGCCCGATCCGCCCGGCGATCGCCCGGACCGCGGCGCCGGCCAGGTCCCGCAGCTCCGCCTCGACCCGGTCGGCGCCGTCGGCGGGGGCCAGCGGGAACAGCGGTTCGCCGTAGGTGTCGGTGGCCATCGCCACCACCGGCGGCTGCTTGGCGCCGAGCGGGCGTTCCACGTACGACTCGTACCACTTCGGGTGCCCGCGCATCACCGACAGCACCTGCTCGATCTCCCGGCCGACGGTGGCCGGGTCGCTGCCGGGCCAGTCCCCGGTGGCCAGGCCGCGCTTCTGCGACCACGACTCGACCGGCCACAGCCGACCGCCGGCGGTGCCGCTGGTGCCGACCCAGGTGAGGATGTCGGTGGCCAGCGCGGTGAGCCACGGGTCCTGGGCCAAACCGGTCACCAGCCAGCCGGGAAGCCGGGGCCGCTGCAGCGCGCCGCGGGCACCCCGGCGCCGGCGGTGCGCGTTCACGGTGGCGGCGTTGAGCCGGGGCGTGATCCACGCCTCCAGCTGCCGGATCGGCTGCCGGGCGTGCCCGAGCAGGTCGTCGACGACCGCTTCGACGTCGTCGTGGAACCGGTCCAGGCACTCGTCGGCCAGGTTGCCGACCCCGGAGGCGCAGACGCTGTGCCCGCGCTGCCGCTCGAAACGGCAGGTCACCCGGGCGAACACGATCGGCCACACCAGCTCGTAGGCGGCGGCGACCAGGCCACCGCGCTCCGGGCCGTCGGCCACCTCGGCGAGACGGCCGGCCGCGGCCAGCGCACGCAGCTGCGCCACCGGGCTGTAGGTAGTGACCACCGGCAACTCCTTCCGACATTCGGAAGGATGCTCCAAACGACCTCCGCCGGGGAGACGCCGAACAGCGGTTGGACCGTCCGAGGCGGGAATCGACATGATCGGCGGAGACCGCCCTCCGGTGGACAGTCGACCCATTCCGGCTATCCCGGCCCCGGAAGGCGTACAAGCCGCTGAAAGGCGGAATCCGGCGGCCCGATGACGACCCGGGGCCCCGTGAGGTGATCGATATCGGTCAGTCCAGTGACCAGATCCGCCGGATCAGGCCGAGGGTCTCGATCAGGACCCACTCGCCGAAGCGGGCCGGCAGACCGGTCCAGATCAGCCATCCGAGCAGCCCGGCCAGCACCAGCAGCACGATGATCCGGCCCACCACGTGGGTGACCGGCATCCCGGAGTCAGGCAAGGTTCCCCCATCCCCGGCCGAGGGCCCAGCGCAGCACCGCCGGTGGGCCGTCCGGCCCGGTGTCGCGGCCGGACACCAGGAACCAGCCCACCGTCCGGAAGTCCCGTTCCGCGGTCACCACCAGGTTCTCCAGCCCCTGGTCGCACAGCCAGGCACGGACCGCGGCCGGTTCGGCGGTGGGCGGGGTCAGCGGCAGCCGGGCCAGCAGGTCGGCCTTGGTGACCACGAACGCCAGCCGCCGGCGGCCGGTCGGCACACCGTACTCCCGCAGTCGTTGTGCGGTGGCGTCGTAACCGTCCTGCGGATCGTGCAGGGCCGCGCTGGCCTCGCGGAAGACCGCCGCCGACGCGGTGCCGTGCTCGTCGCGGATCCGCGGGATCGAGAACGGGTCGAGCACGAACGTGAGTGTCCCGGCGGCGTCCAGGTAGGCCAGTGTCGCGTTCTGCCGCCGGTCCACCAGGGTCTCGCCGGCCGCGTCGAACAGGTGCAGCAGGGTGGTGCCGCGGCGCTGCCGGATCCGGGTGGTGACGGTGACCGGGGCGTTGGTGGCGGTCTTCGGCGCCGGGGCGGACCGGGCGGTCAGCCCGGACCACATCGAGTAGACGGCCCGGCTGCGGTCGTCGGCCATCTCGATCGGGATCCCGGCCCGCTGTGCCGCGGCGTGCAGGCCGACCAGCGCCGACATCACGAACTGGGTCTTGCCCGCGGACGCCGCGCCGAAGACCGGCAGCCGTACCTCGCGGTGCACCCCGGCCCCGCTGAACAGCGGCTGCTCGCAGCTCGGGCAGAGCCCCTCCAGACGCCGGTCGCGGGCCGCCCGCAGCACGGTGGTCGGCAGCCGCAGCTCGCACGAGCAGCGCCGCCACAGCACGCCGAGGCGACCGGGGCGGACGTCGCGGTGCAGGTCGTCGCCGGACATCCGGTCGGCGTCGAGGTGTGGACCCAGGCAGCGGTACGCCGGGACGGCCGCCGTGGCGAAGCAGACCACACAGCTGGCCCGGGACCGCCGGACCACCCGCCAGACCCGGTCCACTCCCCGCATCAGCAGCACCACCGGCAGCCCGATCAGCCACATCACCGCCGTCACCGCGACTGTCACCACGAGCACCGCCAGGGTGCCGGCGAGCAGGCCCAGCGCGCCGCCGACCCGCATCACCAGCACCGGCAGCAGGGTGAGCGGCACCGCGGCGGCGATCGACTCCTGACCGAGGAATCCGAACAGGTGCTTGCCGAGGGCCCGGTTCCAGCGCAGCGCCCGCCCCAGCACGTCGGCGCCGTCCAGCACCACCTGGGCGGCGAAGTAGTGCGGCCAGGCGTGGTCACGGCGGACGAACTCGCCGCGCACCCGGCCCGGCAGCCAGGTGCGGGCCCCGGCCGGGGTGAGCGGTACGGGACCGCCCCCGGCGAACGTCATCAGGCCGCCGATCAGCGCGGCGACGGTCCCGGCGATGACCGCCACCGGGGCGAGGGCCAGGCTCAGCGGCACCACGACCAGCCACAGGCAGCACAGGCCCAGCACGATGACGACGACGACCATCACGACCGGCATCAGGTGTGCCGCCCGCCGAAGGGATGGGTGAGGCGGTACCTGGTGCGCCGGCCGGCCAGCGCCTCCACCCGCTCGTCCCACCGGCCGGTCCACCGCCGGCCGGCCGTGGCGAGCTGCCGCCCGGCCTGTTCCACCGCGCGGTCCGGCACCCGGACCAGCCAGTGGTCGACCGCGGTGGCCAGCGGCTCGAAGTAGTTCGAGGAGGCGCGCAGCGGGCCGAAGAACAGGTAGTAGCCGAGGGCGGCCAGCTCCGGGCGGGTCTCGGTCCGCAACGCGCCGGTCAGCCGGTCCAGCAGCGGATCGAGCAGGGCCGGATGCTGTTCCAGGACGCTGGTCACCGCGGTGTCGAAGCGTGGCAGGTCCAGCAGGGCGGCGGCCACCGCGGCGAGCCGGGCCGACACCAGCCGGGGCGGGCTGCCGGCCAGCGCCTCCAGCAGGCCGGGGATCAGGTCGTCGGCCGGATCCCGGCGCATCCGGGCCAGCGTGTCGGTGACCACCGCGTCCCGGGCCAGCACGGCGTCCAGCGCCGGGTCCGGTGGGATCAGCCCCTGGGCGGCGAGCCGCCGGGACAGCTGCAGGTCGGTGGCGCTGACCGGCGCGTCGGCGGTCGCCCGGCCGGTGACCGTGGTGAACACGCCGTCGATCGGCGGGGTGCTCTCCGGCGCGTGCTCCAGGATCAGCAGCATCTCGTCGTGGCGCGGTGTGCTCTGGCTGAACAGGGCGGTGACCCGCCGGGCGTACGCCGGTGGGTCACCGGCGAGCGGCGTCAGCTCGGCCCGGATCAGTGCCTCGCGGCTGGTGCCGGCCGTCCGGACGGCCGCTCCCAGCACGGCGGCCTCCAGCTCGGCGGTCAGGTCGGCCCGGCGGGCGGTCAGCCAGCGGCCCCACTCGGTGCCGACCCGTTCCGGGGCGGTTCCGCCGCGCAGCACCCGGCCCTGCAACTCGGCGAGCAGCAGGGGTTCGATCTCATCGCCGTGCGGCCAGTCCTGCCGGCGCAGCCGGGACGGGTCGTCGGCCAGGTACCGGACCAGCGCCCCGGTGGCCTCGCCCAGTCCGGCCGGGTGGATCGGGGCGCCGTAGCGGCGGGCCAGCCGCAGCAGCGCCTCGATCTGCGCGCCGGAGCGCCCGGCTGCCTGCAAGGCCTCGGTGAGCAGGTCGAGGACCTGCTGGTCCCGGCCCGGATCCCACTCGCCGGCGGGTAGCGGCCCGGGGCGTTCGGCGGTGACCCGGCCGCCGGTCAGGGCCTCCTCCACGTCCTTGAGCAGCAGCGCGATCCGTACGTCCGCGGCTTTCCCGGGCAGCAGACCGTCGCCGCCCGCCTCGTCCAGCCGTCGCAGCACCCCGCGTGGCCAGCGCTCGGGCATGTCGGCGAACAGGTCGGTGATGTCGGCGCCGTAGGCGTCCCGCAGCAGTGGTGGACCGCTGCGCAGCCAGGCGACCACCGTCTCGGCGTACCGCGCGGGTGGTTCCCGGTGCAGGATCGCGGCCGTGCCGAGGGCCGCGGCCGCCGCCTCGTCGGCGATGCCGGACTCGGCGGCCACGTCCAGGGCGTCGACCGCGTCGCGGGGGTCGTCGTCCAGGAAGAGGCCGACCCAGCGGCGGGCGGCGGGGGTGGCGGCGACCTCGGTGTGCCGGTGGGTGGTGAGGTCGAAGACCAGGTAGCCGAGGGTGTTGCCGACCTGGGTGGCGGGGCTGGCGAAGTCCGGGTGCACGGCGACGATCGGGGCGCCGGAGCGGGCCGGATCGTTGGAGTAGATCTTGAAGCCGAGGTGCAGGGCCCGCCCGCGCGGGATCAGCAGGGTGCCGGCGACCAGCCACTCGACGATCGTGGCCGGGTCGTCGCCGAGGAACAGGATCCGCCCGCCGTCCGCCGTTCCGGCCCGGTCCAGGGCGGAGACCAGGGCCAGCAGGGTGGCCGGGCCGTCCGGCTGGGCCTGCACGAACCGTTTGGCCCGGCCCGGTGACCAGGGGGTGTCCTCGGGGCTGACGGTCACCGGCGCGCAGCGGGTGGTCCCGGCCGGGACGGTGGTCCAGAACGCGGCGCCGTAGAGCTGGGCCGGGCGCAGGCCGCGGTAGTCGTCCGGGTCGGTGGTGACGATGGTGTGGGTGAGCTGGTTGCCCTCACGGACCCCGTTGGCCTCCCGGCCCAGGTAGAGGCCGGACGCGGTGGCGAGGTAACCGGAGGCGGACAGGTGGCCGAAGGAGGGCGGGTAGCGGTCGGCGGGCCGCCGGTCGGCCATCCAGCGGGCCGGCGGTTCGTAGAGCAGCCGGTCCCGGACCAGGTTCTGCGCGGCGCCGGCCCGGTCGCTGGAGCGGGCCTGGAACTGCAGGCCCGCGCCGCCGGTCAGGCCCTGCCCCGGCCGGCAGTCGGTGTAGACGAGCGTCTCGAAGCTGCCGTCCACGGCTCAGCCCTTTCCGGGGACCACGTTGAACCGGTTGAGCAGCCACAGCAGTGGTTCGTCGACCCGGAACGGGTGCACCCCGCGCGGATTGACCAGGTCGTTGTCGTAGTCGGGCTCGATGCCCAGGGCGGAGACCGCGAAGTACCGGAACTGCTTGTAGTTGTGGATCAGGTGGTTGTCGATGTCGTCGGCGCCCCACTCGGCGAGCTGGGCCCGGACGTACTCGTGGGTGGCCCGGCCGGCGGTCTCGTCGTAGAACGGGCCCGGTTGCGGTTTGCGGACCAGCGGATGGTCCTGTCCCCACAGGTCGAAGAAGGCGTCGATCTTGGCGAACACCACGGCGACCGGGATCGGGATGTTCTTGCGGCCGCCCAGGTGCCGGCTCTCCCGCAGGTTGTCGGTCACCCGGTTGAGCACGTCCACGGTGGAGGCCCGGGTCTTGTACGCCGACTCCGGCAGGTTGATCTCCTGACGGGCCCGGGGGATCAGGAACGGGTCGAGCAACAGGATCAACGCGTCCGCGGCGCCGAGATAGCGCAGGTTGTCGACGGTCTCCATGGCCGCCAGGTCCTCTCCGGCGGTGTCGAAGAACGACAGGAACGTGGTGCTGTGCCCGCCGATGCGCCGGCGCTGCCGCCAGGCGAACACCACCGGGTCCCGGCGCCCGCTGACGGCGGCCTGGGTCTTGGCGTAGAGCTGCCCGTTGGGGAACAGGTCCCCGGCCACGTCCAGGAAGTCGGCCCGCCCCGACTCGTTGTTGAACTGCTCGTCACCGGTCAGCCGGACGTCGGCGTCGAACCGGCGGCCCATCCCGTGACGCAGCTGGTCGGCGAGGATCCGCAGGTAGACGCTCTTGCCGGTGTGCGGGGCGCCGGCCATCGCGATCAGCGGGCTGTCGCCCTCGCCGAACGTGGCCGGCAGGCGGCTGTGGCAGTGCGGGCAGACCTTGATGCCGGAGGCGGTGTTGCAGTCCTCGTGCACCGCCGAATGGACCGTCCCGAGCAGCCGGCCGGGCGCCGGGAACGCCGGCAGCACCAGCTCGTCGATGCCGGTCAGCTCCCGGCGGACCGGGTCGTGCCGGGGCAGGCAGGCCGGCCGGCCCGGGCCCTTGCGCCCGGTGCAGCGGAACCAGAGCCGTCGTGGATTGATCCGCTCGTAGCAGTAGGGGCAGGCCAGAGCCATCAGGACACCTTCATGTCGTCGATCGGGTCCACCACCCGGATGCCGTGCGGCCGCACCACGAAACAGCGCAGCCAGTACGGTTTCGGGCGCTTGGCCACGGTGAACGGGACCTCCCACGGATCCCCGGGTGCGAGCGTGAGACCGGTGAACCGGAGCAGGCTCTCGCTCTGTTCCGGCCGGGTCGGCATGGCCGGGCCACCGGCGACGACCAGGTGCAGTTCGACGTCCTCGCAGACCCGGTCGACGGTGACCCGCAGCAGGCGTCTGCCCTGGCCGAACAGCCCGCCCACCCGGGGCAGGTGGTAGTGCAGGACGGTGGCCACGCCGTCGACCGGCACCGTCTCCGGCAGCGACATCAGGTCACCGCCACGGCCGCGCAGCACCGCGCGGACGGCGATCTCCCCGGCGACCGGCGCGGTGATCCGGCAGCCGGTGTCGGCGACCTGGCCACGGGTCATCCGGCGGCGTACCTCCCGGCCGTCGTCCGGGGTGTAGACCACCTCGACCAGGCTGACCGAGGCCGGCCACACCCAGGTCAGGGTGATCTCGTCGCCGGTGCGGCGGGCGTGCAGCTGCCGCACCGGTTCGACCACCCCGACCGCGGCCGGTTCGCCGACCACGGCCGTGCCGGAGCCGTCCAGGGTGAACGGCACGTAGACCTGGCGGCCGCTGGGCACGGTCACCTCGATCCGGGTCTCCGGGCCCTGGACCAGGCGCTCGGCGATCAGCGGCTCCCCCCAGGCGAGCACCTCGGCCTCGGCGACGGTGTCCCCGGCGGCCCACCCGGGCGGGCGCTCCGAACGGCGGACCGACACCCGCCCGGCGGCCGGGGTGGCCCAGGTGATCCGGGCCGTGGCGGTGCCCCGGTCCAGCGGGGTGAGGTGCACGGTCAGCCGCTCGGCCCAGGGCGGGGCGTCGGTCGGGGCGCCGGCCCGCACCACCACGGCCGGGGCGGTCACCTCGGCCCCGGCGGCGTCCCGGTAGACGGCCACCAGCGAGTACCAGCGGTCCGAGCCGTCGGCCGGGATCCGGTCGTAGAGTCCGCCGGCGCCACCGGGGATCGGTTCGCCGTCGTCGTCACCGGCCGGCCGCCGGCCCACGGTGCGCCGGACCCGGACCCGTTCCGCCCGGGGATGCGCCTGCCAGGAGAGGAACACCTCGGCCGGTCCGGCGCGGACCTGGACCGCGCTGACCGGCGGCAGCACGGTGATCGCCACGGTCACCGGGCGCGACCAGGTGCCGGCGCCGCTGCCGGCGAAGACCGCGTAGTGGCGGGGCCGGCCGGGTTCGGTGAGCTCCTCGGTCAGCTCGGTGCCGTCGACCTCACCGACCAGCTCCCCGTCGCCGGGTGTCGTCGGCGGGGTGTCGCCGCGGACCACCCGGTAGCGCAGCGGCCCCGGGCCGGGCCCGGTCCAGGACAGCACCACGCCGTGGTCCCGGGGCCGAGCCACCAGGTCCCGGGCCGGGGGCGGCGGCAGCGCGGCGAGCCGTCGTTCCAGGTCCTCGTCGTCGGCGGCGATCCGCTGCGCGTCCCGCAGCATCAGCGCGGCCTCGGACTCCCGCCCGGCGTGCAGCGCCTGGTCGGAGCGGTCCCGCAGGGCCCGGGCCTCGTCCAGGCGGCGGGTGACCAGGTCGCTGAGCTCGGCGTTCTCCGGGTGCGCGGCGGGCAGCGCGGCGAGGGCCTGCCGGGCGGCGAGCAGCCGGCCGTCCTCGACCAGCGCCCGGATCCGGCCGGCCGGGTCGGCGGCCTGCTCGGCGGGGAGGCTGAAGACCAGCGTGCGGGCCTCGGCCGGGTCCAGGCCGGTGTCGACGGCCGTGCGGATCAGCGAGCTGTCCGGCCGGTCGCCGCGGTCCCGGCGGAGCAGGTCGACGAGCTGGAACAGGGCCAGCCGGCGCAGGTCGGCGCCGGTGTCCAGGGCGGTGGCCAGGATGCCGTACGCCTCCTTGCGCAGCCGGGTGCCGATCGCGTCGGCGGCGGTGTTGGCGGCCGCCCGGCGCTCGGCGAGCAGTTCCCGGTCCAGTGGCGGGGCGCCGTTGAGCAGCGTGAACGTGCCGAGCCCGGGGTGCAGCAGGTGCACCACGGTGGGTACGCCGATCTTGCCGAGCACGTCGGACAGGTTCCGGTACGCGCGGGCGTCCAGGCTGCTGTCCGCGGGCAGCGCCACCGGTTCGGCGACGGTCAGCCCCGCCCGGCGCAGCGCCTCGCCGACCGCGGCCCGGTCCAGGGCCGGATAGTGGCGCGCCACGGCGTCGAGGCGGTCCCGGCTGATCAGACCGACCGGGCCGTACGCCTCCCGCAGCTCGTCGGCGAGCCGCCCGCCCTCGGCCACCGCGCCCCGCCGGTCCTGTTCGGCCCGCTCCCGCCACCAGGCCGGGTCGTGCATCCGGTCGCCGTGTTCCCGGCGCAGCTGCTCGTCCCGGGTGATCATGCGGGCGCAGACCCGGGCCGCCGCGCCCGCCCCACCGGACTGCCGCCGCCACAGCGACCGGACCTTGACCAGCTGCCCGGTGATCTCGGTGGAGCTCATGCCCGGGCCGACGGCGTAGTGCCGGGCCAGGTCGCCGGGCAGCGAGCCGGCCCGGTCGCGCAGCGGGTTGACGACGTCGCGCAGGTACGTCCTGGGATCGAAGGCCATCCGCGGTCAGGACCTCACCGTGATGCCCGCGACGACCTCCTTGGCCTCGTTCACCTGGGCCTCGCTGAGGATGCTGACCCGCACCTCGATGTCCAGCTCCTTGCCGGTGCTGGGTTCGACCGCGTGCAGCCGCAGCAGGCCCTCGTCGTCGACGACCATGGTGATGTCGACCGGGGAGCCGGCCTTCAGCGGGGGCAGGCCGCCGATCTCGCCGGAGCCGTGGTCGACCGCCTTGTTGGCGTCCAGGTCGGGGCTCTCGGTGGCGCCGGCCTGCTCGTAGATCTCGATCGAGACGGAGGTCTGGCCGTCCTCGATGGTGCGGGCGTTCAGCACCCGTTCGCCGCTGGGCAGCGCCTCGTCGGCGTGCACCAGGTGCTCGACGTAGTGCCGGTACGGCGTCACGGTGGGGTCGGTCAGCATCACCCCGAACGACTTGGGCAGCACGTTGACGATCTTCTTGGCGGCCATCTCGCGCAGCGCGTCCTCGTCCACCCCGGACCGCTGGGCCAGGTGGGTGATCCGGGCGTTCTGCTCCTCCGGCGTCGGCGCGGCGGCCCCGGACCGCTCCCAGTCCCACAGCGAGCGGCTGAACGCGTACCGCGCCGCGCCCTTGGCGACCGCCAGGTCGGGGTCGTGCAGTTTCGGCTGCCAGCCGGGCCAGCGCGCGGTCAGCCGGGCCCGGACCGCGGGCATCTTGCTGGACCCGCCGACCAGCAGCACCTCGTCGATCGCCGCGGCCGGGTCGTCGATCGTCAGCTTGGCGGCCAGTTTGCCCAGGGTGCGCTCGGTGTACTCGATGGTCCGGTCCAGGTAGTCGCGGGTGATGTCCTCGAACGTCTCCCGGCTGACCTCGACGTTGGCGACCGAGCCGCCGAACCGGATCGGCACCTTCCGGGTGGTGGCCTGGCTGAGGTGCCGTTTCAGTTCCTCGGCGGTCTGCTGCAGCTCGCTGAGGAACTGCTCGTCACCGGCCGGGTCGCCGTCCGGCTCGGCCCGCGCGATGAACTCGGTGAGCAGGTGGTCGGCCAGCCGCCGGTCCCAGTCGACGCCGCCCAGCTCCTGGTCGCCGTCGGTGCACAGCACCTCGATCAGGTCGGCGGAGATCCGGATGACGGTGGTGTCGAAGGTGCCGCCGCCGAGGTCGTAGACGAGCACCGTGCGCGGCTGGTCACCGCGGTGCATCTCGTACTGCAGGGCGGCGGCGACCGGCTCCGGGACGATGCCGATCACGTCCAGCCCGGCGATCCGGCCGGCGTTGCGGGTGGCGTCGCGCTCCAGCATCCCGAAATACGCCGGGACGGTGATGACGACCTGCTTCACCTCCCGGCCGATGTAGTCGCGGGCGTCCTCGGCGAGGCGTTTGAGGATCAGCGCGGAGATCGCCTCGGCGCTGTGGCTGTGGCCGTCGAAGTCCCACTGGACCTCGCTGCCCATGCTGCGCTTGACCCGCTCGACGACCCGGTGCGGGTAGACCCGGGCCACGTTGCGGGCCGCCTCCCCGACGATGACCTCGCCGGACTCCTCCTCGAAGTAGACCACCGAGGGTGTGGTCTCGGTGTTGGTGATGACGTTGCGGATCACCGACGGGCGCCCGGTCTCGTCGATGTAGGTCACCACCGAGTACGTGGTGCCGAGATCGATGCCGAGGAAGGTCATCTCGTCAGACACTGGCTTCCACCTCCTGTTCCTCTGCCGCGGCGAGGTGGTGCACCAGCACCTCGGCCGGGGTCACCACCCGCCCGGACTCGTGATCGCGGTATCCGTCCAGCAGCACCCGGGCGACGGTGCCGTGCAGTCCGGGGTCGCCGGTGGGTACCGCGCCGGAGGCCCGGTGCTCCGACGGGTCGAGCGGGTCGCCGGGGGCCGGGCTGACCACGGTGACGCCGCCACGTTCCAGGGTGAGTTCGAGATCGTCGGCGTACGACCGGAGCAGCTCGGCGGCCCGCTGCCCGGAGAACTCGCCGGGCAGCCCGGCCGCGGTGCGCAGCAGCTCGTGCCGCAGTCGCCGCAGATCGGTCAGCAGCGGCTGCAGCAGCAGACGGCGTTCCCCGGAGCGCAGCGCCTGGTTGTCCTCGTGCAACCGGTCGATGATCTGCTCGCGGGCGGCGGCCCGGTCGTGGTCACGGCCGATCTGGGCCCGTAACGCGGCCAACTCGGCCAACAGCTCGTCCTCCACGCACGCCTCCACTTCAGACTGGTACCGGTAACTGACGGACAGGTTCTGTCCGTCAGTACTCGACGTGAGAATCATTCGCGCGCCGCGGATCGGATCGGCCGTCGTGGCCCTGTTGCTGGCCGTCCTCACCGGGCCCGTCCCGGCCCGGGCGGAACCGGGGCCACCGCCGTCGCTCGAGCAGGTCTACGCGACCCTGGGCATCGACTCGGTGCCGGCCGATCACGTGGTGCTGGTCGACGTGTCCGGATCCATGCGAGGCGCCCGGTACACGTCGCTGCGCAAGAGTTTGACCGGCTGGTTCGCCGCGCTCGCCCCGGAGGACTTCGTCACCCTGATCCCGTTCGACGGCACCGCGAAGGCCACCACCCGCAAGGTCGGCCGGGAACCCGCAGAGCTGGCCGCCGGGCTCCCGAAGGACGCGACCGGGCAGGGCACCGACATCGGCGCGGCCCTCGAGGTGGCGGTCACCGCGCTCAGCCGGCCCGGGGCGCCGCCGCTGGCCACCGTGGTGCTGCTGACCGACGGGCAGCACGAGCCGGGGCCGCGCAGCGCCTACCCACTGACCCAGGGGCACAACTGGAACGTGCTGGCCGGCCGGGCCGCGGCACTGGACAAGATCTCGCTGGAGGCGTACGCCGTGCCGCTCTCCGGATCGACCGGCGCCGGCCTGCTGAAGAAGGTCTTCCCCGCGGCCCGGGTGCTGGCCCCGGCCTCGGTCGACAAGCTGACCGCGCAGCTGACCCGGCCCAAGGACGCGGCGCGCCAGGCCAAGGCCCGCAGTCTGCTGGCGGAGGAGATCACCCTGCCGGTCGCGGTCTCCTGGCCGGTCACCGCGAGCGGCGAGGGAAGGAGCATTGCGGTCGTACGCCTGGAGTCGCCGATGCCGCACGTCCCGCTGATCCTGGAGAACCTGGCGGTGACCAGCGACAACGCCGACGTGGCGGTGAGTGTGCCGGCCGGGGTGATCGAGCTGCCGCCGAACCGGGACGTCACCGTGCCGGTGCGACTGGACTGGAACGCCGGGCCGGTGTCCACGGCGCCGTTCAAATCCGTCGACGACCTGGTCACCCTGCGCCTGACCGGGATCGTGTCCTCGCCGTGGGCGCCGGTGCTGACCGGGGATCTCGGGCTCACCCCGGCCTTCACCCTGGCCGGCACCCCGGGTGAGCGGGAGCTGTCCGCCGAGCGGGGCAGTCTCTGGCGGTGGCTCGGGGCGCTGCTCCTGCTGGCCGCCCTGCTGCTGCCGGCCCTGCGGTGGCGGCAGCGGCGGCTGACCCCGGCGCTGACCGGCTCGGTGCTGATCGAGCGGGCCGGGAACTCCGCGCACGAGCTGCCGCTGGCCGGCCGGAGCATGCCGCTCACCGCCGACACCGGCGTGCCCGGCGCCGGGGAGATCGTCGCGACCCGGGCCGGGGTCGGCTCGTCCGTCGTCCGGCTGCGGATCACCTACTCCCCCGACGGATCGACCGCCGGGCGCAGGTCGGCGACGATCGAACCCGGCACCACCGCCTCGGTCGCCGGCACCTTCTTCACCTGGCAGCCGGGCCGGTGACCGCTGTGCCCCGGTCATCACCCTGTCCCCCCGCTCACATGTTCACTGTGGTCGATGGTGTCGAGCCCGGCCGCGGGCGTCAAACGAGTTGTCGAACGCCGGCGCGATCGGATGGTCCACGACGGACCCGACGAGAGGAACGGTGATGGGCACATTCATGGACGTTCACCACATCGAGGGCGGGGTCGCGGCGGCCGACGTCGCGGCGGCCCACGAGAAGGACCTGGCGGCGCAGGGCGAGTTCGGGGTGAACTATCTGCGGTACTGGGTGGACGAGGAGGCCGGGAAGATCTTCTGCCTGGTCGAGGCGCCGGACGCGGACGCGGCCGCCGCCGTGCACCGCAAGGCGCACGGGCTGGTCGCCGACGAGATCTACCCGATCAGCGCCGAGGGCTGAGAAGCCGGGAGGGCCGGGCGGCATGGCACTCTCCGTGCGGCTGCTCGGCCCGCCCGCGACCAACCGGCCCTATCAGGTGCGCAGCCGCAAGAGCTGGGCGCTGCTGGCCTGCCTGCTGCTGGCCGAGCGGCCGCCGTCCCGGGCCCGGCTGGCCGGGCTGCTCTACCCGGAGGCCGACGATCCGATGCGGGCGCTGCGCTGGGGACTGACCGAGAGCTGCGCTGGGGACTGACCGAGATCCGCCGGCGCTGATCCACTCGTGGACCCGGACGGCCCGGCGGCGGCCCGGATCCTCACCTACCTGGGCTCGGTGGCCAGTGACCGCGCCGACTTCGGCCGGGCACGTGAGCTGCTGGACCGGGCGCTGGCCCGGGCCGGGGGACGGAGCCGGGCGTACGCGCTGTCGATGCTCGGCCGGGTGCACCTGCGCACCGGCGACCCTGACGCGGCGGCATGCGCGATCTGACGACCCGGGCCGCGGCACACCACAGCGCATTCACAGGAGTCAATGGACCTGCTAGCTTCACCTGACGTGATGGCGTGACCACCCTATGCCGGGAGGGTTCTATGCGTTCAGTCGTCCGCCGAGGTGCCGCCGCAACGGCCGCCGTCGTCCTGTCCACCTTCGGGATCAGCGCCGGGGCGCAGGCCGCGCCCGCCGAAGCCGCGGTCCGCGCGGTGCCCGGGGCCGAAGTGGTTCCGGACAGCTACATCGTCGTGCTCAAGCCGGGCAAGCTCAGCACCACCGTCGCCGCCGAGCACGACGCGACAGTGCTCCGGTCGTACCGCAAAGCCTTCAACGGTTTCGCCGCGACCCTGACCGCGCGGCAGGCGCGGCAGATCGCCGCCGACGCGGACGTCGCGTTCGTGCAGCCCAACGTGATCCACCGGATCTCGGCGACCCAGACCAACCCGCCGTCCTGGGGACTGGACCGGATCGACCAGCGCAACCTGCCGGTGAATGCGGCCTACAACTACGGCACCACGGCGAGCAACGTGCACGCCTACGTCATCGACACCGGGATCCGCACCACCCACACCGACTTCGGCACCCGGGCGAGCAGCGGGTTCGACGCCGTCGACGGTGGCGCGGCGGACGACTGCCACGGCCACGGCACGCACGTGGCGGGCACGGTCGGCGGCACCGCGTACGGCGTGGCCAAAGGTGTTCAGCTGGTCGGTGTGCGGGTGCTGGACTGCGAGGGCAGCGGCACCACCGCGCAGGTGGCGGCCGGGATCGAATGGGTGACCGCGAACGCCGTCAAACCCGCGGTGGCGAACATGAGCCTCGGTGGCAGCGCCGACACCGTGCTGGACAACGCGGTCAGCGCGTCGATCGCGTCCGGGGTGACGTACTCGATCGCGGCCGGCAACGGATTCCTCGGCCTGTTCGCGCTGGACGCCTGCACCCAGTCGCCGGCCCGGGTGGCCACCGCGATCACCGTGTCCGCCACCAACAGCAGCGACGCCAAACAGTCCTGGGCCAACCGGGGCGCCTGCGTGGACGTGTTCGCGCCCGGCATCAGCATCACCTCGGCCTGGGCCACGAACGACACGGCCACCAACACCATCAGCGGTACGTCGATGGCCGCTCCGCACGTGGCCGGAGCCGCCGCCCTCTACCTGGCGAACCACCCGTCGGACACCCCGGCCCAGGTGCACGCCGCGATCGTGGGCAACGCGACCACCGGCGTCGTCACCAGCCCGGGCAGCGGGTCACCGAACCGGCTGCTGTACACCGGCGCGTTCTGACAGCCAGGCGGTGACGGCCTCGACTCCGGCCGGGCGGGCGATCACGTAGCCCTGGGCCAGGTCGCAGCCGAAACCGCGGAGCTGCTCGAAGGTCTCCATGTCCTCCACTCCCTCGGCGACCATCCGCATGCCGAGGGAGTGGGCGAGCCCGACGGTGCTCTGCACGATCGCGGCGCTGCGCGGGTCGGTGCCGCAGCGCAGCACGAAACTCCGGTCCAGTTTCAGCTCGTCGGCCGGCAGCACCCGCAGATAGCTGAGGCTGGAGTAGCCGGTGCCGTAGTCGTCCACGGCGATCCGCAGGCCCATGTCCCGCAACCGGCCCAGCTGGATCAGCGCGGTGTCGGCGTCGGTCATCAGCACACTCTCGGTCACCTCCAGCTCGATCGCCCCGGGCGGCAGCCCGAACCGCAGCAGCAGCGCCGACACCTGCTCCGGGAAGTCCGGATCCCGCAGGTTCGACACCGACAGGTTGACCGCCACCGGCATCGTCAGCCCCTGGTCGCGCCAGCGGCGGCTCTGCCGGCACGCGATCTCCAGCACCGTCTCGGTGATCCGGCCCATCAGGTCGGCGCTCTCCGCGGTGTAGAGGAACGCGTCCGGGTAGACCAGCCCGCGGACCGGGTGCTGCCAGCGCACCAGCGCCTCCACCCCGTCCACCCGCTGCTCGTCGTCGACCGTCACCTTCGGCTGGTAGTGCAGCACCAGCTCGCCCCGGTCCAGGCCGGCCCGCAACTCCTCGAGCATGGTGAGCCGGGCCTTGGCGTGGTCGTCCAGGCCGGTGGCGAAGACCGGGCCGGCGCCGTGCCCGCTCTTCGCCGCGTACATCGCCACGTCGGCGCGGCGCAGCAGGGTGGACCGGTCCGAACCGTCGTCCGGGTGCACCGCGATGCCGATGCTGGCGTCCACGTGCAGGTCCACCTCCGGCAGCACGAACGGCTCCCGCAGGTTCCGCAGCACACCGTCCACGATCCCGGCCGCCTCCGCCCGGCCGCTACCCGGCATCACCAGGCCGAACTCGTCACCGCCGAGCCGGGCCAGCAGCACGTCGCCGTCCAGGGACTTGCGCAGCCGGGCGCCGACCAGCCGCAGCAGGCTGTCCCCGACGTCGTGCCCGAAACTGTCGTTGACCTCCTTGAAACGGTCCAGGTCCAGGTACGCGACGGCCAGCCGGACGCAACCACCGGCCAGTTCGGTCTCCAGCTTCTCGACGAAGAACCGCCGGTTCGCCAGCCCGGTCAGCTCGTCGGTCCGGGCCTGCCGGCGGGCCGTGCCGAGCGCCTCCGCGGTCCGCACACTGGCCATCATCCGGACGATCGCCGCGGTCACCGCCGCGAACGCCAGCCAGCTGGTCAGCCCGGCCACGTCGTGCGGGGTGAGCGCCGCCCACATCAGCACGGCCAGGCAGAGCATCGCCAGCACCACCGGCACCGCGGTGCTCAGCCACAGACTGGGCCGGCCCGCCCAGGTCCGGCCGGCCCGCTGGGCGGTGGCCAGCGCCAGCATCGACAGGCCGGTGATCCACAGCGGGTCCAGGAGCGCCGGCACCGGGCCGACGCCCTGCCAGATCATCAGCATGCTGACGGTGTCCAGGCCGGCGAACAGGCCCATCCCGCCGAGCAGCAGGCCGGTCACCCGGTCGGCGCGCCAGCCGCACAGTGCCCATGCGCCGAGCAGGCACCCGGCCAGCGCGATGTCGCCGAGCGGATAGGCCGCGTTGACGACCACCCCGAACAGGGTGCTGTGCGGGGCCGGCTCGACCGCCGCCAGCACCGGGATCGACACCAGCGCCGCCACCGCCGACCCGGCGATCACCCCGTCCAGCAGGGCCGGGACGCTGACCGCCGGCAACCGGAACCGCAGCAGCATGATCAGGGCGATCCCGCACGCCGGATAGAACAGCAGCCACATCACGTCGGCCGGGGTGGTCATCGGCTCGGGACGCAGCTGCCGGACGAACAGATACCAGTACAGGTTGCCGGCCCCGTAGGTGGTCAGGCCGAACGCGAGCAAACTCCAGGCCAGCCGCACCGGGCGGGGCGACCGCCGGGCACCGGCCGTGGCCAGCAGCCCGGGCAGCAGGTAACAGACGCTCTGCAGCAACCCGGCGGGCACCGTGTCCCGGACCGGCCGGCCCAGATCGACCAGGAGGCAGACGACCGTCTCGACGGCGAGCAGGACGCCGAGCGTCCACCACGCCGCCCGTTCGCGGCGTGTCATCCCCGTGAAGAGTGAACCGGGCCGCACAGCGGACCTATCGGAGCCCGGCCACCGATCTTGAGTCCGGGCTCACACCGATCTGCCGGTGGCCCGGCAGGGACGGCTGCTGGTGGCGACCACGACGTCCAGTTGCTGGTGGGCGGGCAGGCGGGTGCCGTGCGCGGCCAGGTGCAGCGACGCGACCACCTCGGCCGTCGCCCCGTCCGGCAGGGTGACCCGGGAACCGGGTGGGGCGATCGTGTCCGGCGGGCACAGGATCGTCGTGCCCCCGTCGTGGCGGGCGACGACACACGGGCCGATCGGGATCGGTCGCCGGCCGGGCGCCTCCAGCCGGAGGGAGCACGGCTCGCCGACACGGGTCAGAGCGAATTCGAGCCAGTTCACCCTTCCAAGATTGCCCGGCCGCGGCGAATCCAATCACCGTGACAGGATCTTCGGATGCCGTACCTGCCCGCCGGCGATGGACCGCGCCCGCACTACGACGAGACCGGGGACGGCCCGCCGCTGCTGGTGCTGCCCGGCGGGCCCGGCATGGACGTGCGGTACCTGGGTGATCTCGGCGGGCTGCCGGCGACCCGGCGGCTGATCCGGCTGGATGCCCGCGGCGGTGGCCGTTCCGAGACACCGGGTGATCCGGCGGCCGTGTCGTTCACCGCCCAGGCCGCCGACGTGGAGACCCTGCGACGGCACCTCGGGCTGGACGCGGTGGACCTGCTGGCGCACTCGGCCGGGACGCTGACCGCGCAGGAGTACGCGATCCGGCATCCCGGCCGGGTGCGCCGGCTGATCCTGGTCACCCCGATCGGGCGGGCCGGCCGGGACGTCGACCCGGCCGAGGTCGCCGCGATCCGGGCCGGGCGGTCCGGCGAACCGTGGTACCCGCGGGCGGCCGCCGCCCGGGGCCCCCTCGCGGCGGCGCTGGGTGTGCCGTTCCACTGGCACCGGTGGACCCCGCAACGGAACCGGGAGTACGTGCGCGGGCACGCCAACCGGCATCCGTGGTACCGGGACGCGTTCTACGCCGGTGTCGCCACCCCGGGACCGGTCCCGGGTCCGGTGCTGGTGCTGGCCGGGGCCTCGGACGGCCTGATCGGCACCGCGCCGGCCCGGGTCGTGGCCGCCGCCCACCCGCACGCCCGGCTGGAGGTCATGACCGAGTCCGGGCACCGCCCGTGGACCGAGCAGCCGGACTTCTTCCGCGACCTGGTCACGGCGTTCCTGGACTGATCGCTGGTCCGGCGGTCAGCAGCGGGGCCAGGGCCTCGACCTGGTGCGGGTCGTCGGCCCAGCAGTAGAGCATCAGCTCGTCGGCGCCGAACTCCCGGTAGGCGGCCACCGTCTCGGCCAGCCGGACCGGATCGGTGATCGGTCCCGGACGGTGGTCCGGGCGATCGACAAAGGCGTAGTAGGAACCGATCGCCTGCCGGGCCCGGTCGATCACGCTCGCCGGGCCGATGGCCACGTTGATCTGGCAGACCAGCCGAGGACGGCCTGGGCGGCCGGCTTCCGCCCACTGGTCGCGGACGGTGCCGACCAGACGGCCGGCCCAGGTGAGCGGCGCGGCGCAGAGGAATCCGTCGGCGAACCGGGCGACCCGGCTGAGCGCGGCGGGCGCGAACCCGCCGATCAGGACCCGCGGTCCGCCCACGGTCGCCGGTGCGGGGCCGATCAGACTCTGCCGGTACGCCTGACCGGCCCAGATCCGGCGCAGGTCACCCAGTTGGGCGTCGAGGATCCGGCCCCGCTGCGACACCGGCACCCCGGCCGCCCGGTGGTCGTCGGCGCGCCCGCCGATGCCGACGCCGAACACGAAGCGGCCACCGGACATCCGGTCCAGGGTGGCGGTCTGCTTGGCCAGCAGGGATCGCGCCGCCACTCCCTCCTCGGTCTCGCGAGGTCACCGGCCCCTCTGCGACATCCATCCCGGGCCGGTGATCCGGGGTCGTCGTGCAGTTTAGCTCGGACGTCTCCACCGCGTCCGGCCCGGCGGTCGCGGGTCGGTCCGGTGGTCCGCCTGCCTCGCGGTGCGCTACGGGACCGTTTCGGTAGGCGTACCAGAAAGGGATCTTCGGAGGTTTTCTGATTTTCCCGGTTTCCCTGGCAGGACGAAGGTGATGTTCTCGTCGGTGACGCGGTGTTCGGTGACCCGGGCCGGGTTCAGGGCGGTGATGACCTCGTCGACCAGGTGGGGTGGGGCGGAGGCGCCGGCGGTCAGGCCGATCGTGTGGACGCCGTCGAGCCAGCCGGGGTCGATCTCGCCGGCGTCCTCGATCAGGTGGGCCGGGGTGCCGTGGCGGCGGGCCACCTCGACCAGGCGGACCGAGTTGGAGGAGTTGGCCGAGCCTACGACCAGTACCAGGTCGCATGCGGGGGCGATGGCGGACACCGCTTCCTGGCGGTTGGTGGTGGCGTAACAGATGTCCGAGGTGTCCGGGCCGGATAGATCAGGAAATTTCGCCCGCAACGCAGTGACCACGGCCGTCGTCTCGTCGGCGGCCAGCGTCGTCTGGGTGAGATAGGAGACGCGGCGCGGATCCGGAACCCGTAGGTCCGGAATCTCGGAGATCTCGGAGATCAGTTGAACGCCGGGGACCTGCCCCAGCGTCCCCTCCACCTCGTCGTGCCCCTCGTGGCCGATCAACAGGACGGTGTCCCCGCGGGCCGCGAACCGGCGCGCCTCCGCGTGCACCTTGGCCACCAGCGGACACGTGGCGTCGATGACGTCCAGGTCCCGCCGGGCGGCCTCGGCCCGGACCGCGGGCGCGACCCCGTGCGCGGAGAAGACCACGACCGCGCCGTCCGGCACCGCGTCCAGTTCGTCGACGAAGATCACGCCGCGGGCTTCGAGACCGGCGACGACGTGGGCGTTGTGGACGATCTGGCGGCGCACGTAGACCGGGGATCCGTGCAGGCGCAGGGCGCGTTCGACCATGCCGACGGCGCGTTCGACTCCGGCGCAGTAGGAGCGCGGGGCGGCGAGGAGGACTTCCATGCCCTCGGAGCTTAGGTCGCGAATTTCGGTTATCTGCAAAAACCGGGAAACAAGGATTGAGCTGGGATAAAACGGGCTGAAGAGAGTCGACATTGAGGATGAAACGTGACTAGTTCTGTTAAACCCGTCGAAACGCGAGAACAACAAGACCATCAGCAGCGGCAGAGCCTGAGCACTGCCGCCGCCCGCAACCTCGCGCACACCACCAAATCCGTCCCGCAGATGCAGGAGATCTCGTCCCGCTGGCTGCTGCGCAAGCTGCCCTGGGTCCAGGTCGGCGGCGGTACCTACCGGGTGAACCGGCGGATGACGTACCGGGTCGGCGACGGCCGGCTCACCTTCACCAACACCGGCGCGTCGGTGCACGTCGTCCCGGCCGAACTGCGGGAGATCGCGGTCCTCGCCGGGCTCGAGGACGAGGACCTGCTGCGCGGCATCGCCGGCCGGTTCGTCCAGCGGGAGTACGAGCAGGGCCAGGTCATCGTCGAGTTCGGTTCGGTGGCCGACAACCTGTACCTGATCGCGCACGGCAAGGTCGACAAGATCGGCGTCGGCGCGTACGGCGACCCGGTCAGCATCGGGGTGCTCGCCGACGGGGAGATGTTCGGCGAACGGGTGCTGGTCGAGGACGACACCATCTGGGACTACACCGCCAAGGCGATGACCGCGGTGACCATGCTGGAGATGCCCCGCGCCGCGTTCGCCGAGGTGATCAGCCACAGCGAGGACCTGCGCCGGCACGTCGACAGGTTCCGTGACAAGAGCCGTAAACCGCAGAACAAGCACGGTGAGGCCGCGATCGCGGTCACCGCCGGGCACCGGGGCGAACCGACCCTGCCCGGCACGTACGTCGACTACGAGGTCGCCCCGCGCGAGTACGAATTGTCGGTTGCGCAAACAGTTCTTCGCATCCACACCAGGGTCGCCGACCTCTACAACGAGCCGATGAACCAGATGGAACAGCAGCTCCGGCTGACCATCGAGGCGCTGCGCGAACGCCAGGAGTACGAACTCATCAACAACCGCGAGTTCGGGCTGCTGCACAACGCCGACCTGCGGCAGCGCATCCACACCCGGGGCGGGCCGCCCACCCCCGACGACTTCGACGAGCTGCTCAGCATGCGGCGCAACACCGAGTTCTTCATGGCACACCCGCAGGCCATCGCCGCGTTCGGGCGGGAGTGCACCAAGCGGGGCATCTACCCGCCGACCGTCGACATGGACGGCCGCTCCGTGCCGTCCTGGCGGGGTGTGCCGATCCTGCCGTCCGGCAAGATCCCGATCAGCCACACGCACACCACGTCGATCATGGCGATGCGGATCGGGGAGTCGAACCAGGGTGTGATCGGGCTGCACCAGACCGGGATCCCGGACGAGTACCAGCCGGGGCTGAACGTGCGGTTCATGGGGATCAGCGAGCAGGCGATCATGTCGTACCTGGTCAGCGCGTACTACTCGGCGGCGGTGCTGGTTCCGGACGCGCTCGGGATCCTCGACCACGTCGAGTTGTCACACTGATGTCGGTGCTGACTGATGTCCGGTTCGCGCCGCCTCGGCATTTGACCGATCTGGCCCCCGGGCTGGGGATGTCGGCGTTGCGGGCCTTCGCGCCCTCTCCCCCCGATGATCAACTCTTCTGCCCGGACGCGATCCGTGATGACCCCGGTCTCGGTGACCTGGTCGACGAACAGCTGATCGATTGGGCACGACATGTTGGGATTTATGAGGGGAGACTGGACAAGCTGCGGTCGTACGGGTTCGGCCGCTACATGATGCTCGCCCACCCGGCCTGCAACGACCCGGACCGGCTGCTGATGGCCACGAAATGCCTGGTCGCCGAGTGGGCCACCGACGACTACTACGTCGACGAGATCGAACTCGGCGCCGATCCGCGGGTGGTCGGCTCCCGGCTGGCCCGGCTGCTGCACACCATCGACCCGGCCCAGCTGGTCCCGCGGTACGCCGCCGACATGGCCGACTACCACCGGCTGCAGCCGATCTCCGAGGCGTTCCGTACCGCGGTCGAGCACCTGTCCCGCTACGCCACCACCGCTCAGCTGGGGCGGTTCCAGCACCAGATGGCGGTCCTCTTCCTGGCGTGGACGCAGGAGGCGGACTGGCACGTCAACCGGCGCACTCCCCCGGTCTGGGAGTACCTGGTGCAACGGCACCTCAACAGTTACCTGCCGCCGATGATCCTGGTCGACGTGCTGGCCGGGTACGAACTGCCGGCGCACGAGTTCTACCACCCGGAGGTGCGGCGCGCCTTCACCACCGCCGGGAACGCGGCGGTGCTCGTCAACGACCTGCACTCCGGGCCGTCCGAATCGGACAACGACCACAACCTGCCCCGGGTGCTGGCCCGCGAGGAGGGCCTCACCCACGAGCAGGCCGTCGCCCGCACCGTCGAGATCCACAACGAGCTGATGCACACCTACGTCGAGCTGGCCACCCGGCTCAGCGCCGTCGGTTCCCCGAACCTGCGGCGGTTCCTCGCCGACACCTGGGCCTGGGTGGGCGGCAGCCGCCGATGGCACGCGACCACCGGACGTTACAACAAACCCAACGGGAGTTGAGATGACCAGCACGATCCTGCGCACCGACTTCGAGAAGTCCGTCGCGAACTACTGGAACACCAACCAGGACGACCCGGTCAACCTGCGCCTCGGCGAGGTCGACGACCTGTACCACCACCACTACGGCGTGGGCCCCTACGACCCGACGGTGCTGGACGGCCCGGCCGCGACCCGCGAGAAGCGGATCATCGCCGAACTGCACCGCCTGGAGTCCGCTCAGGCCGACCTGCTGCTCGACCACCTGGGACCGATTCGGCCCACCGACATGATCCTGGACGGCGGCTCCGGCCGGGGCGGCACCAGCATCATGGCGAACCAGCGTTTCGGCTGCGAGGTGGACGGGGTGTCGATCTCCGAGTACCAGGTCGGTTTCGCCAACGAGCAGGCCGCCCGCCGCGGCGTCAGCGACCGGGTCCGCTTCCACTTCCGCAACATGCTGGAGACCCGGCTGGAGTCCGACACCCGCCAGGCGATCTGGACCAACGAGACGACAATGTACGTCGACCTGCACAAACTGTATGGCGAGTTCGCCCGCCTGCTGAAATTCGGCGGCCGCTACGTCTGCATCACCGGTTGCGCCAACGACCTGGCCGGCCGGCGCTCCAAGGCGGTCAGCAAGATCAACGAGCACTACACGTGCGACATCCACCCGCGCAGCGACTACTTCAAAGCCCTCGCCGCCAACAACCTGGTCCCGATCAACGTGGTCGACCTGACCGAGGCCACCATCCCGTACTGGCAGCTACGCGCCGAATCCGAGGTCGCCACCGGCATCGAGGAGGCCTTCCTGACCGCCTACCAGGAGGGCAGCTTCCACTACCTACTCATCGCCGCCGACCGAATCTGATCAGCTTCCGGGCGCGCCTGCGAGGGCGCGCTCGGCCCTCCCCCAAGCCCGCGGCCACTCTTCGCCGCCGGCCCTCGACCTTGTTTCTCGTCCTCCGCCCTGTTTCAAGCCGCCGCCCTCCGCCGCCCGTTCCTCGCCGCTCACCCTGGGCCTTCCTGGCGGCTTTCGCTTGCCCCTCTCGGCCTGTCCGAGGTCTCCGAGCACCGCACCGCATCCCGACCCGGGGAAACCCCTTCAACCCCGCTTTGTTACGAGCCGGCCAAGGTCCCGTGGCGACACGCAAGGAAGGCGCGCCTCAAGACCGACCCGCGACCGCCGGGCCGGATGCGATGGTCACCGCCACCCCACCCGCAAACCGCACCAGCCGCCAGGAACCACGCGCCGAGCCGGCCGGCGTCGTGATGGGCGGGCTTCGCGTCACCCACACAGCGATGAAGGTGAAGATCCACCGTATCCAAGATCGGCGGTAAAGGTGGCACTCACCGCACCCATGGACAGCGGTGAAGGTGGGACTCGCCGCGGGCACGGGCGGTGGGTCGGCGGGACGGGTCAGGGCTTCAGCAGGGGCTGGGCGATGCCGCGGGCGTGGTCGGTCCAGGGGACGGGGCGCATCGTCGCCGGGTCGAGGCGGACGTTCACGCGGCGGCCGTCGGCGTGGACGACCGCGCCGTCCGGGGACGTCACCCGGAAGCGGTAGTCGGCGCTGGTGGTGCCGAGTTTCTCCAGCCAGAAGTGGACCGCTATGTCCCCGATGGTGGTGACCGGGACGTGGAAGGTGATGCCGTACTCGCGGACCACGTTGAAGGCGTCCGGGGACGTCGGGCGCCCGCCGGTGAACGTGACCCCGCGGGCCGCCCACCACTTGCCGACCGCCCGTTCGACGAGAACCGCGTACCGCGAGTTGTGCAGCACGCCCATGGCGTCGAGGTCGTCGAAGTGGACCGGCGTGTGGATCACGTCGCCGTAGGTGAGGGGAAGTGCGGTGGTGCTGCTCATGGCTGCTCCGGAAGGATCGTCGGGTCGATGCTGACTGCACGCAGGTGGTCGAGCAGGGCTCGGCGGGCGTGCGGATAGGTGATCCCGGGGCCGAGGACGGGCGCCTGCATGACGGTGCAGACACCGAGCGCCTCCACGTGATAGGCGAGGACCGCCGGGTCGGTGCCGGGGCGCAGGTCGCCGAGTGTCACGGCGTCGGTGGCCAGGCCGGTCAGGAATGTCATCCAGTCGGTCTGCTCGGCGGCCAGACGGTCGCGGACGGCGCCGGGGCGGGCGTTGAACTCGAAGTGGGCGTTGGCGAAGAAACAGCCGCCGGGCAGCACTTTCGCCTCGTAGAACGCGAGCCGGCTGAGGTGCACCGCCCAGAGCCGGCGGACCCCGGCGGGGGCGGTGAGGGCGGGCCGGATCACCCGGTCGGTCCACTGGGCGCGGGCCTGGTCGACGACCGCCAACTGCAGCGCCTCCTTGGAGCGCCAGTGCGCGAAGAGGCCGGATTTGCTGACGCCGAGCGCGTCGGCGACCTGGCTGAGCGACAGCCCGTCGAGGCCGGACACGGTGGCGAGGAGCAGTGCCTGGTCGAGCACCGCGCTGCGGGTGCGTTCGCCGCGGATCAGCCGGCCGTCCTGGGTCATACCCCCGAACCTACAAAACGACCGACCGTTCGTAAATATAAGTAGGGTCACAGCGGGACCGGCTGACCACGTACACAATGGAATGATGGTGAAGCTCGGTGTGAATCTGCCTCAGTACCAGCACTTCGACCCCGGCGCCGACGTGGTCGACGCGGCACGCGCTTGTGAGGAGATCGGCTACGACAGTCTGTGGGTGTTCGAGCGGGTGCTGGTCCCGGAGGACCAGAGCGGCCCGCACGGCCTCTACGACGTGCCGGACCTGCCCTGGCCGGACCGCTACCGCGGGGTCACCGACGCGCTGGTCACGCTGTCGATGGCGGCGGCGGTGACCGAGCGGATCGCGCTGGGCACCGGCATCCTGGTGGTGCCGCTGCACCTGCCGATGCGCCTGGCCCGGCAGCTGGCCACCCTGGACGCGGCGAGCGGTGGCCGGGTTCTGGCCGGCCTGGGCACCGGCTGGTCGATCGACGAGTTCGCGGCGACCGGCGCCGTCCCGCTCACCGAGCGCGGCCGGGCGATGGACGAGTTCCTGGACATCGCCGACGCGGTGTGGGGCCCGAACCCGGTGAGTTTCACGACGTCCCGGTTCCGGGCGGACGCCGTCGACATCGGCCCCAAACCGGCCCGCCGCATCTCGGTCCTGCTCGGCGGGGCCGGCGATCGCGCCCTGCGGCGGGTGGCCCGGCGCGCGGACGGCTGGCTGGCCAGCGCCGCCACGCCGGAGCTGGTCGCGAGGCGGCTGCCGTTCCTCCGCCGGCTGGCCGAGGAGGCCGGGCGCGATCCGGCCACGGTCAGCTGCACGGTCCAGATCGGCACGATGGACCTGACCAGATCAACGGCAACCCCGCGGCCGCCGTACGCCGGTGACGTGCGCCAGCTGGCCGAGGACGTGGCGGCACTGGCCGAGGCGGGCGCCGATCACGTCTACGTCACCCTGCCGGCCGCCACCGCGAACGTGAAGGAACTGATCGACCGGGCGGCCGAACTCCACGATCGGGTGCGGGCCATCGCGTGACGGGCTGACTCGCGCCACAATCGGACGATGCGGTTGCCACCGCCATCCACCAGAATCGGCAGTCCACTCTCGACTCTCGAGCCGATGGGAGGCCGGCGTGAGCGACCGTATCGTCGGGCGTACCGGGGAATTGAAGATCCTCCGCACCGCCCTGGACGAGACCAAGGAGGGTCGCGGCGGCTGTCACGTGATCTTCGGGCGGGCCGGGATCGGCAAGTCGCGGCTGCTGCTGGCCGCCGGGGACCACGCCGACGACCTGGCCGTCGCGGTGGCCGCCCGGGAGGCGTTCAAGCACGACCGGACCGCCCCGCTGGTCACGCTGGCCGGGGCGTTGCGGGCGTGCAGCCCGCCGACCGCGGACTTCGCCTGGTTGGCCGGATCGGACGACGACCCGGCCGGCAACTACGCGAGGATCCACCGGCTGCGGGACTCGCTGGAGCGGTTCGCCGCCGTCCAGCCGCTGCTGATCGTGATCGACGACGCGCACTGGATGGACGAGCTGAGCGCCCTCGCGGTGCGGGAGCTGGTGCCGGCGCTGGCGTCGTTCCCGGTGCGGTGGCTGCTGGCCAGCCGGCCGGGGCAGACCGACGCCCCGGGCTGGCAGGCCCTGGACTGGCTGTCGCACCGGGTCACCCCGATCCATCTGGACGTGCTCGACGACGACGCGATCCGGCGGCTGTGCGAGGACCGGATCGGCGCGGCCGCCGACGACACCGTGCTGGCGCTGGTGGAGGGCTGCGGCGGGGTTCCGCTGCGGGTCGAGCAGCTGATCGACGCGCTGCTGGCGACGGACCAGATCGTGATCGAGGACGGGGTCGCCACGGTGGTCGGCGACGACCTGCCGTCGAGTTTCGTCACCACGGTCCGGGAGATCGCCGGGAGCCTGTCGCCGGACGCGCAGTGGCTGCTACGGGCCACGTCGGTGCTGGACGGGCCGATCGACATCGAGGCGGCGGCCCGGCTGATGGGCGGTCTCGACCCGGCCGGGCTGTTCGGCCCGATCGACGAGGCGGTGGCGTCCGGGCTGCTGGTCGAGGACCACGCCGGCCTGGTGTTCCGGCACGCCCTGGTGCACCAGGCGGTGCAGAGCGTGCTGAGCCCGGCCCAGTCGCAGCATCTGCACGGCAAGGCCGCGGTGCTGGCCCGGGAGCGGAACCGCCCGGCCGCCGAGATCGCCGGGCATCTGCTGCGCAGCGGCCGGAGCGGGGCCGGCGCGGCGGTCGGCATGCTGCGCGGCACCGCGGCCGGGGTGGCGGCGACCGCTCCGGCGACCGCCGCGGACCTGATGCTGCAGGCGTTGCGGGCGCTCGGCGAGCACGACCCGCAGCGGCCGGCGGTGATCGCCGACACGGTCGGCCTGCTGGCCTCGGCCGGGCGGCTGGTGCAGGCGAACCAGCTGGGCCAGGAGGCGCTGCGCGGCGATCTGGAGCCGGCCACCCGGGCGACGGTGCGGCTGGGCCTGGCCGAGGCGTTCCAGCACGCCGGGCAGGACGTCGAGGCCGCCGGGTACGCCGACACCGGTCTCGCCGGCCCCGCGGTGCCGCCGGATGTGCGGGCCCGGCTGTACGCGATCCGCGCGCACGCCGCGTTCGGGCTGGCCGATCTGGCGGCGGCCGACGAGGCGGGCGCCGAGGCCGACCGGCTGGGCCGGGATCACGAGCCGGGCGCCGCGGTGTCCGGTCTGACCGCGCGCAGTCTGGTCGCGCACGCCGAGGGCCGGCTGGCGGACGCGCTGACGCACGCGGGCACCGCCACCGAGCTGGCCGACCGGGTCCGCGGGCAGGCGCTGCACCGGCATCCGCGGATCTGGCTGGCCAGCGCGCTGACCTCGCTGGGCCGGTACGAGGAGGCGGAGCGGGCCCTGAACCAGGGGCACCGGGAGTGCGACGCGCTGGGCACGGCGTGGGCGCAGCCGCTCTGGCACCACTACCGGGCGGTGCTGCTGACCGCGCGGGGCCGGCTGGACGACGCGGCCGCCGAGGCCGACGCCGGGGTGGGGCAGGCCGAGCAGCACAGCACGTATCAGCCGGTGGTGCCGCTGCTGGGGACGCTGATCCGGCTGGCGGTGCTGCGCGGTGACCTGGATCAGGGCCGTTATCTGCTGTACCGGATCCGGGAGCTGACCGCGGCCGGGGTGACCGGGCCGCCGGAGCACGTGGCGTGGGCCGGGGCGTCGCTGCTGGCCGCCGAGGGCGATCAGCTGGGGGCGTTCCGGCTGATGCGGGACGTGTACGACACCATCGGCGCCCGGCCGGCGCTGCTGGTGCAGCAGCCGGCGGTGGCCGCGGTCCTGGTCCGGCTGGCGCTGGCGGCCGGGGATCCGGGGCGGGCGGCGCTGGCGGTGGCCGCCGCGGCCCGGCTGGCCGCGGCGAACCCGGAGTCGCGGGCGGCGGCCGGTGCGGCCGGGCACGCCGCCGGGGTGCTGGCCCGGGATCCGGCCCGGCTGGCGGCGGCGGTGACGGCGTTCCGGCTGGCCCGGCGCCCGATCGAGCAGGCCGCGGCGGGTGAGGACGCGGCCGGCCTGGCCCGGGACGCCGGGGATCGCCCGGTGGCGCGGGAGCGGTACGACGAGGCGCTGCTGCTGGCGGTGTCGGCCGGCGCGCACGGGGTGCGGCGCCGGCTGCGGGACGGCCTGGGCGCGTGGCTGGGCCCGGACGGGGCGGGCCGGGCCCGGGAGCGGCCGCCGGTCCTGCCCGGACTGACCCAGGCGGAACGGCCGGTGGCGCTGCTGGTCGCCGAGGGGATGACGAACATCGCGGTGGCCCGCCAGCTGAATCTGTCGCCGCACACGGTGGACAGTCACCTGCGGAAGGTCTTCATGAAACTGGACATCCACAGCCGGGTGGAGTTGGCCGCCCGGGTGGCCCGGGAGACCGGGGACCGCAGGATCACGTGAACACGTGATGCGGCCACCGGGCCGGTCCCGAGAGGCTCGTCTCCCGGATCGCAACAGCCGGATCCAGGTGACGGCACCAGAAGGACTGGGGACGATGACGGCATTCACGGGTCTCGACAGGACTGTCGTCGGCGGGTGGGTGGGCCGGCTCGCCGGCAACACCTCGCCGCGCCGCAACCACTGGAACACCAAGACCACGTACTACCGGGCAGCCACCTCGGTGCTCAACAACGGCCCCCGGGCCGACATGACCTGGAAGACGATCGTGGCGGCGGCCCAGCCGAAGGGCTGCCGCAGCACCTTCTACGAGGTCGCCGGTCAGCACGCCCGGCACCGGATGATCGACGCGCTGCTCGGGGACGGACGGGACGAGTCGCTGCAGATCGCGCTGCGCTACCTGCGGACCGACCCGGTGGAGCAGCTGATCGACGAGGCGAAGGTCTGGTCGTTCTGGCCGTTCCGGGAACGGTTCACCCAGCGGCTGACCGCGGCGATGTCCCCGGCGGAGATGGAGCGGGAACTGTTCGCCGAGGTGGCGGCCTGGGCGCGGCACGATCCGGCGCTGGCCGGGGCGGTCGGGCACACGCCACCGGCCTGCGCGGTGGAGGATCTCACGCTGATCCACGGGCGGCGGCTGTCCGGGGTGCAGGCCGCCGACCGTCTCACCGCCGTGGTGCGCCGGGCGAACCTTTAACTTCGCTGCCGGGTGGCCGAAGGTGTCTGCGTGACCGCGAGCGCAGGATCGGACCATCGGGGGGAGCCGCCCGGGCGGTGGAGCCGGCTGATGGCCAGTCGCGCGGTGGCCCGGGCGGCCATCGCGGGCACCGCGGTGGGCATCGTCATCCTGGCGGCGGCGGCCGTGTTCGCCTCCACGGTCACCGCCGACGCGACCCGCGAGGTCCGCCGGACGCAGGAGATCACCAAGGTCCTCAACGACATCTCGGTACGGATCAACGCCCAGGACGCCGCGTTGCGCGAGTACCTGGCCACCGGTGGCACCAAGTACCGCAGCGACCAGCTGGCCGCGACGATGGACTCGGCCCGCGGCGATCTGGACTGGTTGCAGCGTCATCAGGGTGTCGACCAGGTGGAACTGGACGCGATCCGGGGCGCGTACGCCAACTACAGCCGGATCGTCGTGGAGATCATGTCGCAGACCGAGCGTGGTGCGAACGTGCAGGGTTACGCCGAGCTGTCGGCGCTGACGTTCGCCCCGCTGCGCGACGAGGTGCTCGGCAACGTGCACAACAGTCAGCAGGAGCTGGCCGACTACCTCAAGGGTGTGGACCGGCGCACGGTCCTGGTCCGGACCATCGCCGAGCTGATGATCCCGATCGTGGTGCTGTTGTTCGCGGTGTGCGCGTTCGTCCTGGTCGGCTATCAGCGCCGGGCGGAGCGGCAGGCCGAGCGGCGGCTGCACGAGGCCACCCACGACCCGCTGACCGGGCTGGGCAACCGGACGATGTTCCAGGACCGGCTGGGCGCCGCGGTGGCCGAGGGCGCGCGTTCCGGGGAGCCGTTCAGTCTGCTGCTGATCGACCTGGACCGGTTCAAGGAGGTCAACGACACGCTCGGGCACCCGGCCGGGGACGAGCTGCTGTGCGAGGTGGCGCAGCGGCTGACCCGGACGTGCCGGGCCGGTGACTCGGTGGTGCGGCTGGGTGGTGACGAATTCGCGGTGGTGCTGCCGTCGACCCCGGACGGCGAGGCCGCGCTGGAGGCCGGGCAGCGGCTGCTGGAGACGTTGCGCCGGCCGATCGAGCTGAGCGGGCTGATGGTCGACATCGACGCGAGCATCGGCGTCGCGATGTATCCGGCCGACGGTGACGACGTCGCCGGGCTGCTGCAGCACGCGGACGTGGCGATGTACGCGGCGAAGCGCCGCCGGGGCGGGGTGGTCGGGTACGACGCGGCGCTGGACGGCGGCGACACCAACCGGCTGACCCTGCTGAGCGAGCTGCGGCAGGGTGTCGAGCGTGGTGAGCTGGTGGTGTTCTACCAGCCGAAGGTGGAGCTGGCGACCGGTGCGGCGTGCGGGGCGGAGGCGCTGGTGCGCTGGCAGCATCCGGAGCGGGGGCTGCTGGGCCCGGCCGCGTTCGTGCCGCTGGCCGAGGAGAGCGGGCTGATCGACCTGGTCACGGCCGAGGTGCTGGAGCAGGCGCTGGCGCAGATCGCCGAGTGGGAGCGGATCGGGTACGCGCTGCCGGTGTCGGTGAACATCCCGGCGCGGTCGCTGGCCGACGACTCGTTCCCGGTGACGATCGTGGAGGCGCTGGCCCGGCACGGCGTACGGCCGGGGCTGCTGACCCTGGAGATCACCGAGAGCGCGGTGATCGGGGACACCCAGCTGGCCGGTGAGGTGCTGCAGGAGTTGCGGGCGTACGGCGTGAAGATCTCGATCGACGATTTCGGCACCGGCTATTCGTCGATCGCGCATCTGCGGGACATGCCCCCGCACGAGCTGAAGATCGACCGGAGTTTCGTGATGCGGATGAGCGAGAACTCCCGCGACGAGACGATCGTGCGGGCCGTCGTCGATCTGGCGAAGAACCTGCACCTGCGGGTGGTCGCCGAGGGCGTGGAGGACGAGTCGGCGATGCGGGCGCTGCGCGAACTGGGCTGCCACGAGGCGCAGGGTTACCACATCAGCCGGCCGCTGCCGGCCGCCGACCTGACCGCCTGGCTGGCCCGGGATCTGGCGATTACCGCGGTCTGAGGCGCCCGGCGCGATTACCGTTGGCCTGGTGGATCGCCGGGCCCTGCTGACATCGGTGTGCGCGGTCGCCGGCGCGGGACTGGTGACCGGCTGCGGCGAACGAGACCGGACCGGTGGCACCGACGGGCCGATCGCCACGCAGTTGGGTGAGCCGGTCAAGGGCAACAGCCCGATGGTGGTGGCCGAGAACTTCTTCGGGGACCAGGTCAAGAGGCTGACCGAGGGCCGGATCACGGTCGAGGTGAAGCCGGGCGGGGTGCTCGGCGACGACAACCGGGTCACCGAGATGGTCCGTACCGGTCAGCTCGCGTTCTGCAAGACGCTGCTGGCGAATCTGACCGCGTACGACAAGAGGCTCGGGGTGGTGAATCTGCCCTATGTCTTCCACGGCGAGGGCGGTTGCCTGCAGGCGATCCGTGGTGAGCTGGGCCGCCGGTGCGCGAGCATCCTGGACGAACACGGCCTGACGGTGCTGGCGTTCTTCTACGGCGGCGACCGCAACGTCTACAACCGGCTGCGGCAGGTCTACACCCCGGCCGACTTGAAGGGGATGCGGATCCGGGTGCCGCAGAACATCGTGTCGATCGACATGGTGAACGCGCTCGGGGCCGAGGCGGTGCCGCTGGCCACCAACGACATCGCGTCGGCGCTGGAGCAGAAGCTGGTGGACGCGGCCGAGAACAGCGCCGTCTTCTACGCCACCGAGCAGCACACGCAGTACGCCAGGCATTTCTCCTGGACCCGGCACCAGCAGACCGTGGACACGCTGCTGGCCAGCAAGACCTGGTTGTCGACGCTGCCGGCCGCGGATCGGGACGCGATCGTGCAGGCCGGGGTGCTGACCCGGGACGAGCAGCTGAAACTGTGGACGGCGGCGACGTTCGAGCAGGTGCGGGCAGCGGAGGCGCAGGGCGCGTGGACCAACGAGGTGGACTCGACCGCGTTCCGCAAGACGCTGGCGCCGATGCTGCGGGAGCACCGGGGCACCTTCGGCGATCTGGCCAGCCTGTTGCCGGACCTGGGCTGAGCGCTCAGTCCGCGCGGGGCGCTCAGTACTCGCGGGTGGGCAGGGCCTTGCGGGCGGCCTCGGCGTCGAACGCGGTCTCGGTCACGATCACCCGGCGGGGCGGGGTCCGCCCGGCGGTGACTTCGTCCACCAGTTCCATGAGCTGGGGACCGAACAGCGGGTTGCATTCGACGACGTAGTCGAGTTTGCCCTCGGCGAGAGCGGTGAGCCCGTCCCGGCTGGCGTCCACCGTGACGATCGCGATGTCCGTGCCGGGTTTCTTCCCGGCTGCCTCGATGGCGGCGACGGCACCGATGCCCTCCTCGTCGTTGTGGGCGTAGACGGCGTCGATGTCCGGGTATTTGGTCAGGAACCCGGCCATCACCTGCTGCCCGCCCGCGCGGCTGAAGTCGCCGTCGCGGGACGCGATCACCTCGAGGTCGGGGTCGGCGTCGATGGCCGTGTGGAATCCGGCGAGCCGGCCGTTGGCCGCGGCCGAGCCGGTGGTGCCCTCGATCTCGACGATCTTCACCGGGCCGGTGGCGCCGGCGTACTTGGCGACCAGCCACTCGCCGGCCTTGCGGCCCTGGGCGGTGAAGTCGGAGCCGAGCGCGGAGGCGTAGAGCGAGGTGTCGGTGGTGTCCACCACCCGGTCGGTGAGCAGGACCGGGATCCCGGCGTCCTTGGCCTGCTGGAGCACCCCGTCCCAGCCGGACTCGACGACCGGGGACAGGGCGATCACGTCGACCTTGCGGCCGATCAGCTCGCGCATGGCGGCGATCTGCTGCTCCTGCATCCTGCCGTCGTCGCGCAGTTCCAGGGTGACCCCGGCGGCGGTGGCGGCGGCCTGGATCGACTCGGTGTTCGCCCGGTGCCACGCTCCGCCGTCACCGACCTGGACGAATCCGAGGACGGTCGGGCCGTCGCCGGCCGGTGCCGCGGTGCCGCAGGCCGCGCAGAGCACGACGGTCAGCAGGGCCAGGACCGTGCGCGTCATCCCTGCAATCTAACCGCCGGATGGCCCCTGAACAGGGCGAATCACTGGTGCAGCCAGGTGTCGGCGGGGCCGGAATCCGCCGGGAGGTCGAGGTGGATCGTGACACCGTCGTGGCGGGCGGCCGCGAGCTGCCGGTCGGCGACCCACTGGCACCACATGTGGAAGCGGACCCGGTCGGCGTGCTCGCGGGTGAAGGTGGCGACGGCCGAGGAGCGCGGGTGGGTGTACCGCTGCGCCCATCGGCGCCAGTCGCCGCCGTGGATCCCGGCGAGCACCGACCAGGTGGCGAAGAGGGTCAGCTCGTCGCCCTGTTCGTCGGCCCACTGCCGGAACTCGGCGGGCTGCTCGTGCCGGACCACCGCCCAGATCCGCTCCAGGGCCTCGATCTTGAGGCGGGCGACGGCGTCCCGGTCGACCTCCCCGGCGTCGTTGAGCGCGCGGGCCTCGGCGGCGAGCGCGGACAGGTCGGCCCGGTCCGCGCCGGGCGCCTCGCCGGGGGCGATGTGCAGGACGTCGAGCCACCGGGCGGCCGGGCCGTGCACCGGGCCGGCCGGCAGTGTCCCGGCGCCGCCGGCGGCCGCGGAGCGGGCGAGCCGGGCGAGGTCGCGGAAGTCGCCGATGCCCCACGAGTCACGGCTGCGGGCGGCGGCGAGCGGGGTGTCGGAACCGGTGCGGGTGTGCGTTGCGGCGGTCATGGGCCCACCATCGCGGGGCCCGGATGTGCCGGCCGGTTCCCTTCGGTAGCGGCTCGGGTGCGTTGACGTACGCGGATAGGGTCGTGCTCATGTCTTCTGCTGCTCCCTACCTGCGCGCCGTCGGCATGGCCGCCCTGCAAGCCGGCGTCAGCGGCGCCTGGATCGCGGCCCGTGACCTGTCCCCGGCCCGCCGCCGGCTGGCCCGGGCCGGTTCGGTCGCCGCGCTGGCCGCGGTGAGTTATGTCGTCACGCCGGACGCGCCGGACGATGACGACGACGAGATCACGCTGGCCGCGCGCCCGTTCCCGGTCTCCGACCCGCCGTCCGGAGCCGAGGGCCCGGAGTTCGTCTTCGACAAACGCAAGGCGGCGCTGGCCGCCGGGGTGCTGGGTCTGTCGGTGGCGGCGCTGGTCGGCCGCCGTCAGCTGGAGAAGCGCTGGCACGCGCGGTTGACCCGGAAGAACCACCCCCACCCCACCCGGGGCCTGGCGGTACGGATGGCCACGGTCGAGTTCGCCGGGCATCTCGCGTTCCAGCTCGCCGACGTCCGTAAGGGTGCGCGCGCTCGCTAGGGCTCACGCCGGGCAACCGGCGGAAGTCTCCTCCCGCCGGTTGCCGTGCCCCCGGAGGCGCGGTTTCCGCCCCTCAGTCCCCGTGGGGTGGCGCTCCGAGAACACACTTGTTGCTCCGAATGCTGACATCGAGCCACATGTGTTGTTCCGTCCGTCGCGACTATACGCTGTCTTTACACATAGATGTCAACGAGCGTGTACCGCCGCGCGCCCCCGCGACACAGCTGTTTACCGAATGTCCATCTAGGAGGACCGGTGGCGCCGAACCAGCCCGAGACTCTCGCGGCGAAGCTGGAGTTCCTCTTCGACCGGGTCCGGCCGACCGCGGGCGAGTTGGCGCCCGGTGAAGAGGCCGGCCGCCGGTACACCACCAAGGAGATCGCCAACAAGATCAACGAGGTGGGGCGGCGGGACGGCACCGGGGTCAGCATCAGCGCCGCCTACGTCGGGGAGATGCGCCGGGGCATCACCACCGACCCGCGGACCTCCCACGTACAGGCGCTGGCCCGGGCCTTCGGGGTGGATCCGGGGTTCTTCGTGGACGACGCGGTGACCCGGCGGGTGCGCGAGCAGATCGACATGCTCAACGAGCTGCGGCAGATGAAGGTCCAGCAGGTCGCGCTCCGGCGGGTGCTGCGCCAGCAGGGCCTCTCCGACGACAGCACGCACCTGATCGAGCTGCTGGTGGACCGCTGCCGCAAACTCGAGGGCCTGGACGACGAGGGCACCGGCTGATGGCGCACCGCGCACTGCGCCGGCGCTGCGAGCGGCTCCTGGACGGGCTCGGCCTGCCGGACACCGGCGACGTCCGCGACCTGTGCGACGTCCTCGCCGACCGGCAGGGCCGCCCGATCCACCTGATCGGCGAGCACCTGCCCACCTCCAGCCCGTGCGGGCTCGCGGTGCGCACCGAGCGGTTCGACGTGGTCTTCTACGAGGCCGGCACCAGCCGCCTGCACCAGGAGCACATCATCCGGCACGAGCTGGGCCACCTGATCTGCGGCCACCTGACCGCGCCGGTGCTGGACGCCGAGGCCTCCCGCCTGCTGCTGCCCGACCTGGACCCGTCGCTGGTGCAGGCGGTGCTGGGCCGCACCGACTACAGCGAGGTCGAGGAGAAGGAGGCCGAGATGATCGCGTCCCTGCTGCTGCGCCGGTCGGTGTCGGCCCGCCCCCGATCGGCCGGTGGCCAGGACCCGGTGCTCGACCGTCTGCACCACACGTTGATCGATCCCGGAGGGCGGTGACCGATGTCCTCGGTGGTCTATCCCGTGGTGGCGTTGCTGGCGCTGATCGCGCTGGCGTACAAGATCCCGCCGTTGATCCGGGATCCGCGCAGCGCGACCCGGCGCGCGCTGGCGGCGATGCTGTTCTTCCTGGTCTGGGCGCCGACCGCGAACACCCCGTTCATCTACGTACGCATCGACGAACTGCTCGGCGTGCCCAACATCGCCCGGCTGATCGCGCACAGCGGCATCCTCGGGTTCGCCGTGTCGGTGCAGTTGCTCCTGCTGCACTGGACGGTCAGCGACCCACCCCGGCGCGCCACCTGGTTCCGGGTGGCCGCGGTGGCCGCCGGTGTCGCCGCGATGACCGTCCTGTTCGTGCTCGCGCCGCTGGATGTGACCCTGACCAGGGAATTCACCACCGTGTACGGCGACGCGCCCTACATGGCCGAGTACATGATCGTGTACCTCGGCTACTTCGTCATCGCGCTGACCGACATCCTGCGGCTGTCCTGGCGGTTCGCCGGCCGGACCCGGCAGCCGTTCCTGCGCCTCGGGCTGCGGCTGGTCGGCTGGGGCGCGGTGTTCGGGCTGGCGTACTGCGCCGAGAAGGCGTTCTACATCGGCGCCCGCAACGCCGGCTGGCAGCCGATCCCGGACGCCGTGCAGGAGCAGATGTCGCCGCTGCTCACCGGGCCGGGCTGTGTGCTGATCCTGATCGGGTTCACCATCCCGGCGTGGGGGCCGAAGGTGCGGGGGCTGTACACGTACCACCGGCTGCACCCATTGTGGCGGCTGCTCAGCGAGGCCACCCCGGAGATCGCGCTCGACCCGGACGCCACCCGGCGCGGCGCCGTCCGGGACATCGACTACCGTCTGGTCCGGCTGGTCGTCGAGATCCGCGACGGCTGGCTGGCGCTGCGCCCCTGGTTCGACGCCCGGGTGGCCCGGGAGTCCGACGGCGACGACCCGGACCGGGTGCAGGCGGCGGTGCTGGCGGCCGCGGTCCGGGCCAAGGCCCGCGACGAGAAGCCCGCCGAGGTCTGGACGGCCGACCCGCGGGGCGGCGACGACATCGCCGGGGAGACCGCGCACCTGCTGCGCATCGCCCGGCACCTGCGGGCGACCGGGCCCGCACCGAGAGAACAGGTGGTGGTCCGGTGAGCGACACTCTGCGGCACATCGAGGCGCTGGCGGCACTTCTGCCGGACGCACAGCGCGGTGCCCACGCGTACGCCCGCAAGATCGATCTCTTCTCGGGTTCCGACCAGGTCGAGACGGCTCATCCGAGTGGGCGGGCCTATGTCGCGGCGACCCGGATGGCGCTGCTGCAGAGCGAGGTCAGCGAGGCCCTGCAGGAGATCCGCAGCCGGGACCTGGACCTGGACCCGGCGGCCCGGCGCCCGGACGACGCGCTCAGCCTGGAACTGGCCGACATCCTGATCCGGACCCTGGAACTGTCCGAATACCTCGGCGTCGACCTGGGCGCGGCCCTGGTGGCGAAGACCGCCGACACGCTCGGCGGTTACCGCCACGGCGGGGTGCGCTTCTAAAGAGTCACCGGCAGCGTGTTCAGGCCGCGGGCCCGGAAGGACGGGCGCCAGGACAGTTCCCGCTCCGGGACGGCCAGGCGCAGATCGGGGAACCGCCGCAGCAGGGTGCCGATGGCGATCTCCAGCTCGATCCGGGCCAGCGGGGCGGCCACGCAGTAGTGGATGCCGTGGCCGAACGTCAGGTGCCCGCCGGGCCGGCCGGGCACCACCCGGTCCGGGTCCGGGAAGGCGGCCGGATCCCGGTTCGCCGCGCCGACCACCAGCAGCACGGTCGCCGCCTTCGGCACCACGACACCGTCCACGTCGACGTCCTCGGTGGCGAAGCGGCGCAGCAGAACGGTCGCGGGTGGCTCGTACCGCAGCAGCTCCTCGATGGTCTTCGTCATGTCGGAGCGGTCGATCCCGGGCCGGGTCAGCAGGGTGCGGACACCGGTGCCGATGGCGTGCACGGTGTTCTCGAAGCCGGCGAGCAGCAGCAGGAAGGCCAGCGAGGTCAGCTCGTCCTCGGAGAGCCGGTCGTCCTGTTCCCGGGCGGCGATCAGCGCGGAGAGCAGGTCGTCGGCCGGTTCGGCGCGTTTGCGGGCGAGCAGCCCGACCAGGTAGGCGTGGATGGCGACAACCGCCCGCGCCCCGGCCCGGGGGTCGTCGCGCGGCGGGACCAGCATCACGTCGGTCCACGCCCGGAAGTCGTCCCGGTCGGTCTCCGGCACCCCGAGCAGGTCGCAGATGACCGTCACCGGCAGCGGTCCGGCGTACCCGCGGATCAGGTCCGCCTCACCCGCCGGCAGCGCGTCCAGCAGCTCGTCGGCGGTGCGCTGGATCAGCGGCCGCAGGTTCTCCACCCGGCGTGGGGTGAACGCCTGCGACACCAGCCGGCGGATCCGGGTGTGGTTCGGCGGATCCATGTTGAGCAGGTTCGCGTCCAGTGCCGGGGGCAGCGAGAACCCGCGCCAGCTGCCGTCGCCGCTGCTCTTGTCCACCGACAGCCGCGGGTCGGCGAGCAGGGCCCGGACGTCGGCGTACCGCGTCACCAGCCAGACCGGGGAGCCGTCCGGCAGCTCCACCGGGCAGGCGGGCGCGGCGTCACGCAGACCGGACCAGGCCGGCCACGGGTCGCGGAAGAACTCCGCGGAGAACGGGCTCTCCACACATCCCCCTGACCACGGAGAAACGGGCACATCGAAACGGGCACATAGAAAGGCCGGGCATCCACGGGGGAAGATGCCCGGCCTTTCGCATCAAATCGAATCACATTCATGCCCGGTTCCGCTACTCGGGATCGCCATCCGTCCATCGACTTTTTGGTTGATCTCACTTCTGGCCCCGTCATGCCGATGGTCCCTAGGACGGCGACGGAAGGGGGCGCGATGGCGGTCTGGCGGTGGTACCTGGCCGTTTGCGCGGTCTGTGCCGTCGTCTACAACCTGATCCCGTCGGATCCGGTCCAGGCGGTGATCGCGACGCTCGTGCACCTCTCCGGCGTGGCGACGATCCTCCTCGGGGTCCGCCGGCACCGGCCGGCGCTGCGCTGGCCGTGGTACGCCCTCGCGGCGAACGTGGGCCTCTTCGCGGCCGGTGACGTCGCCTACTGGCTGCAGACCGTCCTGCTCGGCCAGGACGTGTTCCCCTCGGTCGCCGACGCGTTCTACGTCCCGTCGAACCTGGCGCTGATCGCCGGCCTGCTCGGGCTGGCCCGGGCCCGGCGCACCACCTGGGACCGGCCCGGGCTGCTGGACGCCGCGATCCTGTCCACCGGCGCGACCATGCTGGCCTGGCTCTACCTGATCGCCCCGACCGCCCGGCTCGGCGACCTGACCGTTTTCGGTCGGGCGGTGTCGCTCACCTACCCGATCCTGGACCTGGCCGCCCTGGCGGTGCTGCTGCGGGTCGCCATCGGATCCGGGCGACGGCCGGCGCCGTACCGGATGCTGGTGATCGGGGTGGTCGTCCTGCTGGCCACCGACGTCACGTACACGCTGCTGGAACTGCACGACAACTATGCGGCCGGCGGCCTGATGGACGTCGGCTGGATGGTCACGCACGTGTTGTTCGGCACCGCCGCCCTGCACCCGGCGATGGCCTCGGTCTCCCAGGCCACCCCGCCACCGGACGGCATGATCGGGCGGGGCCGGCTGCTGGCGCTGGCCGTGGCCGGGCTGATGGCCCCGCTGGTGCTGACCATCGAGTGGATCCTCGGCGATCCGCTGGACATCCCGGTCGTGGTGGGCGGCAGCGTGCTGCTGTTCCTGCTGGTGATGGCCCGGCTGCACGGCGTGGTCGGGCTGCTCGCCGCCTCCCTGGACGTCGCCCGCGGGCAGGCGTACACCGACCAGCTGACCGGCCTGGCCAACCGGCGGCACTTCCACAACCGCTGGGAGCAGGCCCTGACCGACGGTGGCGGGCCGACCGCCCTGCTCTACGTCGACCTGGACGGTTTCAAGGCGGTCAACGACACCCTCGGGCACGAGACCGGCGACGCCGTGCTGGAGACGGTGGCCGGCCGGATCCGGCAGACCGTGCGGGACACCGATCTGGTGGCCCGGCTCGGTGGTGACGAGTTCGCGGTCATCCTGCCCGGCGCCACCGACGAGCAGGCCGTCGCGATCGCCACCCGGATCGTCGACGCGGTGGCCGAGCCGATCGAAGTCCGGGGCCTGCCGGTCGGTGTGGGCGCCAGCATCGGGGTGATCACGGCGCCGTCCGGCGCCGACCCGGAGAGCGAGATCAAGAGAGCGGACACCGCGATGTACGCAGCGAAAGCCGCCGGCCGGGGCCGGGTGCACCAGACGTGAGCATGATCGGAACCGGACACGGGCTCGGGACGGACGCCACCACCGAGGCGGTCACCGCGGCGCTGGGCGGCCGCACCCCGGAACCGGGCGACCTCGTCGTCGTCTTCCCCACCTTCGACCAGGATCCGCAGGCCGTGCTGGCCGCGGCCACCGCCGTCGCGGGCGCGGCGACCGTGGTGGGCTGCTCCTCGTTCGCGTCGTTCACCGGCGACGGGCAGGTGCCGTCCGGCTGCGCCGCCGCATACCTGCCGTCCGGCGGCGTGTCGTTCGGGGTCGGCACCGCCGAACCGCTGGGCAGCGACATCTCCGGGGCCACCCGCCGGGCCGCGGAGAGCGCCCGGGTCCGGGCCGGCGGCGGTCACCCGTACTCCGTGCTGATGATCCTCTCCGACGGCCTCGCCGGGGACCAGCGGGAGGTGATGCGCGGCGCCTACGCGGTGGCCGGGGCGACCGTGCCGATCGTCGGTGGCACCGCCGCCGAGCCGTTGCGGATGGAACGGACCTACCAGATCGCCGAGGGCCGGGTCCTGAACAACGGGGTGGTCGCCGTCTGGATCGACTCGCCGACCCCGATCGGGGTGGCCACCGCGCACGGCTGGCGGCCCAGCAACGGAACCATGTTCGTCACCCGCGCCGACGGCAACGTGATCCGGGAACTGGACGGCCGGCCGGCCCGGGAGGCCTACCTGGCGATGCGTGGCTGCGACCCGCGTGACGTCGAGGGGGTGTCGTTCGCCGGTCTGGTCATGGACCGGCCGCTGGGGCTGCCGAACGCGTCCGGGCAGTTCGACATCCGGCACATCCTGGGCAGCACCCCGGAGGGCGGGCTGACCATGTTCGGCTACGTCAGCGACTACGCCGTCGTGCAGATCATGGAGAGCAGCTTCGAGGAGTTGATCGACGCCGCCGCGCGGGCGACCACCGCGGCCCTCGGCCAGCTCGACGGGCCGTCGCGCGGGGCCCTGGTGTTCAGCTGTGCCGCGCGGACCGCGCTGTTCGGTGAACGGTCCGGGGCCGAGGCGCAGGCGATCAGGGCCGCCCTGTCCGGGGCGCCGCAGGCCGGGCTGTTCACCTACGGCGAGTTCGCCCGGGTGGCCGGTTCCAGCGGCTTCCACAACGCGACGGTGGCGGTGCTGGCGTTCTGATGGCCGACGACGAACTGACCCGCCTGCGGGACGAGGTCCGCGACCTGCGCGCCCGGATCGCCACGTCGAACGCCGCCTCGGCCCAGGCGCTGTCGAGGGCCACCCGGATCGCCCAGGTGGTGAGCATGCTCGGCCGGCTCAGCGAGGCCGACGACATCCTGGCCCGGGCCACGGGTGACGTGGCCGAGCTGTTCGGCGCCGAGATCGCGATGTTCTGGCTGGTCCGCGACGGGCGTACCGAACCGGCCGGCGCGTGGGGCGTGCCGGAGCGCGACATGCCGGTCGGCCCGGCCGGGGTGCCCGCCGCGGTGGTCACCGCCACCGCCGTGGACTCGCTGCTGGCCGGCCCGGCCGACCGGATCCCGGTGCCGGACTGGCTGTCCCGGTACGGCGTCCGGCACGCCGCGTGGGCCCGGATGGCGACCGGGGACGAGGCGCTGGGCTACATGGCGCTGATGCGCCGCGGGGACATCCCGTTCGACGGCGCCGACACCCTGGAGCTGCGGGCCGTCGCCACCCGGGTGGCCCTGGCGGTGGACAACGGGCGGCTGCAGCGGCGGACCCAGCAGCAGCTGCAACGCATGCGCCGGCTGCACGAGCTGAGCCAGCGGCTGGTCGGCATCCTGGACCTGACCGAGGTGATCGCCGAGGTGGAGAAGATGGTGACCGCCGAGGTCCCGGTGGACAGCGCCACCCTGGTCCTGTCCCCCGGCCCGGTCCCGGCGACCGGGCGGCACCTGCCGCTCAGCGCCGGTGGGCGGCAGCTGGGCACCCTGACCGTGCACGGCGCCCCGCCCGAGGGCGACGAGGCCGACGCCCTGCTCAACCACCTGGCCGACCTCGCCGCGCTGGTGGTCTCCAAGGCGCTGCTGTTCGAACGGGTCAAGGATCAGGCCCAGCACGACTCGCTGACCCGGCTGGCGAACCGCGCCCTGTTCATGGAGCGTCTCGAGGAGGCGGTCGCCGAGGCCGAGACGACCGGCGGCTCGGTGGGCGTGATCTTCGCCGATCTGAACGGGTTCAAGGCGGTCAACGACACCCACGGCCACGACGTCGGCGACGCCCTGCTGACCGGGGTGGCCCAGCGCCTGGCCGGGGCGGTCCGCAAGGAGGACCTGGTGGCCCGGCTCGGCGGCGACGAGTTCGTGGTCCTGTGCACGGTCTCCGGCCCGGACGAGGCGAGTGCCCTGGCCCGGCGGCTGGCCGGGGCACTGCGCCCGCCGTTCGCGCTGAACGGCCTGCACCTGTCGGCGGGATCGAGTTTCGGGGTGGCGATCACCGACGAGGTGGGTTACGACGCGGAGGCGCTGCTGCGGGCCGCGGACAGCGCCATGTACCGGGTCAAGGGCTCGTCCGCGCGGACGTAGACGCCAGCGACGGCATCTCCGGGTCGCTCCACGCGGTCTGCAGCACCGTCGTCCCGTCGCTGTGCCGGGACAGCACGCCCCGGCCCGGCGGCTGCGGCCGGGGCCGGACCCGGCCGAACAGCTTGCCCTCCTCCGGGTCACCGGACATCACCAGCACCGGGCTGTCGACCTGCTCCAGACGGCGCAGCAGCGGCTCGTACACCGCCCGGCCCGCGCCCTTGGAGCGCCGCGCGATGATCAGGTGCAGGCCGATGTCCCGCGCGTACGGGATCAGCTCCACCAGACCGGACAGCGGGTTGTTGCCCGGGGTCACCACCAGGTCGTAGTCGTCGACCAGGATGAACAGGTCCGGCCCGCGCCACCAGCTGCGGTCGCGCAGCTGTTCCCGGGTCACGTCCGGGCCGGGCAGCCGCCGGGACATCGCGGCCTGGATCGAGCCGATCGCGTCGGCCAGCACGGTGCCCGAGGTGGCGTGGGTCAGCAGGTGCTCGCCGTCGACCGCGCCGAGCAGGGTGCGCCGGTAGTCGATCAGCACCAGCCGGGCCTCGTCGAGGGCGTACCGGTGCGCCACCGACCGGGCGATCAGCCGCAGCAGGTTGGTCTTGCCGGACCCCGGATCCCCGAAGATCACCAGGTGTGACGAGGACTCGGCGTCGTCGAACCGGACCGGCGCCAGGTTCACCTCGTCGATCCCGATCGGGATGCCCGGTCCGGTCAGTTCGGCGGCCGGCAGCAGGCGGGGCAGCAGCCGCAGCCTCGGCGCCCGCTCGTCCGGCCAGTCCGCCCGGGCCCGCGCGACCAGATCCGCGGCGCCGCGCACGGCATCGAAAAGATCGTCATGACCGTCGATCCGCGGTACGGCGGTCAGGAAGTGCAGTCCCTCCCGGGTGAGCCCGCAGCCCGGCGTCTCCGGCATCCGGCGCGCGGCCTGCCTGTCGATCTCCGACTCCTTCGGGTCGGCCAGCCGCAGCTCGATCCGGGTGGCCAGCACCTCCCGCAGGTCCCCGGGGATCTGCGCCCAGTGGGTCGCGGTGAGCACCACGTGCACGCCGTAGCCGAGCCCACGGGTGGCCAGGTCGAGCACCGACCGGTCGATGTCCCGGTGGTCCTGGCACAGTTCGGCCCACCCGTCGATCACCAGGAAGACCTCGCCGAACGGGTCGTCGGAGTCGGCGTGGCCGGTGAACCGGGCCTCCCGGGCGTCGATCAGGGCGCCGATCTCGGCCAGGGTCCGCCGGATGGTGTCGGTGTCGGCGCGCCCGGCCAGCGCGGACAGGTGCGGCAGCCCGTCCAGGGACTGCAGGCCGCCGCCGCCCAGGTCGATGCCGAAGAACTGCACCTCGCGCGGGCCGTGGGTGAGGGCCAGCGCGGCGATCAGGGTGCGCAGCAGGGTGCTCTTGCCGGACCGGTCCCCGCCGACGACCGCCACGTTGCCCGCGGTGCCGCCGAGTTCCAGCAGGTAGGGCTCCTGCCGCTGGTCGTACGGCCGGTCGGTGACGCCCACCGGTACGGTCAGCCGGGCCGGCCGCTCGCCGTCCAGCAGGTCGGTGATGTTCGGCGCCACCACCAGCGGCGCCAGCAGGATCCGGTGGGCCGGCGGCCCCTGGTCGGCGAGCCGGCCGGTGATCACCGCGAGCAGCGCCGGGCCGTCCGGGCCGGAGTAGGGGCAGGAGACCGCGGCGACCTTGAACCACTGCAGGCTGGAGGCGCCGGCCTTCAGGTAGCCGGCGCCGGGCCGGTTCGGCAGCTCGTGGGCGTCCGGCACGCCGATCACCGCGCTGCTCTCCGCGGCGGAGAAGGTGCGCATGCCGATCCGGTACGTCAGGTGGCTGTCCAGGCCGCGCAGCCGGCCCTCCTCGAAGCGGCTGCCGGCCAGCAGCAGGTGCACGCCCAGGTCCGCGCCGTCCCGGGCGATCGCCAGGAGCACGTCGGTGATGTCCGGCCGGGAGTCCAGCGCGTGGTCGAACCCGTCGATCACCACCAGCAGCCGGGGCCGGGGCATCCCCGGGACGTCCGGCAGGTCCCGGCGGCGCTGCAGCTCGCCGAGGATCGCCTGGTGCAGCCGGTCCGACCCGTGGACCTCGCCCTCCAGGTCGCTGAGGATCGCCGAGGTGTGCGGCAGGCCGTCCAGGTCGGGAGTGTCCACCCCGCCCCGGTAGTCGAGCAGCAGGAAGTTGATCTCGGAGGGGGTGTGGGTGACGGCGAAGGCGGTGACGATCGTCCGGAGCAGCTCCGACTTGCCGCTGCCGGTCGCGCCGACGATCAGCCCGTGCGGGTGCTCGCCCAGGTCCAGCTCGACGGCCGTGCCGTCGGCGCCGGTCCCGATCGGAACCCGGAACCGCTGCGCGCCCGGATCGGGCTGCCAGGTCGACCGCGGGTCCAGCGCCGCCGCGTCCGGGATGCCGAGCAGGTCGGTCAGCACCGCGCTGTGGCCCAGCCGCCGGGTCTTCTCCACCGGCGGTTTCCCGGTGCCCTCCTGCTCCCCGGCGGGCTGCCGGGCGGACAGGCGGCGGGACAGCTCCTCGGCCTGGGCCAGGGGGAGCAGGTCCGGCGTACCCAAGGGGGTGGTCTGTCGTGGGGTGTCGACCGCGACCGCGGTGGCGGTGACGTTGAGGCGCAGCAACCATCGGCCGGCGCCGCCGGGGGCCTGGCCGGACAGGTCGACGACGGTGGTCGACTTGGGGCCCACGCCGACCAGCCGGCAGGTCGGCGCCACCTCGCCGCCGTCCAGGATCACCACCAGGTGCGCGCCGGAGGTGGGCGTCTTCGCGGCCGGGTCGTAGCGGGGCCGGTCGGACAGGTCCTTGCCGAGGGTCTTCTCCAGGTCCAGCAGCGTCTCGAAGACCAGCGTGGCGGCCGGGGTGCGGGTGTGCGGCAGCTGCCGGGCCCAGTCCCACTCGGCCATCCGGCCGGGCGCGGCGACCACCGCGATCCGCAGCTCCTCCGGTGAGTGCAGCACCGCGAGCTGGGCGAGCATCGCCCGGGTCAGGCCGGTCACCGGCTCCCGCTCGCCGCGCAACGTGACCCGGCTGAACGCCCGCAGCCGCACCGACAGCGGCAGGTGCGGCACGGCTATCGCGGTGCTGGTCTCCAGGTCCTCGATGGCCGGCGGCTCCAGGGCGGCGATGTCCACCGTGGGTTTACGCGCGTCGACCGCCACCCGGACCTCGGCGAAGTCCTCGTCGCCGGGACGCCGCTCCCACATCCGGGACGAGCCCACCATCTTCGCCAGCGACGCCGGCTCCGGGTGCCGCCAGAGCAGCGCGGTCCGCTGCCTGCTCAGCTGCCGTAGATGGTCGACCGGGGACCCGCCGGTGACCGGCTCCGGTCCCGGCTGCCGTGGCGGCCTGCGGAACATGCCCGTGTCCACGTTGTCCTCCTTCGATGGCGTGCCGAACGACGACCATCGTAGGAGGCGACCCGGCAGGCATCCCGCCCGGAAGAGGCCCACCCTGGGATGTATCGATATCTGTGACTATCTGGCAATGTTCGTGCGCAGGTAGACGCCCGTTCCCCGAACAGAAGGGCCACTCCATGCGCCGATTCCTGCTGGCCACCGCGATAGCGATCGCCGGCCTGCTCGCCCCGTCCACCGCCGCGGCCGCCGCCCCCGGCCCGTTCGTGGTCGGCGGCACCCCCGCCACCGAGAACTACTCGTTCATGGTCTACGTGTCGGGTTGCACCGGTTCGCTGATCAAAGCCAACTGGGCCGTCACGGCAAAACACTGCACCACCCCTTCTTCGGTACGGGTGGGCAGCACCGACCGATCGGCCGGCGGCACGGTGGTGGCCGTCTCCCGCGCGGTCAACCACCCGACCATCGACGTGAAGCTGCTGCAACTGTCGACGTCGGTGACCCACGCCCCCGCCCCGATCCCCACCACGTCCGGGGCGGTGGGCACCGCCACCCGCATCATCGGCTGGGGCCAGACCTGCCCCACCCGTGGCTGCGGTTCCGCCCCCAGGGTCGCCAACCAGCTGGACACGTCGATCGTCGCGGACAGCCGCTGCTCGGGCATCAACGCGGCCTACGAGATCTGCACCAACAACACCAACGGCACAGCCGGAGCCTGCTACGGCGACTCGGGCGGCCCGCAGGTACGCCAGGTGAGCGGCCGCTGGAACCTGATCGGCGTGACCAGCCGGGCCGGCAACAACAGCTCCACCTGCGCCACGGCCCCGTCCATCTACGGAGACCTCCCGTCCATCCGGGCCTGGGTCAACACCCAGGTCGGAGGCCTACCCTCCTGACCCCCTCCGGCGCGGCCCGTCACTCTCGGGGTGGCGGGCCGCACCTGCCGGACATGAGACGACATCGCACCTCCAATGGGGGACTTTTGTAACGCTGAGCGTTACATTCGTTGGATGGATGCCCGACGGCTCGCGATACTCGCCGCCATGGCAGAACAACAGGCGGGGCTGTTCAGCACCGCTCAGGCCGGCGCGGGCGGGATCACCCGGCCCGCGCTCGGCAGACTGGCGCAGGCCGGAGTGATCACGCCGCTGCGCCGGGGGATCTACGTGCTGCGGGGGAACACGCCGGGCCTGCTGGACCTGCGGGCCGTCTGGCTGGCCGCCGACCCGGCCCGAGACCCGGGCGCCGAGCCGCTCGACGGCCCGGTCCTGTCACACGCCGCGGCCGCTCAGGTCTGGGGCGCGGGTGACCTGCCGGCCTGGCCGGTGGACCTCACCGTCGCGCACCGCCGGTGGAGCCGGCAGCAGGACGTCCGGTTCCGGGTGCGCGATCTGGATCCCGCGGACGTCACGGTGGTGGACGGCCTGCCGGTCACCGGTCCCGGCCGTACCGTGGCGGACCTGCTCGAGGACCGCTTCGGCGGGCACGATCCGGCACACGTGGGCAAGGTCGCGGCCGACCTACTGGCCGCCCGGCGGGACAGTTTCGCCGGCCTGTCCCGGCACCTGCACGCCAAGGGTGGGCGACTCGGCCTGCCGGGCGCCGATCCGGGGCCGCTGGTGCTGACCGCGCTGCTGAAAGCGGCAGGTTACGACGGAGCCGCCGCATGACGCCGAACCGGGGCCGGCTGGCCGCGGCGGCCTACGTGTCCATGCTGACCAGGGTGCCGCAGGCCCGGGTGCGGTCCGTCTTCGCCCGGCTGCTCGACACCACGCAGAGCACCGGGGCGCTCGATCCCGCCACCTTCCTCACCGGGCAGCGATCCCGCTGCGAAGCCGAGTTCGGCCCGGACTGCGAACGCCTGATCATGTCCTTGACCAGGGCCTGGGCCGCCGATCCACCACCGCCGCGGGAGCTGGCGGTGTGGGCCGCGCTCCTGGACGGCCGCCATCTGCTCGCCGACGACTCGCGACCGGCGGCCGATCTGGCCCGCTCGCTGTCCGACCGCGGCAAACGCATCGCCCGGGAGCTGGGCCTTCCGCTGGATCATGTCCGGCGCGGCATCGTCATCGACCGGCTGATGCAACGGCTGATGACGGACCGGCGCCGCGACTGGGTCCTGAAAGGCGGCACCGCCATGGCGAGCCGCCGGGCGGTTCTGGGCTTCCCGGCGCGCCGGACGCTCGACCTGGACGCGGCCACCTCCACCACCGAGGTCGCCGACATCGCCGACGATCTCGACGCGGCGATCGCCGTGGACCTCGGCGACGGGGTCCGGTTCCGCCGCACGACGGTGGAACACATCAGGGCGCAGGGCAAGACCGCGATCCGGGTGAAGTACGACATGCAGATCGGTGGCCGGGTCTGGGAGCCGGTCAAGGTGGAGGTGGTGCTGGACACCGACCTGACCTGCCGGCCCGTGCTGGCCCCGTCGGCGCCGGTGGCGGCGGACGCACCCGGCTGGACGGCGCTGCCGTACCGCACGGTCCATCCGGCCGACCACATCGCCGACAAGTGGGCCGGCATGACCGGGGTCCAACCCTCCGGCACCCCCTCCAGCCGCTTCCGCGATCTGCTGGACATGGCGTCCATCGTGAACTCGGAGGTCATCGAGGCACACGACGCCGTCCGCGCCTGTGCGCAGCGGCGCCGCCGTCCCGGCATGCCGGCGGATGCCGGGCCGCTCCGGGTTCCGGCCGCGACCTGGCACGCCGGGTACCGCAAGGTCGCTCGCGAGGCGGCCCGGCTCGGGGTGCCGGAGGCGATCACGTTTCCCGAGGCCGACGCCGCCGTCACGTTCGTCGCCGCCTTCCTGGACCCGGTGCTGACCGGGACGGCCGCCGGGCGCTGGGATCCCGAACTGCACGGTTGGCAGGCCTCAGGGTTCCGGGTGGGGTGACGAACAGGGGGCTGGGCCTTGTGAACGGAGTCGTCGGGTGGCGGGTCGGGGGAAGCTGGCTGCTCTGCTGGTGACGGTGGTGCTGGCGGGGTGCGGGACCGCCGGTGGGAGTGGTGGCGTGGCCGTCACCGAGCCGGCCGTCGTCCGGCTGGGGGCTCTGCTGCCGTTGAGTGGGCGGAGCAGCTCGTCCGGGGCGGCGATGCGGGACGCGGCGCAGCTCGCGGTCGACGAGGTGAACGCCGCCGGTGGGGTGCTGGGGCGGCGGGTGGAGCTGGTCACCGCCGACGACGCCTGTGAACCGGGTACCGCGGTGACAGCGGCTCAGCAGATCATCGCCCGGGGGATCGTGGTGTCGGTCGGCGGCTACTGCAGCAGCGCGGTGGTGCCGACGTTGCGGATCTTCCGGGACGCGGGGATTCCGATGGTGATCCCGCAGGCGAACTCGACGGAGCTGATCGAACCCGGCTACGACAGTGTCTTCCTGATCTGCGGCACGGTGGGAGCGGAGGCCGGGTTCGCCGTCGACCGGATCCGGCGGCTGGGCGGGAAACGGCTGGCGGTGGTGCACGACGGCACCAGTTTCCCGCTGACCCTGGCGGACGCGACGGTGGCGGAGGCCACCAGGTCCGGGGCGGTGACGATCACCGGGGAGGTGCGGCTGAGCCCGGGCGCGCCGCATTTCCGGCCGATCGCGGAGGAGGTGATCCGTGGTGAGCCGGACACGGTCTACTTCACCGGCTACTACGCCGAGGCGCATCAGCTGATCAGGGATCTGCGCGGGCGGGCGTTCCGCGGCCGGATCGTGGTCGGCGACGGCGCCACCGACGGGCCGCTGCTGAACGATCTGACCGCGGCCGAGAGCTCCGGGGTCTACGGCACGGCCATGCTGTTCCCGGAGCTGATGCCGGATCTGGGTGACTGGCCGGCCCGGTTCACGGCGGTGTACGGCAGCCCGCCCGGTTCGTCGACGGTCGAGGCGTACGACGCGGTGATGGTGGCCGTCGACGCGATCCGGCGGGCCAACGACGATTCACCGTCGGCGATCCGGGCCGAGCTGACGACCACCGACCTGACCGGGGTGTCCGGGCGGATCGCCTTCCGCCCGGACGGCACTCGGGTCGACCCCACGTTCCTGCTGCTCAGAGCCGAGGGCCAGACGTTCGTACGGGACGAACTGACTCAGGACCGGTAGACGGCGATCTCGGTCATCGTCGGGGTGTAGGTCTCGGTGGCGATCTTGCCGGTCAGCGCCACCCGCAGCTTCCCGGTGGTGACCGTGCCGAAGCCGGTCACCGTCCGGTCGTGGCCGATGCCGCCGGTGTACGACCCGATCGTCACCCACGCCGCGGTGGCGCTGTCCCACCGTTGCAGGCTGAACGTGGCGACCCGCGGGTTGGTACCCGAGTCGGTGTACTCGTCCAGATAGACCTGGTCGAAGGTGACCTGGCTACCGAAGTCGATGTCCAGGGTGATCGGGTAGGTGGCGTTGTCGGCGGCGGCCCACCGGGTGGACAGGCTGCCGTCGGTCAGGTTGACCGCGCCGAGGGTGCCGCCCGCCCCGGAGTGGGTGGAACTGGCCGTCACCGGTTTGCCGAGGGCCAGGTTCACCCCGGCGCCGGGGGTGTTCTCGATCGGGTCGGTGTCGACCGGGTTGTCGACCCTGGTCCCGCGCGGCTTCTCGACGATGCCGATGTCCGGCGCCGGGCCGTAGTAGAGGTGGGTGCCGAGGGCGTCCGCCGTGCCCAGGTGCGGGTTGTACCGCCCGGCGTCGATCAGCGGCGAGTCGTCGCGGGGCACGAACCGCTGGGCCGCCGCCCGGATGCCCTCGCCGTCGACGGCCGCCGACGGGTCACCGGTGAAGCGCGGATCGGTGCGCACCCCGCGCGGGTCGGCTGGTTCCTGAGCGGAGTGGGTGCCACTCGCCTCCCAGTACGCGTTGTTGGAGAACACCGCCTGCCGCAGCGCACCGGTCCGGCGGTACCAGGGCGTGGTGGCCGTACGGGACGTGTTGTAGAAGACGTTGTTGAGGAAGTACACGCGGCTGAGGAACGTCTCGTCGTGCACCCAGTCCATGGCCGCACCGTCGTACACGAAGGTGTTGTTGGCGAAGTAGGTCGGCGTGTAGTTCGTCGACAGCATGTTCTTCACCAGCACCCCGTTGTCGTTGACGCTGAGGTTGTAGCGGGCCACCGAGTTGGAGCTGTTGCCCATGTAGGCCATCCACCCGGCCGCGTTGTCGTGCGAGTAGTTGTGCTCGTAGGTGACGTTGAAGTTGGTGTACTCCAGATCCCACGGGGTGCCGTCGTACTCGTTGGCGGGCCCGCCGTACACCTCGTTGAACCGCATCACCGAGTCGGCACCGGCCCACAGGTAGAGCCCGCAGGACACCGCGTCGTACCGCTCGAGGAAGCCGTTGACCTCGTTGTACTCGACCGTGGCGCGCTGCAGGTTGGCGAGCTGGATCGCGCCCTGCCCGATGCTCTCGGCGTAGTTGTGGCCGACGTGGACATCCCGCGAGTACAGGTCCCGGGTACGCACCCAGAGCTGTTCCCAGCCCTCGTGGAACTTGCCCGCCTCGTCGTACTGCCCGGCGGACGTACCGGTGGCGTCGAACCAGTTGAACGCCATCTGGATCGCATGCAGTTCCACGTTGACGAACGTGTTGTTCTCGACGCGGACATCCTTGAAGTGCCAACCGCCGGCCGCGTACGACTTGTACGACTGTGAACCGAAGACCTGGAAGTTCACCCCGCCGTAGTGGATCTTCTGCCAGGTGCTGGGCCCGTCCAGGTCGTGCACGTACACGTCGCTGATCCGGAAATAGTCCATCACGGTGTCGGCGCCGGCCGGCAGCAGATCGGCGTTGATCGACACCGCGATGCCGTCACGCACGTAGGTACCGGTCGTGATGTCGACGTCGAAGTTGTCATCGTTGGACAGCTCGACGTTGTTGATCGCGAAGTACTGCTGGTTGCGCAGCACGATCGCCCCGGTCAGCCCGACGGTCTGTGGATTCTTGGCGCCGGACGCCAGAAACGGACTGGGCACCTTGCCGTTTGTCGCGATATAGGGACGTTTGGTACTCGTACCGTAAGCGGAGATCGTGATCGGTTTTCCGGCGGAGCCGGAGCCCTTCGGCCACAGCTGCTCGTTGCGCCAGGTCTCCCCCGCTTTGAGCAGGATCCGGTCGCCGGGCGCGAACGTGGTCGCGTTCGCCTTGGCCAGCGTCTTCCACGCGGTCGCCGGTGTGGTCCCGGCCGCGGTGTCCGACCCGGCGGTGGCGTCCAGGTAGTAGTCCCGCCCGCCGGTCTGGTTCGCGGTGTCCCCTGGCCAGGCCTGTGCAAAAGCGGCCCGGGCCGGAGTTCCCGGGACCAGCGGCACCGCGACGATCGCCGCCAGGAGCGCGATCAATCCTCGTCTCATCCGTTCCCATCCTCTGCGTTGATGGTTTCGACCGCCGCGGTGTCGACCCGCAGGTCGCCCCCGTCCACCCGGCGCTGGAGGAACTGCTGGAACTTCTCGTCCACGAGCGACTGCCGGATCCGGCCGGCGTAGGCGGTGAACGCCGCCTCCTCATCCACCCGCCGTTCGACCAGCTCGTAGTAGGTGACCTGGCCGCCCTCGTCGACCGGGGCGGACCTCTGCCCCGGTTGCAGCGTGCCGAGGATCGCCAGGAGCTCCTGATCGTGCGCGTTGACCCCGCGCGCCGTGCTTCCGTCGTAGGTTCCGGTGGTGAGAACCCCACCCCCACGATCCAATTTCCGGTACGTGTAAACGGTCGCGTTCGCACTCCACTGCGCCCGGTCGGCGTCGAACGCCGCTCGCACCTCGGCATCGGTGACCGGCAGCTGAGGGGCGAGCGCCTGCCGCAGCGCGGTGGTCAGCTCGGCCAGCCGGTGCGCGTAGTACTCCTCGGCCCCGAACTCGACGAGCCCGTGCACGACTCCACCGGAAGCGACGGTCCGGGCCCGCCGCTCGTTCTCCGCCGCCATCGCGTCGAGCAGGTCGGCGTGATCCACCGACTCGACGAGCCCCTGCTCCTTCGCCAGCAGCCAGATCGTCTTGTCGTGCTTGATCTCCTCCAGAGCCCGCGGCCCGTCGAGGCGCGACAGCCGCTCCATGTGAAAGACGAGCTCATCCCGGGTGATCGGGTGCCCGTCCAGGGTGGCGACCTGATCGGTGCGGTTCAACAGGAGCACGCCACCGATCAGGGCGGCGACGACGGCGACGGCCGGCAGCAGCCGTTTCACCGGGCTGCCCCGATCGCCTCCAGCCGGTTTATCGCTGGCTCGCCCCGGGTCTCGCGGATCTCCACCCAGATCGCCTCGACGGTGACCGGGGCGAAGGTGAGGATCCGCCGGTAGCCGACCGACCGGGCGGACGCCAGCACGGTCCACTCTCCGTCTGTCAGCCCGTGCACGGCCAGGTTCTCCACCCGCTGGCCCTGGGTGATGTCCTCGCCGACCAGCACTGCTTCGACGGCTGTCGGTGTGGTGAGGTGCAGGGTCAGATCACCGTCCCGGCGCGCCGGAATGGCACGGGCCCGAAAGTCGGCAAGTAAAAGACCGAGGCCGCGCAGGGCCGTCACGTCGTTGTCGTGGATCCGGCCGTCCGGCCCGGGCGGCACGTTGAGCAGGAACGTGGCGTTGCCACCGACCGACTTCAGGTAGATCCGGAAGAGCTCTTCCGGATCGCGGACCGCGTCGTTCTCGGCCTCGTGGAAGAACCAGCCGGGGCGGATCGAGGTGTTGACCTCGGCCGGGTACCAGACCAGGTCGTGTTCGGCGCCGGCCAGCGCGGCGCGGCTGCCCAGGTCCTGGTCGTCGCTGCGGATCCGCCGGGCGAACTCGCCGTCGTCGATCTGCTGGGACTTCCCGGCGATCCGTTCGACGTCCCGCAGCGCGCGCGGGACGACACTCCACTCGTCCGGGCGGGTGGACCCGGCTTCGTTGCCGCACCAGCGCACGTCCGGGCCGCAGACGCTGATCACGGCGTCCGGCTGCAGGTCACGCACGACGGCGTAGTACCGGTCCCAGTCGTACTGCTGCACCGTGCCGTCGGGTCCTTCGCCGTTGGCGCCGTCGAGCCAGACCGTGAACACCGGCCCGTAGTCGGTCAGCAGCTCGGTGAGCTGGGCGACGTAGACGTCGTCGTAGCCTTTTCCGCTGCCGTAGGTGTCGTGGTTGCGGTCCCAGGGTGACAGGTAGACGCCGAACTTCAGGCCGTGTTCGCGGGCCGCTTCGGCGACCAGGCCGACGACGTCCCCGCGGAAGGGCGAGGACACCACGGAGTACGGGGTGGTCGCGGTCGGCCACAGGCAGAAGCCGTCGTGGTGCTTGGCGGTGATGATCACGCCGGTCATCCCGGCGGCCTTCATGGCGCGCACCCACTGGCCGGCGTCGACGGCGGGCGGGTCGAAGACGGCGGGCCGGTCGGTGCCGTCACCCCATTCCTTTCCGGTCATCGTGTTCATACCGAAGTGCAGGAAGCCATAGAACTCCATCCGCTGCCAGGCGAGCTGGCGGGCGCTGGGCCGGACCGCGATCAACGTGTCGTTCATCGGTACCTCCGGTGGTGGGACGGGTCAGCCCTTCACCCCGCCGGCCGCCATGCCCTCGATCAGCCGGCGCTGGATCAGGGCATAGACGATCAGGACGGGGACGATCACGATGACCATGCCGGCGTAGAGCCGCCCGTAGTCGGCGGCGGCCTTCTGCGCGGTCATCAGGTTGAGCAGGCCGACCTGCAGCGTCTTGCCGTCACCGGGCAGCAGGGTCAGCGAGATGATGAAATCGTTCCAGTACGCCAGGAAGTTGAACAGCACCACGGTGGTGACCGCCGGCCGGGCCATCGGCAGCATCACCCGCGTCATGATCCGGAACCGGGACGCCCCGTCGAGTGCGGCCGCCTCCTCGTAGTCCTTCGGGATGCTCCGGAAGTACGCGGTCAGCAGGTAGATGGTGAACGGGATCGAGGTGGCCGCGTAGACCAGCGACAGCATGCCCGGGTTGTCGATGAAGAGCCCGTCCGGCAGTACGTCGATCAGCGCCCGGTCCCAGTCGACCAGCATCAGGAAGATCGGCACCACGATGTAGTTCACGTTGACGAACAGCCCGGCCATCAGCAGCACCTCGACCAGGCCCTTGCCGCGGAACTCGTAGCGGGCCACCACGTACGCGGCCGGCACCGACACGGCCAGCACCAGGACCAGCCCGAACAGGGTGACCAGGATCGAGGTCAGGAAGTACTGCCCCATCTTCGCGGTGACGAACGCGTCCACGTAGTTGGCCAGGTGCAGGCCCTCGGGCAGTGCCCACGGGCTGCCGTAGAACTCGCCCCTGGTCTTCACCGAGGCGACCAGCACCCAGGCCACCGGCACCGCGATGAGCAGCGCGATCGTCGAGACCAGCGCGTAGGTGAGGCCCCGGCCCAGCTTGTGCGTCATGGGTTCGGCCTCTCAGAACTGGACTGGTTCACGCCGGGTGGCGCGGCTCACCAGCAGCGACACGAGGAAGGAGAACATGAAGATGACGACGCCGATGGCCATGCCGTACCCGTACGACGAATTGGTGTAGGCCTGTTTGTACATGTAGCTGAGCAGCACTTCGGACGATCCGTCCGGCCCGCCGCCGGTCATCGCGCGGACCAGCACGAAGCTGAGGTTGACCGCGCTCATCACGAAGAAGGTGAGCGTGGTCCGCAGGGTCTGCCAGATCAGTGGCAGGGTGATGTCGAAGAACTGGCGGGTGGCCGAGGCGCCGTCCAGCGACGACGCCTCGTAGAGCTCCTCCGGGATGCTCGACATGCTCGACATGTAGAGCACCATGTAATAGCCGAGCGACTGCCAGACCATGGCGATCGCCACCGACCAGAGCACCACCTTCTGGTCCCCGAGCCAGACCAGTTGCAGCCCGTCCAGCGACAGCGCCCGGAGCGTGCCGTTGATCAGCCCGTTCTCCTGGTCGTAGATCGCCGAGAAGACCGCGGCGATCACCACCACGCTCAGCACGTTCGGGATGTAGAGCACGAAGCGGTAGAGGTCACGGCCGCGCAGTTTCTGCCTCGTCATGATCGCGGCGAGGAAGAGACCCATGCCCATGGTGATCACGGTGACCACCACGAGCAGGGCGACGGTGTTCTGGAAGGCGCGGACGAACTGCTGGTCGTCGAGCAGTTTGGTGAAGTTGTCCAGCCCGACGAAGCGCATGTCCGGGGAGAAGCCGCTCCAGGTGTAGAGCGACATCCGGAACACGTTCACGGTCGGCCAGATCATGAACAGCGCGAACAGCACCAGTGCGGGCACCAGGCAGAGCGCTACGAAACGGCCGTCGCCGGGCTTGTTGCTCACTTGCCGGCCTGGCGCAGCTTCTCGCTCGCGTCGTGCAGCGCGGCCTGCCACTGGTCCTCGGTCTTGTCACCGCTGATGATGCTGTTCGCGGTGTCGAAGAGGACGGCCTTGATGTCGACACCCTCGACCGGGGCGGTGCTGGCGAACCCACCGACCAGGGCGGCCACGTTCGGGTCCTCGTACAGCTGGAAGAAGGTCTTGTTCTCGTCCGGCACACTGCTCGCGATGCCCTTGACCGGCTGGATGGCGTTCGACTTGGCGAAGATCGCGGCGGCCTCCTCGGAGTAGAGGAAGGTGACGAAGTCCTTGGCGGCGTCCTTGTTCTTCGCGGCCGACGGGATCCACACCGACTCGACCGAGGTGGTCAGGTAACGCTTGGTCCCGGCGGTGACGGCGGGCAGCGGGGTGAGGCCCCACGCGAAACCGTCGGCGCGCGGGGCGTCCTTCATCTCGCCGACGATCCAGGTGCCGTTCGGCATGAACAGCGCCTTGTCGTCCAGGATGCTCTGCTGGTTCTTGGTGAAGTCCTGCTCGTTGGCGTACCCGACGGTGGTCGGCGCGGCGTAACCGAGCAGCCTGGTGGTGATGTCCAGCGCCTGCTTCGCCTGCGGGGTCTTCCAGACATCCTGTTGGTACGTCATCACGTCGGTGTAGAACTGCTCACCGCCGACACCGGCCAGCAGCGAGAAGAAGTAGGAGTCCAGGTAGCCCGCGGTCGGGTAGGTGAACAGCGCGATGCCCTTGGCCTTGGCGTCCTCGGCGAGTGTCCACATCTGGTCCCAGGTCTCCGGGACGGTCCAGTTGTTCTTCGTGAACAGGCCCTTGTTGTAGAACAGGCCGGTCGGCGCGTAGTACATCGGCATCAGGAAGGTCTTGGCGTCGCCGTACGGGTCGGTGTTGAGGTTGCCGACGATGCCCTCGGTCAGACGGTCCTTGAGGCCGTCCCGGATCGGGGTCAGGTCCTCCAGGGCCTTGTCCTTGATCAGCGTCTCGGTCAGACCGGCCTTGCGGCCCTGCCCGAGCACCACCACGTCCGGGAACTTCCCGGCCTTCATGTTGGGGCTGATCTCGTCCTCGATGCTCTTCGAGATCTGCAGCTGAACATCAAGACCGGGATGCTTGCTCTGGTACGCCTCGATGACCTGCGTGTACATGTCCCGGCCGTAACCGCCTTCGAGCGCGGCGACACTCAGCACCTTCGTCTCGGCGCTGTCCGAACTCGAACAGCCGGTCAGCAGACCGAGCGCCGTCACCGCCGCGGTGGCCAGCGCGAATGTCTTCCTCATGCCTGTGTGGTCCTTCCGTGTCCGGTCCGGCGCGCCGGACGTTTGTTACCGTGGCATCGATAACATGAACACGCAAGACCCAGTTATCGATCAGTGACCGATGGTTGGGCAGTGGACTCGCGCACGGCCAGGACCGGCGGTTCGACAGCCGGTTCCCCGGCGCCTTGGAGCAGCAGCGCGACGGCTGCCGTGCCGCAGGCGTAGAAGTCCTGCCGGACCGTGGTCAGCGGCGGCGCGCAGTAGGCGGCCAGCTCGATGTCGTCCACACTCACGATCGACACGTGACCGGGCACCGACCGGCCTCGCTCGCGCAGCGCCCGGATGATCCCGAACGCCATCTCGTCGCTGGCCGCGAAGACCGCCGTGACCTCGGGAATCATCGCCAGGATCTGCCCCTGCCGGTACCCCGACGCGGGCGACCAGTCCCCCTCCAGGACCGGCGGCGCCTCGATCCCGGCCGCGGTCAGGCACTCCCGCCAGCCCTCCCGGCGCTGCCGGGCCTCGATCCACTCGTCCGGCCCGGCCACGTGCCACACCTGCCGGTGCCCGAGGTCGAGCAGGTGCTGGGTGGCGACCCGGCCGGCGGCCCGCTGGTCGATGCCGAGCACCCGGGCACCGGCGGTCCGCGAGCCGTCCACGGTCACCGTCGGGATGTCCCGGGTGATGTCCTCCATCTTCTGGGTCACCGAGATCAGCGGCACCGCGATCACGATGCCGTCGACGCCCTGATCGGCGAGTTTGGCCAGGGCCCGCTCCATCAAGCCGGTGTCCAGGCGGGCGATCGTGGCGATGCTGACCGCGTAGCCCGCCTCGCCGGCGCCGGCCTCGACCCCGGCGGTGACCGCGGAGCGCGAGTAGTAGCCGCCGGACTGCAGCACTATCAGGCCGATGGTGTGGCTGCGCCCGGAGGAGAGCATCTTGGCGGCGTTGTTGAACCGGTAACCGAGCTGGTCGACGGCGGCCAGCACCCGCTGCCGGGTCTCCGGGTTCACATTCGGTGAGCCGCGCAGCGCCCGGGACACCGTCTGCGCCGACACCCCGGCCGCCAGAGCCACGTCGGCCATGCTCGGCTGCCGCCCGACACTCATGCGCCCTCCCCCATGTCCGATGCCGGTCGATAATACCGCCGTTGTTACAGATGGCATCGGTAACATAGGCTCGCGCCGTGATCGACGCTGCAGCCCTGAAGACGTCCGCGGCCCTCTCCTGGCGGGACCGGCGACTGTTCCGCCGAGGCGCTGAGCACCAGATCCTCTCCGGCGCCCTGCACTACTTCCGCGTCCACCCGCAACTGTGGCGCGACCGGATCCGCCGCCTCGCCGACCTGGGACTCAACACCGTCGACACCTACGTGCCGTGGAACTTCCACCAGCCCTCCCCCGGTACGGACCCGGACTTCACCGGCTGGCGTGACCTCGAACGGTTCCTCACGATCATCGGCGAGGAGGGGCTGGACGCGATCGTGCGGCCCGGGCCGTACATCTGCGCCGAATGGTCCAACGGCGGGCTGCCCAGCTGGCTGACCGGCCGGGACGTGGCGCTGCGCAGCTCCGACCCCGGATTCACCGGGCCGGTCGGGCACTGGTTCGACGAGCTGATCCCCCGGCTGGCCGCACTCCAGGCCGTTCATGGCGGGCCGATCGTCGCGGTGCAGGTGGAGAACGAGTTCGGCAGCTACGGCGACGACCACACCTACCTGCGCTGGAACCGGGACGCGCTGCTCGCCCGGGGCCTCACCGAACTGCTGTTCACCGCGGACGGGCCGACCGAACTCATGCTCGACGGCGGCACCCTGCCCGGCACCCTCGCCGCCGCCACCCTCGGCTCCCAACCCGAAGCCGCCCGCGAACTGCTCGCCGGCCGCCGCGACGGGGAGCCGTTCATCGTCGCCGAATTCTGGAACGGCTGGTTCGACCACTGGGGTGAACGCCATCACGTGCGCGGGGTGGACAGCGCCGTCGGCACCCTGCGCGGGATCGTCTCCGACGGCGGCAGCGTCAGCATCTACATGGCCCACGGCGGCACCAACTTCGGGCTGTGGGCCGGCGCCAACGAGACCGACGGGGTCCTGCAACCGACGATCACCAGCTACGACTCGGACGCGCCGATCGCCGAGGACGGGACACTGACCGCCAAGTTCTGGGCGATGCGGGAGGTGCTGGGGGCGCGGGGGGCGTTACGCGTACCGGAGAAACTGCCGACCCTGCCCCCGCAGACCGTGCGGTTGGCGCCCGCCGCCGACCTGCTCACCGCCGTGCGTCACGCCGCGGCGCAGACGTCTCCCTCGGCGTTTCTCTCAGCCCACCCGGCGTCGTTTTCCTCGGTCCGACCGGCGTCGTTCGAGAGGATGGGCCTGGATGCCGGGTTCGCGCTGCACACCGCGACACCGCGGATTCCGCCCGGAGACCACCTGCTCACCCTGTCCGACGTCCGCGACATCGCCCTCGTCTTCACCGACGGCACCCTGCTCGGCACGGTCGGCCCCGGCACCGGCACGCTCCCGCTGCGGGGCACCGGCGCCCCGGTCCGCCTGGAGATCGTGGTGGAAAGCCTGGGCCGGGTGAACTACGGACCCGGGGTCGGCGCACACAAGGGCCTGCTCGGCCCGGTCCTGATCGACCGGCGCACCATCCAGAGCTGGGAGAACGCGCCGGTCACGCTGTCCTCCACGGTGGCCGGCGCTCCGTTCCCCGGCATCGGCCCCGGCTTCTGGACCGGCACGTTCGAGGTCGACGACCCGGCCGACACGTTCCTGGCCCTACCCGGCTCCGGCCGCGGCCTGCTCTGGATCAACGACTTCCTGCTCGGCCGCTACTGGAAGATCGGCCCACAGGAGACCCTGTACTGCCCCGCCCCACTCCTGCACCCCGGTTCCAACACGGTGACCGTCATGGAACTGGAGCACCCGGGCGGCCACCTGGAACTCCGCGACCACCCGGCACTGGGCCCCACCGAGGAGTACATCGAGGAGTTCGACTGACGGGATCGGGTGCTCGAAGCCGGCGCCGCTTTCATGATCAAGTCGAGTGACCCACCGCCGGCTGGCCGAAGGGCTGATGGGGCTGCCCGGTATCGCGGTTAAGGTTCGTGCGGTGCGGAGATGGGCCCGGCGGTACGAGGCGTGACGAGGTATCAGCGTCGGGGCCATTGGCGTCGGAGTCCGGGTGGTAGCCGCCACTGGGTGAGCACTCACGACGTGACCCGGTCGTCCGGCCGATCCTTCCGGTCGTCGCTTCGAAGCTATCCGAGCAGGTCGTACGCGGCACCGCCCCGCAGCACCGTGACGGGGTGGCTCAACCCCAACGCCCACTGCCCGGTCTGCGGCGCGTCGGTCTACTTCTACGCGAACCAGAACGGCAGCCGCGTCTTCTTCGATGATGTGGGCCCGCCCTGGCCCAAGCACCCGTGCACCGACAACGGGGCGGCGATGGGTTCGGGCCGGGCGCCCAGCCGACACGATTTCAGTTCCGCGCGGACGCCGAGCCGGTGGCACGACCAGGCGTGGCAGTCGTACGCGGTCAAGAGGATCAGGTCCGAGGGCGGATTCACGCGGATCTCGCTGTCGATGATGACAGGGACGGGTCTCGGGCCCTCACGCACCGTCCCGGGACAGCCGCCGCTGCAGACTGACGACCTGGTTTTTGTGAACGGCCCGCGGATCTCCTACTTCGATCCCGCCTCGGGCGAGCCCGTCGTGGTCGAGGACGCCGAAGCCACCGCCCGCATCGCCGAGAAGCCGATCACCGAGCGGGACAGACAGCACGTCACGACAAGGCTGGCCGACCGGGTTGCCGCCGACGAAATCACGGCCGACAACGCGGCCGCGATGACGGCGGGCGTATCGTCTGCCCGTACCCGCGGTGACCTGGCCGGCGCACTTCAGATCGAGGTGACCGATCTGAAGCTCGCGCGGCCGCACCCGGGCAACCTGTTGCTGCTGGCGATCGGCTTCGTCCAGATGGTGGCGGCATTCAGCATTGCCGGCGGCACGCCGTCCGTCCCCGCGATGACTCCCGGAATGGTCCTCGCCGCATCGGCGGTATACCGGCTCACCCCGGACATGGAACGGGGGGCGAGGGCCGCGTTGGGCGTGATGGCCGCCCTGGCCTTGCTCTTCCCCGTCAGTCTCATCGGGGTGCTGATCTAGGTTCCCGTGAAATGGTCGAACGTCCTGTCAGTGGGTGGCCCGATACGACGTTGACGAGGTTCGCACGGTGCAACCTCCGGCCCACCACGGCGAGCGGCTCATACCAGCTGGCCGGCGAACCCGATCAGCGCCTTATCAGCGGCGTGAGGTCCACTTCGATGTCGTGGCCGGCGATGGTGACGACTACGCGTGGGCGGTCACCGGCGGCAGCCAGATAGCTGGCGAGTGTCGACAACAGCATGTCGGGGCGACTTTCGATCCGGCTGATCTCCGACTGCGCAACGCCCATGGCTTTGGCCAGCTCGACTTGCGTGAGATCCGCCGCCTTGCGTACTGCCGCGAGGTTCTCGGCGTAGACGCGGTCGGCTTCGGCCATCTCAGCATGGATGGTGTCGACCCGCTCGGCGGCACCGCGCCGTGACCGCAGACGGGCGATACGCGCCTGCGCGGCGTCGGTACCGACAAAAGTGATGGGCTGGTCAGACATCGTCGCCTCCATCGGTCAGGCTGAGAAACGACGATAGCCCCGCCGGTCGGTGAACGGCGGGCGGGCCGTTCGCCGATCGGCTCGGTGATCTGATGGGGCTCCGGGGCGGAGCCCTCAGGGGATGAAGACGGCTCGGCCCTCGAGTTTGCCCTCGTCCAGGCGGCGGTAGACCTCCGGCGCCTCCTCCAGCGGGAACGTGGTGACCTTGGGGCGGACCAGGCCGGCCGCCGCCAGTTCCAGCAGCTCGGCCAGCTCCGGGATGGTGCCCCAGTAGGTGGTCTGCAGGCTGACCTCGTACGGGACGGCGAAGAAGTTCCACGGCAGGGTGCCGTTCGCGGCGCCTACGATCGTCACGTCGGCCATCTGGCGGGCCACCTTGACGGCCAGCTCGAGGGTGCCGGTCGCGCCCACGAAGTCGATCACCAGGTCGGCGCCGCGGCCGCCCACGGTGGCTGCCCGGACCGCCTCGGCGGCGTCGGTGCCGGCCGGGATCACCACGTCGGCGCCGCACTCGCGGGCCAGGTCCAGGGCGGCCGGCTTGCTGTCGATGGCGATCACCTTCGCCGAGGTGATCGCCTTAAGGATCTGCACGGCGATGTGGCCGAGCCCGCCGGTGCCGATCACCACGGCGACACTGCCGGGCAGCAGTTTGTCGCGGGAGCGCCGGATCACGTGGTACGGGGTGAGCCCGGCGTCGGTCAGCGGCGCGGCCTGCACCGGGTCGAGCCCGTCGGGCAGCGGAACCACCAGGCGGGCGTGCGGGACCAGGATGTACTCGGCGATGCCGCCGTCCGCGCCGAGGCCTGCGCCGCCACCCTTGACCGGGGCGTCACCCTCGCAGTAGTTCTCCGCACCGGTCCGGCAGCGGGCGCACAGTCCGCAACCCCACGGCCCGTAGACGGCGACCGCGGTACCGACCGCCAGGTTGTCCACTCCCTCGCCGACGGCGTGCACCCAGCCCGCGGTCTCGTGACCGAGCGTGAACGGCGTGCTCCAGCCGGGCATCGACTCGGCGTGCGAGACGTGCAGATCGGAGTGGCACGCACCGGCGCCGCCGACCTTGACGACCACCTGTCCGGGCCCGGGTTCCGGCTCCGGCACCTCGGTGACCACGGGTTCGCTCTGCCATTTCATCAACCGTACGGCACGCATGGGGTGTCCTCTCGTAGCCCTCAAGATCACCGTACCGCTTTATTTGAGCCGTCAACCAAATTGGGTCCGACATCACTCAAAGTGACACCGGACCCTCGACGGTCAGGCGGCGTGCAAGCGCTCGAAGGCGCCGTTGAAGAAGAGCAGCGGACTGCGGCCCGGCACACTCGCCAGGTCGACCACCCGGCCGATCGTCAGGAAGTGGTCGCCGGTCTCCAGATCCCGATCCAGCTCACAGTCGATGCTGGCCAACACACCGTCCAGAATCGGGCTGCCGGTCACCCCCGGACGCCAGCCGACACCCGCCCACTTGTCGGTGCCGCTGCGCGCGAACTGACGGCACAACGCCTCCTGCCCCGCCTCCAGAATGTTCACGCAGAACGAGCCCGACCGCCGGATCAGCGGGTACGACGTGGACGTGCGCGCCGGCGAGAAGGCGATCAACGGCGGATCCAGGGACAGACTGAAGAACGACTGGCAGGTCATCCCCACCGGCACCCCGTCCGTGACAGCGGTGATCACGGTGACTCCGGAAGCGAACCCACCCAGGACCCGACGGAACTCCCGGCCATGGTCAGACATCGAGCACCGCCACGTTAGCCGCCGCCCACGCCTCGACGATCTCGATCAGTTCGTCCATCCGGGACATCACAAGATAAAGACCCCGCGTCGGTACGCTGGCACCGAGCTCGACCAGCAGCGGGCGCAGATACGCCTCCACCGCCAGTGAATGATCCGGAGCCCCACCCGTCATCACCGGCACCGCCACCGTCCCGGCCAGCCCGTTCGTCGGGTACCGGTCCAGGAACGCCTTCAGCATCCCGGTGTACGTGGCCTTGTAGGTGGGCGACGCCACCACCACCAGATCACAGGCGGCGACAGTCGCGGTCAGCTCGTCCAGGACCGGGTCACCCCAGGTGAACAGGCGTTCGGCGTGCTCGGCCAGATCGATCGTCTCGACCACGTCGCCGGGCAGCACCGCGGCCACCGCCTCGGCGACCTCCAGAGTGCGGGAGCGGGGCTTCGGATTGCCCACCACGATCGCGATTCTCATGACGTTCCTTCACAGTTGCCGGGATACTTCAGCCACCGCGGAGCTGTCCGGAATGGTCGCCAGGCACATCGGAAAGGGATGAGACCGGAGCTGCGGAGTTCCTGTCGAGTGTTGCTCTCAGGCGTGCTGCAACGGCGCCGGTTTGCCGGCCGCGTCGAAGATCCACACCTCGATGCCCAGGTCACGGGCGGCCCGGGTGGTCCACCCGGACGGTGTGAAGACTTGGGCGACGGTCTCGCTGACACAGAGCACGGCCCGGCTGTCCGGGAACATCGCACTGCGTAGCCAGGTCAATTTGAACATGTCGGCCATCACCTTGTTGCGATGCAGCGACCGGAAGGTGCCCTGGTTGCCGACCATCTGCACGAGCAGGTCACAGCCCTCGTCGGCGCCCTCGATCTCCAGCCGGGTGCCGTCCCCGAGGTCGATCGACCGGGGCCGCAGCGCGACACCGAACTCGTCACCGAGCGCCAGCAGCATGGCGCGCTCGATGCTCTCCGGCCCGAAACGGCGCCAGCCCCGTTCGTCACCGGCCTCGGACATGGGTAACACCCTACGTCCGCACGCCGCGGATTCGTGTGTGAACCGTCTCGCGCTCATTGCGGGCACCACGGCAACTCCTCCGCTGTCGCATCGTCTCCGCCCGCCGCCATCCGCCGGGCGAAACGCTCGTCGGTCCGCATCGCCGCGACCAGCGCCTCAGCGTTCACGAACCGCACCTGGCCCCGGATCAGGGCGCCGATCTCCACCCGGGCGGTCCGGCCGTACATGTCCTCGTTCCGGTCCAGCACGTGGGCTTCGACGCTGCGGGCGTAACCACCGAAGGTCGGGTTGGTCCCGATCGACAACAACGCCGCGTCGGTACGGTCGTCCAGGGTGAACCAGCCGAAGTAGACGCCGTCGGGCGGCAGTTCGCCGGATTCGGTGATGTCCAGGTTGGCGGTCGGGTACCCCATCGGACGGCCGCGTCCGGCCCCGTGCACGACCACGCCGGTGATGATCACGACGCCCCCACCGCGACGACGGGCGCCGGCCGCCGGACCAGGGCGACCGCCATGGCGAGGGCCGCCGCCAGGAACACCGCGCCCAGCAGGACACACGCGGCCAGATTGCCCGCCAGGTCGGCGAGTCCGAAGACGGCGAGCGGTCCGACCGCGGCACCGATGTCCCCCGCGGTCCGGGTCAAGCCGATCACCGCACCGGCCGCGTCGGCCGGGAACGTCTCACCGGTGACGACTCCCGGTAGAACCCCCATCACACTGGTGGCCAGCGAATACGCAACTATCGCGCCGCTGAATCCCAGAGGGACGTGCAGGAGGGGCAGGACCGTGAGGGCGACCGCACCGACGATCCCGGAGGGCAGCAGCAGACTGTTGCGGGCGCCCCGGTCCACCCACCGCCCGATCAGCGGCATGGCGGCCAGACTGGCGACGGTCCCGGCAGCGGTGGCCAGCCCGAGAGTGAACGGGGTGAGGCCCCCGGAGCCGTAGGCCAGGACCGGCACCAGTCCCTGCTCCCCCGCGAACCGGACCAGGAAGGTGGCGAACGAGAGCGCACAGAGCGCCACCAGGAGCGCGCCCCCGCCCGGCTTCACCGTCGCCGCGGCCGGCGACGCGGATGGAGAAGCAGGCGGCGACGCGGATGGCGAGGCAGGCGGCGACGCGGACGAGGGTGACGGGGCCAGAGCCGACCAGTAGACGGTGGCCGGGCGGGCCGCGTCCCAGAGCAGGCAGGCCAGGGCGGGGATGGCGGCGACCGTGAAGGTCCAGGCCGGGCCGACCAGGCCGACGACCGAGCCGCCCAGGACCGCGCCGGCCGCGCCCGCGCTCATCTGGACGACCGTGGCGGTGGCCATCACCGAGCCGCGCCGGTCGGCCGGCGCGCCGGCGACGAGCAGGGCGAACCCGATGGTCACCGCCGCGCCGCCGAACACTCCGGCCACCAGCCGGAAGCCGAGCAGGGTGGCGGTCGAACCGGCCAGGCCGGTCAGGGCGGTGACCACCGCCAGCGCCAGCAGCACGGCCCACAGGTAGGCGCGGGCCGGAAACCGCCGCAGAGCAAGCCCCGCGGGAACGTTGGCGATCACCCGGCCGACGGCGAACGCGGCCACCACCGGCCCGAGCACCCCGACGGCGATCCCGTGCCCGTCCAGGTAGAGCGGCAACACCGGAACCGTGACACCCGAGGTCATCTGCGCGGTCCCGATGAGCGCGCACACCAGGACCGTCTGCTCGGCGACCGACGGTGAGGACGAGGAAGACACCGCGGGTGAAGGTGGGCCCGGCGGCGGAGACAAAGCCGCGGATGGGGGCATCAGAGGGCCAGGTTCTCGCGGAGGGTCCGGCCCGGGTAACGAGGGGCCAGGGCGCCGCGGCGGCGCAGTTCCGGGGCCAGCAGTTCGGCCACGTCGGTGAGGCCGGAGGGCATCGCGAGCGGGGTGGACAGCATGTAGCCGCCGCGGGCTCCGGTGGCGGCGAAGTTCTCCTCCAGGTGGTCGGCCACCGATTCCGGGTCGCCGATCACCGTGTGGTCCAGGCCGGTGGCGCTGGTCCAGCCGTGTTCGAAGAACTCGGTTCTGGTCATCCGGTAGTCCTCGCCGTGTGCCGCGATCAGGGTGCCGATCAGTCCGGACGGCGACGCCTGCGCCTCTTCGGCCTGGCGGCGCAGCTCGCCGAGCGGGAACGCCGCGGGCAGCTTGGAGAAGTCGACACCGGCGTTGTGGGACAGGAACGCACCGACCGCCTCCTCGCTCCAGAAGCCGAGCACCTCGTCGCGCCGGGCCCGGGCCTCGTCGCGGGTGCGGCCGACGATGACCTGGGTGGCCCACAGGATGCCGACGTCCGCCGGGTCACGGCCCTCGGTGGTGAGGGCGGCGTCCAGCATGGTGCGGTGCCGTTGCTGGGAAGCGACGCTGCCGCCGAATCCGAAGACCAGGTCGGCGAAGCGGGCCGACGCGGCGATGCCCCGGGGCGAGTTGCCGGCCTGGACCAGCATCGGGCTGATCTGCGGGCTGGGCACACACGGCAGCGGTCCCCGTACGGCGAAATGTTTGCCCTGGTGGTTGATCCTCCCGACCTTGGCCGGGTCGGCGAACCGGCCGGTCGAACGGTCGCGGACGATCGCGTCCGGCGCCACCGACGCCCACAGCGCCTGGCAGACGTCGATGAACTCCTCCATCCGCTCGTAGCGTTCGCCGTGTGCCATCAGCCTGTCGAAGCCGTAGTTGGCGGCGTCGGCGCCGCGGGTGGAGGCGACCACGTTGAACGCGATCCGCCCACCGGTGACGTGGTCGAGCGAGTTGAGCAGGCGTGCGGTGTAGAAGGGGTGCATGAACGTCGACGAGTAGGTGAGCCCGAACCCGATGTGGTCGGTGACGGTGGACATCGCCGCGATGATCGGGGCCATGTCGTGCCGGGGCCATTGCACACCCCATTCGACGGCGGCGTCGATGGAGCCGCGCCAGGTGTCCGGGATGCCGGTGCCGTCGCCGAAGAACAGCATGCCGATCCCGGCGCGCTCGGCGGTCTGGGCGAGTTCCATGTACATCCGGGGGTCCGGGAAGTCCCGGCCGACCCAGGACCCGCGCCGGGCCCAGCGTCCTTCGGTGTGCGTGAACGACAGGTCGAAGGCGAGGTGCATGCCGGTCATGCGGAAGCCCCCTTCCAGATACGGGTCAGCTCGGCGGCGTCGGTGAGGACGGCGACGTTGAGGGCGAGCTGGGTGAGCGCGGCCTCGTGCAGGGCTTCCTCGTAGGCGGCGGTGGCGTCGTGCGGGATCAGCACCGGCCAGTCGAGCTGGCAGGCGTCGGTGGCGGTGGCGGCCACGCAGCATTCGGTGGTCAGGCCGCAGACGGCGAGCCAGCCGATGCCCTCCTGCCGGAGCAGCACCTCCAACGGGGTGCCGAGGAAGCCGCTGTAGGCGCGTTTGACCACGATGATCTCGCCGGGGGCGGGGCTGACCCGGTGCCACTCGGCGCCGGGGGTGCCGAGCACGCAGGGCTCGTCCGGCCCGTACGGCGCGTCCGGATCTCCTTGGCGCAGCCAGGCACTTGTCTTCCATGGCCGTTCCGGATCACTGCCGAGCCCGACCCAGACGACCGGCACCCCGCTGTCCCGGGCGGCGTCGACCAGGCCGGCGATGACGTCGACGGCAGCCTGCACCTCAGCGGAGGCGAACGAGTTCTGCACGTCCACCACGACCAGGGCGGGCCGTCCGGTGAGGGCGGCGAGCTGGGCCTGCCGGAGGTCGCTCATCCCCGCGCCCGCAGCCGGGGCAGGACGGTCTCGCCGAACGGGAGCATGTCGGCGTGGTAGTCCGGGAAGATCAGCATCAGCCCGTCCAGTTCGGCGGTGTCGACGATCTGGTTGATGTGGGCGTAGACGGTGTCCGGGCTACCGGTGACGTACGGCGTCTGGAACGCCTCGGCCCCGGTCGCGCCGTCGGCCCAGGCGCGGGCCACGTCGGCGGGAATGCCCCAGGAGGTACGCATCCCGATCAGCGCCTGCTTGTCCAGGCCGGCCGAGTACCGCTTGGCCTTGGCCTCGGCGGCCGCGTCGGTCTCGTCCAGGACCACGGTCAGCATCGAGTAGGTCTTGCAGTTCCGCCCCTGTTCGGCGGAGCGCTCGTGCACCGAGCGGGAGAACTCGCGCATCTGGTCCAGGTTGTCGGCGCTGAGGAACGCGCCGTCGGCGTATTTGGCCTGGAAGTCGCGGCCCCGGTCGGAGCGTCCGGCGCTGATGATGGTGGGCCGGGTGGCCGGGTGCGGCCGGGACTCGCAGTCCTCGAGGGTGAAGAAGTCGCTCTTCATGGTCACGCTGTCCTCGGTCCACAGGCGCAGGACGGCCTCGGTCCACTCCTCGGTCATCCGGTACCGGTCGGCGTGTGACAGTTTCTCGTCCCAGAGGCCCATCTGCTGGAACTCGGCGGCGTAGGAGCCGTTGACGATGTTCATCCCGGCCCGGCCGCCGGAGACGTCCTGCAGGGTGGTGTACATCTTCGCGGCGATCGCCGGGTGGTGGATGTTGGCGTGCATGGTCGCCCAGATCTTGACCCGGCTGGTGGCCTCGGCCAGGGCGGCCATCATGGTCATCGACTCCAGGGTCTGCCCCCAGTGGTCGGTGGTGCCGCCGAAGCCCTTCCATTTGGCCATCGACATGATGAAGTCCAGGCCGATGGCTTCGGCGTCGACCGCGACCTTCCGGTTGTACGCGTAGGTGGCTTCCGGGTGCGGTGCCGTTTCGGAGATCATCCAACCGCCGTTACCGATCGGGAGGAACACCCCGTACTCTTTGTCGGACATCGATACCTCTCAGACTTTTCAGAATTACGGGGCGGGCCAGACGAGTGTGTCGCCGGAGTAGATTTCCTTGATGTACGAGGTGTTGAATTCGGCGGCGCCGACGGCCGGGTCGATGCTGGTCTTGCCGTAGGTGTTCAGCAGTGCCACGAGCGACTGGACGTTGCCGGTGTCGATGGCACCGAGCGGGGTTCCGGCCTTCAGTGTCTCCCGGATCACGCCGACCTCGGTCTCCCAGATCTTCAGGTTGTGCTTCTCGTCGTAACCGGCGCCGGTCAGGTCGGCGGCCGCCGCCACACACTGCGCGCCGTTCTTCTCGCAGTGTTCGAAGGCGTGCAGTCCGGCGCGGAGGAAGTCCTGCACCGCGGTCGGGTGCTTCGCGGCGAACTCCGGGTTGACGGCCATCGCGCCGAGGGAACCGGGCACGTCGTAGTCGTACGGCCGCCAGACCTTGACCTCGGTCTTGGCCGCCGCCAACTGGTTGGGTTCGTTGGAGATGAAGCCGGTCAGCGACTTGACCTGACCACGGGGCAGGATCGACGGGTCGTAACCGACGACCACCTGCTTGATCGAGTCGTAGTCGGCGCCGGCCTTGGCCAGCATCGCCTGCACACCGACCGGCATGGCGCCCTTCTGGCCGAGGGTGGTGCCGTTCAACTGCTTGAGGTCGGTGATCTCCGGCATGGTCATCAGGATCTCCAGACCCACCCGGGAGTACGTGGAGACGCCCTGCACCTTGATGCCGTTGGCGTTGGCGGAGAGCACGTCCTGCTGGCTGACCGGGCTGAACGTCACCTGGCCGCTGGCGAGCAGTTTGGTGTTCTGGCTGGTGTCGCCGGTGCCGGGCTGCATCGCCACGTCGAGGCAGAGCGCCTCGAAGTAACCCAGGTCGTCGGCGGCCACGTACTCCAGGATCGAGGCCGAGGACTGCCACTGGTAACCGGACAGATAGGTGATCTTGCCGGCCGCCTTGTTCTGCGCGCACCGCTCGTCGGAGATCGCCGGGGCGGACTGCGCCTTCGGCTCCTCGGGGGCGGTGTTGCAGGCGGCCAAGGTCAGCACGGCGACAGCCGCGGATACGAAGCGATATTTCATGATATGCACTCCTAAGGTTTCGCTGGCAGGGCAAACCGAACGGGTGACTAGGCGCTCTGGGTCTCGTGCCAGTGCAGGAGGCGGCGCTCCAGCAGGGTCACGGCCAGCAGCAGCAGGGAGCCGAGCAGCGCGAGGATCGCGATCGAGGCGTAGACCGCGGCGAGCCGGTTCATCGACGACGCCAGGCTGATCGCGGTGCCCAGACCCTCGGCGGAGCCGGCCGCGGACAGTTCGGCGACCACCGCGCCGACCACCGACAGCGGGAAGACGATGCGCAGGGCGGCGAACAGGTACGGCAGCGCGCTGGGGATCCGCAGGTGCCAGAGCGTCTCCAGCCGGGACGCGTGCACCGTCCGGTAGACCTGCAGCACCGGCAGCGGCACCGCGCGCAGCCCCACCGAGGTGTTGATCAGCACCGGGAAGAAGCAGATCAGCCCGGTGACGATCAGTTTCGGGGCGGCGCCGAACCCGAACGCGACCACCAGCGCCGGCGCGATCGCCACCAGCGGTGTCACGTTGAGCACCACCGCCACCGGCATGATCGCCCGCCGGGCCACGGTGAACTCGCTGACCAGCACGCCGATCACGAAGGCGCTGAGCCCGCCGAGCACCAGCCCGCCGAGCGCCTCCTGCAGCGTGACCAGGGCGTTGCTGAGGTAGTAGCCGGCGTCCTCGATCAGGGTGTCGCGGATCGCGCCGAGCGGCGGCAGCAGGTACGGCATCCGGCCCGCGCCCCACTGCCAGAGCAGCCCGAGCGCGGTCATCATCAGCACCAGCGGCAGCCAGAACGACGGGTGCAGGGACTTCCTCATGACGCGGCCCCCTGGAAGGCGCCGCGGAGCCGGTCCCGGACCAGGTCCTCGTAACGGTGGAACTGCGCGGTCTTGAGGATCGCCTGGCCGCGCGGGCGGGGCAGGTCGATGTCCAGGACGTCGGTGATCCGGCCCGGGTGCGGGGCCATCACCACGATCCGGTCGGAGAGCCGGACCGCCTCGCTGACCGAGTGGGTCACGAACAGCACGGTCGCCTTCAGCTCGTCCCACAGGTCCAGCAGCTGCTCCTGCAGCGCCTCCCGGGTGAACTCGTCCAGCGCCGAGAACGGCTCGTCCATCAGCAGCACGTCCGGGTGCAGGCCGAACGCCCGGACGATCGCGGCCCGTTGCTGCATACCGCCGGAGATCTGCGACGGCAGCTTGTGCATCACGTCGTGCAGGCCGGCCTTGCGCAGCAGCTCCACCATGTCCGGGCCGCCGGTGCCGGACGCGGTCCGCCGCTTGCGGCCCGCGGACCGGTTGACCTTGGCCGGCAGCGAGACGTTCTTCAGCACCGAGAGCCAGGGCAGCAGCGCCGGGGTCTGCGGGACCAGGCCGAGCATCTTGCGCTCGGCGGCCTGCGCCGGGGTGACGCCGCCGACGTGCACCTCGCCGCCGTCCGGCTGTTCCAGCCCGGCGATCACCCGTAGCAGGGTGGACTTGCCGCAGCCGCTGGGGCCGATGACGCTGACGAAGGTTCCGGCCGGAATGGTCAGGCTGACGTCGTCGAGGGCGGTCAGCGAGCCGCCGGAACCGATGTCGTAGACCCGCCGGACCCGGTTCACCCGGATCGCCTCGGCGCTCACGTAATCCGCTCGCAAATCACATTGATCAATATGTCGAACAAGGCGGTCTCCAGACAAGTACGTGATTGTCCATGGAGCCGGAGATGCGTGCGAGGCGAATACGAGGATGTGCGTCGCGAGACTCAAGCTGGATGAGAAGTTAGGCAGCCGATGAGTCGTCGCGGAGTAGTCGGAGTTTCCGGATCGTTAACTCGGGTAGGGCCCACCGGCCCTACCCGAATTCGCTCTACAGAGCGTCGATCTCGGCCTGGAAACGGGCCCGCAGAGCGGCCTTCTGGGCGTCCGGCAGCCAGCAGGCGTCCACACCGGCCAGCGCCATCGCGATCAGGCGCTCCCGGGGCACGGCCAGGTCCTCGGCGAGGATCCGGTACTCCTGGTTCAGGCTGTTCGGGAACATGCCGGGGTCGTCGGAGCACGGGATCACGTTCAGCCCGGCCTCGATCATCGCGGCGATGGAGGCCCGCCGCCACGGGCGCCAGCTGCGGCGCGAGGTGGTGGAGGCGACCAGGAACGCGGTCTGCTCGTCGCGCAGCCGGGCCACCACCGCGTCGTCCTCCAGGACGAAGTAGCCGTGGTCGATCCGGTCGCAGCCCAGGTCGTCCAGGCAGGTGATGGTGTTCGCGGCGATCGGGGCGTGCTCGGAGGAGTGCGCGGTCCGGCGCAGGCCCGCCTCGCCGGCCAGCCGGTAGGCGTCCACGAACCGCTCCGGCGGGCCGGCCGTCTCCAGGTTGTCCAGACCGATGCCGACCACGTAGTCGTTCGGGTTGTCGACGACCGTGCGGACCCGTGCCACCGCGGCCTCGCCGGAGTGACTGCGGTCGACGGCGGCGAGCAGCCGGCCGGTCATCCCGAAGTCCCGCTCGGCCATCCGGATGCCGTCGACGTACGCGTTCACCGAGCCGGTGTAACCGAGCGCGCTCAGGTGCGCGGGCACCTCGTCGAAGGACATCTCCAGGTGCCGCACGTTGTTGCGGTGCGCGTCCTCGAAGGCCTCGTAGACGATCCGGGTCAGGTCGTCGGCGCTGCGCAGCGACTCGATGACCCAGGCGGAGGCCCGGAACAGCGAGTACGACACCTCGGGCTCGTCGGCCGAGCGGCCCGGTGGCACCGGGACGCGGGTGTTGCGGTACAGCTCCGGGTCCGGCGGCAGCGAGTTGATGTCGGCGAAGATCCGCTCCGGTTCGTCGGGCAGGTCGAGCTTCGCGGCCCGGGCCAGCTCCGCGAACGTGGTGGCGCGGACCGTGCCGATCAGGTGGCAGTGCAGGTCCACCTTGGGCAGGTCACGAACGAAATCAGACATGGTGTTCCTCAAGAAGATGGCCGGGACCTCCCTGGCGGTGGAGGTCCCGGCCGGGAGGGTGGATCAGCTGCCGGTGACTTCGCGGGCGAACCGGTCGGCCCAGTCCTTGCGGGTCGGCACCAGCTGGGCCGGGTCGAGCGTCGCGTAGCCGGCGGCGACCGGGTCCTTCGCGACGTCGCCGACGACGGCGGTGATGGTCTGCGGCACGGTGGCCTCCGGGTTGACCGGCAGGTCGCCGACGAGTTCGGCGGACTTGGTCTGCGCCTCGGCGGACAGCAGGTAGTCGATGAACTTGTAGGCGTTCTCGGTGTTCTTCGCGGTGGCCGGGACCATCGCGCGGTTGGTGGCCATGAATTTGCCGGTGGCCGGCGGGGTCCAGGCGACCTTTTCGCCGTCGGCCATCAGGGTGGTGGCGAAGCCGTTGAGGGTGTCGGCGGCGACGATCTCACCCTGGGCGAGCAGGTTGGTGACCTCGGTGGACGAGCTGTAGAACTGCAGCACGCCCGGCTTCCAGCCGGCCAGGGTCTTCAGAGCGGCATCGATGTCGTACGGGCCGGAGCCGTAGCTGGCGGCCACGCCGGAGATCATCAGCTGGCCGGCGGTGACGCTGATGTCGGGCAGGGCCACCTTCTTGCTGTTGGCGCCCGCGTAGACGTCCCACTTCGCGGCCTGCTCGGCGGTCAGCTTCTCGGTGTTGTAGATCGTGCCGTTGAGCTGGTAGCTGTAGGCCGGGCCCTGGTAGGCGGTCTCCTTGGCGAAGTCCGCGATCTTCGCCAGGTTCGGCACCTTGTCGGCCGGGATCTGCTGGAACAGCTTGTCCTGCTGGCCCAGCGCCGCGTAGTAGTCGGAGATCAGCACGACGTCGGCGCCGGCCTTGTCCCCGGCCACCTGCAGCTGCGAGAGCCGGTCCGAGTTGGAACCGGTCTCGACCTCGACCTCGATGCCGGTGGCCTCGGTGAACGGGTCCAGGACCGCCTCGGTGAACTCCTCGACACCGAACGGGAAGGTGCTCAGCACCAGCTTCTCCGCGGCGGAGTCGGTGGACGAACCGGAGCACCCGGCGGTGACGAGCAGGGCGGCCGCGGAGAAGGCCGCGGTGAGGGCGTGGCGTATCAACTGACTATTCCTTAGCTGCGAGGGTGACGAGGTGTGCCGCGTCGGCGGTGACTGTGGTGCGGGTGCCGGGTTCCACGGCCGCCCCGTTGCGGACGTCGGCCACCAGGCGGACGGTCTGGCCGGCGCCGTCGACGGCCTCGAGGGTCACCAGCAGGTCCACGCCGCGGTAGGCGGTGGAGACCACGGTGGCGTCCAGCCGTTCTCCGTCGCCGGCGCCGAGCGTGAGGTGCTCCGGGCGTACCGTACGGAAAATGCCGGTTTTGTCGGTGAAGAAGTTCTCGTAGCCCAGGAAATCGGCCACGAAGCGGTTCGCCGGGTTCGCGAAGACCTCGCGCGGCGAGCCGGACTGCATGATCCGGCCGCTCTTCATCAGGACCATCAGGTCGGACATCTCCAGCGCCTCGTCCTGGTCGTGGGTGACCAGGACGACGGTCAGGCCGGTCTCGGACTGGATGCGGCGGATCTCGGCGCGCATCTGCACCCGCAGCCGGGCGTCGAGGTTCGACAGCGGCTCGTCGAGCAGGAGCAGCCGGGGGCGGATGGCGATCGCGCGGGCCAGGGCGACCCGCTGTTGCTGGCCGCCGGAGAGCTTCTTGGGCTTACTGGCGGAGAGATGACCCAGCCCGACAAGATCGAGCGTCTCCGAAACGCGCGCCGCGATCTCTTTCTGTCCTACTTTTCGGATTTTGAGACCGTAAGCAACGTTCTGCGCGACTGTCATGTGCGGGAACAGGGCGTAGGACTGGAACACCATGCCCAGCCCGCGCTTCTCCGGCGGCAGAGTGGTGCTGTCCACCCCGTGGATCTTGATGGTGCCGGCGGTCGGCAGGCTGTACCCGGCGAGCATCCGCAGCGAGGTGGTCTTGCCGCAGCCACTCGGCCCGAGCAGCGTGGTGAGCTTGCCCTCGGGGATCTCCAGGTCGATCCCGTCCACGGCGGTGAAATCCCCGAACCGCTGGGTGACGCCGACGAATTCAGCAGCGATGGTCATCGGTTGATGCCTCCGAAGATCTTGGCGAAGCCGACGGTGCGCTCCGCTATGACCGCGATGACGACGGTCGCGGCGAGGATGATGGTGGCCATCGCGGCGATCCGCGGGTTGTAGCTCTGCTGGACGTAGTCGAGCATCGTGACCGGCAGTGTCCGGAACTCCCGGTCCTGCAGCAGCAGCGACAGCGGCACGTTGTTGAACGAGGTCACCAAGCCGAGCAGGGCGGCCGAGAAGATCCCGGGGCGCAGCAGCGGCAGGGTGACGGTGAGGAAGGCCCGCACCGGCGAGGCGCCGAGTCCGCGGGCGGCCTCCTCGACGGCCGGGTCGGCCAGGGCGAGCGAGGCGCCGGTGACCCGGACGGCGTACGGCAGCAGCAGCGCGGTGTGCCCGAGCAGCAGGGTGGTCAGGTTGTCGAGTCCGAAACCGATCATCAGCTGCTGGTAGAGCGCGAGCCCGACGACCAGCTCCGGCACGATCAGCGGGGACAGGAACAGCCCCTCCACCAGCCCCCGGCCGGGGATCTTGCCGCGGTGGATGGCGATGGTGGCCGGCACCCCGAGCAGCAGGGCCAGGGCGGTCGCGCCGATCGCCAGGTAGAGGCTGGAGACCAGCGACTCCATGAACGGGTCGTAGGTGACCGCCGCCTCGAACCACTGCAACGAGAAGCCCTCCGGCGGGAAGCGCAGGGTACGGCCGGCGCTGAACGCGGTCGCCACCACGAACAGGATCGGCACGATCATGATCAGGTAACCGAGGACGGCGAGGGTCGCCGCGACGGGACGCCTCATGTCGTCGCCCCCTTGCGCCCGGCGAGCGAGGACAGCCCGGAGATCAGGAAGACCAGGATCGTCATGATCAGTGCGGTGGCGCTGGCCGCCGCCCAGCCGACCGAGACCGACGCGTACGAGAAGAGCTGGGTGGCGAGCATCCGCTGACCGGAACCGCCCAGCAGATAGGGCGTGGTGTACGCGGTGACCGACCCGGCGAAGACCAGGGTGGCCGCGACCACGATGCCGGGCAGGGCGAGCGGCACCACCACGGTCCAGAACGTGCGGGTGCGCCCGGCGCCCAGCCCGCGGGCGGCGTCGTCCAGTCCCGGATCGATCTGCGCGACCGCCGAGTAGCAGGAGATGATCGCCAGCGGCAGGAACAGCTGGGTCAGGCCGAGCACGATCGCCAGGGGCGTGTAGAGCAGCTGCGGCGCCTCGTCGGCCAGGCCGGTCGAGGTGAGCAGTTTGCCGATGGCCCCGTTGGCGCCGAGCAGCACCAGCCAGCCGAAGGTGCGGACCACGTTGCTGAGCAGCAGCGGGAAGATCGCCAGCGCCAGCAGGACACCGCCCCAGCGGCTGGTCGAGCGGGCCAGCAGGTACGCGATCGGGAAGCCGAGCCCGACGCAGAGGGCGGTCACGATCAGCCCGAGGGCGACGGTGCGCCCGATGATGCGCAGCTCGTACGGGTCGACGAGCATCTCGCCGAACCGCGTGAACACCGCCGCGGTCTCCGCGCCGGGCGGTGCGACGAGCATCGCCACCGCGGGCACGAGGAACCCGATGGCGAGGAACGCGAGCCCCGGCAGCAGGAGAAGAGCGGTTTTACGAGACATTTCCCAATATTCTCGGATCGGTCACATGCAACCGGTTGCACAACCGGTTGCACGCAGGCTACTTCACCGAGGATGATGTGGGCGCACTAGTGGTGGTAAACACCGTGTAACGAAGACCGAGAGGATCCCGTGGCAACCCTGGCGGATGTGGCAGCGCTGGCCGGCTACAACAAGTCGACCGTGTCGCGCGCCCTGGCCCGCCCCGAGATGGTCGCGCCGGAGACCATCGCCCGCATCCGGGCCGCCGCTGACCAGCTGGGATATGTGCTGAACCGGACCGCCAGCCAGCTCGCCCGGGGCCGCACCGGCCTGGCCGCGTTTGTGGTGCCGACCCTGGAGAACGCGTTCTTCGCCCCGATCATCGGCGGCGCCCAGGCCCGGGCGGCCGAGTCCGACCTGCACCTCACCGTGACGGTCGCCTCATTGGAGACGGCCGCCGGGCTGGCCGCGCTGGAGCGTCTGGCCGCCCAGGTCGACGGGCTGATCCTGGCCGCACCGCGCGGTCCGGAGGAGAACGTCGCCGCGATCGCCGCGATCAAGCCGACGGTTCTGGTGGACCGGGAGGCCGAGGGGCTGCCGTCGGTGGTGGCCGACACCGCGACCGCGATCGGGGCGGTGGTCCAAGGGCTGGCGGTGCGCGGGCACCGGCGGATCGCCTACCTCGGTGGCCCGCCCGGATCCTGGCAGGACCCCGGTCGTGCGGCGGCGGCCCGGGAGGCGGCGGCCCGCTCCGGCGCCGAGTTGACGGTGCACGGACCGTATCCGGCGAGCTTCGCGGCGGGCGTGACGGCCACCGCCGAGGTGCTCGAGTCCGGGGCCACCGCTGTGGTGCCGTACGCGACGGCCCTGGCTCTGGGTCTGATCCTCACCCTGCGTGGCCGGGGTGTGCAGGTGCCGGGTGAGGTGCTGGTCAGCGCGGAGACCACGGTGACCGAGGCGCTCGGGGTGCCCGGCATCCCGGCGATCGACGTGGCCGGTGACGCGCTGGGCCGGGCCGCGATGGACCTGCTCGGCGCGGCGATGACCGACCCCACCGAGACCAGCCGCCTACGCCTGCCCGTCCAGGTGACCTGGAGCCGCCCCGCCTAGGCGTCAGGTCGCGGGGCCGAGGATGCGGACGGCGTCGTCGGCCACCTCGGCGGCGACCAGCACGTCGTAGTGACCGGGGAGGACCTTGGGGGGTCCGTCCTCCCCGGCCAGCTCGTGCCGGATCAGCCCGAGCACGGCGCCGATCAGCGCGCCCAGCCCGGCGGCGACCAGGGTGCTCCAGGTCATGTCGGCGATCGGGATGATCAGGTCGAACCAGGCCAGCAGGTGCTCGATCAGGACCGCGACCACCGCGCCGGCCAGGGCGCCGTCGCGGGCGGCCAGGGCGCCGGGACGACGGCCGGCGAGCTGACGGCCGCAGGCGACGATCACCGCCCGGCCAGCCGGCACTCCCCCGTCGATCAGCTGGGACACCGCGCGCTCGGCGGTGGCGAAGTCGGCGGCGGTGGCGACGACCTGGGGCGTCGTCCCGAGATGAGCGCTGTCGCTGTGAATCGTCTCGGTGTCGTGAAGGCGGGGCATCGGGACTCCTCTCGGGACTGGTTCATCCCACTGTTGCCCAGCTCAGGGCCGTTGCCATCGGCTGCCGCACAACCGTCATGGGAGTGACACAGACGTCACACAGGGCCAGTTGCGGAACTGTTGGATCCTGTTGCTTTTCGTTGACATCAGATATGTAAATAAGCCAATCTGTTTGCGTTACGTCGTTGCGCGAAGGGAAACATTTCGATGCCACGAACGTCCCTCAAGTCCCTTCTAGCCGCTGGATCACTGGTCGCCGCAGCCCTGGTCGCCCCCACCGCCCCGGCGCAGGCCGCCCAGGCTCAGGCCGCCCAGGCTCAGGCCGCCGCGGCTCAGGCCGCCGCGGTTAACGGGCTCAAGGGTGAGTACTTCCGGATGTCCGCCCCGGGCGCCCGCGACTTCGCCGAGCTCGGTGGAATCGCACTCGATCCGAACATCGATCTGCCGGGACTGGCCGGCACCTTCGAGTCACTGGTCGGGCGTACCGAACACACCACCGCCCGCTGGACCGGGAAGATCACCGCCCCGGCCACCGGGGACTACACGTTCTCGATGATCGGCGACAACGGGTTCCGGTTCCTGCTCGACGGGCAGCCGGTCATCGACCACTGGGTCGGCGACTGGGACCGTGAGCAGACCGCCGCGCCGCTGCGCCTGGTCGCCGGGGAGGCCCACGACCTGCGGATCGAGATGTTCCAGGACGTCGGCGGGGCCAACCTGTTCCTGCGCTGGGCCGCCGAGGGCCTGCCGAAACAGATCGTGCCCGAGTCGGCGTTCACCCCGCCGGACGGCTTCCAGATCTTCCCGGTCGACCTGAGCGTCCCGGCCGGCGGCACCACCGTCGTCGCCGACTTCGCCGCGCCCGTCGGCAACCTGGGACAGTTCGCCCAGCACCTGTCGGTCGAGGTGGACACCACCAGGTTCCCGATCAAGTCGGTCGCGGTGGACCGGCGGGACCGGTCGAAGCTGATCGTCACGCTGACCGAGAAGGTGCAGAAGGACCAGCGGGTCCGGGTCAACTACGACGGCACCGGCGGCCTGGTCGTCGGCGGCGAGACGGTTCCGCAGATCATCCGGTCGGCGGTCAACAACTCCACGCACCGGCTGACCACGCCCTGGGGCGACAAGGTCGACAAGAAACATCCGCTGCCGGAGTACCCGCGCCCGCAACTGGTCCGCTCCGACTGGCTCAACCTGAACGGGCCGTGGGAGTTCGCCGGGGCCGAGGCCGGTGAGCAGCCGGTCTTCGGGAAGAAGCTGGCCGAGACGATCACCGTGCCGTACCCGGTCGAGTCGCTGCTGTCCGGTATCGAACGGCGCGAGGACCACATGTTCTACCGCAAGCTGGTGACCGTCCCGAAGGGCTGGACCGGCAAGCGGATCAAGCTGAACTTCGGCGCGGTCGACTACCAGGCGAAGGTCTGGGTCAACGGCACCCTGGTCACCGAGCACACCGGCGGGTACACGGCGTTCACCGCGGACATCACCGGCGCGCTCACCAGGAAGGGGCCGCAGGAGATCATCGTCGCGGTCACCGACGTCACCGGGCCGAACCAGCCGAAGGGCAAGCAGTCGCTCAACCCGGGCGGCATCGTCTACGAGCCGTCGTCGGGCATCTGGCAGACGGTCTGGCTGGAGCCGGTCGCGCCGGCCGCGATCGACGACCTGGTGATCACGCCGGACGTGGCGACCGGATCCGTCGTCGTTCGGGTCAAGTCCTCGAAATCCGCCAAGGTCACCGTGGTCGCCACCGACAAAAAGGGCAAAAAGGCCGGTCAAATTTCCGGTACGTCCAACGCGGACCTGCGCGTGAAGATCGCCAAGCCGCACCTGTGGAGCCCGGACGACCCGTACCTCTACGACCTCGAGGTCAAGCTCGGCAACGACAAGGTCAAGGGCTACTTCGGACTGCGCCGGATCGAGGTCAAGAAGGTCGGCGGCTTCCCGAAACTGGTGCTCAACGGCGAGCCGGTCTTCTCACTGGCCACCCTGGACCAGGGGTTCTGGCCGGAGGGCCTCTACACCCAGCCGACCGACGCGGCGCTGCGCTTCGACCTGGTGGAGACGAAGAAACTCGGCTTCAACGCGGTCCGCAAGCACATCAAGGTGGAGTCGGCCCGGTTCTACCGGCACGCCGACGAGCTGGGCCTGCTGGTCTGGCAGGACTTCGTGTCGGCCGACATCAGCACCACGGCCGGGCAGGACGCGTTCCTCAGCCAGGGCCGGGAGATGCAGCGCCAGCTGCACAACTTCCCGTCGATCATCGGCTGGATCCTGTTCAACGAGGGCTGGGGCGAGTGGGACCGGACCGCCACCGGCCAGATCGCGACGGCGCTGAAGACCGAGGACCCGTCCCGGATCCTGAACGCGCACAGCGGTGTCAACTGCTGCTCGTCCAAGGGTGACTCCGGTGCGGGCGACGTGATCGACCACCACGACTACGTCAACAACGACGCGCCGTACCCGGACGCCACCCGGGTCGCGATGGACGGTGAGCACGGCGGATTCACCCTGCGTACGCCCGGGCACATGTGGCCGGGACCGCCCGCGGTGATCTACAGCGGTGTCGCCGACGTGGCGGCGCTGACCGCGAAGTACGTGGACAACACCCGCACGTACTACCTGGAAGCCGCCGGGGCGGAGCTGTCCGGTTCGGTCTACACCCAGATCACCGACCTGGAGACCGAGCTCAACGGCCTCTGGACCTACGACCGGCGGAAGATCAAGGTCGATCCCGCGCCGGTACGGGCGATCAACCTCGCCGTGATCGAGGCCGGCCGCACCGCCGGCGCCGACGCGACGTTCCCCGGCAAGGGGTCGTGGAAGCTGGACGAGGGCAGCGGGACCAAGGCTTCGGACGCCATCGCCGGCAGCCACCTCACCCTGAGCGGTGACACGTCCTGGGTGCCCGGGGTGACCGGGACGGCCCTGCGTTTCGACGGGGACGGCGACTCGGCCGACACCGCCGCGCCGGTGCTGGACACCACGAAGGACTACACGGTCTCCGCGTGGGTGACCCTGGACAAGGTGCCCGGCAACTACGCCACGGTGGTCAGCCAGGACGGCCGGACCAAGGAGAACCCGTTCTACCTGCAGTACGGGCAGGGCGCCTTCGCGTTCAGCACGCCGGGCGGCAACCGGGCCCGTCTGGTGGTCACGCCGGAGCTGAACCGCTGGTACCACCTGGCCGGGGTCCGCGACCACACGACCGGCGAGATCCGCTTGTACGTGGACGGCCAGCGGGTGGCAGCAGTGCCGGCCGGGCCGGACGTGGTGAGCACCGGTCCGCTGTCGGTGGGCCGGGCCAAGTATGCGGGCAACCGGGTCGACTGGTGGTCGGGTTCGATCGACCAGGTCGGGGCGTACGACCGCGCGCTCAGTGACGCCGAGGTGGCGGAGCTGTTCGCAACGAAGTCCTGACGGACGACGGGCCCGAGGCGTGATACGCCTCGGGTCCGTCGTCAGATATCCATCACCCTATTCGGGCGACGTGGTGCATCAGATGATCAGCGGTTCCGCTGCCGGAAGTTCCCGCCGTCAAGGCGGCCGCCCTGGTAGGTCTCGTTGAGGGCGAAGGCGGTGCCGCCGCCGTTGTAGTTGTTGCGGCCGATCTGGACGTTGCCGATGTTGTTCAGCACGACCTGGGTGTTGACGTTGGTGTTGATGCTCTTCTGGATCTGAGTCGCATCGAAGTAGCTGCGCGACGAAGAGAAGTCGCTGCCACGGTCCCGGCTGCCGAACGGGTCATTGCTCGGGGCCGCAGTCGCGGGACCGGCGATCGCGAGGGACGCACCCGCGGCGATCATCAGGCCGGCCGCGTAACGAACGGTACGGTTCATCAAAATTCCTCTCAAGACTGTGATCAGGGCTGAGCGGGCCGGGCGAACCCGGCCCGCTCAGGCGGGGCTCAGCGCCCGAGGTACTGCTCGAAGTCGCCGCCGCGAACGTCGTTGTACTGGTCGGTGCTGTTGATGGCGAAAGCGGTACCGCCACCGTTGTAGTTGTTCTTGCCGTACTGGGTGTTACCGATGTTGTTCAGCACCGTCTGGTTGTTCCAGTTGGAGTTGGACGCCCGGTTCGACTGGTAGTAGTCGGCGTCGATGCTGGACAGGCTGAAGCGGTCGCCGCCGCCACGGTTCCGCTCGCGGCCGTTGTCGGCAGCCATCGCCGGGGTCGAGAACGCGAGGACGGCACCGGCCGCGACCATCAGGCCAGCGGTGTAACGAACGGTGTTACGCATGAGATTTCCCCTTCAAACGGTTTGCAGTGCCGTTGAGCGCTGCCACAACAGCTTGAAGCATCTCGGAGCAAAAATTCGGCATTTACCCGGACATGACACGACATAAACTCCTCCTGGGTGACCCCTTTGCTCAGATGTCACTCCAGACCTCGAAAACCCGGCTTCGACACGGGTGAGATCACCGGAATGCAGGAGAGGGGGCCTGAGCTGCTGATACGCTCAGCCCCCCGTGCGTCATTCGGCGGGACGCGCGCCGATCTCGTCCTCGCTGACCCGGGTGGGCTCCAGGACACGATGGAGGAAAACTCGGGTGCGTTCCTCGCGTGGCGCGCCGAAGACCTCTTCGGGCGGCCCCTGTTCGACGACGACGCCGCCGTCCATGAAGACGACGCGCGACGCGACCTCGCGGGCGAACGCCATCTCGTGTGTCACGACCAGCATCGTCATGCCCTCGGCGGCCAGGCCGCGCATGACCGCGAGCACCTCACCGACCAACTCCGGGTCGAGGGCGCTGGTCGGCTCGTCGAAGAGCATCAGCTGCGGGTCCATGGCGAGCGCCCGCGCGATCGCGACACGCTGCTGCTGGCCGCCGGAGAGCTGGGCCGGGTAGGCGCCCGCCTTCTCGGCGAGCCCGACACGTTCCAGGTTCTTGTCGGCGATCCGGCCGGCTTCGGCGCGGCTGCGTTTGAGGACCCGGCGCTGGGCGATCGTCACGTTCTCCCGCACGGTCAGGTGCCCGAACAGGTTGAACTGCTGGAACACCATGCCGATGCCGCGGCGTACCGCGTCGATGTCGCAGTCCGGGTCGGTGACCTCGGTGCCGGCTACCCGGATCGAGCCGGACGTCGGCTCTTCGAGGAGGTTCACGCAGCGCAGCAGGGTCGACTTGCCGGAGCCGGACGGGCCGATCACGCACACGACCTCGCCGGGTTCGACTGCCAGGTCGATGCCGCGGAGCACCTCCAGGTTGCCGAACGACTTGTGCAGTCCGCTGATCTCGATGGTGGACATCAGCCTCACCTCTCCCGTCCGGCGCGGCGCTCCAGCCCGCGGACCAGCTGCGACAGCGGCAGTGTGATCACCAGGTAGAGCAGGCCGGCCACCACCAGCGGCGTCGGGTTGACCCGCGTGTTGAGGGTGTCACCGGCGAACTTGGTCAGTTCGATCGTCGTGGACGTGACGCCCAGGACGTACACCAGGGAAGTGTCCTTGGTCAGGAGAATGATCTCGTTGGTGAGCGGCGGGATCACGATCCGGAACGCCTGCGGCAGGATGATCGAGATCATCGCCCGGCTGTGCGACATGCCGAGGGTGCGGGCCGCCTCGAGCTGGCCTTTCGGCACCGCCTGGATGCCGGCCCGGATGGTCTCCGCCATGTACGCCGCGGCGGTCAGGCCGAGACCGACGGCCACCGAGCCGTAGACGCCGCCGGGGATCTCCCGGTCCGGGAAGGCCAGCGGCACGCCGTAGCCGACCATGAACAGCACCAGCAGCGACGGCAGCCCGCGGAACAGCTCGATGTAGGCGGTCGCGAACCAGCGGTACGGCAGGATCGACGACAGCCGCATCAGCGCCAGGATCAGCCCGAGTGTCAGGCCGAAGACGAAGGCCAGCAGCGTGTACGTGACGGTGTTGCGCAGCGCGACGGTGATCGCCTCGGGGAACATGTCCCCGGCGATGTCGAGCCGGAAGAACGCCTCGGACAGGCGGTCCCAGTCCGCGGCCCCCGCCACGGCCAGGATGACCGCGGCGAAGACGACATAGCCGGCGACCCGGGCGATCAGCCGCCGGCGGCGGGGGCTCAGCTTCATGCGGCGGGCTTCTCGCCGATCCACTGCTTGTAGATCTCGTCGTACTTGCCGTCGCTGCGGGCGGTGGCGAGCGCCTCGTTGACGGCCTTCAGCAGCTCGGCGTTGCCCTTCTTGACGGCGAATCCGTACTGCTCACCGGTGTCGAAGCCGGCCGAGACGACGACCTTGCCGGGGTTGGCCTTGATGTACTCGTTCCAGACCGGCAGGTCGTTGACCGCGCCCGCGATCTGGTTGGTGGCGAGCGCCTGCTGCAGCGCGGCGAGGTCCTTGTACGAGACGACCTCGATGTCGAGCTTCTTCTCCTCGACCTGCTTCTTGACGTAGTCCTCACCGGTGGTGCCGCCCTGGGTCCCGAGCTTCTTGCCGGCCAGCTCCTCCAGGGTCTTCACCTCCTTGCCGGTCTGCACGGCGAGCGCCTGGGTGGCGTCGAAGTACGGGTCGGCGAAGTCGAGCACCTTCTTGCGCTCGTCGGTGATGGTCATGCCGGCGGCGGCCACGTCGCACTTGCCGGAGTTGAGGTCGGCGCCGGACTTGATGCCCTCGAACGGCGTGTCGACGATCTCCTGGGTCACGCCGAGCTTGGCGGCGACCAGGTCGATCAGCGCGACGTCGAAGCCGACGACCTTGCCGCTGGAGTCCTTGGACTGGAACGGCGCGTACGGCAGGTGGGTGCAGGTGGTCAGCGAGCCGGCCTCGATCAGCGGGACGCCGCTCTCGGTGGTGGTGGAGGTGTCCTCCTTGGCGCAGCCCGTGATCGCCAGCGCCACGACGGCAGCCAGCACGATCGTCTTCTTGCTCATATATCTCCCCCGGCCAGGTAGTTGATTGATCGGGAAAGAATATTGCATTTCGACACCCGTCACCTTTCGGCGCAGCTCTCGTTTCGGTCACGCTCCGGGGGCAAAATCCTTCAGGTCCGTGATCATCCGGCCGATCTCTGAGCCATGACGCTCAGTGGATTCGGATCGCTCCTGGCGATGGCCCTGCTCGCGCCGGGCGCGACAGCGGCACCCGCCCCCGAGACCCGTACGGTCGTCGGCACGGTCGAGTCGGTCATCGTGGATCCGCTGCCGGACGCCCCGGCCGGCGGGGACCGCATGCTGACCCTGGTCCGGGCCGACGGCAAGCTGTTCGAGGTGCCGCCCGGCGAACTGGACGGCGCGGCCTCGGGCCGCCGGGCCAAGGTCGAGCTGGAGGGGACGACAGTCGTCTCCGCCGAGCTGACCGGATCCACGAAACGCGCGCAGGCGGCGGCCTCCGGGGCGCACGAGCTGACGCTGCTGCCGGTGTTCTGGACCGCCAAGGACGACGCGACCCGGGAGTCGCTCACCGCTCTGGCGAACCAGGCGAAGACCTACTGGTCCGAGCAGTCCAACGGTGGCGTCGACATCAGCGTGGACGTCCGCGATTGGCAGCAGATCGCCGCGCCCAGCGGATCGTGCGACTACACCGCGATCTTCAACGCGGCGATCGCGGCGCACGGCGTCGACGCCCCGGCCAACGCGCGGGACCACATCGGGATCTACTTCCCGAAGCAGTCCGGCTGTGCCTGGGCCGGTCTGGGCTCGGTGAACGGGCCGATGATCTGGGTGAACGGCACACCCCTGGAGGACGTGCTCACCCACGAGTTCGGCCACAACCTCGGTCTCGGGCACGCCAACAAGGCGACCTGCACCGCGAACGGTGCCCGGGTCTCGCTGTCCAGCTCCTGCACGGTCGCGGAGTACCAGGACGCCACCGACGTGATGGGGTACGCCCGCAACGGTTTCGCCTCCGGCAACCTGAACTCGGCCTTCGGTGACTTCCTCGGTCTCCAGCAGACCACCACCACCTCGCCGGCCACGCTGTCGGCGCTGTCCGCGCACACCGGCACCAGCGGGCTGAAGCTGGAGACCTCGTCCGGCACGGTGTTCGTCGACTACCGCCCGGCGACCGGCCGGGACGTGCGCGTCCCGGCCTGGGCCGGTGTCCAGGTCCGGCTGCGGACCACCGGCAGCTCGCCGACCACCCAGCTGCTCGACATGCAGCCGAGCACCTCCACCTCGTTCTCGGCGCCGAACCTGCCGGTCGGCGGCGTGTGGCTGATCCCCGGCGGCAAGCAGTCGGTGAAGGTCACGTCGGCCGCCGACGGCATCGCGAAGGTCGAGGTCGTCACGGCCACCGACACCACCGCCCCGTCGGTCGCCCCGGTCGTCTCGGTGACCACCCCGGTGAAGACCGCGACCGGCACGGTCACCTGGACCGCGGCCGTCGACCCCGACTCCGGCATCTCCGCTTACCGGGTGCTGGTCAACGGCCAGAAGGTCGCCGACACCGACGGCGCCACCCTGACCGCCGACGTGCCGCTGACCGAGGGCAGCAACTCGATCGTCGTGGTCGCGGTCAACGGCGCCGGCCTGATCAAGAACAGCGTCACGAAGACCCTGGTCCGGGACTCGACCGCGCCCGCCGCGGTGACCAACGTGAAGGTGGACAAGGAGGGCCGGACGGTCACCTGGGTCGCCCCGGCCGACCGTGGCACCGCCCGCAGCTACGCGGTCACGGTCGACGGCGAACTGGTCAAGACGGTGGCCCAGTCCCCCGCCGGGATCGCCGCCGCCCCCGGCCGCCGCACCGTCTCGGTGACCGCGACGGACGCGGCCGGCAACGTCGGCGCCACCGCCGAGACCACGCTGTGGATCGACTCGTCGGTCCCGCTCTCGCCGGCCATCACCGCCCCGGCGGCCGGCGTCTGGCTGAGCAGCCGGCAGGTCACCGTCTCCTGGACCCCGGCGTCGGCGCCCGGCTCAGGGATCGCCTCCTACACGCTCTCGCTGAACGGCAAGACCGTCACGGTCGACGGGGACGCCCGGTCGGCGACGCTGACGGTGTCCGGTGACGGCATCCACACCGCGTCGCTGGTCGCCCGGAACATGGCCGGCCAGGCCTCCCGGACCGTCACCGTGCCGGTGCGTGTCGACACGGCCGCCCCGGCGGCGCCGTCCGGGATCCGGCTCGCCACCGACCAGTCGAAGCTGAGCTGGGCCGCCGCCTCCGCCGCCGGTTCCCCGGTGTCGTGGGAGGTGCAGGTCGACGACGGCACCGCGGTGACCGTGACCAAACCCGAGTTCGTCAACCAGGCCGCGGGTGGCCAGCACACCTGGACCATCACCCCGGTCGACGCAGCCGGCAACATCGGGCCGTCCGGCACGTTCACCAAGTGGACCGACAGCACCCCGCCGACCAAACCGGTGATCACCTCGCCGGCGGCCGACAGCTTCAGCCGGGACGCCACGGTGACGGTCATGTGGAACCCGTCGGCCGACACCGAGTCGGGCATCGGCTCCTACCTGGTCACCGCGGGCACCCAGAAGGCGACCGTGACCGGCACCAGCTGGACCTACCGGCCGACCGACGGCCGGCAGAACGTGACGGTCACCGCGGTCAACCGGGCCGGGCTGTCCTCGACCCCGGCGTCGCTCGGGTACACGTACGACAAGACCGCCCCGTCCCTGCCCGGCCGGGTCGTCGTCACCGGCGCGGACGCGAACACCGTGCTGACCTGGACCGCCTCCACCGACAAGGCCAGTGGTGTGGACGAGTACGTCCTGTTCCTGGACGGCAACCGGGCCGACTCGGTCCCGGCGAACGCCACCACCGCCACCGTCACCACCCCGCCCGGCAAGCACACCTGGTCGATCACCGCGGTGGACCGGGCCGGCAACAGCAGCCGGGCCTCGTCGGCGGGCGCGATCTGGTTCGACACCACGGCGCCGTCCCCGGCCGTACCGGAGAAGCTGCCCGAGATGGTGTCGGCCCGTGCCGTCAAGGTGTCCTGGGCGCCGGCGATCGACGCCGAGTCCGGTATCAAGACGTACGCGATCGTCGCGACCGACGGCACCCGGACGGTGCGGGCGGCGGCCACCGCGACGGCGACGTCCGGCGCGGTGACGGTGCCCGACAACGGCACGTGGCAGATCACCGTGCAGGCGGTCAACCAGACCGGGCTGACCGCTGAGGCGGATGCCGGCTCGGTGCTGGTCGACTCGACCGTGCTCGGCGCGCCGACGATCACCAGCCCGGTGTCCAAGGGCAGCACCGGCACCTCGTTCACGGTGACCTGGACCCCGCCGGCGCTGGCCGGCCCGTCCGGGATCACCGCCTACCGGGTGACCGTGAACGGCCGCCTCTACGGCACCGTCGACGGGTCGGCGCTCGCGCTGCCGGTGACGGTGACCGCGCCGCGGGCCACCACGATGTCGGTGTCGGTGGCCGCGGTGAGCGGCGCGGGGATCGCCGGCCGCCCGGCGACCGTCACCTTCTCCGTCAAGCCGGAGGCCTGACCGCCGCCTCGTCGAGCCGCTGGCCTGACCGCTTCCCCGGTCGAGCCGGCGGCCTGGGCGCTTCTCCGGCCGAGCCGGCGGCCTGACCGCCTTCTTCACCAAGCGGAGGCCTGACCGCCTTCTTCACCAAGGCGGCGGGCTGACCGCCCGAGATCACCGCGCCGAACGGCCCGGCCAGCATCCCGCTGGCCGGGCCGAACCGCGTTCGCGGCGGACACGCGCCGCGCCTGTCCGGCGATCCGGTACCGCCCCGGGATCCGCCCAGCGGCACAGCAACCGGCCCCGTTCCGGCCGTCTTTCTCGTCCTCGGCCGGCGATGCCGCCCCTTTTCTTGGTTATGGCCGGCGGGCCGTACCTCTTCGCCATGGCCGCTGAGGGCCGACCCTCTTCCTTCGCTATGGCCGGCAGGCCCGGTCTCTCTTCGTCATGGCCGGTGAGGGCGGCCCTCCTCCCTCGGCCGGAGGTGGCCATCGGACCGGTTGATCCGACCGTCCTCCGAGCGGCCCCGGTCCGGCCTCGTGGGCAAGCTCGGCGAACGCGGCAGGGACGAAGCCCGGCTGCGATGCCGGACACCCGCTGAGCTCGCGACGACTTGCCGTGTCACCGCACCGGAGCCCGAAGACCGTTCCGCCCGGGCTCGCGATCACCGCATCGGGCCACCGACAAAAACGCCGGCCCGCAGCGGGATTCGCTGCGGGCCGGTGGGAGGGCGGTTCGGTCAGGCGGCGGCCGCCAGCTGGTTACGGCCGGACCGCTTCGCGGAGTAGAGGTTGGCGTCGGCCCGGTCGAACAGGTCACGACCGGGCTCGCCGGCCAGGCAGTCGGCCAGTCCCATGCTGAGGGTGACGGTCAGGCCGGGCACGATGGTGTTCCAGTCCCGGGCCAGGATCACCCGGCGGATCCGCTCGGCGACCTCGCGGGCCTCGTCCTCACCGGTGGACAGGAACACGGCGAACTCGTCGCCGCCGAAGCGGATCGCCACCTCGTCGTGCCGGCAGTGTGAGCGCAGCACCGCGGCGATCTCGCCGAGCACCCGGTCCCCGACGCCGTGCGAGTACCTGTCGTTGATGTCCTTGAAGTGGTCCACGTCGATGAGCAGCAGTGATCCGCCGGGCATCACCGTGTTGATCCGCCTGTCGAACATCCGCCGGTTGCCCAGCCCGGTCAGCGCGTCCGAGGCCGCGGCCAGGTCCGCGGACAGCCGCGCCGCTTCCAGCTCGACCCGCCGGTACGCCTGCCGCAGCATCGTCCGCCGGTCCATCCGCAGCTGCCACAGTGCCTCGACGTGACCACCGAGCGCCTCCAGGACCGCCTGGGTCGCCTCGCCCGGGAACTCGCCCACGGCGGTGGTCGCCAGCTCGTACTGGAACAGCAGTTTCTGCGACCGCAGGACCGAGAGCTGCAGGGCGGCCCGGAACTCACGCCGGGCGGCGACCCACTCGCCGGTGGACCGCAGCGCCACCCCGTTGGCCAGGTGCAGCAGGCGGGTCTCGTGCGACTGGTCGGCCGCGCGCATCTTCGGCAGCAGATCCTTGACCAGATCGAACGCTTCCGCGGTACGCCCGGACTTGGCATAACACACCGCGAGCACCGCCGTGCCCAGCGGCGAGTCGATGCCCTGCGCGTTGAGGTTCTCCAGCACCCGGACACACTTGTCGACCAGGTTCGCCGCCTCGTCGGTGCGGCCCACCTGATCCAGTCGCAGCGCCCACTCCAGCCACAGTTCGATGTGGGTGAGCTCGGCGGCGGACCGGTAGAGGTCGTCCGGGTTCTCGAACGACTCGATGCACCGGCGCATCGCGTCGTCGGCGAGTTCGAAGAGGTCGGCGCAGCGGGCGGCCTGGGCCAGCGAGGCCATCGCGGAGAAGTAGCGCAGGCCCTTGCGCGGCGCCACGTCCAGCACCGCCATCGCGCGGGCCACGTAGTGCAGCCCGTCGTCGATCCGGCCGAGATTGATCAGCACCTCGGCGGCATCCGCCATGATCTTGGCGTCGGTGGCCTTCGGACCGCCCAGCCGGGTCTGGTCCTCGATCAGGTCCTCGGCGATCTGCAGGGCCTCGTCCAGCCGGCCCAGGGACCGCAGCGCGTACATCCGGCCCAGCCTGCTGACCCGGTGGGTGCGGTGGTCGCCGAGGGCGAGGGTGATCGCCTCCGCCTCGTCCGCGGCGACCAGGGTGTCCGCGTGGTGACCGCGGATGGTCAGGTCGTGCACGTGCAGTGCGAGGGCGGCGTACGGTCCGTACGGAGACACCAGTACCGGCAGACGATTCATCGGCAGTCCCCGTTTCCCATGGTCCTACCGTCGGCCGTCCGCCTGTCGACTTGAGGCATCCGGCCGCCCGGCGGTCACCGAATGCTCCCGGGCCGGAGCACTCGGTGACCGCCTCGGTGCCGTCAGCAGGCTCCCGCCCCGCCGTAGCGGAACGTCCGGCCACTCAGCCGCGCGACGTCGTAGTGGTTGCTGGTGCTGCGCACGTACAGGTCGACGGGTGGCCCGTTCAGGTAGGTCACGCTGCTGATCCGCGCCGCCGCCGCGTCGGAGTTCCCGTTGCGGCCGTTGCCCATCTCGGTGCACGGGGCCAGGCTCAGCGCCGCCACCTCGCCGAAGAACTGGACGTTGCCGGTCTGGGTGAACGTGCCGCCCCACCGCGACGCCGGGTAGTAGCCGACCCACTCGGTGTCGTAGGCGACCCACCACGCCCCGTCGTAGTACTGGATGCCCAGCTTCTTGGTGGTGTCCTCGGGCAGCGTGTCCCCGGGCCGGATGTTCGTGCTGTACCGCACGAACCCGCAGGCGTTGTAGCAGGTGGGCACGCCGTTGACCCAGTGATAGACGAACAGGTGCGGTTCGGTGTCGCCGTTGACCAGCCGGTCCACCGTCCAGCCGACCTCGACGACCTGGGTGCCGTCGGCCGACTGCACGGCCAGCTCCGCCAGGCTGTGGAAGTCGGTCAGCGCCAGGGTGGGCTTGCCGATGCCGAAATTGGCGTAGGCCCCGTCGGTAACCGCGGCCTGGGATCCGGCGTTGTAGTGGTAGAGCACGGTCGAGGCGGCCGCCACCGTCTTGAGCGCCTCCGTCCTGAGCGCCGGAGGCTTCGGCGGGACCGGTGCGACAGGCGCGGACCTCAGGTCACCGGTGCGCGAGGTGCGGCCCTTCGGGGCGTACTTCGCGCCGGAATTGTCGGGCGGGGCGGCGTCCAGGCCCGCATCCTTGAGCCGGCGGCTGCTGGTTCCGGCGGCGCCGGTCTGAATCTCGGTCGGTTTCTGCCCCCAGGGCAGGCGCGGCGGCGGCGTGATCCCGGGCTGTGCCGGGCTCTCCGTCACGGCCGGGGCCGGAGCCGGGTTCTCCTCGGCGCCGGCGTTCAGGGTCGAGACGGCGCCCACTCCCGCGACCATGACGGCGATCAGGGCTGCCGCTGACACTCCTCGGCGTGAATTCGACACGTGACCAGTCCTCAGCTTCGTTGTTCCTGGTGATTTCGTGTTCCGCGATTCGCGTTTCGCCGGGCCGATCGGATCGCGTGCTCCGGCAATGCGAGTCACCGTATAGCCTGGAAACGGGCCTGCGGAGACCTGTCCGACGGAATATTCGATCGGATTAGTACGATCCGGTGAGTGGTTACGTCGGTTACCCGCCAGAAATAGGCTAGAGCAGCGAGCCTCTTTCGCCTCAGCGCGGCCGACCGCCTTCGGACGACCCCTTGCGAGCGATTACCGAAAGAGCCAAAACCACATACGGTTCTTTCTGTACGGTTCATCGAGCACCCCGCAGGAAGGCACCGCCGCCGTGACTCGCTTCCTCCCTCTGGCCATCCGCCGGTTCCTGTCCACAGCCGTTTCGGCACTCGCCCCGAAGCGCCCGGAGCGCCCGGGTGGCTCGCTCCGGCCGGAGCCGGCCCCGCCACCGCCGCCCGTGACGCCCGCCGCTTCCCGGGACGCGGTCTCCCGTGACCGCGCAAAGATGGCGTACCGGATGAACTCCGCCTCGCACCGCAGCTCCGAGCGCGACCGGATGCGGTCCGGCCAGCGGTCGGCAGAAAAGTCACACGGGCACTGATCCGGATTGGGAGCGCTCCCGTACCCATCGCCGTAACCGAGGTGTTCACCACCCGAAGGCGAAGGTCCTCCCCATGGACAGAGCCCGCTCCCCGCGTTCCCGTGCAGGCGCCCGCCGCTGGCAGATCGGCGCCGTCGCCGGGGCCGCCGTCGTCCTCGTCGGCGCCGGCCTGGGCGTCGCATCCGCCGGTGAGGCAGGTAAGACCGGCTCGGCCGCGCCGACGGTCGCCTGCCCGCAGGTCTCCCTCGGCGTGGCGGTGCCCGCTCCGCAGCGGGCCGAGATCGAACGCAACCTGGAACTGCTGAACACCCAGATCGCCGAGGCGAACAAGCGCATCATCGACACCGCTGGGCAGGGTGGTGACCAGTTCATCCAGAACGCGATTCTCGGCCCGCTGCAGAGCAGACGCTTCGCCACCATCGAACGGATGGAGACCGCGATCGCCCGCAACGCGGCCCGCCCCGACCTCGGCGCCGAGAAGCTGTCGGTCTGCACCCTGGCCGAGGACGGCGGCGGCGCCGCACAGCCGACCGCCTCTTTCTCGACAGCGCCCTCCGACGCTCCGCCGACGACCGCACCGCCCACGACCGCACCGCCCACGACCGCACCGACGGCCACCACTCCGCCGGCCGGCTCAGAGGCCGCGGACACCCCGGTCGCCGCGAACGGGCAGCTCGAGGTGTGCGGGGTGAACCTCTGCAACGAGGCCGGCGACGCGGTCCAGCTGCGCGGCATGAGCAGCCACGGCCTGCAGTTCTTCCCCGACTGCGTCAACCCCGGCTCCCTGGCCGCGATCCGCAACGACTGGAACGCCGACTTCATCAGGCTCTCCATGTACGCCCAGGAGGGCGGCCTGGAGACCGACCCGGAAGGTTTCACCGCCAAGGTCAACGGCCTGGTCGACGAGGCCAGCGCCCTGGGCCTGTACGTGATCGTCGACTTCCACGTGCTCACCCCCGGCGACCCGAACCAGAACCTGGACCTGGCCAAGCGGTTCTTCGCCGACGTGACCGCCGCCCACGCGGACAAGACCAACGTGATCTACGAGATCGCCAACGAGCCGAACGGGGTCAGCTGGGACGGCATCAAATCGTACGCCGAACAGGTCATCCCGGTGATCCGGAAGAACGCCCCGGACAGTGTGGTGCTGGTCGGCACCCGCGGTTTCTCGTCGCTGGGCCTGACCGACGGCGCCGACGAGACCGAGATCCTCGCCGACCCGGTCCGGGCGTCGAACATCATGTACACGTTCCACTTCTACGCCGCCTCGCACGGCGCCGACCGCCGCACCGTGGTGGCCCGCGCGGCGAAGAAGCTGCCGCTGTTCGTCAGCGAGTTCGGCACCCAGACCTTCACCGGCGACGGCGGCAACGACTTCACCAGCACCGACGCCTGGCTGGACCTGCTGAAAGCCAACAAGATCGGTTACGCGATGTGGAGCCTCTCCGACGGCCGCGAGACGAACTCGGCCTTCGTCCAGGGCACCTGCGCCGGCACCTCCTTCGAGGACACCGGCGTCCTGACCGAGTCCGGCCGCTACATCCGCTCCCGCATCCTGACCGGCACCGGCTCGCCCTCCTGAGACGTGCCCCGGGCCGCCCGATTCCCCGGGCGGCCCGGCGGGCTCAGCGCACCTGCTCGGCGGCGAACTGCATGCGCGGGGTGGCGTAGAACTCCTGGGCCTGCACCAGCTGCAACTCGCGCTGACCGGACGTGAAGGTCAGGTCGATCAGGTCGAAGACACTGGACGCGGTACGTTCCAGCGCCAGCGCCGCGTCCTTGGTGGCGACGTAGTGCGACGTGAACAGCGCGGCCGTCACGTCGCCGGAGCCGTTGGCCTTGAACGGCAGGTGCGGGGTGGTCACCACCCAGGCGCCGGCGGCGTCGACCACCAGCATCTCGATCGTGCCCTCCGCCCGGTCCGGCCGCTCCACGCTGGTGACCAGCACCGTCGACGGGCCCATCGCGCGGGCCAGGTCGGCCGACTCCAGGGTCGACTCGATGCTCGCCGGCTCGGTGCCGGTCAGGAAACCCAGCTCGAACTGGTTGGGGGTGATGATGTCGGCGACCGGCACCACCGTGTCCCGCAGCAGCACCGGGATCTCCGGCGCGACGAAACAGCCGGACTTGGCGTTGCCCATCACCGGGTCGCAGGCGTACACCGCCTCGGGGTTGGCGACTTTCACCCGGCGCACCGCGTCGACGATCACGTCGGCGATGCCCGCCCCACCCTGGTACCCGGACAGCACCGCGTCGACCTGCGGGAACACCCCGCGCTCCTCGACACCGAGCAGAACCTCGGCGACATCCGACGGCGCGATCAGCGGGCCGCGCCAGGCGCCGTACCCGGTGTGGTTGGAGAAGTTGACGGTGTGCACCGGCACGACCTCGACACCGATGCGCTGCATCGGAAAGACGGCCGCGGAGTTGCCGACGTGCCCGTGCGCGACCGCCGACTGGATGGACAGAACCTTCATCCCCCCAGCCTATGTGTGGCGGAACGCGGTTCGACCAGATGGGCGTCATAGGCGATCATCACCAGGGTGGCCCGGTCACGGGCGCCGAGTTTGGCGAGGAGCCGGGTGACGTACGTCTTGATCGTCGCCGGGCTCAGGACCAGGTGTTCGGCCAGCTCGGTGTTGGACAGGCCGCGCGCCACCAGGGTGAGCACCTCCCGTTCCCGCCGGGTCAGATCGGACAGCTCGCGCGGTGGCCGGCCCAGCGCGCCGGGGCGGGCCGCGAACTCCCGGAGCAGCCGCCGGGTCACCGTCGGCGCGAGCAGCGCCTCACCGGCCGCGACCAGCCGGATCGCGTCCAGCAGGGCGGCCGGTGCGGTGTCCTTGAGCAGGAATCCGCTGGCACCGGCCCGCAGCGCGGCATAGACGTACTCATCGAGGTCGAAGGTGGTCAGAATGATGACTTTGACGTCCCGGAGCGGGGCCGCCGTGGTGATCCGCCGGGTCGCCTCCACCCCGTTCAGGCCGGGCATCCGGACGTCCATCAGGACCACGTCCGGGCGCTCGGCGGTGACCAGATCGACCGCGGCCGCCCCGTCGGCGGCCTCCCCGACCACCCGCATGTCCGGCACGGTCTCCACCAGGATCCGAAGGCTCCCCCGGATCAGTGCCTCGTCGTCCACGACGGCCACGCTGATGGTCACGCCGGCACCTCCTCCAGCGGCAGCCGGGCGCACACCAGGTACCCGCCGCCGCCGCCGTGGGCGCGCAGTGGCCCGGCGCTGAACTCCCCGCCGAGCAGTTCGGCCCGCTCGCGCATCCCGGTGAGGCCCCGGCCGCGCATCCCGGTGAGGCCCCGGCCACCCGTCCCGGCCGGCCCCACCCCCGTGTCGCCGGGCGTTCCCGCGCCGTCGTCGGTCACCCGGACCTCGACCGCGGCCGCCGTGTAGCCGACGACCACGTCGACCTTGGTCGCGGCGGCGTGCCGGACCACGTTGGTCAGGGCTTCCTGGACGATCCGGTACACCGCCGCGCCGACCTCCGGCGGCAACGCCCGGACCGTACCGGTGATCGACACCCGTACCCGCAGCCCCGCCGCCCGCACCGGCAGCACCAACGCGTCCAGATCGGCTACGCCGGGCGGCCGGTCGTCCCGGAGCAGGCCGACCAGGGCCCGCAGCTCCCGCAGACCGGTCCGGCTGGTCTCCTCGATCGACGACAACGCCCGCCGGGCCTCCTCCGGCCGTTCGCCGGCCACCACGTTCGCCACCCCCGCCTGCAGCGCGATCACGCTCATCCGGTGCCCGACCGCGTCGTGCAGCTCACGGGCCAGATGCAGGCGTTCCTCACGGGCCGTCGTCTCGTGGAGCCGGGCCAGATGCCGCCGGTGGGCACGGACCGTCCCACCGAGGACGGTGGCCCCGCCCACCAGCACGAAGGTGGCCGCCATCAGGCCGGCGGGGGAGCCGGTGGCCGCCACCGGCGGTCCGAGCCAGGCCGCCGCTCCCAGCGCCCCCGACACCACGATCAAGAGCGACACCGATCTGCGGGTACGCCAGGAAACCGCCAGTGGATAGATCGCGAACGCCACCTCGAACGCCGGGTACCGCGCACCGAGGACCAGCATCGACCCGCACGCGGACAGCGACACCACCACGAGGACCGGCAGGGCCGCGATCCGGCGTACCGCAAGGGGAAGAAGAAGCCCCGGGGCGGTCACCGGCCATCCCTGCACCGACCCGACGACCAGCACGAAGACCACGTCAACACCGACCCAATGGCCGGTACGAAGCCGGCTCAGCAGCGGTGGCCGATGATCGATCGACATTCCCCGAGGCTAACCGTACGCCGCGTCCACCCGGCGGCCCGCCAACCACGGTGGACAGTCGAAATGTCACCCCTGCTCCGACGACACAGCCGGGACACCCGGCGCATGCTCCGTCACCGGGCAGTCACCACGGCCGCCCATCCGAACAGGAGCAGTCCATGCCGAACCTCAGCCGCCGCGCCATGTTCAGCGCCACCGCGGCAACCACCACCGCCGCCCTGTACCCCACTTCCCCCGCCACCGCCGCCCCCGACACGGCGCCGGCCGGTGCTCCCCCGCCCCGCGAGTCCTTCAAGGTCACCGACCGGCGCGGCCGGCAGAGGTTCCTCCTCGACTCCCGCAAACCGCCGATCATCATCGACGGCCGCGAGATCCCCGCCGCACAGCGCGGAGGCCCGGAGAACGCCAGCTGGATGATCTTCAACGACGACAACGGCAACGAGATCGGCGGAATCCTCGCCGCAACGACCGGCGGCAGCATCACGTTCGACTACCCCGGCGCGGTGGACGCCATCAAGGTGTCGAGCACCTGGCGAGACGGCGTCGGCGGCGCCGGCCTGAACGTCAACGCCCACCCCACCGCCATGCCCACATCCGGCGCCCCGAAGGAGCGGGTCCTGCTCGGCTGGCGCTCCGACCTGGGCGCCATGCTGCACCTCACCGACTCACAGGGCCGCCCACGAATCTCCCTACAGGTGGACGTAAACGACAACCCGTCGATCCACATCCTCGACGCGACCGGCCAGGTGGTCAGCCGGTTCCCACCCGCCTGAGCACTCGGGGTTGTTGACGCTCGCCCGGTGAAGGCCCGCACCGCCCGGAACGTGCCCTGCCGCGACTATGATCCGGGCATGTGCCGACCGGAATGGATCATCCTTTGGGTGAGTGGGGGCAGCGTTTCCGCCTTCGAGTGTCAGCGAGCCCAGCGGGCTTGACTGCGCGGCTGGGGCATTGACTGGAATCCGTTCGAGCCTGGCGAGATCAGTGTTCAATCCGCGCGGGTGCAGATGCCGGACGGCTCTGCCGGTTGTGAGTCGGTCTGTTCGGTTCGGGCGAGCGCGCTGACCCGCCTGGGCATCTCCCCGCCCGAGAGATAGCGCGGGACCACAGCCGGCCAGCCGCGTTCCTCACGGGCAGCGGCGATCTGCGACCCGAGCAGCGTGACAGCTGCCCGGGTCGTCGGCATCAATGCCCGCAAACGAAGCCGACCCGGCCTGGGAATCGTTCTGTGGACTCTTCAGGGGAAGCCGCTCAGGAACAGGGGGTGCCGTCGATGGTGCAGGACGTGGGGGCGGCGTTGAGCAGGGTGTCGCCGTTGACGTTGAAGGTGATGGCTGCCTGGTCGCCGCCGTCGATCTCGGTGGTCGACGCGTCCGGGGTGAACGTCCACACCGTGCCCTGCTGGCTGGCCGTCGCACCTTTCACATCGGCGACCTTCAGCGACGAGCGAGGCAGTGTGATCGCCAGGGTCCAGCCGGTCCGGGCGGCGGTGCCCGGGTTGGCGACGGTCACGTTCGTCCGGTAACCGAGCAGCCCCAGCAGGTACGGCGTGGTGCTGAGCCCGGCCGTCAACGGCGCCGGGGACGCGCCGTCCCCACCGGTCGGCGGCAGGCTGCCACCGCCGCCGGGTGAGGTCGGCGACAGCGAGGGGGCGCCCTGGCTCACCGAGGGCGCCACCGACACGGACGCCGACGCCGACGGTCCGGTGCTGTCGGCGGACGGTGACGTGCCGGACTGTGCGGGTGTGCCGGACCCGGGCGGGGTGTTCGCCTCGACGGTCCGGCCGGGCAGCCCGGCGGCCTCGTCCGGTGTGACCTTGCCCTGGAACGGGCGGTCCACCAGGAAGATGACCAGCAGCGCGGTGACCGCCACCGCGGCCAGGGCGCCGGACACCAGCATCAGCCGCCCGGCGATCGGGCGGCGGGCGTGCGCCCCGCCCGGCTTGATCAGGCGGGGTTCGGGGGTCGGGCTGGTCAGCATCGCGGTGGCCAGCCGCCACGCGGCGTCACGGACGACGTCCGCCGGGGTACGCCGCTTGGTCACTCGACGACCCTCTGCAGACCGACGCGATGGGTGTCCAGGCTGTCCGGGCCGCCGGTGATCACGGCGGACGGGATCAGCACCGCGGCGACGAGACCGCCGGAGGGGGTGTTGTGGAGTTGCACCCCGACATCCTGCCGGACGGCGAACCGGCCCACCGCCCACAGCCCCCACCATGTGCCGCCGGCCGGGGGTTCGGCGGTCGTCATCATCTCGTGCCCGGTGGCCAGGTCACCCTCGGTCATGCCGGGCCCGACGTCGGTGACGGTCAGCAGGTAGCCACCGGTCTCGTGCTGCCCGGCGACCACCACCGGCGAGTCGGCCGGGGCGAACGAGGCGGCGTTCTCGATCAGTTCGGCGAGCAGGTGGGTCACGTCGGTGGCGGCCGTCCCGGACAGGTACGCGGACTCGACACTGCCGGTCACCACCCGGTCCCGGTCGGCGATCTCGGCGGCCGACTCGCGGATGACCTCCGCCATCGGCACCAGTCGCGGCCAGCTCCGGTCCGGGGTGCCGCCGGTGAGGGTGACCCCCTTCTCCAGGTTACGGCGCAGCCGGGTGGCGAACTCGCCGGCCCGGCGCAGGTCGACGACGGCCTGCTCGTCGGTGGCGCGCCGGGTCAGGGCGTCGAGCACCCGCAGTTGCCGCTGGATCAGGGCCTGGTTGCGGCGGTCGAGGTCGTGCATCAGCTCGTCGGGACGGTAGCCGCCGCCGGACCGGGCGGTACGTGCCGCCGGGATCGGCGCCTTGGCGGCCACGGCCCGGCGGCGCAGGGTCACCACCAGCAGGCCGAGCAGGGCGACGAAACCGACCCCGCCGACCGCTCCGGCCCACACGGTGGCGGTCACCGCCCGCTCGGTGGCGGCGTCCGCGGCCTCGGTGGCGGCGCTCTCGCGCAGCTCCCACAGGGCGGTGTTGAGGGTGTTGAACGTGGGCGCCCACGCGGCCGGGTCCGGGATGCCGCCGGGCTGGGTGGCGAAGGCGTCCTCGAGGTCGCTCAGGCGGGCCAGCTCCGGCCCGTCGGCCAGCTGGCGGTGCCGGTCGGCGGCCGCACCGGACAGGGTGGTGCCCGCGATGGTGAACAGCACCCGCCGGGCGCCGGCCAGCTGGGCCAGCCGGACCCGGTCGGCGCGGGCCGGCCCGGAGCCGGCGGAGGTCGCGGCCAGCAGGGCGTCCTCCTCGGCGAGGACCTCCCGGGAGCGGGTCAGCGTGCGGATGCCGTCAGCGGTCGGGTCCGGGTCGCCCGTCGATCCGATCATTTCCGCGTACGCCGTGACAGCCTCCCGCCGGTCGACGGCGCCGGAGTCCACCGACGCCCGCAGATCGGGCAGGCCGTCCATCCGTTTCAGCAGCTCGTCGGCCGTACGATCGGCTTCCGACATGGCCAGCCAGCGCCACCGGGACTGCTCCGGCTGCCGCAACCGGCCGGCCGCCTGATCGGTCTCGGCCCGCTGGGCGGTCAGTTCGGCGGCCGGGCGGCCACTGACCGACAGCCGTCGTTCCGCTTCCAGGGCGAGCACCGCCTCGTCGACCGGCCGGTCGAGCCGGTCGGCGACGATCCGGTCGGCGAGCGCCCGGACCGCGTCGGTGACCGCCGGGACGGCGGCCGCGGCCCAGAACACGACGAGCAACCCGGCGCCGACCAGTCTGGTGCGACGGTTCACGCGTTGCTCTCCGGATCCCCGATGATCTCGCGGAGCCGGGTGAGCAGCTCGTGCCGGTCGGCGCAGCCCAGTCGCTGCCGAATGCGTGCCATGTGATGCTCCACGGTCTTCGCCGACAGGTACAGCCGGTCGGCGATCTGCTTGTACGTCATCCCCGCCAGGACCAGGGCGCCGACCTCACGCTCCCGGGCACTGAGCAGCTGCGGCCCGGCCGGGGTGGTGCGGGCCGGTGCCGAGGTCGCGGGCTGCTCGGGCCGGGCACCGCTGCCCTGCATGGCCCGGGCCGACTCGAGCAGCAGGGCCATCGCCTTGCGGTCCGAGGTGCGGATCGCGGCCTGTCCGGCGAGCCGGGCGGCGTCCCAGGTGAGTCCGGCGAGGCTGAGGGTGCGGGCGGCGGCCAGCACCGGCTCCGGGTCGGCGCGGCCGGCCAGCACGTCCAGCCAGACCGCGGCGGCGTCGGCGTACGCGGTGGCCCAGGCGCCGGAGGCACGGGCGGCGTCCAGGCGGTCGGCGTGCCGGCGGGCGGTGTCCCGGTCGTCGGCCAGGATCGCGGCCTGCAGCCGGTACCAGTGCAGCGGCACCGCCCAGAGCGGCGGGTCGCCGAGTTCGGCGAGCAGCCGGTCGGCCTCGGCCAGGTGACCGGCCACCCGGTGGAACTCGCCGAGCCGGGCCGCGGCCACCGCCAGCTCGCCCAGCGGCAGCAGGTTGAACAGTTCGACCGGCTGGCCGATCAGTGCCTGGCAGGCGTCCGGCCAGGCGCTGCGCAGCCCGACCAGGTCACCGTTGCGGCGGGCCAGGCCGACCCGCAGCGCGGTGCCGAACAGGTTGTCGCGGCCTTCCGGGGCGGCCGCGCCGACGGTGGCGGGCAGCCGCTGTTCGACCTCGTCGAGGCGGCCGCGCAGCAGCAGCACCCAGGAGGTGAGCAGGTGGTGGCGGGTGGCCAGCAGCGCGCCGCCGGTGCCCTGCAGCCCGGCGCGGGTGAGCAGCGACTCGGCGACGTCGAGTTCGTTGCAGTGCATGGCGAGCAGCGCGCCGATCGCGGACGGGCTGTCCGGCAGCAGCGCGGTCGGGCCGGCCGGGGCGATCACGGTGGCGGCCTGGACCAGGGTGGAGAGCGCGGTCGACGGCGAGCCGGTCACCGATTCGGCGGTGCCCCGGGCCATCAGGGTGGCCGCGGCGCTCAGCGAGGTCGGCGGCTGGGCGGACGGGTCGTCGGCCCGGATCAGGCGTTCGGCTTCCGGGAGCCGTCCGGTGGCGGCCAGCCCGACCGCGGCGAAACCGGCGGACACGTCGGAGCCGGCCCATTCGAAGAGCCGTACCGCCTGGGCGGTCTGCCCGCGGTGGGCCAGGACGGCGGCGGCCACGTACGCCGCTTCGGCCCGCTGTTCCGGGGTTCCGGCGGAGAGGACCTGGTCGGTGAGCCGGGACGCGTGGTCCAGGTCGCCGGCCAGTGCGACGGCCAGAGCCCGGCGAGCCGCGGTGGTACGCCCGGCGCCGGCCGCCGCCTCGAACAACTCCGCGGCGAGCGCCGGGTCGTCGCCGAGCGCCTCCTCACCGGCGGCCTCGTAGACCGGGCCGAGGCCGCTGCCCGCGGCGCCGGGGACCAGGCCGGGGCCGGTGACGACCCGCAGCAGCGGCCGGACCAGGGGCAGCACCGGGCCGCCGCGGGCCAGCTGCCGGGCGGCGAGCCGCTGGCGGACGTCGATGCGCTGGCTGATCGGGCCGAGAGCGGCGATCGCCCGGCGGGCCAGCGGGACCAGGGTGCCGTCGGCGGCCAGCATGCCGGTGGCCCGGCCCGCCTCGACCAGGTCGGCGACGTCGGTGGCCTCGCCCAGGACCGCGGCGACCAGGTCGAACGACAGGCCGGCGCCGGCTTCCACGGCGAGCAGCAGGGTGCGCACGTCGAGGTCGAGTTCGTCGAGTTCGGCGGCGAACGGGGCCAGGGCGGCGACCGGGACGTGCGGCGCGGCGGCCGGGGTGTGGGCCAGGGCGTCGGCCATCCGGGCCACGTACCGGGGGATGCCGGCGGTCTGCTCGGTGACGAAGGCGGTCAGCTCGGCCGACGGGGCGGCCGGCAGGTGCGCGGCCAGGAACGTGGCGACCTGCCCGATGGTGAACGCCGGCAGGACGACCGACGGGCCGCCGCGGCGCAGCACCTCGATCAGCCGCAGCAGCTCCGGGCAGCGCGGCCAGGACCGGTAGGCGACGACGATCCGCGCGCCCGGCCGGCTCGCGTGCTCGCTCAGGTCGGCCAGCTGCTCCGGGGAGAGCCGGTGGGCGTCGTCGATCAGCAGGGCGTGCTCGGCGGTCAGGGTGCGGGGCGGCCAGGGGCCGTCCACCGGCACCCCGGCGCCGCGGTACGCGTCGGCCAGGTGCCGGAGCAGGACGGTCTTGCCGTAGCCGCCCGGTGCGCCGACGACGGCGAGCAGCGGGGCGGCCGGATCGGCGGCGACCCGGTCCAGCAGCTGCGAAGCCGCTGATCCGGACAGGGGTAACCCACTCAGAACCGGGGCGCTCATCGGCTTTCCGCCCGGACCGCGACGCGGGTGACCGGCGGGCGCGGCGGCGGGGCACCGGCGGCGCCGCGGGTGCGGGCGACCTCCGGCTCCGGCGGCGCGACGGGCGACAGGACGGCGAACGCGTCGGTCGGGCCCACCACAGCGGCCTGCAGGGGCCGGTTGACCGGCGGGCGCCCGGCGAGCGCGGCGCCGATGGCGACGGTCATCCGGGGCCGGGGGTCGAACACGACGGGGACCGGGAACACCGCAGCGAGCAGCTCGGACACCACCGGGGTGACCGCGCCGTCGGCGCCGCCGACCAGGATCGCCGACAGGTCGCCGGGCCCGTACCCGCGGCTGCGGACCAGGGCGGCGGTGAGTTCGACGGTGGGCCGGATCGCGGCCCGGGCCTCGGCGTCGGTCATCCCGTCCACCTCGAAGCCGCCGACGTCGTTGAGTTCGGCCGAGGCGAGCAGCTCGAGGCGGCCGGGCTGCTCGGGCGCCATCAGCGCCACCTCGGCGGTCGATCCGCCCAGCCGGTAGACGGCGAACAGCCCGTCGGTGGTGGAGGCCCGGCCGGCGGCCTGGTGGCACTCCACCACGGCGCGGGCGCGGGTCACCAGCACGGTGCCGGGCAGGTCGGCCTCGTCCAGGCCGGCCCGCAGCAGGCCGAGACGGCCGTCGCCCCAGGAGGACGGGTGCGCCACCGCGATCCGGACCGGGGGCTCGTCCATGATCTCCCAGACCCGGTCCACCACCCATCGGGCCATCGCGGCGGTCAGGCCGTGTGCCGGGAAGTAGCCACCGGCGAAGTGCATCGGCAGGGCGTCGCCGACCCGGTTGAGGTAGCCGCCCACCGCGTCGGCCGCGTGCTGGCCCACCTCGGTGGGGACCACGGTGCCCTCGGCGGTCATCCGCAGCGCGGACGCCACCACGGGGGTACGGGCCCCCAGCGAGACGGGGAGGGCCGGGCCCCACCCCGAACCCCCCAGTTCCCCGCCGGCAGCACGCCGGCAGATGGCAGCCCTGACCGTGCCGACACCGATGTCAATTCCCAGCACGTACGACACGTGTTCATCTCCTCAGATGTCGGTACCTCACGTTCGTACCAAAGGACGGGTCGGAAGCGTCCCCCCAAAAATCTTGGACCGGAGATCCCCTAATCCCCTAACCGCCGGGTGGACCGGGGTTGGGGAGCTGACCCCGATGCCCGGTAGGGGGCCCGCCGGTAACTTTCTTCTCGGCGCTGGGCCCGCGCCGTTGGACCTGATCATCTAGCGCAGCAGCGTCAAGGAGTTTCACCGTGACCTCACCCACCCTGCAGGACTTCGTTCTCAACCTGATCTACGACCCGGCGGCCCGTTCGGCCTTCGAGAGCGACCCCGAGGCTACCTTGCGGGGCGCCGGGCTCGACGACGTTACCGCCGCCGACGTACAGCAGGTGATTCCGCTGGTGGTGGACTCCACGCCGGTCGCCGGCCTGACCGGCGCGGAGGGCCTGGACAGCCTCACCACCGGCGTGAACAGCCTGGACGTCGCCGGTGCGGTGGCGCAGCTGCAGGCGATCACCTCGCAGGTGGCGCCGGACACCGTGACCGACGGGCTCAGCACCGCGAACGCCGGGCTGCTCGGCCTGAACGCCGACTCCCTGGGCAAGGAGTCCGTCCTTCCGGACAGCCAGCTGCTCGGTACGGGTGAGTCGCTGGTCGGCGGTCTCTCGGCCGACCACGACCCGGCGTTCGACTCGTCGGCCGGTTCGGCCGACGACGCCGCCACGACGGCCGGGATCTCCGGCTACGGCGCCGACGGGCACGGCGCGCACGGTGGTCTGATCGACATCGGCGCCGGGGCAGGCGTCGGTGTGGGT
>NZ_BOMG01000003.1 GCF_016862075.1 Actinoplanes couchii | reverse complement strand
CGTCGGTGTGGGCGGCCTCGTCGACGTCGGCACCGGAGCCGGCGTGGGGGTCGGCAACGGTGTCGACGTCGGCGCCGGAGCCGGTGTGGGCGTCGGTGGCGTCGGCGTGGGCGCCGGGGTAGGAGTCGGCCTGGGCGACGACTGCGACACCAACGGGCTCGACGTCGGCGCCGGTCTCGGGGTCGGGGTCGGCGGGCTCGACGTCGGTCTCGGCCTCGGTGTCGGGGTCGGCAGTGGTCTCGATGTCGGCCTCGGCCTTGGTGTGGGAGTCGGCGACAAGATCGACGCCGGAGCCGGTGCCGGAGCCTCCGTGACCGACGTCTCGTCGGCCACCGGCACCACCTCGCAGCTCCTTGACGGCACCGGGGTGGACCAGGCAACCTCTTCCGTCGGATCGCTGATCAAGTCGGATCTGGACTCCCTGACCTCGGACAACGCGGTCGGCGGAGTGAGCGACACCGTGACCGGCGCGGTCGGCGGGGTCGACGGCACGCTGAACGGCGTGACCGGTCTGCTGTCCGGTGGCACCGACGCCACCGACACGCACCAGAGCGACTCGTCCGGCACGTACGGCATCATGGGCGACTTCTAGGAGTCGCCGGGCCGTGTGGGCCGGCACCACACGGAAGGCTGACGGGCAACGGATGACGAACTGGGAAGCCGGGACCACGGCACCGACGAGTCCCACTTCCTTGACTCCGCTCCCGAGACCGGCGCCCGACCCACTGCGGGGCGCCGGTTCCGGGCCGTGGTGGATGGACACCATGGACGCGGTCATCCGTTCCTGTCACACCCATGGCCGGCCTGATCTGGCCGAACGACTGACCCGACGACGGACCCGGTTGCTGCACCCGCAGCTCCGGGTCCTCGTGCTGGGCGGCCCCGCGCAGGGCCGCAGCCGCCTGATCAACGCGCTGATCAACGCGCCGGTGTGCGGCATCGTGCCGGACAGCGAGACCGAGGTGCCGACCGTCGTGCAGCACGCGGCCGCCCCGGTCGCCCATCTGGTCCAGCGGGACTCCCCGGCCGCCGACTGGACCGCCGCGGTCGGCATGCGGTCCCGGATCCCGTTGACCACCGAACGGCTCGGCCCGTCACTGGCCGAGGTGACCGCGAGCCTGCCGCCCGGCACCCCGTTGCACGCCGACGTCGGTGTCCCGCGGACCCTGCTGGCGAACGGCCTGGTGCTGATCGACGCGCCGGCGCTGTCCTTCTCCGCCCCCGGCGGCGCGGTGGCCGCCGCCCAGGATCTCGCCGACCGGGCCGGCGCCGACCTGGTCCTCTATGTGTGCGAGACCGGCCGTCCGCTCGGTGACGCCGAGGTGGGTGTGCTGGCCGCGCTCGGTCAGGTCTTCCCCGGGCTCGTGGTGGTGCTGACCAAGGCCGATTACGCCGCCGACTGGCGCCGCGACCTGGCCGAGGCCCGGCAGCGGCTGCACCGGGCGGGGATCAACGCGGGTGTCACCGCGGTCTCGTCGGCGCTGCGGGCCCAGGCGGTCCGGGCCGGTGACGACGCCCTCAACAGGGAGTCCGGGTTCGCCGATCTGATCGTGCACCTGCGGCAGATGGTGGAGGCCAAACCGGACCGGCTGGCCCGGGCCACCGCCGCCGCGCTCGGCCGGATCGCGGTCCAGGAGCTCGCGGTGCCGTTGCGCGCCGAACTCGACAAGCAGGACGACGACGCCGTCCCGGAGTCGGCCCGGCATCTGCAGGTCACCCACCAGCACCTCGACGACCTGCGTAAATCCACGGTCCGCTGGCAGAACCGGTTGTCCGACGAGGTCACCGACCTGATGGCGGACGTCGAGCACGACCTGCGGGAGCGGGTGAAGGCGATCATCGCCGACGCCGACGAGTTCTTCGGCGAGGCCGACCCGGCCAAGAGCTGGGACGAGTTCGAGCCCTGGCTGCGGCAGTCGCTGCAGGAGCTGGCGCAGACCAGCATGAGCTGGCTGAGCGAGCGCACCGAGTGGATGGCCCGCCGGACCGCCGACATGTTCCCCCTGGAGGCCGGGGACGTGCTGCCGCCGACCGCGCTGGCCGTCACCGGCGGTTCCTCGGACGGGGCGTACGGGTTGGACGCGCCGCCGGTGGCCGCCTTCACCCCGGGACAGAAGCTGTTCATCGGCCTGCGGGGATCGTACGGCGGAATCGTGATGTTCGGTCTTGCCACCAGCCTGGCCGGGATGTCGCTGATCAACCCGATCTCGATCGGCGGTGGCGCGCTCTTCGGTGGCAAGAGCGTCCACGACGAGAGCAAGACGCTGCTGAAACGACGGCAGGCCGAGGCGCGCGCCGCGGTCCGGCAGTACGTCGACGACATCTTCGCCAAGCTGAACAAGGACTCCCGGGACAGTGTCCGGCGGGCCCAGCGTGCGCTGCGTGACCATTTCATGGCCGTCACCGAGGACCTGCAGGAGGCGGCGATGGAGTCGTTGCGCAACGCCAAGGCGGCCGCCGACCGGGACGCGGCCGCGCGGGAGCTGCGCGGGCGGACCCTGCGGGCGGAACTGACCCGGCTGGCGGAGCTGCACACGCAGTCGCTGGCCCTCGGCGAACGGAACAGCGCTTGATCAGCGAGGACCTGGAGAAGCGCACGCACGACCTGCTGGTCAAGGCGGCGCACGTCTACCGCGAGCACCCGCGGGCGGCGGCCCGGCTGCGGCAGACCATGGACCGGTTCGCCGGACCGCTGCGGGTGGCGGTGGCCGGTGGTGCCCGCAGCGGCCGGTCGACGCTGGTGAACGCGCTGGTCGGCGAGGACGTGGCGCCGCTGGAACCGGCGGTCTTCGTCACCTACCGGGACGGCACCCAGCCCCGGGCCTGGTGTCATCCGGAGCAGGGCCGGCCGTACGAGGTGCCGGTCGCGCGCAGCCCCGAGGGACTGCGGCTCGGGGTGGACACCGCGGTGCCCGCCGCCGGTGCGCCGGCCCGGGCGGTGGTGCAGTGGCCGAGCCGGGTGCTGCGGCGTACCGAGCTGATCGACACCGGTCTGCCCGTCGCGGCCGGCCGGGTGCTGCCGGAGGCCGACGCGGTGCTGCTGCTGGCGCCGCGGATCGGCGAGCCGGAGTGGGAGTTCCTGCGGGCCGGGCGGGGCATGCGCGGCCCGGCTGCGGTGCCGATCCACGCGATCATGGTGCTGACCATGGCCGACACCCACGGTGACGGGCAGCCCAGTGGTCTGCTGGAGGCCCGCCGGATCGCCCGGCGCCGCCGCCGGGAGCCGTCGCTGGGGGCGCTGTGCCAGGACGTGGTGGCGATGTCGCCGCTGATCGGGCACGCCGCCCGCACGTTGCGGGACGCCGAGTTCCGGGCGCTGACCGCGATCGCGGCGCTGCCGCGGGCGGAGGCGGATCCGTTCCTGCTGTCCACCGACCGGTTCAGCGCGGCCGCGTCGCTGCCGGTGGTGGATCCGCGGATGCGGCAGGCGCTGCTGCGGCGGTTCGGGCTGGGCGGGATCCGGCTGGCGCTGACGCTGGCCCGGACCGGGTCGACCACGCGGTCCGGGCTGGCCGACAAGCTGCACGAGTACAGCGGTCTGAAGGATCTGCAGACCTCGGTGGCGGAGCTGTTCACCGCCCGCCGGTCGGCGCTCAAGGCCCGGTCCGCGCTGATCGTGCTGGACCAGCTGTTCCGGACCGAGCTGCTGCCGCCGTCCGCGCAGCTGCTGGCCGAGCTGGAGCTGCTGGTCGCCGGGGCGCACGACTTCACCGAGCTGCGGCTGCTGTCGGCGCTGCGGTCCGGGCGGGTGGAGCTGCCGAAGGAGGTCGCGCTGGAGGCGCACCGGCTGCTCGGTGGCGCCGGCACCAGCCTGGGCGAGCGGCTGGCCCTGGCGACCGAGGCGACCACCACGGAGATCTGGACGACGGCGGTCACCAGCACCGAACGCTGGCGGCAGGAATCCACCCTCGCCGACCGGACACCGGCCCAGCGCCGGGCCGCCGCGGTGGTGCTGCGCAGCTGCGAGGCATTGCAGGCCGGCCTGGCCGCGACCAGGGGTGATCTCTAGCCTGCCGGGCCGATGACCGATACTGCCCAGGTGACGGACTCCCCAAAGCCTCCTGCAGAGAAGAAGCCGAGCAACTGGATCTTCCCGATCGGCGGTGGGCTGGTCGGCGCCTATTTCCTGATCAAGGGCGCGTTCAGCGTACGAGAAACGCAGGGTGATGTGATCTTCGCTCTGCTGATGGCCGGGATCGTGGTGCTCCTCGGCGGCCTCGGTTTCGTGATGTACCGGACCTGGCGGGCGGACCGGAATCGCTGACCGCGCGGCATCTGCCCGATATCCAGCGGAAACAGTTCGCGGCTAGCGTGACGGCAGGCTCAGGACCTTCGGAGGACGTCATGAATCTTCTTCTGCTGACCGACGGTCACGCCGAGGTGCTGCCCGCGCTGGACCTGCTGCCGTACACGGTCCGGGTCGCGCCCCGGGACACCTGGGCCGAGACGACCCGGGATCCGCAGATCGGCGCGGTGCTGGTGGACGCGAGCGGGCAGCTGAACCAGGCGCGGTCGATCTGCCGGGCGCTGGGCGCGAGCGGCACGGGCACGCCGCTGATCGCGGTGGTCCGCGAGTCCGGCCTGGCCGCGGTCGGCGCCGACTGGGGTGTCGACGACTTCGTCCTGACGACCGCCGGGCCGGCCGAGGTCGCGGCCCGGCTGGGGATGCTGACCGGGCGGCGTGGCCGGGAGACCGCCGCCGCCGCGCAGCTGATCCAGGTCGGTGACCTGACCATCGACCCGCACAGTTACACCACCCGGTTGCGCGGCGAGTCCCTGGCGCTGACGTACAAGGAGTTCGAGCTGCTGAAGTTCCTGGTCCAGCAGCCGGGCCGGGTATTCAGCCGGGACCAGCTGCTGCGTGAGGTCTGGGGCTACGACTACTTCGGCGGCACCCGCACGGTGGACGTGCACGTACGCCGCCTGCGGGCCAAACTCGGGCCGCGCTGCGAGACGATGATCGGCACGGTCCGTCAGGTCGGCTACAAGTTCGTCGCCCCAGCGGCCGGTGGGCTGCCGGTCACCATCGACCGGCCGCTCGTGCTGGCCGCGCTCTCCTGACGGCTACTCCGGGTTCGAGCGGTTCAGGATCTTGACCCCTGCGGCGTAACGGACCAGGTCGGCGTCGGTGATGGTGAGGCCGGCGTCGACGGTGATCTCCAGGGTGGCATCCCAGTCGGTGACGTCGACGGAGAGGGTGACGCCGTCGGGCCGCCGGGTCAGCGCCGCGTCGTACTTCCCGACCTTCCGATCGATTCCGGTCAGCTGCTGCCGTTTGCGCAGCACGGTGCGGAACCCGTCGGTGGCCGCGCCCGGGGCCCGGAAGGTCATCCGGGAGGCATTGGCCGTGTCGGTCTCCAGGCCTGCCGGGCTCACGGCGAGATCAAATGGCGGCTGTACGGCGATCGAGGCGCCGGTCAGCGAATCGGCGATCGCCACCACCTGCGCCGGGGTGTAGGTGTCGTCGGTGGCCAGCTCGATCCACTCACCCGCCGACTCCTGCCAGATCAGCGTGAGCTGTTTGGCCGGCTTCACGTTGACGGTCCAGAGCGTGGCGCTGTGTCCACGTACCCGCTTGGTCGCCTTGGTGGCCTTCGCCGTCGACCCTGGCTCGTCGTCGGAGACGGTGACCGTGACGTCCGCGTGGTTCTCCAGCTCGGTGGCTTCGAAGAACGCGCTCAACTGACCGTTTTCGGACGTCGCGATCGGGTCGCTCATGCCCTCGGTCTTCGGCAGCGTGTAGGGGAACTCCGGCGCGGTCCAGCCGGCGGCCAGCTGCACCCCACCGGCGGCCGGCAGCTGCTCCGGCTCGCCGCCCAGCAGGGGGACACCCGCGGCCACGGCCACCACCGCGAGCGACACCCCGGCGACGGTGGCCGTCCGGCGCCGGCGCAGGCGGCGGGACCGGCGGTGCACCGTACCGAGCAGGCCGTTGTCGGTGGGGGCGTGCCCGGCCGCGTCACGCATCGTGTCGGCCAGCAGGCGGTCCAGCTCATCCATTGCCGTACACCCCTTGCTCGGTCATCATGGCGCGCATCCGGGTCAGTGCCCGCGCGGCCTGGGAGCGGACCGTCGACTGGCGGCATCCCAGCAGCGTGGCGATCTCGTCGTCGGGCAGGTCGCAGTAGAACCGCAGCACCAGCACGGCCCGCTGGGCGCGGGGCAGGCCGCGCAGCAGCTGCCACATCTGATCGCGGGCGACCACGTTCTGTTGCGGTTCGTCGTACCCGCCGCCCGGTTCCGGCACCTCGGCGAGGACCGCCTCGCGGTACGCGCGGCGCCGGCGCCAGGACAGGAACTGCCGGACGATCGCGGTGCGGACGTACGCCTCACCATGATCCATCGCGGTGATCCGGTCCCAGCGCCGGTGCAGCCGGGCGAGCACCTCCTGGACCAGGTCCTCGGCGAGGTGCGCGTCCCCGGACAGCACGAAGGCGAACCGCAGCAGCGCACTGCCGCGGCCCTGGACGAACTCGTCGAAGTCTGTGGTGCTGTTTTTGATCAGCACGCCTCGTAGACGTAGGAACGGGAACCCGGCGCCGAGACGCCGACATCCCGCCGGACGATCGAGAGCTTGTCCCCGAAGGCGTCGCACGCCTTGGCGAACCCGTCGGCGGAGTACTCGATCACGATCACCTTGTCACCGTACGTGGCGGTGTAGGCGTCGCACTCGTCCCACTCCCCACACTCCTCGGCGACCGCGAAGTCGAACCCGGCCTTCTTGGCGTTGGTGGCACCCAGCTCGGCGAAGTTCTTCTGCCCCGAGGCCAGGCCCTTGGCGTGGGCGCGCGCGTTCAGAGCCGTGGCGAAGGCGACCGCCTGTGCCTGGGTCATCAGATTCTGCGAGCGGGTGTACGAGTCGAGGTTGTCCGACTCGATGGCGTCGAACCCGTCGGCGGCGCACCCGTCGATCCACGGCCCGACGACGGTCATCAGCGCGGTGCGCTTGGCCTCGGTGGTGATGTCGAACATCAGCTCGTTCCAGTCCTCGTCGATGACGAGGTTGCCGTTCTTGTCCTTGAGCAGCAGGTCGGGGTGGTTCTTCTTCCACCAGGCCTCGTCCTGCGGCTGTGCCTGGAAGGCGTTGACGTAGCAGATGTTGTAGGCGCCGGCGGCCGGCTCGGCCTCCCGGTCCCGGCTGACCACGGTGACACCCTTGGGCAGCGTGTACGCCCCACCGAGCTGGTAGTCGACACCGGCGTTGGCGGGCGGCGGCGTCCAGTCGGCGACGGTCGTCGCGGTGGTTTTCGGGGTGGTGGGCGTCGGCGTCGGCGTCGCATTCGCACTCGTGCTCGCGGGCGCACTCGGCTTGACACTTGTGGTCGGTTTTGCGGTTTTGGTTACTTTCGCGCTGGGGGTCGGACTCACGCTGGGTGACGCGGCCGCGGCGGGCGTGGTGGGGACCGGCTTCGGGGCTCCCCACCAGGAGCGCCGGGTGCCCGCGTCGGCGGTGCCGATCCCGACACCGAGCGCCACCACCACGACACCCGCCATGACGGCGCCCACCTTGATCCTCTTACCGCCGACTGCCATCGTTGCGACTCCTCAGACGTTCTGAACTGCGTTCCCCTCATGAACGCGCCGACGAGCCGCAACTGCTGCCGACAAGATCAAAGAACTTTCCGCCACCACCCCTTCACATGCTGTCACGTCAGCCTTCCCCCTCAATGACGACGGCGTGAAAGGGAGGTCAGGCCGCCGCCAGCGCTTCGGTCGGTGCCAGCCGCGACGCGCGGATCGCCGGGTAGAGGCCCGCGATGGCGCCGATGGCCACGGTGGCGCCGACACCGCCGGCGAGGACCCACGGTGGCACGACGGTGGGCCAGCCCTGGGTCAGGGCGTAACTTCCGGTCACCAGATATCCCATCAGGGCGCCGGCGGCCCCGCCGATCAGCGACAACAGCAGCGACTCGGCGACGAACTGGGTGCGGATCTGCCCCTTGGTGGCGCCGAGGGACCGGCGCAGGCCGATCTCCGAACGTCTCTCCAGCACCGAGATGACCATCGTGTTGGCGACCCCGATCCCGCCCACGAGCAGCGCGACCGATCCCAGCCCGAGCAGCATCGAGGTGAACGTCGCGTTGGTGGCGCGGCGCAGGCTCAACACCTCGGACGGCCGGGACACGTCGACCTCGCTGGGCGCCGACGGGTCGGCGGTGGCGCCGAGAACCGCACGCACCGCTTCGACCTGTGACTCCACCGACCGCGTGTACACCGTCGTCGGGTGTCCGTCGAAGGCCAGGTACGTGGTGGCGGCGGGCCATCCGGTGATCACCGAGGTGTCGAGTTCGGAAGCGAGCGCCACCTTCTGCAGTACGCCGACCACCACCCAGGAACGGCCGCCGATGTAGACGGTCGGGCCGGTGCCGAGTCGTTCGGCGGCGGTGGCGCCGAGCACCACCGTCGGGTACCTGTCGGTCGCCTCGTTGAGCCAGACTCCTCTGCTCAGTTCGGCGCCGACCGTGTCGAGCAGGTCGAGTTTGGCCGCGACCACGGACAGGCCGCCGGTCTGTGCGGCCGGGATCCGGTCGTTGCGGTAGGCGTGCGCCGTCCCGACCACACCGGTCGCGGTGGCCGACTGCACCGGGCCGATCCGCTTGATCATGGCCACCGACTCGTCGGGCAGGGTGGCCTGCTCGCCGAACATCGTCTTGCCCGGTGACACGGTGAGCATGTTGGTGCCGAGCTTGGCGAGTTCGCGGTCCAGGTCGGCGTGGCTGGAGGCGGAGATGCCGACCACCGCGATCATCGCCGCGATGCCGATCGCGATGCCCAGGGCCGAGAGCACGGCCCGCAGCGGCCGCAACCGCAGACCGTAGCCACCCAGCCGGATCAGGTCGGACGTACGCAGCCGTGCGGGTCGCAGTGCTTCCCGCGCCCGTTTGCGGTCACCGGGCGAGGTGCCGCGGCGGCGTGCGTCGATCAGGCCGGGGGCGTTCGGACGAGACATCTCAGACCACCTGTCCGTCGCGCATCTGGACCTGCCGCGGCAGGCTGTCGGCGATCTCCCGGTCGTGCGTGATGACCAGGATCGTGGTGCCCGACTGGTGCAGTTCGTGCAGCAGTTCCATCACCCCGCCGCCGGCGACCGAGTCCAGGTTGCCGGTCGGCTCGTCGGCGAGCAGCAGGGGCGGGTCGCCGGCGACGGCGCGGGCGATCGCGACCCGCTGCCGTTCACCGCCGGAGAGCTGGTACGGCCGGTGGGTCAGGCGCTTGCCCAGCCCGACCCGGGTCAGCGCGGCCTCGGCCCGCTGCTCCCGGTCCCGTCTGCCGGCGCCGGTGTAGAGCAGGCCGTCGGCGACGTTGCCCAGGGCGTCCCGGCCCGCGGCCAGGTGGAACTGCTGGAACACGAAACCGATGCGCCGTGAGCGCAGTGCCGACAGCTGCCGGTCGGAGAGGGTGGCCACGTCGAAACCGTCGATGCACACGGTGCCCGACGACGGGCGGTCCAGCGTGCCGATCAGGTTCAGCATGGTGGACTTGCCGGAACCGGACGGCCCGACGATCGCGAGCAACTCGCCGTACTCGACGACCATGTCCACCGAGCGCAGCGCCGCCACCCCGCCCGCATAGCTCTTGCTGACGCCGACGAGCTCGGCCACAGCGTGCCCGTCGTCGGCATCCGCGCTGGTCACGACGGCTTCGACAGAACTCATGACGGCATCGCCACCTTCGTGCCCGCGGCCAGGCCGGTTCCGGTGATCTCCACCTTGCCGTCGGCGAACAGCCCGGTCTCGACGGCCACGACACTGGTCGCGGTGCCGTCGACGACCTGCACGCCGTAGCCGCCCTCGGCCAGCGCGACCAGTGCGGCCACCGGGACGGTGAGGACGTCCGGGCGCTGCCCCGCGGTGAACGCGACGCTGACGGCGGCCATGCCCTGGCTCTCGACGTCGTCGTCGAAGCTGATCGTCGCCTGGAACTTGGTGGTGTCGGTCTGCCCGTCGTCGGCCTTGGCCACGAGCGTCGCCACCTTCTTGACCTTGCCCGGGACGACCTTGCCGTCGGAGAGCTCGATCTGTACCGCGGCGCCCGCCGTGGCCAGCCGGCCCGAACTCGCGTCGAGCACCACGGTGGCCAGCGGTGAGGTACCGGTGATCTTCTCGATCTCGGTGCCTTGACCGACCACCGTGCCGCGCTGCACGGTCAGCGAGTCCACCCGGACGGTGCCGTCGGTGTAGACGATCTGGCCGGCCTCGACCGTGCCCGTCTTCTTGAGCCCGAGGTCGTCCTGCCAGTCCTTGACCACCGATGCGGTCACCCAGCTGTACGTGGTGTCCGGGGTGAACCCGCGGTAGCCGAGCGCCCACAGGTTCTGCTCGAACTGTTTGACGTCGGCGCCTTTGACGCCGGTCTTGAGCGTCCGGTAGGCCGGCAGCGTGCCGTAGAGCAGGGTGACCGGCTTGTTGTCGATGCGGTAGATCCACTTGCCCCGGGAGATCGTCGAGCCCTCCATGGGCAGTGCGGTGATCGTGCCGCCGCCGCGTGCCGAGATGGTCGTGCTGTCACCGTGGGCCAGAGTGCCGTCGTGGCTCTCCCGATCGACGAGTGTCTCCTTGGTGACCTCGGCGGTGGAGATCGGCGCCGTGCCGGCCGTGGTCGGGCTCTCGTCGGTGTTGGCCAGGCTGAACACCGTGACCGCGGTGACGACCGCACCGACTGCGACCACGCCGCCCACCACCGCGGCTGTCCGTCGACGGCTCATCACTTGTCCTGACCGGTCGGGAAGTACTTCTGGCACTCCTGCTGGGCCTTCTTGACCGTCTCGTCCTCGAACGAGATGCCGGACTTCTCGTCGATGTGGACGTTGCCGTTGGCGTCCGGGTCCGGCCAGTTCGGGACGCCGTGCTCGCGCATGCAGGCCGAGGCCTGCTTCATCCTGGCGATGCCCTCGGCGTCGGCCTTGCCGGGCTTGGTGCCGCCCGGGTTGAACTTCTCGCACGCCTTCTCCGCGGCCTCGACCTTCGAGTGGTCGGTGCCCTCCGGCTCGCTCACGACCAGGCCGCCGTCCGGCTGGGGGTCGGGGAACCAGCTGAGACCCTGCTCGCGCATGCATTTCGAGTACTTGATCGGCGAGGCCTCGCCGCCGCCGGGGGCGTTGGCGCCCGTGGCGGCGGGGTCGGCCGTGGCGACGCCCGGGTCCTCGCTCTTGGCGCAGCCCGTCGCCCCGATCGCCAGTGCGAGGGTGACCGCGGAGAGGGTCACCAGTGGACGCCATTTCCTTGTCATCGTCGTCATGGGCTAGTTTCTACGCGCCGGCCGGTCACACCACGGGCACAGAACCGGGGGCTACCCGGCGATCGCGGGTGACTTCTCCGGCGGGAAGTCCACCCGGATCTCCAGCCCGCCCTCGGGACGTGCCCGCACGCTCAGATCGGCGGAGTGGGCGACGGCGATCGCCTGCACGATGGAGAGTCCCAGACCGTGGTGGCCGTCGTCGGCGGTGCGGGCGAGCCGCGGGAACGGGTTGAGCAGACGGTCGACCATCTCCGGTGGCACCGGGGGCCCGCTGTTGGCCACGGCCAGGAAGCTGCCGGTGCGGGTGGTGCCGGTGGTGACCTCCACCCAGCCAGCCGGGACGTTGTAGCTGAGCGCGTTGTCGACCAGGTTGGCCAGCAGTCGTTCGACGAGGACCGGGTCACCGGTGACGTGTGCCGGGTGCACCCGGTCCACCATCGACGTGTCCTGTTTGCCGGCTCGCGGCTCGGCGGCGCGCAGCACGCTGTCGGCGTGTTCGGCCAGTTCCACCCTCTCCCGCCGGTCGAGGCCGCGTTCGCTGGTCGCCAGCACCAGCAGTGATTCCAGGAGCTGCGCCTGTTGTTCGCTGACGACGACCAGATCCTCGAACCGGGCGCGGTACGACTCCACCGTCGCGTCCGGATCGATGACGGCCTCTTCGAGGAGGGCGTGTTCGAGCGTCAGGGGGGTGCGCAGCTCGTGGGCGGCGTTGGCGACGAAGCGTCTGTGTGAGTCGAGTGCCGATTCGAGCCGGCCGAGCAGTCCGTCGACCGTGTCGGCCAGGGCCTTGAGTTCGTCTCCGGGGCCGGTGAACTCGAGGCGCTCGTGCACGTTGCGCGCGGAGATCAGCTGGATGGTGTCGGTCATCGTGCGCAGTGGCCGGAGCACCCGCCCGGCGACCAGCCAGCCCAGGGCGGCCGAGATGAGCAGCATGATGCCCAGCGCGATGCCCGAGTTCACCAGCAGTTCGTGGCCGAAGTCGGCCTGTTGCTGGATGGCCTGCTGCTGCGCGGCTTCGACCAGGAGCCGTTCGGTGTCGGTCAGTGGCGCGTCGGTCGGTACGCCGTCACCCAGGATGATGTTGCTGATGCTCTGTTCGCCGCCGGGTGAGGAGTTGAAGGTCGACATGCCGACACTCGATCCGCTGTGGGTGACGAGCAGATAGGTGATGGCCAGCAGGACGGCGCCGGAGAGCAGGAACAGGACGCTGTAGAGCAGGGTGAGCCGCAGACGGACCCGCATGCCGGAGACCCTGGCCGTCAGGCTCATGTCAGATCCCATCCCTTCAGATGCGGTAACCCGCCCGTGGGACGGTCTGGATGATCGGTGGCTCGCCGAGTTTTGTCCGGAGCCGGTTCATGGTGGCCTTGACCGTGGTGGTGAACGGGTCGGTGGCTTCGTCCCAGACCCGTTCCAGCAGTTCCTCGGCGGAGACGACCCGGCCGCGTTCGGTCAGCAGGTACTCCAGGACCGCCAGTTCCTTGGGGTTGAGTGGCAGCCGGTTGCCCGAGCGGGTGGCCAGCCGCTGGGCCGGGTCGAACGTCAGGTCACCGTGGACCAGGACCGGTGGCACCGCGGCCTGGGAGCGCCGGCCGAGGGCCCGGATGCGCGCGACCAGTTCCGGATAGGCGAACGGTTTCGGCAGGTAGTCGTCGGCCCCGATGGTGAGTCCCTCGACGCGGTCGGCGATGGAGCCGGCCGCGGTCAGCATCAGCACCCGGGTGCGGCCGGGACCACTCATGATCTGCCGGCAGACGTCGTCGCCGTGCACACCGGGCAGGTCGCGGTCGAGGACCACCAGGTCGTACTCCACCTCGGCGGCGCGGTCGAGTGCGGCGGTGCCGTCGTAGGCCACGTCGACCGCCATGCCCTCACGCCGCAGCACCCGCGCCACCGAGTCGGCCAGCCGCACCTGATCCTCGACCACCAGGATCCTCATCCGCCTCTGTCCCCGTCCGTCCGAACCCGACGCCCGTTGCCCGGATCGTCAGGCTAACGACCTGGCAGTCACACGGTCGTCACAACCAACCGGTGCGGCCGAGAATTGCGATGGCAGTTTAGCCGGACCACAACGTCCGACGATGAGACCGAGCACGCTTCGAGCGACGATAGAATTACTGAGAGTGACTACACATTCGCTGTTCGGCCCGGTGACACATGGCCGACTCGCGACAGGTAGAGGATGTGGATCACGACGACGCCGACGACCTCGTCTCGTCCGCTTTCCTGATCGCGTGGCAGCGGTTCAGCACGTCGGGTGAGATGCCGGAGGACACCCGGCCGTGGCTGTTCGGCATCGCCCGCAACCGTGAAGTGCTGGCCCTGGTCGCCTTCGACGGCCTGACCGACGTGCAGGCGGCGACCGTGCTGGGCTGTCGCCGGGCGACCTTCCGGATGCGGCTCAACCGGGCCCGGCGCCGGCTGCGCGACGCCCTCGAGCCGGCCGCCGGCCTCCCCTCCCCCGTCTGAACAGCCTTCCCTCCTTTATTTCCTTCTGACAACCACCACTTCCCCGTCTGACAAACGGGCTGACAACGGAGCAGGACATGACCAGCGACCTCGACCGGCTTGCCTCCCTCGACACGATGCGCGATTTCGAACCCGACCCGGATCGCCGGGCGCGGGCCACCGCCGGCCTCGACCGGATGTTTCGCACCCCCACCCGCGTTCCGGCCGCTCCCTGGCGTCCCGTCGCCTGGCGCCTGGCACTCGGCGGCGTCGCGGCCGGCGTCGTCGGCGCCGGAATCATGCTTTTCGCCCCGGGAGATCACAGCGACCGGGCGTACGCCTCGTGGACCGCGAAACCGGACACCGTCACCGGCGCCGACGTGCTGCCACAGGCCGAACAGTGCGCGGCCGGCTGGGGCCCGGACTGGGCGACCCCGCCGACCGCCGCCGACGTGCTGCTCGCCGAACAGCGGGGCGACGCCACCTTGATCCTGGTCGAGAAGGACAGGACCGGCCTGGTCGGTTGCATCTCGCTCGGCCCCGGCCCGGCCGCGTCCGGCGCCGACCTGATCGACACCACTGCTCCGGCCCCGGAACCCGGCCGCGTCCGGATCGAGACGATGGGCGCCACCGAGGGCCCACAGGGCTGGTACTCCAGCGTGATCGGCCGCTCCGCCCCGGACGTCACCAAGGTCGAGATCAAGCTGCCGGACGGCACCGAGGTCCACGCGAGCACCCGAAACGGCTGGTGGACCGCATGGTGGCCGGGCAATGAGGGCGGCAAGGCCGACGCGGTGACCATCACCACCCACGCCGGCGACGGCTCACACACCTACCGACCCTCCGACCTGTGACCGGCACGGACCGGCGCTGAGGCCGCTCGACATACGCCGTCCGGCCCCGTGGACAACGCCGCCCCGGACGGTGTACGTGCGCGAGAACCCCCGCGTCATGCGCCGTTACCCGGCCGTCCCGTGGCAGTTCGCCGCCACCCACGACCGGCGGGCGAACCCACCCCGGGGCCGGGGCCCCGGGGCGGTTCGCGACAGTGTCAGCAGAGCACCGTGCTGTTGTAGCTGATGAACGGGTAGCGGGTGTCGCCGTTGACCCGCAGCTGGCCGGGGGCGGGCAGCCAGTAGCAGCCGCTGTCCGGGGCATTGTTCCAGATGACCCGGACGTTGTAGCCGGCGCCCTGCGGGCAGTTGTTCGTGAGGATCACCGAGTACCACTGGATGTTGTTGCGGCTGATGCAGGACGGGGCGCTGGCCGCCAGGGCCGGCGCGGCGCCGACCGCGACCAGGCCGGCGGTCATCAGAGCCGTGGTGACGACGGCTCCCACCTTGTGACGAACGCTCATCGATTCCTCCTCGGGTTCTGCTTTCTGCCGACCAGCGTGCCGGTGGGCGGTGCCCCGGATTCCTAACGCGCTGTTAACAGCAGCCGGGTCGACGTGGTTCGATGCATGACGGGGGTGCCGGATGGAATTTCGGGTGCTCGGTCCGGTGGAGGTCCACGCGCCGGACCGGACCGTCGAACTCGGGCGGCCACAGCAGCGGCTGGTGCTGGCGGTCCTGCTCGCCGACGCCGGCCGGCAGTTGTCCACGCAGGCGCTCATCGACCGGGTGTGGGACGACGCGGACGAGGGTGCACGCCGCCGGTTGCACGTGCACATCACCCGGCTGCGGAAACTGCTCCCGCCCGGGCAGCTGACGTCCGTGTCGGGCGGCTACCGGCTCGGTGTCGACCCCGACCGGGTGGACCTGCACCGGTTCCGGCGGCTCGTCGTGGAGGCCCGGGGCGCGGACGGCGACGAACCGGGCCGGGTGGCGCGGCTACGTATGGCGATGCGCTTGTGGCAGGGCGAACCACTGGCCGGCCTGCCCGGATCGTGGGCGGCCCGGACCCGTACGGCATGGCAGCGGGAGTATCTGGACGCCGCGGTGCTGTGGGCGCGGGCCGAGATGCGGACCGGTGACCCGGCCAACGTGATCCGGACGCTGACCGAACTGGTCGCCCAGCACCCGATGGTCGAGCCGCTGATCGGTGAGCTGATGTTCTCGCTGCACCATCTCGGTCGTACCGCCGACGCCCTGGACCTTTATGCCGGCACACGGCGCCTGCTCGCCGACGAGCTGGGCATCGATCCGGGTTCGGACCTGCAGCAGGTGCACCAGTCGATCCTGCGGGGCGGCGGCGTCGATGTGGACGGGTGGCGTCAGGGCCACGGCATCGTTCAGGACCGGCCGCGGGCACGTCCGGCGCCAGTGAACGGTCGGCTGGTGCCCCGGCAACTTCCGGCGGATGTTCAGGCGTTCAGCGGGCGGACGGCTGAGTTGTCCGGCCTCGAACGGCTTCTCGACTCCGGCGACCGGGGTGACGGCGGGCCGTCTTCCGTGGTGATCGCGGCGATCAACGGCATGCCGGGGGTGGGCAAGACGGCGCTGGCGGTGCACTGGGCCCACCACGTCGCGGACCGGTTTCCGGACGGGCAGCTCTACGTCAACCTGCGGGGGTTCGGTCCCACCGAGCCGATGATGGGATCGTCCGAGGCGTTACGCGGATTCCTGACCGCCCTGGGGGTGTCCCCGAACCGGATTCCGGCCGGCCTGGACGCGCAGGCGAGTATGTATCGCAGCCTGGTCGCCGGCCAGCGCGTTCTGATCGTGCTCGACAACGCGCGCGATGCCGAACACGTCCGTCCGCTGCTGCCCGGCACCCCGCCCGCGGTCGCACTGGTGACCAGCCGTGACCATCTCACCGGTCTGGTCGCCACCGAGGGCGTCCATCCGGTGCGGCTGGATCTGCTGTCGCCGTCCGAGGCCCGGGCCCTGTTCGACCGCCGGCTCGGCGCCCCGGCGAGCATCGCCGAGCCGGAGGCGGCCGAGCGCATCGTCACCGCCTGTGCTCTGCTGCCGCTGGCTCTGGCCATCGCGGCGGCCCGTGCCCGGCAGAACGGCTTCCCGTTGGCCACTCTCGCGGCGGACCTCGACGACATCACGCGCCGCCTGGACACCCTGGATTCCGGCGATCCGAACAGCCGGGTGCATGCCGTGTTCTCCTGGTCGTACGCCACCCTGTCGCCACCGGCCCGGCGGTTGTTCCGGTTGCTCGCCCTGCATCCCGGGCCGGACATCTCGGCCGCCGCGGCGGCCAGTCTCGACGGTCGGCAGCCGGCCGAGGTGCTGCGCTCCCTCACCGAGCTGACCCGGGCCAGCCTGCTCGACGAGCATCGTCCCGGCCGGTACACCTGCCACGACCTGCTGCACGCGTACGCCCTCGAACGTGCCCGGCACACCGATCCGGCCCCGGAACGTGCCGGCGCCGTACAACGATCGGTCAGTCACTACGTGCACACCGCGGTCCGCGCCGGCCGGCTGATGGACCCGGCCCGGCCCATCCCCGAACCACCGCCGGTCCTGCCGGGTGTCATCCCGGAGCCGGTCCCCGCGCTCGACCAGGCCCTGACCTGGTTCGGCACCGAACAGCAGGTGCTGATGAACGTCATCCGGCACGCGACCACCGCGGGCATGCCGGACCACACCTGGCAGGCCGTGTACGCCCTGACGCCGTACCTGAAGCGCAAGGGTCTGTGGCACACCTGGCTGACCGTCCAGCGACTCGGCCTCGTCGCGGCCCGGCGACTCGGCGATCCGGTGGCCGTCGCACAGATGCTGCGCGGCCTGGCCGTGGCGAACATGAAACTGGGCCGCTACCGGCTCGCCGAGACACACCAGCGGGAGGCGTTGCGCCTGTTCCAGGACCTGGGCGACCGGGAGAACGAGGGCAACGTGCACCACGGCCTGGCGGCGACGTTCGCCTTCCAGGGCCGCTACCGTGAGGCCCTCGATCACGCGCAGCGGATGCTGGACCTGCACCGGGAGACCGGGCAGCCGGCCTGGCAGGCGGACGCCATGAACGTGATCGGCGCGTGTCTGGCGAGGCTGGGCGAGTACGCCACCGGTCTGCCGTACGGCGAGCAGGCGGTCCAGATGCACCGGCAGGCCGGCGACCGGTACGGCGAGGCCGCGAGCTGGGACACCCTCGGCGAACTCAACCACGGCCTGAACAGATATTCCGAGGCCATCGCCTGTTACCGCAACGCGCTGGTCATCTATCCCCTGATCGGCGAGCGCTATTACGAGGCGGAAACCCTGATCCGCCTGGGCGAGGTCCACCACAGCAGCGCCGATGTCCCGGCCACCCAGCGCTGCTGGCAACGGGCCTGGCAGATCCTCGACGACATCGACCATCCCAGCGCCCACGCCCTGTCCGAGCGGCTGGCCGCCCTCGGACAGCCCCAGTCGTAGAGAAGCCTGCTCAGCTGGACCAGGTGGCAAGGAAGCCGGCCGCCATGCCGCCCGCCATCAGCAGTTCGGTCACGCGTAGGTCCGGCATGCGCCGGGGCAGCGAATCCGCTGTGGCCAGCCGGTGCAGCTCCTGCGTCACCGCGGTCCGGAGGTTCTCCCACGGCGGGGCGAGCAGCCCGGCGAGTTCGGCGCGCGGGTCCGCCCGCATCCGGGCGGTCATCCGGGCCAGCTGCCGGCGGTTGTGCGCCGCCACCACCACCCGGAACACCACGACGAGCACCAGCGCGACCGCCACCGACCAGGTCAGATACGGCCCGGCCCGCCCGGCGGCCCACCCCAGCGCACCGCCCAGCACGCCGCCGAGGAGGACGGCGGCGCCCCGGTCGGCGGCCCTCGTGCCGGTGCTCATCGGGCGCGACGGTGGACCGGCCGCCCGCAGAGCCGTCATCGCCGCGCCGATCCGCTCCGGCGGCAGCACCAGCAGCCGGGACAGCGGCGCCGCCGCCCAGAGGTCGTGCAGCCAGCGGTCGGAGCGCAGTTCGTCCAGCATCCGGTCGGCCGCCCCGCCGACCACCGCGTGCGCGTAGAAGTCGGCCTGCCGCGGTGACAGCCGCTCGACCGTCCAGGTGCGGTACCCGGCGATCAGCAGCAACAGCGGAACCATCACCGCGTAGAGACCCTTGTCGTCCACGGCGAAGAACAGCAGCACCGTGCCGGTCAGCGCCACGATCGTGTACTGCAACCAGGCGACGCGCCGTTCGGTGGACCGATCGATTCCGGTCATGTGCGGCCTCCTGCGGCCAGGTCGATCAGGAGGAAGACCGCCCACTCCCGCGGATGCGGATGTCGGCGGCGCAGTTTCCGGGCCGCCTCGCGGTGGGCCTGCGCCACCGGCACACCGGCCGCCAGCAGCCGGTAGAGCTCCCGCATCTGTCGGGGCGCTATCGAGTCGCCGACCGGCCACCGGCTCACCAGCACCGCCCGGGCGCCCGCCGCGAACAGCGCGTAGGCCAGACCGACGGTGCCCTCGCCGGCCCGGGACTCGCCCTTGGCCGTCTCGCAGGCGGAACCGACCACCAGATCAGCACAAAGATCAAGATCGGCCATCTGGTACGCGTGCAGAAACTCGTCCCCACTCAGCGGGAAACCGGAGAACAGCGGCCGGTCGTCGGAGATCAGCCCGTGCATCGCGAAGTGCACGTACCGGGCCTCCGGCGCCCGCGCCCACACCGACGCCACGGTCGCCGTCTCGTCGATCGCCGACCGGTCGTCGCCGAGGGCCTCGGCCGCGCCGTACACCTCGCGTACCGTCCCGGGCAGCAGGTCCTGGCCGGGTGTCCGGGGCATCGCGAACCCGGCGAACGGCCGACGCGGCCGGTGCCGTCGCGGTGTGCCGCCGAAGCGGGTCAGCACCGTCGCGGACGGGATCGACCACACCACGGACCGTTCGACGAGCACGACGCCGTCCAGTTCCAGCGCCTCGAACGGCAGGTAGGCGAGCACGTCGTCGGCGCACACCGCCAGGTTGCCGAGCCGGCCGGCGAGCGGTCGCAGCAGCCACTCGCCCAGCCGGCGCAGCGCGTCGTCCGGGACGGCGCTGTCCGCGTCGCGGCAGGCGGCGTCGACCTCGGCGGCGGCCGCGGCGATCGTCTCGGTGCCCGCCGCGAGCCGGGTGAGACCCAGGTCGTCGTGGCGGACGGTGAACAGGAAGATCCCGTGATCGGTGACCGTGTACAGGGCGAGCGTGACCGACGGGTCCAGGCCGTCCTGGACCTCGGCGACCGTGCACGGCGGCGGGTAATCCTGGTCGGCGGCCCGCGGGTCGAGGGCCCGCAGGCGCAGCCGCAGCCGTTCGGCCCGCTGTTCGAGCCGGTCGCGGCGGTCGAGCAGGTGCCGGGCCGGTTCGACGACGATCTCGCGATACACGCCACCGAGTTCACGCCGGACCTCGTCCAGTTCGCCGACCACCTCCACGGCCGCTTCGGACGGCTCGACGGCGCCGGTTCCGGCGAGCATCTCGGCCAGAGTCCGGGCCCGGAAGCTCTCCGCGGTGCGGAAGGCAATCGCCGCCTCCTCGGGGGTGTTCCGCAGCCACGCGGCCTGGATCCGGCCGTGGTACGCCACCCGGGCGGTGCCGAACATAAGGCCGAGTCCCGGCTCGGCGGCCGACCCGGGCCGCATGCTCTCGGCGACCTCGATCGCCCGGTCGAAGCTGTCGGCCGCGCCGTCGGCGTCGCCCTGCTCCAGCAGCAACGCGCCGAGCGCGGTCCGCGCCCACCGCACGTCGGGCAGCAGGGGCGAGATCCGTTCGCCGATCGCACAGGCCTGTTCGAACATCGTGCGGGCCCGGTCCGGCCGGTCGAGTTCCTGACAGCCGATCCCGATGGCCAGGTACACCCCGATCAGGTGCCGGACCTCCGTCCGCGCCTCGGCCAGGATCTGCTCGCCGAGAGAGACGGCACCCGCCGGATCGCCGCCTTCCAGCAGCCGGAACAGCATCGCGCCGCGCATCCCGACCGCCGTCGGCGAACCGGGCGCGATGGCCTCGGCCAGATCCATCGCCTCGTCGAGCAGTGCGCCGGCCTCGGCGTCCTGCCCGTCGGTCGACAGCACGAGGCTGAGGTTGTGCAGATCCTGGGCCAGCGCCAGCGAGTCGGGTTGACGGTTCCGGCGGATCCGTACCGCTCGCCGGTGCCACCGCGCCGCCTCCTTGAGGTCCTGCATCTCGGCGTACGCCTGGGCGATCCCGCCCGCGATGTGGGCCGCGTCCATCGAATCCGGCCCGGCCCGGTCGAACTGCTCCCGCAGCGCCACCAGCGCGTCAGCGAACTCACCGCGCGTCACCATGTGGTAGGACCGTTCCTGGTCCAGGTGTCTGGTCGTCGCCGGTGACAGCCCGGTGAGGGCGGCCGCCCGGGCGAGGGCCTCGGCCGCTTCGCCGTGCCGCCCGGCGGTCTCGAGGGTCAGGGCGAGGTTGCTGAGGGTCGCCGCCTCCGCTTCCGGGCCGCGCCGGATCCGGCGATCGATCTCCAGGGCCCTGCGCAGCGCCGTCTCGGACTCGTCCAGCCGGCCGAGCCGCTCGTAGGCGATACCGAGATTGTTCAGGACGATCGAGAAGTCCGCCGATTCCGGGAAGCTGAGGCTCTCGTACCGCCGCAGGCATTCCTCGAAGGACTGAAGCGCCAGATCCGGCCGGCCACGGGCCATGTCGATCTCACCCAGGATGGCGAGCCCGTCCGCGGCGGCCCGGGCCCACAGAAGCCGTTTCATCGGTGAGTGCCACCAGCGCGGCCCGCGGTCCACGATCGTCAGGGCGGCGGTGATCTCCCGCCGGGCGGCCCCGAAGTCCTCGGCGGCGAGGAACCGGCGGGCGGCCGCACCGTGGCGCATCGCCCGCTCGGGAACCGGTCCGGCCACGTCAGAGCAAGCCTTCGGCCATCATGTTCCCAGCATGGTGCCGGTCCCGCGGGGCGACAATGCCGCGTTCGGCGGACCCCGTTCCGGGTAGCCTCCGGATGCGGGAGGGACATGATCCGGGCACCATGGACGGATGTCGGTCTCCCCCGACCTGAAGGCCTGCCGGGAAGCGGCTCGTGCGGTGCGCGCGACGCCGTTCTGGCGGCAGGTCCGGGACACGGTGCGCCCGCCCGGCGTCGCCATCCACCGGTCCCGTCCACCGCTCGGGCTGTTGCTCTACGCCGCCGCCCGTGACGGTCGCCTGGTCTGGCGGTCCGCCGACGAGTTCGCCCTGCTGGAGCCACCGATCGCCCGGGGCCGGGAGTGGGCGGGCAGCGACGCCGGGCGCACCTGGTCCGGCCGTCTGGACCGCTGGTGGGATCACTTGGTGTTCGGCGTCCCACCGGTTCTGCTGCTGGTCCTGAGCGTGCCGACGTCGTTCGTACCGCAGGTGGGAAAGCTTCTGGCTCTTCTGCTCGTCGGTGTCGCGCTGCTGTACATCTCGGGGCAGATGACTGTCGGGCTGATCCCGCGAACCCTCAGGCGGATGCGGGGTACGCCCGACGACAGCGCCCGTGGTCTGCACTGGACCGTGGTCCTGGCCCACCTGACCGATCCGGCGAAGGCCGATCGGCTGCTGCGAGTCGCTCTGGAGAGGTCGCAGCAGCTGACGAGGGCCAACATCCGGCCGGACGTGGCGGAGGGCACCCACGCCCTGATGTGCCTGGAACGCGCGATCACCACCGCGGAGGCCCGGAAGGCGGTATCGGTCGCGCCGTCGGCCACCGGTTCGGGCCCGGACCGCCCCGGGGTGTACGTCGTGCTCGACGGCGGTGGTTTCCAGCCACCCGATCCCGGGGCGCACCGGCCGATCAGTTTCATCCCGGTGCTCCTGGCCGGCACGGCACTCGTCGTCGGTGTGGTCGCCCAGCTCACCGCGGACGCCGAGGCCGCCGCGTGCGCCGCCGCCCGGGACTGTGCCGCCCACCCGGCGACCTGGATCGACGCCGTGACCTGGCTGATCAACCGCATGTTCCTCGACGACGCCGGTCTGGCCCCCGCCACCCGGCAGGCACGGATCTTCGGCTGGCTGATGCCGCCGCTGGCCCTGGTCGTCCTGCTCTGCCTGGCAGTCGCGGGCTGGCGGCAGGCGAGCACGTTCAAAAAACGACAGGAAAGGACCGACATCCACTTGAGTACGACGATCAACCGCCGCATCCGGGTCCTGGTCCTGACCGTGCTGGACGTCGAACGGGACGCCGTGATCAGCGCGGTCACCGCCGTGAACGGCAGGCAGCCGGAGCCCGACACGATGAACGGCTACCCGGTCTTCCGGCTGGGCCGGCTCGGCGACCAGGACACCGAGGTGCTCGTCGCCCAGTCCGCCCAGGGCACCGCCACCCCGGCCGCGATGACGCTGACCGCGGAACGCCTGATCCCGGTGGTGAATCCCGACTACGTGATCCTGGCCGGCATCTGCTTCGGCCTGTGGTCACGCCAGTGGGACGGTGGCAAGCAGGAGATCGGCGACGTCGTCGTCTCCGAATACGTGCAGAACATCGACCATCAGAAGGTCACCGACCGCGGCACCATCTGGCGCGGCGAGCGGGTCCAGGCGAGCACACCGCTGTATCTGGCGCTCAAGGCGGCGACATACGGCTGGACGGGCCGGCCGGTCCACTTCGGCACGGTCCTGTCCGGCAACACTCTGGTGAGCAGCGCAAAGTTGCGCGCGAAGCTGCGCCGCCAGTTCCCGGAGGCATCGGCCGGCGAGATGGAGCTGACCGGCGTCTACGTGACCACGGCCGGCCGCCGCAGCGGCTGGATCATGGTCAAGGGCATCTCCGACTGGGGCACCGGCGAACTGACCGACGACACCAGACGCGAAGCTTCAGGGGCCGCCGCAGCCTTCATCGTCAGAGCATTGACCTTCGGTGCCTTGCCGGTCCCCTCGAAAAGCTGATCCCGACGCAGAGACGTCGGAGGACGGAAATATGGAGCAGGTCCGGCGATCTCGGTCGGTAAAGGTCTGACGGCGAGATACACGCGAAGCCCTGATCACCCGAAGGTCTTGCGATTCGTCGTCGGCTCGCGGACGTCGCCAAGACTTATGACCGGCACGCGGTGATGGACGTGCTGAGCGGGCAGCCGGACCTCGTGAACTCGGCCCGTCCGGACGGCCAGTCGCGCTACGCCCCGTTGCATCAGGCCGCGCACGGCGGTGCGACGGTTGGGGTGGTACGGGAGCTGATCATGAAGGGCGCATGGCGCGGACTTCGGGAGGCAAAGGGCGAGCGGCCGATCGACATCGCCAAACGTCGCGGGCACGACCATCTGCTGGGCACCCTTGAGCCGCCGGACAAGCTGGGGCTGAACGAAGCAACGTTGGCGACGATTCAGCAGCGCTTCCACGCCGTGATCAAAAGCAGGGTCGGCACGATCCTCCAGCACCACAAGATACGGCTACCCGAACTCGAGGTTCTCCGGGAGCTTGACCGGCCGCAACTGTGGTTCCCGGTGCCGTACATGAACGGCGGTTTTTGGTTCAACCTCGAGACGAACAGCGGAAGCGCCAAACTTGTCTCGCTGAGCTGGAGCCGCGACGTTCCAGACTCCGAACGGCGTCACGAAATAACCGCGACCAATACTCTTGGTCAGAAATTCCCCTCAGAGTCTCGTGACATGGCACGGGTGTAAGGCCATCGAAGAGAGCTCCTTCTGATACACGCGCACCGCGACAACGGAACCGGGCGACGCCCACACCTTCGGCATCATGCCGATCCTTCATGAGACACGTGGATCACCAGGTCATCGGATGTCGTTGCCGGGGTGTTCCTGGTCGTAGGTGTCCCGGGCGCCGGCGATGGCGGCGCGGTTTTCCAGGGACCAGTCGGCGAGTGCTTTGACCAGGTGGGTGAGGCTGGCGCCGGTCGCGGTGAGGCGGTAGTCGACCTGGGCCGGCACGGTCGCGTAGACCGTGCGCAGCACCAGGCCGTCGCGTTCCAGACGTCGCACCGTGAGGGTCAGCATCCGCTGGGAGATCCCGTCGACGGCCTGCTGGAGTTGCCGGAAGCGCCGCGGCCCGCCGGCGAGTTCGACGATCACCAGGACCGACCATTTGTCGCCGACCCGGTCGAGGACGTCGCGGATCCCGCAGTCGGGGTGGTCCGGCTGCCCGCAGGGTTCGAGGTCCGCGCCGCTGTGGGTTACCTCGGTGTGCGTCGGTGACACGGAAATGCCTCCTTGTGGGCCTGATGCATCGGATTCAGGATCGCACCGTAGTTACCGAAGAGAACCACGGCGGGAGACCGAACCACAATGATCATGGTGACAGGCGCGAACGGGCAGCTGGCCTCGCTCACTCTGCACGAACTGGCCGGGCGAGGAGTGCCCGCCATCGGCGGAAGCCGCACTCCCGAGTCCGGGCAACGTGCCCTCGACTTCGACCGGCCGCACAGCCTCGACCTCACCGGCATCGCGACCCTGGTCCTCGTCTCGGCCGGGTACGCCGAAGACGACCGGGTCATCACCCGCCACCGCGCCGTTCTCGACGCCGCGACCCGCGACGGCGTGGGTCACGTGGTCTACACCAGCCTGACCGGAGCGGGCGACCACCTCGGCTTCGCGCTCGCCCATCGGGGCACCGAGCGGATGATCGAAGCCGGCGGATTCGGGTGGACCATTCTGCGCAACGGGCTCTACGCCGAACTGTTCGGTGCACTGCTGACCTGGACACCCGACGGCGTGGAATCGGCGTTCGGCGACGGCGCGCTCGCCGCGGTGGCGCGGGCGGATCTGGCCGCCGCGGCAGCGGTGGTGGCAAGCGACCCGGCCGCGCATGACGGCCGGATCTACGACCTGGTCGGCGCCCCGGTCACGGCCACCGACGTCGCTGATCGTCTCGGTGTCACGCACCGCGCCGTCGGGCTCGGCGAATACCGGGCCCGGCTACTGGCCGACGGCGCTCTCCTGCCGTTCCAGCCGCCGATGCTCACCTCGATCGCCAGCGGCGTCCGGCACGGCTTCCTCGGCGGCACCGGCCCCGACCTCGCCCGGCTACTCGGCCGCCCGCCCGTCGACCCGCTGACCGTCGCCGCGACGGCTGCCGCCGCGACGAGGCCCTGAAAGGGCGCCGGTGACCTCGAGCAGCCGCAGAGCCGCCTCGGACGGGCTGCCCGGCGCCGCGGTGTAGGTGATCAGCCGCTGCCCGGCGTCGCCCGGCAGGTGCAGGACCTCGAAAGCCAGCTCGAGATCACCCACCTCGGGGTGACGGAACAGTTTGCTGCCGGAAGTGCAGGTCCGCACCGGGTGCCGCGACCACGCCGCGGCGAACTCGGCGCTTCTCATCGTCAGCTCACCGACCAGCGACGCCAACTCGGGATCGTCCGGGTGCCGCCCGGCGACCAGCCGCAACGAGGCGATGGCCCGGGCCACCTCCTCCGGCCGGCGTACGTACAGCTCCTCGGTGTGTGGATCGAGGAACAGCATCCGGGTGAGGTTCGGCCGGTCCACGGGCCGGTCCGGCGCCGCGACGTCGGTGTGGCCGGCGAGCAGCGCATGGCCGAGCGGATTCCAGGCGAGCACCTCGGTGCGCCGGCCGACCACGATCGCCGCGACGCCGGTCATGGCGGCGAGCAGCTGCCGCAGGCCCGGAGGCGCCGTCTCCGGCCGGGCCGGCCGTGGGCGTCGGGCGCGCCGCGGCCGGGCCAGGTCGTGCAGGTGGCCGCGTTCGTCGTCGTCGAGGTGCAGCGCCCGCGCGATCGCGTCGATCACCGACGCCGACGCGTTGCTGCTCTGCCCCTGTTCGAGCCGGGTGTAGTAGGTGGCGCTGACCCCGGCCAGCTGGGCCAGTTCCTCGCGCCGAAGACCTTCTACACGGCGGCGGCCGTACGAGGTGATGCCGGCCTGCTCCGGTGAGACGCGGGCCCGGCGGCTGCGCAGGAAATCGCCGAGCTCGCCCGGTCCGGTCTCGTCGGTCATGTTCTTCAGTGTCGTCCGGCGGGAGCAGAGTTGCCTGACCCTGCCAGTACCAGCTTGCCCTGACGTGGGGTGCGCAGGACCACGCCGGCCAGCACCGCAGCGGCAACGCACAGTGCGGCGTTGACACCGATCGCCGTTCGCAGCGCGGACAGCTGCAGGCTCAGGCCGAGCACCGCCGACATGACCGGGATGCCCATCGTGATGCCGACCTGCTGGCTCATCGTGGCCAGCCCGGTGGCGAGCCCCTGTTCCCCGTCGGGCAGCCCCGAGGTCGCGGTCACCATGAAGCCGACGATCGCCACCAGGTTGGCGACACCGCCGGCGAACGTGGCAGCCAGCAGCAGCGGCAACCAGCGTGTCGAATCGCCCAGGGCGACCAACGACAGGGTCGCGCCCGCCTGCACCAGCAGACCGGCGACGAGCGCCCGGACACTACCGAGCCGGGCGATCACCCACGGCCCGGCGATGCCGCCGATGACGGTGCCGACGCCCAGCACGGCCAGCGAGATCCCGGCGCTCAACGGTGTGAAGCCCAGCACCGACTGCAGGTAGAGGGTCAGCACGAACACCAGCGACGTCTCGGTGGCGAAGGCGAGCAACCCGGCCACATTCCCCCCTGCGACGGTACGCCGACGCAGGATCGCCACCGGCACGAGCGGCTCGGAGACCCGCTTCTCCACCTGCCAGAACACGACGAGCAACAGCAAACCCACGAGCAGAGCCGCGACCGTACGCCGATCGGTCCAGGAATGCTCGGCGGCGGCCGTCAACCCGTACACCAGCGAAAGCAATCCACCGGTGACCGTGACCGCCCCGGGCAGATCGACCCGCGGCCGCCTCGCGGGCCGGCTCTCGACCAGCACGAACGGGCCGACGACCAACACGGCCACCGCGACGGCCACGTTGACGAAGAACGCCCACCGCCACGACAACAGGTCGGCGAGCAGGCCCCCGGCGACGGCCCCGGTGGTGAAGCCGGCCGCCATCAGCGCGCCGTTGAGGCCGAGCGCCCGTTCCCGCCGCGGCCCTTCCGGGAAGGACGTGGTCAGCAGCGACAACGCGGCCGGGGTGACGGCCGCCGTCGCCAGTCCCTGGGCGGCCCGGGCGGCGAGCAGCACCGGCGGTGTCTCGGCCAGCCCGCCGACCAGCGACGACACGCCGAGCACGGCGACACCACCGAGGAAGAGGCGACGCCGGCCGAACAGATCACCGACCCGCCCGAACGTCAGGGTGAACCCGGCCGCGCACAGCGCGAAGGAGGTAGCGATCCACTGCAGCCCGGTCAGCGAGAAGCCGACCTCCGCCCCGATCACCGGCAGCGCCACGTTGAGAATGGAGAAGTCGACGGCGAGCGTGAAACTCGCGGTCAGCAGAACGGCCAGGGTGAGCCGTTCACGTACGGAAGAGGTCATACCGCGACGATCGCGGCGTCGCCCGGCGCCAGCCAGCCCTCCGGAGATCCAGGGCTGGCGGCGCCTAGCACTGGCAGGAACAGCCGGACTAGTGCTCTTCGCGGTCGCTGGAGGCGCGGAGGCTGCCGGCGTGCGCCTTGAGCGACGGGTCCTGGCCGGATCTGATCAGGCTGGCCACTGTGGTGATCACCAGGATGCCGATGATGACGCCGAGCGAGACCGGGGTGCCGACCTCGGGAACCGCCGCGCTGACGTCCTTGTGGGCCCAATGCAGCACCAGCTTGACACCGATGAACGCCAGGATGACCGACAGACCCGTGGACAGGTAGACGAGACGGTCGAGTAGGCCCTTGACCAGGAAGAACAGCGCCCGCAGGCCGAGCAGGGCGAACGCGTTGGCGACGAAGACGATGTACGCCTCCGAGGTCACTCCGAACACCGCGGGAATGGAGTCCAGCGCGAACAGCAGGTCGGTGCCGCCGATCGCCAGCAGCACCAGGAACATCGGCGTGAACATTCGCTTGCCGTCGACCCGGGTGACCATCTTGCCCTCGACGTAGTCCTCGGTCACCGGCAGGAACCGGCGGCCCGCGCGGACCAGGGCGTTGTCCTCGATGCTCGGATCCTCGTCCCGGTGCCGGAACAGCTGGAACGCCGTGTACAGCAGGATCAGGCCGAAGACCAGGAACATGAACGAGAACAGGTTCAGCAGCGCCGCGCCGACCGCGATGAAGACGACCCGCAGGATCAGCGCGATGATGATGCCGAACGTCAGCACCTCCTGCTGATAGCGCTCGGGTACGGCGAACGTGCTCATGATGATGACGAAGACGAAGAGATTGTCGACCGACAGACTCTTCTCGACGATGTATCCGGCGAAATATTCGGTGCCGAATCCCCAGCCGTGGACATTGGCGAAGACCACCCCGAAAACGATCGCGACGGCGATGTAGAAAATCGACCAGCCGGCCGCCTCACGGAAACCGACGACGTGTGGACGAAGCACCCCGAGAGTCAAATCGAGGGCAAGCAGGGCGACGATGACGGCGATCGTCACACCCCATCCGAGCAGGGAGACCTCAAGCATGGCCCCGCAGTGCCCAGCGGGCACTGCGATCATGCCTGTCCCATCGTATTGCCAGGAATTTCTCACCTAGCACGGAGATCGGTAAAGAAAGCCTTCCTTTTCTTTTACCGTCTCTTACCACTCTCTTTCCCGGCCGCTGTGACTATGTCCTTTCCCGGATCGGTGTTCAGCGGCGGGTGTCGACGTGGACGGCGAGGCTCGCCGCGTATCCCTGAACGGCGTCGCCGGTGACGGTTGCCATCTGGGTCACCGCGTGGTCGTCCCGGAAGACCATGTCGGTGTCCAGGGTGACGCCGGCCAGGTTGGCCGCCGACTCCCGGTATCCCGGTTGCGCGTAGGCCTCCTCGCAGACGCCTTGCGGGAAGGCCAGCTGCGAGGTCGCGATCACCGCGGTGTGGTCGGTGATGCCCGCCCGGTCCGGGTACACCTCGAAGTGGACGTGCGGCCACCGGCCCGGATAACAACCGGGAAAGACGCTGGTGAATCTGACCTTGCCGGCCCGGTCGACGATCTGCACGCCCCGCAGGAACGTCTGCCGGGTCACGCCGTCGCTGTACATCGAATACCGCCCGTCGCGGTCGCACTGCCAGATGTAGACGGCCGCGCCGGTGAGCGGCCCGCCGCCGGTGGCCAGATCGCTGACGGTGAGTTCCAGCGCGAGGGCCACGCCGGGCACCGGGCCGGAACCGTCGAGACTCGCCCGGACGTCACTGCGCACCACGCCGCTGCGTTCGAGGACGTCGGGTCCGTTGGAGCCGTCACCGGGGAAGGGCCCCTGTGTCTCCTCCGGGATCCGGATTCCCGCGGCCGCCGGGGACGACGCCGGAGCAGCGGACGGCGCACCGGTCGCCGGGGGCGCCGGAGTGGCCGGGGTCGCGGGTTCCCGAGTGCACGCGGCGATCCCGAGGACGGCCGCGCCGGCACCGAAGGCGCGCAACAACTGGCGCCGCCGCATCAGGGTGGCCAGGTCGAACCCCAGCCCCTGATCGGTCACTTCCTCGTCCGGCCGCGGCAGGCGCCGCCCCTGGTACATGGACTCCGAAGACTGCTGCACAGGTTCACTCCGCTCTCGGCATCAAGCACCGAGAATCCCCGACGATCCTGCACGGATCCAGGAGAGTCGCTGAAAGATCTCTGAAATCCATCGCCCGGGTACGCCGGTGCAGCCCCGCCGGCCGTGACCGCGCCGTGCAGATCCACGGTGTGCGCCCGCATACTCTGCCCGGCAGATCCGCTGCAACCGCCGGAGACCTCACGAGCGAAGTAGTCGGTGACAGCACTGGTGATCGGGAAGGAGGTCGATGAACTCCGACAACGAGCTCGCCGAGCGGTTACGCGCCGGCGACGAGACAGCCTTGCGTGAGGTGTATGACCGGCACGGCGCGGCCGTCCTGCATCTGGCGCAACGCCTGCTGGGCAACCGGGCCGACGCCGAGGACGTCACCCAGGTGACGTTTGTGGCCGCGTGGACCGGGCGGGACGGGTTCGATCCACAGCGGGGCACGATCCTGGGCTGGTTGCTCGGCATCGCCCGGCGCAAGACGGTGGACCGGATCCGGGCGGCCACCCGTGACCAGCGGACGACCGAGTCCGTGCAGGTCCAGGCGCCGGCACCGGTGGTCGAGGAGTCACCGGACCGTGTCGTGGACCGTCTGGTGGTCGCCGACGAGATGAAACGGCTGCCCGAGGAGCAACGGCGCACACTGGAACTGGCGTTCTTCGACGATCTCAGCCATCCCCAGATAGCGGCGGTCACCGGGCTGCCGCTCGGCACGGTCAAGAGTCATATCCGGCGTGGGATGGCGAACCTGCGACGTCGTTGGGAGGTGGACGGTGCAACAACATTTGGATCCCGATCGACTGGTCCTTCTCGCGCTCTCTGAGGAAGTCGAGGAGCCGACCGAAATCGATCACCTGGAACACTGCGCCGGCTGCCGGCACGAGATCCAGGCGCTGCGGGACGTCGCCGAGATCGGCGCGGAGACCGGTGCGATACGTGACCTGCCCGCTCCCCCGGAGCACGTGTGGCAGGCCATCCGAGCCGATGTCGCGGCCACCCGGGCGCCGGTCACCGGCCTCACCCGGCACCGGGTGCGGCGGGCACGTCCGCGCTGGCTCGCCCCGGTTCTCGCCGCGGCCGCGGCAGCCGTGATCGCGGCGGCGGGCACCGTGGGATTCGACCGATTCGCCGACCGGGCGCCGGTGCTGGCCCGGGCCACCCTCGCACCGTTGGAGACGGTTCCACCCAATGCCGGAGGTGCCGTGCAGGTGTTCTCCGACGGGCGACTGCGCATCGACGTACAAAATCTGCCGTTGACCTCCGGTTTTCATGAGGTGTGGCTGTTGGATCCGGACACGCCGGGCAAGATGGTGGCGGTCGGGAATCTGCCCGGCCGGGCGGAGGCGGTGCTGACCGTGCCGGCGGGCACCGATCTGAACCGGTACCGGCTGGTCGACATCAGCGACGAACCCCACGACGGCGACGCCACCCATTCGGGCAAGAGCCTGCTCCGCGGAACTCTCACGAAATAGCCGCATCCATCGACGCGGGCCCGAGCGAAGTACGGGTGGTGGCCGTCGGAGCCACCACCCGCACCGATCGGAAAGAGACTCGAAGATGAGGTTCACCCGTCTCGGCAAGCAGGCAGCCGCTGTCGCCATGGCCGCGATCGTCGCCTCCGCACTGGGCGCCGCTCCCGCACAGGCCACCGGCAGCAAGCCGCTCAAGACCAGGTCCCTGGCCGCGGTCCTGACCGCGGACAAGAGCGGCTTCGACCACAACGGTCACGACTACGACATCCTCGCCGCCGCGGTGCAGGCCGTGCTGAAGGCCAAACCCGGCAGCAAGGTCGCCGTGCTCGCCGACGGCAAGGTCAAGCTCACCGCGTTCCTGCCCAACGACCGGGCCTTCCAGCTCCTCGTCAAGGACATCACCAAGTCCAGGAAGCTCCCGGGCGAGAAGAAAACGTTCACCGCCGTCGCCGGCCTCGGCATCAACACCGTCGAGTCGGTCCTGCTCTACCACGTCGTCCCGGGCGCGACGATCACCAAGAAGGCCACGCTCAAGTCCGACAACGCCAAGCTGGCCACCGCGGCCGGCGCGAAGATCAAGGTCAATGTGTACGGTCCGCGCTCACACAAGCGCATCTCGCTGATCGACGCCGATCGCTCCGACCGCAACCCGCGCATCAACCGCTTCGACATCAACAAGGGCAACCGCCAGATCGCCCACGGCATCGACCGCGTCCTGCGCCCGGTCAACCTCCCCTGACCCTCCCCGCGCCGAGGCCGGGCGTGACCTGCGGGTCACGCCCGGCCTCGGTGTTCATCCCCCGGCACAAGACTTCCCAGCGTGCCGGCGTCGTTCATATCGCGAATCGGCTTGTTTCCGACGCTCCTGCTCAACGGTGTGGCACTGTTGTACATGCTGGCGCCGATGGACAACCGGCGCCGGGTGCGGTACCACTCCGATGTGGGCTTGGCATGGTTCCTTCTCGTCGTGGGAGCTGCACTCGGTGCCGTATTGGCCATCTGGGTGCTGCCGGGCCGTAGGCCCAAGTATTTGTTGACTTTCATTGTGTTCGCCGCGTCAGCAGCGCTCTTCTTATTCGCCTTCGACAGTGTCCTGTGGTCCTGCGTGGCCCTTGGCCTGGCCGCGTTCACGGTCGCGGCAAAGGTCGAAGCGCGGAAGTCAAGCCGGCCGTCCGCCAGAGAGAAGTGAGCGGACCGGTCGACAGACTCTGCCCTGCCGCATCCACTGAAGTAGTCGCATGAGCACTGCACGAGGAGTATGTGTGAAGGCCAACGAGACGACGATTCGGAACCTTCTTCAGGGTGAGAGGCAGTATGTCGTCCCGCTCTACCAGCGGCGCTACAGCTGGAAGCGCCGGGATCTGGTGCAGTTGTGGTCTGATCTCCTGCGGGTGGTCGAGGCGGGTGGCACGCACTCCCACTTTCTCGGCTCCGTGGTGCTGGCTCCGTCACCCACGAACACCCCAGCCGGTGTGCAGAGCTGGCTTGTCGTCGATGGACAGCAGCGGCTGACGACATTGGGCATTTTGCTCTGCGCCATCCGTGATCATGTCAGGGACACCGATCCGCAACTCGCTGCCAAGATCGACGATCTCTACTTGTTCAACAAATACGCCTCCGGCGCCGACCGCTACACCTTGCTGCCCACCAAGGCAGACCGGGCGGCCTGGATCGCGTTGATCGAACGTGCGCCTGATGCCGGTGGGGAGGACCGCATCGGGGAGGCGTACCGCTATTTCCGAGCGGCGCTCCTGCAGACGGACGATCCTGCCGACGATTACGACGTCGTTCGGATAGAACAGGCTGTCGCCGGGCAGTTGAGCATCGTCGAGATAGCGGCACACGCCGATGACAACGTGCACCGCATCTTCGAGTCCCTCAACTACACCGGTCAACCACTCACCCAGGCCGACCTGCTCCGCAACTACCTTTTCATGCGCCTGCCGAACCGTGGTGACGATGTCTACGAACGGCAATGGCTACCGCTGCAGGAACTATTGACCGACAGACAACTCGAACAACTCGTCTGGCTCGACCTCGTGCTGCGCGGTGACGACCGGGCCACCCAGGAGTCGATCTATCAAGCCCAGCAGGACCGGCTCCGTCACCTACCGGACGAGGCCACGATCGAGCAGTGGATCGTGGAGCTGCATCACAAGGCGCGACTGTTCCGCAAGATCCTCGACCCGCAGCACGAGGCGGACCCCAAGCTGCGCCAGGCGCTCGATCGGCTCGACCGCTGGGGTGTCGCCGTCGTTCATCCCGTCGCCCTGCACGTCCTTATCGCTCACCACGCCGGCCAGCTCACCGCCGGTGAGGCCGCGGCCGCTCTACGCGTCGTCGAGAGCTATCTCGTCCGGCGCACCCTCGTCGGTCTATCCAGCTCGAACAACAACCGGCTGATGATGTCGCTGGTCAAGGACCTCGGCGAACAGGTCCCATCGGCCAAAGCCATCGTCCGTGCCCTGTCCGGGCCGAGAAAGCGCTTCCCCACGGACCAGCATGTGCGTGACGCCGTGCTGGCCAATAGTTTCTATTGGCTCGGCCGCGGACCCCAACGCGCCTACGTCCTGCGCTGCATCGAGGAGGACCACCGCCACGGCGAACCTCTCGATTTCGACAAGGCCAAGGTCACCATCGAGCATGTCCTCCCCCAGTCCCTGACCGACGAGTGGAAAGAGATGCTCCTCGCTGAGCTGCGGGACGGTGAGACCATCGAGGAACTGCACAGCTCGCTCGTTCACACCCTCGGCAACCTGAGCCTGACCGCCTACAACTCCAAGCTGTCCAACGACGGCTTCGCCGCGAAGAAGCAGATCCTGGCCGACAGCGGGCTCGCCATGAACCGGGACCTTGCCCGCGCCGAACGCTGGGGCCGGTCCGAGATCCACGCCCGGGGGCGGGAACTCGCTGAACGCATCACCAAGATCTGGCCCGGCCCTGATGAGAGCGTCGGCACCACACCGCCGTCCCCGCGTTGGTCGCTCATGAACCGGATCCTCGCGAGCATCCCGGCCGGCAGGTGGACCAGTTACTCCGACATCGCAGAGGTCATGGGTTCACATCAGGTCGCCGTCGGCGCCCGTCTTGCGGCGGTTCCCACGCCGAATGCGCACCGGGTGCTCAAACTGCACGGCGCCATCTCACCCGAATTTCGTTGGCCGGATCCGGAACGCCAGGACGACCCCAAGGCTCTCCTCGAGGCCGAAGGCGTCCGGTTCGACCAATGGAACCGGGCTGCGGCCGATCGACGAATGACCGCCAACGAACTCGCTGAGGCTGTAGGTCTCGACACCGACGACCCCAGCTCAGCGGTAGACGACGCCACCTGAAACGGCGCCAGCGGCTGCGCCAGTTATCGGATGTCGAGGTCATACCGCGACGATCGCGGCCTCACCCGGCCCCAGCCAGCCCTCCGGAGATCCAGGGCTGGCGGTGCCTGGCACCGGCAGGGACAGCCTGGCCTCGGGTGATCGCCGGTCAGAGGTCGTCGAGTTGGATCAGGCCGTCCTGCAGCGCGCGGGCGACCAGGGCCGCCTTGGTCGAGGCGGGGCGGCCGGCCCGGGCGTACCGGACCCGGACCCGGTCGATGTAGCCCTCCACGGTGCGCGGTGAGAGGTTGCAGCGGGCCGCCACCAGCTGTTTGGACTCGCACTGGAACCAGGCCAGCAGCACCTCCTGCTCGCGGCTGGTCAGCCGGGGGCGGTCGGCGGCCTGATCCGCTGACATGGCGCCGGCCAGCGACGGCGGCACGTACGGCAGGTCCTGTGCGGCGGCCCGCACGGCCGCCACCAGATGGTTCTCGCCCTCGGCCTTGGTCAGGTAGGTAGCGCAGCCGGCTTCCAGGCACCGCAACGCGGTCTCCCGGTCCTCACGCATGGTGTAGACGACCACTCGCCGGCCGGCGGCGACCAGCTCGGTCAGCGCGTTCCACTCCACCGTGTGCTGCTGGGAGAGTTGCAGGTCGAGGACGACGACATCGGCCAGCAGCCCCTCCGGGCCCCAGGCGATGCGGGGATCCTTGCCCGCGGCCGTCACCGTGATACCGGCGCCCTGCAGCCAGGACCGGGCTCCGGCGACCACCACCGGGTGATCGTCGATGAGCACGACGGACGGGTTCAGACGGGACATGTCAGCTCCACCCATAGGGTTTCGTCGATAGCGGTGGTGCGGATCGTCAGTGGCTGCGGAACGTCGCCGAGGGTGAGATCCGGGTCGAGGTCCTCGATCCGGGCCACGACGCTCAGGCACACCTGGCCGGTGCCCGGTACCGCGGTCAGGCGCAGGTGCCGAACGGAGTGGCGGGCGCACTCCCGCACCACGTCGCAGGCTGCCCGGCGCAGTTCGGCCGGCAGGGCGCCGGTGTGCACGGCAACCTCCACCCAGGTACCCGCGGCCTGCAGGCCGTCCAGGCGGGCCGACAGATCGGCGCCGAGCGGGTCGTCGTCGGCCTGGTACCACTCGTTCAGCAGCCGGCGCACCTGTGCGGCCGCGACCGGGCTGCGCTGGCGCAGGGTGTCGTCCGGTCCGTCGCCGGACACCGGGTCGGCGAGGCGGGCGAGGACGGGCTCGACGGCGGCGGCGACCGTCCGGGACCGGCGCATCCGGTCGTCGTGCAGCGCGTCGGCCACGATCCGCGCCGTGCGGATGGCCTCCTGCGCCAGGTGCCGTTCCCGGGCTTCCTCGGCGGACCGTTCGAGGGTCAGGGCCGCCAGGGCTACCGGCACCTGCAGGCCGAGGATGCCGAGGGCACGGGCGGTCATCGCGACGGCCTCCGCCGGGCCGGTGGCGCCGGCGACTCCCAGCGCGACCAGCACCGGTCCGGCCAGCACCAGCACCGCCGGCCAGAACCGGGCGCCGGAGAGGACCGTCAGCAGCAGCCAGCCGTTCACCCCGACCGCCCAGTTCGCGGAGGTGTGCTGCAGACCGGTCGGCACGGTCACGGTGACCGCGACGGTGGCGCCGAACGTCACCGTGCCGAGGACGATCGCTGGCACACGCCGGAATCGGCCGGGCGGTGGCCGCAGGCTCAGCAGCGCGGCCGCTCCGAGCCAGGCGACGACGCTGGCCAGGTAGGCAGCGCGACGGATGACGATTTCGCCGGAACCGAAATCGTCGAGCGCCTCGGTCCGATAGAGAACGATGAGCAGCACCCCGCTCATCACCCAGGTCCCCCATCGCATCGCCCCGCTGATGTCGGTCATCGGGCGGGCCAGCGCAGCTCGACCCGGGTTCCGCGGCCCGGCTCGCTGACCACCCGGGCGCTGCCTCCGGCTCGGCGCATCCGGGCATGGACGGACAACCGCAGGCCGAGGTGTACGCCGTCGGGAAGGTCGTCCGGGCGGAAGCCGCAGCCGTCGTCGACGACATCCACTTCCACCGCGCCGGGTTCGGGTTGCCGGATCCGCAGTTCCGCCCGGCCGACGGCGGCGTGCCGTTCGACGTTGCGCAACGCCTCGTCCCGCGCGGCAAGAAGGGCGCGGATGGCGTACGGGGGAAGGCTGCCGTCGCCGGTGACCGGCCCCTGCCCGACGGTGAGGTCGAGGGTGCTGTCGGCCGGTGCCGTGGCCAGGTCGGCGAAGGTGACGGCCCGGGCCGGGAAGTCGAGCAGCGACAGGTCGGCTCGCGCCCGCAGGCGCAGCTCCGGACCGCCGGAGTCGTGTGCCGACGCTGCCGTGAGGGTGGCGGCCACGGTGTCGTGCAGCACCCCCAGATGTTCTTCGACATCGGCGCGCCGGGCGGCGGCGAGTTCTTCCTCGCGCCGGGCGGCGGCCGTGGCGGCGGCGAGCGCGTCGACCCGCCGGGCGCCGCGGGTGATCAGCACGACGAGGCAGCGGGTCAGGCCGGCCTGCCAGAGGAACATCAGCGCATGGGCGGTGTGCAGGCCCCAGTCGTCGGGGCCCAGCGTCGATCCCCACCACACCGCGGCAGTGGTGAGCAGCGCGTAGACGGCACCGTCGCGCGGGCGGGTGTAGAACTGCGCGGCGGCTACACACATGGAGGCCACCGGCTTCGTCCAGTCGTCGAAGGCCAGATATCCGGGTGCCGGATTCCACCACGGCAGCAGGACGCAGAGAGCGGCCAGCGGAAGCGCCTCCAGGATCACCGTCCAGCGATGCCACCGCCGGGCCAGGAAGGAAACCGCTTGCCAGGTCAGCACGCCTGCCACGATCGCAAGAGTGTGCGTGGTGGCGCCGCCGAGCGGTAACAGGACCGTGCAGGCCACGACGACGAGCACACGGGTGACCATGGAGATCCGGGCTGCCGCGGCCCGAACCGACGTCTCGACCGGCCCGGAAGCGTTGTCGATCGACACTGGCCGGCGTCTCCTTCCCGTCACTGGACAATGTAATCGATCGATGTTTATGCCCGCCCGGTGAGGGGTGTTCACCCCTCACCGGGCGGGGTCGCCCGCCGGTAACGTCTGAACCGGGCCGGGCCACTCGTTCCGAGCCGGGCCCGCGCCACAACGCATCGGGGGTGTGCCAGGACGGCGAGTAGCCGTCCTGGCACAGGCGCGCCGTTGTCGACGGTGGCCGCGGCTATAACCGGCGCCGACCGATGCGAACTGGTACCCGGGGCTCGCGCGCGTAACGGTGACGGTCCCGTCGAAACCTCGTTGTTCGTATGGTCGGTCGGGTTGTGTATTGGTCCTGGTAGGTGGTGGGGGCATGAGGACCCTGCATAGCGGTCCCTGAGGACCCTGCGTAACGATTTTCGCGGTCCCTGAGGACCTTGCGCCGATCGGTGCTTGCGGGGTCCTGCGGACCGTGCGTCGCGGTCCCTGAGGACCCTGCGGTCATCTCCATTCACCTTCCTCGCGGTAGGGAAGTTCGGCCAGCCGCAGCCGGGCCCCGGAATGCCCGTGGAGCCACCACACCGGGTCGGCGGGCGACTTCCCTCCGGCGCTGGCGGTGGCGATCAGACCCGGCTGCGGTACGTCGGTCAGAAGCAGTTGGAAGTGGTGTTCGCGGCGGGCCGACGGCAGCCAGAACAGCACCGGCCACCACCAGCGGGTCAGTTCAGCGAGGCGGGTGTAGTTGGTGACCTTCGTGGTCAGGACGGACAGGGTTTCGGTGCCGAGGTCGGTCTCCAGCAGGAACGGGACCTGCCGGTCGTGTTCGGCCCAGATGCCGTGTCCGTCGGGGCGGGGCATCGTGGGCAGCAGCATGAGGCTGGGGTTGTCACCCGTACGCAGGAAGGCTCCTCTGTGTTGGAAGGTGGCGGCTGGCCGCCATGTGACGAGGCGGCTGCCGGGGTGGGTGCGTTCGAGGGCGGCCAGGTCGACGAAGAACTGGTTGGTGGCCAGCAGGTGCGGCAGATTGGCCCGCGACGTCAGGTGTTGCCGCCGTTGCCGGGCCTGGTCGCGGCGGGGTAGCGGGTCGCCGCGCTGGGCGGCGACGACTTCGGTGCCGAGCTGGTTGAGCAGGTAGTGGTAGGGGTAGGCGCCGCCTTCCCAGCGCTGGGGACGGAATCGGGTGACGACGCCGAGGTTGACGAGTCTCAGCAGGCGTCGCTGGCAGAACGTGAGCGAGCCGAACAGGGCGGCATCGATCTGCGGGGTGGTCAGGACGCCATGGTCGTAGAGCCAGCCGAGTAGTCGCATGTCGCGGTGGGTCAGGACGGCCTGCGCTTTCAGCAGGCGCTGTTCATTGCTGTTGTTGATGGTTCTCACCTCCCTCGGGGTAACCCCTCCAGGGGTTAGTCGGAGTACACGCTGATCGTGTGGAAACGCATTCTGAGCTGCACTGACAGGTCCATGAGGGGGTCGGTCCGGGGGTCGGTGTCATAGCCGACCCCCGGACCGACCCCGGAACGAACACCCGTGCCGACTCCCTCACGTCATCGGCGCTCCTCGCGGAGCACCTTGAGCAGCGCCGACACCCTTCCGTTCGACACGGCGTGGCCCTGGGTTCGCAGGGTCTCCGCCAGGGCGGTCCGGGACAGCGGACGGCCGTCCCGGACCAGCTGGTCGGCGGCTTCCCGGGCGATCGGCAGGAACTCGGCCACCTGCTCGTCCAGCCGTCCCGGACGGTCCGGGACGGTTCTCTTGCCGTCCGGGACGGTCCCGGTCCGGCCGAGGGCGATCTTCACCATGGCCAGGAACCCGGCCGCCGGAAGTGCCGCCGCGATCCATCCGATGACGGATGCCTCGGCTTCCACCACCTGTGCTCCCAGCGACAGCACCACGGCGACCACCAGGACCACGGCCGGGAACGTCAGATGCGCCCCGACTCGTTTGCGGCGCCGTAGTTCCAGACCGCCGGCCACCGACATCAGTTCCAGGACCACGGCGTTCGCCCAGGCCAGCCAGCCCGGCTGACCGTGAGCAGCGGCGACGTCGTGCACATGGGTGAACGACGCGGCCGCGGCGGCCGCCCCGATCGCCAGCATGATGACGATCTGGACGATGCCTTCCACGCGGGTGGCCTTCATCGGCGCCTCCAGCGGCACCGCCGGCGACGAGGCTCGCAGGTGCGGTGACCGGTCCTGTCAGGTTCTGTCAGGTGGCGGCGGATCACGATCAGCCGGTGGTGACAGAACCCCGGGGTATCCTTCCGGGCCCAGCAATCACAATCGTCGATACGCATGGCAATCTCCTCGGTAGGAGCCTTCGGTCCTGACAGGACCTGACACCCGTCCGGGGTGTCGGCGGCTCGCTACATGGAGAAGGGGACTGCTCTGCTCGGATCTGGACACGGCGGGGAGAACTTTCTCGAGAAAGCCGTTCCGTTCAGCCTTCCCGGGGCCGGCGCCGGGCCGCTGTTCGACTGGTTCCTCGACCGGTTCGCCCAGCTCACCTGGAACATTCCCGCCGAAGCGTTCGGCCCGGGTCTGCCGCCGCGGGAGATGCGCCCGCGTGGCCTGGAGCGGTTTCTGCTGGAGGACGCCGACTATCCGCAACGTGATCGGATCTGGGCGGCTGTCATCGCCGGATCCCGCCGGCCCGGCGCTGACGAGGCGTACCGCATCCTGGCTCTGGGTCTGGCCACCCGAGGCCTACGCGGTTTCCGGGACCGCCTGGCGATCCGCGACCGCAGCGACCTGGCCGACATCGATCACGACCTGGTGGCCGGTTTCCTACGCCGGTTGGCGACCATCGACACCGGCACCACGAACCTCGGCATGAAACTGATCGACAGCGGCATCACCCACGCCAAGGTCCGGCTCCGCCAGTCCCGCCTCCGCCCGCCGACGATCAACAGCGTTTCTTTGCCGTACGACGACCCGTACGCCCTGCTCGTAGGCCTGGCGGCGGAGTCAGCTCTGGCTCCGCTGGACGTTCAGCTGTTGAGCTTGACGGCCGTCGACGGGCTCAGCATCAAGGACGCGGCCAAGCATCTCGGGATCGGTGAGCAGGCCGCTTACAAACGACGCCAGCGAGCCGAGGCCCGCATCCGCCGCCACCTCACCGGTCGCGGTGCCAGGGCATAGGCGGCACGGGCGGCAGTGTCGACCCGGAGAACGGCTGGCCACCTTGGCCCACTGCGATCAGTTCGGAGACCAGCGCCGACAGTTCGGCCTGACAGCCCGGATCCCGGTCGAGGCGCAACACTCCCCGAATCCGGTCCGACACGACCAGAACCGGGCCACCGGAACGCGCCGCCAGGCTGAAGTCCGCCCCATGCACCAGCAGAACCGTCCCGGCGGCACCCCGCTGCACCGACACTCCAGCAGGCGACGGCCCCGAACGCGCGATGTCCCACAAGACGACGACAAGGTCCGCCAGTTCGACTTCGTCCTCGATGAACATCACATAGGAGCCGGTGGCACCACGGGAACGCTGGGACCACACCGAGGCGGGCATGTCCCGCAACTCCGCGGCGAGTGTCGATGTCAGCACTTCACGGGTGTTCGAGGACAGGATTACACTCCCGACCGGCCTGTCCCCGGCCTGGTTGGCCTTCGCGTTCACATCGCCCAGCGTGCCACCTTCCGCCTCTCGCCGACAGTCCGGCACAGGCCTGACGATCACCGGCCGTTCCGATCCGGGGAGGCGTCTGGCTGGTCATGCTGGTCCAATCGGCGTCCGGGGTCCGGGCCATGTGTTATCGACAAGCCGTGGACATCGCGAGCCTGGACAACTGATCCCTCGATCCTGTCGGCGTGGACGCTATTGGACACTGCGTCGTCTCGGAGGTCGCCGGAGCCGGTGATCGAGGGTGCTGCGCCGGGATCCGAGTCTTGCGTGTCCCTTGCCGCACGCCGGGTCAGCATCGCGCTGTAGAAGGCGAGTGCCAGTCCTGCCACATTGAGGAAGATGCCGAGCACGCTGGCCCACTTGTCGGATGCATCGAGCCCCGATCGGAGGAAGAGGACTCCCAGAGCGGTGATCGCCAAGCCCGCAGCGATGCCAGCGATCCAGCCGACAAGCTTGACTCGACGTCTGGTCATCAGTTGCGCCCGTGGATCGAGATGCCTCCGGAGACGTCACGGACTTGAACGACCGAGCCGCTGACGTTTCCTACCACCGAGTTGGTGATGCCGGATCGGTCGCTGGCCGGTGCCTGCACTCGTAACCATCGTGCATGGATCTCCCTGCCGAGGTCATGGTCGACACGAACCTGCTCGTCGAGAATCTCGGCAAGATGCCCCGCCGACTCTACGGATCGGCTTCGTATGGCGTCGTCGATGGCTGCAGAGCCCGCCGGGTGGGTCCTGAGCCGTTCCTTCAGGAAGTCGATCAGAGCGGAGGCGGCACCACGTTCTCGTGTCGCGGCCTCGCTCTCTGCGCGAGCGAGGATGGCCGTCACCATGGTCGAGGAGATGGGTCTCGTCATGCTGGACCTCCAATGACGCATAGGGGTGAGCGAACTCGCGCTGCTGTCCCCCGGCAATACGCGATGTTACCTTCGGTGCGCACGTAACTACCCGACTCGGGAGGCCGAAATGGACGGCGAGCGTTGGCAGGCAGATCCGTCGGCACAACTGACCCGGCGGTGGGGTAAGTCCTCCCATGAGCTGGGCAACACCTCCGGCGACGGGAGTTGTCCGGACGTCTGGGAGCTCAGCAACGGTGACGTGGCGGTGATCGGCCAGGATCTGACCGACTCCTATCGCGGTCGGCTTCCCGACGGTGTGTCGGTCGACCCCGGCGAGCGCCTTATCATCGTGCCCCGGTCAACAATGATCGCGGCAAGGGTGGACATTCCTGATGCATGATCTCTTCGACGGTCAGCCCGGTGAGTTGCTCGACCTCGACGACTACTGGGCTGACTTCGAGAAACAGTTCTGGAAGACGCGGCAGCCGGGCTTCTGGAAACTGGAGCGTCAACAGAGCTTCAAGGAACCGAACGACGACGGCTGGACGGCCTTCGCTCAGGGTCGATGGGACGACGCGATGCGGGTCCTCGAGGGCCGTCGCAGCGAATTCTCCGACTACTACCGGCGCGTGGCTGACAACGGATTCACCACGCGGCGAGTCCGTATCGTCGAGGAACCGCTGACCCCGTACTTGCAGTGGGAATTGCACGTATTGAACCTGCGGCACGAGTACGGTGGCCTCACCAGGGTCGTTGCCCCACAGGCCGTCCGATCGGCGGAGGTCAGCGGCATACTGCCGGAGCTCTACACCCTTGGCACCGAGGTCATGTACGAGGCGGTCTATGACGCCGACGGCGTGCTTGAGGCGGCACGGCGCTGGCAGGACCCCGCTCTGATCAGCCGGTGCCAGGCGTTCATCGCCACGCTGTACGACGACGGTGAGCCGCTTGACGCGTACTTCGCTCGTGCGGTCTCGCCCTTGGAGCCTCCCGCGGGAGGATGAGTGGCCGACGTCCAGGCAGAAGAGCCTGATCACGGGCCTGAACACGTCAATCGATCGCGTCTGTCCGGGCCGGCCGACCTGGTGCAGGCTCGTGATGTCTACGGCGGTGTTCACTTCCACCAGGATCAGCAGTCCGGTGATCCCCGGCCACGCCAGTTGCCCGGCGCCGTTCACGGCTTTGTCAATCGGGCTTCGGAACTCCGCCGGCTCAGTCAACCGCTCGGTGAGGAATCCGGAGTTCTCTGGGTCCTCACCGGCACGGCAGGTGTCGGCAAGACGAGCCTCGCCCTGCGGTGGGCGCACAGCGTGCGGCAGGATTTCCCGCACGGGCAGCTGTACGCCAATCTGCGCGGCTACGACCCAGGGCAACCCGCTGACCCGGGATCGGTGCTGGATCGGTTCCTGCGGGCGCTCGGAACACCGGGTACAGCCATTCCGGCCGACCTCGATGATCGAGCAGCCCTCTATCGGTCCTTGCTGGCTGATCGCCGCGTACTGATCGTTCTGGACAACGCTTCGACGGCTCGCCAGATCCGGCCCCTGCTGCCCGGGACCAGCAGCTGCCTCGTGGTGGTGACCAGCCGTAGCTTGCTCTCCGGCCTGATCACCCGCGACGGCGGCCGTCGGCTCACCGTGCGGATCCTGGATCAGGCAGACGCCGTCAACCTGCTGCAAACCGTCACCGCCGACTATCGAGCTGGCGATGATCCCGACGAGTTCACGGAGCTGGCACGGCTGTGTGCCTGCCTGCCGTTGGCATTGCGTATCGCTGCGGAACGCGCCGCGAGCCGGCCTTTCATGACCTTGGCAGAACTCGCCCAGGACCTTCGTGACGAATCGGCCCTCTGGGAAGCTCTCACCGCCGAGGACGGCGAAGAGGCGGACGCCGTCCGAACCGTATTCGCCTGGTCGTACCGCGCCCTCAGCGAACCCGTCGCACGGATGTTCCGGCTGCTCGGGCTGCATCCCGGGGCGGAATTCAGTACCCCGGCCGCTGCGGCGCTCGCCGGCGTCTCGACGAATCAGGTACGCCATCTGCTCGACGGGCTCGTCAACTCCCACCTCGTCGAACAGGTAGGGACCGGCCGATACCGGCTGCATGACCTGCTGCGCGCCTATGCGATCGAGGAACAACGCAAATTCGCGAACACCGAGGATCAAACCGACGGGGTACGCCGGATTCTCGCCTGGTACCTGCACTCCGCTGACGCAGCGGTCGCGGTGACTCTGCAGTTCAACCGAACCATGCCGCTCGACCCACCCCACGACGTAATACCGATGACCTTCACCTCCAACAGCGAGGCCACCGCCTGGCTCGACGCCGAACGCGACAACCTCGTAGCCGCCACCAAAGCCGCCGCAGAGCACGGAAGGCCGCATACGGCTTGGCAGTTGGCCGCGGTGCTGCGCAGTGTCTTCATGCACAACAACGCCTTCGAGGAATGGTTGTCGACCGCGCCGCTCGGTCTCGACGCCGCTCGGGCGATCGGTGATCGGCAAGGAGAGGCGGAAGCCCTCGAGAGCCTCGGCAAAGCCCACTTCCAGGCACGCAGGCTGACCGAAGCCGCCCGATTCCACGAAGCAGCACTCGCCATCCGAACCGACATCGGCGACGACCACGGCACAGCGGTGTCGATCAACGCCCTGGGACTGCTCGGCCTGCGGCACCGCCGTCTCGACGAGGCCCGAGCCCATTTCGAGAGAAGCCTGGCCATCTTCGAACGACTCGGCAATCGCCGATGGCAAGCGCTTCTGCTCAGCAACATCGCCGAAGCCGCCTACGAGACGGGCGACCTCACCAACGCAATCTCCTTGCTGACCGACGCGATCGACGTCCAACGCGACATCGGCGACGAAGGCCAGGAGGGTAACTCGCTGTTCTTCCTCAGCATGAGCCTGCGGGAACTGGAACGCATCGATGAGGCGCGGCTTGCCATCGAACGCGCTCTCGGCATCGCCGACAAACATGCCAATCAGGTTTGGACAGCCCACTGGCTCGTCGAATGCGCGCGGGTCGAACGTGCCTCCGGCGAACCGGCAACGGCGCTCGAAGCCGCGCACCGGGCCGCCACGATCCAACGAACCATCGGTGACCAGAGCCGTGAGGCGATGGCACTCGACGAAGCCGGGGAGGCGTACCGAGCACTCGGCCAGCCAAAGGAGGCCAGCGCCTTTCACCGGCGGGCGACCGCCGCCCACCGGCGCATGCAGGACAAGTGGCAACTGGCGATCTCGCTGCACCACCTGGCTCTCGATCTCACCGACGAAAGCCGCCACGAGGAGGCACACCGGCACTGGCACGAGGCACACTCCCTTCTGGCCACCTTCCCGGATGCCCGGTCGGTCCGCATGCGTGAGCAAATCTTTGGCCTCATGGAACGGCGGTGACTACGGCGACCAGAGCAGGCCGTCCCGTTGGTAGGAGGGCCGCGCCCAGCCGAGGAAACGTTCGTAGAGGTCGGATCCACCGTCGATGTTGTGCTGATGGAAGTCGTCGATCGCCGCGGCGAACAGCCCCGACATGAACACCAGGAGCGCCAGACGGTCGAAGGCATATTCCTCGAGGAGACTGGCCCTCCGTTCCGGGCACGGCCAGAGGCTTCCGCAGTCTTCGCAGGTCCAGCTCGGGCGAACGGCCCGGTGCTCCCCCGAGCTGGGCGGGCTATCCATGATCTCGCCGGTCGGCTTCGGGCGTTGTCGGTCCTGTGCGTCGGCCGCCTCGATAGGCACAGACCTGGTCGTGCCCGCGGTCGTCGATGTCGTTCAGCGTGCTGTTCCGCGGGTGCAGCAGGACGTTGAGCGCTGATCCGCGAACCGTCGGCGTCGTTCCGGTCTCCAGTGTTATCCACAGCGCTGCCGCGTCGTCATGGCGTCCGCACCAGCCCAGCAGCCGCAGGCACAAGATCTGGGCTGCTACGGCACTGGAATGTTCACTGTCGTCGCGGGTCTGGAGTAGCACGGTGACCGCGTCGTCGCATCGGCCCAGGCGGTGCAGGCAGAGGCCCCAGTGCAGTCGGGCTTCATCGGCTCGCGCCCACTGGTATCGCTGCTCTGCGTCGTGTGTCGCGTTCTCCCAGGCGACCGCCGCTCTGTGGACGTCGGCCTGTTCCAGTTCGGCCTCGACGGTGAAAGCCTGCTCCGACGCGCTGGTCACGGTCACGTCAACCTGCCAGCAGACCGGAAGCACCGACGCGGACAGCACCGACCAGCTCGGGCCGGGTCGCGCCCGGCTGACGCGCCGGCAACCGCAGGGTCCGGGAAAAAATCACCACGGCGTTCTCCCGCCGCCAGCACGGCCCATACGAGCCGCAGGCAAGGCACCTCCCCGTCGCACTCGACGTCACATGCTCGTCGAGGATCGCTTGAGCATCCTTCAGCTGCGTTTCCGCTGAGTTCGCGTAGTAGATGGTCGTCGTCATCGCAACCTTCCCCATCGAATCGGCGCGTCCCTCACAGCCCTCACGCTGCATGTTCGGGCGCGATGCACCGGAGGTCAGCCGCCACTGACATTCGGAGCGCACATGTGCGAGTTTGCTCGTTGTTATCTCGGAGCACAACAGGGATCGATGAATCCGCCCGAAATGTCTCGGTATTGAATCCAAAAGAGGGCCGGCCCTTTCGGGTCGGCCCTCAAGATGCACGTGTCGTTCTCAGTCCAGATCGAACTCTCCGCCGTGCGCACCACCGACAAAATCGGCCCACGCATCATGGGTGAAGGTCAACACTGGGCCCTCAGGGTCCTTCGAATCCTTCACCTGCACGTGGGTCGAGTTGTGGCGGACCATCACGCAGTTGGATTGACTGCCGCTGCGCTTGCTCTTACGCCACTCAGTGAACTGCATGGTGCACCTTCCTCTACGCCCGATCCACCAGCGCACTGAGGAACTCCAGCGTCGCCTCAGGCGTCTCGGCCGCGGCCCGAAGCCGCTCATAGACCACGCTATAGCGTGCAAGATCTTCGGGATCACCCAGCCAGAGATCACTCGTCTCGGTCTCCACGAATGCCATGTCATCCTGGACCGGATCGTCGAAGCGGTAGAGAGCGAAGCTGTTCAAGGCAACGGACAGGCACTCCACCGCAGCGTCCAGGCGCAGGACCCGCACGGTGAGGTTCTCGCGCCCGGCCATGTCGATCAGATGCCGCACCTGGTTCGCCATCACTCCCGGCGACGCGGTGCGGCGACGGATGGCAGCTTCATCGAGGACGACCTCGTACTCGATGCCACTCGCGAGGATCTTCTGTCGCTCCACCCGGCCTTGGATCGCCGCCGTCAGGTCGAAGTCCTTGAACGCGTCGCGATCACTGAACCGCTGGCGGATGTAGTCAGGGTGCTGAAGCAGCCCAGGAATGAAGACCATGGCGTACTCACGGATCCCGAGGACACCGGCCTCCATCTCGGCGAAGCCCATCTGCCGATCCGGCATTCCGGCGTACGCCCGCCACCAACCGCGCGCGTTGGCCTGCCGCCCCAATGCAACCAGCCGGTCAAAGGCCGGACCGGTCACGTCGTAGATGTCGAGAAGATCCATCACTTCGCCGACGTCAGCGCGGACCTTGCCGGTTTCCAGCCGGGAGACCTTCGTATGGCTCCAGCCCATGAGGCCCCCGACATGCGTCACCGACCAACCCCGCGACTCACGGAGTTTTCGCAGCTCACTACCCAGGCGAAGGCGTTTGCTCATGGGACCTTGACCAGCCGACATGCAGGCAGAGTACCGACCCGCGCCGCAAAGACCGACTCCAATACAGACGCCAGGCGGCCGGATCAGCCGGTGGCCTGTGTAAGGCGTTCTGTGAGGAATGGACTGGGTGTGCCATGCCAGAGCACGGCAAGCTCGTCACGGGCCCGGGTGGCGGCGACGAAAAGTAGCGAACGATCGCGTTGCCGTTCCTTCTCGTATCGCTTCGGGTCACCGCTGCGGTACCGGTCGATCATTCGGCGAGGCACCAAGCCATCGGCGACGCCCGCGATAATCATCTGCTGGTATTCCAGGCCTTTGAACCGGTGCATGGTGCCAACGTGCACACCACCGGTCTGCTTCGGCCCGTCAGGACCGATCTCCACCGGCGAGAGACCAGCCGCCTCCAGATGCGCCATCACGTCAGCGGCCAATTCACGAGTCGGTACGCAGATCGCTGCGGAACCGTCGCTCGGGGTACCCCACGCGGCGATCTGCTCCGTGATCAAGTCACGTTCGGCCGCCCAGGTGGCTGCTCCGCGGAAGGCCGGCTGGGCTCCGCGTAACAGGGATCGGTAGCCGGCCAGGTCCTCTTGCCCGCCGTCGAGATCGTCGTAGACTTCGCCGCTCATGATCTCCAGTGCGGCGGCGAGAATCTGCCGAGTGGTGCGGTAGCTCAGGGTCAGGCGTGAGGACCGGCCCCGAATGTTGATGCCCAGGCTGCCCAGCGTCACCCGGTTGTCGTAGATGCGCTGATGTGTGTCACCGGTGAGGAACATGTCATCGGTTCCGGCCGGCACCATGGCGCGAAGCATGCGCCAGTGAGCGGCACTCAGGTCCTGTGCCTCGTCGACCACGACGTGCTGATAACGATGGACGGCCAGAGCTGCAGCACGTACTGCGACCTGGCGCCAGGTGATGAGGTCCTGGGCGGTGAGCCACCGGCTGAACCGTTCGGCGAGGTCCCACACCTGGTCCCGTTCAGGACGGGTGAGATTGCGTCCGCGGAACGGTCGGCGGGCCTTGAAATAGGCGGCGCGTGATACGAGCGCCTGCCCGAGGATGACCTGATCCCATTCGGCAGCCAGAAAGTCGGGATCCCAGGGGCAGTCACCAACTTCAGCGGTCAGGAATCGGCGCCACAGCTGCGGCACCTGACCGTCGTCAATCTTGCGTTTGGGAGCCCGTTCGTCACCCTCGGACAGGACTTGAGCGGCAAGTCGGTCGATGTTGACCACCTCGACTCGGGCAAGCACATCCTCGCCGCCGAGAGCTCGAAGGCGGATCCGCAGATCCGCAGCGAGATTCCGGTTGAAGGTGGTCAGCAGGATCGGCTTACCAGGTCCCGGTGGCAGCTGCTGGGCCAGGTAGGTCACTCGATGCAACGCCACGATGGTCTTGCCGGTGCCCGGTCCGCCGCCGACCCGGGCCGGGCCGCTGTAGCGGCGCTCGACCAGCCGTCGCTGTGTCGGGTGCAGGAAGATCTGCCACGCCTGAAAGGATTCGGCCAGCATAAATTTCAGGGCTTCGTCGTCGGTGGCGACCTGGCTGGCGGGTCGTCGTACCGCCGCCTCGAAGTCGTCCACATCGACGGGTTCTGCTGACCGTACAGGCGTGGTGATCTCTTCCAGCACCAGCTCGTATGTCTTGCCGTCGAAGAGCGCGAACAACACATCGACGGTTAGCTGTGGTGCCCGATCCAGCAGCGTCATCAAGCCGTCTTCGTCGGTGAGCCCGCGGATCTCCGGCAGCAGCGGCTCAGCGACGCCCAGTTCAACGAGTTGGACATCGGTGAATCCCGCGAACAACGGCACCGGTGCGGCCGGCAGGACCCGGCCGATGATGCTGTCGCCCACCGGTTGGGTGTCAATGACTTCGATGCCGCCGGTGACCCGGTTGATCTGGTACGCGTACCGACTCAGGTCTTCGTAGACAGTGCTGCGTCGGTCCACGCCGACGAGCAGGTATTCACGCTGGCCCAGGTGCAGCAGCAAGGCACGAAGGTCACGTTTGATACGAGCAGCCATCAAACGGGTGTCGCCGTGCAGAGTCTTGAGGTCCAGGCCGGGCTGATCAGGGTTGTTGCGGAACTTGTGCATGAACTCGTAGACCGCCCCGATGTCCGTTCGGGACAACTTCATGATCTCTTTCTCGGCCCGGTCGATAACTCCCAGTGTGGCCTCGCTCATGACAGGGTGCCCCCGATCGGCCTGGTTGCGGACAGCGAGGACAGCACCGCCGCGTAGAGGCGGGTCGGGTCGGCCGGAGCGTTGACAACCACCGCTTCGACGAGCGGATCGAGATCGGTAAGCATCGGCAGCAACCGCTGGTAGACGACAGTGGCACTATCCGGCCGGTCCTCCGGCTTCTTCTCCAGAAGATCAAGAACAAGCCGTTCCAACCCGGCCGGTACGTCGGCACGCAGAGACCGCAACGGCGGCGGAGCGTCCTTCACGTGGCGCTGCATCACCTTGTACGGTTCCGTTCCGGCGAACAGTCGCTCACCGGTGAGCATCTCGTGCAGGGTGCAGCCGAGCGCATACAGGTCGGTCGCAGGTTCGCTGCGGTACGCCTCGATCTGCTCGGGCGCCATGTAAGCGGGTGTTCCAGCGAATTCCCCGGTCTGGGTGATACGGGAGTATTCGGCGCGGCTGGGTTCCACCGCCAACCCGAAGTCGAGCACCTTGACCGCACCGTTCGGCTCCAGCATCACGTTGCTGGGTTTGAGATCGCGATGCACCAGCGACTCCCGGTGGGCGGCGATGAGCACAGCACACACCTGCGCAGCGATGATGGCGGACCACCCGACCGGCAGCGGCCCGTGCTCGGCGATCAGGTCGGCGATGTCGATGCCGTGCACCCGCTGCATGACCAGGAACGGGCGGCCCTCGTCGACGCCCGCGTCGTAGACGGCCGGCACACCAGGGTGCGTCAGCCGGGCCGTGATCTGCGATTCGCGCCGGAAACGGCGGCGGATAAGTGCCTCGTCGGACGACCCGCGAGGCAGCCGGATGAACTTGACGACCACCTCGCGGTCGAGCCTGGTGTCGCGGCCCGGCCAGACCTGACCCATGGTGCCACCCGGCAGCGGCAGCGACTCCAACTCGTATCGTCCGCCGTTCAGGCTGTGCCCCGGCACGAATCCACCCCGATTTCTGTACACATGGGAGCCGTACTGTAACGGAACGCATGATCTGCCACGATCGGCTACTGCTGGGTCAGCCGAGTGGTCAGGAACGAACTGGGCGTGCCGTGCCAGAACACCGCAAGCTCATCACGGGCCCGTGTGGCGGCGACGAACAGCAGTGAACGATCACGCTGGCGTTCCCGCTCGTATCGTTTCGGATCGGTCAGCTGGAACTGGCCGATCATCTGGCGGGGCACCAGCCCGTCACTGACCCCAGCGATGATCATGCGCTGGTACTCCAGCCCTTTGAACCGGTGCATCGTGCCGACATGCACGCCACCGCCGGTCTTCGGTCCGTCCGGGCCGATCTCGATCACCGCCATACCCTCCCGCTCCAACCGGACCGTGACCTGGGCGGCAAGCTCACGAGTCGGCACACAGACCGCGATAGACCCGTCCGCCGGGCTTCCCCAGGCCTTCACCTGGTCGGCGATCAGGTCCTGTTCCTGAGCCCAGGTGGCAGCACCTCGGAAGGTAGGCCGCTCCCCGCGGAGCAGCGACCGGTAGCCCGCCAGGTTCTCCTCGCCTCCGTCGAGGTCGTCGTAGACCTCCCCACTCATGATCTCCAGCGCGGCGGCGAGGATCTGCCGCGTGGTCCGGTAGCTGAGCGTGAGCCGAGAAGACCGGCCGCGGATGTTGATACCCAGGCTGCCCAGGGTGACGTGGTTGTCGTAGATCCGCTGATGCGTGTCGCCGGCGAGGAACATGTCGTCCGGGACGGCCGGCACCATGGCCCGCAGCATCTTCCAGTGCGCGGCGCTGAGGTCCTGTGCCTCGTCGACCACGACGTGCCGGTATCGGTGCCGCAGCAGACTGCCGGAGCTTTCCTCGGCCGCGGTGGCCGCACGTGCTGCCCGGTCCATTTCCAGACGGGCGGCGCGTTCCGCGACCTGGCGCCACGTCCAGACGCCCTGACCGTCGAGCCAGTTGACGAACCGCTCGGTCAGCTGCCACACCTGGTCGCGTTCGCCTCGGGTGAGACTGCGGCCACGGTTGGGACGGCGCGCCCGGAAGTAGTCGGCGCGGGAGTTGAGGACCTGGCCGAGGATGATCTGGGTCCACTCGGCGCAGAGGAAGTCGGCGTCCCAGTCCTTCTCACCGGTCTCGAGAAGGAAGGTCTGCCAGAGGCCGACGACCTTGTTGTCGTCGATGATCCGCTTCCCCGTACCGGCTTTGGCCTCGGAGACGACCCGGCTGGCGAGCTTGTCGATATTGACGATGTCAACGCGGGCGGTCAGTTCCTGGCCGCCCAGCGCGATCAGCCGAGTACGCAGGTCTGCGGCAAGGTTGCGGTTGAAGGTGGTGAGCAGGATCGGTTTGTCCTTACCCGGGGGCAGCCGACGGACCAGATGGGCGACCCGGTGCAGGGCGACGATGGTCTTACCGGTTCCGGGACCGCCGCCGACCCGGGTGGGCCCGGTGGTCGGCTTCTCAGCGAGTTTGCGCTGTGTCGGGTGCAGGAAGACCTGCCATTGCTCGAACGTCTCCCCGAGTACCGCCTGCAACGCCTCGTCGTCGGAGAAGACCTGGGTGGCCGGGTTGTTCACCGCCGCGGTGAGGTCGTGCGGGTCGACGGGTGCCTCGGCCCGAACCGGCTCGGTGATCTGCTCGAGAACCTCCTGGTAGGGGGTGCCATCAGCGAGGGCCACCAGCACATCCGCGGTCAGTTGTGGGGCTGTGGCGGTCAGGGCCAGTAGTTCACTCTCACCGCTCACCGCCCGGATCTGGGCCAGCAGAGGTTCGGCGACGCCCAGAGCGAGCAGCTGAGCATCGGTGAACGCGGCGAAGATCGGCGGCTGCCCGCCGGTGCTCACCGGCACCGGTCGGACATCGATCACCTCGATACCACCGGTGACCGGGTTGACTTGGAAGTCGTAGCGAGCCAGGGTGTCGGCCACTTCGTCGCGGTGCTTCACCGCCACCAGCAGGTAATCGCGGGGCCCGACCGGCAGCAGTAGCGCCCGGTAGGTGCCGTCGATGCGGGCGGTACGTACGTCGGTCGCAGTCACCTGCAGGTACAACATCGGGTCGCGAGGGTTGGCGCGGAACCGATTCATGAACTCGTATACCGTGCCCTGTTCGGCCCGGGGCAGAGCACCCATCTCCTTGTGCGCCCGGTCCATGATCCGCAGCGTGGCTTCGGTGTTCACCCGTGTGCACTCCCGTTCGTACGCTCGATGAGCTCGGCGATGTCGTCGGCGGACCAGTCCCGGGCGGTGCGCGCATGCCATCCGGCGGCGCCGAAGGCCCTGTCGCGGTCTTCGGTCTCCGGGTCGCCGGTCGATCCGGACAGGACGATGGCCGTCAGCCGGTCGGGCCAGGCGATCTCGGCCTGCCAGCCCTGCTCGCCGAGTTCGTAACCGACCACCGGGACCGGCAGGTTGCGCTTCCACCCGGTTGTCCGGAAAGTGCGTCTTGAAGAAGAACGGTTCGCCGACGGACAGCGCACGGAACTGCCGGCCGCCAGAAGTTGACCTCGTCGAGCTGCGGGCGAGCCGCCAGGAATCGGTACCAGCTGCCGTCGGTCACTCCCGCATAAGCACGCACCGTGTAGATGTACCACAAAGGATCATCGCGCGACGCCATCACTGTTAACACTTAGACCAAAAATCACGCGTTGACAACGCCAACCTACTGTTGCAACATGGGAACCCAGAGCGTTCGAGCTCCTACGTAGTTCTCTGACGGACAGAGCCGACACCCATGCACGGACCGGGATTGGGTTGATGAACGAGAACGTCTGCTCGACGGAACCGGCACGTACTCGCCGGTGCGATGCCCGTACCCGCGGAAATTGTGGAAATCTGCCTGCAGTGACCCGGCATCTGGGGGTGTCATGAACGACGAGATGAGCCTGTTCCGGGAACTCGCCGACCGGGTCGCCGAGCAGCCGATCGCCGATCTCATCCTGGCCGCCTTCCACAGCGACGAAGCCTTGGATGCGACGCTGGCCGGCGCAAAGGCCCCGGAACCACCGCATGACCCGACCGGACAAGACGACACCGCTCCGGACGTCTTCCTCGAATCGATCCGGGTGGCCGGATTCCGTGGGGTCGGGCCGGCCGTCACGCTCGAACTCAAGCCGCGGCCCGGTCTCACCCTGGTGATCGGCCGTAACGGGTCCGGGAAGTCCAGCTTCGCCGAGGCCGCTGAACTCGCTCTCACCAACGACTCGATGCGCTGGTCGCAGCGGCCGGTCGTCTTTCGTGAGGGCTGGCGGAACCTGCACCACGATGGCGACACCGAGATCGCCGTCCGGCTGCGTCTCGGCGGCGACCGCCCACCCGTGAACATCCAGCGCCACTGGGATCGCACCGCCACCAACCCGGACGACAACGCCGCACCGCCGAACGAACTGCTGAACAAAGTCGGTCTCTACCGCCCGTTCCTTTCCGCCCGCGACTTGGAGCGGGTGATCACCGCGAAGCCGACGGAGCTCTACGACGCCCTCGCCCCGATCCTCGGTCTGGCGCCGCTCGCCGCCGCTGATGCCCGGCTCCAGGCCCGGCGAAAGCAGCGCAACGACCGTGCCAACGAGGTCAAGGCCGGGTTCACAACGCTGAAGAACGACCTGGCCGAAGTCGACGACGATCGCGCCCGGCAGGCGCTGCAAGCCCTCGGCGCCCGCCCCACCAGCGCCGACCTGGACACGCTGACCCAGCTCACCGAGACCGGGGCCGCCAGCACCGACGCCGCGATCGTGGCCGCCGCACGGCGGCTGATCGACGGCGAACTGCCGGATGTCGAATCGGCGGTGCAGGAGCGGGAACAGGCGCGAGAAGCCGTCGATCGGCTGGCCGGCAGCGAGTCGGCGACCGCCGGGAACACGGCTGACCTGCTGCGACGCGCGGTTCAGCAGCACACGGCCGAAGGTGATCAGCCCTGCCCGGTGTGCCGGACCGGCCGCCTCGACGACTCCTGGCGAACCGCGGCAGAAGCCGAGATCACCCGCTTGGAGGCAGCCGCCGCAGAGTCACGGGCGGCAACTCAGCGCCTAGACAAAGCCGAAAAGACCGCAGATCAAACCCTTGCTGAAGTACGCCGGGAGCTGGGCGCTGCCACGACCGCCCTGGCCGGGGCACTGCCCGAGGCCACTCAACACCTGAGCGAGGCGCTACTGAAGCTCCCCGAATCGACCGGCCTGGTCACGGCGTACACACAAATGGTGGAAGCCGCAACCAGATGGCTGATCCGGCGGCAGAACGCCTGGCGCGAGCCGGGCGCCGCCCTGCGTCGTTGGCTCGACTGCGCGGTGACGGTCCGCGACGAGGCCACCGACCTAAAGCGCCTCGTCGCCGCGCGCACCGCTCTGGGCAAGGCCGTCGATGAGATCCGGGCGGAGCGACTGTCGGCCTTCGTCGGGCAGTCCGAACACATCTGGCGGCGACTGCGGCAGGAGAGCAACGTCGAGCTGCAGCAGATGCGGATGGAGGGGACGAGCACCCAGCGCCGCGTCCGGTTCCCGGTGACCGTGGACGGCTCGGAGGCGAACGCGCTCGCCGTGATGAGCCAGGGTGAACTGCACGCGCTGGGCCTGTCGGTGTTCCTGCCGCGGGCGTGCGCGAACGCCAGCCCGTACCGGTTCGTGATCGTCGACGACCCGGTGCAGAGCATGGACCCGGCGAAGGTGGACGGCCTGGCCGAGGTGCTCGGTGAGATCGCCCGCGGTCGGCAGGTGGTCGTGTTCACACACGATGACCGTTTACCTGAGGCGATCCGGCGGCTCGGTGTGGAGGCGACGGTCTGGGAAGTCAGCCGGCGGGCCCGGTCGCTGGTCGAGCTGCGGATGGCCGACGATCCGGCGGACCGCTACCTCGCCGACGCGCACGCGCTGGCCGCGGCACAGTCCCTGCCGGAGGAGGCCCGGCATCCGGTGGTGGCCGGGTTCTGCCGGTCCGCGCTCGAAGCCGCGTCGATGGACGCCTACCGGGCCCGCCGCTACCGGGAGGGCGCCACGCACCGGCAGGTGGAGGAGAAGCTGGCGCCGGCGAACACCGTGCAGCAACGGCTCACCCTGGCCCTGCTCGGTGACCTCCGACGCGGCGACGAGCTTTACGGTCACCTGAACGAAACCTACGGCAGCTGGGCCGCCGACACGCTGCGCGCGGTCGCCGAAGGCGCGCACGGCACCCGCCGGATGACCATGACGACGCTGGTCCGCAACACCGACAACCTGCTGGAGAAGCTGCGATGAGCACCTATCTGGCCACCGCCGACCGGTTGCTGACCACCGTCGTGCCGGGCGCCCGCGGCACCTGGCCACGGGCCTGTGCCTGGCTGCTGCGCCTGGAACTGGAAGCGGCGATGGACCGGTTCTGGGCCCGGGTCGGCCCGGAGATCGGGAAAACTCGCGCGCAGCGGCCCAAGCTGTTGCTGCTTTCCGCGTACGCCGGTGAAGATCTGGCCCGTCGCACCGGCTATTTGTGGTGGGCGTTGTCCCGAGCCGGGCACCACCACCGTTACGAGCTGGGCCTGACGGTCAGTGAGCTGCTGCGACTGCGTACCGAATTGATTGCTGTCGCCGAACAGCTGGTGCGGGCCGGCCGCCCGTGAGCGAGTGGCAGCCGCCCCGCGAGGTGGCCACGGATCTCGTCTACCGCAGCCTGTTCACCTCCCCGGAACCGGACCTGCGGCAGCGGGCGGTGGAGCTGTTCGCCGCCTGGGCCACCGGCAAGAACGTCCCGGTGGACGCGGCGACCCTGCTGAACGGCGGCTCCGCCGAGGCGGACTCCGACGGCACCCGCCGCATCGCATCGGGCAGCGTCGGCACGTACACCGACCGGCCCAGCGGACGGCGGCTGCAGGCCGCGGTGTTCCGGCTGGAAGAACACGTGGGAAACGACGGCAGCCGGTGGACGACCTCGCTGCGGGTCGCGACTCCGCAGCAAGCCGACGGTGCAGACCCAGCGGACGTCCTGTTCAGTGCTGATCTGCCGTGGCCGGAGCAGCCCTGGATCTGGCTGGACCTGGAACATCGCCGGATGCCGGACACCGTGTCGGTCGCCCGGGCAGCCCGCGCCTGGTCCGCGATCTGCTCGCCGCCGTGGAAGGCACGGACGCCTCGCTGCCACTGACGTCCGAGGTTCTCACCATCACCGAGAGCCATGTCAGCGAGCTGTGCGGCTGGTTGTTCGATACCGGGCGCCGGGTACCGGTGATCGTTTTCAGCCCGGATCCGCAAGCGGCCGAGCAGCAGGAACGGTTCGCGAAGAAGCTGGCGCGCGATGTCACCGGCGTGGCAGTGGTGGTGCGACTGCGGGACACAGCGGCAGCGGCCGCCTTCTCCCGCCGGGTCGGCCCGCACCTGCACGTGTACGGCGGTGGCATACGCACGTACCTGCCCGGGCTGGTGCCGAACGAGCCGTTCCCGCGGCGGCACCGGATCCTGTCGGCGGCGAGCATGCGCGCTCTCGGACAACGGTCGGCCAACGCCGTACGGGATCAGGTGTTGGCTCTGTCCACCCGGCGGACTCAGCCCGCGTCGTACGTCCTGGTCCGCCGTGCTCTGTCGCGTGGCTCCGCGGAGCGGACCATGCGGGACCGGCGACCGCCGACCACCCACCCGGTCCTGTTGCCGGCGCCCGGCGAGCCGGACGTGCTGCCCAGCCCCGTCGAGAACGCCACCGTTGCGGAGACACCGGTCCTGGGCGACACCGTCGAGGGCAACCGGTTGTTGCGGGCCACGCTCACCCTGGCCGGCGTGGACCCGAGCGCGGTGGCCTTGGTCGACGATCCGGCGGATGCGCGAGCCGTGGAGCGGGAACGCGTCGCACTGCAGGAGCTGCTGCTCCGCGCCAGGCGGGCAACCGCCGACGACATCACCATGCTGTTCGCCGAGGTCGACGACCTGAGCGCGCAACTGACCGCGGAACAGCAGGCGCGGGAGCAGGCCGAGATTCCCCGCCTGCAGTGGGAACTCGGCGAGATCGAGCTGACCGATCTGGAACGTGACAACGACCGTCTGCAGGCCCGGGTCCGCTGGCTGGAGTCGCAGCTGGCCACCCATCAGGTGCACGTGGCCGGGCAGGAGACGCCGGATCAGATCGTTCCGCCCGGTCAGGTGGTAGAGGTGCTGGAACTGGCGGTAGCGCACCTGTCCTTCCTGGCGATCGGGCCGACGGCGGACGCGGCGGCCGGACTGGACGTGCATCCGGAGGCGGAGCGGTGGGCGCTCAAAGTCTGGCGGGCGCTCACCGCGTTGAACGCCTACGCCGCGGCCCGCGCGGCCGGGACCTGGAAGAACTCGTTCCTGGCGTGGTGCCAGGAACCGCCGTCCGGCGGCATCGCGGTGCCGGCGACCTGGGTGGCCCTGAACGAGTCGGAGACCACCGGCACCGTCCCGAAGCTGCGGGAGGCCCGGACGTTCCCGGGGCCGGGCGGGCGTGTCTACATGCCGGCCCACATCAAGATCCAGCAGGGCGGCAGCCCGTGCCCGCGGATCCATTTCCACGACGACAGCGGCGGTACGACCGGGCGGATCCACATCGGCTACGTCGGCGACCACCTGCCGACGGCGAACTTCCGTTGACCTCCCCCTCTTCGAATACCCCGAGAGGCCGACGTCGCCCTGCTACGTTCTCCCTCGTGGGAACCTCTTCCTACTTCCTGACCGCCCTCGACCCCCGGCCTGGCCACCGCGCCGACCGGGCAAGGGCCACCGCGTCAGCGCGGACACTATCGCCGACCTGCTGCGTGACGAGGGCTTCAGCCTGCAGGCCAATGTCAAGACCATCGAGGGCCGCCAGCACCCGGACCGCGACGCCCAGCTCACCTACATCAACGAGAAGGTCACCGTCCACCATGACACCAGCCACCCGGCGATCACCGTCGACACCAAGAAGAAGGAACTGGTCGGCCAGTTCACCACGCCGGCCGACAGTGGCGACCCACTGGTGAGCCGATCACTACCCTCACCCACGACTTCCCCGGCGACAGCGACGGCAAGGCCATCCCTTACGGCGTCTACGACCTGCAGATCACGTGTGTCACCTCCCGCCCGGAACATCGAAGTGGAACAAGATCGAACACCGACACCTCCCGCGATCCGGACGCCCGCTCCAACTCGGCTTCCCCGACCGGGCCCTGGCCGCCGTCCTGAACCGACGACTCCAACTACCTCATGACGTCCTCGACGTACTGTTCCACTCCCACCGCAGCACCATCCGCCGAGCCGTCACCGAAGTCCAGCAACTCCTGCACCACCATCACCCCGGCCGCACTACCACCAGCCGCAACAGCGTTCCTACGCACCGCAACCAACCGGCACTACCCAGACACGGAGATCAAAGCCGCGAGTTAAAAAGCCGCACCGCCTTAGGATCCACCCCTGACCGAGGCGATGAGGGAACATTCGGTCGCCATCCACGAGGATGCCCTGATCGACTCCCTACTCACCGATCTCCGCGCCCCCGCGCACCGAGATCAGACCTGACAGAGATCGATCTCCATCAGTTGTGCCTTTTCACGCCAGGGTATGAACGAAAGCGCGCCGACTGCTGTACTCACTCACAGAGGCAAGGGGATCAGCAGATCTCGATCTTCTGGCGGTTCGTACAACCGGGGGGAGCGGACATGATCGGCAACCCAGCAGAGGAGTTCGCCGAGTTCCAGCGCAGATTTCTCACGAACGCGCAGCGGGCAACGGCAGGTCAGGCCGCCGCATCCGGCATCTCGGCATCCGACAGCAGCGGCACGGTGACGGTCTCGTTGAACAGCGATGGGCAGGTCGGCAACGTGCGGCTGACCATGGACGCCAAGCATGTCCTCGGACCGGCGGGGATCGGACCATCGGTGATCGCAGCCGTCCAGGCGGCGTCCACCGCTCGGCTGACCGCTTGGGCCGAGGCATACACCGACGATGACGCCACGCGGCCATCGCATTCTGTGGTCGGCTCGGCATCGCCGGGCGCCGGACTGCCGGCAGCGAGTCCTGACGGCTTCGCCGCGGAGTTCGAGCGGCTGACCACCGGGCGTAACCTCGATTCCGCGGGCGTGCGTGACGCCATGTACGAACTTCTCGGCCTCCTTGAGCGCGTCGATCGAAGCCTTGACGTGGCGGCCGAACAGGCCCGCATCGGGGCCGCCGCGCGTCACATCGGAGTCAGTTCCGACAGGCACGTCCGCGTCATGATGACCGGCGCCGGCGAACTGGTGGATGTCCACTGCGACTCGCGCTGGCTCCGCGAGGCTCATGAGATCAACATCGGTCGACAGATCACCTCGGCCTTCCACGGGGCGTATCAGACGATCGCCCGCGATGGAGTCGCCGTGTCACTCGACGACAAGGGACTCGGGCAGCTTCGCAACCTGCTGCAGGATCCCGCTCGACTCGCCCAGATGCTGCGGCTCGGCGACTGACCTCGGAGACCTGACATGGCCGAAGAACTCACGGTGGCGCTGGAGGCCCTGCGCGCCGACTCCGACTTGTGGGACGGCGTATCAAGCACCCTCGGCAGGGCGCAGTTCAGCGTGGAAGGGCTGACTCTCACCTACTCGCAACTCTCCTGGGCCGGGGAGTCCAGCAACCTCATCGACACCTACACGCGATTGCAGCGCCACATCGCCGACCTGCTCGGTCAGGGCAGCAGGAACTATCTGGACCTCAGTGTCTCGCTCGACAAAATTGCCCTCGCATACGAAACGAACAACGAGAAGGCAGCGAAGGACTTCGACGATCTGTGGGAACCCAATGAGTAGTGCAAGCGCAGGCGGCGACGTGGTGGTTCAGAAGATCTACGACCTGCTGAATGAACTCGACCGTAAGGTCAACGAACTGCAGCGCAGCATCGACGACAAACTGCCGCACCTGCCGGGGTTTCTGGCCGACCGGGTATCCGCGGCTTGGAATGGTTTCTGCGACATGCTCGGCGAACTCTTTGCCTCGATCGGAGACTGGCTGTCACGCGCGGGCAGCCCGGGAGCGGTGACCGATACGGCCGACGACTGGGTGACCAAGGTCGGAGGCCCAGTCAGCGGGCAGGCAACCGTCGCCGACATCGCTCGGCTGAAGACCGACAACGAATGGAAGGGCGACGCCGCCAAGGCGTACGCGGACATGATGCCGCTGCACAAAGACATCCTGAACGCTGTCAAGGGTTTCGCTGACAACACGGCGACAGCGTTGAACTCGGTGGCGACCGGCATCACGATCTTCTGGGTGGGAATCGGCGCGGCTCTCGCTGAGTTGCTCCTCGGTATTGCCGGCGCCATAGGCGCGTCCGGAACCATCATCGGTCTGCCGGCCGCTCCGGTGATCGCGGGATCGGCAGTCGTCTTCGCCCTCGCCACCATGGGCGGAGTCGCCTTCGAGCTCAACCGCCGGGCGACCGACGCCAACACTGATCTGCTGAAGGTCCTGAACGACCGCGGAAAGCTTGTAGGTGGGCGATGGCCCTCGACCTTCACCCTCTGATTGGAAGGGATCACCTTGATTCGCGTTAGGCTTCGGCCATCAGCGGCAGCAGTCGTGACGTGCCTGTTCGGGCTTCTGTATCTGGCTATGGCGGCGTTGTCGGTCACGGCCTTCGACGTCGCACGATCAACCGCCGCGGCCGATTTCGATTCGTCCTGGGAATCGGCGGCCGGCTGGGTGTGGCTCGCCGCGTTCATCGTGCAGGCTCTCCTCACTTTCCTCATCGCCTTCGCCTGGATCGGGCGCCGCGATCCGGCCCGGGCGCGACTCGTTCGCGCGGGCGTCCGAGCGGCAGGCGGAGTCCTGCTGGTGACGCTGATCGTCATCGCGGTGATCGTGGCCATCGGGCTCAACCACGATGCCTTTCGCGGCTCGACCATCGCTTTCTGTGTCCTCTTCGGGCTGACCACTGCCACGGGAACCGGATCGTCGGCCTTCACCGCGTTGGCCCTGTCCGAGAGAACCAGGGCCTGATCATCGAACGGCCTCACTCGTGCATGACCACGCCGCCCCTTTTCAACCCGGCGTCGGCCAGACCCGAGGTGATGCGCGCCACCGTGGCAGGCGTTGATATCGCCTACGTAAACGCGTGACCTTTTCGGCCGGAACGGCTCCGGGAAGTCCAGCTTCGCCGAGGCCGCTGAACTCGCCCTCACCAACGACTCGATGCGCCGGCCCCAGCGCCCGGTCGTCTTCCGGGAGGGCTGGCGCAAACTGCACCGGCCGGCCCACCTCAAGATCCAACAGGGCGGCAGCCCGTGCCCACGGATCCATTTCCACGACGACAGCGGCGGTACGACCGGGCGGATCCACGTCGGCTACGTCGGCGATCACCTGCCGACGGCGAACTTCCGCTGATAGCCACTCACCCGTTCGGTTGCAAGATCATCCCCGGTTGTCGGGCAGCGGCGGCCCGCGCGCTGCGGTTACGTTCGAGCGGGTTCCTGTCAACACCCTCGTCTCCATGTGAAGGGATCCGTGTCTTGACCACCTCTCCGGTGAGTGCGACCCGTTTCGATCGCGCTGTCCGGCTCTTCGAGTTCCTGGCCCGGGCCCAGCAGTCCACGATCTCCGCGCCGCGCACGTTCGAAAACTACGACACCGCGTGGACCAGGGACCTGCCACGGCACCCGGCGATACATTTCGCGCACTGGGACGTGGAGCCGGAACCCGGGGACGAGATCGGGCACATCGACCGCCTGGACCGGCAGCGGCCGCCGGCACCCGGCGCCGAGCTGGCGCTCTGGATCGCCGACGGCTACCAGGACGCCGAACAGGAACCCAAGCTCGCCGACGAGATCGAGGACCCGGAAGCGGACGAACCGAAACTCCTGCTCGATCATCCACGGGTCGTGGAGTCGTACCGCAGGTGGTTGACCGGTTGGACCGCCTGGGCCGAGCGGGAACGGACCGAGAAACCGGTGCGCGACGCGTACAGCGTGCTCTTCACGATGCAGCAGGATGAGGCCAGCAACCCGGAGGAACGGGAACTGGTCCTGGCGGTGGGCTGCCTCGCGTGGCGGCCGGAGAACCATCCACCGGTACGACGGCACCTGATCACCGTCCCGGTCGGCATCGACCTCGACCCGGCCAGCGGAACACTGCGCGTCACCGTGGCCGAATCGGTCGACCCGCTGCGCCTGGAACTGGACATGCTGGACTCGCACCTGACCCGGTCCCGGCACATCGGGGACGTCCGGGAGTCGGCGCGGAGCTACGCCCACCACCCGCTGCACCTGAGCGCCATCGGCGAGCTGCTGCAACGGGTGGCGAACAGCCTTGACCCGGACGCCACCTACGTGGAGACGGAGAACCCGGGACGGGCCGCCACCGACACCGCCGAGGTGACCCTCGCACCGGCGATCGTGCTGCGCCGCCGCAATCACGGTCTGGTCGAGGTGCTGGAACGGATCCGGGAGCAGCTACTCGACTCGGAGGTCGTACCGGAAGGGGTCCTGCCTCTGGTCGACCCGGACCACCGGCCACCGACGACGGCGGACCCCACGCCGGGCGCGCTGGTGGCGGTCGACGACGAGCTGTATCTGCCGCTGCCGGTGAACGAACGGCAGTTGCAGATCCTGCGGCAGGTGGACCGGCACGCGCAGACCCTGGTGCAGGGGCCACCGGGGACCGGTAAGACACACACCGCGGCGGCGCTGCTCAGCCACCTGCTCGCGCAGGGCAAACGGGTGCTGGTCACCGCGCAGACCGACCGGGCGCTCAAGGAGGTCCGGGCGAGGCTGCCGGAGTCGATCCGGCCGCTGTCGGTGGCGGTGGTCGGCGCGTCCCGCGAGGACATGGCCGATCTCAAGGTCGCCGTGAACACCATCTCGCAACACGCCATCGACTTCGACGCCGACGACGCCGACCGGACGATCCAGCGGCACCTCGACGCGGTCGACCGGCTCCGCCGCCAGCGGGCACTGCTGCACCGGCGAATCGTGGACGTCCGATCCGCCGAGGTCACCGCACACGTGCAGGGGCCGTACCGCGGGACACTCGCGAAGATCGCCACCGCACACCGCGCCGACGGCGAACAACACGGCTGGATCCGCCCGTGGTCACCGGCCGACCCGGCCGCGCAGGCACCGCTGACGGCGACCGAGACCGCCGAGTGGCTGCGGCTGCTGCGCGACGAACGGCTGACCGCGGACCAGGAACCGGCCCGCGACATCCTGGCCGATCCCGCCGCGTTGACACCGCCCGCGGACTTCGCCGCCGCGGTCACCGCCGAGCACCTCGCGCGTACGGCCCACGAGTCCCACCACAGCGATCGGGCGCACGCGGCGTTCACGGCCGTCCGGGCCCTGCCGCCGGAGCTGCGGGAGTTCCTCCAGCAGAATCTGCACCGGCTCGCCGACACCGCCGACGACCTGGCCCGCCGCCGGGAGGCCTGGATGTCGGCGGCACTGTCCGACGTGGTCTCCGGCCGCGGCCGCGTCTGGCAGGACCGCGCCGCCCAACTGCGGCAGCTCACCGGCCAGGCCCAGCCGCACGTGCAGGGACTGGGCATCACCGAGGTCACCGTCACCGGCCCGGAGCTGGCGCCGCTGATCTCGCTCGCCGGGCACCTGCGACAGCACCTGAGCACCGGCGGCAAACTCAAACTGGCCGCCGACGGAACCCCCGCGCTGGGCATGCTGGCCGCCAAGCCGGTCAAAGCCGCCAAAGACCTCTTCCTTCTGGTACGGGTGAACGGCCGGCCGCCCACCTCGGTCGCATCCATCGACGCGTTCCTGGCCTGGTGCGAGTCGACCCGGCTGCTCACCGCGATCGACCGGGCCTGGCCCGCCACCGTCCCGGTTCCCCCGGAGGACACCTTCCAGGAACGGCTGACCTGGCACATCACCGAACTGCACCAACTGGAGCGGGTACTCGCCCTGGGCACCGAACTGGCCGCGCTGGAACAGAACCTGGCCACCTGGCACCTGCCCCGGCCGGAGTGGTCCGACCTCTCCGCGGTCCGCGCCTACGCCGCACTCGTCGACGCGGCCACCGCCGACGATCAACTGCTGGTCACCCGGGCCGCCGTGGACGCCGCAGCCGAACCGGTCACCGCCCTGCTGCACGACCCGGCGGCAGCACCGGTGCTGCTCGCTGTCGCGAAAGCCGTCGCCGACCGGGACGTCGACGCCTACGCCGTCGCGGTGCACCGGATCACGCGTCTCGTCGAGGTCCGCACCCTGGTGGCCCGACGCGACGGACTGGCCGCACGCCTGCGGCAGGACGCCCCGCTGCTGCACGACGCCATCGCCGGCAGCCCCGGTGACCCGGCATGGGACACGCGCATCGCCGGGTGGGAGCCCGCCTGGGCGTGGGCCGTCACCGCGGCCTGGCTCAACGACCGGCAGGTCGCCGACCTCAACCGCCTGCAAGCCGACGTCAGCAAGATCGAACAGACGATCCGGCGGCATGTCGAGGAACTGGCCGCCGGGCGCGCCTGGCGGCACGCGGCCTCCCCGGAGCGGATCAGCGGATCAGCGGATCAGCACGAGCCAACCTGCAGCAGTACGGCCAACTGGTCCGCGGCCTGGGCAAGGGCACCGGCAAGTACGCCCACCTGCGCCGCGCGGAGATCCGGCAGGCGATGGACCGCTGCCGCTCCTCGGTGCCCGTCTGGATCATGCCGATCTACCGGATCGCGGAGCAGCTGCAGGTCCAGCCGGACATGTTCGACGTGGTCGTGGTGGACGAGGCGTCCCAGGCCGGGCTGGCGGCGACGTTCCTGCAGTACCTGGCCCCGAAGATCGTGGTGATCGGCGACGACAAGCAGGTCTCCCCCGCCGCGGTCGGCGTCGACCAGCAGCACCTGCGGGACCTGGCCGAGCAGTACCTGTACGACGATCCGTACCGGGCGTCGTGGCAGGACCCGAAACGCAGCCTGTTCGACGAGGCGAAGATGCGGTTCAGCGGCCTGATCCCGCTGACCGAACACCGGCGCTGCGTACCCGAGATCATCAACTTCTCGAACCGGATCGCCTACGAGCCGGAGAACATCCGCCTGACCCCGGTGCGCCAGTACGGCGCGGACCGCCTCGAACCGATCAAGCCGGTGTTCGTACCCGACGGCTACGTCAGCGGCACCACCAACAAGATCAACCGGCCGGAGGCGGAAGCGGTCGTCGCGCAGATCCTGGCCTGCGTCGCCGACCCCCGCTACGACGGGATGACCTTCGGTGTGATCTCACTGCAGGGCCCGCACCAGGCGAAATGGATCCAGCGGCTGCTGCTGGAACGGCTCGCTCCGGCCGAATGGGAACGCCGGGACCTGCGCTGCGGCGACTCCGCCGACTTCCAAGGCTCGGAACGTGACGTGATGTTCCTGAGCATGGTCGCCGCGGCCGAACCCGGGACACGGCTGGGCTCGCTGACGCTGGAGATGTACGTCCAGCGCTACAACGTCGCGGCGTCCCGGGCCAAGGACCAGATGTGGGTGTTCCACTCGGTGCAGCTCAGCGATCTCGGCAACCCCGAGGACATGCGTTTCCAGCTGCTCGACTACTGCTACGGGGTGACCGCGCGACCGTCCGAGTTCGAGGGCGTGACACTGCCCGGCGACGTGCCGGACAACGAACGCGTGGCGCCGTTCGACTCGCTCTTCGAACAGCGGGTCTACAACCGCCTGGTAGGACGCGGCTTCACCGTGGTGCCGCAGTACTCGGCGATCGGCTACTCGATCGACCTGGTCGTGGTCGGCCCGAACGGCCGCCTGGCCATCGAATGCGACGGCGACGCGTGGCACGGCCCGGACCGCTACGAGGCGGACATGGCCCGTCAGCGCGAGCTGGAGCGCTGTGGCTGGGAGTTCTTCCGCATCCCGGAGTCGGCGTTCGTGGTCGACGAGGCCACGGTGCTGTCCGAGTTGTGGGCAGCCCTCGAGCGGCGCGGAATCCGCCCGTCGGACTGGTCCGAGCCGCTCCCCGAGCACCCGGCCGTCGCCGAACTGCCGACACTTCTGACCCTGGAAACTGTCGAGCCGGCGCCCGCCGTCGTGACGGTGTCTGCCGCGGTTGCGCAGACTCCGCCGGCCGCCCTCGTCCCGTCCACTGCCCCGTCCGCTATCCCCGAGATCGTCATCAGCAGTGAGGTCGACGGCATGCTCGTCATCGATCCCGCGGTGACCCCGGAGCCGCGGCCCGCCACCATGCTCGAACCGTACAAAATGTTCTCCGGTGTGGCCCCGCGGCCGATCGAACCCGCCTCCCCCGACATGCGCGACGCCCTGCTCGCCATCGTCGACAGCGAAGGCCCGGTCCTGGGAGCACGCCTGCACACCGCCTACAACCGTGCGGCCGGCGGCCGGCGGCCAGCGAGTCAGCCAGGCAACCGCCAGCGCGATCAACAAACTCCTCACTTCCGCCGTACGCAAGGGCCTGCTCGTCAAGGACAACCCGCTCCACAAACCGGGCAACAAGCCGTCCACCTATCGCCTGCCCGACCAGCCGGCGGTGGTGCTGCGTGAGCTCGGACCCCGAGACCTCGACGAGGTACCCCCACTGGAACTGGCAACCGTGATGGCCGCCCACGCACGTCTACTGGGCTGGTCCGACCCGGACGCGGTCTACCGGGCAACCCTGCAGACATACGGCCGCAAACTCCTGACCGGCGCAGCCGCCGCCCCCATGGCAGCAGCCGAGGAACTGGCCCGCTCGATGAGGCACTGAGCAGTCCAGTGCGTCGGTGTCGCCGTCCGATCCGGACGGCGACACCAATTCATCGTGCCGAGGATCGCCGGATCAGCTCGTCGATATCCTCATCCGCAGCCGCGCTCCACTTGTCGCCGTCACCGAACGGCTGGTAACTGAGTTTCGCGGGCCTGTTCCGATATCCCGGCACCACACCATCGATGATGGACATCTGCCACTCGCCCCGGGACTTCCCTCCCAGGCGCTGATCCACGGGACGATCGGGATCCACGAGTGGGGAGACCGCTCAGGGTGTCAGCGGCTCTCGGCGAAGTACTCGTAGTTGTCGGCGTTGTCGACGGCGTTGGCCGGGCTTGAGACGGCGAGTGCCTTCGCTGCGGTCTGACCGTAGGCGTGGTCGTCGGTGCCGCCGTTGACGGTGAAGTGGCTCGACTCGTGGATCAGCGTGCCGGCCTTCGAGTCGGTGCCGGTGGCCGGCGCCGTCCAGAACGCGTTGCACAGGTAGATGATGTAGGGCTGGTCCGGGTAGACGTAGGCGTAGTAGTCCTCGTTGCTGGTGCAGTCGAGCGTCAGAGCCTTGTTCGTCAGCTCATCGGTGATCTTGCTGTAGCCGTTGGTCACCCGCGAGAACCGGGACGCGCTGTAGGTGCCGAACCAGGTGGTGTAGGCGCCACCGCCGGACGGGTTCGCCGCGAGCCAGGTCTGGGACTTCTGCGACATCGTCGCGGCATTGGTGACCGCCGTCGCCAGCGAGGTCTTCTCACTCGTGGTGCAGCCGCGGTAGGTGATGCTGACCGCGGCCAGACCGACCTCGACCTGCTCGGTGGTCGTCGCCGCGGTGCTGGGCGCGTCGGCGGCGGCACGGATGCCGGTGCTGGTGCGGACGGTGGCGGCCCGGGACGTGTTCTGCAGGGTCGCTGTCTTGGCCGCCCGCACGCGGGTCGAGGCCACGTTGACGGTGAAGGTTCCCGGCCGTGACAGGTCGTAGTCACCGGCCAGGTCAACGGTCACCGTGTAGGCGCCGCCGGCGGGAATGCGCGTGTAGTCGGATGCGTCCGGCGCCCCGAGCTTCACCAGCCTGCCCTGATAGGGGACCGGCACACCGTCCCTGGTCACGGCCAGGACAGCGGCGGTCTGACGGGTCTGCGGCAGATCCCGGGAGAGCACGTCGACCGCCGACGACGAGGTGTTCCGCACCGTGACACGGACGGTGAGGGCGCTGTTGGTCACCTGGCCGATCTGAACGGTCGTGGTGAGATCGGTGGTGCCGGCGGCTGCGGCCGCACTCGCCCCGGCCGGGATCGACACCCCCACAGCGAGGCATACGGCCCAGAGCGAACGTCGAGAGATACCCACGTGGTTCTCCTTCTCTCGGTCATCGACTCGCGGGGGGCCACCGGGGACAGAGGCGCGGGAGTCGATGCCATGACATCTATTGGTCTCAATCTAATTGATCACCTTCTCTCTGAGATGAGAGGTTTTCATCCCAAGGGGGTCATATTGCGGTGCAACATCGGCAATGCCGGACCACGGACATCGGTGCCAGAGGGCACCGGCTCCCGGCAGCCGCCGCGATCGAAGGCCCTCGACGAGTCGCCGGGTACGTCCCTCCCGATGTGCGCACCCGTGGTCAGTGCTCGCCGACCGTGAAGCCGGCGCACCAGAAGGAGGCGATCCCGTACTCGGGGTCGGTGACCCGCCAGCGCAGGTCCTCCCAGCCGTCCGCGGCCATGTCGACGATCTGCAGCCCGAGTGGCAGGTCGCCGGCCTCCTGGTGGAACTCGAGCCCGGTGACTCCGGTGAAGCGGAGCACCGGCGCCTCCCCTGCCCCGGGGGTGGTCGCCCGCGCCTGGATGGACAGACGCAGGCCGTCGGCGGTGTTCTCGATCTCGACCCGCCCGATCACCCACGCGGCGCGGGCGAGCAGGGCGTCGTAGGCCTCCAGCGGATCGGTGGTCATGACGTGAACTCTCCCGGGACTTGTTTCTCGATCTCGTGGCCGTCCGTGCCGGGGCCGTACACGAACCGGCGGTAATGGGTGTCCAGGACAGCCCGGGATGTAGTCATCGTCGCCGATGAAGACGACCTGAGCCGGGCGGCACGGTGGATCATGCTCCTCTACGCTGCCCGTCATGCGACACGGGGAACGGAACAACACCATCGGACGCCGGGGCCTTTTCATCGGCGCCTTGGCCGCCCTGGCGGGCACCACTGCATTGGCGGGCTGCAGCACCGAACCGGCCGACACCCCCGCAGCGGGCACATCGTCCGCCGCGGTCACCATGCAGCACTTGGGACTCGACGGGTACGGCAAGCTGCGGATCACCATGACCAGGAGCGAGGCCCTGGCCACCGGCGACCTGATCACCTCACCCGTGTCGACGGTCGGCGACAGCGACGACTATTCATTCCTCGGCGGTCCGGCACCCGACCCGAGCCGGATGGCCGCGGACGAGAAACTGGAAAAGGACGTCGAGAAGGCCGAAAAGGCCGCGGACGCAGCCCGGGCCAAGGCGGAGAAGTACCGCAGCACCCACGGTCGTTCCGCGGAGGAGTCCGCGACGTCGGCCCAACTGTCGGCGGACTCCGCAAAAGCATCGATGAAAAGCATCGAGGCGACGACCGCCTCGATCGAGCGTATGGGAGAACGGCTCACCGCCTTCCTGAACGCCGGCGGCGTGTCGTTCACCGGCGACGTGATGACCACCATCGCGGCGCCGCCCAAGGCCACCACGGCCGAAGGCGTCGCACGCGGGTCGAGCCTGGAGCAGTTGAAGACGGCGTACGACGGCAAGGGCCTGAAGTCCACCTCGGAGGGCCGGTACGAGTTGCCGGCCGCTCAACCGGGCTGGACGTTGACCTTCGACGTGGAGGCGGACAAGGTCGCCTACATGATGCTGCGCGCCACCAGGAACTGAGCCGTCCCACCGGCCGAGGCCCGGCCCCGGAAGGGCGAATCAGGGTAGCCTTACCCCACCGTCAGGATAGCGGCGCGCATCGATACTGACACCAGTGGGAGGCTGCGTGCGCGAGGGACGACAGCCGGGCCGGGCGTTGCTGCGCCGAGCCGTCCGCGGCGAGGCCCGCAGCGTCGGCCTCAGCTCGATACTCAGCGCGGCCCATCAGGGCGGCGAGGCGCTGGTCCCGATCCTCATCGGCGTCATCATCGACCAGACGGCCGGTGGTGGGACCACCGGCGACCTGATCCTGTGGATCGCGGTGCTGGGGGCCACCTTCGCGATCCTCTCGGCCAGCTTCCAGTACGGCACCCGGACCGGCGAAACGCGGTCGAGAAAGCCGCCCATGCCATGCGCCTGGAGCTCACGACGCGCGTCCTGCACCCCCGCGGCTCGGCCGGGACCGGCCGGCTACCCGGCGCCCTGGTGAACGTGGCCACCGGCGACGCCCAGCGGGTCGGCGCGATAAACCTGGCCCTGCCCCTGGGCTTCGCCGCCTTCTGCGGGGTCGTGATCGGCGCCGTCGCCCTGCTGCGGATGTCCCTGCTGCTGGGCCTGCTCGTGCTCATCGGCGCGCCGATGCTGCTGCTGACCGCGCACTGGCTCGGCAGACCCCTGCAACGACGCAGCGAGAACGAGCAGGAGCACGCGGCCCGCGCGGCCGGAGTCGCAGCCGACCTCGTGGCCGGGCTGCGCGTGCTCAAGGGCATCGGCGCCGAACGGTCCGCCGCCCGGCGTTACCACCGGATCAGCCGGGACTCGCTCGCCGCCACCCAGCGCGCGGCCACCGCGAAGAGCTGGCACGACAGCACCCTGCTGGGCTTGACCGGGGTCTTCCTCGCCATCGTGGCCCTGGCCGGCGGCCGCCTCGCCATGACCGGGCAGATCACCGTCGGCGAGTTGGTCGCCGCGGTCGGCCTGGCCCAGTTCCTGCTCGGCCCGCTCGCCCTGGTCGCCTGGGCGAACGGCGAACTCGCGCAGGCCCGCGCCTCGGCCGACCGGATCGCCGCGGTGCTGTCGGCCGAGCCCCGCACCCCCGGCGGCGACGCCGAACCGGCCGGCCCGGTCCACGGCCACATCCGTTTCGCCGCCGTCAGCGGCGGCGGGCTGTCGGACCTCGACCTGGACATCGCACCGGGCGAGATCGTCGGCATCGTGACCGCCGATCAGGTGGCCGCCGGCACGCTCACCGAACTGTTCGGCCGCTCCCGGGATCCCGCATCCGGCACGGTCGAACTGGACGGCCGCCCGCTGCACACACTCGACCCCCTCGCCGTACGGGCCGCGGTGCTGGTCGCCGAGCACGACGCCGACCTGTTCGAGGGCACACTGCTGGAGAACGTCGCGCTGGGCCGGGCCCGGCCGGAGGCGGTCGACGCGGCCCTGGCGGCGTCCACCGTGGACGAGGTCGCGGACACCCTGCCCGGCCGGCTCGACGGCGCGATCGCCGAGCGTGGCGGTTCCCTGTCCGGCGGCCAGCGCCAACGGGTGGCCCTGGCCCGCGCCCTGGCCGCGGACCCGCCCGTGCTCGTCCTGCACGACCCCACCACGGCGGTGGACGCCGTCACCGAGCAGCGGATCGCGACCGGCCTGCGTGACCTGCGCCGAAGCCGGGACCGGACGACGGTGCTCGTGACGACCAGCCCCAGCCTGCTCTCGGTGGCCGACCGGGTGCTGTTCCTCGCCGACGGTGGGATCCGGGCGAGGGGAACCCACGCCGACCTGATCAGCGACGACCACTACCGGGCGGTCGTCCTGTCATGACGAGCCGAGACCGAACCCTGCTGCCGGTCGCCGGCGCCGCGCAGACCTGGGCCGCGGTGCGCCGGCTGCTGCGGCCCCGATGGCCACTGGCGGTCCTGGCCGGCGCCGTCCTGACCCTCGGCTCGGCGATCGGGCTGGTGACGATCCGGCTGCTGTGCCACATCGTCGATCTGGTCGCCGCCGGCCGGCCCGCCGACGCCCTCAACGCCCCGATCGTGGCGCTGGTGCTGGTCGCCGTCGGCCAGGCCGTCGCCGCGGGGTGGGGCCTGACCCTGGTCGCCCGGCTCGGCGAGGGCATGCTGGCCGACCTGCGCGAGCAGTTCATCGACCGGGTGCTCGGCCTGCCGCTGGAGCAGGTCGAACAGGCCGGCACCGGTGATCTGACCTCCCGGGTCACCAACGACGTGACGGTGATCGCCACCGCGGTCCGCAGCGCCCTGCCCGAGCTGGTCCGCTCGATGCTCACCATCGTGCTGACCGTGGTCGGGCTGGCCGTCCTGGACTGGCGTTTCCTGGTCGCCGCTCTGCTGGCCGCGCCGATCCAGATCCACACGGTCCGCTGGTACTCCGGCCGGGCGCTGCCGCTCTACGCCCGGCAACGGATCGCGGTCGGCGCGCTGCAGCAGCAGCTGCAGGAGACGGTCAGCGGCGCAGGCACCGTACGGGCGTTGCGGCTGCAGGACGAACACCGCGACCGGGTCCGGATCCGATCCCTCGACGCCGTCTCGTGGACGATGCGCGGCATCCGGGTACTGACCCGGTTCTACGGCCGGCTCAACCTGGCCGAGTTCACCGGGCTGGCCGCCGTGCTGGTCGCGGGCTTCCTGCTGGTACGCAACGGGTCGGTGACCATCGGCGCCGCCACCGTGGCGGCACTCTACTTCCACAGCCTGTTCACGCCGATCAACACCGCGCTCGGGCTCGTCGACGACGCCCAGGCGGCGGGGGCCGGCCTGGTGCGGCTGGTCGGTGTGACGGATCTGCCCGCGACGGCCGATCCGGTCGCGACCGGCCCGGTCCGGACCACCGTGGCGGTCGACGCGGTCGAGCACGCCTACCGGCCCGGCCGGCCCGTCCTGCGCGGGGTCAGCCTCGAGGTGGCCGCGGCGGAACGGGTGGCGCTGGTCGGCGCGAGCGGCGCCGGCAAGACCACGCTGGCCGGCCTGATCGCCGGTGTCCGCCGCCCGACCGGCGGCGTGATCCGGCTCGGCGGGACCAGCATGGCCGACCTCGACCCGGCCGACGTACGGCGCTCGGTCGTCATCCTGACCCAGGAGGTGCACGTCTTCGCCGGCCCGCTCGGCGACGACCTGCGACTGGCCCGGCCGGACGGCACCGACGAGCAGCTACGGTCGGCGCTGGCCCGGGTCGGCGCCGCCGACTGGGTGGCCGCGTTGCCGGACGGGCTCGGCACTGTCGTCGGCGCCGGCGGCCACCGGCTCACCGTGACCCAGGCCCAGCAGCTCGCGCTGGCCCGGCTGGTGCTGGCCGATCCGCCGATCGCCGTCCTCGACGAGGCGACCGCCGAGGCCGGCAGCGCGGGCGCCCGGTTGCTCGAAGCGGCGGTGGAGAAGGCCCTGGCCGGGCGGACCGGCATCGTCGTCGCGCACCGCCTCGGCCAGGCCGTGTCGGCCGACCGGGTGGTGGTGCTCGACGCGGGCCGGGTGCTGGAGGCCGGCACCCACGGCGAGCTCGCGGCCCGCCCGGGCGGCCACTACGCGATGCTCTGGCAGGCCTGGGCGAACCACCGGCCGCCCGCCTAACGGCCGCCGGCCATCTGGTCCCGCAGCGAGCGGGGGCGCAGATCGGTCCAGGTCCGCTCGACGTAGGCCAGGCAGGCGTCCCGCGACTCCTCACCGAAGGCGACCGTCCAGCCGGCCGGGACGTCGACGAACGACGGCCACAGCGAGTGCTGGTCCTCGGCGTTGACCAGCACCAGGTACCGGCCGTCGGGGTCCTCGAAGGGGTTGGTCATCAGATGGTCCTCTCTGCGTCGTCGACCAGCCGGGACAGCGGCCGATCGGGGTGGGCCACTGCCGCCGTCAGCAGCCGCCGGAACCGCTCACCGAGTTCGGCGACGGCCGCGCGGTCGAACAGGTCGGCCGCGTACTCCAGGTCGCAGTGCACCGGGCGGCCGTCGGCCGGCTCGTAGAAACTCAGCGTGAGCTCGGCCCGCAGCGCGCCGGTCGCCGGCGTCTCCAGGCGCACGCCCGGACCACCGACGTCAGCCAGCCGAGCCTCCTCGTGGTGCACGATCATCACCTGGGGCGCGATCTCCAGCACGTCGAACGGCAGATCTTGAAGATCAAGAGCACCGAGATCGATTTCCCGTACGCGGCCCAGCAGCTCGCCGAACGACGGATCCCCGGACGTGTCGGTCCGCAGCACCACCGTATTGAAGAAGGTGCCCACCAGGTCGGCCAGCGCCGGTTCGGACCGCCCGGCCATCAGCGCGCCGATCGGCAGGTCGGTCCCCGCGCCGGCGCCGGTCAGCAGCGCGGCCAGGGCGGCATGGAACACCATGAACATGCTGGTTCCGGTACGCCGGGCCAGCTCGTCCACCGCGGCGTGGGTGCCCGCGTCCAGCACCACCGGCACCAGTTCACTGCGACCGGTCGACGCAGCCGCCACCGGCCGACGGGCACCGGGCAGATCGATCCGGTCCGGTAGACCGGCCAGAGCCGAACGCCACCGGTCGAGCTGACGAGCGTGGGTGCTCGCCGGGTCGGCCGGGTCACCGAGCACCTCGTATGCCCACCGGGTGTAGTCGGCGTAGTCGACCGGCAGTGCCACCCACTCCGGCGCCCGCCCGGCGCTGCGGGCCGCGTACGCCCGGGACAGGTCGTCGATCAGCGGCACCACCGACCACTCGTCGACGGCCAGGTGATGCGCCGTGACCAGCACCGTGCCGGTGCCGACCAGGCGCGCCCGCATCGGCGCCCGCCCGGTCAGGTCGACCGGCTCCCGGCTGAGCGCCGCCAACCGCCGGT
>NZ_BOMG01000002.1 GCF_016862075.1 Actinoplanes couchii | reverse complement strand
CCCTTGGTCGAGCGGCTCCCCGGTCGCTTCGAGGCGCTCCAGCACCGGCCGCTCGACCTCGATCCGCCACAGCGTGTCACCGTCCTCGCGATAGCCGGTGCGCAGCGGCGCGTGCCGTTCGACGACGTCGTCGAGAGCGGCCGCGAAGACGTCCGGATCCACGCCGTGAAAGGCGAAGGCGAGGTCCCAGCCGCCATGGTGGGTCCGCCACAGGTGCCGCTGACCGGGAGCGGCCCGCTCGTCCGGGCCGACCCCGGATGGCCGGGCGACCAACGGCGGACGGACTACCGGACCGGACGGCCGGTCGACCAGCCGGGCCAGCCCGGCCACGGTCGGGGTGTCGAACACGTCGCGCACCCGCAGGTCGGTGCCGAACTCGGCCCGGACCAGCCCGATCAGCCGCATGCAGGACATCGAGTGCCCGCCGAGCGCGAAGAAGTCGTCGTGGACGCCCACCCGGGGCACTCCCAGGATCCCGGCGAACAGGCCGGCCATCCGGGTCTGGGCCTCGGTGACCGGGGCCGCGTCGCCGACCAGGGCCGACCAGTCCGGCGCGGGCAGCGCCCGCCGGTCCACCTTGCCGTTGGGGGTACGCGGCAGCGCGCCGTCCACCACCATGATCAGCGCCGGCACGAGATAGCTGGGCAGCCGTGCGGCCAGGTCAGCGCGCACGGCGGCGGGGTCTAGCAAACCGGCGACGGGGTCGAGCGGTCCGGCGTCAGGGACAAGCAAACCGGCGTCGGGGTCGAGCGGGCCAGCGGCGGGGACGACGTACCCGATGAGCCGGGTGGTGTCACCGGACCGGTCGACCACGACGACGGCCTGGGCCACCAGCGGGTGCGTGGTCAGGGCCGTCTCGACCTCGGCCGGCTCGATCCGGTGCCCGCGGATCTTCACCTGGTCGTCGACCCGGCCCAGGAAGTCGATCAGGCCGTCGGCCCGCCACCGGGCCCGGTCACCGGTGCGGTACATGCGGGCGCCGGGCGGCCCGTACGGGTCGGCGACGAACCGCTGGGCGGACAGTCCGGGCCGCCCGAGGTAGCCGCGGGCCAGCCCCCGGCCGGCGATGTAGAGCTCGCCGACCGCGCCCGGCGGCACCGGCTGCAGGCGCCCGTCGAGCACGTAGGCCACGGTGTTCGGGTCGGGGACACCGATCGGCACCGCACCTGTCCAGTCCGGTTCGGCCCGCCAGAGCGTCGAGTTCACCGTCGCCTCGGTCAACCCGTACGCGACGAACAAATGCAGTGTGGCCGCCCAGCGGGCGATCACCTGGGGCGGCACCTGCTCGGTGCCGACCAGCACGGTGAGCCCGGCCGGAAGCTCGGCCCCGGGCGGCAGCGCGGCCACCAGCGACGGCGGCAGGATCGCGTGGGTCACCCCGTACCGCGACAGCAATTGGGTCAGGGCCGGCCCGGGGGTGCGGGCGTCGTCAGGCGCGATCACCAGGCGGGCCCCGGTGGCCAGGGCCATCGACACCTCGAACGCGAACACGTCGAAGCCGACCGAGGCGAACTGCAGGATGCCGCTCGCGGCCGTCACGCCCATCGGGTCGATGCCGGTGGCGACCAGGCTGCCGATCCCCTCGTGGGTGACGGTGACGCCCTTGGGCCGGCCGGTGGAGCCGGAGGTGTAGATGACGTACGCGGCGTGGTCGATCCCGTCCGGAGCGGCCGGGAGCGCGACCGCTGGGTACTCGGCGTCGACCAGCACCAAGTCGACCGGCACCGGGTCGACCTCGTCGAGCACCGGCAGTGTGCCGGCGACCGCGCCGGTGGTCAGCACGTGCCGGGTGCCCGAGTCGGTGAGCATGAACGCCAGCCGGTCGGCCGGATGCTGCAGGTCGAGCGGCAGGAACGCGGCGCCCAGTTCGAGGACGGCGACCACCGCCACGATGGTCTCCAGCGACCGGGGTGTGGCGATGGCGACGATGCTCTCCGGGCGCACCCCGCGAGCGTGCAGCTCGCCGGCCAGCCGGTCGGCCCGGCCGGCCAGTTCGGCGTAGGTGAGGGTGCGGTCGCCGTCGACCACGGCGAGCGCGTCCGGCGTCTCGGCGGCCCTGGCGGCGAAGGCGGCGGACAGGCTCAGTTCCGCCACCGTACGGGCGGTGTCGTTGAACGTGCGCAGCACACGGTCACGCTCGTCGTCGACCATGATGCCGAGCCCACTCAGCGACGCGGCCGGGTCGGCCACCACCGCGGTGGCCAGCGCGATCAGCCGCCGGGCGAGCAGTTCCACCGTCGGCCGGTCGAACAGCTCGGTGCGGTAGACGAGCCGGACGGACCCGGCGTCCATCTCCACCACCAGGTCGAACCGGGCCGTGCCGGTCGGCAACGGCTCGTCGCCGACCGCCAGGCCGGCCAGGGTGAACGTGTCGGCCGCCGGGTTGCGGTGCACGACCATCACCTGGAACAGCGGGTGCCGCGACAGCGACCGGGGCGGGTTGACCGCCTCGACCACCGATTCGAACGGCACGTCCTGATGCGCGAAGGCGGCCAGGGCGGCCTCTCGCACCCGGTCCAGGAGGGTGGCGAAGCCGGGGTCGCCGCTCAGGTCGGTGCGCAGCACCAGCGTGTTGACGAAGAACCCGACCAGGTCGTGCAGCGCCTCCTCGGTGCGGCCGGCGATCAGCGCGCCCAGCGGGATGTCGTCGCCGGCCCCGAGCCGGTGCAGCAGGGCCGCGGTCAGCGCGTGCGCCACCATGAACGGGCTGGCGCCGCTGTCGGCGGCGAGCTGCCGCAGACCGCGGGCCACGTCGGCCGGCAGGTCGACGGTCACCTCGGCGCCGTCGGCGCTCGGCTCGGCCGCCCGGGGCCGGTCGAGCGGCAGCGGGATCTCCTCGGGGACGCCGTCCAGGGTGGTGCGCCAGTAGGCCTCCTGCTCGGGGCCGACCCGGGTCAGCAACTCGCGCTGCCACAGGGTGTAGTCGGCGTACTGGACCGGCAGCGGTTGAAGGGCCGCACCCTCGTACGCCGCTGACAGGTCGGCCAGGAACGGCCCGTCCGACCATTCGTCGGTCACGATGTGGTGCAGCAGCAGGACGAGCACGTGGTCGTCGGGATCCCGGCGGATGACGGTGGCCCGCAGCGGCAGGTCGGCGGTGAGGTCGAACGGCCGGGCGGCGAGGTCGGCCACGTCGGCGTCGTCCACCACGGCGAGCGCCGGACGGGCCTGGTCGGCGGGCAGGATCCGCTGGTACGGCTCGCCGTCCAGTGCGGTACCGATGACCGTACGCAGGATCTCGTGTCTGGTGACCACGGTGTGCAGCGCGTCGTGCAACCGGTCCAGGTCGAGCGGGCCGCGCAGGCGCAGCGTCAGCGGGAAGTTGTACGCGGCCGACGGCCCGTGCATCCGGTCCAGGGTCCAGAGCCGGCGCTGCGCGAAGGACAACGGCAGGCGTTCGGGCCGGGCCACCGACCGCAGCACCGGCCGCGAGGACGAGCTGCCGGTGACTCGCGCGGCCAGCTCGGCCACCGTCGGCGCCTCGAACAGGTCACGGATCGACAGTTCCGCCCCGAGTGCCGTCCGGGCCCGGCTGACCAGGCGGATCGCCAGCAGCGAGTGCCCGCCGAGGTCGAAGAAGCCGTCGTCGACACCGACCCCGGGCACACCCAGCAGATCGGCGTAGATCTCGCAGAGCGCGGCCTCGGCCGGGGTCGACGGGGGCCGGGTGGCGGCCGAGGTCTGCACGGTGGCGGCCGGCAGCGCGCGGATGTCGAGTTTGCCGTTGACGGTCAGCGGCAGCCGGTCCACCGCGACGAAGGCGGCCGGGACCATGTAGTCCGGCAGCCGTTGTTTGAGCGCAGCACGCACCCCCGGCAGGAGGCTGTCGTCCCATTCCGGGCCCCGTACCAGGAACGCGGCCAGGCGTTTCGCCCCGTCCGCGTTCTGCACCACCACGGCGGCCTGGGCCACCCCCGGCAGGGCCGCCAGCGCCGACTCGATCTCGGCCGGTTCGATCCGGTAGCCGCGGATCTTCACCTGGTCGTCGGTACGGCCCAGGAAGTCGAGGTTGCCGTCCGGGCGGCGCCGCACCAGGTCACCGGTGCGGTACATCCGCTCCCCCGGCCCGCCGAAGGGGTCGGCCACGAACCGTTCCGCGGTCAGCCCGGTCTGCCGGTGGTAGCCGCGGGCCAGGCCGATCCCGCCGATGTACAGCTCGCCCGGCGCACCCGGCACGGCCGGGCGCAGGAACTCGTCGAGGATGTAGGCGCGGGTGTTCCAGATGGCCGTGCCGACCGTCGGGGTGGCGCTGTCCTCGGTGCCGCCGCCGAGCGTGTTGATCGTGTACTCGGTCGGCCCGTACAGGTTGTAGCCGGTGACACCGTCGGTGTCGCGCAGCCTGCTCCACACCGTGTCCGGCACCGCCTCACCGCCGAGCAGCACCAGCGGCGGCCGGACCCGCTCCAGGAGTCCCTGGTCGATCAGGTGGTGGGCGTACGTCGGGGTCACGTTGACCACGTCGATGCGGTGCTCGTCGCAGTAGTCGACCAGCCCGGCGGCGTCGCGGCGCAGCTGCTCGTCGCAGATGTGCACCTCGTGGCCCTCGACGAGCCAGAGCAGCTCCTCCCACGACATGTCGAAGGCGAACGAGACGGTGTGCGCGATCCGCAGCCGCCGCCCGGCCGCCGCCACCACCGGGCCGAAGATCGCCGCACGGTGGTTGAGCTGCATGTTGGTCAGGCCCCGGTACGGCGTGACGACACCCTTGGGCCGCCCGGTCGACCCGGAGGTGTAGATGATGTACGCCGGATGTTCGAGCCGCTGCCGGTCGCCACGGGTGTCCGGCACCACGACGTCGGGGAACTCGACCGGCCCGTCCAGTTCCACCACCGGCGCCGTGGCCGGGGGCAGCAGCGGGGTCACCGCCGCGACGGTCAGCACGCACAGCGGTGACGTGTCGGCGAGCATCAGGGCGAGCCGCTCGGCCGGCAGGTCCAGTTCCAGCGGCAGATAGGCCGATCCGGTCCGCAGGACCGCGAACAGGGCCGCGACCATGTCCAGGTTCCGGGGCAGCGCGAGCGCGACGACCTTCTCCGGTCCGGCCCCGCGAGCCGTCAGCAGCCGGGCGATCTGATCGACCCGTTCGTCGAGTTCCGCGTAGGTGAGCCGCTGTGACCCGGCCACCAGCGCGACCTCGCCGGGGGTCCGGGCCGCCTGGGCGGCCAGCAGGTCGGCGACGGTGTCGGTGCCGACCGGGTTGCGCGTACGGTCCCAGTCGGCGCGCAGGATCCGCCGGTCGTCGCCGGTGAGCAGGTCGAGGGCGCCGACCGGTCGCTCCGGGCTGGTCACGATCCGCGTCAGCACCGCGGCCAGCCGGTCCAGCAGCGCTCGCGCGGCCGGTCCGTCGACCACCTCGGGCCGGTGGTCGAGCGCGATCCGGATCCGGGTGGCCGGGGTGACCACCACCGTCAGCGGATAGTGGGTGGCGTCCACGCTGTCGACGGTCTCGATGCCGTGCCGGCGTTGCAGGTCGGCCGATTCGCCCTCGTCGACGAAGTTCTGCATCACGTAGAGCGTGTCGAACAGCTGGGTGTGCCCGGTCGCCCGCTGGATGTCGGCCAGGCCCACATGGTCGTAGTCCATCAGGGTGAGCCGCTGGTCACGCAGGCGCAGCAGCAGGTCGCGCACGGACTCACGGGGGTCGGGCGTCACCCGGACCGCAACGGTGTTGAGGAACAGCCCCACGATGCTGTCGACCAGTGGGACGTCGCCGTGGCGACCGGCCACGGTCATGCCGAAGACGACGTCGCCGCGCCCGGTGAACGCGCCGAGCACCAGGCCCCAGGCCGCGCTGAACACGGTGTTCAGGGTGAGGCCGTGCGCGCGGGCGGCGTCGCGCAGCCGCTCGGACAGCACCGCCGGCAGCTCGATCGTGTGCCGCTCGGGCAGGGCGGGGGCCAGGCTACGGTCGGCCGGCCCGACCATCGTCGGCTCGGTCAGCCCGGCCAGGGCGTCCCGCCAGCGCTCGATCGCCGTCACCGTGTCCTGCCGGCCGAGCCAGACCAGATGATCCCGGTACGACCCGGCGGGCGGCAGTCCGGTGGCGTCACCGTCCCGTTCGTAGAGCGTGAACAGCTGCTCGACGAACAGCTCCTCGGACCAGCCGTCCCACAGGATCAGGTGATGGCTGACGACGAGCCGGTCCCGGCCGCCGGGCATCCGGATCACGGTCAGCCGGCACAGCGGCGGGTTCGCCAGGTCGAACGGCCGGGCCCGGTCGGCCGCCATCGCCGCGGCCACATCCGCTGCCGAGCACGCCTCGACCTCCTCGATCGGCAGGGCCAGACCGTCCGCGACGAACTGCACCGGCCGGCTCAGCCCGTTGCTGGCGAACCCGGCGCGCATGCCGTCGTTACGGGCCAGCAGCGCGGCCCCGGCCCGGCGCAGACGATCGAGGTCGACCCGGTAGCCGAGGTCGAAGGCATCCTGCCCGGTGTAGACGTCGAGCGCGCCGGCGTCGTAGCTGGCGTGGAAGTACAGCCCCTCCTGCAACGGCGACAGCGGCCAGACGTCACCGACCGGGGCCGTGCTGATCGCGCGTACCCGGTCCAGCTCCTCCGCGGACAGCGGCAACAGCGTCGGCCAGCCGGCCACCTCACGCAGCGCCGCCGCCCAGCCGTCGGCCACGGCTGTGACGTCGTCCTCGGCCAACGGCCCCTCGACCCAGGTCCAGGTGGCGACCAGTTCGGGCCCGCGGCCGGTCTCCTCGCACACGACGTCGACCTGCAGCAGATGGGCCGGCTCCAGGCCGCCGTTGACCTCGGTCGGCAGCTCCTCGACGGCCGGGGTCCACGGCTCGCCGGTACCGGCCGGGAACCGCCCGTAGTAGTTGAACAGCACCTGCGGCGCGGCAAGCCGGGCCAGCAGCGGCGCGGTCTGGGCGTTCAGATAGCGCAGCATGCCGTAGCCGAGGCCACCGTCCGGCACGTCGGCCAGCCGATGACCGCCACCGGCGCCGAGCCGCACCGGGTGCACGGCGGTGAGCCAGCCGACCGTACGAGAAAGATCGAGTCCTGGTTCGATGTCCTCCCGGCCGTGCCGCTCGACCTCGACCAGCAGATCGGCCCCGCTCGCGCCCCGCCAGCCGTCGACGCCGCGATACAGCGCCCCCAGCAGTACGTCGGTGATGTCAGCGGTGAGCAGCGCCCGTGTCTCGGCGACGCCCAACCGGGTCGTGCGGCGGCGGGCCCCGTCGCCGGGCACACCGGTGATCCCGGGCACCAGCTCGGCGCCGGGGGCGAGCACCCGCATCCAGTGTTCGAGTTCGCCCAGCCGTTGCGGGTTCTGTGCCTGGTTCTGCACGGCTCGGGCGTAGCGGCGCAACGAAGTTCCGGCCGACGGTAGCGACTGCCCGGCCGCGGCCGTGGCCAGGTCGTCGAGCAGGATGCGCCAGGACACCCCGTCCACCACCAGGTGGTGGACCATCAGCAGCAGGCGGCCGGGGCGGTCGCCGGCGTCGAACCAGACGGCCTGCAGCATGCGGCCCTCGCCGGGATCCAGGCGGTCGACGGCGGCCGCGGTCTCGGCCGCGATCAGCGCGGCGGTCGGCTCCGGCGCGTCGACCCGGCGGATCAGGTCACGAGCATCGACGGCCGGCATGGTCTCCGTGGTCCACAGCACCGAGGCGATGCGCCGCAACCGCAACCGCAGCCCGTCGTGCCGGTCGAGCACCGCCTGCAGAACGCCTGGCACGTCGGCGTGGGCGGGAACGGTCAGCAGCACGGGCAGGACGAACCGGTCGATCGCAGCGCCGGTGTCACGCAGCCAGTTCACGATCGGCAACAGCGGCACGTCCCCGACGCCGTCGGACTCCACCAGCTCCGGGGGGACCGGTACAGCCGGAAGACTCGCGGCCAAGGCACGCGGGGTGCGCCGGGTCAGCACGTCGCGCGGCGTGACGGGAAGGCCGAGGCGGCGGGCCCGGCTGGAGACGGCGATGGACAGGATGCTGTCGCCACCGAGGGCGAAGAAGTCACCATCGGCATCGACGTCCGGCAGGGCGAGGACAGCGGCGAAGACCCCGGCGATCGTCCGTTCCCGATCATCGCGCGGAGCCTCCGCGAACCCGTCGGAAGCGGCGGCATCGGAGGCGGCGGCATCGGAGGCGGCGGCATCGGCCGCAGAGACGTTCTCCGCGCGGGCGCCGGACAGGGCGGCGATCGCGGCTCGGTCGATCTTGCAGTTGCCGGTCAGCGGCAGGGCGTCGACGACCAGGACGACCGACGGGACCAGCGCGGCCGGCAGAGCGGCAGCGGCCGCCGTGACCAGGGCCGGGCCGTCGGGCCGGGACACACCCGGCTCCGGTACGACACAACCGATCAGCCGGACCCCACCGGAACCCGTGGCCGTGGGCGCGACCGCGGCCTGCGCCACCCCGGGCTGGGCGGCCAGCCACGCCTCGACCTCAGCCGGGTCGATCCGGGCGCCCCGCACCTTGAGCTCGTCGTCGGCACGACCGATATAGGTCACCGTTGCACCGGCGTCGCGGCGCACCAGGTCACCGGTGCGGTACATCCGCTCCCCCGGCGCCCCGAACGGGTCGGCGACGAACCGGTGCGCGGTCTCGGCGGTGCGGCCGAGGTAGCCGCGGGCCAGCTGCGCCCCGGCCACGTACAGCTCCCCCGCCGCTCCGTCCGGCACCGGCTGCAGGTGGTCGTCCAGCACGTACAGCCGGGTGTTGCCGACCGGGCCGCCGATCGGCACGGCCGGGCCGTGGTCGCCGTCGTTGGGCCACCAGGTGACCTGGACCGTGGTCTCGGTCGGGCCGTAGAAGTTGTCGAGCCGCGTGCCGGTCAGCTCGTGCCACCGCCGCGCCAGTTCGCCGGTCAGGGCCTCCCCGCCGCTGGACACCCAGCGCAGCGTCGAGGCCCAGCCCGGTTCCGCGCACACCTCGTCGGAGAGCAGGAACGCGGCTGCCAGCGACGGCACCATGGTCATGGCGGTCACCCGGTGCCGCCGGATCAGCGCCACCAGATCGGCCGGGTCCTGCGCGGCGCCGTCCGGGGGAAGCACCACCGCCGCGCCCGTGCAGAGCGGCCAGAAGATCTCCCACACCGAGACGTCGAAGCCGATCGGCGCGAGCTGCAGCACCCGGTCGTCGTCGCCGAGCGGGAACTCCCGCCGCGACCATTCGAGCTGGCTGACGATGGCCCGGTGGCTGACCACCACGCCCCGGGGACGGCCGGTCGAGCCCGAGGTGTAGAGCAGGTAGGCCGCGTTGTCCGGCCCGGCGGCGACCAGCGGCAGGGCCGGGCCCACCACCGGACGGTCGCCGGCCAGCACATAGGACAGCCCCTCTCGCCGGGGCAGGCGGGCGATCAGGTCGGCGGTGGTCACGACGACACTGACACCGGCGTCGTCGAGCGCGCCGGTCAGCCGGCCGGCCGGGAGGGCCGGATCCAGCGGCAGGTAGGCGGCCCCGGACTTCAGCACGCCGAGCAGCGCGACGATCAGCTCGGCCCGGCGCGGCACCGCCACGCCGACGATCCGTTCCGGCCCGGCGCCCTGGGCGACCAGGCGGGCGGCCAGCTCGGCGGCCCGGTCGTCCAGCTCCCGGTAGGTCAGGCTGCGTTCCCCGGCCAGCACCGCGACGGCGTCCGGGGTGCGGGCGGCCTGCGCGGCAACCAAGGCCGGCAGGGTGGTCCCGGGAATGGCGAACCGGGGCCCGTCCAGCGCCGGCGCCACCGCGTCGTGCAGGGCGATCCGGCCGACCGGCTCGGCCGGGGCGTGCACCACGGCGGCCAGCAGCCGGGCCAGTCCGGTACGGATCCGGTGCACGGTGTCCGGGGTGACCCGGGCCGGGTCGTACTCGAGGGTGAGCCCGAGCCGCGGGCCGGGCGCCACCAGCAGGGTGACCGGGTAGTGGGTGGCCTCGCGGAACGAGACCCCGGTGACCCGGAGCCCGCCGGCCGGGTCCTGCAGCCCGGCGTGGTCGGGATAGTTCTCCACGACGACGAGCGAGTCGAACAGGTCGGCCCCGGCCAGCCGCTGGATCGCGGCCAGCCCGAGGTGCTGGTGGTCGAGCAGCGCCGCCTGCTCGCCGGCGATCCGGGTCAGCAGGTCTACCAGGGGCTCGGCGGCGGACCAGCGCATCCGGACCGGGACGGTGTTGATGAACAGGCCGATCATCGACTCGATGCCCACGACCTCGGCCTGCCGGCCGGACACGACGCTGCCGAAGGCCACGTCCCGGCGGCCGGTCAGGCGGCCGAGCAGCAGACCCCAGGTGCCGTGCAGGACGGTGCCGAGGGTGAGGCCGTGCGCGCGGATCCGGTGCGGCAGGGCGGTGACGACATCGTCCGCAAGCTCGATCGCGACCTGGCGCACCGGGCCGGCGGTCGCCTCGCCCGAGGCCAGCAGCGTGGGTTCGGTGAAGCCGGCCAGGGCCGCCTGCCAGGCGTCGGTTGCGGTCCGCTGGTCGCGCGAGGCCAGCCATTCCAGATAGCGCCGGTACGGGGTGACAGCGGCCGGCCGGGGCGGTTCGCCGTCCGGGGCGTAGCCGTCGAGCACGTCGCGCAGGAACACCGCCACCGACCAGCCGTCGGTGACGATGTGGTGGTGGGTCAGGACCAGCGTGTGCCGGTCGTCGGCGTGCCGCACCAGCAGGCAGCGCAGCAACGGCGGCGACCCGAGGTCGAACCCGGCCGCCCGCTCCTCGGCCAGCAGCCCGTCCAGATCACCGGCTCCGTCGACGGCGCGCCACGGCACGACGACACCGTCCACGACGACCTGGACGACACGGCCGTCGGCCAGTTCGTGGAAGGCGGCTCGCAACGGGGCGTGCCGGTCCAGCACCCGCTGCACGGATCGGCGCAGCGCGCCCGCGTCCAGCGGACCGTCCAGGGTGACGAATTGCTGCACCTCGTACCGGTCGTCGCCGTCCTGGGCGTGGAAGTAGAAACCGAGTTGCAGCGGGGTCGGCGGCAGCACGTCGGCGGCCACCGGCAACGCGTCGATGTCGTCCTGGGTCAGCGCCGTCAGCGGGAAGTCCGACGGGGTGTGCCCACCGGCGCCGGGCTCCGCCGCGTGCGCGACCAGGGCGGCGAGCGCGGTGAACCAGCCCTCGGCCAGCTCGGCCACTGCTGCTTCGTCGATCAGTGCGTCCGGGTAGGCCCAGGTCACGCCCAGCCGCGGCCCGTCCGGGAAGTCCTCGGTGAAGGCGTTGATCTCCAGGGTGTACGGGGCGACAGGCATCTCGGCGTCGTACCCGCCGGCCAGCACGCCCGCGCCCGGCACCGGCGTCCACGGCACGTCCGGGCCCGCGGCGACCGCGAACCGGCCCAGGTAGTTGAAACTGATCTGCGGTACGGGCAGAGCGGCCAGCACCGCCGCGGTCTCCGGGTTGAGATGGCGCAGCAGCCCGAAGCCGAGCCCGTGGTCGGGCACCGCGTTCAGCTGCTCCTTGATGAGCTTGAGCGCGCCGCCGATGTCCGCCCCGCCCACGGGGCCGAGATCCAGCCGTACCGGAAAAATGCTGGTGAACCAGCCCAGCGTGCGCGAAAGACGTACCGCAGGGTCGATCTGCTCCTCCCGGCCGTGGCCTTCGAGAGCCACCAGCACCGGCGGTGTGCCGATGCCCCGGCCCCGGCGCCAGTCGGTGACGGCGAGGGCCAGCGCGGTCAGCAGCACGTCGTTGACCCCGGCGTGGAACGCGGCCGGAACGCTGGTCAGCAGGGCCGAGGTGGTCTCGGCCGGAAGGCGCAGGGTCAGCCGCCGTACCGAGTGCAGGTCACCCACCGGGTCGAGCGGGCGGCTCCCGAACGCCGGGTCGTCACCGGTGAGCTGCCCGGTCCAGTGCGCGAGCTCGGCGATCCGGTCCGGCCGGTACGCGTCGGCCGTGGTGATCTCCGCCCAGCGCTTCAGGGGCGTGCCGACCGGCGCGAGTGCGGCGCCGGCGCCCGCCTCGGCCAGGTCGGGCAGCAGGATCCGCCACGAGACCCCGTCCACGACGATGTGGTGCACGACCAGCACCAGATAGCCGGGGCGGCCGGCGCCGGTGTCCAGCCAGACCGCCTGGGCCATCACGCCGGCCTCGGGGTCGAGCCGGTGGCCCGCCTGCTGTGCCGCGTCGTCGGCCAGGGTGCGGATCCGGCTCTCGGACAGCCCGGCCGCGTCGATCCGCTGCAGCCACCGCCCAGCGTCGACGGAGCCGGGAGCCCCGATCACGAGCCGGCCGGGGGAACCCGGCGTGGCCCGTACCAGCCGGGACCGCAGCGCGTCGTGCCGGTCGGCCACCGACCGCAGGGTACGAACCAGGTCGGCGCCGGCCGGCACCCGTACCAGCAGCCACTGGTTGAAGGCCCGGAAGTCGCCGCCGCACTCGTCGAGCCAGGCCATGATCGGCAGCAACGGCATGTCACCCACACCGGCCGCCGGATCGTCGGCCGTCTCGCTGCCGGTGGTGGTCAGCACCGGCGCCAGCGCGGCCACCGTCCGGTGCTGGAACACCTGCCGCGGGGTGACGACCAGACCGGCCTGCCGAGCCCGGATCACCAGCTGGATCGAGACGATGCTGTCGCCGCCCAGCGCGAAGAAGTCGTCGTCCACGCCCACCTCGGGCAGCCCGAGCACCTCGGCGTAGAGGGCGCAGAGCACCTCCTCGCGGGCGTCCCGGGCCGCGCCGCCGGTGGTCAGCGCGGCGAAGTCGGGCCGGGGCAGCGCGGCCCGGTCCACCTTGCCGGCGGTGGTCATCGGGATCCGGTCGAGCGGCACGAACGCCGACGGCACCATGTAGTCGGGCAGCCAGCTGCGGGCGTACGCACGCAGCTGGTTCATCAACGCGGTGGCGTCGCGGAAGGGGGCCGGCCGGTTCACGTACCGCCCGGTTCCCGCGGGGCGGTAGGCCGGTGGCGGCAGCGCGCCCGACGGTGTGAAGACGGCGTCGAGGCGCCCGTCGCGGGCGCCCGGGGTGAAGGTGACGTCGACGCTCCAGCCGTGCTCCGCGGCCAGCCGGTGCAGGTCCTCGGGGTCTCGGGCCGGCCCGGCGACCGTCTCGGCCGGAGCGTCGAGGGCGTCCAGCGCCGCCACGTCGGCCGTCAGCCGGGCGTTGGGGATGCCGCTGACCCGCTGCGGGCGGGCCCCGGTGAAGTCGAGCCCGTCCCAGGTGACCTCCTCGGCCGGCTCGATCGCCACGGCCGGGGCGGTGCCCAGCACCACGTCGTACCGGTGGCGGGTCAGCTCGTTGTGGAAACGACCGCGCTTGACCCGCACGTCCACGGTGGTCACACCGGGCACCGTGGCGAACAGGTCGGGGTCGACGAGCAGCTCGCCCTCCCACAGCACGGCCCGCCGCACCGCGGGCCCGGCCTCGGCCGGGCCGGCGCCCGGGTGCCGGACGGCCTCGATGCCCGCCCGCAGCGCCGGCAGCAGCCGCAGGTGCCGGACGTCGCCCAGGAAGACCGACCCGCCCGGCGCCAGCAGGCCGACCGCCTTGGTCAGCACGTCGGTCAGGTAGTCGACGCCCGGGAAGTACTGCGCCACCGAGTTGATCACGATGGTGTCGAACAGACCAGCGGGCAGGCCGGCCACGTCGTCGGCCGGGCGGGCCGACAGCTCGACCTCGGGGAAGTGTCCCCGCAGGGTGTGGATGGCCTCCTCGGACAGGTCGGTCCCCCAGTACGTCTCGACGTGCGGGGCGATCCGGGACAGCAGCAGCCCGCTGCCGACGCCGATCTCGAGCACCCGGCGCGGGCGCAAGGCGAGGATCGCGCCGACGGTGGCGTCACGCCATTCGCGCATCTGCTCGACCGGGATCGGAAGCCCGTCGTAGCTGCTGTTCCAGCCGGTGAAATTCTCGGCCCAGGACTCGGTACGGCCCGCGGTGTAGAGCAGCTCGTGCAGCTCCTTCCACTGCCCGACCTGCTCGGCGGCGGCGTCCAGCCGGGGCACGACGTAGGCGGCCAGGCGGACGTCGCCCGGCTTGTCCTCGCGGGCCACCACGGCGACCTGGGCGACGGCCGGGTGCTGGCCGATCACCGTCTCGATCTCGCCCGGCTCGATCCGGTAGCCGCGCACCTTCACCTGGTTGTCGGCCCGGCCCACGAACTCGAGCCGCCCGTCCTCACGCCGGCGCACCAGGTCGCCGGTGCGGTAGAGACGGTCGCCGGGCGCGCCGTACGGGTCGGCGACGAAGCGTTCCGCGGTGAGCGCCGGCCGACCCAGATAGCCGCGGGCCAGGCCGGATCCGCCCAGGTAGAGCTCGCCGACCGCACCGGCCGGAACCGGCTGCAACACGGCGTCCAGCACGTGACACGTGGTGTCCGGGTCGCCCACCCCGATCGGCACGGTGGCCCCGGGCGGGGTCGCGGGGTCGCACCGGCCCAGCGTGGAGTTGACGGTGGCCTCGGTCGGCCCGTAGGCGTTGAACATCGAGCGGCCGACCGCCCACCGGTTGACCAGCTCGGCCGAGACCCGTTCGGTGCCGGCCAGCAGCGTCGCACCGGCCGGCAGGGTGCACTCGGGTGGCAGGGCGGCCAGCAGCGCCGGTGGCAGGATCATCATCGTGGTGCCGTGGTGGTGGATGTAATCGGTCAGCTCCGGGCCGGGCACCCGCCGTTCGGCCGGCACCACGATCAGCCGGCCGCCGGTGAGCAGGCCGTTGCACAGGTCGAAGAACGCCACGTCGAAGCTCGGCGAGGCGAACTGCAGCACCCGGCTGTCCGGGCCCAGCCCGAGCCGCTCGGTGCCGGTGGCCAGCAGCTTGGCCACGCCGGAATGCGACACGACGACACCCTTGGGCCGCCCGGTCGACCCCGAGGTGTAGATGACGTACGCGGCGTTGGCCGGGGTGATCTCCGCCGCGGGATCGCTGCTCGGCCGGCCGGTCAACTCCTCGGCGAAGTCCGGGCTGTCGAGCAGCACTGCTGCGGTGTCCAGCACCGCCGCCAGGCCGGTGGTGGTGAGCACACAGGCCGGGGCGGCGTCGGCCAGCAGGTAGGCGATCCGCTCGGCCGGGTAATCCGGGTCGATCGGCAGGTAGGCGGCACCCGCCTTGAGCACCGCCACCTCGGCCACGATCAGGTCGGCCGACCGGGGCAGGCACAGGCCCACCACCTGCTCCGGTCCGGCGCCCCGCGCGATCAGCGCGTGGGCGAGGCGGTTGGCCCGCTCGTCCACTTCGGCGTACGTGAGCACGGTGTCCTCGTAAACCACCGCCACCGCGTCCGGCCGGCGGCGGACCTGCACCGCGAGCAGCTCGGGCCAGGTCGCCTGGGTCACGACAGCATCGGTTCGCGCGAATTCGGGCACAGCGAAGTCCCGCCCCTCGAAGGTGACGTCGGTGAAGAAGGAACATGGCCTACTCGGCGAGCAGCGGCACCATCTGGTCGAGCGCGTACGGGATGCTCAGCACCGTGCTGAACGACAGCGCGGCGCCCAGCGGCGGCTCCTCGTACGGCAGGAAGACCGCACGGTTGTCCTTGGCCACCTGGAGCGTGTTGTAGACCCGATCGGCCTTGACCGTCTTCTCGGTGCCGGCGTCGGCCGTCAGGAAGACCAGCTTGTCCACGTCGACCAGGGACAGCTGCTCGGAGCCGATCTCGGCCGCGTACTCGTCACCGGCCGCCTTCACGATCGGGTCGGGCACGGTGAAGCCGAGCTTGGTCAGCAGCACGACCTTGGGGTCGGTGGGCGCGAAGACCGCGTACTTACCCGGCTCGTACGGCTCCACCACCGCCGCCGACTTCCCCTTGAACTCGGGGTGCTCGCCGGCGAGCTCGGCCAGCTGGGCGTCGACGCCGGCGATCAGCTTGTCGGCCTCGGCCGCCCTACCCAGCGCCTGCCCGGCCAGCTTGGTCATGTCCTGCCAGGGGGCGGCGTAGTCGTCGAAGCCGACGGGCTGGCCCACGGTCGGGGCGATCTGCGAGAGCTTGGTGTATTGATCCTTGCTCATGCCCGAGTACAGGGCCAGGATCAGGTCCGGCTTCAGCGCGGCGACCTTCTCCAGGTTGAATTCATCCCGCTCGCCGACGATCTCGGGCGCCTTTCCGGCCCACAAAGGCTGCGCCCAAGGCCATTTTCCGTACGGCCGCTCAAGGAACCAGTCGATCGCGCCGACCGGGACGACACCCAATGCGAGCACGGGATCCTGGTCGCTCAGTCCGAGCGTGACCACCCGGGCCGGGGCGGCCTTGATCTCGGTGGTGCCGTATTTGTGCTGCACGCTGACCGGGAATCCGGTGCCGGCGGACGCTCCGGCCGACGGCTTGACAGTGTCCTCGGCGGTCGAGCAGCCGGCGAGGACGAGAACCGCCACGGCCAGGACCGCGATCGAGAAGTTTTTGGATCTCGACACCGTGAACAACGGAACCCCTCCGACCTGGAGACATCGTCGGCCGTCATCGTAAGGTGAGCCTTACCTTAGCCACAAGAGTTCCCCTCCACCCCGTGATGGCTAGGCAACCCTTAGTATCAAACGGAACGTCCATCATGGAGGCGGCATGACCACGACGATCCGGCCAGCGGCCGCTGTGGCAACGGTGCCGAGACGTACCGCGCTATTGATCGTCGCCGTTGCCGTTCTTGCCTTCCTCTGCGTTCTCTCGCTGGCCGCCGGCAGCAAAGCGATCCCCCTCGACGAGGTGATCCGGGCGGTCACCGACCGGGCGGCCGACCCCCAGGCCGAGGCGATCGTCTGGGGCGTCCGGGTCCCCCGCACGATCTGCGCGATCCTGGTCGGGCTGGCGCTCGGGCTGGCCGGCGCCCTCATGCAGGGCCTCACCCGCAACCCCCTGGCCGACCCCGGTCTGCTCGGTGTCAGCGCCGGCGCGTCCTTCGCCATCGTCACCGCGGTGGCCTTCCTGGGCGTCACCGCCGCCTCCGGGTACGTGTGGTTCGCCCTCGCCGGAGCACTCGCCGGCGCCGTCGCCGTCCAGGTGCTGGGCAGCCTCGGCCAGGGCGGTGCCACCCCGGTCAAGATCGCCCTGGCCGGCATCGCCCTGACCTTCCTGCTCGGCTCCTGCACCAGCGCCATCGTGCTGCGCCACCCCGAGGCCCTCAACCGCTTCCGGTTCTGGTCGGCCGGCTCCCTGACCGGCGCCGACCCCGCCCTGCTGTGGCGGATGACGCCGTTCCTCGCCGCCGGCATCCTGCTCGCCGTCGCGGCCGGCCCCGCACTCAACAGCCTCGCCCTGGGCGACGACACCGCGATCGCCCTGGGCCGCCGGATCGGCCTGATCCGCCTGCAGGCCGTCCTGGCGGTCACCCTGCTGGCCGGCACGGCCGTCGCCATCGCCGGGCCGATCGTCTTCATCGGACTGGTGGTGCCGCACGTGGCCCGCCTGATCACCGGCCCCGACCACCGCTGGCTACTGCCGGCCACCGCCCTGCTCGCGCCCTGCCTGCTGCTGATCGCCGACATCATCGGCCGGGTGATCACCAGACCCGAGGAGGTGCAGGCCGGCATCGTGGTCGCGTTCCTCGGCGGCCCCTTCTTCATCGCCCTGGTCCGCCGCAACCGGACGGCGGAGCTCTGATGACCACGCGGACCACTCACGACGCCACCCTGCGGCCGGGCGCGTTCCGGCTGTCCGTCCCACCGGTCTCCGGCGTCGTCGCACCCCGTACCGCCGTGGTCTGCCTCGCCCTGGCCGCGGCGACGTTCGCCGTCCTGTGTGTCAGCCTGGCCCTCGGCGACTACCCGGTCAGCCTGCCCGACGTGCTGCGCGCCCTGGCCGGCTCGGACGACCCCGGCCCGTCGTTCATCATCCGCGAACTCCGTCTGCCCCGGGCGCTGACCGGTCTGCTGGCCGGCGCGGCGTTCGCGGTCTCCGGCGCCATCTTCCAGACCATCACCCGCAACCCCCTCGCGAGCCCCGACATGATCGGGATCAACGCGGGCGCGACGACCGCGGTGGTCGCCGGAATCGTGCTCGGCGCTGGCACCGGCCCCACGCTCGGGGTGCTGGGCGCGCTCGCCACCGCCGCGCTCATCTATCTCCTGGCCTGGCGGGGCGGGGCCGGCGGCTACCGCATCGTGCTGGTCGGCATCGGCGTCTCCTGGATGTGCACCAGCGCCACCGACTACCTACTGACGCACGCCAAGCTGCACGAGGCCCAGGAAGCATTCGGCTGGCTGGTCGGCAGCATCAACGGCCGCGGCTGGGAGACCGTGCTACCGCTGGCGATAGCCGTCGCCGTACTGCTGGCGCTGGTCCTGCCGCTGAGCCTGTGGAGCCGTACCCTGTCGCTCGGCGACGACGTGGCCCGGGGCCTGGGCACACCCGTACAACTCGCCCGGTTCGGCCTGCTGCTGGCCGGCGTCGGGCTGGTCGCCTTCGCCACCGCGGCCGCCGGGCCGGTGCTCTTCGTCGCCCTGGCCGCACCCCAGGTGGCCCAGCGCCTGGCCGGCCACGCCACCCCGCCGCCGGTCACCTCCGCGCTCACCGGCGCCCTCATGGTGCTCGCGAGCGACCTGCTCGCCCGCTATCTCCTCCCGGACGCCGACCTGCCGGTCGGCGTCGTCACCGGCGCGCTGGGCGCGGCATTCCTGCTGTGGCTGCTGGCGCGCGCCAACCGAGCCGGCTCTGGAGGCTGAGCGATGACCTCTGACCGCCCCGAACTCCGGGCCGAGAAGCTCCGGCTCTCCTACCCGGGCCGGATCGTCGTCGACGACCTCGACCTCGAGCTGCCGGCCGGCCGGATCACGGCCGTGGTGGGGGCCAACGCCTGCGGCAAGTCGACGCTGTTGCGGGCCCTGGCCCGGCTGATGCCGCCGGCCGCCGGGTGCGTACGGCTCGACGGCGAGGCGATCCACTCGCTGCCGACCCGTCAGGTCGCCCGCCAGGTCGGCATCCTGCCCCAGTCCCCGGTGACGCCGGCCGGCCTGACCGTGGTCGACCTGGTCAGCCGGGGCCGCTCACCGCATCAGAGCTGGTGGCAGCAGTGGTCGGCGGCCGACGAGGCAGCGGTGACGGCGGCACTGGCCGCCACGAACATGACCGATCTGGCCCAGCGCCCGGTCGACGAACTCTCCGGCGGCCAGCGGCAACGGGCCTGGATCGCCATGGCGGTGGCCCAGGAGACACCGGTGCTGCTGCTGGACGAACCGACCACGTTCCTCGACCTGTCGCACCAGATCGATGTGCTCGACCTCGTGGTCGACCTGAACCGGCGCGACGGCCGGACCGTGGTGATGGTGCTGCACGACCTCAACCAGGCCGGCCGCTACGCCGATCACCTGGTGGCGATGAAGGCGGGCCGGATCGTCGCGCAGGGCGATCCGGCCACCGTCATCACGCCCGAGGTGGTGGCCGATGTCTTCGACGTCGACTGCCGGGTGACGGTCGACCCGATCAGCGGCACCCCGCTGATCATCCCGGCCGGCCGGCACCACCTGGCCCCCACCCCACCGTGAGGTCAGCCGACCGGCGCCGGACGGCGCGCCGGGACACCACTGCGGACCACCGAACCGAGGATCTCGGCCGACCGGATCGACGTGTTGGACAGCAGTGAGGACGAGATGCCGTGGGTGTGCTCGGTGCCGCCCTGCAGGTAGACACCGGCGGTGATGTGCGGCGCCATGTCGATGCGATAGTCGCGGGCGACGACCACCTGCCCCGCCTCGTCCCGCCGGCATTCGCCGGCCAGGTCCCCCAGCAGTACGAACGGGTCGGGCTGCCGGTAGCCGGTGGCGAACACCACGGCGTCGGCCTCCAGCGTCAGGCGCTCGCCGGTGATCATGGACTCGACGACCGTGCGGACCCGCTCGCCGGCCCGCACCGCCTCGGTGACCCGGGAGACGTTGAGCAGCCGGAGGCGTTCCTCGCCGCGCACCTTCTCCTGGTAGACCCGGCGGGACAGATCCTCGATCAGATCCTGATCGACAACCGAGTAGTTCGTGTTGCCGTGGTAGACCATCATCATCTGCTTGACGTGGGCCGGCGCCGCGAAGTATTCGTCCACCGCGGCCGGATCGAAGATGCGGTTGGCGAAAGCGCTGTCGTCGGCCGGGCTGTAGCCGTACCGCGTGATCACCGCATTCACTTCGGCACGGGGGAACTCCCGGTGCAGGTAGTCGACCGCCTCGGCGGCACTCTGCCCGGCGCCCACCACCACCAATCGCCGGGGGGACGGGGTGTCCCGCTTGAGACGTTCGGCGTTGGGCAGCAGATCGCGGGTGTGCCAGATCCGGTCGTCGGCGGTCACCCCGTCGGGCAACCGCGGCACCAGACCGGTGCCGAGCACCAGGTTCCGGGCCCGCATGACGATCGGTTCGGCGGTGCCGTCGACGTCGGCCGCGACCACGTCGAAGCAGGTCACCTCGCCGTCTCGGAGCACCGGGTGGATCGCGACCGCCTCGCGGCCGTACGTCACCTCGCCGTCGACGAGTTCGGCTGCCCACTGCAGGTAGTCGTGGAATTCCATCCGGGACGGGAAGAAGTTCTTCTGGTTGATGAAGTCGACCAGACGGTCCCGGCTCTGCAGATAGCACAGGAAACTGAAGCCGCTCTTCGGATTACGCAGGGTGACCAAATCCTTGAGGAACGAGACCTGCATGGTCGCGTCCTCGAGCAGCATTCCCCGGTGCCATCCGAACCCCCGCTGACGCTCCACGAAGGCCGCTTTCACGGGCCGCGCGCCGGGCGCCCGCCCGAGTTCCGCATTGTGTTCGGCGATCGCGATCGCCAACGCGAGGTTGGACGGCCCGAATCCGACGCCGATGAGGTCATGGACTGATCCGTGGCCGCCGGAAGGTTCCTCAGACATACCTGTCCCATCGGGTAGGGAACGATCAAAACCTATACCTGGAGTACGCAGTTGATCACCCGTTGTTCACTTAGGCAAGGCTAACTATAGTACGATCAGCGTCCACCGTGAACAGCCGAAAGCATCGGCGAACATCGAGGTCCTTTGAGGACTCGACGACCAGAGGAGGACACCGCCCATGCGGGTCATCATGTTCGGATATCAGACCTGGGGACACCGGACCCTTCAGGCGCTGCTCGAGTCTGAACACGAGGTGGTGCTGGTCGTCACCCACCCCAAGAGCGACCACGCCTACGAGAAGATCTGGGACGACTCGGTCGCCGATCTGGCCGAGAAGCACGGCGTTCCGGTCCTGCTGCGCAACCGCCCCGACGACGAGGAGCTGCTGGAGCACATGCGCGCGGCCGCACCGGACATCATCGTGGCCACCAACTGGCGCACCTGGATCCCGCCGCGCGTCTACACGCTCCCCCCGCTCGGCACCCTCAACGTGCACGACTCACTCCTGCCGGCGTACGCGGGCTTCTCGCCGTTGATCTGGGCCCTGATCAACGGCGAGAAGGAGGTCGGCGTGACCGCGCACATCATGGACGAGACCCTGGACGCCGGCGACATCGTGCTGCAACGGGCCGTCCCGGTCGGCCCCCGCGACACCACCACCGACCTGTTCAACAGCACACTCGAACTCTTCGGCCCGATCACCGTCGACGGCCTGGCCCTGATCGCGTCCGGGAAGACCGACTGGACCCCCCAGGACCGCACCCAGGCCAGCTTCTTCCACAAACGCGCCGACGAGGACTGCCGCATCGACTGGACCTGGCCGGCCGAGGACCTCGACCGGCTGATCCGGGCCCAGTCGTCGCCCTACCCGAGCGCATACACGTACCACCGCGGCAAGCGCTTGGCCGTCCTGACCGCCGAGGTGTCACAGAACCGCTACGGCGGCACCCCCGGCCGAATCTTCTACCGCGAGGGCGACGGGGTGGCCGTCGTGGCCGGCGCAGACGCCCGCCGAGGCCGCAACCGAGCCCTGCTCATCACCCGAGTCCGCACCGAGGACGGCACCGAACTCGCCGCCCAGGACTACTTCACGACAATGGGCGGATACCTGACCCAACAACCGTGACCAGCCCGCAGAACCCCGGCCGGCCCAGCCGGTCAGTACTCGTCATGGTCACCGGTCCGGGGTGCGCCGCAGCATTTCTTGTACTTTCGGGCCGAACCGCACCAGCACGGCTCGTTACGTCCCGGCGGCCACGAGATCAGCTGCTCGGGACGGGTCCGGGCGAAATCAGCGGCGTACCCGGCCCGGGCCTCACCGGGGTTCTCGCCTCGTTCGGCGCACCAGGCCAGGAAGTCGCCGACCCGGATCGGAGCGATGCTGACGCGGGTCGCCCCGGAGTCGGCGGCCTCGGCGAGTTTGACCTGCATGGCTCGGCAGTACTCGGCATGCGTTCGCCCGCCGGAAGCCACGCCGCCGGCTTCGGTCAGCTCCGGCCATCGGGCGAGCGCTTCCGCGTACTCCTCAGCGGGGAACCATGACCACGCCACGAGCATCGGCCCGGTTGCGGCGCGATAGCCGGTGCCGGCCGCCGGTGCCGCGGTGCGCAGGATCCGCTGCCGGGAATCACGTTCCCGTTCGGCGTGGAAGTCCACCGCGCGGGCCTGTAGGTCGTCGGCTTCCAGGCCCAACTCGGTCATGCTCGCCCGGCGCAGGTCGATCAACTGAGGCACGAGCCGCTCGGGGTCGCCGCTGTCCAGAGCGATACGCATCCCGTCGGTCAGCCAGGCCAGGGCGGTGACGTGGTCACCGACAGCGGCGTACTCGAGACCGGCATTGTTGAACAGCCACACGTCGCCGGGGGTGTCAGCCCTGACCTCGTTCCAGATCGACTCGGCCTCGCCGACGCGCCCAGCTCGCATCAGAATCTCCGCGATCCGGCATCGGCTGTCGGGCTGCCCCGCCAACCCGGCGTCCACGGCCTCGCGGATGGTCTGCAACGCCTCGTCGAACCGGCCCACACCGACATAGGCCTGCGCCAGGTCGTCAAGCAGTTCCGGGAGGTAGAACACCTCACCGGCGTCCGCATCGGTACGGGTGAGCGCGACCGCCTCCTGCAACGCGGCCACACAGGCGCCCTCGTCACGCGGACGCGCGGCCATCACCGACGCAAGCTGCCGCTCGACACGTTCGACTTCGGACAGATGATTCACCGGCATCAGACCATCATGCCGTCGCAGGCGCCAGGCACGCGTGCACCGGGCCGTGATCCCCCACCGGATGATCGCGGCCGCTCCATACCGCCGCTGCTCCCCGCCGAGGTTCTCAGCGCTGTTCGCCGTCGCCGGTGTCGGTGCGCAGGGAGACACGGTCCAGGTAGAACCATTGGAGAGCGCCCAGGATCGCGGCCGAGAGGATCACCGTGATGATCGGGAGGGCGGTGCCCGCGGCGCCGATGAAAGTCGTCCGGATCATCTGGGCCACCAGGGGCAGGGTGTAGAGGCTCTTGTCGGTGGCGGTGATCAGCTGCCAGTGGATGTTCTGGACGTGGACCAGGTAGGTGAGGCCGCCGACGACCGCCAGCATCGGCAGCGCGGGAACGATCACTGCCCGGCCCAGGCTGCCTCCGCGTGCTGCCCGGCGTTCGGCGAGGCCATGGAACAGCAGCGTGAAGATGACCAGGGCGGGGATGTTCAGCCAGACCGGCGGGATCAGCGTCAACCAGGAGCCGGTCAGTTCGGCGTCGTTGAACCAGAAGAACCACGTGCCCGCCAGCGGGCCGAGGCTCACGAACAGCCACGGCGCGAAGAGCAGGAGCAGCCATTCACTGTGCCGGCCGAGCGGGCGCAGCACGCCGATGCCATAACCGCCCAGGGCGGCGAGCAGCACGCCGACGACGGTGGGGAACAGCGCTGGGAGCCACGTGTTGACCCAGGTCTGCACGGTGACCGCACCCTCCGGCGGGTCGGTGCTGATCCGCTGGCCATCGAGGTAGCCGGCCAGTTCGGACAACCACGGCCAGACGCCGACGACCACCGTGACCAGGGCTGCAGCCAGCAGCACGTAGGCGCCGACGGCCCATCCGGCAGCGAACGGCCGGGACGGTATCTCCCGGGCGGGAAGCACGTCACCGCGCAGACGGCTCGCGGCCAGAACCGCGACCGCGACCAGGCCGAGCAGCCCGAGAACGATCCCGAGTACGGTGTTCGCCGCCGCCGCGGGACCGATGTCGAAGAGCTGGAAGGTCCGGGTGTAAGCGAAGGACAGCGGTGTCTGCCAGCCGTCGGAACGGCCGAGGGTGAGCCCCGTCTGGAAGTAGAAGGTCTGCAACGAGAAGGCGAGCACCGCGATTCCGGCGACGACGCCGACGGCGATCACCGCCGTGACCTGGCGACGGGACTGTTCCGGGCGGCGCAGCGCGGCCAGGAAGAGGGTCACACCGACACCGATGAACAGGCCGTACAAGGAAAGCCAGAAGGCGAGCATGACGGCGACCGGGCCGCCTCCGCCGCGCAGCAGCATCCAGGCCCCGGCCATGCCGACCGGGCTGATCAGGACCATCGGAACAGCCAGCGCCAGCCGTACGCTGCGGCGTACCACCGTGCCTCCACGGTGCGTGAGCCAGGCGAGCAGTGCGCCGGCGACACACATGGTGATCACCGGTAGCAGGGCGAGCAGGGCAGCGTAGCCGAGGCCGCCGAAGAAGCCGTCCTCCGCGATGCGGCTGTAGTTCTCCAGGCCGGCTCCCTCCGCTGAGCCGTCCGAGAAAACGTTGCCGTCGTGAAAACTGTCCCATGCGGTCTTTATCGATGGCGCCACATAGGAGATCAGCAGCGCCAGAAACGCGGGAATGATCAGCAGAAAGCCCACCGGCGATCTTGTCGCGGGGGAAATAGGATGGTTAGGTTTATAGTCTGACAAACTGTAATTAGACACAAAATTCCTCGTCGTCGATTCTGCTGAAACCGACGACATGGTAGGCACGACCGTTGAATCCAGGCCAGATCCCCGCAAGGACCGAGACTCTCGCACTCGCAGGTCACGATCTCTTGCCCGGGCGATCCGCAACCGGGTGAAGGCCCCGGCAAACGTGCGGCTCGTATTGGACTCAATGGTCGGCGCGGGCGGCTTCGAGTTGAGCGCGAGCGAGGCGGGTTCCTCGGGGAAGGTCGGTGGTGAGGAGCCGCTCGAGGCCTTCCGGCGCTCCCCGCGTGTCGTCAGCGGCTCGCGCCGTGATGTCGTCCAGCAGCCGGTGAATCAGCAGTGCGAGGGCCCCGGGGCCGTTGCCGGAGTACCCCCATCCGAGCCCACACCTCGGGTCCTGTGGCGCCGGGTAGACGGTGCCGTCAGCAGTCCGGATCCAGATCGGGTCGTCGAGCACTAGCTCGGCCAGCGGCGACGTTGTGGGAAGCCACTGGCCGACGGCGATCCGGATGCGGGCGCCGTCCTCGCTTGCCATGCTGACGGCTGGGGCGTCGGTGGCGGGGTCTACCAGTGTTTCGGCGTTCGGTGGTGCGTCGAGGAACCGGAATGCGGCCGTGCGGGCTGCAGGGGTGAGGCGGGCGATGAGTTCGTCGCTGATCGGGTCGCCGGGTTCAAGGTCGACCGACGCGCCGAAGGGGCAGTCCCGGCCGCCGTCCCAGCGCACCAGCTGCTCCATGCAGGCGTCGGCGAGTACATCGGCGCGTCCGAGGATCTCCAGCCAGCCTGCTCGGCGTACCGCCTCGGCCAGTTCATCGGGATGGGCTCGGGGTACCGGTATCGGTCGGGCCGCGATCACCACCGTGCCGTCGAACGTCTTCCTCTCGGCCATGGCGATCATCTGGACAGCGGTCTGGGATTCTCGCCACGTCACCGTCCGGAAGAGCCGGAGGAGCACCTGCGCGGCCGGGTGATCGCTGTCGTAGAGCGCAGCCAGGCGCAGCAGCACGTTGAGATCCATATCGGGTTCGACGGCTAGTGCCTGCACGGTGGGCCGGCCCGGTTGCCACGCGTCGATCAGTTGGCGTTGCTGCAGCGGGATCGGCCAGTACGGCAACGGCTGGCCCAGTGCCTCAGCCAACTGGTCCCAAGCCACCTCCGCTGTATCCGCGACACCCGGGATCGGCACGTTGCGCAGCGCGGGCCCGCCGACGCCAAAATGCGGCATAGCCCGCAGCCCGGCACCGACGCCGAGTTCACGAAGCTTCTCCCCCAGCTCGATGTCCGGGGTCGGCGGCCCGTCGTAGGTGTTCCACACCAGTCCGATGACGCCCGCGCCGGCCTTCCAGCGCTGCACCGCCAGGCCTCGGACTCGAGACGTGCCCAGGTATTCGGCCGGCTCGTTGGACCTCGCCCGACCAGATCCGCGATCCGCCGGAACGTCGAATTCAGCGCTCATGAGCTTCACGATGCCAACCTCACGGGCGATGGAGGCGGTTCCTACCGACCTTTGGAGACGAGAGAGAGAAACGGATCTGCCTCTTGCCCAGGCCGGGAGATTCGAGGTGAGACGACGGCCCGATCCGTCAGGCGGAAGTCCAAGCCAGCGCTAAAGAGCAGGATCAGGGCATCGCCGACTGGATGGCCGACACTTTCGCGGCCCTGGAACGGTAAGCGGATTCAGGCCAGCACACGGTGCCGACGTGCTGGACCGGCGTGGTACGGCATCCTTCTGGCAGCCAGCGCCACGAGCGCCCCAGAAGCTCCTCAGCTACCCGGCTGACGGATTGCGGCCCGGATCGGTGCTCTGCTCAAGGGCCGTCCACCATTCCTCCAGCTCATCAACCCGGCTCTGGAGTGCGGCGTTCGCCGCCCGGGCCGCCGCCAGTTCGTCGGTCAGCGCACCGGTCGGCCCGGAGGCGGTCAGGGCGTCGAGCCAGCCCGCGACCAGCCGATCCTCAGCGGCGACCCGGCGAAGCGCGGAGGCGACCACCTCCGGTGACAACGCAGCCACGAACTCTCTCGGGAGCGTGAGCAGGCGAGCGACCTCGCCGAGGCTCCGCGCGGTGCCCATCTGGCGCCGAAGGCGCTCGGCGGACGGCACCGTCGGTTCGGCCGGTGTTGCAGCCGCGATCGGCTTGGCGAGAGAAGGAGCGGGCTTCGACACAGGCGTGGGCGTAGGTGCCGGCTCCGGGTCAGGCTGGGCCTCTGACGGGAGTTCGGGAAGGTCGTCTCCCACCCAGGCATAGGCCAGAGTGTCGCCCTTCTGCCGTCGGACGACATTCGGCCACTTGGGCAGAACCGCCAGCGCGCGGGGCCCGTGCCGGGCCCAGGTCTCGTTCCGGAGACCGAGTTCGGCCAGACGCTCCCGGATCTCTCGTACCTTCAGCGGGACCGACGATTCGGCCAACAGGTGGAGAACCACCGCGAGGGGCTCTTGGGCGAAGACCGCATGGAACAGCCGGGAGTCGGACAGAGCCAGGAAACGCAACGAACCCCTCGTCGCGACGTGAACGCCGGCGCCCCGTGGGACAAGCTCTTCCTCATCAGTGTCATCCCACTTGACCTGATATTTTGTCCCGTCATCCGCGAGGACCGATCCGGCTCGAGTACGGCGTACGCCGAACGAATCGGACACCCGGACAAGACCCTGATCTGCGCTCACGAATGCGACTGTAATGGTTATCGTCGCGGCCGGGGCGCCGCCCGATGAGCCGGCCCATCCTGGCCAGGCTCATCGCCCGTGTACGCCCAGCGCCGGATTGGCGGAACAACTCTGAAAGGAGATGGGCGCGCTTGCCGGCCGCCCGTACGGACGGGCCAGGGATTGGATGGTGGTTGCTTCGAAGCCGAGTCCGGCGTTCTGCTCGTAGGCGCCTCGGGTCAGCCGGGATAGTGGTTCGGCGACGCGGCGGGCGGCTTGGTCGAGCAGAACGTGATCTTGGATGTTTTGGAAGTGCTCGCGGGCGTGGGCGAGTAGCTGGTCGCGGTTGTTGAGCTGCCCGTCGAGCGGGGGGCGTCTTGTCCGCTTCGGCGATCAGGCTTTCGATGATCATCTGTACGCCGGTGGCGGCGCTGCTGCCTAGATCGCGGACGGCGTCGCGGAGGGCTGGCAGGTATACGTGCCGGATGCGTTCTCGGGCTTTGGGTGTGGGGTCGGTGGGGTCGGCGCCGTTGCCGGCGATCCAGCCGGCGCGCCCGCGTAGCACGGTTGGCGGCGGCGGGGTGTAGGTCAGGGTGAAGGTGGCTTTCTGCTACAGCGGCGATGGCCGGCGAGCGGTTGGTTCCGCGCTGGCTGAGGGGCAATCGGAACCCGAAGTGGCCGATCTTACTGTGGTCTTCAGCCCGACAGATACTCCAACACGGCGGCCTGGGCCGCGTTGTGGATACGGCGTGCGTATACCGGCCCTACGCCGCGAACTGTGCGGAAGGTGCTCTCCTCGGCAAGTAGCACATCGCCGATGGTCTGCAGGTCGAGTTCCGCGATCGTTTTGCGTTGGAAGTCTGTGAGGTCGAGCCGTGTAGCCCGGGAGTTGAGCCGGGCGCGGAGCGCTGCGTTCGCGTCGCCCTGATCGATCGTTCCCAGGTCGTGGTCCCTGATTTCGTCGAATTTCTCCTCGTCTGCGGGGAAGTCGATGGCCGCTCGGCGGTTCAGCTTCGACGTGACTTGTTCGCAGTACTCGATGGGGTCGTCGTCCAGGACCAGGTGGCATCCGAGGTTGACCAGGTAGCGGGTTCCGATGCCTTTCCCCGGGCCCCGGGTATTCTTGTCCTCTTGGCGCAGCACTCCGCTGAAGCAGAGCAGCTGCAGTGCCCGGTGCACGGTTGCGGGTGCGTCTTTGTGAATCCAGATGTGCGACGTGGCCTCCTTCCTCGTGTTGTTGCGCTGGTAGATGCGGCGCAAGACGTGGTCCTCGATGAAGCTGCGCCCCCAGTGGATCAGGGCGGCGTGCCCGTCGTACTTGTCGGCGAGGTCGGTGTGTTCGGAGAGGATGGCCTCCTGGTATTGCTGGCGCAGCGTGTCGGGCAGCGCGTTGCGTCTAAGCCGCCGGTTCTCGCTGATCGTCTTCACGAGAATGCGCGGATTTCCGGTTGCCGCGTAGGCAAGGGTGTCGAAGACCGCAGAGTTGTCCTCGATGGCCCGCCGCAGTCCCGAGTCTTTGGCGAGGACGATGCTTCGCATGGCCTCCAGGTAACCTTTATCGAGGATGTCACGGTCGAGGCCGATGAACGTTGCGTCATGGTTGGGGTGGAAGCTCTCGCCGAATGTTGATATTCCGGGGTAGACGGCCGCCTTGATAGTAATGTACGGTCCGCTGAGATTACGCATCAGCGTAAAGAACTGACGTTGCTGGTTCGGCTGGAAGGCGTGGATCGCCTCGTCGACGAGGAGAACAATTCGTCGAATTGATGCCTGCGCGCAGAGTCGCTCCACGAGGTAGTGGACGTCGTCGGGGTCGAGCGACTCGACGGCTTCCTCCCCTCCGGACTTGCGGCGATACGCCGTCGTCAGTTTTGTTTCCAGTTCTTCCATCGTGGAGCCAGGACTGTTCTGGCCACGAATGGCGCGGATCACCGAATTGTCGGGGGCTATCAGGCCGTAGGTAGTAGCCGCACGCGCTATCTCGTCCCGGATTTTAGCTATCATCCATACGAGAAATGCGTCGCCCTGCTTCGCGGCTATAAGCGGCGAGTCGCGAAACTTGACGAACACTGGTAAAACTCGATCGGTTGCGAGCGACTTCGCCAGTTCATCCTCGGCTTTACGAAGAAGAATTGTTTTTCCGACACCACGGCTGGCGCTGAGTACGATCGGCATCCGATTCTTGAGTTTGTCGACGACCTTACGTTCGGTCGGGCTCATCACCAATACTTTGAGTGCATCGCTCGGGGGTACCTCATCGGTTCGGAGGAAGAACAGTTCATCCACCACGCACGGCCTCTCCGGGGGATATGTCGCCCAGCCGTTCCCTGACGAAGCGTAGGTGCGACAAAGAGAAGTCGAGTGTTGCGGCGAGACGGCCGTCATCCGTCGGTAACAGTTCCTCGCCGAAACGGCAGAACAGGAGGAAGAGCACGCATTCGGCGGCCATCTGGGCGGTCGAGCACCAGTCGGCGAGAACCGGGGATGCATAAGTCAGACGCTCCGGCAACGTGCTCAGTTCTTTGGGGCAGCCGTGCGTGAATGCCGAGCAGTCGGCGTAGACCTTTCTGGCTCTGCCGCAGTACTCCGCTGCATGCTCGACCGCGGCGGGCAGGAACAGCCGAATGGTCCGGGCCGACAAAATTCCGGTCTTCGGATCCAGCGTCGCGCTCCATTCGAAATGCGCACCGTCCGACCGCCATGATCGCATGGCTATCTCGTCGACCGAAAATAGCACTGAGGCAAAGCTCAGCTCAAGAAAAAGTCTCAGACTGTTGTAGGCTTGCCGGTAAAGACCGGTCGACGCGGAATAAACGGAAAATCCAAGTTCTCGTCGCCCGGTGTCGAACGGCACCATTTCAGGTCGTCGCGCCAGCTGCTCCGACCATGCTCCCAGGTCAACCTCTTGTTGTAGTATACGTCCGATGTCTTTGGCATGGTCACGGGCCGAACTCCGTAACGCCTCACCGGCATCCTCATGGAGTTGCAAGAGAGAGTATTCAATGCTGCCGGTGGAACTTTCGTGACCCCTGTGCACGTTGAACCCCCGAATGATCGGCGCCCTCACCGTTTCGACCGGGCCGGCTGATCTCATTCGCGGAAATGATCGCCGGGCGGATGGCAGTGCATCCGAAGTCGGACTCTGCCACGAGATTGTGGAGTTGTCATCCCCCTGTTTCGTGATCGACTCCGATGCCCCTCTCGTGCCGTTAGAACCGATAAGACCGTTCATGCAGAATCCCGAGTTCGCGTGGATGAATGAATGACATGATGATGCCTATCTTTGCTGGTTCGCACTTAGACTGCGCGCTGTGGCGACGAAAAAAGAGATCGCGGTTTGGAGCGTTCCCGGGGAGTCCCCGCAGCAAGGCGTCGTGCTGGAGCGCGGCGGCCCGCGCGCCAAGGTCCTCGTCGAGTGGGAGGGCGGCAGGCAACAGAAGGTGGCGCCAGACGACCAGGCGATCAAGTTCGCGCAGGCCGGAACTCGCCGGCTGCAGTGGCTGCTCGACCCCGAGCTGCTGACCAAGCAATTCGCCGACGACGCCCCATCGGTATTTGTCAACGCGATCCGCGAACACGTCACGACCATCCACACCTTGTCATTGAAGAAAATGCTCGTCGACCTCGGCCTACCGAAGGTGGATGTCGACCAGGCGTTCAACCGATCCAAGCCAGGCTTGAAGATCAATCCCCACCTGATTGTCGATGGGACCGCGCATACGTGGAGCGACGCCCCGGTCGATCCGCACGGCAAATTGCGCAGCCTGTCCCCTCGTTCGGCACTCACCCAACTGCTGAAACCGAACGCTCGGTGGAGCCGGGAGCAGAAGGCTGCGCTCGCGGACGCCGTCCGGGCCGGCCTTCCGCCCGAGTAGTGCTGGCCGCTCAAGAGCAAGGGCAAGGGCAACGAACGTGGACGCTGATCTGTCTCCGCGGCTGCAGTACCTGTGTGAGCAGGCGCTGACCGGTGTCGTTCGCTGGCCGGCCCGGGAGCCGTTCCGGACCCGGATCTATTGCCTCAGCATAGGCCGCATCGGCCGGTGCCCGCGCTGCAGCACCGGCGATCTGCCGACATTGAGCAACCTGTGGCACTACACCGACTCGGGCCGGTAACTCGGCTGGCGGTGCCGTGCCTCGTCGCGCGGCCCCATGAACGTTCGATTGGTGTTGTCGAGCAGCTTCTTGGTGTCGTCGTCGCCCATGATCGGGACAAGCTTCTGCGGGGTCTGCAGCTGCTTCACCCGGGCCATCGGCGACCGGTCGATCTCTTCCTCGTCGAGAAGGAACTTGAAGAACTGCTGAAACGCCTTGTGCTTGTTCAGGGCAGTGGACGCGGACCGGGTTTCGATCATCCATACCTGGAACGACTCGCAGTGCGCTTTGGTGACCTCGGTCGGGTCCTGCGCGGCATCTTCGGCGTCCCTGTCCGAGGACTCCTCGCCCAAGTACTTTCCGAGTTGGTCGGCGGCGAGAAGGTAGTTGAAACGCGTTGCCTCCAGGTGATTCGCGACCCGGAGGGTGCGGTTCCAATCTTTGAGGAAGCCCGGCGCAGTCGGTCTTTTCGAGGCCTTCGCGCAGACGGTCGAGGTTGAGGAGGGGCATCGGATGTCACCTGCCGAGCCAAGGGGTCTACAAGCGGAGCGCTAGACGCGGCAAGACATCCGGAACACAAAAAAGGGGCTTCCGACCTGCGGAAACCCCTTTACTGTCGGGCTGACAGGATTTGAACCTGCGACCCCTTGTTGCTGACCGCGACGATCTTGTGCTTGTCACTGGTTTTCGAATTTGAGCACTGAGCTGCGGAGATGCAAATTTTGATTGTCATCGCCTGTTACTAAATGTTGACCATCGACAGGGGTTTTCGGGGGGTAAAACGGGGGCAAGCCACGGCGACTTACCACCGGTCGGCTGCGCGACTGGATCACGGCGAACACAGCCGATGAAGTAGCTCGGATCGCGACGATGAACGCGAGGCCGCAACCGGGCTTTTCCCATGATCGTCAACGCCGTCTCGGTCCGCGCCAGCTTCGCCTGCGCCAGCTGCAGCTCGCGGCGCAGCCGGGCGATCTCCGCCTGCTCCGCGCTGGGCCGGCCGACCGTCTCCCGGCCGGTTTACCCTGCAACAGCCCGGCATCGCGGGCCCAGCGCCACTCCGTCACCAACGACGAGTACAAACCCTCCCGCCGCAGGAACGCCCCACCCTCACCGGCCGCGACAGCCTGCTCATACCCGGCCAGGAGTTCCAGTTTCTGCCCCGGGGTGAAGTTCCGGCGGGCCCGCGGCCCGCCCGCACGCGGGCCCTTCTTGCGACTCATGACCCCATCCTGGGCCACGACCATGCCAACAACAGTAGTCAACGCTTCTCGATCCTGAACTCGCCCTGTCCGGCGGACTTGCTATGAACCGCTGGCCTCAACTCACCCTGACAGACAGGCGCGGGAGCGGCCGGCTCACTGGACGCCACGGACGTGAGCTCCTTCGGGCACCCCTATGGGTAATAGGGGTGCCCGAAGGCTCACGTCGTCAGCAGACCCGGTGCAGCCAGCCATAGCGGTCGGCGGCGCGGCCGTACTGGATGTCCAGCAGGTGCTCGCGGATGTGCAGCGACCGCTCGCCCGGTTCGCCGGTGCCGATACGGCACGAGAAGTCCGCTCCCTGGATTGCCAGCACGGGTGTGACGACCGCAGCCGTGCCGACCGAGAACATCTCGACGACCTCGCCGCTGTCGCAGCCGGTCCGCAGTTCACCGAGGCCGACCCGGCGCTCGACCGCGGTCAGGCCGTGCTCGGCGGCGAGGGCTAGTACGCTGTCCCGGGTCACGCCGGGCAAGATCGTACCCAACTCCGGCGTGACGAGAAGGCCGTCGGCGGTGACGACGAACAGGTTCGCGGCGCCGGACTCCGCCACGGTGTCGCCGTCCGTCGGGTCGACGTGGAGCACCTGCTGGCAGCCCTGCTCTTCGGCTTCCTTCTGGGCCGCGAGCCCGGCGGCGTAGTTGCCGCCGCACTTGATCGCGCCGGTGCCGCCGCGGCCCGCACGGGCGAACCGGTCGCTCACCCACAACCGGGCACCTTGCACCCCGTCCGCGAAGAACGAGCCGACCGGGGACGCGATGACCGAATAGCGGAAGTCGGTCGCTGGCCGGTAGCCGAGGAAGGGCTCGGTGGCGAACATGAACGGGCGCAGGTAGAGAGTCCGCTCACCGGTGGACTGCGGTACCCACGGCTCGTCGGCCCGCACCAGGGCGGCGACGCTCTCGACGAATGTCGTCTCGTCCAATTCCGGCATGGCCAGGCGGCGGGCCGAGGTGCGGAAGCGGCGGGCGTTGACGTCCGGGCGGAACAGCCAGACGCTGTCGTCGTCGTGGCGGTACGCCTTGAGTCCCTCGAAAATCGTCTGCGCGTAGTGCAGCACGAGCGCGGCCGGCTGGAGCGAGAACGGTGCCAGTGGACCGATCGCGAGGTCGCGCCATCCGCGGCCGGTCCGCCACGTCGCGGTGATCATGTGATCGGTGAAATAGCGGCCGAAGCCGGGGCTCGACAGCTTCGCCTCGCGAGCCGCGTCGGCCGTTGGCGAGGCGGTCCAGCGGACCACGATGCCCTGCGTCGCGGTCATCGGCTCGCCCTTTCGTCCTCGGCGGGCACCGCCCGGAGCGACTCGGCCAGCGCGGCGATCACCGGGCCGGGCCAGCCCTTGAGGTAGAAGTGGCCACCCGCGAAGACCCGCATGTCGAACCGTCCCGCGGTGCAGTCGGCCCACGCCTCGGCGGCTTCCACCGGCACGCCGGGATCGTCGTCGCCGACAAACGCGGTCACGTCCGCGCGCAGCGGTTTGCCGGGCTCGTAGCGATACCCGGTGACCGCCGCGTAGTCGGCCCGCAGCACCGGCATGGCCATGCGGAGCAGGTCCGGCTCGCGCAGCAGCGCATCGTCGGTGCCGCTCATCCGCCGCAGCTCGGCGATGACGGCTTCGTCGTCCGGCAGGCTGGCCGGCTTCGCGTCACCGAGAGTCGGTGACGGTCGGCCGGACAGCACCAGGTGGGCGACAGCGTCGGGGGTGTCGTCGAGCCGCCTCGCCACCTCGAAGGCGACCGTCGCGCCCATGCTGTGGCCGAAGAGGATCGTGGGCAGACTCGGGCGAGATCCCAGCGCCGCGACCACGCCGTCGGTCATGTCCTTGATGCCCGCGCTGAACGGTTCGTTCCGGCGGTCGTGCCGACCGGGGTACTGAACGGCCACCACCTCGGTGTCCCACAGTGCCCGCGCCACCGGCAGGAAGAAGCCAGCCGTGCCCCCGGCGTGCGGAAAGCACACGAGCCGGCGCAGCGGCCGGGGTACGGGTCGGTAGGTCCGAAGCCAGCGGTCGTCTCGCATTCCGGTTCCTTTCACGATGTCACCAGGGTCACCCGGGCTCACCAGGTCAGCAGGGCCAGCCCGATCGTCATGCCGCCGCCGAACGCGGCCAGCAACACGAGGTCACCGGGGGCGAACTCGGCGCGGGCGTCCGCCATGGTCACCGGCAGCGACGCGGCACCGGTGTTGCCGTACCGGTCCACTGTCAGATGGGTACGGGCGGCGGGCAGCGCCAGCTCTTGGGCCAGGTTCTCGATGAGGCGCCGGTTGGCCTGGTGCGGAATGAAGTGCCGGACCGCGGCCGGGTCGACGCCGTGGTCGGCGAGGAAGGTCATCGTGGCCGCTGGCACCTCGCGCTGCACGAACTCGCGTACGCCTCGCCCGTTCATCGTGAAAAAGTGCTCGCCGAGGCGTACCGACTCCTCACTGGGTGGGATCCGGCTGCCACCGCCGGGCACCCTGATCAGGTCGTGGTGCGAGCCCATGCTGCGCAGCCGGACCGGTCCGATGCCGCGGCCGGCGGCGACGTCGCCGATCACTACGGCGCCGGCGCCGTCGCCGAAGAGCACGGCCGTACGCCGGTCCGCCGGGTTCAGGATCCGGGAGTACACGTCGACCCCGATGACGAGGGCGAACCCGCCGGGTGTCAGCATCCGCCGAGCCGCCTCCAGCGCGTAGACGAATCCGCTGCAGACGGCGTTCAGGTCGAAGGCCGCCGCGTTGCCGGCCCCCAGCCGGTCCTGCACCAGACACGCCGTCGCGGGCTGCGGCGAGTCCGGTGTGGACGTGGCCACCACGATCAACGTGATGCTCGCGGCATCGAGGCCGGCGTCCACGAGCGCCTCGGTGGCCGCCGCGAGCGCAAGGTCGGAGGCGGCCTCCGCCGGGTCCGCCCGGCGACGGCTGAGGATGCCGGTCTTGGACTCGATCCAGCCCGCGCTGACCCCCGCGGGGCCGGCGACCATGTCATTGGGCACCTGCGCGGCGGGTAGATGACTGCCGACGCCGAGCACGCCTACCGCCGATGATCCCGAATCCACAAGAACCGAGGCTAGGGATGGTCCGATGCGGCGCCAACCCCTGCAAAACGTCGGTCAAGGTAGGGGTGTATCGAATTCGGAGACCGTTCTAGCGTTCGGTGGAAAGGCGCCGATCTCCCATCGACGGGGTGCTAAAGGATGACGATCGATCCGGCCACCACGCTCGTGCTGACATATCTCAACCGGGCTGCCGCACTACACGGGCTCGGCTACGCGAACCGGGCCGATGTCGACATCGCCATGCGGCTCGGTTGCGGGCTTCCGGCTGGGCCGCTGGAACAGCTCGGGCACATTGGTCCGGACAAGGCGGTGGCGCTGCTGGAGGTGGCCGGCATCGAGCCGGCGCCGCTACTGCGGGCCTGGGCCGAGCGGGGTCACGACGCCGGCGCCGAGGAGGGCCCGACTCCGGCCCTGTCTACCGGCTCCGCCGGGGACACGGCCGTCGCGGTGCGCCGCGTGGCGGTCGTCGGTTCCGGGATCATGGCCCGGGGCATAGCGCAGGTGACCGTGACGAGCGGCCTGCCGACGACGCTGGTGGCGCGGACGCCGGAGCGGGCTGCGAGCGCGGCCGACGGCGTCGCGGAGGCGCTGGCCAGGCAGGTCGCGCGCGGACGAATGACCGGGGAGTCGCGTGCCACGGCACTGGACCGGCTGGTCTGCACCACGGCGATGCCGGAGGTGAGCGGCGCCGATGTCGTCATCGAGGCCGTGGTGGAGGCGCTATCCGTGAAGGCCCGGGTCTTCACTGAACTGGGTGAGCTATGCGGCACCGGTACCGTCCTGGCCACGACCACGTCCAGCCTGCCCGTGCAGGTGTGTGCGAGCGCCTCCGGCCGCCCGGCGGACGTCATCGGCATGCACTTCTTCAATCCGGCGCCGGCCATGAGGCTCGTCGAGATATCCCGTACGCCGGTGACCGCCGACCGGGTCGTGGCCACCGCCCGCGACCTGGCGGGCCGGCTCGACAAGGTACCGGTAGTCTGCGCGGACCGGGCCGGTCTCATTGTCAATTACCTTCTTTTCGGCTATCTCAACGACGCCATCGGCATGGCCGACGAGGGTCTCGTCACCCATGCCGAGCTGGACGCGGAGATCGCTCGCCGATACGGCTATCCGATGGGGCCGTTCACGCTTCTCGACACAATCGGCCTCGATGTCTCGCTCGCCATCATCCAGCGACTGAACGAGGCTTTCGCCCTGCCGGAATTCCGGGTCCGGAAGTCGCTCGAGGAACGGGTGGCGGCCGGGCGCCTGGGCCGGAAGAGTGGAAGCGGTTTCCACAACTGGCCATAGGGGGTCAATGAGTACCCCTATCAGGGGGCATAGGATGAACTCATGCCTAAGATCAACGTCTACCTGCCGGACGACCTGGCGGAGGCCGTGAAGGACTCCGGCGTACCGGTGTCCTCCATCTGCCAGCGCGCGCTCCACCAGGCGGTGCGTTTCGTGACCACGATCCACCAGACGGTTCGTGGTGACCTGGAGCCGGGCGAACTCGCCGATCGGCTGCCACAGTTCACTGCCCTTGCCCGGGACGCCATCAGGACGGCCATCGACAACGCTCGCACGGCCTCGGCGCCGGGTGTCAGCACCGGGCACCTGCTCACCGGCATTCTGAGCGCCAATGAGGGGATGGCCGTGGACCTGTTGCGGGCCGTCGACGTCGACCCGGTGCTGGTGCTCCAGGCACTGGCCACCGAAACCGCCACCGAGCCGGGCGGATCGGGGCCGCAGTCGTTCACCGCTCCCGCGGCGATGGTCATGGAGTCGGCGCTGGCCGAATCGATGTCGCTGGGCCACAACTACGTCGGTGGCGAACACCTGATCCTGTCCATGATCAACGAGGCGGACTGCACGGCGGGACAGATCCTGCGCGAACTGGGGGCCGAGGCACGATCGGTCCGTCGAGCCATGAGCACGACCCTGACCACATTCACCTCGACCGCCGTCGTCACCCAGAAACAACTCGCGCCACTCATCACGCGCATCGAGCACCTGGAACAGGAACTGATCCGTCTCAAGGAGAACCCGGGCCGCTGACCCGGCTCACCGGCCAGCGCCCACCCGGCGTGCCGCCATCGCGATTATCCTCAGATCGGTCCGGTCGATCACCTCCGCCGTACGGGTCCAGCCCCACGGCGCCTCGGTTGCTTTCGGCCACAACGAGTGTCGGCCCTCGCTATCGACCAGGACGTCGAAGAGCTCCTTCATCGGCCGTTCCGCCGCGTTTTCCGCTCCGTCGGACACCGTCAGCAGCAGTTTCCCGGTACTGCGCCGGGACTCCAGCGCCGCGTGCGCCGCACGTGCTTCGGCAAGCGGGAACCGCCCGCCGATGTGCAGCCGGAGCACGCCCCGCAGCACCAGGTCGAACAGCGCAGCAGCGCCGGCGGTGAGCTCGTGAGGCGAGGCGATGAAATCGGGCAGCATCGGCACGTGCACGGTGAGTGAACCGAGCGGGCCGAGCGAATGCAGATCACAGTTGTTGATCAGACCGCCCGACTTGCCGTACAGAACCAAGTGCCCCCGACGGCTGAGGGACGCAAGGCTCTGCTCGAAGGTGTCCCGGCCGATGGAGTCGTACACGACCGCGGCGCCCGCACCGTCGGTGATCCGGTGGACCTCCTTGTCGAAGTCCGTCTCGTTGCGACAGATCACCTCCTCCGCGCCCATCTCCCGGACGAGATCGATCTTGGCAGGGTCGGAGATGGTCGCTACCACCCGGCCGCCGCGCGCCCGTATCATCTGGGTCAGCAGGACACCGGTACCGCCGCCCGCGGCGTGCACCACGGCGACGTCACCGGGCTGAACGGGGAACGTGATCCGGCTCAGGTAGTCCGCCGTCAGGCCCTGCAGCAGGACCGCGGCCGCGGTCTCCAGCGAGACGGTCGGCGGCACCGGCACGACGCGACACGCCGGAACCACCACCCGCTCCGCGTACGCACCGGGGCTCGGCACGTCCACGGTGGCCACCCGGTCGCCTACCGTGTAGCCCTCCACCTTCGCACCGACCGCGATGACGGTGCCGGCCAGTTCCCGGCCCGGCACGAACGGCAACGGAACCGCGTATGTGCCGTTGCGGTTGTAGACGTCGTGGTAGTTCACGCCTATGGCGCTGGCCTGGACGAGCACGTCGTCGTCGCCAGGCACCGGATCCGGGACGGTGCGGTGTTCGAGCGCCTCGGGCCCGCCGTAGCGAGCGATGACAACCGCTTTCACAATGCGGCCCCTCCCCCTAGATCTGGCCTACTTCGTCGACCAGCTCCGGGAGCCTTCTCCCCCGCCTGACCTGTGCCATCACCATCGACTCGCGCGCCTCGATCGCGGCGGCGGCAGCCAGCGTGTCACGCAGGACCGCCTGGGGCACGACGACCGTGCCGTTCCCGTCCGTGAAGACGTAGTCGCCGCGGGCGATGAGAGTGTCACCGATCAGGCACATCTGGCCGACGGATACGACACGGAATGAGCCCTGGGTATCGGTCGGGATGAAGTTGCTCGCGACGACCGCCGCATCGCATTTCTCGACGACCTCCCGGTCCCGGATCGCACCGCCCAGGACGATGCCCTCGAAACCGAGCGACTCGATGAGATAGGTCGTGGACATGCCACCGGCCAGCGCCGCCTCGGTAACCAGCCGGCCGGCGCCGCCGACGTAGACCATGCCGGTGCCGTCGGTCACCTCGGGCACCAGGAAGTCCCTGACCTCGGACCAGGTGCTCGGGCCGGCGCAGCTGATGTCACCGGTCTTGCGGACCGGCGCCCAGCTCACCGGGTACGCAGCGCCGAAACTCATCCCGGTGCCTCGCGACCGACACGTGAGCCGGCTGTCGAGCACGGCGTTCGGTACCCCGAGGCCGTCGAGCGCGTCGGTGATGGTGCAGGTCGACACTCCGGTCTCAGCGAGGAACTTCGCCACCTTGGCGTGCAGGGAGCCGTCCGGGCCGCTGGCGAGGAGATCGTTTTCCTTCGTCACCTCGGGTAGACCTCACTCTGGTGCGGAACGTGGATCGAGAAGCCCATGTCGACCGGCCCGAAGTCCTCGATCACGAGAAGGTTGTTGGCATCGGCCGCGGGACGTGTCGTGATGCAGGCGTCGGTGACTGCCTTGGCGCAGTCGGCCGCGGCGGCCGCATTGCTGGTCGACAGCTGGATCCGGTATCCCCGCCCGCTCACCAGGTCGACCGGAGCGGGATGGCTCAGGACGGTCTCGATCGGACCGCGCGACGGTGCGGCGAGAACCATGTTGTGGGTGGGCATCATGAAGCACTCGCGCAGTGCCATCGACGACAGGTTCTGGAACACCAGCTCGTGCAGCCGCGGATAGACCACACAGCCAAGCAGCACGTTACGCGCCGGTTCTTCGAGAACCACCGGCACGGCGTCCTCCAGTGTCGGGTGCAGGACCACTGTGCCGTTGCCGGCGGCGTTGTCCCGCAGCCACTGCCGGGCTGCGGCCTCGCAGTTCGTCCCGGCCGGGCCAAGCGTGTGTACGACTACATCCCGTCGCTCCATCAGCTCTGGTCACCGCCCAGGCGCCGGTAGTCCTCGCGCACCGGGAAGAAGACGTCGACGCCGCTGGCCGTCTCGTCCGCCCGCGCCGCGTGCTCGACCCCACCCGGGATGACCGCGGTCTCGCCCGCCTGGAGGACGATCTCCGCACCCGGCGTGGTCAGGACGAGCGAGCCGGAGACGCAGTGGGTGATCTGCTCGTGCGGGTGCACATGGGACGGCACCTGGGTGCCGGCCTTGAAGGACCACGCCGCGAACGTCACATTGTCGGTGTGTACGAATTGAATCGCGCCACCGGGAAACAAATCGTGCTGAACGGATTCATCGGAGGTGTACCTGCGCACCGTGGTGTCGGCCATTTCCGCCTCTCTCATCCACATTCTGGCGATGCATTAGACATTAGGTCCGCGATGGACAGGGCGGACACCCCTAGAAAGGGGCCGCGAGATAGGGGTCCGGCGATTATCACGCGTCGCCGAGCCTTTCCACCAGTTCGGCCGGGGGCGTCAACCCGAACAGATCGGCATAGCGCAGGCCGGTGAAACCGTTACCGCGTAGCACGTCGATAACGGCGCCGATGGACGCGAGCGGCCCGCCAGCGCCCACATAGGACGACGCGCCCGACCAACCTGCATCCGGCGCGACCGCGGCCAGTGCCGCCTCGAGCGCCTTGGCAGGCGGATCGGCGGCCGGGAACGGCGGCCCGGAACGGCCGTCGCCCACGTCCGCGCCCTGCACGACAAAGTGGTCCGGCACCACGACGGCCGGCCACTCGTGCAGGCGGGCGGCCATGTACGAGCGCAGCGTGAACGGATCCACGGCGCCGGTCACGTACCCGGTGAGGCGGCCGGCCTCGTCGGCGACCCGGCATGAGGTCACCGCGGGGCAGTCGGCGAGCAGGGCGGCGGTGTCGTCCAGCGAGATCCGGCACCCGTCCCGGGTGATCCACTCGCCCGCGGTCGGCAGCGTCGGCAGCGGCGCGGCGGCCAGGAGGTCGTTGACGAACAAGCCCGGCTGGGCGGCCGCCCGGAAGATCAGGTCGTGTAGGCCGATCAGGAAGTCCTCGACGAACTCGGCGCCCAGCAGCGTGGCATCCCAGCGCACGGTCAGCGTGAACCGGTCCGCCGAGCGGCGCACGAACAGCCCGAAGCGGTCGGTCGTGTCCACCTCCAGCGGGGTGAACACCACCTTGCCCTCCGGCCCGGTGATGAGCGCCTCCTGCTCGGCGATCTCCCGGAAACTACGCCGCTCGGCCGACCGGTCGACGTAGTTGAACGCCAGCATCGCGTCGGTATCCACGCCGGCCGAGAACCGCGCACGCAGCATCTGCTCACGCGCCCGGAAGTAGTCGTACCGGCCGAAGCGGTAGAGCGGGGTCAGCGCGCGTTTGGCGTACCCCAGCAACTGCGGCACCGACGCGTCGAGCGGCGGGGTCAGCAGGATCGGCAGCGTCTGCGCGACGCAGCCGACGTGGTCCACCTCCTCCGGGCGGAACCGGTTCGCGGAGGACGCCCGGATCACGTTTCGCCGGTTGCCGGTCACCCGGCACATCGCAGCCGCGTAGAAGCCCAGGACCACGGCCGACTCGGGCACCGCGAAACGCCGTGCCATCCGCCGGATCTCCTCGCCGGACCCGGAGTCCAGCGTCGCCTGGCGTATCTCCGGCTGCCGCGGCGACCCGACGGCGAGCGGCACCGCGGAGGCGGGAAACCGCCCGGCGATGCCTCGCAGGTAGTCGAGCACCTTGTCGTTCGCTCGCTCACCGGCAGCCGGGAACGCGCCGTCCGCCGGCTGCCGGGCGGCGGGCGTCGAGCCGTCGAGGACCCCGGCCAAGTGCCGCTGGAACGCCAGCACACCGAAGGTGTCGATCGCGATGTGATGGAAGACGAAGAACAGCCAGCGGGGCTTGCCGTCGGCCACCGCCAGGCTGAACCGGGCCTGCGGCTCGGTCTCCAGATCGAACGGGGTGCGGAGCAGTTCATCGAAGTGGCCCGGCGCCCAGCTGATGTCCGGCTCGCTCGTGACGTCCCGGATCTCGACGCGCGGCTCATCGCCGGGCAGCACTGTCCGCACGCCGCGCGGATATACCGTCCGCAGCGTCTCGTGTGCCGCGATCAGCCGCCGCAGCGCCTCGATCAGCTGCTCGGTGCTGACGCCGTCCGGCACCGGGACCACGGAGCGGACGTTGTTGCGCCACCGCTCCTCCCGCGCCGTCAGCCAGTACTTCGCCCAGTGGTACTGCTGCGCCCCCGGCAACCCGACGCCCTCGATGCCCATCGTCTCCCTCACAATGCTCTGATCAGGCCGCCGTCCACCGGGACCACACATCCCGTGACGTATGCGGCGGCGGGGCTCAGCAGGAACGCGGCCACCCGCCCGAACTCGGGCGGCGCCCCGTAGCGGCGCAGCGGTATCGTCGCCGTGTTCCGCTCGGCCCCGGCTGGGTTGGCCGCGTCGATCCGGGCGAGCCGCTCGGTCGCGATCCGGCCCGGCATGATGCCGACGGCACGCCGGCCCTTCGGCCCGATCTCGTCCGCCAACTCCTTGACCACCATCGCAAGCCCTGGCCGCAGCCCGTTGGAGACCGCCAGACCCGGTATCGGGCTGCGCACCGAACTGGACAACACCATCGCGATCGCCCCGTCGGCAGAGAGTGCCGGCACCGCTGCCCGGGCGATCCGAACGGCGCCCAGGAAAACGCTCTCGAATCCGGCCCGCCAGGCGTCGTCCCCGGTGGTCAGCACAGAGGAAGGTGCCGGTCCGCCGACCGACACGAGGACGCCGTCGAGCCGGCCGTACGCCGACACCACCGCGTCCACCAGCCGACCGGCGGCGTCCGGGTCACCGTTGTCGGCCGCGACTCCCGTGGCCTGGTCGCCGAGCGATTCCACCGCCGACCGGACGCCCTCCTCGGTCCGCCCGGTGACGACCACCCGGGCGCCTTCTTCGACCAGCGCCTCGGCCGTGGCGAAGCCCAGCCCCCGGGTACCGCCGGTGACCAGGAAGGCCCGGCCCTCGAGCCCAAGATCCATCAGCGTGCGGCGCGGGCCCGGTTGCGCAGCTCACCGACGCCCTGGACCTCGGCCCGCACCAGGTCGCCGTCGGTGATCACACCGGCGCCCGGGGTGCCGGTGCCGATGATGTCGCCGACCTCCAGCACGGTCATCTGGGAGTGGTAGCTGACCAGCCAGTACGGGTCGCGCACCATCATCGAGACAGGCGAATCCGCGATGACCTCGTCGTTGACCTTCGTCGCGATCCGCACCGACTGCAGGTCGTCGATCTCGTCGGCGGTGACCACGAACGGCCCCACCGAGCAGAACGTCTCGAAGCCCTTGGCGCGGGCGGCGTAGCGCAGGTTCTCGCGCAGTAGGTCCTCGGCCGTCATGTCGAGCATCGTGGTGTAGCCGAAGATGACCGAAGGAGCCTCCTCCGGTGTGATGTTCCGGCACTCCTTGCCGATGATCAGCGCGATCTCCGCCTCGGCGGTGACCCGGTTCGACTGGGGCGGCAGGATGATCTCGTCCTCCGGGCCGATCAGGTTGCGCACCGCCCGGCTCCACGCGCCGGGGCCGTTGGGCGGCGGCACGGTGCCCAGGTCCTGGGCGTGCCGGTGGTAGTTGGGGCCGAACCCCCACAGCTTGGGCGGATTGCGGTACGGCGGCGCGAACGACACGTCCGCCACGGACCGGCCCTCGATCTTGCCGTGGACGTCGGCGAGCGCCTGACTCAGGCCGGCCGTCTCGTCGTTACGGATGATCCCCAGCACGTCGGTGGCGAAATCGGCGCCGATTGCCTCATTGATCGCGGCAACCGTATAGACCTGCCCTTCGAATACCACACCAGCGAGCTCGGAATTCCCCTCTTTGACAGCACACAGCCTCACGACGCCAGCCCTTCTCGAATTCTTTATTCGCGGCACCTGTCTCGATTACCGGCCCAGCGTAGGAGTGGGAGACCCCTGCCGGACAACCCGAAGGAATGCCACCGGGCACCCCTATCGGCGAACGAATGGAGTTAGGGGGCTGCGCGGGCTATCGCGGCCTGCCGCGCGAAGCAGACTGTGGAGTCGTCGCCGGAAATGTATCTGTCTAAGGAGACGGCAAAATGAAGATCGGCAACGACGAGAGTGCCCGGCAGCAGAGTGTCAGCATCCTCGACTGCACCCTGCGCGAGGGCAGCTACGCAGTCGACTTCCAGCTGCCGGCCGAGGTCATCGAACGCATCCTGGTCGAGCTGGACGAATCGGGCGTGCGCTTCATCGAGCTCGGGCACGGGTGGGGGCTCAACGGGCACACCATCGCCCGGCCGGGGCTGGTGTCCGACGAGGACCAGTTCAAGCTGGCGGCCAAGGTGGTGCGTAAGGCGGCGTGGGGCGGCATCGGCATGCCCGGCGTCGCAACCTTCGAGCAGATCGGCCAACTCGCCGACGCGGGCGCTTCGTTCTTCCGCATCGGTGTGAACATCACCGAGATCGACAGCGCGCCCGACTACGTGACCCGGTCCAAGGAACTCGGCCTGCTCACTTCCATGAACCTGATGAAGACGCAGGTGCTACCCGACGACGGCGTCGTCGAGTCGGTCCGGCGCTGCGAGTCGTTCGGCGCGGACATGGTGTACATCGTCGACTCGTACGGCAGCCTGCTCCCCGATGACGCCAGCCGGCTCATCGCCGCCGCACGCGCCGCGGTCGACATCCCGGTCGGCTTCCACGGGCACGACAACCTGGGCATGGCGCACGCCAACACGTTCGCCGCCATCCAGGGCGGAGCCACTCTCGTCGACACCACTCTGGACGGCATGGGCCGCAGCGCCGGCAACGCCAGCACCGAGGGTGTCTCGACGCTGATGCGCAAGCTCGCGCTCAGCTCCGACCTGGACAACTTCCGGCTGGCCACCGCCAGCGAGACCATCGTCCAGCCGCTCGAACGGATCACCGACAGCCGTTACTTCCAGCTCGTCGGCGCGTTCACCGGCCTGCACTCCAGTTCGTTCCCGATGTTCGCCCGGATCGCTGCGGAAGTGGGTGTCGACGTGGCACAGGTGATGGAACGGGTCAGCGCCATCGACCCGGTGAGCCCCACCGCCGAACTCACCCGGAGGGAGGCGCTGGCCCTGAAATCCGGCCGGCAGTGACCCCTGTTTGTCCGGGCGGCACCCCTAACGTCCTTCTCCAGCGGCGGGCGGCCCTGTGAAACTGTGCCCATGGTTCAGCCAGTCGCTCCCCAAGGGGTCGGTCAAACCGCAATCGCCGTCGCCAGGTTCCGCGCCGCGGAGACCCGGCGACCCGATCGGCTGTTCGCCGATCCGCTAGCGGAACAGTTCGTGGCAGCCGCGCCGCCGATCAGGCGCGGCGCTGGCGGCCGGGGGGCCGGCTGGCGCGGTCTGCTGCGCTACCTCCGCCCGGGCAACCTCGCCCATTACCGGGCCATGCCACACTTCATCGCGGTACGCACCCGGTTCTTCGACGATTTCGTACGGACCGCCGCGCAGACCTGCGACCAGGTGGTGATCCTCGCCGCCGGACTGGACACCCGCGCTTTCCGACTCGACCTGCCGGACCGGACCCGGGTCTTCGAGATCGACCTGCCCGAGGTTCTCGCGTTCAAGCAGGGGGTCGTCGCGCGCGAGGGCACCAAACCCGCGGCAGGCCGCACGCAAGTGCCGATCGACCTGCGCGAAGACTGGCCGTCAGCACTCGTCGAGGCCGGCTTCCAGCCCGGCAGGCCCACCGCGTGGACCGCCGAGGGCCTGCTCGTCTACCTCACCGAGGCCGACTGCGAGCAGCTGATCGGGCGGATCAGCGGGCTCTCCGCGCCGGGCAGCCGGCTCGCCCTGGGCCACCAGGATCGGTCCACGGTGGCACGACAGAAAGCCAATCCGCTGGCCGGAGCCGCGCAGACCCTCTACAAGTCGGGCTTGTCGGAACGACCGGACGTCTGGCTGGGCCGGCACGGATGGCAGGCCACTGCACGGCGGGCGGCCGACTATGGAGCCGACTACGGCCGCCCGCTCAACGCCGATGTGGGGCAGGGCTGGCTGGTCACCGCCGAACGGCCGTGACCGCCACACCTACCAGTCGACACCCTCGTCGTTGTTGCGCAGCGCGCGCAGGGCGGCCGCCTGCTCGGCGGTGACACCCTGCGCGCGCTGCTCGGTGGCCTCCGCGGGCGAGAACCCGGCGCCGATCCAGTCCGCGACCTCGTCGTACGCGATGCCTGCGCGCCACCACTGCCGTGCCACGTCCTCGGGGGCACAACCCTGCCGGGCCAGCCGGCCCGCCTCAGCGGGCTGAAGCCCGATCAGCGACCACACCTTCGCGTCGGCCGCCGAGATCTCCTCGGCCGCCCACTCCGGCGGCGCATCGCTCACCATCCGGACGACGATCGCCAGCCCGTCGTCGTCGCCCTCGAACAACGGAACCGGCACATCCACCTGACCGGCCACCGGCTTGGCGGCCGCGGCCTTGCGCTCGGCGGACTTCTTCGCCTCCCCGAGCGCCTTCTCCGGGCCGAGGCCACGGCGCTTGCAGTCGCGCACCTGCGCGAAGGCGAAACCCAGCTCGTGCCAGCGGACAGCCTCGGTGGACTCGACCCCGGCCGCCCGCCAATGCGCGACCGTCTCCGGCGTGACCCCGGCGATCGTCCACTGTGCGGCCCGGGAACCAGTCAGCACATCAGCGGACCGCCACGCGACGGCGCCCGGCAGTGGTATCCCCCACCGGATCCAGCTGTCGATCTCATCGTCGGCGAAACCGGCGCCGCGCCACGCGGCCCGATCGGGGCTCTGGGTCACTCTGTTTCTCCCGCCTCGGCTCTGGTGTCGATCAGAATGCGCTTGGCCCACGGCGGCACCGTCCCTTCCCGGTCGAGCAGACCGACCACGACCTGCTGCCCGCGCGGGGCCTGCTCGGGCCATGGTGTGTGCCCGTCGGTCAGGACGACCACCAGGTGTGGCGTGGGCCGGAGCTCGGCGACCGCCGCGAGGCCCTCCCGCAGGTCGGTACCACCCTCGCCCTCCAACTGGATGGCGCGGGCGTCGAAGACCTTCTGCGCGTTGTACGCCTTCTCGTCACAGCAGATCACCCGCAGGTCCCGGCGCGCCACCCCGATGCTGCGGACCACCCCGTTGACCTCGGCGAGCGCCTGGCCGAGCTGGGCGTCGCGCATGCTGCCGGAGGTGTCGATCAGGATCGCCACCCGGGGCGCGGGCTGGCGCATGCTGGGCAGGATCACGCCGGGTGAGACGCCGTTGCGGCGCGACGGCCGCTGATAGGTGAAGTCTATCCGGCCGGCCACGTCGGCCACTCCGCGGCGGATCGTGGACGACAGGTGCCGGCGCCAGTTCTCCCGCGGAGAGGTGAGCTGCTCGGCCCAGCGCTGCCAGCCGCCAGGCATCCCGCCGGCTTCCATGCTCTCCAGCACCCGCCGGGCGACCTCACGCTTGATCAGCTCGCCGCTCGGGCCGTCGACACCCGGCTTGTCGGAGTCCCAGTCGCGGGCCTCGCCGTCAGTGCCGCTACCGCAGTCCACATCGGGCAGGACACTGCCCTCCAGCGCGTGCCAGTACTGCTCGGCCAGCCATCCGTCGGGCAGGTCGAAGTGCCCGGGCAGCGGCGCGTCCTCCGGCAGCTCGACGGCACCCGCGTTCAGGTCGTCGTTGATCTCGCAGTCGGTGGCCACGTTCCACCGGACGCTGTCCGGATCCCGGTTGCCCAGGGGCGCGCCGCCGGCCGCGGCCGTGCCTGGGTAGCGGACGGCGTGGTCACGGATCAGGTGGGTCACCTGATGGACCAGCCAGTAGCCGATGACCGGCACCGGCAGTTCGGTCAGCTCCGCCTGATCCAGGTAGACCCGCCACCCGCGGTCGACGGGGAAGCGGCGCAGGTCGTACGGCGCGGGGCCGTGCACTTCGCTCTGGTCGACCACGACCGCGACGAGCGCGAGCAGGGCGGTGGCCAGGTAGGGCGCCTGCCGCGCGGCCCACACCCGGGACGCCGCCCACTTCTGCCGGGCCTCGACCGGCAGCTCGTCGAGGCCCAGGAACCGGACGCCCGGCTCCATCAGCGGGCCCCGGCCGTCCGGGTCACAGCAGGCCCGCCGCACGCAGGATGGGCAGCAGCTTGGTCACCTCGACCGGCAGTGGCGCGCCCTCGGGCCGCTTGCTCGCGAGCCTGCGAGCCACCAGAGCCGCGACATCGGGCGCCACGTCCGCCGCCCGGCCCACCACCTGCCACGCCGCCATCCAGGACGCCCGGTCGCCACGGGCGATGGCTAGCGCGGCCACCGCGGTGAGCACCGCGAAGGCACGGTCGCTGCGCTCGGGCAGCACGAACTCCTGCGGCGCGGCCAGCACTGCGTGCGGGTCGGGCAGGTCGGAGTCCTGTAGCCAGGAGAGGAACTCCAGGGCCGGGCCCTCACCCACCGCGCCGACCACGAGCGCCGCGAAGACCTCGGGCGAAGCCTTGACGGTCTCGCATGCGCCGAGCAGCTTGGCGACCATCTCCCAGCTCCGAGGACTGGGCCAGCCCTTGCTCGCCTCAGCCGTGTTCGACGGCACCTGCAGGACCAGCTCCGGCCGGGCACGCAGGAAGGTGGCCACCACGGTGCGCGCGACCGACCCGTACGCCACATCCGGCGGGCTGTCCGGCAGCAGGAACGACGGCTGCGGGAAGCCGGTCGCCATGCCCTGCGCCACCTGCTTGGCATCGACCTTCCACTCCAGGTGGACCATCCGGTTGGCCAGCGGCGGCGCGAGGTCCCAGCCGTCCGCGGCCTCGCCGGGCGGGTTGGCCGCGGCGACGATCTGCACCTGATCCGGCAGGGTCAGGTCGCCGACCACCCGCTCCAGCACGATCCGCAGCATCGCGGCCTGGACCGCGGGCGGAGCGGTGGTCAGCTCGTCCAGGAAGAGCAACCCACGGCCCGCCTCGGCCAGCCGGTTCGCCCAGGAGGGCGCGGCGAGGCGGACCGTGCCGCTCTCGACGACCGGCAGGCCGGCAAAGTCGGACGGCTCGCGGATCGAGCCGACGACCACCTCGGTGTGCCACCCCAGCGCGTCGCCGAGGGCGACGATCGCCGAGGTCTTGCCGGTGCCCGGGCTGCCCCAGAGCAACACCGGCACGCCCGCGGAGACCGCGACGCCGAGCGCTTCCAGGGCGACCGGCGCCTGCCCGACACTCGTCCGCGTGAGGTCGTCCCCGTCGTCGTCCGCCGTCACAGTGGTCATCTGGGCGCCTCCGTGGTTCGCATACCGGAACTATAACCCTATTCGAGGACGGACAGGGGGGGGTCATGGATGGGGTTATCCCGCCTACCGGTACGACCGGGCCTGCGCCTCGTACAGCTCGGCGTACTGGCCGCCCGCGGCGTACAGGGTCGCGTGGTCACCGCTCTCGACGACCTTGCCGCCGTCGAACACCACGATGCGGTCCGCCATCCGTACAGTCGAGAAACGGTGCGAGACGAGCAGCGTGATCGCGCCCACCTCGCGGGCCGCCGCGCGTACCGCGGCGATGTACCGCTCGAAGAGCGCCGCCTCGGCGACGGTGTCCAGACTGGCCGTCGGCTCGTCGAGCACCAGCAGCAGGGGCGTGGTGCGCATCATGCCCCGGGCCACCGCTATCCGCTGCCACTGGCCGCCGGACAGCTCCCGGCCGTCGGTGAAGGACTTCCCCAGCAGGGTGTCAAGCTGCTGCGGCAGCGCGTCGACGACCTCGGCGGCGCCTGACCGGTCGACCGCGTCCCGCACCGCGACCGGATCGTCGATCTGTGCCAGGTCACCCACGCCGATCGACTCCCGCGCGACCAGCTCCATCCGGGCGAAGTCCTGGAAGACCGCCGACGTGTGCGCCCGCCAGTCGGCGATGTCCATGGCGGCGAGTGGGAAGCCGTCCACCACGATGCGGCCGCCGGTGGGCTCGTACATACCGGTGAGCAGTTTGACCAGGGTGCTCTTGCCAGCGCCGTTCTCCCCGACCAGCGCGACCGCCGTGCCCGCTTCGAGGTGCAGGTCGACCCCGTCGAGCACCGGCCTGGTCGTCCCGGGGTAGACGAACCGCACACCCTCCAGGGTGATCCCGCGGCTGAGCCGGTCGGGCACCGGGAGGTAGCCCTCCGCGGCCTGCTCGGCCGGCCGCACGTCGGCGGACGCGTAGTCCTCCAGCCACAGGATCCGGCGGGCGGTCCGAGCGGCGGCCAGCATCTTCGCCAGCCCGTTGGCGGCCGGAATGATCAATGTCTGGGCCCGCAGGACGACCGTCGCCGCGAGTACGACCTCGCCCAGCGTGGCCTCGCCGCGGCCCGCCCGGACGGCGATCACCACGAGCCCGGCCAGGAAGCCCGCCGCGAAGATCAGCCAGCCGGCGATCTGCCAGAGGCCACCCACCACAACAGCCCGGCCGGCCCGCTGCCGGATCCGGTCGGCAGTCGCCCGATGCCGGTCGTGCAGCTCGTCCACGGCGCCGTAGACCCGCAGCTCGCGCGCGGCCGCTTCGGAGGTGGCGAGATTGAACAGCTCCGCGGCATACCGGCGGTCGGGGGCCAGCTCCTCGTCGGTACGCTCGCGCAGCCGGATCGCGAACTGCTCGCCGAAGAGAGCCGCCACTACGCAGATCGGGAGTACGGCGAGCGGCGGGTAGATCACCGCGAAGATCACGACGATGCCGATCGCGTACATCGCCAGTTGGAGCACGAACAACGCGTGTCGTGGCCAGATGCCGAGCTGGAGCCGGTTCTCCTCGATCATCTCCAGTTCGTTGAGGTACTCCGGGCGCTCGAAGTGCTCGAGGCCGCGCACCTCGCTCACCAGCTTGCCGATGTGCGCGTTGAGATAGACCGTGATCAGGTCACAGAGGATCGACGCCTCGGTCAGAACCCGCATCGTCAGCAGCCAGTTCAGCGTGATCATGACGGACAGGAAGGCGATGCCGGCGATCAGCCAGCCGGCCGCGCCGTCGACGATCGCATTCACGATCATCGCCAGCCCGACCGGGAACAACATCAGGCACAGCGTGCCGGCGAGGAACAGCACGCACGAACGGACCAGCTCGCGCGGGGCCGCCCGCCAGCCCCACCGCAGAACCGTCCGCACGACCTCCGTGCCGGAGTGCCGGGAGGTGTCAGTCATCGGTCTCGTCCTCCTCGAATCGCGCCGCCTGCAACGCGAACATCTCGGCGTAGCGGCCGCCACGCGATACCAGCGAGTCGTGGTCGCCCGACTCGGCGACGCGGCCCTCGTCGAGCACACAGATCGTGTCGGCGCGGCGCACGGTGGAGAAACGGTGCGAAATGATCACCGTGGTCGTGCCCTGGGTGATGTCCAGGAAGCGGTCGAAGAAGTCGGCCTCGCCCCGGGCGTCCAGCCAGGCGGTCGGCTCGTCCAGCACGAGGACCCGCGCGCCGTGCCGTACCGCGAACAACGCCCTGGCCAGGACGATGCGTTGCCACTGCCCACCGGAGAGATCCACGCCGTTGTCGAACTCTCGGGAGAGCCCGGTGTCCCAGCCTCGTGGCAGTCCCTCGACGATCGCGAGCGCGCCCGCCTGCCGGGCCGCCCACTCGACGCCCTCGGTGTCGTCGCGGTGCGCCGGCGCGCCCATGGTGATGTTGTCGCGTACCGAGAACGGGTAGCGGGCGAAATCCTGGAACACCACCGCGACCCGGCGCTGCCAGTCCCGGGCGGGGTATCCGGCCAGGTCGGCGCCGTCCACCATGATCCGGCCGCCGGTCGGCGTCTGCAGACCGGCCAGCAGCTTGACGAACGTGGTCTTGCCCGCGCCGTTGACGCCGACGAGGGCCGTGGACCTGCCCGCCTCGATGGTCAGGTCGAGGCCGGCAAAGACGTCCCGGTCGGAACCTGCGTACCGGAACCGCACTCCCTCGAAGCGGATGCCCTCCCGCAGCGGACCGTCGGGCACCGGCGCCGAGCCGGACGGCCGGTCCTCGACCAGCGTGCTCTCCAGTCCGGACAGCCGTGGCAGGCCCTTCAGCATCCACGGCAGGCGCAGGTCCTCCATCGACAGTGCGCCGAGCGCCGAGCTGGCGACCAGGACCACGAGCAGCAGGACCATCCGGCCCCGGGTGATCTCCGAGTGGAAGGCCGCCTCGGCGACCAGCGTCGCCACCCCGGCGATGGTCGCGAACACGAACAGCGACAACGTGACGGCTTGCCGGCCCTGCTTGCGCAGCACCGCCCAGGACCCCTCCATGGCCCGGATCCACTGTGCCCGAAACGCTTCGACGAGCCAACGCCCGAGCCCGAACACCCGCGACTCCTTGGCCGCCGCCGGCCGGGTCGCCAGTTCCTCCAGGTAGAAGGCCCGGCGCATCACCTCGGCCCGGGCGGAGAAGACACCGGCCTGCTTCTGCACCAGCATCAACTGCGGCCGCAGGATGGCGATCCAGGCGATCAGGACGACGATGCCCAGCCACCAGTGCCACCAGGACAGCACGGCACACGCCAGGATGCCGTTGAGATATTTGGCCACCACGCCGACCACTGTCATCGGCGCATCCGCCGAGTAGTAGTTGACCAGCTTCCCCTGTGCCATCGACAGGTCGTCGAGGACCTTGGGGTCCTCGAGGTGGCCGGTGCCGGCCGGGCGGGACACCGCGGCGATCAGCCGGTCCTGGGTGTGGTAGACCAGCCGCCACTTCACCAGGCCACCCAGCACCGACTGGATCGGCCCGAGCAACAGGGTCAGCACGAACGTCACGCCGACCGCGACGAGCGTGCCGTGCAGCGACGACAGGGATCCCTGGGGGTCCGTGGTGTCGATCCGCTGGATCAGGCTGCCCAGCGTGATCAGCACGGCCACCGGCGCGATCGAGGCGAACACCCCGTACACCAGCAAGGCGACGCCGAGCGGGCGGCTCGTGCCCCACAGCAGGCTGAAGGCCGCCTGGAAGCCACCACCGCCCTTTTCCCGCGTCGTCTGCTCACTCATCAAGCACCCCCGAGTCGTCGATCCAGTAGCGTTCACGCTGGAAGCCGTAGGTCGGCAGATCCGTACGACGCCCGTCCAGCCCGGGGACGACCGCCGTCCAGCGCACCGGCAGGCCCGCCACGAAGAGGGCGGTGAGCCGCTCCATCGACAGCGCGGCAGGGTCGCCGAGGTCGATCAGCCGCGTCGTTCCGCGGCCGTGCAGTTCGGCCAGCGTCGCGTCGATCTGCTGCTCCCCCTCTACATTCAGATGGGCGGCTGTCTCCGCTGGATCGAGCACCCGGCCGGTGGCGGCCGAGTAGACCTCCGTGGTGGAGGGCCGGAACTCGATCTCGACGGGTGCACGCCCGGCGAGCACAGCGCCCGCCTCGGCCAGCCCGACCATTCCGGCGACGTGAGCGGCGGCGAGTTCGCCGACACCCCGGCCGACCAGGAACGCAGGCTCCACACCGAAGGACTCCGCCAGCCGGCACATTGCCACCGCCGCAGTGAAGGCGTCCGCGTGCGGGTTGGACAATACCCCCGCCTCCGTGAGGGCACCAGACACCTCATCGACACAGCGCGCATAAACGGGATACGAGGAGTAGTCGTTTCCGGTGGCTTGACCAGGCACGATGAACCCGGTCCGAGCCGATCGTGCGCGTCCGGCCGCAGTGTACGAGCCGGACTTGCCGTCTGCGATCGCGCGCAGCGCTGTCACTCGGTCGTGATGCGACGGAGCGACCACGATGGCACGGTGCCGGAACAGCGTCCGGGTGGTCAGCAGCGCCCCGGCCACGTCGGCCGGATCCGGTTTCGTTCGCTCCACGAAGTCCGCCAGCCGAGCCGCCTGTGCCCGCAACGCCCGCTCCGACCGAGCCGACACCACCCACGGCACCGCCTCAGGACTCGCCACCGGCTCCGACGACGGCTCCACCAGCGGCGCCTCCTCCACGATCACGTGACAG
>NZ_BOMG01000001.1 GCF_016862075.1 Actinoplanes couchii | reverse complement strand
CGCCGACAGACCATTCGACGCACCGTCCTGATTCACCGCCGAACCACGAACGACTGCCAGCACCCGATGCCCGTTACGCCGCGCATCCGACAGCCGCTCCAACACCACCAGACCGGCGCCCTCACCCCAGCCGGTGCCGTCGGCGCTCTCGGCGAATGCCTTGCACCGCCCGTCCGGCGACAGCCCACGCTGGCGGGAGAAGGCGACGAACGGCGTCGGAGTGCTCATCACGCTCACGCCGCCGGCCAGCGCCAGGTCGCACTCGCCCTGCCGCAGCGCCTGCGCCGCCAGATGCACCGACACCAACGACGACGAGCACGCCGTGTCGACGGTGACCGCCGGCCCCTCCAAACCGAGCGTATAGGCGATCCGTCCGGAGACGACGCTGCTCAACCCGCCGGTGGTCAGGTAGTTCTCCACCTCAGGGGTTGGCCGCCGGATCCGGGTGAGGTAGTCACTGAGGATCACGCCCGTGTAGACGCCGGTCTCGGTGCCCTTCAGGGTCGACGGATCGATGCCGGCCCGCTCGCAGACCTCCCACGCCATCTCCAGCAGGAGCCGCTGCTGCGGGTCCATAGCCGCCGCCTCGCGCCCGGAGATACCGAAGAAGCCAGCGTCGAAGGCGGCCACGTCCTCGACGAAGGACCCAGCCTTGACGTACGTCTTACCGACGCGCCGGGGGTCCGGGTCGTAGAGCTCCTCGGCGTCCCATCCGCGGTCGGTGGGGAACCCGGTCACCGTGTCCGCGCCCGATTCGAGCAGCTCCCACAGGTCCTCGGGGGTGCCGACGCCGCCCGGGAACCGGCAGGCCATGGCAACCACCGCGACGGCGTCGTCGAGTTCCGGTCCGGCCGGTGTCACCGCAGCCGCTGGCCCGCCAGCCGTCGCCCGGTCGCCGGTGAGCCGTTGCTGCAGGTAGGTGGTGATGTCATCGGGTGTCGGGTGGTCGAAGACCAGAGTGGCCGGCAATCTCAAACCGGTCGCCGAGTTCAGCCGGTTACGCAACTCCACAGCGGTCAGCGAATCGAAACCCAGATCCTTGAACGCCCGGCTCGCATCGACACCATCCGCACCACCATGACCGAGCACCGCCGCGGTATGCGTCAACACCAGACCCGCCAGCGCCTCCCGCTGCGCCGCCACCGGCATCCCGGCCAGCCGCTGCTCCAGCGACTGCTCCCCGGTCTGCGCCACCACCCGCCGCACCGGCACCTTCACCAGCGACCGCAACACCACCGGCAACCGATCCTCCCGCGCCCGCTGCCGCAACACCCCCGCATCCCACGGCGTCAGCACCAGCAACGACTCCGGAAAGGCCAACGCCACGTCGAACAGACCCAGCCCCACCTCCACCGACATCGGCACCAGGCCCTGACCCGCGATCCGCGCCCGGTCCGCCTCACCCAGATGCGCGGTCAGACCACTGTCATCCGCCCAATAGCCCCACGCCAGCGACGTCCCCGCCAAACCCCGCTCACGACGCCAGGCCATCAACGCA